>NZ_LLWC01000036.1 GCF_001561995.1 Polycladidibacter hongkongensis
GGGACAGGTCGTAAGAACGGCTAGCCTCGGCCACCGTCGTCTTGCCCTGCAGGATCTCAATAACAAGCGCCGATTTGCGCTTCGCTGTCCAGCGCTTGAAACCGTCTTCCAATGTCTCACTCATCGCTACCATTTTCCTCACTGTAGCATGAGCAGGAATGCACTGGGTCAATACAAAAGCAGCGCGTGGTGCGTTGAGGGTCATAGTCGTGTTTCACCTGCCCGCTAGTTTCTGGCGTTATGGCATTGAATAGATTCAGATCGATCCCAACACGGTTTGCCTCTGCAAGGATATGGTCACGTCGTGGTTTGTTGCTTTCCACATTAATCGCAAGGTACTTGATCACATTTAAAACCCTGAAATAAAAAACATCACAATAAAATACAACTAAAACTGTATTACACAATAATATTATAGAAAATACAATACATAAGAATTATATCAGCAATGCCTGAGTGAAACTAATTTGTCATTTGTATGCGCATTAGAATTTATACTTCGCACTGCAGTAGGTAAGGCCTTAATATCCAATCGTTTAGAACGAACAAATTTCTGACACTTTCCCCCAAGACTACGCAACTAACTCCAACACTAGTGTTTAAGTTAGACTGAATACTAGTATCCAATTTTAAGCTTCAATTCTGCATAGCGTTTTAAAACACTTGACACCAATCGAAGTAGCCTTGTTCGATACTTATCAAAAGTACTTTTCCCTGGTTCATGCTTGTAATTTCGCAAGCCAATATCCGTGTATAAAGGATTAGAAGGATCGTGACATTGTCTTGTTCTTGTTGGATAAGGGATTACTGCAAAAACATCCGCGCCGTGTATGTAAGATCTATCCATTAGCACGTCGACCGCCATATGCATTGATGCACAATAACACACAAGCTTTTCCGCCGCTGCTTTTGTCACTAGGTAGCACCCAGCATCCAATGGGCCATAAGCTAACTTGTAGAGATCATAGTCGCCAGATAGTTCTTGCTGCTTGCGCATGGGGCGTTGGTGCTGACCGCTTAATTTAATGAAACCCGTCTTTTCAAGAGGGCATTGCGCTATAATGGCTTTAATATCTGTTTTAATTTCCAGATCATCTTCTAGAATAACGTAGGCATCTGCTTCTTGATCTTCCAACAGATTGCGCCACAACTGTAGGTGCGAAAGCCCACATGCTAATTCTGTCGGCATTAAGCGCCGCCCCCAATGGCGAATTGCTTTTTTATGTTGATAGGTATTTGGAACTTTATCCAGCGTTGCTGGCGTAATAGCCCTATGAATCTGTAGGGGAATATCAAACTGCGCAGCTTGCTCTAATATTCTTTCCCGGCGATGAGTGTTTGCCTCAACATTAATAGCAAAGTACCTGATCTTCATAATCGTGCCCCCAATTTATACCGGTGTTGTAACCTTATAGAATTGGGAGCACAATGGTTGGCTCAGGTCTAATCTTCGCGCGTAAACATCAAAAACGATGCACAAACGCGGCCATGGCGGTCGCGCCGGTTTTGCCGCTTTGGTAGCCTTCGTTAAAGCTCACATGGCCGCCAAGGCGCATGTTGGTGTTTTCTGACAGTTGTGTTGCATAGTCGAAACCAACATCGAATTGCCGCGCCTCTGGCTTCAAAGACAGATCAATCTCTTTGAAGAGCACTTCACCGTCTATGGTCCTGCCGCTTGCAAGCTTCAATTTCGCTTGACCACTTTCGATATACAAAGGTTGCATTAGCGAGAAGGTTAGCTTGTCGCCTTTTGCAAAAACCTCACTTTTTGCAAGGGCAATCTGGTAGGATGACGAAACCGTCGTGCCTTGCGGCGTAAGGAAAAAATTGCCTTGACCTGTCGTCATACCAATCTGAACACCTGCGGAGAACTCCAAACCACCGACTGGCAATGAGTATCCGGCCGCTAAAACACCCGATGTACCAGAAAAATCTTCACCGTTTTCCTGCGATAATCCAAAGTATGAGCCTTGCTCTCGCAATGCCGCAGCGGAAAAACTCATGCGCCCGGCCTCAGGAAAATCAAAGGACCGACTGAAGCCTAATGCAAAACGCTCTTGATTTTGTTCTGTGGTGTCGATGAGGGAAAACGCCGCAAAAGAACCATTTTCCATCTTGTAGTTTAGGCCTGCGCCAAGGCCATTGCTGGCAAAGCTAAGCAAACTGTCAGGTGCGTTAGAGATTGGGCTTTGATTGGCTGTAAAGCCCATAGATGCGGAAATCTCCGCAGCACTGCCTGCACCAAGGCTCATTCCCGGAACAGAGGGGGCAGCTATTTGACTGGAAAAAGACAGCGATTGGAAACCGAGACTCTCCGATTGCGGTCTGGCTGTTGCCTTTAGAAGATTAGTTAACCCGTCCGCAGTTGATTGCTTTACTTCTTCTTGAATTAGGGTGTCGGCGCCCACATAAAAGTCAGTGCCCAAAGCGTCAAACAACGCCACGTTGGTAGATTTTAGCTGTGTTTTTATAGTTCCTGACAACGCCGCGGGTGCGGATAATGTTGCTTCTGCAACGGGCACTCTGCCATGAACCGCGCTTTCTGATTTAACCAAAGCTAGCTTACCGATGGGCAACAGTGCTGCTTTTAGGTCCATAAAGCCGTGACCAAATTCTTCACTGTAAGCATGCGTGATACCATCGCCAAAGTTCACCGAGCCTTGTTTGACAAAGTTCTTAAAGTTATTGTTTGCAGATGCTAAAATGCGGTCTATCCACTCAGAAGGCTGTAGGCGGGGGAAAGCCTGCGCTAGGATTGCGATTGCGCCAGCAACTTGCGGCGTGGCATGTGATGTTCCGCCCGTACCGGCATAATCATTATCTGCGGTTCCAGTCAGCCTATCGATTTTTGCTGTGGTGATATTGCCATTGGCGGTGATACAGTATCTGGCAGTTTCCCAACATTTGCTCGAATGGCGTCGTAGTGTGGTACCTGCATCTACTACCGATCTCTGATAGTAGATGCCACTTGCTGGCACATAAAGTGTTGGAGAGGCATTTGCAACCGTTATCCAGTTGTCTTCCAGTAGTGGGAAAAACAGAGGCAGACTGGTGTTGATGTCCGCGCTTGGTAGCGCTTCATTGTTACTATGAGCAAACAGGGTAACGCCCTGCAGGCCAAATCGAATTTGTTCAAATACATAATCCCTGACTGTCGCACCTCTACTTCCCCAACCAAGCACATTTTCAATTGCCACTTCAGCAGAGTTTCCCAGCAATCGGTTCGCAACAACATCATCGTGGGTTTTTTCATCTCCCGTCACGTTTTGTACCCAACCCCAAGAGTTGGTTTGTACCGTTGCACCTGAGTCGATCGCTCGTTCAACAGCTTTTGTGTATCCTTCCACATTGGTTATCAACGTCAGGCTCGCCTCAGGCGCGACCCCCATCATGCCCTTGCCGTCTTTTTTTCCAGCTGCAGCTGCTGCGACACCAGTACCGTGTTGTAACTTATCCATTCGATTAGGATCAGCGACATTCGTGTTACCGCCTGCTAGTACACTCTTTCCCTGAATTTCCTGATGTGATTGCACAAAACCACTGTCAATTACAGCAATTCTAACGCCTCGCCCATAGAGCCCTAGTGCATGTGCGTAATGTATATTTGCATGATAATATGGGTTGGTTGCATTGTTACTACGACCAACTTTCTGATACTCAGCAAGGTTTCTGGCATTAATCAGCTTAACTGCGTCAACCGCCGCCGTTGTCGCAATATAATGGTCATTTGCGAGGTCACCAACACCGGCCGGAGCTGGGGCAGGAGCTGGGGCCGGAGCCGGAGCCGGAGCGCCGCCACCACCACCACCGCCAGCGGGTGGCGGGCTATAACCACCGCCACCGCCACCGCCACCGCCTCCTCCGCCACACGCGGTGAGGGCTGTGCAAACGAGAAGAATGGCGGATAGCCGATGGAGTGAAAGTGAGCGCGACATAACAATAGCCCCTGAATTCTAACTAAGTATATTAGGCAATACAATTTAAGATTGTGGTTAAAGAAACAATAAGACTTTCAACTTTAGGTTGTGTAAAGCTGAATATCCACATCTATTTCGAGATACTCTTGAAAAACACGAGCGTAATCTCGACATTGCAACAGCACAGAAAAATGGAGAAACGTTAGATGCTTGTTACGACCACGGATAATTTAGAGGGAAAGCAAATTACTGAATACAAGGGCCTTGTTGTCGGCGAGGCGATTCTTGGGGCCAATGTTTTCAAAGATTTATTTGCCAGTATTCGTGATATTGTCGGCGGGCGCTCTGGAGCCTATGAGCAGGAGCTGGAAAAAGCCCGCGGGATTGCTTTGTCAGAGATGCAAGCTAAAGCGCAGTATTTGGGCGCTAATGCGGTGGTTGGTGTTGACCTTGACTATGAGACGGTGGGCCAAGGTGGTTCCATGCTGATGGTGACGGCTGCTGGAACAGCGGTTGTTTATCGCTAAGCCCCGCAGCGCGGTTATAGGTTGCGGTGAGGCGATGTCGCTGCGCTTCGGCGGCCTCTAGTCTGTTTCGGTAAATAGGCAAGTTGCAGGTTTTGCTTTAAAGTCGCCCCCTGCAACTTATTGGAAATAGGCGAAGATGGCGATAACACCAACGCAACTTGATCGCGTAAGCGCGCAGCTTACCGACGACCTGCTAACGGGGAAACGCGCGGCATTGGCCCGTGCAATCACCCTTGTTGAATCAAAGCGCGCCGACCATCGCCGCCAAGCCGAAGCGCTGCTTTCACAGCTTATGCCGCACACAGGCAAGGCGTTTCGCGTGGGCATTACCGGAGTTCCCGGAGTTGGCAAATCAACCACAATTGACAATCTAGGCTCCATGCTCACCAAAGCAGGGCACAAGGTGGCGGTGCTTGCCGTGGACCCCTCCTCCACCCGCTCTGGCGGCGCTATATTGGGCGATAAAACGCGCATGGCCAAGCTGGCCTATGACGACAATGCCTATATTCGCCCCTCTCCTTCAGCGGGCACGCTTGGAGGCGTTGCGAGCAAAACACGCGAAACGATGCTGCTATGCGAAGCGGTGGGCTTTGATGTCATTCTGGTAGAAACCGTTGGCATTGGACAATCTGAAACCACCGTGGCGCAAATGGTCGATTGCTTCTTGGTGATGATGTTGCCGGGAGCGGGGGATGAGTTGCAAGGTATCAAAAAAGGCGTACTTGAAGTTGCCGATCTTATCGCTGTCAACAAAGCCGATGGCGAGGGAGCTGCTCGGGCGCGATCGGCGGCAAGCGCCTACAAGGCAGCACTGAGCATGATGGCACCCCGTTCGCAGCGTTGGCGGGTGCCGGTCACCACGATGTCAGGGCTGACGGGCGAGGACCTGGACAGGCTGTGGCGGCTTGCGCTGGATTATAAAGCTGCAATGCAGGAAAGCGGTGCCTTTGCAAGGCGACGCCAAAACCAGCAAGTGGACTGGATGTGGGAGATGATCGAGGCGCATCTGCGCAACAGTTTCCAAGAGGCGGAGGCGGTTTCGCAAGAACTGCCGCAGATCATGCAAGCAGTGCGCAGCGGCACCTTGCCAGCCACGGCGGCAGTTTCAAAGCTGCTCGCCGCGTTTCATGGCAACTGAGGGCCAGCATTCGTGCCGCGCCACTCAGCTGTTGCACTTCGCAAGCCAGACGGTGCGGATTACAAATCTTTCGGCGCTTGGAGCTGACGCATAACATCATCCACCACGCGCACATCCCCCACATGGCGTTTGCTGAAATTATGCAGTGGCTGGCTGAGCCACGGCTTCAGGCCGTTGTGCTCTTTGTTGTCCAGCTTCAGCAGGCCAGCGAGCACCCCGGCCATCATGGCCTCGGCCCCACGGGTGCCGCCATCATCGCACTTTAGCGCCACGCCAAAGCCCAGCTCCGGCAAAGAAGCGCAGAACACGCCTTCAGCACCGGTTTTCAGGAAAGCACGACCTTTGAATAGATCCATAACACTGGTGCAGAAACGGTCTCGCCCTGCAACCATGTAAGGCTCGTTAACGCAGGCCTCGTAGAGTTGTTCACACGCCTCGGCCCGCAGCGGCGCCAGCCCCGCACCAGTGCCGAACTTGGCAAAGGCATGCGCTGTTTTTTGCAGCTCAATCGCGTAGGTGGGGATAGAGCATCCGTCCAAGCCGCAATTGTCGTGGCCTAGAATACCGCCGGTCATCTCCTCAACCACCTGGCGCAGCTCTCGCTGAACGGGGTGGTCATAGTCAACGTAGTTTTCCGTTGGGATGCCGAGCGTTTTTGCCATGGCCAAAAAACCCGCATGCTTGCCTGAGCAGTTGTTGTGCAGCGGGCATGGGCTTTGGTCGGTTTTAACGAGTTCGAACTGATCCTGCATATGCTTGGGCCATTGCACACCACAAAGGAGCGCACTTTCGTCTAGCCCGGCTTTGCGCAACATCCCACGGGCGGTATTGGCGTGAATTTGTTCGCCATTGTGGGAGGAACAAGCCAGTGCCAGCTCAGCTTCGTCAAAATCTAGCGCCTCGGCTGCACCGCTCTCGATTAGGGGGATTGCCTGCAGTGCTTTTACGGCAGAGCGGGGAAACACAGATGCGCTGACATCGCCGATAGCGTGCACGGTAGCACCGGTTTCATCGACAATAGCAATTGCTCCGCGGTGCCGGCTTTCAACAGAGTTGCCGCGGATGACTTCAACTAGGACAGGGTTAGACATGCTGGTATTCCAAAGTATTAGCGGGAGCAAGGTTTCCCTGCACCCCTCAGGTAAAGGTGTTTTTTATGTTTCGTTTTCTTGTAGCGTTTTAAGCGATCGCAGGGCTGGCCATGCCGACAAACGCTCCAACGCTTCTTCTAATAGTGGTTTTGACTTACAAATACAAAAGCGAATGTGGCTGGAGGGCGCATCAGACACATAAAAAGCAGAGAGCGGCACAGCGGCAACGCCTGCTTCTTTCACCATTTTTTCGCATAGGGCCACATCTGATGCTTCGTTAGCTTCCGCTTGTTCTGCCACCAGCCCAAGCGGGCGCACATCACAGGTGAGGAAATATGTGCCATCACACGGGGAGAGGGAAAAGCCAAGCTTTGTAAGCCCTGCGGCGAGCAGGTCACGCTTTTCGCTCAGGTCCTGTGCCAGTTTAGTAAAGTACTCCGAGGGCATTTGCAGGCCGTGTGCAACGGCGGCTTGTAAATGCGGCGGGGTGGTGAAAGTAACAAACTGGTGCGCTTTGGCGATAGGGTCCAGCAAGTGCGGAGCGGCCGTGATGTAACCCACCTTCCAGCCGGTCATTGAAAAGGTTTTCCCAGCGGAGCCAATACGCACGGTGCGATCTCGCATGCCCGGTAGGCTCATCAGTGGTATATGGCGGTGCCCGTCAAAGGTAATATGTTCGTAAACCTCATCACAGATCGCGTAGCAATCATTCTCAACAATCAGCTGTGAAAGAACGTTAAGTTCTGTTTGGCTGAAGACTTTGCCAACGGGATTCATTGGGTTGTTGATGAGGATAGCCTTGGTGTTTTCGTTAAACGCCTCGGCCAGCGCCTGCAAATCCAACTGCCAATCAGGCGCAGAAAGGCGCACACGGCGCGGAATGCCACCGGCGCGCTGCACCAGCGGCAGGTAGCAATCATATAGCGGTTCGATAAGGATCACCTCATCGCCCGGCTCCACCAGCGCCATCAAGCTATCGGCCAAGGCTTCGGTTGCCCCAGAGGTAACAAGCACTTCGCTTGCCGGATCAACATCTAGATCATAAAAGCGCTTGTTGTGTGCAGCCACCGCTGCGCGCAGCTCTGGCACGCCGAGCATTGGGGGATACTGGTTCGGACCACTTGCCAGCTTTTTTCCCGCCGCCTCAAGCATTTCAGTCGGCCCGTCGGCATCTGGAAACCCCTGCCCTAGATTGATAGCAGAGTGCTCACGCGCCAGCACAGACATATGCTCAAAAATAGTCGTCTTAATGCCGGTGAACAGAGGATTGGTCGGCTTCATAAAGGCACTCCGCGAATTAATTTTGGTGCTGCAGCTAACGCTAGCTATTTTGGCAGCATGATGATGAGCGACGACGCGTCTACGTATATTCCTCGATTTTCCACTGTATATATGGGAAAAGATCGTTAGGTCCTGTACCAAGTAGCTGCCGCTTTGTTCGAAAATACGCTCTGCACGGCAACCGGTTAGCTGCATCTTCACGCTAGCCGCCCCGCTCCATGACACAGCAGCACTAGAAAATTCAGTTTAAAACGTTTCCATCGCATCCGGTTTTGCCTATAAGGGCGAGAATGCTTTCGTGGGATGGCCTTGTTCTTTGCAAAACCTTTGCTTGGGTTTCATAGAGCCTTTAAGAAACTGCGATAGCCCTGCAAACAACGAAATTTGAAAAACAAAAGGAGATGCCGTTGCATTCTTCCGGCGAGGCGCCTGCGCCATCCTCATCCTCCCCCTATTCACTCAGCTCGCTTAAAACGGAAATTTTGTCAGGGCTGACCGTGGCACTGGCCTTGGTTCCGGAAGCTGTGGCTTTTGCCTTTGTGGCTCATGTACATCCACTTGTTGGCCTCTACGCAGCCTTTATTGTTGGCTTGATCACCGCATTGTTTGGCGGCCGGCCGGGGATGATCTCCGGGGCAACCGGCGCACTGGCAGTGGTCATGGTGTCGCTCGTGGTCACCCATGGGGTGGAGTATCTGTTCGCCACGGTCGTGCTTATGG
Source organism: Polycladidibacter hongkongensis (assembly GCF_001561995.1). Classification (GTDB taxonomy): domain Bacteria; phylum Pseudomonadota; class Alphaproteobacteria; order Rhizobiales; family Stappiaceae; genus Pseudovibrio; species Pseudovibrio hongkongensis. Next base: position 8,675 of record NZ_LLWC01000036.1, read on the forward strand.
GCATTTTGCAGGTCGCCTTTGGCGTGCTGCGCTGGGGCAAATTTATCCGCATGGTGCCGCACCCGGTGATGCTGGGCTTTGTAAACGGGCTGGCGATCGTGATTTTCCTTGCCCAGTTGACCCAGTTTAAAACACCAGATCCGGTTTCGGGCGACATGATGTGGCTACAAGGCTACGACATGGCGCTGATGCTTGGCCTTGTGGGGTTGACCATGCTGGTGGTGTGGGGCCTGCCGAAGATCACTAATATCGTACCGGCGCCGCTGGCTGGCATTCTGGTGGTGTCCGGTGTGGTGATTGGCCTTGGTCTGGAAGTGAACACTGTTGGTGATATGGCATCCATTGCCGGTGGCTTGCCTCAATTTCACATACCAATGGTGCCGCTGAGCCTTGAAACCTTGCAGATCATTTTCCCGTACGCCTTGATCTTAGCGGCAATTGGCCTGATCGAAAGCCTGTTGACGCTCAACCTTGTGAGCGAAATGACTGGCAAACGGGGCGGTGCTTCTAAAGAGTGCTTGGCACAAGGCGCGGCAAACATCGTCACCGGCTTCTTTGGTGGCATGGGCGGTTGTGCGATGATTGGCCAGTCGATGATCAACGTGAAGTCCGGTGGTCGCACCCGTATCGCCGGGACCTGTGCGGCGCTGTTCCTGCTGATCTTCATTCTGTTTGCATCGCCCTTGATTGAGCAAATCCCGCTGGCGGCGCTGGTTGGGGTGATGTTTATGGTGGTTGTAGGCACGTTTGCTTGGAACACCTTCAAGATCCTGCACAAAATTCCGAAAACCGATGCCATCGTGATTGCCTTGGTCACCGGCGTGACTGTGTATTCGGATTTGGCCGTTGCTGTGGTGGTCGGTGTGATTGTTTCTGCGCTGGCCTATGCATGGAACGCTTCCAAACGCATCGCGGCACAAACAACAGTGAACTCCGAGGGGCAGAAAATCTACAAGCTGGAAGGGCCGCTGTTCTTCGGTTCGGCCTCTGGCTTCCAAGAGATTTTCGATCCGCTTGGGGATCCAAATGACGTGATCGTCGACTTTATCAATTCACGGGTGGTGGATCATTCTGCGCTTGAGGCCATCGACGCATTGGCGACCCGCTATGAAGCACAAGGGAAAACCTTGCACTTGCGGCACCTGACGCCGGATTGTAAGCGCCTGCTCAAGCGCGCCGGACGTATGGTCGAGGTTTCTGTACTGGAAGACCCAAGCTATGGTGTCGCGGTGGATTACCACGGTGAGATCGATGTACCACAACCGCAAAAAGCCTAGGGCTTTTTAGCGGGGGACACTGTAAAAGGAGGCGCAGCGCGCCTCCTTTTTCCGTTTGCAGCCCAGCCCTTTTGTTACTCGTAGAATTGTCCAGTGGACATCAAAGGGCTTATAGATCCTGTGGTACCAAAGCCTATTAACCGCCTGCGTGTATGCTGGTGCCTTGTTGAGCAACTGGCAGGAACACTTGCAGGGATCATGGGAGCACGCGCGTATAGTCTGACCATTTTGCTATCTCTAAGCAGTTGCGCCTTGGTGCTGTTGGTGGGGGCGGCGTTTTTCGCGCTGAACTGGTACAGCGCCCGTGTCAACTTGGAGAAGAGCCTCGGCCTGCTGGCCACAACGCGCATGGCGCAGATGGAGCGGGACATCCGCTATGCAGTGACCGGCATAGAGCATCAAGCCGCCTACGCAGCACGAGGCTATCTTGATGGATCGCTTGTCATTGATACGCAGGAAGAGCTGGATGCCTACGGGTTCGGCATGACTTCTGCCACCAGTTACTTACAGCGGCTGTCGATCGTTGCGTTTGGTGGGCGTGTCTTTGAAATTTCGCAGGACGAAGACGCGACGGCCCACAAGACTGAGGCGGCAGCCGTACGCACGCGAAGCTTTTATACTTGGGAATCCCGCGAATATTCGCAGGCGCTCAAGATTTTGCAGCAAGGAGAAACCCCGTTCTGGCAGGGGCCGGACCTGTCTTTGCCGCCTGAGCGCCGGTTCATTCGCTATTATTATCCGATCAACAGCGGCGCCAAACCCGGACACCTGTTGATTTTCTGGTTGTCCATTGGCCGCATGTCCGCGTTGATGCAGGATCTCTCCACCCCCGATATGCTCGTTTTTTTGCTGGATAAGAACAACCAGCTGATGGCGGCGGGCTTGCCTGAGCATAGTAAAGCCAGCGGAGGGGAAGACCCTTTGCTGCTGCATTTGCATGAGGTGTTGCAGAAGGGGGAGCGCGACGCGCATTATTCCCAGATGCTGGATGCGCCCTACTCCGCGGATGTTGTGAACTACAATGACCGCGATTTTATCTTGATCCTTGGCGGAGTGCAGAGCTACGTCAAAGATCTGCATGTGAAAGTGGCGTGGACGGTGCCCCTTGACCAGCTGAGTGAGGGGCGCGAGTCTCTCATCCGGACGGGGCTTACGGCGCTTGCACTGCTTTTGTTGGCGCTGGTCGCGGCGGCGGTGGTAGCCATTCGTCTGTCGGCCCCTGTGCGACGGGCAGCCTTGGCGGTAACGCGGGTTGGCGAGCTTGATATTCGCGAAGTACGACCACTTGATCGCTCCAGCATTCAAGAGATGAACCAGTTGACCCATGCATTTAATCGCATGCTTGGCGGTTTGAAGGCCTTCAGCCGCTACGTTCCGGTGGCCTTGGTTACGCGACTGCTACGCGAAAACCGGGTGGCCGCAGCCTCTGAGGAGCGGGTCTTGGCGGTGATGTTTACCGATATTGTCGGCTTTACCAGCCTCAGCGAACAGATGAATGCACAAGAGACCGCCTTGTTTATCAACGAGCATCTGGAGCTCATCGGCGCCGAGGTTAGCAAACGTAACGGCACCATCGACAAGTTCATAGGCGATGCCTTGATGGCGTTTTGGGGGGCGCCGGAAGCGATGCAACGTCCGGCTGTGCCTGCGGCGGATGCGGCCCTTGCCATTCGTGCCAAGATCAAGGCGGATAACACGGCGCGGCTCACACAAGGCCTGAAGCCTGTACGGGTGCGTATTGGCCTGCATGTGGGGCCACTGGTGGTGGGCGATATCGGCACCTCAGAGCGGATTAATTACACCGTGATTGGTGATACAGTAAACACCGCGGCCCGGCTTGAGAGCATGGGCAAAGAGCTCCTAGGGGATGCCGAGGTTTGCATTCTTATTTCTGGCGAGCTACGCGATATGATAGGGGCGCGCTACCAATGCACCCGGCTTGGGCATTTTCCGCTTAAAGGGAAAAGCGGTGAAACCCTGATCTATTCCCTTGATAGCAAAAGATCGAAATCTAAAAGCTAAGCGCTTGTTTTGCTTCCAAGTATGTTAAGTGCCGCCCGCTTGGTTGGTTTGCGTTGTTGCAAGGGGCGGCACCTGTACCCGGCTGCATGACGCCTTAAGCGTCAGTTCTGGAGAGGGGCAGCTTGGCAGTGGGTTACTTGTTGATACTGCGCGTTGTGCTTGGGCGCGGCACTCTGCCAACCCTGTATGATTGGGCAATCTGCGCCGCGCCAGTGTTGTTTGGAGCCAGTGTCAGGGGCCTGTGCTTGAAGGTCCGTGGTTGCGATCCTTTGGGCAGCAGAGCGATGGCATTGGCGTAAACTTTAAAGCAGCGCCAATTAGTTGTCGTCGCGCCAACCGCGTTTAGGGCCGCAATCATCATTATCACCATGTCTGCCGAAGAAGCCGCCGCGCTCTGCGCGCCCGTCGTGCCGGTCCATATAGCGTTTGCCGCGGCGCATATCGCGGCGTGATAGCTCGCGATCATCATCCCGGTCCAGTTTCTTTGCAATAGCGATGTGTTGCGTTTCAAACTCCTCGAATGTCACCTTTAGATCGCCATTGGCATCAAGGTGCTGGAAGCTACGTACTACCATAGGGGCCGAGAACCGCGCGGAAAGCTTGGAGAAACTATCCAGTGTAAGCGGACCATCCTTTAAAACATCATCAAGAAATGTTTTGCTTTCCTGCGGCGAGATCTTGCCATCAGCATTGGCATCGACCACATGAACGAAGCCGCTCTTTTCCCCACGCGGCCCATGAGACTTGCGGCCCCAGCCACGTTTTTTATCTCCGCTTTCAAAGCGCTGCAGAACTGCACTGAGCTCGGTGCGATCAACTTGGCCATTGCCGTCCAGATCAAGGCGTTGGAATGGGCGCACGGCTTGTTTTTTTCGTGGCATTGCAGCGGCATGCCCCTTCATCTCTTCCAGTGAGAGGGTTTTGTCGTTATTGCTATCGATTTCCTGAAAGCGTGTGGCCAAACCCTTGGCAAATTCCTTTTCGGAGATAATGTCATCCTTGTTCAGGTCGAAGCCTTGCAACATGGCAAACGACCCGCCATCGCGGCCATCGGGTCCACCGCGGCCATCACGGTCTCCAAAACCGGGAAATGCCGCGGCAGGAGCAAGGGACAGAGCGAGCAAGGAAGCGCTTATAGTCAAGATTGTGGTCGTGCGGCACGTGTTCATTGTGTTCTCCTTAGATCAGGCGATGCAGGCCCTAGAAAGCAGTGGGCGGCTTGTCGCGATGACCCAAGTAGTAGGCGGGACTTGTCGCAGAGAAATCCCGGAATTAGCGCGTTTGTGTTGCAAGGTGTCCCGAAAAAGACCGTGGTTACATCTTGTTACAGAAAAGTCTCGCAAGGGGGTGTTTTTCTAAGTCCTGCCTCTTGCGCTTGTCTGCATACTCAGAACAATAAGTGATGAAAACCCCATGCCAGTGCGGCTGAAATAAGAGGATCACATGTCAAATACCGCTGCTCACATTCTTGTTGTTGATGACAATCGGGACATACGCGAGCAGTTGGGGCGCTACTTGCAGAAGAACGGTTTGCGGGTGTCGCTGGCAGAAAGCGCCGCTGAGGCACGCAAAGTTCTGGCCGCTGCTGCCATTGATCTGGTGGTGCTTGATGTGATGATGCCCGGAGAAGACGGGCTCTCGTTGTGTCGCCATTTGGTTGAAGCGGGTTCGGCACCGGTTATTCTGCTAACTGCAATGGCGGAGGAAACCGACCGGATTGTAGGACTTGAGATTGGTGCGGATGATTATGTAACCAAACCGTTTAATCCACGCGAGCTGCTGGCGCGAATAAAGGCAGTGCTGCGCCGCACCACCAGCCTGCCTCCCAAGCAAGCCAAGGTCCAAGAAGGCGAAATGTTGCATTTTGATGGCTGGGCGCTGAATGTGGCGCGACGTGAGCTGCGAGATGCGAACGGGGTGAGCGTGGCGTTGTCCTCTGGCGAGTATCAGCTGCTGCTGACGTTCCTACGCCGCCCGGGGATGGTTTTGTCCCGCGATCAATTGCTGGATCTGACAAGCGGACGAGCGCCGGCGGTGTTTGACCGCTCGATTGACAATCAGGTGTCGCGCTTGCGCCGAAAAATCGAGGAAGATCCCAAGACACCTAAACTCATCATCACCGTTTGGGGGGGAGGCTACACGTTTGCCGGTAAAGTAAGCGGGGCGGCCACACAATGATGTTTGCGCTAAAAAGCTGGTGGCGGCGGCCGGCGGGCATGGCGAGCCAGCTGATCGCCTTGTTGTTGGTGGCGATGATCGGCGCACAGGCTCTTTCGCTTATTCTGCTCAATGACGAGCGGCGCGAAGCGCTGTTTTTGCTGGCGCGAGACAATGCCTTTCGCCGCTCCGCGGTGATTGTGCGCTTGCTGGAGACTACACCTCCCTCACAGCACGAACAGATGCTGAAGGCGGTTTCCAGCAATGTGACCAAATACAGCTTGAGCCGTCGTCCTCAAGCCTTCCGAGCGCATGATGATGAATTAAGCGCCTCTCTGTCCGGGTTACTATCGCAACTGCTCGAGCGCCCGGCCGCGGTGGTGGCTAGTGTGCGCATTGACGAGCGTGGATATGGCGCCCGAAGGGAGCGGCGTGAACACTGGAGGGATGAGAAATCCAGTTTTTTTAAGGGCAAGGACCGGGAACATCGCAGCAAAGGGCACAGAAGCGCGCTTGAAGCGCCGGAACATGATCCTGACGAGTACTGCGGCGCGGATGGTTATGGCGATTTCGATTGCGAGACGCCGCTTTGGCGGAGACTTAAGCCGGATGAACCGGGTTTAGATAACAAAGAGGTACAGAGCGGCGATACGACACGGCCACTGCGCAATAAGCAGGGGTTGGAGCGGCCATTTCCAGAGCGGTTTTATAAAAGATTGCCGCTGGCGCGGGAAAGCCTTGATTTGCTGCGGGATCTTGAGCGCTCTGGCGGTGAATTGGCGCTCTCAGTGCAACTGCAAGAGGGCCAATGGCTGAATATCCGCAGTCGCTTCTTGCCGCCAACGCCGCCGCTGCGCACAGTGTTTTTACCTGTTATCGTCATGGCTCTACTGGTCAGCGCGGTTGTTATCCTGTTTGTCATGCGCATTACCCGCCCGCTAAAAACACTGGCACAAGCGGCGGAGAAAATGGGCCGCGGCGAAGCCGTGGCGCCGCTTAAAACCAGCGGACCGCGCGAATTGCAGGCAACCACATTCGCCTTTAATCAGATGCAAGAACGGTTACAGCGGTTTATTCAGGATCAAACACGGATGCTTGCGGCGGTGAGCCATGACTTGCGCACGCCGATTACATCACTGCGAATCCGCGCCGAATTTATCGAGGATGACGAGGACCGCGAGAAAACCATAGCTATTTTGGAGGAAATGCAGGCAATGGTCGAGGCGACCCTGCGCTTTGCCCGAGACGAGGCTGCTCAGGAGACACCAACACAGGTCGATCTGGGCACCCTTTGCGAAGCGCTGGCTGCGGATTATCAGGATATGGGCGCTGCGGTTACCGCTGAAAGCGGCGACGGGCTGGTGTGCCGCTGCCGTCCTGTTGCCCTTAAACGGGCGCTGCGGAACCTTATTGACAACGCACTGCGGTATGGCGGAACGGCCAAAATAAGCGTGTCGGGCAACGAGGACGTGCTCCGGGTTGTAGTGCGCGATGAAGGGCCCGGGATCCCCGAGGACAAGCTCAAAGTTGTGTTTGAGCCTTTTGTTCGCCTTGAGGCCTCACGCAATGTTGAAACCGGCGGGATCGGGCTTGGCCTTTCCATTTGCCGCAATATCGTGCAGGCACACGGGGGAACCATCCAGCTGCGCAACAGCGAGGGGGGCGGACTGGAGGTCATTATCGAATTGCCGATCTAGCGCAAGATTTGCCGGTGTTTTTTCATCTCGCTGCATTTTCCGTAGGCGATTAATGGGATAGAAAGCACATTGTTGGCCCACAGTTCACGCATGGTAGCTGCGGGCCGTCTTCCGTTTTGCGAGGTTTTCTTGCACCAAAAACGGAGAAAAACATGAGTGCCACCCCCTCCCCGCTGCCCGCTGTGCAGCCTGAGCGTGATACAGAGCCGCACCCGACCCCGATCCTGACCAATGAACAACGCTATGGGCTTGATTGCGCCACTAGCACCGAGGGCAAAGCAACCTCAATCGCATTGGCAGGCTTTGTGGCTGTGGGACGCTACTATTCCATGCATACCAACATGCCACAAAAAAACCTGACACGCGAAGAGGCTATTCACCTCACGCAAGCTGGGCTGTCTGTATTTGTGGTCTATCAGGATGCCCACAACAAGGCGCAGGATTTTGACTATGGTCGCGGACAGGAAGCGGCGACGAATGCGCTGGATATTGCGCATAATCGCATTCAGCAGCCGCAGGGCTCTGCCATTTACTTTGCCGTGGATTATGACGCCTCGCAGAGTGACTATGACACGCATATCAAGCCGTTCTTTGAAGGGGTCAACCAAACATTTACGCAAGGCGGCTCGCCTTATCGTGTCGGTGTTTATGGCAGTGGTCTCATATGCGAAAATACGAAACGCGACGGCTTGGCGCAGCTGTTCTGGCTTAGCCAGTCGTTAGGGTTTCGCGATTCACGCAGTTTTCTAGACAGCAACCAATGGACGCTGTCGCAGCATCTGCCGCAAAATCTTGATGGGTTGGACTATGACCCTGATCTCATCAATCCCGATCTGCGGGACTTTGGCCAGTTCCGCATCTATCAAAAATCGGGGGACCGGCTCAGCAGTTATCTGAACCGGCTGATCGAGTGGGTGTGATATCGCGACAGCTCCGTTTTACGCAGGCAAGGTCTGCTCCGCCTTTTTGGCGGCGCGGGCTGCGTGCAACAGCGGCTCTGTGTAGCCATTTGGCTGGGAGGTACCAAGGAACACCAGATCACACGCGGCCTTGAAGGCAATGGATCTTTCAAAATCCGTGGCCATTGGCGTGTACTGTGCATCACCGGCGTTTTGCCCATCCACCACCTTGGCCATGCGCTGCATGGTTTCCAAAACCTGCGCCTTGGTGCAGATGCCATGCAGCAGCCAATTGGCAATGGCTTGCGAGGAAATACGCAGTGTGGCGCGGTCTTCCATTAAGCCCACATTATTGATATCCGGCACTTTGGAGCAGCCGATGCCCTGATCCACCCAGCGCACCACATAGCCAAGTATGCCTTGGGCGTTGTTATCCAGTTCACGCTGGATTTGTTCGGCGCTCCATGCGGGGCTTTGGGCCACTGGCGGGGTGAGCAAATCTGCCCGGCTTGCCGGTGTGCGGGTCGCCAGCTCTGCTTGAATGGCACCAACATTTTCACGCATGTAGTGCATGGCATGCAAGGTGGCCGCCGTTGGCGATGGCACCCACGCGGTGCTGGCGCCTGCGTGCAAATGGGCGATTTTTTCACGCATCATTGCAGCCATCAGATCAGGCATAGCCCACATGCCCTTGCCTATTTGTGCCTGCCCGTTCATAGCGCATGCAAGACCAACATCCACATTGTTGTTTTCATAGGCAGAAATCCATGTGGTGGTTTTCATCTCTCCTTTTGGCAACATGGCCCCGGCTTGCATGGAGGTGTGGATTTCATCCCCCGTGCGATCAAGAAAGCCGGTGTTGATGAAACAAAGGCGGTCTTTGGCGGCCGCAATACAGGCCTTTAAATTGAGCGAGGTGCGGCGCTCTTCGTCCATGACGCCAATTTTTACGGTACCAGCGGCAAGACCTAGCGCTTTTTCAACGCGGTCAAACAGATTGTTGGCAAATGCAACCTCTTCCGGCCCGTGCATTTTTGGCTTTACGATGTAGACAGAGCCAGCGCGGGCATTGGACATGGGGCGCTTGCTGCCATCGGAGGGCTTGTCGTGCATGGCGATCATGCTGGTGACAAAAGCATCCAGAATGCCTTCGAAAAACTCATTGCCCTCACTATCCAGAACTGCGGGCGTTGTCATCAGATGGCCCACGTTGCGTACCAACATCAGCGAACGGCCAGACAAGGTGAGCTTATCGCCCTGCGCATCTTGGTAGTGGCGATCCGGCGCGAGAGAGCGCTCCACCACCGCACCATATTTGGTAAAGCTGTGTTTGAGCGTGCCCTTCATCAGCCCCAGCCAATTGCGATAAGCAAGCGTTTTGTCCGCACCATCGACAGTGGCAACGGAATCCTCGCAGTCCATGATGGTGGTCAGGGCGGATTCCAGCTGGATATCGGCGATATGGGCGGCATCACCTGCGCCAATGGGGTGAGATTTGTCGATCACGATCTCAATATGAAGACCATTTTTGGCAAGCAACACAGCGCTAGGGGCATCGCCATTGCCTTGGTGGCCAACAAATTGTAGCGGTGTGCGCAAGCCCGCCATGCTGTCATCCTGCATGACCAGCGCCAATGAAGCGCCAAACACGCAAATCTCGGCAACATTGGCCCAAGAGCCTTCATCAAGCGGCACCACTTCATCCAGCAGCTGGCGACCATAGGCAATAACTTGCGCGCCGCGCTGCGCATCATAGCCCCCCCCTTGTGGCGGGGCACCGAGCACATCTGTCCCATACAGCGCATCATAAAGCGAGCCCCAGCGGGCATTGGCGGCGTTTAGCGCATAGCGCGCATTGGTGACAGGCACCACGAGCTGCGGGCCAGCAAGGCTGGCGATTTCTGGATCAACATTAGCTGGCGAGATGGTTACCTCGCCGGGCTCGGGCAGCAAATAACCAATTTCTTCCAGAAAAGAACGATAGGCTTCAGCCTCGCCAAGGCCGTTGCTTTGGTGCCAAGCGTCAATTTTTGCTTGCAACTCGTCGCGCTGCGCCAACAAGCGGCGGTTTTCCGGCGCAAGGTCCGCATGGGTTTGGGCCAGCGCCTGCCAAAAGTCGGCTGCGGCAATGCCGGTTCCCGGCAGGGCTTCGTTCTCGATAAAGGCATGCAACTGCGGATCGACTTGCAAATTAGCAACAGAAACGGGTGAAACCATTGGTGTCCTCAAGGTTTTAGCGGCGCTCTAAGCCGCGCTCGCGCTCATGGCGGGCGTTACTTCGTTTTTCAACCCTTCGCAAGGAATGGAGCGCTGGTCAATCTCCGGTGAAGCATTTTAGTTTTTCCACTCATGCAAAGATCAGTGGTGAGTGATGATGGGGGCAATGTCGACCTTGTGCTTATCACTATGTTGAATTGCTAGAATAAATGGCGATGGCTGGTTGCCTTGGCGCGCTGGGTGTCGCTATGGTGCGTCACCATTCCTGTCCTGTTGTTGAAAGCCTACCCATGACATTGCGCCAGAAGCTCTATGCCCGTCCAACTCTATTGTTGGTGTTGACCACGCTGTTTTGGGCGGGGAATGCAGTGGCGAGCAAATTTGCGGTGGGCAATGTCTCGCCAATGATGATTGTTTTTATCCGCTGGAGTTTGGTTGCAGCGCTAATGCTCTTTCTTAACTTCAATCAGGTTCGGCAGCACTGGGGCAGCATTCGCCCACAGCTAAAGGTCATCGCCTTAATGGCGGCGCTTGGGTTTACTTTGTTTAATGCCCTGCTCTACGAGGCTGCGCATATGACCAGCGTGGTGAATATCGGCATTTTGCAGGGGTCCATTCCTATGATGGTGATGATCGGGGCGCTTATCCTGTTTGGCACCCCGGTTACCCTGCTGCAATTTGGCGGAATATTGCTCACCATGACCGGTGTTCTGGCGGTAGCCAGCAACGGCGAACTTGCCAATATCGCCAATCTGCAGATTAATGGCGGCGATGGGCTGATGCTGTTGGCCTGTCTCTTCTACACGTTCTACACTCTGGCGCTGCGCAATCGCCCCAAGGTACCCGGCCTTGTATTTTTCACTGTGACCTCTACCGTTGCGGCGCTGGTGTCCTTGCCGCTGGTGTTTGTCGAATATGCGGCTGGTGAACTTGTCATGCCCAACGCGACCGGGCTGATTACCTGCCTTTACATCGCGCTGTTCCCCTCTTTCCTGAGCCAAGTGTTCTTTATGCGCGGGGTGGAGCTTATCGGGCCTGCGCGGGCTGGGGTGTTTGTTAATCTGATCCCGGTTTTCTCTTCTATTTTGGCGGTACTGCTGCTGTCAGAGAGCTTCGAGCTCTTTCACGGGCTTGCCTTGGCCTTGGTGCTGGGCGGGATCTGGATCAGCGAACGGGCGGCACGGCGCACTGCGGCAACTGGCAAGGCAACCTAACTGCAAGCGGTTTGGCAGAGGTAGTTATTTACATGGAAGCTGCTGTTTGTTAGGAAGGTGAGCTTCATGCTCAGCTTTTGCGAGCAAGTTCCTACTGTTTTTAGCCAGCCTTGCAGCCAGAAAGGTCAGCCGAAAAACCTTCGTGATTTGAGAATACTACGGCTGAGATGACCGCATCTACCCTTCTTGACCCCCATGAACGCCAGGACGAGGCGCAAGATGACATCGGTTTGATGCCGCAGGCACCTGCGCGCCAACTGCTTGTGGTTTTTGACGATCTGCGGGCAGAGGCGGCGCCGGAGTATCACACCTATCTGGAGGGAAAGCGGCTTAGCTTTGGGGCACCACAGGCTATTTCGGCAGAGCTGTTTTCTTTTGCGGCGTTTGAGGAACGCTTTGTGGAGTGGTCCGATCCTCTTATCACCTATTTCAAGGAGGAACGCGGTGCGCCTAGCGTAAAAGTGGCCGCATCGCTTGCTTTAAAGATGATCGGGCAGGAAATAATCGCGCGCCCTGTGGCCAGCTACTTGGCCAGTGGACGGGCTCCGCGGGTTGAGGAGCTGCGCTTCTACCCAAAGACCGAGTTGCCCTACATTGGCATGTGTTATGCACCAACGCTGCTGGAGGAGGAGCTTTATGTTGAAGTTGCGCCCGGGCCATCAGAGCAGATGCAGCTTAGCCTAACAATTGATCGCTTGCTAAGCGTTTTACATATTGTCCTTGGGCGACGCAAAGTGCCCCCTTCTGTATTTTATTCCAATACGGCGATGGCCTATCTCTCACCTTTGTTCAGCCTGCGACAGCATGGCGTGCATCCGCAAAAAGTCGCACAGGCAATGACCCTGCTGCTGGCAACAGCAGGGAAACGGCTGAGCGGCGGCATTGTCTGGCGCGGGCGCGAGCTTGAGGGGCAGGAAGAAATCGCCCCTAGACGGAAAGCCTGCTGCTTGAAATATGTGCTACCAACCAAGCCGCACCTTTGCACTACATGCTCACGCCGAGATGACACGCCGTTTTTTGATCCTGTCCTTCTCGAGAACGTGCACGGCCATAAATAGGCCGATGGTTTCTTCAAGATCTATTTAAGTGCAACCACATCACATGATGGCAGAATAATATTCTAAATATCTTTTTTTAGGCAAGAATATTAGATCTTCAATGACTATCTAGTCAAAATTAAATTGTTTTACAGTTTTTCTACTAGAATTGTTCGTTGAGTTTGCCTAGAATTCGCCACAATTCGCTATGCCGAACGATGGAACACAACATGCCTAAGATTGTTGACCGCAAAGCAATGCGGCAAAAGCTATTGCACGCGGCGACTGCAACATTTCAGCGCAATGGCTACAATTCTTCGACAATGAATGACATTGCCGAAACAGCTGGTGTCGCCAAAGGCACGCTCTATCTCTATTTTAAGAACAAGCAAGCGATTGTTGATGCCGTGTTTGACATGTTCTTTTTGGGCTGGGTGTTTCGCGTAGATCGTCCCGAGACGGCGCAAAGCCTCGAGGCCTTTAGCAAGCAGCTATATGAGGCCATGGTGCTGAGTGATGATGAGGCAACGTTTGTGCCAATCTTCTACGAGGTTTTTGGCCCCAAATTGCGCGAAGCAGAGTTTCGCCAGCGCTTACTAGGATACTTTACCCAACTGGAAGATCATTACTTTCGGACAATTATCCATTTGCAAGGTTTGGGGGAGGTAAAAAAAGATCTTAACCCGCGCGATAGCGCCCGCGCCCTTGTGGGGTTTGTTGACGGCGTCGTCACCCATAGAGGGATGTTCATGTTTTCCAATGCAAGGCACCGCAAAACCGTCGCCAGCGGCTTGGCCTTGCTGCTAAATGGACTGCGCGCTTGAGAAATTGCGCCTGTTCGAACGTTAGCTGTTGGCAGTCTGCTTGCTCAGATCTGGCAGGGTGACAATGCGGTTGCCGCGCAGGTCTGATGCGCAAACGATAAAGCCACGCTCTTCCATATGGGTGAGCAACCAGCGGGCGCGGCCGGGGGAGCGGGTGCCATAAGCTTTGGCGATTTCCATATCATCGGGACAAACTTCGCCCGCATAAGCCGCTTTAGCCAACAACAAGTACACGCCGCGCATCTCTTCTGGCAGGTGACTTGCAACAACTTTCGCCTGCTCCCATTCATCGCCGCCCACCTCCTGTTTGGCAACACCGGCACGGGCCACTGAGAGTTTGCGGCGAAACTCGGTAAGATCAGGCGAGGCGACACGGGCAATACGGCAACGCACCTGAAAATCCTGATAAAGCTGCGAAACCGGCTGGAACGCGGCCTCGGGATCCTCCAGAATCTCGGCGATGATATGATCCAGTTGCTGGTTTTTCTCTTCCAGATTGAAAAGGTCTTCCGGCTCGGCCTGAATTTCCTCTGCCTGCTTCTCGATACGTGAGGCGGCTGTGCGCGTAAGTTGCTCCATCACCTCTTTGGCGCTCGGGGCAGCAACACGATTGTTGGTCAGAACCGGATCATTTTCTGAAGGGGTGAAAATGAGTTCGGCGGCGGCCTCTGTTGGTTGCTCTGGCAGCGGCATCAGCTTTGGTGAACCGCCGCGACCTGCTGTCACCACTTCGCCGATTTTTACCCGCTCAGGGCGGCGGCTCATGGCCGGACCAAGGGCGATAAACTGGCCACGCTGCAGATTGCGAAACTGCTCTGCCTGCCGCCGCTCCATGCCCAAAAGATCAGAGGCGCGCTGCATGTCGATATCAAGGAAGGTGCGGCCCATGAGAAAGTTGGTGGCCTCCGCAGCCACGTTTTTAGCAAGCTTGGCAAGGCGCTGGGTAGCGATAATGCCGGCAAGGCCGCGCTTACGGCCACGGCACATGAGGTTGGTCATTGCCATAAGCGAAAGGCGGCGGGCCTCTTCGCCATAATCGCCAGAGGCGGCGGGGGCAAACATTTGCGCTTCATCCACCACCACGATCATCGGGTACCAGTAGTCGCGCTCACAATCGAACATACCGTTTAAAAAGGCGGCAGCGGCTTTTAGCTGCCGGTCCGGCTCCAGATGCTCCAGATTAAGAATGACAGAGATACGGTGTTGACGGACACGCGCTGCGATCATAGTCAATTCGCGCTCGTTCATGGTGGCATCAATGACCACATGGCCATAGTGATCGGCAAGGGTGACAAAGTCCCCCTCCGGATCAACCACAACCTGCTGCACCCATGGCGCGCTCTGCTCCAGCAAGCGGCGCAGCAAATGCGATTTGCCCGAGCCGGAGTTGCCTTGCACCAACAGGCGGGTTGCCAACAATTCTTCCAGATCAATGGTTGCCTGTGTCCCGTTGACTTTGGTTCCCATCTCAATGTTGACTGTCATGCAGGGCCCCACCTTGAGCGACTGTTTTGAAACTGGATCGGGTACAAGATGCTGCCCGCTGTGCCTCTTCCCAGCGGGACGAGGCCTGACAAATTGCTATAGGTCAGCGGCGGTGCTGCCGCAAGGCCTCTCCTGTTTTCACACAGCCAAAAGCAGGGGACCTGTGTTTACCCTGCCCCGCTAATAGGAGAAGGCCGCGCACAGGGTTGTATTTTTAAGTGCAAACACAACATAAAGTACATGGCCCTGTTTCTTGGGTCTTTTTCTTGGGCTTGTTTCTTGAATTTGTTGCCGAGGCGTTTTGCCTTATCGGCCTTTCGCCTGAAATCTGGGGGAATTTCACATGAGTGATCTTGATCGGATTGCACTGTACTTTTTAGAGCCATATCGGCGCTGCTTTGATTTTTCCGGGCGTTCGAACCGGCTTGAGTACTTTATCTATATGTTTGTCTTGGCGCTTGTGTCCTTTTTTACCGACATTTCAATTGACATCAATTTGCCGCTTAGCCCGCAGGACAGCGTGGTCTCGTCTACGTTCTGGATTGTCCTCGCCCTTTCTTCAGCATTTGGTATCTGGCTGCTAATCGTCGGGGCAGCGCTCAGCGTGCGTCGCCTGCACGATACGGGGAACACGGGTTGGTGGGTTTTGCTCTCGGTCGTTCCTTTGGCAAATATCGGCCTAATCCTGTTTTTACTGTTTAAAGCTGGGGATACCCAGCAAAACACCTACGGCGCTGCCGTCGCCGATTTTTCAAGGGCGGCAAAGGCGAATTGATGCCCCAGCCATTGGCAATGGTCATTCTTTCTTCATGAAGTCCCCGCAAAGTCGCAGTTGCACATCGGGACTGGGTCTTGCACACTCTGGCAAGACGGATTGCAAGCAAAAGTGACTACAGGATAAAGAAATGCGCCAACAAACCCGCCCGGAGATTATCGCAGATGGCATTGTCCATGTGATGGGCATTGCCTTTGGCGCCGCTGCGACCACGGCGCTGATGATCCTGTTGTGGGCACAACAGGACGCAGCGCGGCTGACCAGCGTTGTGGTCTACGCCGCTTGCCTCAACACCATGTTGATTTGCTCTGCCCTTTACAATTTACTGGCCAAGGAAAACAAGGTCGGGATACTGCGTCGCCTCGATCATTCTGCGATTTTCCTCATGATCGCAGGCACTTACACTCCACTGTGCCTGATGGTGCTAAAGGGGTGGATTGGCATCACTTTGCTGGGTGTGGTTTGGACAACTGCGATCGCGGGCGCGGCGATTAAAATGTTGCATCTCTCCAAGCTGGAGCGCTTTACGGTGCCGATCTATTTGGCGCTGGGGTGGTCAGGTTTTCTGGCAATTGTCCCTCTCTATTCGCAGAGCTCCGCGTTGGGCTTTGGCTTCTTGGTGGCAGGCGGACTGCTTTATTCGGTAGGAACGCTGTTTTACATCGCCAAGACATTACCCTATCAGAACGCGATTTGGCACGGCTTTGTGCTGGGGGCAGCGGCCTGTCATTTCACGACCATTGTTGTGGATGTGGCCATTCCCGGAATGAGTTAGGACAGCTAAGCATTCTATTAAAGCTTAGTGCGCGCATCTTCGGTGCATTGTCGCGGCGCGCCCTTGTCACCTTACCTAGAAATAGCCTAGCCTGATCTGTCCCTGCTGTTTTTTGGAGAGAACTCATGCCAGCTGATCTAGGCGCCGCGCGCTCACCCTATCAGAAACCACTTGTTTTTGATGGGCATAATGATGTGTTATTGCGGCTCCTACTAGATCGCGCAGCAGGAAAGCCCGCCGATTTTTTTGATAACGGAGGCAGCGGTCATATCGACCTTAAGCGCGCCCGCGCTGGCGGCCTTATTGGCGGGTTGTTTGCCTGTTTTGCGCCGCCGCGCCATACCATGGCTTCTTTTACCGGCGCAGATTTAACGGAGGTGGCACGGGATGATTTCGCCCCCTTGCCGCAGCCCGAGGCTCTCAGCTTCACAATGCAAATGATAGCAGAAGCGCTGCATATCGAAGCGCGCAGCGAAGGGGCCTTGCGCATTTGCCGAAACAGCGCGGAGCTCGAGGACGCGATCACGCAGGAACAGTTTGCCATAGTGCTGCATATGGAAGGCGCAGAGGCGATAGATGCCGATCTTGCTGCGCTAGAGGTGCTTTATGCTGCGGGCCTGCGCTCTTTGGGGCCGGTGTGGAGCCGGGCGACGATTTTTGGCCACGGGGTGCCGATGCGCTTTGGCGTGTCACCTGACATAGGCGCAGGGCTAAGCGATGCCGGGCGACGTTTGGTGCAGCGCTGCGATCAGCTTGGGGTGTTACTGGACGTCTCGCACCTTAACGAAAAAGGTTTTTGGGATCTGGCAAGTATCAGCGAGCGGCCGTTTGTCGCCAGTCACTCCAATGTGCACGCTCTGACGCCGCATGCACGCAACCTGACTGATAAGCAGCTGCATGCCATGGCAGAACGTGGCTGCCTTGTGGGGCTCAACTACTCTACACGTTTTTTAAGCAAGGACGGAGAGCCTGAGCCGGGCCTGAGCCTAGAGCGGATGATCCAGCACATTGACTATCTCTTGGAGATCCTGGGCGAGGACGGCGTTGCGCTAGGTTCTGATTTTGACGGCTGCCAAGTTCCCGATGCAATTGGCGATGCTGCGGGCCTGCCACATCTGATAGCTGCCATGCATCGCGCCGGTTATGGCGAGGCATTAATCGAAAAAATCGCTCATAAGAACTGGCTTGGCTTGTTCAAGCGAAGTGGGTTTTAACGCGGCAAAAGCGCCACTCTTCGCTGAAATGCGAACGACGCTCGCGCCCCCGCGCACTTACAAGGTTCACGCGCCCACCATTACAGCGATGCTTGTGTCGTCGGCACGATTTCCTTCATAGAAGGAAATCTCGTCGACAGGACAAAGAAAAACCCGCTTTGTAAAAGCGGGTTTTGCCGTTTAAAGGCCGTGGGCGGCGGGGTTTGTCGCCGCCCACGGCCTTAAAGCTTAAGACTAGTATTAAGCAAATTCTTCCAGTTTCAATGCCGCAGCTGCCACCAATGTTTTGGTATAATCTTGCTGCGGATTATCAAAGATTTCACTGGCGCTGCCTTGCTCGACCACCTGCCCTTTTTGCATCACCATCACCGTGTCAGACATGGCCCGAACAACGGCCAAATCATGCGAGATGAACAAATAGGTAAGGCCGTGCTCTTTTTGCAAGTTACGCAAGAGCTCGACCACCTGTTTTTGCACCGTGCGGTCCAATGCCGAGGTTGGTTCGTCAAGCACAACCAGCTTCGGCTTTAGCACCATAGTGCGCGCAATGGCGATACGTTGGCGCTGCCCCCCTGAAAATTCGTGGGGGTAGCGGTTACGCATAGCCGCATCCATAGACACTTCTTCCAAGGCCTCACAGGCGCGCTTGTCGCGTTCTGCCGCGCTCAAGTGCGGCTCATGCACCAACAACCCCTCGGTGATGATCTGCCCCACTGTCATGCGCGGGCTGAGTGAGCCGAACGGATCTTGGAAGATCAGCTGCATTTCCTTGCGCAAAGGGCGCATGGCTTTGCGGCTGGCGCCGGTTATGTCCTTACCGCAGTAAACAACGCGGCCGGAGCTTGGCAACAATTGCAAGAGCGCGCGCCCGAGTGTTGATTTCCCCGAACCGGATTCACCAACAATACCAAGGGTCTGCCCTTCGCGTACTGTGAGCGAAATGTCATCGACAGCCCGCAGCACATGATTGGGCTTCAAGAAACCGGCTTCGGTTTCAAATTCAACGCGCACATCATCGGCTTCCACCACCAGCGGGGCGCTGTCTTCCACCTGATCCTTACGGCCGGTTGGTTCTGCATCCAGCAGCATTTTGGTGTAGGCATGTTTAGGTGCACCAAAGATCTCTTTGGTTGCCCCCTCTTCCACCACTTCGCCCTGTTTCATCACATAAACGCGATCAGATATGCGCTCCACAATCGTCAGATCATGGGTGATGAAAACAACCGCCATGCCAAGGCGCTCTTGCAGCTCGGCCATCAGCTCCAGAATCTGTGCCTGTGTGGTCACATCCAAAGCGGTGGTTGGCTCATCGGCAATAAGAATGTCAGGATCGTTGGCCAGCGCCATGGCGATCATAACACGCTGGCGCTGTCCGCCGGACATCTCGTAGGGATAGGCTTTTACCTTGCGAGCAGGCTCGGGAATCCCGACAAGCTCCAGCAGTTCCACCGCCCGCTTTTTGGCAGTGGCCCATGTGTAGTTGCCGTGCTGAACCATCGGTTCACACAATTGACGCTCAATGGTGTAGAGCGGATCCAGCGAGGTCATCGGCTCTTGGAAGATCATGGTGATTTTTGCACCACGGATCTTGTTTAGTCTGCCCGATGGCAGGCCGAGGATTTCCTCGCCCTTGTAGGTTACAGAGCCTTGTGTACGCCCATTGGACGCCAGCAGCCCCATGGCCGCCATCATGCTCTGGCTTTTACCGGAGCCGGATTCACCAACGATGGCCACCGTTTCCCCGGCATCCACGTGGATGTTCACGCCTTTGACCGCGTTCACTTCGCCTGTGTTGGTTTCAAAATCCACCTTGAGGTTGGAAATTTGCAGAACCGTGTTGTCATTTGGTTTTGTCACATCGGCCCCCTTAGCGATCTTTTGGATCCAGCGCATCGCGCAGACCATCCCCGATAAAGTTCAGGGCAAACAAGGTGGAGGTCAGAAAAATACTCGGGAAGATCAGCAGCCAAGAGGCGCCTTCCAGATTGCGCGCCCCTTCAGAGATCAGCACACCCCAACTTGTCATAGGCTCTTGCACACCAAGGCCCAAGAAAGACAGGAAGCTTTCCAGCAGGATGACCTTGGGAACCAGCAGGGTCATATAGACCACAACCGGGCCAAGCGTATTTGGAATGATATGACGCTTGATAATACCGGCATTCTTGATGCCCATAGCCTCAGCCGCTTGCACATACTCCTGACGCTTGATGGACAAGGTTTGACCGCGCACAATACGGGCCATATCCAGCCATTCTACCGCGCCCACCGCAATGAACATCAGCACGAAGTTGCGGCCAAAGAACACCACGAGCATGATCACGAAGAAAATGAACGGCAAGGAATAGAGGATATCAACCGCGCGCATCATGATAAGATCAACACGCCCACCCACATAACCTGAAGTTGCGCCATACATAACACCAATGGAAATCGCAACAATGGTGGCCAGCAGGCCAATGGTAAGCGATACTCGCCCGGCGATGAGCGTACGGGTCAACATATCCCGGCCATTGGCATCTGTGCCGAAGAAGAAATGCATATACTGCACGTCCATCTTCAAAGTGGCGGATTTGCCATCAGCGCTGACGTTTTCCAGTGCCGCTTGCTCAAACAAGTCAGAACGGTCAAACCGACGCATGTTGCGCGGGTCCAGTTTACGCTTGGAGGAAACCTGCGCCGTAACAACACCATCCTCGCTAAGGCTATAGCTGTCGATAGACATGCGTGCCCGCTTGGCGATTTTGTTCAGAGCCGGCTCGATCTGATCCGCTTTGGGATAGGCACTCAGGCTGGCAGGCACCTTGGTGTAGTCACGATAGACAGTGTCGTACTCATGCGGTGAAAGCATCGGCCCAAAGACCGATAGCAGCGCAATCAACGTTAGCACGATAATGGAGGCGACCGCGGCGCGGTTGGCCTTCAGGCGATCTTTGGCATCGTCCCACAGGGAACGGCCTTTTACCGCCTCTTGAGCGGTGTTTATTGTGGTGTCACTCATTTGGCACCTCAATCAAAGCGCACACGTGGATCAAGCAGGGCATAGAGCAGATCCACAATGATATTGAAAATAATAACGAAGCAGGCGACGACGACCACAGTCCCCATAACCAAGGTATAGTCGCGGTTAAGAGCGCCTTGTACGAAATAGCGGCCAATGCCGGGAATACCGAAAATGGTTTCGATAACCACAGAACCGGTCAGCAGAGCCGCAGCAGCCGGGCCCAGATAGGAGACCACAGGCAGGATCGCGCCGCGCAATGCGTGTACCACCACAATGGTATAGGCAGAGAGCCCATAGGCTCTGGCCGTGCGCACATGGTTGGAGCGCAAGGCCTCAATCATGGAACCACGGGTTAGACGGGCCACAACAGCAACCTGCGGCAGGGCAAGTGTGATCACGGGCAGGATCATGTTTTGCAACTTGCCGCCTTCCCAACCGCCGACAGGTAACCAGCCAAGCGAGACACCGAACAGCAAGGTCAAACACGGCGCGACCACAAAATTTGGAATGGTGACACCAAAAGTGGCAGCGGCCATGATGGAGTAATCCAGACCATGGTTCTGACGCAGAGCTGCGGAAACACCCAAAATACCGCCAACGATCAGTGCCAGTGTAAGCGCCGACAGGCCAAGCTGGATGGAAATTGGCAAAGACTGGGCAAACAATTCGTTAATGGAGAAATCCCGGAAGAAGAAGCTGGGCCCGAACTCCCCTTGCACCAAGTTTTGCAGGTAGAGCAGGTATTGCTCGGGAATTGATTTATCAAGGTTATAGATCTTGTTCAGATTCTCCATGACCTTTGCTTCCAATGGGCGTTCAAGATCGAACGGGCCACCCGGGGCAACCCGGATGAGGAAGAAAGAAATGGTCACAATCAAGAACAAGGTCGGGATCGCGCTGAGCAGTCTGCCCAAAACATAACGCATCATGGCCCTGTTTCTCCAGTCTTTGTTGTCGTTGTGGGAGCAACAGGTAACGGACATGTCAGCTCTACCCCTATCGAACCGACATGCCCCTGATCCCCCCGGGTTTTGTTAGTTGCCTACCGAGATAAAGCGGCTTGGATGAACGTCCAAGACGTTGTCTTCAAAGCCGGAAACCCGATCTGCAACGAGGTTTTTTGAGCTGTAGTACAGCAAAGAAATATTCGGAACTTCAGTGAGGAAGATTTCTTCGGCCTGCTCCAGCAGCTTGGAGCGCTCTTTCAAATCAACCGTGACAGCTGCTTTTTTCATCAGCTCATCATAGGTTTTGTTGTTAAAGCGCGCATAGTTAAAGCCCAAATTGTCACTCTCGTTCAGAAACAAGAAGTTTTGCGGGTCGGAGTAGTCGCCTACCCAGCCTGCGCGGGCTACATCAAAATTGCCACCATCACGCAGATGCGCGTAGTGGGTCTTGGCATCGGTGTTTAGCAGCGTTGCGTTGACGCCGATGGAACGCCACATATCTGCAATTGCGACAGCGGTGTTTTTGTGGTTCTCGGAGGTGTTGTAGCGAATTTCAACGTCTAGCGGATTGTCTTCGCTATAGCCTTTAGCCGCCAAAATTTCACGGGCCTCATCCTCGCGATCAAGGATATCCATATCTGCCCAGCTGGTTTTTGGCGGGTTGTAATAGTTGTTAATACCCGGCGGAACGTAAGAGACTGCCGGTAGCATAGTCCCACCCCAGATCTCTTCCGAGAGGTAGTCGCGATCAATCACCATGGACAGGGCGCGGCGGACATCGCGATCGGCCAGCTTCTCGTTCTTGGTGTTGATGGCGTAGTAGTAAGTACCAAGGTAAGGCGCGACGTGGAACTGATCCTTGAACGTTTCACGCAAGTAATCCACCTGTTCCAGCGGCACATCGTTGTTTGTGTCCAGCTCACCGGCTTCAAAGCGGCGCATGGCGGCGCCACGGTCTTCTGTGGGGTAGTACTTAACCTTGTCGATCTTCACGTTCTGCGCATCGTGGAAGAACGGGTTCTTCACAGCGGTGATCGCATCGTTAGGCACGAAGCTTTGCAACGTGAATGCGCCATTGGTGACGATGTTTTCGGGGCGGACGAACTCGGAGCCGAATTGCTTGACAGTTTTTGGGCTTACCGGCAGCGCGCTCTGGTGCGCCAGCAGCTCGATAAAGTAGGGTGTTGGCGCATGCAGGGTGATCTGCAAGTTTTTGTCGTCTAGCGCTTTGACGCCCAACTCTTCCACGGCAAGTTTACCGCCATTGACGGCTTCTGCATTGTTGATTGGATAGAGAACATTGGCGTATTTTGCACCGGTGGCGGGGTCCATGATGCGGCGCAAGGAAAAGACAAAATCACCTGCCACAACCGGATCGCCATTTGACCACTTGGCATCTTCGCGCATTTTGAAGGTGTAGACCAAGCCGTCTGCCGAGACATCCCAAGAAATCGCGGCGCCGGGAATGATTTTACCTGCAGCGGAATAAGCCACCAAGCCTTCGTAGAGGTCGCGCAGGATGTGCGCTTCGTAGGTGGTTGAGGTTTTGTGCTGATCCAAAGTTTCCGGGTCAGCGGAGTTGCCGCGATTATACACAGTTTCGCCCGCGGCACTGAGAGAAGATGCGGCGAGCAACAGCGCTGCGATCGTCGTGGTGCCAAATTTGATTGCCATTTTTGACATAGCCTTTTTTAGTGTGCCCCCCGACCAATCGAGAAGCTGCGGACGAAAGATTTCATTTACCTATGGTGAACGCAAGCAAAGACTGCCACTTTTCGTTAGGTGCGAATACCTAATCAAATCTACGTTTCTACCAACCTGATTGTTGAGCGATTTTTTCCTTATTATCAAGGAAAACGCAATAACATTCTTTAGTATAGGGGACAAACTGCGCAGATATAGCGCATTTTGCACACGAAAGACCGCGCGGTTGCAATGCGTGAAGCACCCTGATGCACAAGGTTTCGCAGGATAAATAAAACCGGCCGTACAATCCGTACGGCCGGCTGGTGCTCAAACCCTGTCAGCAATTACTCGCTGATGGTGATAAAGCGGCTTGGGTGTACATTGAGGAGGTTGTCCTCAAAACCACCGACCTTGTCGGAAACAAGGTTCATGGAGCCGTAGTACATGAGCGGCAGGAATGGCAGATCACGCATGAAGAGCTCTTCGGCTTTCTTCAAGATGCCAGCACGCTTTTCCAGATCAACAGTTGCAGCTGCTTCGTCCATGAGTGCATCGTACTCAGGGTTTTCGTAGCGTGCGTAGTTGAAGCCAGTGTTGTCGCTTTCAACCATGAACAAGAAGTTCTGAGGGTCGGAGTAATCGCCGATCCAGCCTGCGCGGGCCACATCAAAATCACCACGGTCACGTAGGTGCGCGTAGTGGGTTTTGGTGTCTGTGTTAAGCAGGGAAACTTCAACGCCCAGAGGCTTCCACATATCAGCGATTGCAACCGCTGTGTTCTTGTGGTTCTCGGAGGTGTTGTAGCGCAGCTCAACTTTCAGCGGGTTGGACTCGGAGTAGCCCTTGGCAGCGAGGATTTCACGGGCTTTGTCTTCGCGCGCCAGAACGTCTTCATCTTTCCAGTCCGCATAGGCTGGTTCGCCGTAGTTGCCGATACCTGGTGGAATGAAGGAGTATGCTGCCACCATGGTGGAGCCCCAGATTTCATCGGCAAGGAACTCACGGTCGATCGCCATGGACAGGGCCTGACGTACTTCAGGGTCCTTCATTGCTTCGGACTCATGGTTGAGTGCGTAGTAATAGGTACCGAGGTAAGGAGCGACGTGGAACTGGGTGCCCAGAGTTTCGCGGATGTATTCGATCTGCTCAACTGGTGCATCGTTGTTGGTGTGCAGTTCGCCCGCCTGGAAACGACGCAGTGCAGCACCGCGATCTTCGGTTGGGTAGAACTTTACTTTGTCGATTTTCACGTTCGCTGCATCATGGAAATGCGGGTTTTTCGAAGCCGTGATGGAATCGTTTGGCACAAATTCGCTCAGCACGAACGCACCGTTTGTTACGATGTTTTCTGGCTTTACAAAGTCTGTACCAAATTTTTCAACGGTTGCAGGGTGAACTGGCAGACCTGTTTGGTGCGTCAGCTGCTCGATGAAGTATGGAGTTGGCGACCCAAGTGTGATTTCCAGAGTGTGGTCATCGACAGCTTTTACGCCCAGCTCTTCGCCTTCCGCTTTGCCGGTGTTAACTGCTTCAGCGTTTTTGATCGGATACAGGATGTTTGCGTACTTCGCGCCTGTTTCCGGCTTCATGATGCGGCGCAGCGAATAAACGAAGTCGCTAGCAACAACAGGATCACCATTGGACCACTTGGCGTTGTCACGCAGTTTGAAGGTGTAAACAAGACCGTCGGCGGAGGTTGTCCAGCTTTCGGCTACGCCCGGGATCACCTTACCATTTGCACCATATGCGACAAGACCTTCGTAGAGGTCGCGTAGAATGTGAGCTTCATAGGTGGTGGAAGTTTTGTGCTGGTCCAGAGTTTCTGGATCTGCGGAGTTACCTCGGTGGTAAACTACTTCAGCCGCTGCGGTCAAAGACGTTGCAGCAACAAGCGCAGCAGCAAGCGCGGTCATGCGAATGGATTTAATCATAAATCCCCCTCTCCTCAATAAGGTTAGCCTGCCTCTTCTACAATGGCGGCAGTGGTAGAAAAGATTCCATTGTTAATTGAAAAATGCAAGGTATCCGATCATTTTTTTCGCTCGTATTTCTACGCAGGCACGAACTAATTAACATTTTTGACCATTACAACGCACATTTCTTTCCTTCCTCAAGAATATACAGGCATAAAATTCCGAAATTTCGACTGGATAATTCAACCCTAGGTAAGTTTTCGAAGCCCTACCCTTTTGATATTTCACATACAATAGAATTGGTTTGACAAGGGATATACATGGTTTTTTTGCCAATAATATTTGTGAGAGGTCACAAATTTTCTGCTAGTTACGTTTTCTTCTTCCAAGACTGCTTAGGGTACTAAATAGACGAAATCCTGCAAAACAAATTAGTCACATAGCAATTGCACATTTGTTCAAATCAACGTTGTTAACAGCTCACGCTGATTGGCAATTAGGATTCGCAGAGCGAGTTTGTTTCTTTTTGCCGGTATGATAGGGAGTTGGCGGAAATCTCGCCCGCATTGCAAGGAAACTGACGCCCATGGCCCCGCCCCTATTGCATCTGAAAGAAATTGGAATTCGCTTTGGCTCCGAGCCGCTGCTTAAGGGGGCGGAATTGCAAGTTGGCGAGGGCGAGCGCATCTGCCTTGTTGGGCGCAACGGCTCTGGCAAGTCTACGCTTTTAAAAATCGCAGCGGGGATGATCGAGCCGGATAGCGGCGAGCACTTTTTGCAGCCGGGGCGCACCTTACGTTACTTGCCGCAGGAGCCTGACCTTTCGGGCTACAAAACCGTTTTGGAATATGCCGAAGCCGGACTGGCGCCCGGAGATGACCATTACCGCGCCCAGTACCTGCTGAATGTGCTGGGCCTAGAAGGCAATGAAGACCCTGCCAAGCTTTCGGGCGGAGAAGCCAAGCGGGCGGCGATTGCCCGCGCCCTTGCGCCTGAGCCGGATATCTTGCTGCTGGACGAGCCAACCAACCATCTTGACTTACCGGTTATTGAATGGCTGGAAGCGGAATTGAAACAAATGAAATCGGCGATCGTGTTGATTTCGCACGACAGACGCTTTTTGGAGAATCTTTCGCGGGTCACGGTTTGGATTGATCGCGGTGTTTCACGGCGTAACGAGCAGGGTTTTGCCGAGTTCGAGGCATGGCGCGACAAAGTGTTTGAGGAAGAAGAGAAAGAACAGGCGCGGCTTTCGGAAAAGATCCGGCAAGAAGAACACTGGATGATTTACGGGGTTACCGCGCGGCGCAAGCGCAATATGCGCCGCGTTCGGGAACTGGCTGATCTTCGCCAGCAGAAAAAGGAGCATCGCGGGCCGCAAGGCACTGTCAAAATGACGGTGAGCGAGGCGGAAACATCAGGCAAGCTGGTGAGCGAGGCCAAGGGCATCGGCAAGAGCTACGGCGGACGCCCTATCGTGAAGGGCTTTTCAACGCGTATCGCCCGGGGTGATCGGGTTGGTTTTGTTGGTCCAAATGGCGCAGGGAAAACAACACTTCTTAAAATGCTCACAGGCGAACTGACGCCGGATGATGGCACCATGCGCCTTGGTGCCAGCCTTGAAATGGTTACACTGGATCAGAAACGAGAAAAACTAGACCCTAACGACACGCTGGCCTCGGTTTTAACCGGCGGACGGGGGGACATGGTGATCCTTGGAGATCAGTCCAAGCATGTAATGAGTTACATGAAGGACTTTTTGTTTACGCCCGAACAGGGCCGTACGCCGGTGAAGGTGCTCTCTGGCGGGGAACGTGGCCGTTTGCTACTGGCCCGTGCGTTGGCAACCCCCTCCAACCTACTGGTGCTTGACGAACCGACCAATGATCTGGATCTGGAAACGCTCGATTTATTGCAGGAGCTCATCGCCGATTACAGCGGCACAGTGCTGCTGGTAAGCCACGATCGTGATTTTCTTGACCGGATTTGTACCTCGGTGATTACCATGGAGGGAGATGGCCTGTGGCGCGAATATGCCGGAGGTTACTCTGATATGGTGGCGCAGCGCGGCGCCGGTGTGGATGCCAAGCGCGAGGCAAAGGCCCTCAAGGCTAAGGCACGACAAGAAAACGCAGAGGCAGCAGAACCAGCAAAGCCAGCGAAGAAAAGTGGCCTCAGCTTTACTCAGCAGCACCGGCTCAAAGCATTGCCAGATGAAATTGCGGCGCTGGAACAAAAGATCGCCAAGGCGCAAAAGCTATTGGAAGACCCGAGCTTATTCAGCGCAAACCCCGACAGGTTTCACAAGACCACCCAGCAGGTAGGCAAGCTGCATGAGCTACTTGACGCACTAGAAGAAGAATGGCTGGAGCTGGAGGGGCTGGCCGAAGGGGCGTAGACTATGCGTTCGCCCATTTTGCAGGATTATCCCTCCTATATTGCGTAGTCGCACTGGAACCACGAAACTGGACCTCCTGTTTTGTGGTTCCTGCGGCAAACAGGTCGCCGAATTTTGGCTCGTTCCTCATTGTTTGTTGTAGCTGCAAAGGTCAAACATGTCGTTTGCACCGGTGGCTCTACAGCGAGGAAGTCTTATGCGCTTATCAGCAAAAATTGTCTTAGGTTCCGGCGCAATTCTCATTGCCGGTATTATCGCCCTTAGTTTGACAGAGGCCAGCATTGCCGAACAACTGGTGGACACCAGCGGCATCGACACAATTAAAGTTAGTGGCGACAGCACTGCGCTTAGCATTCGCAGCAGCCAAGGCAGCCACACCCTGAAAGTTGAAAAGCAAGACAAGCGCTGGTGCAATCTTGACGTGATTGTTCGCCGCGAGGGGCAACAACTCAACCTTGATGTACAGCGCCGTGGTTTTGCGAGCTCTTTGTTCTGTGATCCAACGGTTTGGCTGGATATGCCGGAAGAACATAACCTAACTGTTCAGCTGGATGCGCTTGCCGCCGATATCGCAGGGTCCTTCAACAAGGTGGAATTTTCTGGAAACAAAACAGTGCTGAACTTTAACGGCGCAGCCAAGGCCTTTCGCCTCGCAGGGGACGCAGGTGTGTTCAATGTGCGCTTTAGCGAACCGATCGCGCGGGATGCGGTGCGCATAGATGTCCCTCTGTCGGTCGCGCGGGTTGTCTACGCTGACTAGGGGGCTCAAAGGTGCTCGCCACATCCAAACTTGTGTGGCGGGCGGCCTAAAGGTCAATTTCATCACGATAGGCGCTGGGACTAACACCATAAAGCTTGACGAATTCACGGTTGAAATTTGATTTGGTGGCAAATCCGGTGGCGTACATGATTTGTGTAATTGTAGTTTGCTCTTGACGCAATTGCCTCGCGGCTTCTGCGAGGCGATAGGAATTGACAAGTTGCGGCAGGCTCATGCCGCTGAGTTGGTTGACAGCCTTGGATATTGTTCTGGCAGGAATACCCAAATGGGCGGCGAGTTTTTCCAACGACAGTGTTTCATCACAATAAAGCCTTTCCTGCTCTAGCGCGTTGCGGAGCTTTTGTAAAACAGCTTGCAATTGCTCTGCCGATTGCACAGGAGCGTTTGTGCGCTGCCGCACAGGCCGCTGCTTGATGGTTTTGTCTTGGTTTGCGTGATGCACCTCCCCTGCTCCTGCCACCTCCTCCGCCCTCTTGCCCTCAGGTGCGCGGCGCTTTGCTGCTTGTCGCAAATAGGCGAAAGCCAGCAGGGCAAGCAAAATGACATTGCCAGAGAACACTATCTGCGCGGCCAGCTGAGGGCGAGCAATTTCATAGGCGATAGAGATCAGAAAGTCTGTCAGAGCGGAGAACAGCAACAGGGCACCGGCAAGACGATAAAGGCTTTTTAGGTCTAGCAAAGTGCCAAGAGGGCTGCGGTCAAACCAAGCGTGGCCTTGTTTATGCGCCTGCACCAGCAGCAGCAGGGCAGCTCCAGCGTAAAACAGCAAGGACAACGCATCAACCAAATAGGAGCGACTGGCTAAGATCGCGAGGTAAGTCAAAAGTGAGGCGATAAACGCCAGCAGAAGCGTGAAACTTAGGTGACGGGTACTCTTGTGGCCTGCCAGTTCGCCCAGTGCACCCCAAGTGAGTGCAGGAAGCGCAGCGGCGGTGACTGCAAGCGTGGCTTGAGGGATGTGCTCTCCTCCCCAGCGCAGGCCCACCAACAAAGACTGTAATGCGTAGAAACCCAACACCAACAAGCTCAGCGGTTTTCTTCGGGCGCCAAACTCTACCAAAAAGCGCAGCAGAAGAAAAACCAGCAGGAGTGACGTCACTATGGGAAGCGGCAGCTGTAACAAGGCGGCTCCAATAAAAGGCTCTAATAAAAAGAATGGGGTGTTTGTTGTTGGTTCCGCCCAACCATATAATTAGGCTATGGCAAACACCAGCACCATTTGACGGGCCGCCTGTCTTGGTAAGCACTTAAAGGATGTTTCTTATAGGCGGGCAGCCCAACCTTGAGAGGCGCGCCAGAATATGCCATGAGGCGGCATTGCCGTTGACCTGAGATGAGTAAAGCGAGGACCCCATGGCCAAATGCCCGATTTGTGAAAAGGATGCACACGCGAAGCATCGCCCTTTCTGTTCTGACAGATGCCGCGATATTGACCTAAACCGTTGGTTGTCTAATCGCTACTCCGTGGCTGCAAGCGAAGAAGAACAGGACCCAGAAGCGATTCTAGAGGGGCTGCGCAAAGCGGAAATGCACTAGGTTTCAATATTTCCCGTGTGTTAGTGTTGGTAGTTATCAATTTAGCCGGTTAAACGTCTTGTCAGCGTCATATATTTGTTTTCATATCATGAAGGTTTTTGCAAACCGCTAAAAAGCGACTCGCTGCACATGTGCCATGTGCGGCGTTGATAGATATTTGGGGATCTGACAGATGAAACAATTGATGATGGGCGCCAGTGCGCTGGTGCTTGCCGCTGGTTTTTCCGCTCCGGCATTGGCAGATTACGATCTGACAATTTTGCATATCAACGACTTGCACTCTCGCATCGAGCCAATCAACAAGTACGATTCTGGCTGCTCAGAGAAAAGTGCTGCTGAAGGCAAGTGTTTTGGCGGTATTGCCCGTATCAAGACTGCTCTGGACGAGCGCCGCGCTGCACTTTCTGGCGAAGGTAAGAACTTTGTAACTCTTGATGCTGGTGACCAGTTCCAAGGATCGTTGTTCTACACCACATACAAAGGCAAGGCCGCTGTTGAATTTATGAACATGCTGGACTTTGATGCCATGGCCGTGGGTAACCACGAGTTTGATGACGGCCCGGCAGCGCTGGAAAAGTTCATCGATGCTGCAGACTTCCCAGTTATTTCCGGCAATATCGAGGTTAACAATGAACCTCTTTTGAAAGGCAAAGTGCCCGGCACTTTGATCCTTGAAAAAGGCGGCGAGAAAGTCGGTATTGTTTCTGCGCTGGCTGAAGACACTGATGTGACCTCCTCCCCGGGTGCCGGTGTCCGTTTCATTATGGCCGAGGACTACCTGAAAGGTGCTGTTGAGGCACTTGAAGCGGCTGGCGTGAACAAAATCATCGCGCTGACCCACGCAGGCCTGACCCGCGACAAGCAAATTGCAGCGGCAGTACCGGGCATTGATGTGATTGTTGGCGGTCACTCCCACACCCTGCTGTCTAACACCCAAAAGCGCGCCAAAGGCCCTTACCCAGTACTGGTGAAAAACCCAGAGGGTAAAGACGTGCCGATCGTTCAAGCCTATGCCTACGGCAAATTCCTTGGCGAAATTGCTGTAACATGGGACGACAATGGCGACGTGATCAAGGCTGTTGGCGAGCCGATCCTGCTTGATTCATCGGTTGCAGAAGACGAAACTATGAAAGCGCGTGTGGCAGAACTGGCCGCGCCGATTCAAGAATTGAAAGCACAAGTCATTGGCTCTGCTGCTGAGATGATTGATGGCAGCCGCAACACCTGCCGCGCTGGTGAGTGCGCCATGGGCAACCTTGTTGCCGACGCAATCCTTGATGCGACCAAAGATCAAGGCATCGAGATTGTGATCCAGAACGGTGGCGGCTTGCGGGCATCCATCGATGCTGGCGAAGTAACAATGGGCGAAGTTCTGACTGTCCTGCCATTCCAGAACACTCTGGCTACCTTCGAGATGAAGGGCTCTCACATCAAAGAAGCTCTTGAGAACGGCGCTTCCAAACTGGAAGAAGGCGCTGGCCGCTTCGCGCAGGTTGCCGGTATCAAGTATTCCTTCGATGCCTCCAAGCCAGCTGGTGAGCGTATTGTCGCACTGACCATGACTGATGGTTCGCCAATCGATCCTGACAAAGTCTACAAGGTTGCAACCAACAACTACATGCGTGGTGGTGGTGATGGTTACAAGGTGTTCGCTGAGCACGGTATGAATGCCTACGATTATGGCCCAGGCCTTGAGATCGTTCTGGCGGACTATTTGAAGGCACATAAGGACTACCAGCCAAAGCTGGACGGCCGTGTCACCGCAGTAAAATAAGCCTTTCAGGCGCATACATTAAGATTTAAAGGGGGCATTTTGCCCCCTTTTGTTTTTCCGTAGATACGGGATCATCGTGGTAACACACTAAAATCTCTAGATTTTCGTAGTTAGCCCTGCAAATGTAAGTGGATTGTTGAAAAGTGTGCCGGGCGCTTAAAAGAGCTCTAGACAAGTGCCAAGTCCTTTTTTATAAGACGCACACCTTCGCAGCGCGGACCACTTGAGAGCCGCAAAACTGCTTGGCCCGGATAGCTCAGTTGGTAGAGCAGCGGATTGAAAATCCGCGTGTCGGTGGTTCGAATCCGCCTCCGGGCACCACTTCCCTAAATTGTTGACGATATGGGACTGCTAGCCATTGGCAGTCGTGTTGTTATTCAGCCTGTTGCTCCTCAAAGTGCCCCCATTTATGCATGTGCCCTTTTGACGTACATCGGCAAGGAAGAGTTTTCGGCGGGCATCTGGCGTTTCAAAGCGACGATAATAGCCTTTTGAGAACTCTTGCCAGTCCGGTGCCAAACCTTGCTGCACTAGCGCTTGGGAGAGATCTGTCCCATCTGGGAGGAAGCAGTAGGCCACGGCACGCCCATAGTTATCTTCATGGCAAATAACTGCGCTTACTACCTGATCTTTACATAGGGAATGGAGTACCCATTTTGCTTTGATCCCATAGGAATGATTGCGTTTTAGCGCATCAATACCAAAAAGGCGAATTTTCTCGCGGCTGATCCATAGAGTGTCCTCATCAACAATGAATGCCCGGCCTGTGACCAGTCGATACGACCCCAGAACTGACGCGGCATCAAAGTCGACATCTTGCTCCAATGGCGCATTCACCTGCCCCTTCGCGTCGTTCCGTAGCAAATGGCGCCATGGTGCGCGCATTCGCCTCCAGCGCCGAAACAGACGCCAGAGAAGAAAAAGCACAACAAGCAAGCAAGCCCCAATGAACCCCACTCAGCACCTCAGATTGTTGCATGCCCAACAAGTTTGCGGCGGTTTGTGCAAGAGATAAACCTAGTGGTTTCCTTGAGTGAAAAAGGAGTCTCGTTTTTGCTTAGATGACCAATGAGTGAGTGCGCTCCGCCTGCACATAAAGCTTGTTAGCGGCGCGGGGGCACCGACGCCCCCTTGAAAGGCCATCGCGCGCCAGAGCAAAATATACACAGGGTTGCATATTCCCCAATTTCTTTAGGAATTTAGCTAGACAAGTGCCAAGTCCTTTTTTATAAGACGCACACCTTCGCAGCGCGGACCACTTGAGAGCCGCAAAGACTGCTTGGCCCGGATAGCTCAGTTGGTAGAGCAGCGGATTGAAAATCCGCGTGTCGGTGGTTCGAATCCGCCTCCGGGCACCACTTCTCTAGATACACCGTCGCATAATTTCCCGTGGTTTGTTTACACCAACCCACCAGAGGTGCGCTAGCTGCCGCCCGCTTGTAGCGCGGCGCTTGTGACAACGCGTGTACAGATGGTTTACTGGCAAATTTCGCGAGGTAATCCATGCAGCCCAACAAAGGTAGCCTTACTCTCTAGAACGCGCTGCGCTATTCTCCTAGAAAACAAATGATAGGGACAAGACGATGACCGAGCTTAAACTAGAGGATTGCATTAACGAGACCTGCCCTTGGTCGGGCGAGAAGGTTCGCTCAGATTCACTTACTCTTTATCGCGGCAAAACTGTTGGTTTTTGCAATCCGGGTTGCCGGGACAAGTTTGAAAAGGCGTCCAAGCACTTTGAGTTTGCAATTAATGCAGCTGAGAACCCCTAGAGGACGCTGGCCCAAGCTCTAAGCTGTTGCAGGGGCTTGCTGGTGCCAAGCGGCTTTTGTGTCGTAACCGAGGCCAGAGAGCAGCGCTGCGGTTTCAGCCAGAGGTAGGCCAACCACCGAGGGGTAAGAGCCAATAAGGCGCTGAACAAACGAGCCAGCAAAACCCTGAATGGCGTAGCCCCCTGCCTTGCCGCGCCATTCGCCGCTTTCCAGATAGGCTTCCATATCGGCACGTGACAGCCGCGCAAAGCGAACGCGGGTTTCTACCAGCTTAGCGCGTTGCACGCCGCCAGAGGTGTTTACACTAATGCCGGTGAAGACCTTATGCGTGCGACCTGAGAGCAGTTGAAGGCAGGCGCGGGCTTCGGCCTCGGTTTCTGCTTTTGGCAGAATACGGCGCCCCACAGCGACAACAGTGTCTGCCCCCAAGACAAGCGCGTTTTCCAGCTCTGGCTGACTGGCGAGCAAGTGGCGGGCAGTGCTGGCCTTGCCATTGGCAAGGCGCATAGCCAGAGCCCGCGGGCTCTCGCCGCGCTTGACAGTCTCATCAATATCCGCAGGTAGCAGGAAATCCGGCTCTATGCCGATCTGCTGCAGCAAAGCCAAGCGACGGGGAGAGGCGGACGCCAAAACAAGAGGGACTTGCTTTTTCATCTTGCTGCTCTCCTTCATACTGGCTGCACTTTCAGGGCAACATTGCTAGCAAAAATGTAAGGTGTGGTCTGCAAGCTGTGCAGACACCCCAGCCTTATTTGTATCGGTAGGTGATGCGCCCCTTGGTCAGGTCGTATGGTGTCATTTCCACCAGGACTTTGTCACCTGCCAAAACGCGAATGCGGTTTTTGCGCATGCGACCTGCGGTGTGAGCAATAATTTCGTGGTCATTTTCCAAGGTTACGCGAAAAGTCGCGTTTGGCAGCAGTTCCGTGACGACGCCCGGAAACTCCAGCATTTCTTCTTTAGCCATATAGATTCTCGACTGGTTGCACTTAATCGTGGCGGAACCTAGCGGATTACCAGAAAAAAGTGAACAGGTTACTCGTAGTTCTTGAGGGGCGTATACGCCAGTTTGCGGCACTTTTAAAGGTTTTGCGGCGTTTTTGCTGGTTTCGCCCCCTGATAATGCCAGTTTTCGCCGCTATTCAAGTGCAAGCTCCTCGTTTTTTAGGGAGCCGGAAGCGTTCTTACTGCCCTTTTCCTGCGCGAAAGCTCAAGACACAGAGGCAGGTTGCCAATCAAGGCGTTTCATCAAGCGCTGACGTAGAGTGTCGCGCACCTGACGATAGGCATCCATAATCTGGGCGCGAGAGCCGGTGGCCAGTGTCGGGTCAATAGTTGGCCAGTATTCCACATCGACTGCTTGGGTGCGGGTCATCTCCAGTGCCATGTGGTGCGCCTCCGGGGCGAGCGTGATGACCAGATCAAACCCGTCCTCCTGCAAATCCTCGAGGGTTTTGGGGCGGTGCTTGCTCATATCAACGCCAAGTTCCTCCATTACCGCATCCACAAAGGGGTCGCGCTCTCCGGCGAACACACCACATGAGCGGGTATAAATCTTGCCGGGAAAGAGGAAGGAGGTCATTGCTTCGGCCATGGGCGAGCGCACAGCATTCATCCGGCACGCAAACAGGACGGCGCTTGGCTGGGCATGGAGGGGCGCGGTCATATCCATCACCGCCGCTGCTGTAGTGAGCAGATCAGAGTAAACAGGCGGCGGGACGTTTGGTGATCAACCTCGATCTTGCCCTGCAAGCGCTCCCCAAGCACCGCAGCGCCATCATCATGCAAGCCACGGCGGCCCATATCGATGGCCTCGATCTGGCTGGGAGACGCGGAGCGAATGGCCTCATAGTAGGTATCGCAAACCAGAAAGTACTCTTTGATGATCCGCCGCAGCGGCGTGAGCGAGAGAATATGCGAACAGACATCCTGCCCCATCTCATCGCGGATCATCATCACCAGCTTGCGCTGCACCAGCGAAAGGTCAAGCCGGTATGGGCCCTCGCAGGCGCCGACAGGAGAGAAATAGTTTTCCTCAACCAGATCAAAGATGGCGACCTTGCGCTCGCGCTCCACGTCCTTATTGGCACGGGCAATGGAATCAGGGTCGAGCACGACCTCAAAGAGGTATTCGCGCTCGCTCTTCTTTATTAGTGAGGAAGATGTCCCTTGATCCATGGGCGTGCCGGTGATGCTTGCTCTTGATTGCTGGTCGATTAATCCTGAAAAGCTAGCCTAAAGCGAGTTAAGACGAATTGAAACCGACCGTCCGTGCGCTTGCAAGCCCTCGCATTCGGCAAGGGCGACCGCGGCCGGGCCGATCTTCGCCAAGCTTTCCGGATTACAGCGCAACAGCGAGGTGCGTTTCAAAAAGTCCAACGTGGACAGACCGGAAGAAAAACGTGCAGAGCGCGCTGTTGGCAAGACATGGTTGGAACCGCCAACATAATCGCCAACAGCTTCAGGGGTGTAACGGCCCATAAAGATCGCGCCAGCATTGCGAATATGCGGCAAGAGCGCATCTGGATCTTCTACGCAAAGCTCCAAGTGTTCTGGCGCAAAGCGATTGGAGATACTTGCAGCTTCGATCAAATCCTTGGCGATGATGGCCGCGCCGTAGTCCTGCCAGCTGGCGCGGGCAACGTCGGCACGCGGCAAGGTTTGCAAGTGGCGTTCAACTGCCTCCATCACGGCAGACGCCATTCCCTCGCTTTCTGTCACCAGAACCGATTGGGCGACCGGGTCATGCTCAGCCTGAGATAACAAATCGATGGCGACCCAATCAGGGTTGCTGTCCTTATCCGCGATCACGAGAATTTCGGAGGGGCCTGCGATCATATCAATGCCAACGCGGCCAAAAACACGACGCTTGGCGGCAGAAACATAGGCATTGCCCGGGCCAACAATCTTGGTTACCGGCGCAATGGTCTTGGTGCCATAGGCCAGCGCACCTATCGCCTGCGCCCCACCAATGCGATAGATCTCGCTCACGCCCGCCATTTTTGCAGCAGCAAGCACCAGTGGATTAAGCTTGCCATCGGGGCTTGGCACCACCATGACAATGCGCTGGACACCGGCAACGGTTGCAGGCACCACGTTCATAAGCACGGATGATGGATAACTTGCCAAACCGCCGGGGACATAGACCCCGACCGATTCCACGGGCGACCACATGCTGCCAAGCTCGACACCGATGGCGTCTTCATAGCGCAAGTCTTGCGGCATAAGGCGCTTGTGGTGGGCGCGGATACGATCACACGCCAACTGGAGGGCATCATGTAGATCTGCCGGAATGCTGGCGACGGCCTCTTCTATCTCTTGCGGGCTGACTTTCAACTCGTTCATAGAGTTTGCACAGAGGCGATCAAATTTGGCGGTGTATTCCAGTACAGCAGCATCGCCGCGGCGCTCCACATCCTCCAGAATCTTGCGGGTCACCTCATCGACATCGACGGAGACCTCACGCTTGGAGGACAACAAGGCGGAGAGGCTTTGCTCAAAATCCGGCGCGGTGGAGTTCAGTAATTGTGCCACTTCAATAGCATCCTGATTAGCTGGTGCCGCTTGGGTGCGATTGGCGCACAGCACAGGGCCAGCTAAGGGCGGTGGCACCCCTTGAAGAACGGGCGCGAAAACCACTGTTGACGCTGGCTTGCCTTTGCCACACGCGTTACCGCGGCACGTGGATTATGCAGTTGTTCTTCTTTTAGGAAGATACGGGGGCTTTAGGCAAGCCCCATGTTGTGGGCAAGTGCTTTGTGCCGCGCCTTTTTCTCAACAGTTACTAGAGAAAGTGGTTCGGCTTGTGGGCTGTTTGCCAGGCGGCGCCAAGATCTGCCACCTGCGCTTCGATGCAACTCACACTGGCGCTTAGGCTTGCACCTGCGGCAAAGGTAAAGACCACCTCCCCTGCCGGGGCTTCACCCGCAACAAAATCGATACTGAGCAAGGACAGGATGTTTTCCTTGTCACCTTGGTCTATACCCTTGGACCGTAGGCTGGTGACTTCCGACAGGATCAGGGCGGAGCGATGGCGTTCGTGTTGGCTTTGCCGCTTGTTTTCTTCTTCCCACGCGAACCTGTTGACTGAGAGAAGAAGGCGCTTTTCCTCGGGCAAATAGCGAATATCGGCGGTTTTCAAGAGAGCGTCCTGCATCAGTGCCGAGACCACCTCCAGATCCTCTAGATCAAGGGCCATGAGTTTCATTTTGACTTCCTCGTTCTTCTTTCGGCCAAGTTTACAAGAGCGCAACAGCGTTGATCCTGCCTCTTAAAAGGTGGTTGGTTCACCGCCAACTTTCAATAGGACTTCGGCGGATGATCACATGTTTCTGCGGCACAACGGTTTGCGCCGACAGTAAAAAGCCGCGGGCAGAAGACTGCGCGCGGCCAAGGTTCTTGCTTTTTCGTGCCCAGAAGAAGGCGGCTAGGCGGAGATGCGCTCGATCTGCGCGCCGCAGCGAGACAGCTTGTCTTCCAGACGCTCGAAACCGCGATCAAGGTGGTAGACACGCGAAACGGTGGTTTCTCCTTGCGCGACGAGGCCCGCGATCACCAGCGACACAGAGGCACGCAAATCCGTTGCCATCACTTGAGCGCCGTGAAGTTCAGAAACCCCTTCGATGGTAGCCACTTGCCCGTCCAGCTGGATCTTGGCCCCAAGTCGCGCCAGTTCCTGCACATGCATGAAGCGGTTTTCGAAAATGTTTTCGGTGATCCGGCTGGTGCCTTGAGCTTTGGTCATTAGCGCCATGAACTGCGCCTGCAGATCTGTCGGGAAGCCGGGGAAAGGCTCGGTCGAGATGTCCACCGGCTTGATACCGTTGCCATTGCGCGCCACAAGCAGGCCTTCTGGCGTTTGGGTGATTTCCGCACCAGCGCCGCGCAGGGTTTCAATGGCGCTGTCAAGCAGATCAGCGCGGGCACCTTCCAGCAGCACCTTACCGCCGGTCATGGCGACGGCCATGGCGTAGGTGCCGGTTTCAATGCGATCCGGGATGACGGCGTGACGATAAGCGTGCAAGCGATCTACACCCTGAACATGGATTGTATCCGTGCCTGCGCCCTCGATAATTGCGCCCATGCCTTTCAAGCAATTGGCAAGATCAACTACCTCCGGTTCGCGGGCGGCGTTCTCAATAACTGTTTCGCCTTTGGCCAAGGTGGCCGCCATCAACACGGTGTGTGTCGCACCTACTGACACTTTCGGAAAGTTTACCCGTGCGCCTTTGAGCCCGCCTTTGCACGAGCCAACGATGTAACCCTTGTCGATATCCAGGTCCGCACCCAGTGCGCGCAAGCCATCTATGAAGAAGTCGACTGGGCGGGTGCCGATCGCACAACCACCGGGCAAAGAGACTTGCGCTTGATGCATACGGGCAAGCAAAGGGCCAATAACCCAGAAGCTGGCCCGCATTTTGGAGACCAGTTCATAGGGTGCGGTGGTGTCGACGATTTCACCAGCGGTCAGGTGTAGGGTTTGACCTTTAAGAGAATCATCGCCTGCCCGTTTGCCATCTACGGAATAATCCACACCGTGATTTGACAGGATCTGGGTCAGCTGCGCGACATCGCGCAAGCGCGGCACATTTTCCAGTGTAAGTGTTTCGTCGGTAAGCAGAGAAGCAATCATCAGCGGCAGCGCAGCGTTCTTTGCACCGGAGATTGAGATTGTACCGTTGAGCTCGTTGCCCCCTACAATGCGAATTTTATCCATATTGAATATATGCCCCAAAATGTTGTCTGCTGCGCTTTAGGTGGTCCACCTTGCTTTCGGGACCTCAGCCATTCAGGCTCCCTAACGCTAATTGGCGCGCGGCGCAAGCACCTGCTCTTTTGCAGTCTGCAGCGTTTACTCGCTTTTTAACATAAACTGATTTGCCAAGTGTAAAGGGCTAGAGCGCGGCGCGAAAGCGGCGCTATCAGGCGCATA
The DNA here is from genome assembly GCF_001561995.1 of Polycladidibacter hongkongensis. Classification (GTDB taxonomy): domain Bacteria; phylum Pseudomonadota; class Alphaproteobacteria; order Rhizobiales; family Stappiaceae; genus Pseudovibrio; species Pseudovibrio hongkongensis. Next base: position 48,008 of record NZ_LLWC01000036.1, read on the forward strand.
CAAGGCAAAATTGTGCTCGCCTCTGCTTACTTGCTCGAGCGTGCTGCGGCCTTGCGCTTCTTCAGGTTGTCCCGTAGCGCCTGCGCCAAGCGTTCCTGCTTATCTACTGCCGGTGACTTCTTGCTGGCTGTTTCTATTTTTTCTGGTTTGCCGTCGCTCATTGTTGTCTTGCCTTTGCCAATTGCAGCGCTTGTGGAGCCGCAGTGCCACGTTGGTTCAAACTCGTCGTGCTAGCTTTACCGATTGCGCCGATAAAAACCAAGTAAGTCTGGCGGGTTTGCGCAATATTGTGCCGCGCATTTTTCACAGGCTCTGAGGTTTTTAACAGTTTCTCCTTGGAAAGTGCTTGCACGTGCCAATGGGTTATGACATAAGCCACCTCGTTCCGAGGCAACGCGCCGCGGACGCAAGTCTTTTCAAAGACTTGAAGTTGATCGCACTAGGATGCTGCCGTAGCTCAGGGGTAGAGCACTCCCTTGGTAAGGGAGAGGTCGGAAGTTCAAATCTTCTCGGCAGCACCATTTCACAAGATGCGACAACAGGTTAGGCTGCCGTAGCTCAGGGGTAGAGCACTCCCTTGGTAAGGGAGAGGTCGGAAGTTCAAATCTTCTCGGCAGCACCATTTAGACAATCAAGCACTCTCCATCAATATTTGACTGAATGTCCGGTTCGCGGATCGTTGCGCACTGTTGATGCTTACGTTCGCGCAAGCGCGCAACCAAGGCCCTAGCCTGAAGTCGGCTTTGCGAATCTTCTAGCTGCACCGCTTTGCTAAAATGCAGTCCTTGCCTATAAATCTATAAAATCTAAGGTTGTTAAAATTACAGGAGCAACCTGTGATGATGTTTTCATCCACTGCAGGTGCTTATTAGATTTCTCTTTATTTCCAACAATATAGACAGATCCTAGAGACCCGCGCCCTACAACCTTGCGTTATTCAACTCTTGTTTAAATTTTCTCATATTTTTCTATGTGTTAATTAAAGTGGGCACTCGATAACGTGGTTAGCGCTAGAAGCGATGACAATTATAGCGCGCGTTTATAAGTCCTCTTGATAATCTCTATTGGTGTATAATGAGTACGCTAATAGGCGAATTCCTCCCATTCTCTCAGATTTGCGCGGGCGCGTGTGTGACATGAATCACACGGTTGTGTATTGGGCAAAGACACGCGTTTCGGCACCAATTTACATTCTTTTTCATCAAGCGCATTTTGCTTCGCAGCTAAGGCAAATGGGGCCAGAGCGGCAGGTGGCAGCGGTTATCGGGGGATTATGGCTGCCACCAACTCTCTTTTTACGACCTATTACCCGGCGATGTGGTTTAGTGCTGGAGATACAGTTATGAAGCAGGATGCTTACGTTGAGCTCTCAGAAGGGGCAGACAAGTTTAAACTCAGTGAGGCTGAAATCCAGCTGCTGAAGTACCAAATGGAAGAGCAGGACTTTGCGCGCCTTCTGCAAACGGTGGCCAAGCTACCGCCAGAAATGTGGCAGAAAGCAACGCACGAGCTTGCCGCGCTTACGAACAAAGCTTAATGCTTTCGTTTTCCAAAAGAGGTCAGCCTAGGCTGGCCTCTTTTTTTATGGGTTTAGAGAACTACAAATACCGCAGACCGAGTAGATGGACGAGCTAACCTGCTAGCTGGATGCGCTGTCTGGATTTCGCATCCACTTTTTGGGTTGATGCAGCATTGCGCGCGGTGCCGGGCCGAAATACCCTGGCGACTTCACAAAGTCCCTTGGTTGCAAGATAACCGAGGTGATGCGTTGGTAAAGCGCCTTGGCGGAAATCGGCTTACACAGAAGTTCGTGAACGCCAAGCTTGCGCGCCTCCAAAATGCGGCTGCGTTCGGTATGGGCTGTCACCATAATAATCGGCACATATGCAAATGGATTATCCGGCGTGCGGATCATGCGGGTCATATCAGCACCATCAAGAATTGGCATGACCCAATCCAGAATTAGAATGTCCGGATTGGCCCGTTCCATCGCCTCCAGGCCAGAGGCGCCGTCTTCTGCCTCCACAATTCGGCGGGCACCAAAGCCTTGCAGCATGGTGCGCAAGATTGTGCGCATGTATGCGCTGTCTTCGACCACCAAAAATGTTAGCGAGGAAATATCAATACTCAATGCGTCACCCCAACCCGTCGCGCGAACCCTACTTCTATTCGACAGACTGTCAAGCGGCGGGATAAATAGATTAGTTAATACTCAAAGGCTAAGCTGAAAAAGTCAAGGTTTTACGCTGGGATCTTAAGAAGAGCTGTGCTAAGACAGCGAAAATCGTCGGAAACCGAACTCAGGTGGCAGGCGCGGCAATCTGTCCTGCGACATCGCCACTGAATTGCTCTAGATTTAGACTAAATATAAAACAGGTTTCTGGGCAGCCAAACAAGGGGCATCCTTATGGATTACCAAGCCATTTTCGAAGAGGCAATCTCTTCGCTTAAAGAAGAGAAACGATATCGCGTCTTCGCAAATCTTGAACGCATTTCAGGCCGGCATCCTTTTGCAACATTTCGTGAGGGCTCGCAGGAGCGGGAAATTGTAATCTGGTGTTCAAACGACTATTTGGGCATGGGCCAGAATGAGAAAGTCACCGGCGCGCTTACCGACACAGTGATGCGCATGGGCGCAGGCGCGGGCGGCACCCGCAACATATCCGGTACCAACAACCCATTGGTTGAGTTGGAAGAGGAACTGGCCGATCTACATGGTAAGGACTCGGCGCTGGTGTTCACTTCCGGTTTCGTCTCCAATGAAGCTGCAATTTCGACAATCGCGAAGCTGCTGCCTGATTGCCTTATCTTGTCCGATCAGCTGAACCATGCTTCCATGATTGCCGGTGTGCGCAATTCCGGTGCTGCGAAGAAAGTTTGGCGGCATAACGACCTGGAACACTTGGAAGAGTTGCTGAAGGCCGCGGGCAATGACCGCGCCAAACTGATTGTATTTGAATCTGTCTATTCTATGGACGGTGATATCGCGCCGATCGAAAAGATCTGTGATCTTGCCGATAAGTACAACGCCATGACCTATATTGACGAAGTTCATGCGGTGGGCATGTATGGTCCGCGCGGTGCCGGTATTGCCGAGCGCGACGGGGTTATGGACCGGATTGATATTATCGAAGGCACTATGGCCAAGGCCTATGGGGTTTTGGGCGGATACATCGCAGGAAACAAGACCATTGTTGATGCTGTTCGTTCATTTGCACCAGGCTTTATCTTCACCACTGCTCTGCCCCCAGGACTGGCGGCCGCGGCGAAGGCCTCTATTGCCCACCTGAAACAATCAAGCGTAGAGCGTGAGGGACAGCAGCGACAGGCGCAAAAGGCAAAGGATGTGCTTTCCGCTGCCCGGTTACCTGTTATGCCTTCAGAAACGCATATTGTGCCCGTGCTGGTGGCTGATCCTGATCTATGCAAAAAAGCTTCAGATATGTTGATGGAAAAGCACAACATCTACATCCAGCCGATTAACTACCCCACAGTTCCGCGTGGAACCGAACGCTTGCGGATTACTCCCGGACCGGCACATAGCGATGTTCTCATCGAGGGCTTGCGCGATGCGCTGGTGGATGTATGGCAAGAGCTTGATATCCCATTTGCTGATGGCACCGCGGAAGATGCGGGCGAAGCAGCAGCAGCACCTGCTGTCTTGCACCACGCAGCTGGTGGCTAATCTTTCTCTATCGACAAGCACTGCAATTGCAGAGGGTTGAATTAAGGCTGCGTTGCTTTAGCGCGCAGCCCTTTTGTTAATATGGAGCGATCGATAGATCGCTGCCGCTTGCTTGCCCATCGCAAGCTTTAAAGAGCTGTGTTGTCGGTGGTGAGATCGTTTTCTGCTCTGCTGCTTAGCACTTTTTACAATGATGCTTTTTCTCGCGCTGCTGCGAGGCGACCCAAGCCGCTGTGTCTAGAGGACTAAGCGCGCGTGCCAAGGCCGGACCACTGGCGTAATCCAGCCCCATTTTGCCGAGCATCGTGATCTCGGGCAGCGCCTGTAAATTATGCATGGCGGTTTTCAGTCCGGACTGTCGCGCCTCGCTTAACAGATTGCATAACAACTTAGCGCAGCGGACATCGCGCAAAGCCGCCATAGCCAACGCACTGTCCAGCCTTATAACCATTGCCGCATTGTTTTGCAGGTGTGCAGACTTGATGAAGGCCTCCCCCTGCCCCCAAAGAGAGGGTTGCAATCCTACTTCACTAAACCGCGCCAACCGCTTGTTGACGCGCGCCGCTGAGAGAGACAGCTCTGGCAAACCCAGTTCTGCTCTGACAAATTCAGGGGCCAAGCCGCTTTTTGCACAAAGCGCCGCTAATTGGCGGGCACTGCCGCGGCCAAGCCAGCGACGATCAGGCAAAGGCAAGCTCAATCTAAGCTGCGTGTGATGCGCCTGTATACGTTCGAAACTGGACACCGCCTCAACGATTGCCTGACGGTACAAACGCGCCGCAGTTACCGGCATGCCACGCCTTACAAGCATCTTGCAATGCTCTGCAAGCGTCGTCGAAGGAAGTTCGCCTTGATCTACAAGCGGGAAACATGCGGCAAGTGAGAGAACATCGCCACTTGCCAAGCAAAACTGGGGCTCAAACATAACCACCCAGCGTACCGGCCGCTGCACATTTGCCTCTATTGAGTTTTGCTTTTGCGCTAAGCGCTCCTGCGGTGGCATCTGTACACAGGGCGCGTCAGCATCAAATTGATCTGCAAAAAGATACTCGGCCAGAAGTCCGCACAGGCCAATTACGATCAGCGGCAAAAGGGTATCAAATGGCAACCAGAAATATCCGATCAACGCCAATGCCAGAAAAGCGCAACGTGTCTGGAGGTCGTGTAAGCGGCCTTGCAAAAACGCTGGCAAGGCCGCGATTGTTGCCACCACGTCCCCCCACCACCCGGGCGCAGCGGTGTGTTTCGCCAATATGGCTGGCTCATCTGTAGATTCGGGTAAAAATGGCACGCAGCATACTTTCCTTGGTTCCTCGAAGGATAGCAGCTGGTAAAGGCGAATGCCGTCTCCGGCTCAATGGAGAGTATTTTTAAGCCCATTGAATGGGCGGGATCTGATTACCTTAAGTCTTGTTGCCTAGCGAGTTTTGTCGGTTTTTGCGTTTGCTCCGGCAAGTCGCTGTCATCGAGCACCCGCCAAGCGGCGCCATCAAGATCCTCATATTGGCCAGAACGCAGCGCCCAAAGAAATAGGCAGAGGCCAACACCGCCCAAGAGCAGAGCGACGGGAATAAGAAACAAGAGTATTTCCATTGGCTAGCTCTCTTGCGGTTTCAGGGTTAGCGGCGCGTGGTTATTGTCTGTCTGTCCGTCTTCGCGCGGCTGTAAATGAAGCAGGCGCAGACGGACTGCATTGAGTGTGACCACGATCGAAGACAGAGACATGGCAATCGCTGCCAGCAGCGGCGTCACCCAGCCAACCACTGCGATCGGTACGGCGATAACATTGTAGGCGGAGGAGATCCATAGGTTTTGTTGCATCACGCGATGGGCAGCTCGGGCAATATCGATGCTATCGATCACTGGCGTCAATGCCTCTCCCAGAAAAACCGCATCAGAGGCAGCTTGGGAGACATGCACAGCAGAGACCGGCGAGAGCGAGACATTCGCCGCTGCCAAAGCCGGTGCATCATTGAGCCCGTCGCCAACCATCAGCACGTTGGTACCATCTGCCTTAAGCGCTTCGATGTGGGCGATTTTCTGTTGTGGCTTAAGCGCGCCCTGCCAGCTCTCAATACCGAGAGTTTCGGCTGTACGAGCCACAGCCTCTTGCTGATCGCCAGACAGGATTTCAACGGAAAAACCGCGCGCGCGCAAGGCTGCAACGGTTTGGGCTGCGCCCGGGCGCAGTGCCTGCGCAAAAGCATAAAGCACGGGTGCGTCGTCACCATTTGAGAAGGCAAGGAAAGACGCGTCAGGCTGGACTGCTTTCGCCTGTGTCAATTGCTTTTTGCGGACGCCGCAAAACTCTGGCGAACCCAGACGCAGCTTTTGCCCCGTATCACCGTTTTGGCCAGCAAGGCGAGCGCTCAGTCCTTGGCCTTGATGCTCTTCTATATCTTCCAGCGGAGCAATGGCACGCGTGCCAGCGGCACTTACCAAGGCCTTCGACAGGGGGTGCGCAGAATGGGCTGCAAGGTTTGCTGCCATGGGCAGCGCCGCTGTCGCCGCTGCATCAAGACCCATCAAGCTGGTTTGCGGCTGGGTCAAAGTGCCTGTCTTGTCAAATACCACGTGATTAGCCTTGGCAAGGCGCTCAATCGCATCGCCGGAGTTAAGCAGGACACGGCGATCAAAAAACAAGCCACTGGCCACAACCTGCACCGCTGGTATGGCAAGGCCTAGGGCACATGGGCAGGTGATAATCAACACCGATATGGCGATGGTAATGGCCGTATGAGGCCCTGCCCCTAAAAGCAGCCAGCCGATGAGCGTGAGCAGCGCCGCTGTGTGCACCAAGGGCGCATATAGCTGCGAGGCGCGATCCGCTATTTTGACATAGCGCGAGCGGCTTTCCATTGCGGTTTCCAGCAGGTTGTTGACCTCGGCAAGCAGGGTATCACCCGTTGCCGCTGTTACTTCCACTGTCAATACGCCATCGCCGTTTTGCGTACCGGCAAAGACATCATGGCCGATACCGACCGCTTGCAAAGCTGTCTCGCCTGTGACCAGTGACTGATCTATGTGCGAGGTGCCTGCGATAATGCGGCCATCAACCGCGACGCGCTCCCCTGCCCGCACCAGAACCCTGTCACCAATAGCCAGCTTGGAAAGTGGCACATCGTTAAGCGCGCCGTCGGGCATGATTTTCGCCGCGGATTCTGCGCGTAAGGTTGACAGATTTTCCGCAAAGGCACGGGTTTTCCTTCGCATCATATGATCGAAGTAACGCCCTGCCAGCAGGAAAAACAGCAGCATGACCGCGCTGTCGAAATAGGCATGGTGCGCGTGGGTGAGGGTTTGCCATAGAGAAAGCCCCGTGGCGAGACAAACACCGATGGTGATTGGCACATCCATATTTAGGTGGCGCGACTTGATGGCCCGCCATGCGCTTTTATAAAAAGTTTGCCCCGCGAAAACGACAGTGGGCATGGCAATGAAAGCGGAAATCCAGTGGAACAGTTGCCGGGTGGCGTCATCAATATCTGAAACATTGCCCGACCATACCGAAATGGAAAGCAGCATAATGTTCATGGTGGCAAAACCGGAGACCGCCAGCGCGCGCAGCAGGTGGCGGCCCACTTTGTCGCCGCGCTCCTTTACCGCCGCCGGATCAAAGGGGTAACTGCGATAACCCAAGGTATCGAGCACCTCGACGATATCATCAGCGCGGGCGCCACCTTTCTGCCAATCGACAGAGAGGCGGTGCGAGGTAAAGTTTACCCTTGCACGCAGCACTTGCGGAATGGCGGCGACCGCTCGCTCGATCTCGTAGATGCACGCGGCGCAGGTAATGCCATCAACGGCAAGATCCATATGAGAGGCGCCATCTTTGCCGGTGGTGATGAAGGCATCCCAATCGCGCGTGGCCGTGGTCATGCGCATTAGCCTTGCTTGAAGAACACGCGGTTACGCGAGCGGTATTCGCGCATGCCCTCAGCGTTCAACACATCCATGATGATGATCCAGTTGCCACTATCAACATTTGGAATAACGCCTGAATAGGCCCCACTGGCACCTTCGCTCAAGTTCATGCGGCGGTCGTCCACGTCCGTACCCGGCCGGTGCAGGTTAATCACCACCTCTCGGCCCGATTGCGGCGCGCCCTCACTGCTTGCCAGCTGCACATTGAGGACAAGCGAGGCGTCAGCCTGATAGGAGGTTGCCAGATCCACTTGCCAATTGGCAGCGTTTTGCTGTTTGGCAATGGCGATTTCATCGTTATAGCGCTGGGAAACCGCGTAGGAGCTTTTGACTTCAAGCCCCGGGAATGAGCCGATGGCAAGGTACATCATTAAGCCGTTCATCGCGAAAATTACGCCGAAAAACGCGAGAAAGCAGAGAAGCACATGGCGCCCGGTAATTCTCTTCGGCTTGTGGGCGGGTGTCGCTTGGGCCATGGAATTGCTCCTTAGTTGCAAAAAGAACTCGCTCTTCGTTTTGGTTCTATCGCTCAGTTGCGCATTTGACCAGTAAAAGAACCAAGGCGGCGGAATTTGCACCGTCTTGGTTCGTGATGCGGAAATTGTGCTCTAATTTCCTGTTCTAAAGAAATCAGAGATGGTCGTGGTCTCGCCGCTTTGCGGATCATGCAGAACAAAATCCATTGGCGATGAGGATGGCAGGTTCGATCCTTTTGGCGAGAACACAAGCACGCGGATCTCGCGCGTTGTATCAGCCTCGACCTCCACATTCACCGTGGAGCTGGCTTGAGATTCCACCCCCACAACCTGCAGGCGCGAGCCTTCGGGCATACCAGCAAGGGAAAGCTGGAATTCTTCAGGCTGCTTGTGGCGGTTGTAAAGGCGAATGGTGTAGCCGTTACGGACCGCACCCTCACGCAAGTTTACATAGAGCGGGTTGCGGTCATGCACCACTGTCAGGCCAGACATTTCACGGCCAAGCAGCGCATAAAGCATGATAAAGCCAATGCCCGCGATGATGAGCGTGTAAACGATGGTCCGCGGGCGAATGATGCGATAGACCGGCGCATCGCCGCGCTCGCGGCGGTTCATGTTGTCGTCGGTATCATAGCCGATGAGGCCACGGGGCTTATCAACCTTATCCATGATGGTGTTGCAGGCATCGATACACAGCCCGCACTGGATACAGCCAAGCTGCGAGCCATCACGAATATCAACGCCCGTTGGACACACCCAAACACACTGGTTACAATCGATACAGTCGCCAGCGGCCTCGCCCACTGCCTCTTTTTTCTTTGCCTCTTTCAGGTGCATGCGCGGTTCACCGCGATCATAGCGATAGGAGACGTTGAGCGCATACTCATCAGTCAGCGCGGCCTGAATACGCGGCCAAGGGCACATGTAGGTGCAAACCTGTTCACGCATGAACCCAGCTAGGGAGTAGGTGGTGAAGGTCAGGATCCCGATCCAGACATAAGCTGCCAGTGGCGCTTGCAGGGTCGCCAGATCCTTGACCAAGGTTGGTGCATCGGCGAAGTAAAGCACCCACGCGCCGCCAGTCCACCACGCAACCATCAGCCAAAGAAAATGCTTGGCCCCTTTGCGGGCGATTTTCTCTGTTGTCCAAGGCTGTTTGTCAAGAGCGATGCGCTTGCGGCGATCCCCCTCGGTCCAGTGTTCTATTTTTAAGAAGAGGTCGGTCCACACAGTTTGCGGACAGAGATAGCCACACCAGAGGCGGCCAGCCACCGCATTCATCAGGAACAGACCGATGGCGGCGATGATAAGCAGGCCAGTGAGGTAGTAAACCTCTTGCGGCCAGATTTCGATGAAGAAGAAGTAAGCGCGGGCTCTGTCAAAATCTACGAGCACCGCTTGATCGGGAAAATTCGGCCCTCTATCCCAGCGAACAAAGGGAAGAAAGTAATAAATACCCAAGGTTATAAAAAGGATCGCCCATTTAATGCGACGGAAGGTCCCTTTCACAGCCATTGGGTAAACTTTGGCATCCGAGGCAAACCAGCTGTCGTCCTCGGGTTCGGCTATGGATTTGGCATCCGTTTTCATAGCACTACCTGTTTGGCTGTTTGAAAGAATGACGGATGGGGGCTTACTCCCATCCGTATTTTTGTCTCCGGTTTTTCCGGATTTGATTATTCGCCGCCGCCCAATGCGTGGACGTAAACGGCCAGAGATTTTACAGTTGCCGGATCAAGACGATCGACCCAAGCTGGCATGACGCCGTGACGTGGTGCGTTGACCTGTGCCTTGATGGCGTCCAGCGAACGACCAAAGAGGTAGTTCGGGGCGGTCAAATCTGGCGCACCGGTGTCGCGCATGCCGCGTGCATCGTCGCCGTGGCAGGCGGCACAGTTGTCTTCATAGACCACTTTGCCTGCGGACAGATCGACACCCTCTTCAGGCTGCAGGCCTGCAAGCTTTGCCACATAGTTGGAGACTTGATCGATTTCCTCTTCGGAGAGGATTTCGTCGCGGCCAAAAGCAGACATTTCCGCATAGCGCTCGTCGTCGTTGCCCGAACGAATACCGTAGTTGATGGTGTAGGCGATATCGTCAAGCGATCCGCCCCAGATCCACGCATCATCCTGTAGGTTGGGGTAACCGATGGCGCCGGTGGCAGCAACACCATGACAGGGGGCACAGTTGTCTCCGAAAGCGACTTTACCCTGAGCCATGGCGTATTCCAGCAGCTTTGGCGTGGTCTGGATCTCTTCCAGCGACGCCTCCACCAGTTGCTCGCCAGTCTTGGCGCGCGCGGTTTGGGCTGCGGCGTACTCTGCTGTGGCCTCGGCCCGCTGGGATGTACCCAACATGCCGGTGGTGTAGCTAGAGATCAGCGGCCAACTTGGCATCAGCACCCAATACCCGATGGACCAGACGATCGAGGCATAGAACATGTAGAGCCACCACTTTGGCAGCGGATTATTCAGCTCTTTCAGGCCATCCCATTCGTGACCGGTGGTCTCGACGCCGGTTACCTTATCGACTTCTTTGTTATGATCAGCCATTAGTCGTCCTCCCGCAGCGGGATATTTTTGGCAGCATCAAATTGCTCTTTGTTGCTCGGCCAAACTGCATAAACCACCACACCTGCGAAGATTGCCATAAAGTACAGCAGCCCGCCGGTTTGAGCGAAGTTGGCAAGGGTCGTGTATGTCGCGTCCATATCTCTCTCCCCTTTAGCGCAGGTTGGCTTTTTCGTCGTAGAGGTCAAAGTCTACGAGTGTGCCAAGCATCTGCAGGTAAGCAATCACTGCGTCCATTTCGGTAACTTTTGACGGGTCGCCATCAAAGTCACGGGCAGCAACAGCTGGGTAACGCTCTTCAAAGCCATCGATGTCGTCTGAATCAGGGTTTGCCTGGGCCAGCGCATCTTTTGCGGCGTTTGCGATCTGCGTCTCATCGTAGGGCACACCGTACATGACGTTGATCTTGAGGTGATCGGCCATGTCGCGGACGTTCAGCTGGGTTTCAGCAAGGAACGGGTAGCCCGGCATGATCGATGTTGGCGATACGGAGCGCGGGTTGATCAGGTGGTCTTTGTGCCACTGGTCGGAATACTTGCCGCCAACGCGGGCCAGATCCGGACCGGTACGCTTTGAACCCCACTGGAATGGGCGATCGTACATGGATTCTGCGGCCAGCGAGTACGGGCCATAGCGTTCCAGCTCGTCACGCAGCGGACGGATCATCTGCGAGTGACAGGTGTAGCAGCCCTCACGCACGTAGATGTTACGCCCGGCAAGCTCTAGCGGGGTGTAAGGGCGCATGCCCTCGGTTTTCTCGATGGTGCTCTTCAGATAGTAGAGCGGCACGATCTCGACCAAACCGCCAACGGAAATCGCAAGGACGATACCTATGATGAGGATGATCGAGTTCTTTTCAAAGATCTCGTGTTTTTTCCAAGCAGACATAGATGCTCTCCTCGTTATTCCGCGGCCACAGCGCCGGTTGGGGTCAGGGCTGGCTCAGTTTCTTCTTTGCGGGCTACGGTCATGACGAGGTTATACGCCATGAAAACAGCACCCAAGAGGAACAGGCCGCCACCCAGAGCGCGGATGACATAGAATGGATGCATTGCATCTACGGTTTCGATGAAAGAGTACTCTAGGAAGCCAAGGCTATCGTAAGCACGCCACATCAGACCTTGCATGATACCGGAAACCCACATGGCGCAGATGTAGAGAACGATACCGATGGTGGACACCCAGAAGTGGGCGTTTACCAGACGGGTGGAGTAGAGCTTACGGTTGTAGAGCCAAGGAATGAGGCAGTACAGTGCGCCGAAGGAAATGTACCCAACCCAGCCCAGCGCACCGGCGTGTACGTGACCAATGGTCCAGTCGGTGTAGTGTGACAAAGAGTTGACTTCGCGGATTGACATGACCGGGCCTTCGAAGGTGGACATGCCGTAGAACGCGACGGACACAACCATCATACGCAGCACAGGGTCGGTACGCAGTTTGTCCCATGCGCCGGAGAGGGTCATCAGACCGTTGATCATGCCACCCCAGGACGGCATCCACAGGATGATAGAGAAGGTCATCCCAAGGGTTGAGGCCCATTGCGGCAGCGCGGTGTAGTGCAGGTGGTGTGGACCTGCCCAGATGTAGATGAAGATCAGCGCCCAGAAGTGCACGATCGACAAGCGGTAAGAGTATACCGGGCGCTCGGCCTGCTTTGGAATGAAGTAGTACATAATGGCCAAGAAGCCCGCGGTGAGGAAAAAGCCCACTGCGTTGTGGCCGTACCACCACTGCACCATCGCATCTTGAACACCAGCCCAGACAATGTAGGACTTGGAGGACAGGAAGTTTACCGGCAGCGACATATTGTTGAAGATGTGCAGCACAGCAATGGTTACGATAAAGGCGAGGTAGAACCAGTTTGCCACGTAGATATGCGGCTCGCGGCGGCGCCAAATGGTACCAAGGAATGCGAAGAGATAGAACACCCAGACGATGGTGAGCAGCCAATCGGCGTACCACTCAGGCTCGGCATATTCTTTACCTTGGGTTACACCCAGCAGATACCCTGTGCCAGCAACAACGATAAACAGGTTGTAACCCAGAATAACGATCCATGGCAGGATATCGCCCGGCATACGGGCGCGGCAGGTGCGCTGAACCACGTAGAAAGAGGTCGCAAGCAGAACGTTACCGCCAAACGCAAAGATCACCGCCGAAGTGTGCAGCGGGCGCAAGCGGCCAAAGCTGGTCCATGGCAAATCAAAATTCAATGCTGGATAGGCAAGCTGCAGCGCGATGATGAGGCCAACAAGAAAGCCTGCGATGCCCCAGAACACCGATGCCCAAGCACCGAATTTCGCCGGACCCATGTTGTAGTTTGGTTTGCCGTCGATTTCCAGCGGCGCACGCTCGTACGTGCCATCGAAGTAACGGCGAAGAATGTAAAATGTCCCAACTGCACATGCAGCTGCGATGACCGATGCATGGAATGCCAAGACCTGGTCAAAGGTCCTCCCTGCAATGATCAGGCCAAGGATCGCTGTCGCTGCAAGCAGGAGGGCGAAGCCTCCCTCTTCCACCGTCAGGTATCTGGCTTTTTGCTTAACCATGACGTTTGCCCCATCCAAGTTTAGGTTAATTGGATAAATTTCTCTGTCGGTATATCTAAGAAGGACATTTTGTCCCGCCCTTGACGCATATCAAAAACCGAAGTCCGCCTTAAAATAAAAACATTTCTAGTCTGGAAAACGTGTCAGAGGTAGCAAAACACCCAAGGGTAAGCTTTCAAGTTGAACCGTTGCCAGAAGATTTTCTACGCATAACTACGCCCCTCGACGAAATCTGAGACGGCAAAGTTTAATGCAAGTAATTTGCAGATATCAGAGTCCTAGGACAGATACGAATCAAACCCCGGATTATACCGGTGGCCAATTGACGCAGGGGGCTAGAAAAACTGGCAATTGCAGGCGCCAAGACGAAACGGCTATCCCTTAGATCCGTATCACTCAGGATTAGCAGGACGTTTGCCTGCCGGGCCAAGTACGGCGCGCGTGATCCAAGGGAAAATCAGCAGCAGGAACAAAAAACGGCACAGCTGGTGCGCCAGAACGAAGGCCGGATCCAGATTACTCAGAGCCGCGAGCATAATCATCACCTCTTGACCACCGGGTGTATACGCTAGAAAGACCTGAGAGAACGGCAAGCCTGCGACTTCGCTTAGCAGCAAGGCAAAGACTGCGGCAACGAACGATGCAACCAGAAGCGCCCCAATGGACGCAGCAGACCAGCGCAACAATGCGGCCGGTTTCAAGACCCCTGCGCGCGAGCCTATTTGCGCGCCTAAGAGGATATAGCATGCCAATGCCAGCCATTCTGGCAAGGGCGTGGATACCGTCCCACTTAAGTAAAGCACAAGGGATGAGAACAGAGGCCCAGTGAGCGCGGCTGCCGGGAATCGCAAGATCTTCGCAAGAAAAGCCGCCAAAGCTGCCAAGGCAAACAGCAGCGTGTAGTCTTGCCAAGCTTTGATGTCAATATTTGACGTCATCGCCGCCGAAGATGCCGGTGCCGCGCTGGACATGTCGCCAACAGCATCGCCTAGAACAACTGGCATCAAGGCAACGAGGAGCACCAAGCGGAGGGTTTGTGCAGTTACGACGGGTTGCGCCTCGGTTTTGTACTCATCAGCGAGGGCTAGGACCATGGGCAGCGCACCGGGAATAGACGCGAAAAACGCGGCCTGCTTGTTCCAGCGACAGATAAAGACAAGAAACGCCGTTGTGCTGGCTATGAGCAATGGCAAAAGCGCAAGCACGCCTGCAAGGGTGATCGGCCAACGGGAGAGATATGACAGTGTTTCCGGCGGCACTCTTGCACCGACGACACAGCCCAGCACCTGATAGAGCAGCACTTCACCGCGCTGGCCAAAGGGCATCTTCAATGGCCCGAATGCCTGAGAGCATATGGCCGCTGCCATTACTGGACCGGTGATCATCGCTGCGGGCAGTGAAATCAAACTGGCGAGTGCAAAGCCTGTGACGCCGATCAGGGGCAGAAGGAAGAGTAACTTCGCGTTGTTCATGGTCCTCTCTTCCTGTTGGTTCTGGCGGTTTTTAGCGGTAGTTCACGGTGTTTGACCGTAGAAGGCGTTAGTATAAAAGTCAATATAACTGACCTATTCGTTGCAAGAGCGTAGGTGCTTCAATCTACTTGCTGCACCATCCCGCGTTTTTAAAAAATTCTAATCTGCTTGATCCCAATCAAAGAAAGCTCAGGTCAAGGCGATAAATTGCCGCCATGATCCAAGCCCATGTAAAATACGCCAGTCGTACAGTTCCACGCTACACATCCTATCCCACTGCCCCTCACTTTAGCGATGCAGTGAACGGGGAGGCCTGCGCAAACTGGTTGAGAACCTTGCCGGGCGACGAGGCAATTTCTTTGTATCTGCACGTGCCGTTTTGCCGGGAAATGTGCCACTACTGTGGCTGCAACACCAAGGCGACACGAAAGCTGGCGCCGGTTGCTGCCTATGCGCAGACCTTATTGAAAGAAATCGATCTTGTTGGGGAAACACTGGGCAAGCGCCTGCGCGTGCAGCACATACACTGGGGCGGCGGCACGCCAAGCATGCTGGCCCGCGATGACTTTCTGGCGTTGCTGACGCGGCTAAGGCGTTACTTTGATTTTGATGCGACGATTGAGCATGCGATCGAGCTTGATCCACGCACAGTTACACCCTATTTGGCACAGACTTTGCGCATGGGGGGCATTACACGCGCGAGTTTAGGCGTGCAGGATTTTGATGGCGATGTACAGCGCAAAATCGGCCGGGTACAGCCGTTCGAGCAAGTCGTCAACGCGGTGGCCGCTCTGCGGGCCGAAGGGATAGAGGCCATCAACTTTGACTTGATGTATGGGCTTCCCGGCCAAAGTGAGCAAACGATTCTGGACAGTGTAGCAAAAACGGCAGAATTGGCGCCGGGCCGGGTTGCGCTGTTCGGCTACGCGCATGTGCCGTGGTTCAAGAAGCACCAGCAATTGATCAAGGAAGCGGATCTGCCTTCTGCTGATGAGCGCATTTTGCTAAATGCAGTCTCCCGCGAGGCGCTTGTCAAGGCTGGTTATGAGGCTATTGGGCTTGATCACTTTGCACTGCCAAGTGATGATATGGCGATAGCGCTTCGAGAGAGAAATTTACGACGCAACTTCCAAGGCTACACAACAGATACAGCAGACACACTCATCGGTTTTGGCCCTTCTTCTATCGGCTTTTTGCCCAATGGCGGTTATTACCAGAACAGCCCTGATGCCCGCGGCTGGGCGCGGCAAGTGGAAGCTGGCCAACTGCCTGTCTGCAAGGGGGTTGAGGTAAGCTGCGATGACAAGTGCCGCTCAGCCATCATCATGCAACTGATGACATATTACGAGGTGGATGTTGCCAGCATCGCCAAACAATATGGGTGCGATCTGAATCGTCTTTCAGACGGCTTTGAACGCTTGGAAGAGCTGGTTCGCGATGGCCTTGTGCACGTGTATCGCGGCAAAATTACACTCAGCGACGAAGGTCGGCGCTATGTTCGCGTGGCTGCCTCGGCGTTTGATGCCTATCTGCCACAGCAACAGGCAAGGCACTCTGTAGCGGTTTAAGGGCACCTCAAGCGCCAAAAATCATGGGGCCTTGCTTTTAAAAAAGCAGGCCCCGTTGTTTTTGGCTCTCACCGCGGCTTGGCATCTCGCGGAGGCTAGTGGATCCCAGTTAGCTGACAAATCCCGCAAATGTTAGCAATGTGGATGCTATCCTGCTTCTCGACCTTGATGAGGCCGCGCTTCTTTAACTGAGAGACCACTCGCGAGACGGTCTCGATGGTGAGGCCGAGATAATCCGCGATCTCTTGCCTAGTCATTGAAAGCACGACGGTACGGGTGTCTGGCCTGCCCTCTTCTGCTGGCCCTTCACAGCCATTGCCACCGCGATTTGGCACAAGGCTCATCAGAAAGGTGCTGACCCGCTCCAGCGCGGATTTCCGTCCCAGCAGAACCGTATGTTCATGCAGGTTTTCCATTTGCAAAAGCAGGCATTTATTGATGTGGCTTTGCATCTGAGCCGAGGCTTCTGCCTCGCGCGCTTCAATGACGACCAATTCTGTGTCTGTCAGCGCTTCTGCTGTGCAATCATATTCCGAATGACGGGAAAAGCCGAGCATATCCCCTTCTCGGACAATGTAGACGACCTGACGGCGTCCATCCGGCAACAGTTTGTAAAGCATGATCACGCCGGACACGACCTCGTAGAGGCGCTCTGCGGTATCACCTTCATAAAACAAAACTTCGTGCGCGTTGATGCGGTGGCGGCGGCTCTGGCCAAGGCCGGCCTCCCAAGTTTCGCGCCCGACACTACGCAGCTTTGCTAGATCGTTGATGCAGACGTCCTCAGATCTCTGATAGGCGGCTTGAGCATGCTCCATAATCCCTCCTCTGCGGCTTAAGCCGCAAATGTTGTTCTTTGTAGGCAAATGCGCGGTTTGCCCATCGCGCATACAAAGAAAGCCTGTCAAAATCGCCGCGTCCCGTCACGAAATGGCGTTTTTGATCTAGATCATGTCTAACTGGTCTGAGAGCTGGGGAAAATAGGGTTTGCTACTTAGTGTAGGTAAATTAGTATTCTTGCCTAAGTTGCGTAAATGGGCAAGGTTCTCTGGTCTTTCGCAAATTAGCGATCAATAAATTTGAATAAACTCTCGGCGCGCAAGGGTTTACGCAGTAACGGGGGCCGCTCGTTACCCTGAAAATCCTGAGAAATCTCGCTGAGGCGCTTGCCGCTCATGGCCACTATATGCGGAGGCTTAGCCTTGGCCCGCAGGCGTTGGATCAAATCTGCGCCTTGTACACCTGGCAGTTGTAGATCAACAAATACCAGATCATCATCGGCCACTCTAGCGCCTTGCAAAAACGACTCACCGTCGGCAAAGCAACAAGCCTCTATCCCTGTCTCCTCCAAGAGCAGAGCTATCGCCTCCCGAACCGACCTGTCGTCTTCGACAATGTAGATCACACTCGCCTCATGACTTGTCCACGCTCTCTACCGCCAAGCTCTCCCAAGCTCTGGATAGATGCGACATTATGGACCACATCGAAAGGTCTGTAGTGCGTAAAAACCCGCCTACGCAATCAATTTCATTGCGTGGCGGGCTCATAATCTCGTTTATCCACGCCAGATTAGGCTGGATTTTCACCTGTAAGAACAATGCGAACGAGGTCCGCAGCGTTTCTTGCGCCCAGTTTTTCCATGATTCGAGCACGGTGTACTTCAACAGTTCTAGGCGAAATTTTCAGATTGCGACCAGCTTCTTTGTTGGAGGCACCTGAGGTGATTTCTTTCAAGACTTGGCGCTCACGCGGGGTAAGCGTTTCTGCACCGGGGAAGTTACCAAGTCCGGCGTCACCGCCTTTTGATGTGGCGGCGATGGCTTCGCGAACATGCGAGATGACGCTTTCAACATCAAATGGCTTTTCGAAGAAATCATAGGCACCGGACTTGATCGCTTCCACAGCCATAGGGATGTCCCCTTGACCGGAGATGATGAAGATCGGCGCTTCAAAATGCTCTGCATGCAGTGTTTTCAAGATATCGATGCCGGAACGACCCGGCATGTGCACATCCAACAACACACAAGCTGGCTTGTCGTTTGCGACGTTGGCCAAGAATTGCTCGGCATCAACAAAGGCGGAAACATCAAAGCCTTCGGTTTCAAAAAGCAAGGTCAACGCATCGCGTACGGCAGGGTCGTCGTCTACGACATGGATCTTGTGGGGGATTGCGGACATTACTGTTATATCCTTCTTGTTAACCGGCAAACACATGAGATTACGCGTCCTCCGGCTCCTTCGCGTTATCGGCAGTGGTTTTTACTGGTATGCGCAACACGAATGTTGCCCCCTCACCCTCTTGATAGGGTTCTGCATACAAGTCGCCGCCATGGTTTTGAGCAATACTGCGTGAAATTGCGAGGCCAACGCCCAGCCCTCTCTGCTTCGTGCCCGAAAATGCTTTAAAGAGGTTCTCACGTGCTGCGTCTGGCAAGCCCGGGCCGGTATCCTGCACTTTTACAAGAACGTTTTCCGGCTCCAATACAGCAGAGATTGTGACTGTTGGCGCTTCGCTGCTGCGCGCTGCCTGACAGGCGTTCCTAATCAAGTTAATAAGGATCTGCTGGATCTGCACCGCATCGACAGCGAGTTTGTATTGGGCATCTGCGAAGGCATTGACTACCTTAACACCATCATCACGGTGGGAAACGTGCACAAGCTCCATGCAGTCATTGATGAGCTTTTGCAGGCAAACACCGGTGCGTTTTGGCTCTTGCTTTTCGACAAAGCCGCGCATGCGCTGGATGATCTGGCTGGCACGCCCAGCCTCGTCGACTGCCTTCTCCATGATCTTAAGTAGCTGTTCATCATGGTCGTCTTGAGATTTTACCCGGCGCGCCGCTGTCTGTATGTACAGCATCAACGCTGTAAGAGGCTGATTGATTTCATGGGCAATTGCCGCACCCATTTCATCCAAAGCGTTGACCCGGGTCATAACCACGAGGTTTGATTGCAACTCACGCAAGCGATTTTCGATTTCCCGCTTAGATCGCAAGTCGCGAATAATACCGATAAACTGTTGGCCATCTGAAGTGTCCGCTTCGCCCACAGACAGTTCAATCGGGAAGTTTGTCCCATCCTTGTGTTGGCCCTCCACTTCGCGACCAATACCAATGATGCGCTTTTCGCCAGTTTGCTGGTAGCGGCGGATATACTCATCATGCTGTATGGCATGGGATTTTGGCATGAGCATCGCGACGTTCTGGCCAACCACTTCTTCGCGGGTGTAGCCAAACATCTTCTCGCAGGCACCGTTATACACCAGAATGGTTCCCTTCTGGTCAATGACGACGATACCGTCGACAGCAGTTTGCAGCACACTCTCTAAGCGTGCGGTGGAAACCAACATTGGAATTCCTCAATTTCTCTTGTGCCGTTGGGATGCTCGAAAAATAGCAAAGCCCCGATGGGTAATTTGACTAATCTGCTAGCGCAGCCATGGGAAAGCGTCAACCTGAATATTAGCGAATGCATGAGTTTGGTAAAACGATAAACCAGAACAAATCTGCTGTTTGTTCGTGACTATTATCACAAACACTCATGGCAAGAGCGGCAAAAGCAGCGATTGCTGCTTAGGTGTTTTTGCTGAATACTCCACAATCACCCCTTAGGTTTTTATGGATATTGAACCGCAGGATTGGCAAGAATGCGCGCATTAACAGTGCCATTACGCCCTTGGGTCAGTTGGCGTGATACCATAATTTTTCTCAAGAATACCCATAAGAAAGATTTATCGGTCATTCTGATACTTTGCATCACATAGATATATCTAAGGATAAGAATATTTTTTTGCCGCGCACATTTGTCGCAGAAAATTGACCCGCTTAATCACAACTAAAGGTCGGTAGCTTTCCCAATAATACAACCCAAATCTCCTCAGGCCTCCAGAGTCGCCTTAGCCAGCTTTAGCCTGCCGCGAAAATTGGGCACCCAAAGTCGCGAAGTTTGTCAGGATCATCTGCAAAGACTGTAAGTGGTGGCGGCGCTGTAGATCGCTTTTGGGTAGGCGCGCACCGCGAACTCCGACTGGAGATGACGAAGGGCAAGTTGTAGACGCTTTTCAATGCCCTCGTTTACATGGACATCTGCCCAGATGGAGCACGGGAGGGCTGATGCGAGCATCTGCGCATAGTTTGGCATATCCCGTGTGCTCTGCGGCAGCATCGCGGCGATGCGTAGACGCTGAGCAACTTGTGTTGCCTGCGCATTGATGGCCGCCTCGCGCAAAAACGAAGGTGCTTTGTGCATAGAAACTCGCACTGCGGCACCGACAAAACCCGCGAGGCGTTGTGGTGTGATGGATTGTTCGGCGCGCAGCGCTGTGTAAAGCGCCTCTGCAATGATGCTGGTTGAGATGTACAGCAGCCCTGCACTGTTCAACCCGTTTTGATTGCGTTTGGTTGCGGTTGTCCCTGCCTCTGTCTGGGCGGTGGTGTTTTGCTCGGCATAGCTGGACGCAACTAGGCTTTGTTGCAGGGCACCGGCGCTGGAGAGAATGTCGATCAATTCAAAGCGAAGATACTGGCTTTTTTCATTGAGATATTGCGCCAAGCTTGGCAGATCGCGCAGGTCACCACCGGTGAGCAGGCATCTAATCCGCGTCAACGGGCCGGCTGGCTTGGGGCGAAACATTTGCGGATCCGGAAAACCAGTTTCATTGGAGGGCGCACTACTATTCGAAACACTTGGCACTGAGTTTTCTCCCAGCTTATTGTTGTTTTTTGAAAAGCTTGGCCAACTCTTTGAAATGTCGCCCATTGTTTAAGGGAGGGCGTGGTTGTTCGGCTTGCTTTCCCGGTGATTTTCAGGAAGTCTAGCGCGAAGGGTACAAATAAAGCCTTAGCGCGTTGAGATTTTATGGGAAGCGCGTTGCTTTTTGCGGGGGGATCACCATGATTGAAGGCTGGTTGGTAGCGTTGGTTTCGCTTGCCTATCTGGCAGCGCTGTTTGCCGTGGCAAGCTTTGGTGATCGCTGGGTACGGCGGCAAAATTCAAATGGCAGACGCAAGGGCGGACGGCCGTTGATCTACGCCCTTTCACTGTCGGTCTACTGTACGTCATGGACATTTTTTGGCTCGGTTGGCGCTTCAAGCCAAAATGGGTTTGAGTTTTTTGCCGTTTATCTCGGACCTATTGTGTTTTTTCTGTTTTTTCACCGGCTGCTCTTGCGAGTGGTGCAACTGGCAAAAACCGAGAAGATTACGTCCGTTGCCGATTTTATCGCTGCGCGCTATGGCAAAAACCAGCGGGTGGCGGCACTCGTCACGCTTATCGCCGTGGTCGGCATGATCCCCTATATCGCTTTGCAATTGAAGGCGGTTTCGCTTTCAGTCAGCACATTGGTTGGCATGCCGATGAACCATGTTGCAGATTTACCGGTGTTTGGCGATGGCACCTTGATAATCGCATTGGCCATGGCAGCGTTTGCTTGGCTGTTTGGTACCCGGCACATTGATGCGACGGAAAACCAGAACGGTATGATGCTGGCTATCGCCGCGGAGGCTGTAATCAAGCTGCTGGCGTTTCTTGCTGTTGGTTTGTGGGTTTGCTTTTCTTTGTTTGATAGCCCGCTGGCGCTGTGGGAGGCGGCGCGGCTGCACCCAAGCGTAGCGCAGGCACATCTTGGTGCGCCTGATTATGCGTCTTGGGCGATGGTTGGTATCCTGTCGTTTTTCGCAATTTTGTTACTGCCTCGCCAATTCCATGTAAGTGTAACGGAAAACAACAACCCAAGCGAGATTTCGCGGGCGCGCTGGTTGTTCCCACTTTATCTGGTGCTCATCAACCTGTTTGTCGTTCCTATTGCGCTAGCGGGTGTCCTACAACTTTCCGGCGAGGCAAACCCGGATATGTTTGTGCTTGCTTTGCCGCAGGATGGCGGGCAGCAATGGTTGACGCTGTTTGCCTATCTTGGTGGCTTATCTGCCTCAACTGCCATGGTAATCGTGACTACGGTAGCGCTGTCTATCATGGTATCCAACGATCTGGTTTTGCCATTAATCCTGCGAGGGCGCAGTGAAGACGATCTGGTCTCAAGTTCCGGAGAGGATATGAGCCTGCTCCTTCTGGGTGTGCGGCGCGTATCCATTTTAGCAATTGTTCTAGGCGGCTATGGATACTACCGGTTTGCCGGGAATAGCGCGGGACTGGTATCAATAGGCCTGCTTTCATTTGCCGCTATTGCGCAATTTGCCCCTGCCTTTTTCGGTGGGGTAATTTGGCGTAGAGCAACAGCCAAGGGCGCTATCTACGGCATGAGCGCAGGTTTCCTAGTATGGCTCTACACCCTGCTGCTTCCTGTTGTGATACGGGAAGGCGAAGTCTGGCAAGCTTTGCTAAGGGAAGGCCCCTTCGGCATTGGCATCTTGCGGCCAGAGGCTTTATTTTTTGAAGGAGCAGATCCGTTTGTGCACGGGGCGCTGTGGAGCCTTATCATTAACCTACTTGTTTTTATCGCTGCATCTTTTTTGCGAGCGCCAACGCCTGCGGAGCGTCTTCAAGCCAATTCCTTTGTTCCGGCAACTTTAAGTGCTGTGCCTTCGTTGCGTTTATGGCGAACGGCACTCAAAGTTTCCGACCTGCAAGCGACAATTGCCCGGTATGTGGGAGAGGAGCGCACGCAGCGTTCGTTTGACAAGTTTGCGGCGCAATACAATAGCGATTTAGAACCGCACCAGCCCGTTGATGCGCGAATGCTGAAATTTGCCGAGCAGTTGCTCGCCAGCGCCATCGGCTCTGCCTCCTCCCGTCTGGTTATTTCGCTGTTGCTCAAGCGGCGGGATCCGGGCTCAAAGGAAGCAATCAAGCTGCTGGATGATGCAACCGAGGCGATACAGTACAATCGCGACCTATTGCAGATCGCACTGGATCAGGTGCGCCAAGGCTTATGTGTGTTTGACAATGAGTACCGGCTCATTTGCTGGAACCGGCAGTTTCGCGAGCTGTTGAACTTACCGCCCGAGTATGGGCAGGTGGGGACGCCGCTCACCGAAGTTCTTGCCCATTGTGCTAGGCGGGGAGAATTTGGCAAAGGATTGGTCGCGGATGTAGTTTCTGCCAAGTTCAACGGCATCACCCAGCCGCACAGTTTGATGCAAGAGCGCCTGCACCGCTCTGGCACTGTTTTAGAGATCCGCTCCAACCCCATGCCTGACGGCGGGCTCGTGGCCACCTTTACCGATATCACCGAGCGCGTAATGGCGGAGGATGCGCTGGCAAAGGCCAATGAGACCTTGGAAAACAGGGTCCGGGAACGCACCAAGCAGCTCACCACCGTCAATACGCAGCTGGAAGAAGCACGGCATGTGGCGGAAGTCGCCTCGCAAGACAAGACCCGCTTTCTGGCTGCTGCGGGGCACGATATCTTGCAGCCGCTGAATGCAGCGCGGCTTTACTCCTCCAGTTTGACAGATCGCTACTCAGCAGGCGGTGCCAGCACACCGGAGGCTTTGGGGCTCATCCAGAAAATCGAGGCCTCGCTGGATTCTGTTGAGGAGATAATTGGTGCCGTGTTGGACATTTCGCGGCTTGATACCGGAACCTTCCGGCCAGAATTCTCGGTTTTCCATTTGGACGATGTGCTTAGTCCATTGCGGAACGACTTTGCGGCAATAGCAAGAGAAAAAGGGTTGCGTTTCAAGATCATGGCAAGCGACATAACGGTGCGTTCGGATCGGCGCCTGTTGCGCAGATTGCTGCAAAACCTGATCTCCAATGCCCTGAAATACACGCAAAGCGGTGGTGTTTTGGTGGGTCTACGGCGTGCGGGCAATGGGGTACTGCGTCTGTCTGTCTATGATAGCGGCATTGGTATTCCCGAAGCTCAGCAAGCGCAGATCTTCTCAGAATTCCAGCGGCTGGACGATGGGGCCAAGATTGCCAGCGGGCTTGGGCTTGGCCTGTCGATTGTGGAGCGCATTTCGCGGGTGCTGGGTTTGGAAGTGCACTGCCAATCCCGCGTTGAGCGTGGCTCCTGTTTCGGCGTCACCCTGCACAGCGCAGGGCCCATTCCCAAGCTCCCCGAGCAAAGCACGCGCCCGGTACCAACTGGACAGCTTGCTGGGCTGAATGTGCTTGCGATTGATAATGAGCGCCAAATCCTTGAGGGTATGGCCGCGCTGTTATCCGGCTGGGGGTGCAATGTTCTGGTAGCGGCAGATGCGAAAGAGGCGGCAAAACTCTTGATGCAGCGCAAAATGCAGCCAGATGTGGTGCTTGCCGATTATCATCTTGATGAGGGCACTGGCCCGGATGCATTGGTTAGCCTGCGCTGGAAGTTTGGCCTAGAATTTCCCGGTATATTGATTAGTGCTGATCGCAGCCAAGACGTGCGCGATGAGGCGCAAGAAAAAGGCATGCAAGTGCTGAACAAGCCGGTGAAACCGGCGGCGCTGCGCGCTTTACTCACCCGTCTCAAGCAGGAGAAATCCGTGGACGCCTAGGCCACGCCATCGAGGCCGAACCGAACTTGGCTGCAGCGTAGCAAGTTACGTACAATTAAAAAGGCGCTGCGGATCTTCCGCAACGCCAGCAAAAATTTTACAAGTTGGCGATGCTTTCTAAGCCATTTCCATCGCCTGCCACTGACCGGCCTCAATTTTAGCGGCAGCGATAACGGCTTGTGTGCGGCTTTCAACGCCCAGCTTTTGCAAAATCGCCGAGACATGCGCTTTCACCGTGGCCTCTGAAACAGAAAGCTCATAGGCAATCTGTTTGTTCAATAGGCCTTGCGAGAGCATCATCAGCACGCGCACCTGTTGCGGCGTGAGACTGGCGAGACGACGGGCCATTTTTGCCCCTTCGTCTTCAACGGAAAGGTCGACGTCCGGCGGTGTCCAAACATTGCCTTCCAGAACAGCGGCAATCCCTGTTTTCATGGCTTCAATACCAAGAGATTTGGGGATGTAACCGGATGCACCAAACTCGATTGCGCTGCGGATCACGGTTGTCTCTTCTGTAGCAGAAACGACTATTACCGGTACGCTCACATATTGTGCACGCAAATACATAAGGCCGGAAAAGCCGCGCATTCCAGGCATAGACAAGTCCAACAAGACGAGATCTATATCGTCGTAAGTG
The DNA here is from genome assembly GCF_001561995.1 of Polycladidibacter hongkongensis. Classification (GTDB taxonomy): domain Bacteria; phylum Pseudomonadota; class Alphaproteobacteria; order Rhizobiales; family Stappiaceae; genus Pseudovibrio; species Pseudovibrio hongkongensis. Next base: position 73,333 of record NZ_LLWC01000036.1, read on the forward strand.
TCCAGGGCTGTGGTGACTTCCTCCAAAGAACCACCCTCGATGATCTCGAGGTTAGAGAACATTGCCTCAAGGGCTTGCCTTAATGCTCCGCGAAAAAGCGGATGGTCATCTGCTATTAAAAAACGATGGGCGGCGCTTGTCACGCTATGCTCCTCCCCCTCTGTCGTCGGTGACGCTTTTTTAGTTGCCAATGCCCCTTCCACGCGCATCTCCTCAACCGCATCGCGGTTTACGCTCATGTGGAATAGGGATTAGAACTCGCCCCGACATCTACCTCCAAAAGCCGGCTCAGATTAAACTGTGCCGCTCAATGCAACGATAGGGGCATGCCTGCTAGCTGGCAAGCGAAATCTCACACAGATTTCAGTAGGTTCCTTCTCCTAGCCCCTCGAATTGCAGCGGAGCAAAGCTTTTTCTGAGTTTATATTTGCAGTTTCATCCACCCTAGATTGAGATAAGCTTATACTTGCTTTATCCGGCAGCCATTTTTCCCTAGATTTAATGCCATTAAGCTGAATTCTATTAATTTTTACTGCGCAAATAAATGCGTCGTTTACTGCGTGACTACCTTTCACTAGCGTTTGCAGGAAAGTGAAAGAATGCTGCCATAAAGCAAGTATTGCGTATTCATTAGTGGGTCGAGAGATGAAAAAAATAGAGCAACACGCAAAAGGTCTCATCGTTCAAATTAGCTTTTCCGCCCTTCTTGGAGCAGCTTTGCTTTTGTCACTTTGCGGTTTAAGCGGCGCTAGTTTTTATGTGGCGCTTGGTTGTGCCGCGTTGCTGCTGCTGTGTGTTTTGCAAATCACAGCAGAATTTTCACAGGGAGTGCAAGGCGACCCATCCGATCGGGCCCGCTTCGTTGTGGTGAGCACTTCAGAGCGCCACGAGCGGGGAACGAAACTATCTGAACTCCATCGCAGGGCCAGAGCCAAGGCCTGTTTGCAGCTACGTTGGCCGGTTGGCTGGTGCGCGGTGATTTGCTGGGCGGCTGCAGGCCTCGCGCCTTTGCTTTAGGGCTTACCCAGATGCCCTACCAAGAACGAATTGTATCAGTATCACCAGAGATACAACGCGAGACGCTGGATTTTAATCGGACAACCCGTAGGAAGCTTAATGCCTTGCCTGATCCCTGGAGCTTTTCACCGGTGATAACCCGGGAGCGACGGTTACTTGGCCTGGGCGCTTTAATGGGGGAGAGGGACACAGCTTTTGGGCAGGACATCAAGATTGCGCAAGGCAGCCATAGTTTACGTGGGCGTCTGTTTCGGCCTAAATCTCTCGTTCGCAAGGACACTGAACGCGGCGTGTTGCTGCATTTTCACGGTGGCGGGTTTGTGTTTGGCGCGACAGATCTACAAGACAACCGCCTGCAAGAACTCTGCGAAAATACCGGGCTTGACGTGCTCTCAGTCGCTTATCGTTTAGCCCCTGAGTGCCCCTATCCCTGCGCCCCGGATGATTGCGAGGCAGCGGCGCGATGGGCCTGTCAGGATGGTCGCCGCGCTTATGGCTGGCGTTTTCTGGGGTTTATTGGCGAAAACACCGGTGCGACCTTGGCGTTGGTTACGGCCCTCAGGTTGCGCGATTCAGGTGATCTTGAAGCAGTTCGGGCTATGAGCCTATTCAGCGGTCTTTTTGATCTCAACATGACGCCGTCAGCGCGGCGTTGGGGGGCTGACCGACTGGTGTTGACAACTCGGGACATACAACTTTGTGCTGCGCATTATCTGGCTCTTGGCGGAGATCGGCACTTGCCAGATGTGTCGCCTCTATATGCAGATTTAGCAGGTCTGCCGCCAACGCTTGTCAGCGTTGGGATCGAAGATCCACTGTTTGATGACAGTCTGTTTCTGGCCACAAGACTGCGCGCCGCAGGAGGCACGGTTCAATGCGATATTTATCCCCACGGCTGCCACTGTTTTCAAAGTTTTTCACTAGGGCTTGCAAAAGTAAGTCACCAAAGGATAGATAGCTTCTTGAATAGGCAGCTGCCTGCAACGCGCGCTTGACCTGCGGCTTGTTGCCAGACAGTGTATACCGACGATTGCTTGCACCTTTAGGAACATAAGATGGCCTCCTTAGAGACACTTCAAAGCTTTGTGAACACTTGGGAATGCGACGAGAACGACCACATGAATGTGCAGTTCTACTTTTCCCGTTTCGAAGAGGCCGACAGGCAGTTTCGCCTGATGAGCGATTTTTCCGAAGCGCTGGTTGGCGCGCGGCGTGTGCGGCACGTACGTTATCACGCAGAACTGCGCGCGGCGTCACCAGTTACGGTAAACAGCTACGCAGCGTTTGATGGACCGCACATGTTTTGCATCCTGCACGAGATGGTGGAGGCCTCAACCGGTCAGTTAGCCGCAACTGCTGTGGATGGGTATACCCCAAACCCGAATGCTGCAAAGTCCTTGCGTCAGCGTTTTGCCGGATTTGAAGCTTCGGTAAGCGAGCCAGCTATGCCGCGCTCGTTGCCTGCAAGCCCCTATTCGGGCAAACCAACACAAGACGAACTGTTGAAAAACGGCGCTTTCATTACTGGTCGGGCCACCGTGTTGCCACGGCACCTGGATGTTTCTGGCCGAGCAGATGACACATTTGTTTTGGCCTGCATCAGCGATGCCTCCGCCCATGCTTGGGAGCGGACACCGATGACCACCGAGTGGCTAGACGATAATGACTTTGGCCGTATTTCCGTTGAACAAAAGCTGTCATGGATCAGCCCACTCACCAGCGGTGACATGGTTGCCATTGTGAGTACGTTTACCGGCGTCAACGGCAACAGCTTTAACCTGCGCCATCATGTGTTCGAGCAGCGCACCCGCCGCCTCGCCGCGGTTTGCGATATGGTTGTTATGGCGATGGATCTTGACAAACGCACCATCGTGCCATTGGACAAAGATATCACTGCCGCTATCACCGCCCTGTTGGGCTAAGTGGCGGCGGCGCGGTCACCAGTGTGCGCAAAAACTTTCAAGGCGGCGGGGTTTCCCGCCGCTTTTTTGTTTTTGCATGCAAAGATCACTGCGTCTGTGGCCTCCGGTTCTCTGGAGTATCGGGCGATGGCTTTTCATCGGCGAACTCTCTCTCCAGCTCCTTGATGCTCTGCGCAAAACTGCGCATGGCTTTCTGCGTGAATTCAAGGGCCTGATCCAGCCGCTTCTCATCATCAGCGCTATACCAAGAGCCTGTTTCAGCTTTGCCCTGCTTTGATTTTGGCGGTGGCGGCAGGTTTTCTCCCGCGGCAATTCCCGCTTCGTTTAATAAAGTGCGCAGACCGTTTACTTCCAGCCGCAAGTTGCGGTTCTGCTGTATCAGCCCGTCCAACTCTTGCTGCAAGGTTTGCATGGCGTCCAATGACGGGCGGCAGATCAGATCTTCCCCTTGTTGGCGACAAAGCGAAACCGCACCAGTGGCATTGTCCATACGCACAACACCATCGGATGTTGACAGCAGAGAATAGCCCGTTGCCGCTTCTTGCTCTCCGGCTCGCTGCTCCAGCTTGTCAGCTTGCGCGCTGGCGAGGGTGGAGAACACACAAGTGGCAATGAGTAACAGGCTGATTTGTTTCAGACTAGTTCGGGCACTCATGTCCCCTCCTCCTCTTGTTTTGAATGATTGAGCTAGTTTGGCACAGTGAAAGGGGTACGCCCAGAGCCGATGGCCCGCTCCAGCTGCCCGAGGCGATCTTGCCCCCAGAACAACTCACCCTGCCAGAGGTAGCTTGGCGCGCCAAACACCCCGCCGGCCATCGCAGCCTCAGTGTTCGCCTGATACTGCCGCTCAGCGGCTTCAGAAGATGCCTTGGCTATCACGACTTCTGCCTCTGCCCCAACTGTTTCAAGTAAATTGGCAAGGGTCTTGGGTTTTGCAAGATCCAATTCATTAACCCAGACACCTTGATAGGCATGTTGGCAGAACTGCGCGACAGGACCTGCCATTTCTTGCAGTACAATCGCGCATTTATCGGCAAGCGCAATTTCTGTCGGGAAATGCTTAGGGCGCAACACGAGCGGAACGCCAAATTCCTCGCTTGCTCTTTGCAGTTCCAAAAACCGGTAGGATTGCCGCTTGGGGTGGCGTTTTGGCAAGGGTTGCCCACCGCCGTTTACAACAACTTCCCCTAGTTTGCAGGGGCGAAAGTCGATGGAAACATCAAGCTTTGTGGCCATATCAACAAGACGTTGATGCCCAAAATAAGACCAAGGCGACATCAGGGTAAAATAGGTAATGATCTTAACCGGTTTCCCGTTGTTTTCTTCCATAACTTGCTAGTTCCTAAATTATATTCTCCCCTCGAGAGATTTTATCCTAACTCATCCTGCAGCTTTTCCAAGGAAGAAAGCTGGTTGTTTTTGTTGTTTCCAGATGCGCAATCCAAATCAGCTTGAACATTAGGGAATATAATCTTTTCAACTTGGACAAAATGCAGATTTAGCTTGCATTTCCGCCGGGGTGCGGCACTTAGTTGCGCATATGTAAGACGTAATCGAACCGCCGTTTCCGGGTTCCGGGCCAGTTCCCGCAGCGGTCCATGGCGGGCGACACAGTGGGTTTTGACATGCTGGCGCAACGCCTCACACTCCTCGTTGGTCAGCTGCGCCTCCACTTTGGTCAGTGGCACCAAAGTCTGCTCCTCTTGCCACAGGCCCGCTACGAGTGTCACAGGTGCGCGCAGCTGCCCCCCAGGTTGATAGAGGTGCATAAGCTGTGCCGTTATGTGGCGCCGCGGCGCTTTACGCTGCCCTAAACGCAGTTGTTCACCATTAGAGGCGTCCACATCTGCAATAATGAAGTTCGCATAATTGGCGCTTGCCGGGCACTCGGCTGCGTCAACCCAATGCGGGGCGATCTGAGCAAGGCACTGCCTTAACTGGCGAAGGACTTCGAGTGAAAGCCAGCCTTGCTTGTCTTGCCAGACATCTAACAAATAGATGCGCCATTGCTGCCTTGCATCTGTCTTTGTTGCATTTGCTCTGCGCAAGCTGGCCTGTAAGGCAGCTGGGGAGCTATGCTCTGGAAGTTTATGCGCAAGGCGCAGGATAAGCGTGCATGCCTTTGGCATCTTTTCAAGCTTGGAAAGGCCTTCAGGAAGGATGTGCTGCGGCATTGAAAATTCTTCGCCGCGCATGGAAAAAAGCCGTGCCCCCTGCCCAGAGGCCGCGGCATGGACCGGGCCGCAAATCAGTAACTGCAAATCTATACCAACGGGAATGCGCAGGTTATCTGCGGCTGCCGGTGCTATAGCAGCTGCTTGCTTCGGCCATTGCCATAGTCGAAAACAACTTGCAGAGGGGGCTTTTCGCGCATGTACGGGCTCATGCAACCACGTGACCAGCCCTAACATATCTATGTCTGGTTGGTGCCAAAGCGCGGCAATATCTCTTGGGATAGAATTGAAACTGCGTGCAAGAGCTTCCCAAAGCTCCCTTAGATCAACAGCAAATGGTCGCCGCGACGAAGGGGAAACTGTTGCAAGGCGCAATATGAAAAGGCGTTGGCGGGCGGGTATTTCTGTAAGGCTATCTAAGAGTTCTATTGCTGTTTGGCGCTGTGATAAAACTCCAAGCCATCTTCCAAGGCTTGCGTCACTTAATTTGTTTTTACCTATAGAGGCGCCGCCTGTGGTTATGGAAACAGGGAACCTCGTATTTTCGCCGCCAAGGGAAAATGCAATTGCCTCTAACCAATCGCTGGCCTGCGCATGCGCAAGTGCCAGCAGGTCTGCATCGACGAGCTGTAACGCGGCTTTTTTTAGGGCAGCGGCCGAGAGACGCAGCGCCGGTGTAAAACGGCCACCGAGCACAGCAAGGGCGGCGGCGAGCTCTTCCTGTTCCAAATCCTGCAGATAGTCACTGAGGTAAGCGCTGCGCTCGTGCGCATCACCACACGTGGCAAGAGCAGCACATAGCTCAAGAAAACGGTGCAAGTGGCTTTCCTCCTGTCACCGTTTTATCCGCGCTTACCGCAGCGCTCCTGCACTTTCAGCTATAAGGCGTTAGGACGGTTCATTTACGATGGACGCAATTTTCCAGTCCCGACCAATTCTGACCAGATTGTAGTGGCAGGTAAAGTCGAAAACAGGTTCGCCTTCTTCATCTTCCTGCTGCCAATCGAGGGTGATGGTTGCTGCAGTTGGCTGGACGTACAGATCCACTTCCTCATAGATTGACTGGGCAATGTTATTATCTTCATAGACATCCAGAAGTGCCTGAATATTCTCGGTCATCTGGTCTTCATCTTCAAATATATGGCCCTTATCCGCCTGCCAAATAACACAGGGGAAGGTAAAACAGGAGAGAATCGCCGACAAGGAATAGTCGTCATAGCCATCGGCGTAGCGCTCGAAAAGCTCGGAAATGCCTTGTTCGTCCTTATGGAAATCACTCATAACTCAATATCCCATAGTGCGGTTCGCTTGGCGGCGAACCATGCCTAAACAGATTGTGCCAGTCTCCCTTCACGAAGGAAACCGTTTTTATCAGGAAACCCATTTATTTATGTGATCGCACGCAGTTAGGCACAGGGGCTCATATGAAATACTGCGCAATAGCTACTGCGCATGGCGTTACATGGCCTCAGTGTCCAGACTTGGCAATTTGGTAAGGGGCGAGACGTTCAGCTGTCGCAACTGGCCCCAACGTTGCAGGGCGAAAGGATCTCCATGGGTCACAAGGATTTCTTTTGCACCGCATTCCTCAATTGTCTGGCAAAGTTCAGGCCAGTCCGCATGGTCGGATATGGCCATGGGGATGTGCGAGGCGGTGTTTTTTGCCCGCTTCCCCGCCAACAGCCAGCCTGATGCAGAGGCAAGGCGCAGTTTTCTACCTGAGCTGCGCAAATCAGCCGCCTGTTTGCTTTGTGGCGGGCAAAGGGCAAGCACTGGGTGCTCGTGCACCGGGGCTTGGGCTAGCGGACGCAGCTGCCCCAGATGCACACCAAAACTTGTGTAGATTTGCGCAATAGCTAACGTTGCGGTGTCCAGATAAATCGGCCGGGTGATGCCGCGCGCACGCAGCAGGGCAATCATCCGCTGGCTTTTGCCCAGGGAGTAGGCTTCGATAAGATGATGCGCCTGAGGGAACAAACGCAGCGACTTTATGAGCCTGTCTAGCTCCTGCTGTTCGCCGGGCATCTGATACAAGGGATTGGCAAAGGTTGCCTCGGTTACAAATGTATCGCAGCGTACCAGCTCGAAAGGGGCGGTCGTCGGATCTGCTCGGCGTTTAAAATCACCTGAAATCACCGTGCGGTGCGTCGCGGATTGCAAGAGAACTTGCGCAGAGCCAAGCACGTGCCCGGCGCTGTGCAGGCTCATGCTGATGCTGCCAAGATCGCAGCTGCGCCCCAGTGCCAACGGGTGCCTTTCACCTGCGAAGTTTTTACCCAAGCGCACTTGCATAATCGCCAGTGTCTCTGGCGTTGCCCACACCTGCCCGTGGCCCGCGCGTGCATGATCGGCGTGGGCATGGGTGACAATCGCACGGGCGACCTTGCGCACGGGATCGATATGCACATCCGCCTGCGGACAATAAAGACCGGCAGCGGTGTTCACCAACAGGTTCTGCGGTAAAGCCTTGGACATCTGCTTTCCTTTTGGTGCACTGGCTTTTTGGCACTGGTTCTTTAGGGCTAGTGAAAAGAGCCCCTCGCCCTATGCGCTGGCATTTGCGCCACAAACCGCTATCTTAACCCTCACGAGAATAACAAAGGACCTTCGGGATTATCAAGTTTGCTAGAGCGCCCTCCCCTTTTGCCTGAGCAGCAGCCCAAAGACCTGCCAGCGGTGTTTGAGCGATGGTTTGCCGCGCGGGGCTGGCAAGCGCGGCCGCATCAGCTCCGCTTGCTTGGTGCGGTCCAGCGCGGTGCGCATGCACTGTTGATCGCGCCAACGGGCGCGGGCAAGACTTTGGCCGGTTTCCTGCCCAGTCTTGTGGAGCTGAGCACGCAAAGCAAGGACGAGGCTGCCGCGCGGCGTGGCCCGCACACGCTTTACATATCGCCGCTTAAAGCGCTGACCACCGATATCGCGCGCAATCTAGAGATGCCGATTGCGCAGATGGAGCTACCGATACGGGTGGAGACCCGCACAGGCGATACCCCGGTGAGCAAACGCCAGCGCCAGAAGCTGCGCCCGCCCGACATTCTCCTCACCACCCCGGAGCAAATTTCTCTGCTGCTCAGCGACAAAGCGAGCCACCGCATTTTCTCGCAGCTGCGCTATGTGGTTCTGGACGAGTTGCACGAGCTGGTTACTTCCAAGCGCGGGGACCTGCTGGCATTGGCGTTGGCACGGCTGCAGCGGCTGGCGCCAGAGAGCCGACGGATCGGGCTATCGGCAACGGTGGCGGATGTTACGGGTCTGCGCGCCTATTTGCAGCCGCAAGCAGCGCTTGACGCAGATAGCCCGCCCAAGCTTGCAGCACTCGTGGAGGCAGAGGTAGGCGCGCCGCCACACGTGGACATCTTGCGCAGTGCCGCTTGGATCCCGTTTGCCGGGCACTCCTGCCGATATGCCTATGATGATGTGTACGGGCTGCTTAAACAGCATCGCATGTCGCTGGTGTTCGTCAATACGCGCTCGCAGGCGGAGATGGTGTTCCAATCTCTGTGGCAAATGAACGAGGACAACCTGCCCATCGCCCTACATCACGGTTCGCTGGATGTGGGGCAGCGGCGCAAGGTCGAGGCTGCCATGGCGGCGGGGAAACTCAAGGCAGTGGTGTGCACCTCCTCGCTCGATCTGGGGCTCGACTGGGGGGATATTGATCTGGTTATCCAGATGGGCGCGCCCAAAGGCGCAAGCCGTATGGCGCAGCGTATTGGCCGCGCCAACCACAGGATGGATACACCCTCCAAGGCCGTGATTGTTCCTTCCAACCGGCTGGAAGTTCTTGAGTGCGAAGCCGCGGTGGAGGCCCTGCGCGCAGGCGCACAAGACAGCGCGGGACCGCGGCAGGGCGGGCTGGATGTTTTGGCGCAACACGTGATGGGACTGGCTTGCAGCGGGCCACTTGATATGCGCGCGTTGCACAGGGAGATCACCGAGGCCTACAGTTATCGCTTTGTCAGCAAAGACTTGCTGCAACGTACATTGGATTTTGTGGCCACGGGTGGTTACGCCTTGAAAGCCTATGAGCGCTTTGCCAAGCTACGACAGGACAAAAACGGCCATTATTCACTGCGACACCCCAAACTGGCGCAGCAGTACCGCCTTAACAGTGGCACGATTGTCGAGGCTCCGGTCCTTACACTGCGGCTGGTGGGCTCTTCAGCCCGGCGTGGCAAGCGGCCATTGGGACGGGGGGGACGGGTGCTTGGCAGTATTGAAGAAGGTTTTCTTGAGAAGCTGACACAGGGAGATAGTTTTCTATTTGGCGGCGAGATCCTCGCTTTTGAGGGCATTCGCGAGAATGAAGCCTATGCATCGCGCTCTAAAGCCGATGCGCCGAAAATCCCTGCGTATCAGGGGGGCAAGTTTCCCTTGTCCAGCTATTTGGCAGCGCGTGTGCGCAAGATCGTGGCTCAACCGGACGCATGGGCGGCTCTACCTGAACAGGTGCGTGATTGGTTGCAGTTGCAGCAGGAAAAATCGCAGTTGCCCACGGCGACAGGGTTGCTGGTGGAGACGTTTGCCCGCGGGGGTAACCATTTTCTGGTGCTTTATCCGTTTGAAGGGCGCATGGCACACCAGACACTTGGCATGCTGCTGACACGGCGACTGGAGCGTTGGGGATTACAACCACTTGGTTTTGTTGCCACTGAATATTCGCTGGCGATTTGGGCAAGGCAAGACATGGGAGCGGCCATTCAAGCTGGAGAACTGGCGCTTGCCAACTTACTGGAGCCTGATCTGCTGGGTGATGATCTGGATGCATGGTTGGCGGAAAGCGGTTTGATGAAGCGCACCTTTCGCAATTGTGCCGTGGTTTCTGGCCTGATTGAGCGGCGCTTCCCCGGCGCGCACAAAAGCGGGCGACAAGTGACCATGTCTGCTGATCTCATCTATGATGTGCTGCGCTCGCACGAGCCAGAGCATCTATTGCTGGAGGCCACGTGGCAAGATGCGGCACGCGGGCTGCTTGACATTCGGCGGCTGGGTGATTTTCTGCAGCGCATCCAAGGTAATATCACGCATCAGCATTTGCCCAGAGTGTCGCCGTTGGCGGTGCCACTCATCCTTGAAATTGGCAAGGAGCCCGTTTATGGCAGTGCTGAAGAGGCCCTGTTGCAAGACGAGGCGGCCATGCTCTATCAGGAGGCTTCGCTATAACAACTTGCTTATATGCTCCGTCGGCAACCTCCGGCCAGTCGCTCCCCTTAATGTTTGGTGAGACCGAGTTATCACTGCTCTATGAAGGCGCCTTGTGGCTGCCTGCTGCTCGTGTGTTGGTGGTGAGTGACTTGCATCTGGGCAAGGCGGCCGCTTTTGCCCAAGCCGGGGTGATGCTGCCGCCTTACGACAGCCATGCCACGCTGCAACGGCTGGCTGATGTGGTGCAGCGGCTACAGCCTGTGCAAGTTGTGTGCCTTGGGGACAGCTTTCACAGGCCTGACAGTGCGCCACAGTTGCCTCAAGCAGCCAAAGAACAGCTGAAACTGATGCAACAAGGGCGAGACTGGGTCTGGATACTTGGCAATCACGATGCGCAGATCGGTGGGGGCATGGACAGACGGCAACTCCATGAGCTGGCCATTGGTGCCTTACAACTGCGGCACGAGCCAACCGCGATCTCTCAAGGCGACACACTGCAAATCTGCGGTCACTACCACCCAGCGGCGAAAATTCGCCGTATGGGGCGTTCGGTACGGCGGCGGTGTTTTGCCTATAGTGACCAACTGCTGGTTTTACCGGCGTTTGGTGCGTTCACTGGTGGGCTCAACCTCCTCGATGAGGCGTTTACCAGCGTGTTCACAACGCAAACACGCTTAAAAGGTGTGGTGATGCTGGGGCAGGAACAGCTCTACAACGTCCACCCGCGAGCGCTCGTGCAAGACGGGGCCCGTATTGCGTCACGGCGCTTTAGATCTCCAACTTCGGCTTAAGCGCGATCAGCGTTAGTCTTTGCGGAAGATTATACCTGCCAACCAACCTGTAAACAGAGCCAAGGCAACGGCCAGAATTCCATAGAGCAAAGGCTGCTGGCGTGAGAGCGAAAAAGTGTGCTGCTCAAAGCCTTCCTTAGCAATATGCAGTTTTTGTTGTTGCTGGTGTAAAAGCACTTGCCCATTAAATAGGTAGGTGGTGATCGTGTACTCTCCAACTGCGATGTTGGAGGGCAGCTCGACATTGGTGGCAAAAAGGGTGGGGCTGAGAAACTTGATAGCCTCGCTTTTTTCAACAAACAGGCCAATTTCCTCGCGTTTGCGAATGAGCGCATCGCGGAACACCTTACGCTCGTTGCGGGTCATTTCGCCTGAGGCAATGGGCGCAAGCGGCAAGTTTTGTAAGCCGATGCGCTGCTCTTTTAGCGTTTGCTCCCCGGCAACCACGGTCAGTGGGGTGGAGGCGTGAACAGCATAGAACGATGGTACGCCAGCATAGGTGCTGGAGGTGGCGTTGATCCAGATACCGGCAAGACGTTCTTTACGCCAAGTGGTCATGCGCTCTGGCGGGCCTTCCACGACCACGATCAACTCGTTGTCGTTGGCGCGTGCCACGCTGGCGGCGTCGCGATTAACCTCGCCAAACACCAGAATATCTGCACCGGTAAAGTTTGAGGTGATTGAGACGGTGGGCGAGGATATAGCCGATACAAGGCTTTCTGCCCGCGCGCTGATGATCGATAGCGAGAACAGGCTTATCAGGCAGAGGAAGGAGGCGAGCATATGCATTAGGCATTCTCCCCGTCGACAACCACGACAGAATAAGGATCTTCCGGCTCAAGCACGAGGTTAACCGCAAAGCGCAGCCCCACCCCAAGCACGAGCAGAGCCAGCAAGAGGCGCAGCTGCTCACCGCGCAGTTTCTGCCCGATGCGTGCGCCGAGTTGTGCGCCGATCACGCCGCCAATCATCAAAGTCAACGCCAGAACGATATCCACGGTCTGGGTGTTGTAAGAGTGCATGATGGTGGCGGCTGACATGGTCACCAGAATTTGCAGCAGGCTGGTGCCAATGACGATACTGGTTGGCACGCGCAGCAAGTAAATCAACGCAGGGACCATCATAAACCCGCCGCCAATGCCAAGTACCGAACCCAAGAAGCCGATTATGGAGCCAATGGCGAAAATGGGAAACACGGATACATATAGCTTGGAGCGGCGAAAGCGCATTTTCATCGGCAGGCCGTGCACCCAGCTGTGTTGCCCGGGTTTTCGCGCAACAGGCGCATCGCCAGAGCGACGGCGCATCATTGCTTTAATCGATTCAACCAGCATAAGCCCGCCAATGGAGCCAAGAAAGGTCACATAGCTAAGAGAGATAACCAGATCCAGCTGGCCAAGGCGCTGCAGAATCCCAAAAAGCCAAACGCCCAGCGCAGAACCGATAACTCCGGAGCACAAAAGCACGAAGGCGAGCTTTAGATCGATTGCTTTTTGCCGCCAATAAGCAATTACCCCCGAAGTTGATGAGGCAACAATCTGGGTGGTGACGGTGGCCACCGCAACAGCGGGCGGAATGCCGGAAAAGATTAACAGCGGCGTTAAGAGAAATCCGCCCCCGATGCCAAACAGGCCGGACAAGAACCCAACAGTGCCACCCATCCCAAAGATGACAAAGATATTGACTGGTATTTCCGCAATCGGCAGGTAAAGTTGCAAGGCAGCACCAATGAATTATTTGGGCGAATGATAGGCGAAAATCATTAAAAAATGAAAAGCCATAGCGGGAAAGCTAGTAGGTTTAAGCGCCAAAACCCTGCAGGTGTCAATGGGGGAAGCCGCCAATGCGGCATCGATGGGCAAAACACCTTGGTTCAAACATGCAGCTGGTTGATTATGCGGCAGCAAAAAAAGCTCGAAAGCTACATAGTCAATTGTTGTTTAACTAAAAATCAGTCACTCCCTGACAAAAAACAGGTGTGGCTTTGCAACCACACCTGTTGGCATTGATTTCGATTATGAGATGCTTAGGAGAGCTGGGCAACCCATGTGCGCGGTAGCTGCGGGACATTGGCCGACTCGTTTGCGCTGTTGCGCTGGAAGGACGAGGTCTGCCGTTTCGCATTGGACAACTGCTGCGCGGTGAGCAATTTCGCAATCTCGGCGCGCTTGGCCTGAGCTTCTTGGTCGCCTGCCGCTCCGGCAAGGGCAAACCACTTATAGGAAGCAACCAGATCCTGCACCTTGCCAAGGCCGCGGGCATAGAGCATCGCCAGATTAAACTGACTGTCTTTGTTTCCCGCTTCCGCTGCTAGCTGGAACCAATAGGCAGCCCTATCAAAATCCGGCTCTCCCTTGGTGCCACTGGCATACATGACCGCAAGGTTGTGCATGGCTTTGATATTGCCCTGCTTGGCAGATGCGGAATACCAGAATTCAGCAGCCTCAATATCCCGCACTAGCCCCAAGCCACGCTCATAGGAGCTGGCGAGGCGATATTGCGCGACGGCCAAGCCGCCTTCAGCTGCATAGCTGTACCACGTGGCAGCGGCGCTATCATCTTTTGGCAGATTAGTGCCGCTTGAATACCACAGACCAATCTGGAATTGGGCAAGCGGGTCCTTGCTCTCCAAAGCAGCCGAGAGATCAGCCCCTTTGGCGGATTGCGGTAACGCTGCGACCAGCTGCTTGTAGGTCTCCTGCTGCGGGTTTACCTCTGCTTTAGCGACAGCAAAATGGGCTTGTCTATTTGCTGCCGCTTGCGCAAAGGCCGTCGTTCCCTGTAAGGATGGCCGCTGCAAAGCAGGTGTGACTGATTGCCAATTACCAGCGAGCAGCTCTGCGGGAAAAATACCCGTGGCAGCACCAAATTGCTTCTCTTCTGGCAATGCAGATTGCGGGGTGTCCATGGCCCTTGGCGACAGGGTATTGCCAAGGGTCGCGCTGACATCCGTATCGCTTCCAAAAACGCCGAAGACCTGCATGGTTCCCATAGCAATGAGGAGCGCGGCAGTTGTCAACAAAACTGCTTTACGCCGGCCAAATTTGGTTGGCTTAGTGTCGTCCCCCTCATCCTCATCGGCCGCCTCTGAGGGGGCTGCCTCATCTTTGCGCCTCAAGAAACCGTCGGGTATGGCAATGTGTTCAGGGGTTGGCTCTTCTTTGCGTTTTAGGTAGTCGGAAAGGCGGCGCGCACGTCGTTTTTTCTGGCCGTCTTCCTCTTCCTCTTCATGTTCTGGCAATTCGCGTTCGCGGCTGGCCGCAACTTCTGCAGCAGCAGCTTGGGCAGCGCGACGCGCGGCGGCAATGTACTCCGCCTTGCGATCCGCTTCGGCTCTGGCCTCTGCCGCGCTTTGTTCATCCAGACGCGGGCTGGCTGCCCCCATCTCGACAAGCGCATTGGTTTCTTCAATTGCGAAACCTGCGACATCGCCCGTTGCCCCAAGGGCTTTAAGATCTGCTGCGGTGTCCAGAGCGGCGGCTTGCGACATATCCGGCGTTTGTTGATCCAACACCGGATCAATAGCGGCGCGCTCTTCGTCTGTGTGCTCTTGGTCCGCCGCGTAAGTGGATGCGGTTGGTTCTTGCAGTTGTTGCTCTGATGCTTGGTGCTCTAGCGCTTGCGATTGCTCTTCTTGAGGCTGCTCGTAGAGCGGCCCTGTTTGGTCTTCAGCCGATAGTGCCGTTGTATGTGTGCTCGGCGTCTCGACAAATGAGGCCATTTGCTGCAATGCCGCCTCACCCGGCTCCAGAGCGGCTTGCTGTTCCTGAGGTGCGGCTGATTGTGTTTCTTCTTCGCTCTCGCCTGCCTTGTGCTTTGTTAACGCGGCAATGATGTTGCGGACTTGGCTGTCGCCAACAAACTTCTCATGCTCCTGCCCGATTTGGCCAAGGTCAGCAAGGTCCGGAGCGCCAGCATGGGATGCATCAGCTGCTTCGGCTGCTTCCAGTTCATCCAGATGCGTGACAATACGTTGTAGCATTGCCTCCATGTTATCGAGCTGGTGGGGCTCTTCGCTGTCGCTTTGCGCCATCAGCTTCAGCGCTTGCATATCAGCTTGTAGTCCCCCAAGGGCGCTGTCGACAACCTGTATTGCAGCTGTTGCCTGAACGCTCTTTTCCGAAGCCGCGGCGCTCTGAACACCCAGTAATTCTATATTGGCGTTGCCGGCTTCCACCATGTCGGCAAGAGCACGAACCTGCATCTCGATCCGCTCCAGCGCGCCATCTTCTTCAAAGCCTCGCGGATTTGCGAGAGCCGCAACCACATTGTCGATCTGGCCCTGCAGCTCTTGCGTGGTTGGCAGTTGATCAATCTTGGCAGAAACCCGCTGCAACTCGGCTGATATTTTGAGCAGCAACTCCGGCTCTACCTGATTAGACAGCGCCGCGATGTTGGTTTGTTCCAGCCGGTCCAGCTTGCCTGCAAGCTGTTGGAGTAGCTCGACTTGCATCTCGTCCTTTGCCGAAACACCGGCCAGCTTTGCCTCCATTTGCTCCAGATGCTGAGTGAACTGGTCCAAACGGCTTTCAAGGGCAGCAAAGTCATCGCGGTGGCTAGATACCGACGCCGGTGTCCGCTCTATACGGTTTAGCTGATCACGAATGCCGTTTAGATCTTGCAGCAAACGGGCCTCGGCGCGTTGCACTGCCTCATAGGATCCATCGCGCTCTTCCAAATGGTTGGAGAGCGTAGACATGTGCGAGCAGATACGCTCCAGCGTCCCTTCGGCAGGCAGCTGTTGTTCTACCCGTACAAGCCGGGTTTGTATGTCACGCTGCATGGCTGTAAAGTGCTCCAGCTCGTCCATGCGTTGTGTCAGGAAGCGTAGGCGCTTGTCGATTTCTCCCAGTAGCGGCTCTGGGTTCATGCCGGTGATAGTTTTTTCTAGCTGCTGCACGTCGTTGTGCAGGTGCTCAAGTGCTTGGGTGTCCGCACGTGCGGCGACATATTCCAGCCGCTCTTGCAGATGCTGGAGGCGGCTTTCCATTGCTATGAGTTGCCCTGCCTGTGGCAACTCGGAGACAAGCAGGCTCAACTCGTCCAATCGCTTTTCAAGTAGCTCTTGGATTGCTGGGTCGACGCGTTCGCGCGCTATTACCTCCAGGCGCTGAGTGGTTGCATCATATTCATCTTTGAGCTGCTCCACGCTTTGCGCTGTGTGGGCGGGTTCAAGCTGCTCGCGCAGGTCTTGCAGTTTACCACGAAGCTTGCCAGCTTTGACCCTGCCCTGCTTGTTCTTTTCCAAGCGGGCGATCAGTGTATCCAGCTCCTGCAAAGGGTCTGACCCTTGTTCCCGCGTTGTGTGAGCTGCATCAGGCTTCAAGCTTGGCTGGCGAATTTCTTCGGAAATCGAGGAGTAGCGGCGCGGCACCGGGTAGGCCTCATGCTGCTCGGGCAATTGGCTGTACAAGCGCTGATTGCGCGGCGTTTCTGCGCGGCGCTTCGCCATAGGATCAAATGTAGTTTTTGCCTCACTCTGCACCCCGTGGTGCTGTGTATCAGAGTACGGGTGTGCAGGCGCGTAAGCGGTCGCACTGTGTTGCTGCGCTGGTGCGGGATTGTCCAGCAGGCTTTCCAAAGCGCTTGCGATTTCGTCCAGCTGTGATGATGTGGATGCCCGCGTTCCTGCCAAACTGTCCCGCGCTGGCGCAGATCGCTGGCGCAGCGCACTAAGTAGGCTGTTCACCTGCGGGTCGGAGGTGGCAAAGGCCTCATCAAGGGCAGGCGCGCGCGTATCTGTCTGATCGCCAAGGCGCAAAGCTTCCAAGAGAAGCTCTTTGGTGCTGCGCTGCTGCCTGTTTGATCTGCTGGTCATGGACCTTCACCCACCTGATGTTTTTTTAAAGCCCCCTCATGCTGCGAATCAGTTGCGCATAAACAAAGGGACCAAAGTCGTCGGTTACTAGTTTTTTACCAACTACGGTAAATAGAGCGTTAACTATACGCAGGTGGGTGCTTTTTTCCTCGCGTCATGATTGCCTGCGGCGGTTACGCACGGTTGAAACATGGCAAATAGTGCTTTGGCTTTGACAGTAGGCCTAATATATTTAATGGATGCATGTTGAAACTGGCCCACGGGCCATGCCCTAGCGTCCCCTTTGTGTTTTTTGGGGTTTCTTTGTCGCTGCTCCCTAGAATTTCAAGGGAGAAGCCCGCATAGTGCCACGGTTGCTTTTGAAAAGGTCGGAATGATGAGCGAAGCCCTGCAGATGAATAATACTCTGGTTGATGTTGTCAGTCAGGAGAGCGGCAGTGGCAAGAAAACCCAGTTCAGCATTGGTGATCTGGCGAAGGAATTCGACATAACCCTTCGTACGTTGCGCTTCTATGAAGACAAAGGGCTGATTAACCCAAAACGCGAAGGCATGAACCGGGTGTATTCACGGCGCGATAGGGCGCGGTTGAAACTGGTTATCATGGGCAAGAGTGTCGGCTTTTCGCTCGCGGAAATTCGCGAGATGCTTGATCTTTACGACCTGCGCGATGGGCAGGTGACACAGCTTCGCGTTGCGCTGTCGCGCTTTGAGGGACAAATCGAGACCCTGCAAAAACAACGCGATGATATTGATCAGGCTATTGGCGAACTTTCCCGCACTGTTGATATTGTTTCAGGGATCTTGAAACAAAAGGAAGCGGAAGAAGCCGAGTAGAGCTGCGTCACTTCCAAGCGGTGTTAAAACGTGCCTTAAGCTCACGCTCGTAACGTTTTGTGGCGGACTGTTGTTAAGCCGCGACACATTAGCGAACACGCTTGCCGCTAGGGATGCTTGCTAGCAGAAATGCCTTAATTATAAAAGTCAGGTATTTAGCATATCCATCTTTTATAGTTGAGGCATTTCATGAGAAGCAGCCATATTTTATGCAAGGTTCACGACCTAAAAACTGCTGTTAAAGACTATCAGGATCTGGGATTTACTGTTGAGTGGGGGGATGAGCCCGAAAAAGCGATCAATGCGTTGATCTGGTTTGAGCGAGGCCCCTTTATCGAGCTCATTGATGCCGATGCAGCGCAGCCACCCAAGGCGATCGCTTGGCTGCTTGGCCGTTTTTTTCCTACGGGGATGATCGCACGCTTTAACCATTGGCAACAGATGCCTGAAGGCTGGGTCGAGCTTGCTCTAGAAACCCATGGTACAGACATCCAACCGGAAGTTAAGGCTTTAAAACGGCGCGATTTTAAAATTTCAGGACCGTTTACAAACAAGCGCAGGCCACCTAATGGGTGCCTCATTACCACGCAAACCGCCTTTCCCCACAACATGCGCCTGCCGATCCTTATGGGAGCTTATCGCCCTGACCCACGCCCGAAGAGCATATTCCACGCCAACGGAGCTGTTGGGATTAGCTGTATTTCTTTTGGATACAACCCAAAGGACCAGCGCGATTGGGAACAAATACTTGACCAAAATGACCCTTGGCTTGCTCTTGAATCCGGTCGTATCGGCGTGGGCCATGTCTCACTTCTAGGATTAAGAGAAGCTCTGCCGCTTGAAAAAACACATGGCGCCGTCATTGTGCCGGGATAGCGCGCCGACCTTCCCATTGTTACTAGCAAAAATAGGGTAAGAGCGGCTGTTCTTACCCGAGTTTGTGTTTGAGCATTTGCAGCATTCTCATGCAATACAAGAGCGTTTCCTAGCGCCGTTTAGTTGCTCTGGGTCGGTTGCGCCCGCGCAAGCTCGACAAGGTTGCCGAGTTTTACATCGAAGATCACAGGGATTTTACTCATTCTTTTGGCTAGGTCTTGCCAGAGATTGGCAGAAATCTGCGGATAAGAATGAAACCACCCACAACTCCCCCTCTTGCCCTTAAGGGCATGTCCTCTTATATTTCACATGTTGACGTTTGCGTAAACGTCAATACGATACAGCAGAGTTGAGGAGTGCTGCTGCGTTTTGGAAGGGAGCTGGTATGCCTGTTTATAGTGCGCCTGTCGATGATACGTTGTTTTTGCTGAATGATGTGTTCGGCTTTGAAAAGTATTCTAACCTGCCGCGCTTTGGCGAGGCTACACCGGATCTGGTGGAAGCAATTTTGCGCGAAGGCGCTAAATTCTGCGAGGAGCAGGTGCAGCCACTGAACCGTGTTGGCGACAGCCAGGGCTGTACACGCCATGAGGATGGCAGTGTGAGTACGCCGGACGGTTTTAAGGCGGTTTATCATGCCTATTCGGAGGGCGGCTGGGGCGGCCTTTCCATTCCTGAAGAGCTGGGTGGACAGGGTCTACCTCAAATTCTAACAAATATTCTTAACGAGTACTTGTGCTCGGCCAATATGGCGTTTGCCATGTATCCCGGCCTTACCGCTGGCGCGATGGCAGCGCTGATGATGCATGCCAGTGAAGAAGCGCAGAAGATCTACATTCCTAAAATGGCGAGCGGCGAATGGACCGGCACCATGAACCTGACCGAACCCCATTGTGGTACGGATTTAGGCCTGCTGCGCACCAAGGCTGTGCCAAATGGCGATGGCACCTACAAGATTTCCGGCACGAAAATCTTCATCAGTGCCGGTGAGCACGACATGGCCGAAAATATCGTGCACCTTGTACTTGCGCGTATCGAAGGCGCACCGGCGGGGACCAAGGGCATTTCCTTGTTCCTTGTGCCGAAATTCAAGGTAGATGCGGACGGAAATTTGGGCGATGCCAACGGGGTTTCCTGTGGCTCCATTGAAGAGAAAATGGGCATCCACGGCAATTCCACCTGTGTGATGAACTATGACAGCTCTGAAGGGGTGCTGGTTGGTGAGGAGCACAAGGGCCTGCGTGCCATGTTCACCATGATGAACGAGGCGCGGCTTGGCGTGGGTATTCAGGGGCTTTCCCAATCGGAAGTGGCCTATCAAAATGCCGTGACCTACGCGCGCGAACGGCTGCAGGGGCGATCTTTAACGGGGGCCAAAGCGCCGGAAAAGGCTGCGGATCCGATTATCGTACATCCAGATGTGCGGCGGGTGCTGATGAGCATTCGCTCGTTTAATGAAGCGGCGCGGGCGCTGACCATTTGGGCCGGATTACACGGCGATATTTCGCATGTGGCCGAAGATGAGGCGCAAAAACAAGCCAGTGAAGATGTTATGGCGCTGCTGACCCCTGTTATCAAAGGAGTGTTAACCGACAAGGGCTTTGATAACGCCGTGATGGCGCAACAAATGTATGGCGGGCATGGCTATATAGCCGAATGGGGCATGGAGCAGTTTGTACGCGATGCGCGCATTGCCATGATCTACGAGGGCGCCAACGGCATTCAGGCACTGGATCTGGTGGGCCGGAAGCTACCGGCCAATGGCGGGCGTGCGGTGCAGGCATTCTTTAAAGAGGTGCACAAATTCCTGAAAGAGCATGAGGAGAGCGAGGAGTTCGCCAGCTTCATGAAGCCGCTGCGCAAGGGGCTGGAAGATTTGCAAGCCGCCAGCATGTGGCTGATGCAGAACGGCATGAAGAACCCTGACAATGCCGGGGCTGCCTCGACCGACTATATGCACCTGATGGGGCTGGTAGCGCTTGGCTATATGTGGGGCCGCATTGCGGTTACCGCAAAAGCGCAGATTAAAGCGGGGGCGAATGGCAAGGCCGAATGGCTGGACAACAAGCTTACCCTTGGCAAGTTCTTCATGGAGCGCACCATGCCGGAAACGAGCGCCCATCTGGCGCGCATATCCAGCGGGTGCGATACTATGATGAGCCTTGAAGCCGACGCATTCTAAAGAGACTTTGAGAGTAGGGCGGGCCAGCGCCTGCCCTGCCCCACATTTTTTATTGCCACTGAATATCTATGGGTCTGCGTGACCCCCTCGCCTTTTTGCAGGATTGATGCTTGCGCGCGGCGGTGGATAAAACAACGCAGAGCCTACCAAACAAAGCCCAACCAGAGGCTGGAGGAGCTTATGGCAGACGCCTTTATTTATGATCATGTACGCACCCCGCGCGGGCGTGGCAAAAAAGATGGTTCACTGCACGAGGTGCCAAGTGTTCGCCTTGCAGCTGTGGCACTGGAAGCGGTGCGCGATCGCAACGGGCTGGACACCGGCCTTGTGGACGATGTGGTGCTGGGCTGTGTGGACCCCGTTGGCGAAGCTGGCGGCAATATCGCCCGTGCGGCAACGTTTGCGGCCGGTTATGCCACCTCGGTGCCGGGCATGCAGATCAACCGTTTTTGCGCCTCTGGCCTTGATGCGGTGAACACCGGCGCAGCGCAAGTGATGGCTGGACAGCATGATCTGGTGATTGCTGGCGGGGTGGAAAGTATGAGCCGCGTGGGCATTGGCGCCTCTGGCGGTGCTTGGCCAATTGAGCCGCAAGTGGCGGTGCCCTCCTATTTTATGCCGCAAGGTGTTTCTGCCGATTTGATCGCCAGCAAATACGGCTTTAGCCGCGATGATGCAGATGCCTATGCGATCCAGAGTCAACAACGTGCGGACGCCGCATGGAAAGATGGACGATTTGCGCGCTCGGTCATCCCCGTTAAAGACATAAATGGACTGACCATTCTGGATCGTGATGAGCACATGCGCCCTGAAACCGACATGCAATCATTGGCCGGGCTGAACCCCTCCTTCGAGATGATGGGGCAGATGGGTGGCTTTGATGCGGTGGGTGTTGCTGCGCATCCCGAGTTGGAGAAGGTTGCCCATGTGCACCATGCGGGCAATTCCTCGGGCATTGTGGATGGGGCTGCAGCTATCCTTATCGGCAATGAAAGCGCTGGGGTGGCAGCCGGGCTCAAGCCGCGGGCACGCATAAAAGCTTTTGCCAATATTGGCTCTGACCCTGCGCTGATGCTGACCGGGCCGGTGGACGTGACCCAGAAGCTGTTGGCCAAAAGCGGCATGAACCTTGGCGATATTGATCTGATTGAAATCAACGAAGCGTTCTCTGCCGTGGTGCTGCGCTATATGCAGGCGCTGGAGCTGGACCCTACCACGGTGAACGTGAATGGCGGAGCCATCGCCATGGGCCATCCATTGGGCGCAACGGGGGCTATGATACTCGGGACTGTTCTGGACGAGTTGGAACGGCAGGATAAATCCACCGCGCTGGTGACCCTGTGTATTGGCGCTGGTATGGGCACAGCTACCATTATCGAGCGTGTTTAAGGCAAGGAGCACAGCAATGACATACACACACTTCTCGCTTGCAACTGACGCTGATGGCTTTGCAACACTGACTTGGGACAGCCCGAACCGCTCGATGAATGTTTTCACCATGGAGGTGATGGCGGAGCTGGACAAGGTGGTGACTGACGTGGCCGCGGATGAAGCCATTAAGGGCGTGGTGCTGATCTCCGGCAAATCCGGTTTTTCCGGCGGTGCGGATCTGACCATGCTGGAAGGTCTTTTGGCCGATTTCCATGCCAAACAGGCACAGGACAACGAGGCGGCAACGCAGGAGCTGTTTAATCGCTCGCGGTATCTGAGCCAAGTCTTCCGCCGCCTAGAGACCTGCGGCACGCCGTTTGTGGCTGCGATTGATGGCGTTTGCATGGGCGGGGGCACCGAGCTTGCGCTCTCCTGCCATGCGCGCATTGCCAGCGATAGCCTGAAGATGGGCTTGCCCGAGGTTAAGGTTGGCCTGTTCCCCGGTGCAGGGGGCACCCAGCGGGTGATGCGCATGGTGGGCGACTTGCAGGCGGGCATGACTTTCCTTTTGCAAGGGCAGACACTGGACGCAAAGAAGGCACAGCGGCTAAAGCTGATAGACGCAGTGCATAGCAAAGACGGCCTTGTGGCGGCGGGCAAAGCCCTGCTTGCGACGGGCGTTGATGCGGTGAAGCCTTGGGACAAGAAGGGTTTCAAGATCCCCACTGGCAAGGTGTATACGCCCTCTGGCTTCCAGTTCTGGCCCGCGGCCAACGCCATTTACCGGCGCGAGACACAAGACAACTACCCCGGTGCGCGGGGCCTGTTGCACTCTGTTGTTGAGGGGCTACAACTGCCAATGGATTTGGCGTTGCAAGTGGAAAGCCGTTACTTTGCCAATGTGTTGATGAGTAAGGAAGCGGCGGCAATGATCCGCTCGCTGTTCGTCTCCATGCAGGAGCTGAACAAGGGTGCGCGTCGCCCAGCGGGGGTTCCGGCAAGTGACTTGAAGAAGATTGGCATTCTGGGTGCTGGCTTTATGGGGGCGGGCATTGCGTTTGTTTCGGCCAAGGCGGGGCTTGAGGTGGTGCTTCTGGACCGCGAGCAAGAGGCTGCCGACAAGGGCAAGGCACATTCTGAAGGCTTGATGGACAAGGCAATCAAGCGCGGCAAAAGCACACCGGAAGCCAAGGAACAGCTGCTGGCAAAGATCACCCCGACGACGGATTATGCCGCACTTGCCCAGTGCGATCTGGTCATCGAGGCGGTGTTTGAAGACCGGGAGATCAAACGGCAGGTCACAGAGCAGGCCGAAGCCCACATGAAAGCGGGTGCAGTTTACGCTTCCAACACCTCGACCTTGCCGATTACCTCATTGGCCGAGGCCTCCAAGCAGCCGGATAACTTTATCGGCATTCACTTCTTCTCACCGGTTGACAAGATGATGCTGGTGGAAGTGATTATGGGCGAGAAAACCGGAGACAAGCCGCTGGCGGTGGCGCTGGATTACATCAAGCGTATCAAGAAAACACCGATTGTGGTGAATGACAGCCGCGGTTTCTACACCTCGCGCGTAGTGATGACCTATATTCGCGAAGGCATCATGATGCTGGGCGACGGGGTTCCTGCTGCTATGGTGGAAAATGCCGGTAAAATGGCTGGTATGCCGGTGGGGCCGCTTTCGCTTGCCGATGAGGTGGCGCTGGATCTGGCTTACAAGATCACTGCAGCGACCCGCAAGGATATGGGCGATGCCTACGAGCGTAGCGCGCTGGATGACATCCTAGACGAGATGGTGCTGAACCGCGAACGCTTTGGCCGCAAGAACACCAAAGGGTTCTACGATTACAAAGGCCGAGACAAGGCCTTGTGGCCGGGCATTCCCGAGGTTACCGGCACGCCGAAAGCAGCGGATTCCTTTGACATCGAGACCTTGAAGCAGCGCCTACTTGCAATGCAAGCATTGGAAACTGTGCGCGTGTTTGAAGAAAACTGCCTGACCGATGTGCGCGAAGCGGATGTCGGCTCGATCCTCGGATTTGGCTTTGCCCCTTACACCGGCGGTACGCTTTCCTACATTGATGGCATGGGCACCAAGGCTTTCCTTGCGCTGTGCCAACAGTTTGAAGCAGCACATGGCGAGCGGTTCAAACCGTGCAAACTGCTGATCGAGATGGCACAAAAAGACGAGCGGTTTTATGATCGGTTTCCGCCGGTAAAACAGCTGGCAGAGGCTGCTGCCTAAGAACAAGAGTTGATGCATCAATAGACATTGGGCCACGGGGCAACGCTCCGTGGTCTTTTTATTGCGTAGTCGTTTATTAGCGTGGCCACAAAGTCTTGCTTGCCAAGTGGTGCGGCTGGGATAAGATCAACCCAGTTTATTTGTATTGCATGCCTTTTCCTCTAATCAACTTGTGGTTCTCATGTCATTGCTCAGTTGCCGCGAAATAACACGGCGTGTTTTCCCTGTGTTTGTCGGGGGCAGCGCGGTCATGCTCACCAGCTGGACCGATACGGCCCTTGCCAGTCATTTCGGCTTGGTCGAGGTGGCGGCGGTAGGCCTGAGTGGCCTCAGCTTCTTTGCGCTGTTTGCCTTTGCAAACGGCATTGGCACCAGCGTGCTATCGCTCACCAGCGCTTTGCGGGAGAGCGCGCCAAAAGCGCGGGTAATGGAAGCGTTCTGCGTGGCGGTGATACTTGCTGCAATACTTGCTCCGGTTATGGTGCTGGTTAGCCTGTGGGCCCTGCCAAGCCTTGTGCAGATCCTTAGCGAGGATACGAGAGTGCAAGAGGCACTGCTTGTCTACCTGCCCCCACTTATTGTTTCCCTGCTATTTTACTATGGCAATGCGGGCATTCGCGGGTTGATGCTGGCTTACAAGCGCCCGGATGTGACCATGCAGGTATCGCTTTCTATGCAGCTGGTGAACTTTCTGCTCAGTCTGGCCTTTGCTTTTGGCCTTGGCCCTTTTCCCGAGCTTGGATTTTATGGAGTGGCGTTGGCGACCCTGGTTTCCTACGTTTTTGGCTTCGGGTTTTACTTGCTGCGGCTTTTCCTATTGATGCGTGAGCACGGGCTGGCCTTGTGTGTACCGAAGCTCGGCTATGCGTTTTATGTGCTGAAAAAGATCTTGTTTGCCGGGGTTTACCAAGCACAGTATGCACTTGGATTTCTGGCTGGCATCTGGATTGTAGGGCGTATTGGCACTGTAGAGTTGGCTGTCTATCAGCTGCTTACACAAGGCATGCTGCTGCCGATTTATTTGTGTAATGCATTTACAACTCTGATGATCTCTCAATGTGCCGCTGCGCAAGAACGGGGGGATTACCCAGAAGTGCGCGCGGTGGGCTTGCAGCTGATGCGCCTATGCCTTGCAATCGTTGCTGGCTATTCGCTGCTGGCGACGCTGCTTTACCCCAGCCTATTGCGACTGAGCCTACCAGAGGCCGCAAACTACGCCGCACTCGTGTTTGCCGTCAGCTTGGCGCCCATGTTGTTTCCCTTGCAAAGCCTTTCCACGCTGGCCAACGCCTTATTGCAGGGGATGCAAGCCTATGAGCGAGTTTGGCTGGTCTCCACCATCTGTCAATGGCTGGTTTATTTGCCGCTGGCGTTTCTCTTCGCGCTTGTTTTCAAGTTCGGGCTATTGGCCGTTCTGGTGGTTGAGGGCAGCTACAGACTGTTACAATCGGCCGTGCAGCTGTTGGGTTGGCGCGCCCGGCTGCGCGCTGGAGAAAATGGGAGTGGGCAGGTAATGATAAGAGGCGGGGAGGATCGCAAGGCCAGCGCTGCCTAGGCCTGATGATTGCAATTTGCTGTGCTGGTGCCTATATGATGGCGGCAAGCAAGATGATTTTTAAGGTTGGTTTTTATGAATAAGAAAGAGCTTCATCGCTTATTGGGCGACACGCCGGGGCGGCTGGCGCTGCGACTGCTGGCGCTTTCCTTTATTGTGGGGATGGTGCTGAGCGCATTTGACCTGACGCCGCTGCGCCTTGTTGAGGAGACGATCGAGCTGTTTGCCGAGATCTGGGAGCGTGGCTTTGCCGCCCTTGGCTGGTTTGGCGAATATCTGGCAATTGGGGCGGTGGTTGTCATTCCTCTTTGGCTTATTGCCCGAATTAGCTCCTTGCGCTCTGGCGAGTGAGTTTTTGCTCTGTTCCCTTCAGCCAAACTGGTCTGCCACGCGAAACAAAATCGCGTGGCGACGGCTCAGGGTTTCTACATTGTCGCTGTAGCCGCCACCGATAACGCCGACGAGCGGCAGGCCGGCGCTGCGTACGGTCTGCACGACGAAGAATTCACGGGCGTAAAGACCAAGGTCACTGACGGCGAGACGGCCCAGTTTGTCGTCCCGGTGTATGTCAACGCCCGCATTGAAAAAAACTATATCTGGCCTGAAGCGCTTGATAGCACGCACCGTCAAATGGCGCAGCCACAGCATGTAGGCTTCATCTTGTGAGCCATCTTCCAAGCCAAAATCTAAATCCGAAGCCTGTTTTTGCAGTGGAAAGTTGTTTTCTGCATGGACGGAGAACGTAAACACTGACGGATCATTCGCAAATATTTGCGCCGTCCCATCCCCCTGATGAACATCAAGGTCGATGACCATTGCCCGCTGAATTTTGCCCTGCGCTTGCAGCAGGCGGATGGCCACAGCTACATCGTTGAACATGCAAAACCCTCTGCCCTGCGCATGGTACGCATGATGCGTGCCACCTGCAGAGTTACAAGCGATACCATGACGCAGCGCAAGTTCTGCAGCTAGGCAAGTGCCACCAACAGCATGGCGTGCCCGCTCTACAATGGTTTGGGTCAGTGGCAGGCCGAGCTGTTTTTCCTCTGCCTCATTTAAGGAGAGGTTTAGCACCGCATCCACGTAAGTGGCATCATGTGCGCCCAGCAGGGTCTCTCGCGTCACCGGATATGCCAGCTGTTCATTCTCGCTCGTTAACAAGCCTTCATCCCGCAAGTTGCGGGCGAGCGCTGCGTATTTGCCCATTGGAAATCTATGACCTGTAGGCAATTCTGCCGCATAAGAGGGGTGGTGCACAATGGCAAGCGCCATGTAGTATCCTTATTATTGTAACGCGGCTACGGTGCTTGTAGAGTGCGCCGACTCGCTGCTTCATGCCAGTATTTTTGAATTGTTTTTTCGCATAACGCCGAAAAACTCAAGAGCTTTAAGGCCCTCTTTTTCATGACAGAGCATAAACCGATCACAAATCGAAGTTTTGCAGCGTTGATGGTGCCAATGACGCTCGCTTATCTTTCTACACCACTGCTTGGGTTGGTCGATACTGCGGTTATTGGGCAACTTGGCGTAGCGGCACTGCTGGGCGGTCTAGCGATCGGCGCCTTGATATTCGATTTTATTGGTTCGCTGTTCTATTGTCTGCGGGCTGGCACGACTGCTTTGGCGGCACAGACCATGGGCCGCTGCGACAGCGAGGGCGGGCGCTATGTGCTGCTGCGCGGGTTGTTGGTGGCGCTTGGCAGCGGGTTTATCATGCTGTTGCTTGCCTACCCCATTCTTAAGGCCGGGCTGTGGGCTCTAGGGGGGAGCGCTCAAGTTCAGGCTGCCGCAACCGACTATTTCTCTGTACGTGCGCTTTCTGCGCCGCTGATGCTGGCAAATTACGTGTTGCTGGGCTGGCTGGTGGGGCAAGCGAGGGCCGGGGCCGGATTGGCGCTGCAAACGCTGCTCAACGGGCTAAACGCGGTGCTAAGCTACGTACTGGCGCTAGAGATGAACCTTGGGATCTTTGGGGTGGCTTTGGCAACGGTGATGGCCGAGGCCGTGACCTTTATTATGGGCAGTGTACTTTGTCTTGCGCTCAGTGGCGGGCTGCGAAAAATTTCATGGGCACGACTGCTCAACAAGCAAAAGATGCTGGATCTATTTGCCCTTAACCGCGATATCATGATCCGCTCGTTTTGCCTGCTGTTTGCCTTTGGCTTTTTTACAGCGCGCAGTGCGGCGCAGGGTGATGTTATTCTGGCGACCAACGCACTGTTGGAGCGGTTCTTTTTGGTAGGCGGGTACTTTCTTGATGGCGCCGCCTCGGCCGCCGAGCAGTTGGTTGGGCGTACATTTGGTGCAAAAGACTGGCGCGGCCTGCGCAAAGCCTTGCGGCTTACCTATATCTGGAGCTACGGGCTCTCGATTGCCTTGTCAGTGGTGTTTTTCTTTAGCGGAACAGCCTTAATCGAGCTGATGACCACCAGCGAAGAGGTGCGGGAGCTGGCCAGTGCCTACCTTTGGGTGGCCGTGCTGTGCCCGATTGTGGGAAATCTCGCTTTCCAGATGGATGGGGTGTTTATCGGCGCGTCGTGGTCTGGCGACATGCGCAATATGATGCTGCTTTCGGTGCTGTTGTTTCTGCTGGCCTATGTGGTGCTGTTTCCCGTCTTTGGCAATGCGGGGCTCTGGTGGGCGCTGCTGGTCTTTCTTGGAGCGCGCGGTGTTACCTTATGGGTGCTGTTGCAGCGGCGGTTGGGTGTATTCGCCGCTACTTAAAAACGCTGCACGCTTTAGGACAGCGGCTCACTTGCCCAAGCCTCGGCATTGCTACCAACGGCCTGTTGCAAGGAGGAAAGCCCCTCCTCCTGCACTTTTTGCAGGAGATAGGCGTTGATATCCGCCACCAAATCCGGCCCCTCGTAAACCATCGCCGAATAGAGCTGAAGCAGGTTAGCGCCAGCGCAAATCTTTGCCCATGCGGTTTCGCCCGAGTGAATGCCGCCTACGCCGACAATCGGTAGATCAGGCCCCACAAGGCGGCGCATTTTTGCAAGTGCAATGGTGGAAAGGCGGAAGAGCGGCGCGCCGGAGAGGCCGCCAGCTTCGCTCGCCTGTGCGCTATCTTTGAGCGGCGGGCGGGAAATGGTGGTGTTGGAGATAATCAGGCCATCTACCTTTTGCGCCAGTGCCACCTCTGCAATATCTGCGAGCAGGGCTTCATCTGCATCAGGGGCGATTTTTAGCAGGACCGGGACTTGACGACCCACTTTAGCCGTTTGAGCATCGCGAGCGGCCATGGTGCGGCTGAGGAGGTCGGTCAGGGCGTCTTTTGCTTGCAGATCACGCAGGCCCGGTGTGTTGGGCGAAGAGATATTTGCGGTGAAGTAGTCGGCAGCACTGGCGAAGGCCTCGATGCCCTGGACGTAGTCTGCCGCGCGATCCTCTGAGGTTTTGTTTGCGCCGATGTTTACACCTAAGATGCCCGGCCGCTGGCGGGGCAGCTTGGCAAGGCGGGCCTTGAGCGCCCCATGGCCCTCGTTGTTGAAACCATAACGATTGATGACCGCTTTATCTGCGGTTAGGCGGAAGTTGCGCGGGCGCGGGTTGCCCGGTTGGGGCAGCGGGGTAACCGTGCCCACTTCCACATGGCCGAAGCCCATTTTCATGAGCGGAATAGGCACCTCGCCATTTTTGTCAAAGCCGGCAGCCATGCCCAGCGGGGATTTAAAGGTGAGATCGGCAAGTTGGTAGCTCAGACGCGGGTCCTGCACCGGCTTGGGCCAGAGGCCGACACCTGTTGCCAACATCTTAATAGTCAGATTATGCGCGGCCTCAGGCTCTAAGCAGTGCATGGCCTTGAGGCCGAGGCGGTTAACTGATCGCAGTAGGGTCATTGGCTAAGCTCCGGGAGAGAGTGACTGCCGTCGTCATTCATTGGAATTGGTTTTTGCCAGTACAGCTTTGCTGTTGGCAGCGGGGCATACAGATGCGGGAACAGCGCGCCGCCGCGGGAGGGCTCCCATTTTAACTCATCAGGAGCGAAATCTTCAGAGCGAAATGCAAGCAGCAACAAATCTTGCTGACCAGCGAAATGCTTGTCTAGCGTGCCTTGCAAGGTGTCATCGGTGGAGAAATGGATATAGCCATCAGCGATATCAACGGGAGCACCGGAGAAAACTCCGGTCTTGATTGCTGCCTCCCACATGGTGCGGGGGGCGATCTTGTAGATCAGTGCCATAGAGCCTTTGCCTTTCAGTGGGCGAGCATTGCCAACTGAAAGCAGTTTCTTAAAGGGTGTGCCCTGCCTTTGGCAAGTCCTGTTGTTGTCGCAGCAGTTGGTTGGCAAGGATTTGTTTGCCATACGAGCACTCTTCATTGGCCGCTTGGTGTTTTCCCTTCAGCTCGTGAAACTTGTCTTGATTGGTTTTCGCCGGGATTAACCGCCCCGCCTGCACGCTCATATTTAATCGTTGAGGGCACTGGCCCTTGTTGTTTTTGGATTTTCTTCCCAAGTTGCTTGAGGTTGCTCTATGCAGATAGGAACTGCGCTTGTTGTAACAGCCGTGAGTGTCGGTGGGCTGGGAACGCTTGGCCAGCTGGGACAAGGCGCAGAGCCCGACCAGCTTGCCCCGCAGGCTGCCGTGTTGTTTGCACCAGCCAACACAGAGGAAACACCTGACGTGCTTTGGCGCGAGGCAACAACCAAACGCATAAAGGCAGCAACCCATATGCGGCCAGTTGCTGTTCCCGACCAGTTTACAAAGAAAAACCGTGGCTACGCGGGCGTGTTACAGCTTGCCAGCCTCACTCCGGCATTCAACCAATCGCGCCAGCAACACCAATTAAGCACGATCCGGCGCGGCGGGTACTCCCTTAGCTCGGATGCACCTTTGCGAGAGTTAAACAGCCAATTACATGGATATTTGCTGGAGACAACAGTGGCGATTGATGGCAGGACGCTGCTGGCAAAAGACAGGCAGTATCAACTTGCGCATATCAACGTTCCAGATGTGGATGCCAACTGCCCGCATGGCAGTGGCGGCACGTGGCCTTGCGGGTTGGCCGCGCGGGCGGAACTGGCAGCGCTTGCAGAAGGATTGCAGCTGTTTTGCCTTTTGCCCGCGCGGGACGCCGCTTATAGCCCCAAGCAACCAGCGGACGAGCAGCTACGGGTGATCTGCAAGCGGGGCAAGAAGGATCTCTCGCTTGAAATGGTGCGGCGCGGCTGGGCCACGCCTGCCGATGGCGCGCCCCGTTTTTTTGAAGACCTCAGCGCAAAGGCACGCGCTGCCTTTCTTGGTCAGTGGCAATTTGCCAAGCCTGCGCAAAAGCAACGGCAACGGGCCCAGCTGCGGCTAAACAAGTTCAACGCTGGCCGCACACCGATTACCAAACCAGAGGGCGCGCACTACGTAAGCAATGACGAATTGGTGGAGCGGGTTATCCTGAATGGTGAGGAATTGGGACGGTTGCTTTATGGGGAGCGGGCCAAACAGTGGTAAGTGCCTTCGCCCGCCCTTTGCAACTGTTAGGCAAAGAAGTTGCGCTGCCGTTTGCGCTTTTGTGCCTTGCAGTGTTTTATTCCTTGCCTGGGCAGTTGGTCCTAGCCAGTGCGCCTAAGGGGTTGCGCGCCCTCAGCTTTGCTGTGCTGTTTGCCATGATGATCTGGTGCGCGTTTGCCGTGGTGCGCCATGCGGATGCGCTGGCCATTCGGCTGGGAGAGCCCTTTGGCACGTTAATCTTGACCCTTTCTGTTATCGGCATCGAGGTTTCGCTGATTATTGCGTTGATGCTGGCGGGGAGCAACAATCCGCAGCTGGCGCGCGATACCATGCTCGCAGTTATCAACATCACCATGAATGGGATGGTTGGCCTGTCGCTGCTTTTGGGTGCGCTACGCTATGGCGAGCAGCCCTACAACACGCAAGGGGCACGTTCTTTCTTGAGTGTTTTGATACCTCTGGCGGTGTTTTCCATGGTATTGCCACGGTTTACAACATCCACCAGTGGGCCGACCCTTTCGAGCAGTCAGCAAATCGTATTTGCCTCACTTATTGTTGCGCTTTATCTGGTGTTTTTAGGGGTGCAGAGCTTGCGGCATCGCTCATTTTTCGAGCAGCCCCAACTTAGCAGCGGAGACAATTCTCAGGCGCAGTTTGATTTCGAGGACCATGGCCCCACGGGCCCCATATGGCTGCATGCGCTGTTGTTGATTGCCAACATGCTACCGATTGTTTTGCTCTCTAAAAAACTTGCGGTTTTAACAGAGAGCGGACTTGAGGCGCTTTCCATGCCCGCGGCGCTTGGCGGGGTGCTGGTGGCTGTGATTGTGTTGACACCGGAAGGGCTTTCTAGTTTCAAAGCCGCGCGGGCTAATCAATTGCAGCGTTCGGTTAACATTTGCCTTGGTTCGGCGCTGGCCACGATTGGTCTTACCGTGCCTGCCGTTTTGGCTGCTGCCGCTTTTCTGGATATCGAAGTGCACCTTGGCGCAGGCGAAGCCGATCTGGTGATGCTGTTGCTAACGCTGGCGCTATCGCTGGTGACGTTTAGTGGCAACCGCACCAACATCTTAAATGGTGCGGTGCATTTGGTGTTGTTTCTAGTGTTTTTTGCGTTGTTGCTGATGCCTTAGCCAGATACCTTTTCCGGCGCAGCACTTTGCAATGGCTTGGTTGCAATTTCTTCCTTTTGCACAATCAATGCCCCGACATGTTCAGCCCAACGCATATTGCCTTCAACTGAAGCATGCACCCCATCTATACAGAAATGCTCCGGCCCGATATTAGGCATTACCGGAAGGTGTGTCGCAGTGCGTTCGTTACACATGGTGCGGCCAACTTTGTTGATAATCTGTCGGCGGAAAAACAGTACATACGCCAAGCCCTTGCTCAAGGCCGGCACCTGCTTTGGCGACATAATGTTCGACCAATAAATGTTGGCGCCCGGGTACTTTGTGCGCAGACCATAAAGAAGCCCCCCAAACGAGCGCTTAAAAGCGCTGGCGGAGCGGAAGTTCTTCAAGTCGTTAAAGCCGATCGAGATATATATGTGGCTAAAAGTTTCCTGCGGGGTATAGGGAAGAACGTTTACGCGCAAGTCTTCGGAGGTTGCCGAGTTAGCCCCACAGGCGCGCCATTCTACGGGCTGCTTGGTGCGCTTGCTCAAGTCTGCGGCCAGACTTGCGGTCAAGCCCGCGCTCGTATGATCCATACCAACGCCAGCGACAGAGCTGTCGCCGATAACCAATAAGCGCAGAGTATCTCCCTCGCCCTCGATACTTCCAGAAACTGGCCCTTTTGCGGGCGGTAAGCGTAGTTGATTACGGCGGGCACGCAGACCCTCGAAAATGTATAGTGGCAGTAAAGCCAATGATTTTATTTGCCAAGCTAGCATAAAAGAGCCCCCTCGAACGAGGGGGCTACTCAATCACTTAGCAAGCTCGCCTGCAAGCGCTTTTGCAATCAACGCACGAGTTTCCTCAATGCCATAGATGGCGATGAAGGAACCGAAGCGCGGGCCTTTCTCCTGCCCCAGCAACACCTGATAGATGGCGGAGAAGAAGTTTTGTGCCACGCCGGGGCGTCCGTCCGGGCTAAGCTTCTGCGTGTTTTGATAGCGCTCGATGTTACGGCCAATCTCGTAGATGGCGTTTTGAATGTCACCGCCATCCATGCCTGCTGGGAGGCCGGAAAGCACATCATCCAGTTTGGTAAGCATCTGGATTTCAACTTCATCAGCCTGTTTGTACTGCTTGGTTGGCTTGACGAAATCCTGATAGTAGCGCAAGGCATACCCGACCAGCTCGTCCAGCATCCTGTTGGATTGCGGGGAAGCCTCAGGTGCATAACGGCTGATGAATGACCACAGCACATCTTTGCTCTCCGCATTTGACACGGAGACCAGGTTAAGCAGCATTGCGAAGGAGATTGGCATTTCCTCTTTTGGCGGATTGCCGGAGTGAATATGCCAGACCGGGTTCATCAGGCGCTGAGTTGCGTCCATTTGCTCAAGCTTGCCAAGGAAGGTGAAGTACTCGTCCACCGCCTTCGGGATCACGTCAAAATACAGCTTTTTCGCGGTCTTCGGCTTTTGGAAGTTGAACAGTGACAGGCTTTCCTGGGAGGCGTAGGTGAGCCACTCCTCCATAGTCAGGCCATTGCCTTTGGATTTGGATATTTTCTGGCCCTTTTCATCAAGGAACAGCTCGTAGTTGAAGCCTTCAGGTGCCGGATTTCCCAATACCTTACAGATTTTGCCCGATAGGTTCACACTGTCGATCAGGTCTTTCCCTGCCATTTCATAGTCAACACCAAGAGCGTACCAACGCAGGGCCCAATCTGCCTTCCATTGGCATTTTACGTGGCCACCGGTAACCGGCACTTCCACACGCTCTTGTGTTTCAGGATCGATATAGGTGACTGTGCCTTTTTCCAGGTCGCGATCGACCATTGGCACCTGCAGCACAATTCCGGTGCGCGGACAAACTGGCAAGAATGGCGAATAGGTCGCCTGACGTTCTTCTCCCAGCGTTGGCAGAATGATTGCCATAACCTTGTCATAGACCGCCAACATGCGCAGCAACGCAGCGTCAAAACGGCCAGAAGTGTAGTAATCTGTGGCCGAGGCAAATTCGTATTCGAAACCAAACTTATCCAAAAACGCCATGAGTTTTGCGTTGTTGGACTGCGCAAAGCCTTCGTATTCACCGAATGGATCTGGCACGCTGGTGAGTGGCTTACCGATAAATTGCGCAAGCAGCTCCTGATTTGGCACGTTGGTTGGTACTTTGCGAAAGCCGTCCATGTCATCGGAGAAACAGAGCAGCTTGGTCGGGACCTTGTCTTGCGTGAGCAAACGAAAGGCGGTGCGCACCATGGTGGTGCGGGCAACCTCGCCAAATGTGCCCATATGCGGCAAACCAGAAGGGCCATAACCGGTTTCGAAGATCACCGGCCCGTCCTTAGGTTTCTTTTCCAGACGTTTGAGCAGTTTGCGTGCCTCCTCAAACGGCCAGGCTTTAGAAACCTGTGCCGCCTCGATAAGCTCTGGGGTGAGGTCGAGAGTGGGCAAACTGTTGGTAGTCATGGTGTTAAACCATCCGATAGTTGAATAAGTGGTTGTAGATTGTCGCTTGGGGCCAGAGGGACCGGAGCGAAAAAACACCAGTTCTCTTAGTCTATGCGCCAAGCAGCGCGACCATATTTAGTTCCAATGGGCTAGTCAATGCAGGCGGGTGCTTTAAGTTTGGTGATAGGCCTTGAATAGCTCAGAACCGCTACCTAAACTATACTCAACGCTCGCGCTTAGGGCTTGATACGATAAAAGCGTAGGGGGCGGGCACTTTTGGGCAGGCTGCCGAAATGACGGGGCCATAAAATATAGAGAGATAAATGACCGAGCTCCTTTCAACAGAAGAAGCGCTGATCCACGTCATGGTGCTGGTGTCGGCGGCCGATAGCCGCATGACCGACCCGGAGCTGCGCAGCATCGGCGATGTGGTCTCAGCACTTCCGGTGTTCCGCGACTTTGATGCAGAGCAGTTGGTGCATGTTTGCGAGGCTTGCGGTGATCGCATGGCCGCAGAAAACGGTTTGCAGGATACAGTTGCACTGGTTGCGCGCTCCATTCCAGAAAAGCTGCGCGATACCGCCTATGCGCTGGGTGTCGAGGTGGCTGCCGCTGATCTGCAGGTGCGTCAGGAAGAACTGCGGATGCTGCAAATTTTGCGCGATGCGTTTAATCTGGACAAGCTCAGCGTCGCCGCCATCGAACGCGGTGCGCAAGCTCGCTATCGGCAAATATAGTTTTGCAGCAGGATGTCAGTGTTGCGGAGTGCCGTAGTGCCTGCGAACGCAAAAAAAACCAAGGGTCTGATTGCATCAGGCCCTTTGTTTTTTGCCGGCTATCCCAATCTAAGTTGCCTCTAAAGGCTGCATTAACTCGATGCGATTGCCAAAAGGATCCGCAACATACGTGCGGTTAAATCCGGCCAACGGTTCATCATCAGTGCAAAGATAGCCCGCTGCTTGCAGGCGGTGGCGTAGCTCCTGCAAATCCGCAACAATAAAGGCAGGGTGCGCTTTGGTCGCTGGTTGAAATTCCCGCATCACGCCAAGGTGAAGCTTGACCGATCCTTTTTCAAACCAGCATCCGCCCCGCTTGGCGAGGTTTTCCGGCTTTGTAACTTCGTTTAGGCCTAATGTGTCGGCGTAGAATTTCCGGGCGGCAGGCTCGCCTGCCACTGGCATGGCCAATTGGACGTGATCCAGTTTTAACAGCATAGTCCCTTAAAACGATTGGATACAAATTAGTTTAGGACGCGTTGGCTCTCCGGGGTATCGAGCGAAAATGTCGGCACCTCGACAGAAAATGTCTCGCCGGTTTCGCTTTGCATCGTGTAACTGCCCGACATGATGCCCGATGAGGTCGAGAGTGGGCAACCGGAGGTGTACTCAAACGTGTCACCGGGTTCGATAACCGGCTCTTCACCGACGACACCAACACCAGAAACTTCCCGTTTGTGTCCACGCGCATCGATGATGGTCCACGCGCGGCGGCGCAGTTTAATCGCCTCTGTGCTCAAATTTGCAATGGCAATGGTGTAGGACCAAAAATACTGCTGCTCGGCTGGCTCGGATTCATCCGCGAGAAATTTGGGTTCTACAGTAATTTGAACGTCGCGGGTGATTGAGCGATACATAAAAGTCTCCCAAAAAGAGGTACACTTACAAACGAGAGCGTGTCTTTTCGGCGTAGCCTATGCGCCGCGCGAATGCAAGAGATGCGCCACCTGCATTATACGCGCCAGTGACGAGAGCAAGCACAGCATAGCAAAGGCAAGTGCAATTAGCGAGAAGTGCTGCGGCCACAAGCAGAAACACAAAAAGACGAGGATTGTCTCGGTACCTTCCGCAAGTCCGGCGAGGTAGTAAAACGACTTTTGCCCTTGCGCTGCCGTTTCCAATCCGTGCTTTTGTGCAAACAGGGCAAAGGCTAGAAAAGCCGATCCATTCAGGTAAAAGCTGGCCAGCAAGACTGATGCAGCCAAAGCGTTGTGCCCGGGGGCGTGCAGCGCAAAAGCGAGTGGCACAGCACCGTAAAAGCAAAAATCAAAAATGATATCAAGAAAACCGCCCAGGTCCGTTTTTCGAGTGGCCCTTGCAATCGCCCCATCCAGCCCATCTGCCAATCGGTTGAGCACGACCAACAAGAACGCCAAGGAAAAAGCCCCCGCGTAGATCGCGATAGCAGCAGCAAGCCCAAACAGCAAGCCAAACGCGCTCATGGCATTGGCTGATAAACCGGTAGCGGCCAATTTCTGCCCGGCACGGTTTAACGGTGGGTCGATTAGCCTGCGCATCTGACTGTCGATCATGTTTCCCCGCTTCGCTGTCTTCGCTTTATCTCCAACATCTTGCGCCAGAAGTTTTTTCGCGATCACCTTATCAAGAGCTAGCACCCCTACATGACGTTGCCAAGTAGCGAACTTGTGACAAGACTGGGAGGGAAATCTGGAGAATCGTGGGGACGAGATGCGGCTAAGGCATTGACTTACCCACTTGTTTGGCTATTGTGCCTTTCTTGCAGGCGGGTGTAGCTCAATGGTAGAGCAGAAGCTTCCCAAGCTTAAGACGAGGGTTCGATTCCCTTCACCCGCTCCATTTCCCCCCTAAAAAAATAGCTTTAGAACATAGCAGGAATACTCTTGCTGGTGGGCAATTTCTGACGCATTTTCTAGTAAAAGAGCGGCGCATTTGCACCGCTCCTCTTGTCGTGGTTTTCTACTTTGTACAAGTGTCAGCAAGCCATTTACAAGCTTGGTTTGCAGTAAGCTTGCCGCCTGGATTAAACACTGGCATCAGTTCTTCTATGAAGACCTGCCCGCCTCCAGAGAGTTTTTGTGGCAACTTACGTTTTGTTGAAAGCTTCAGCACATCACCTTTGCGAATTTCGCTCGACCTAAAGAAAATTTTGCTGCCGCTTCCGCAATTCCACTTATATGTATACTTGCCTGTCACTTTATTATAGGCACCAGGATAGCGGAAGCATACCTTTACACCCTCTTTGCTATCGACGGTCTTCCAGTCTCCAACCAGAATTTTGGAATTACCTGGGTAAAGAAGGTATGTCTTACCATTAGGCTTGTAGTATTCAATCTGGGTGCCGTGCCCATTGGTCCACGATTGGAGCGTATTTCCAGAGAGATTTTTGCGTAACATGCGCGCATTGGCCATGTATTTGGCGTTTAGGTCTTCCAGTTTTTCTGGTCTTAGGCTGTCAAAGGCGCTTTTCGGTCCGCAAGCGGCAAGCAGAACAAGCGCCCCAATCAGGGTAATAGTTTTGCGTAGCATTTTAATCTCATTTGATTAGGTATCTATATTTCATCAGTTATTTCTGATAGTTACAATACCTATTGAGATTCAAACTCAGAATAAACCCTGCTTTTGAACGAGACGCCACTTGCCTTGCTCAAGGTCAGCCAGAGACAAGGTTCCGATCCTGCTTCTATGCAGTTTGGAAACATGGTTGCCTGTGGCGGCGAACATGCGCCGCACCTGATGATAGCGGCCTTCTGTAATGGTCACGCGCGCTTGGTGAGATGAAATGATTTCCATTTCCGCCGGTTTAAGCGGCGTGGTTTCTCCATTTAGCAGCAACGTACCACTGGCAAACAGCTGAACTTCCTCACCATGCAAAGGGCGATCCAGTGTCACCTCGTAGGTTTTGGGCAGGTCTGACTTCGGAGAGATAATTTTATGCAGCAGCTTGCCATCGTCGGTCAGCAGCAAGAGGCCGGAGGTATCCTTATCCAAGCGGCCGATGGTTGAGACCGGTGGCTTACGGCGCAAGAACCTTTCGGGCAGAAGCTGATAGACCAACGCGCCGTGATCCTTGGTGGAGCAGGTATAGCCAACGGGCTTGTGCAGCATGATCAAGCTGCCTAATGGGGGATCAAGCGGCGCACCATCCAAACGTATGTCGGCATGAGTGAAGGGCTGCCCCTCTTGCAAGCGCGCGCCTTGCGCGTTTGTTATCCAACCGTTTTTAATCGCCAGTGCCATTTCTTTGCGGCTGCCATAGCCAAGATTGGCGAGATGCTTTGCCAGCTTCATGGCTGCCCCTAGCGCCCCGCCTTGATGGCATGGATGACCTTGTAGCCGCCTTCATCTGCCAGGATTTTGTAGCTGCCGAAGGTTTTGTCCAGCGTATCCTCATAGGGCAAATGGCGGTTTGCCACCATCCAAAGATGGCCGCCCACACGCAGACCGCGGGCCGCTGCGCGGATAAAGCCCTGCCCCAGATCGGCCCTGTCTGCCTTGCCGGTATGAAACGGCGGGTTAGACACGATAAAATCATAGGGCTTGCGCAGCCCCTTGGTGACATCCTGCCAGTAATACTCGCGCAGGGCTTCGCTTTGCATTGCCTCGATATTATCGCGAGCAAGATCGAGAGCCCGTTTCTCGGCCTCGTAAAGATCCAGCATTTTTACTTTTGGACATTTGCGCAGCACTTCTGCTGCAAGCACACCAAAGCCAGCGCCAAGATCTGCGCCCACGCCGGATAGATTGGTAGGCAACGTGTTTACAAGCAGTTGCGAGGCTGGATCGATATGATCCCATGCAAACAGGCCCGGGCGAGAGCGGAAACGGCCATCTAGAATGTCGCGCGGCGCGTCCAGCCCGACCCACTGGGCAAGCAACGCCTCATCCACCTCTTGCGCCTGCCCCCAGAACACACGGGACTTGTTTTTGGAAAGCTTGCCGGCAAGCGGCAGCAGCTTGGCCAGATCACCTTCAGCCGTTTTTGCCCCTTCGGTGTTGGTCACAGCAGCAACGACTACCCCACTCACAGGCTTTGCAAGGGCGACAGCCTTTGCAAGTAATGCGCGGGCCTCACCGCGTTGGCGCGGTGGCAGCACCAACACCAAAGGCGCAGATTGCGGCAGCTCCTCGCTCACGCTAAAGCCTGCAACTTCCAAAGCATCTTTGTCTGGCGCAAAGCTTTGCTGACAAAGGAGGTTGGCTGCGTCAAGCGAGCGCATTGGTGACCCCATGCGGGCGCGCAGAAACACCGCGCCGCTTGTGGGCATTGCTACCGCCTCGTTTTGCAAGGGCAGCAGCAGTGTTTCAAGAGCTGGATCTTTCATAGTTAAACCTTTTGCAGCGCGCTTTTGACTTTACGAGGTATGGACGATTTCGCGGGTTTCGCGGAAACGGATATCTGTATTTTTCTCGGAGATGTAGCTTACCTCCCAAGCGTTTTTGAAGAGATAAACCGGACGATCGTCACGGTCCATTGCCACGTGGGCGCGGTTAGCCTCTAAGAAGCGGTCCAGTTTGAGCTTGTCATCACATTCAATCCAGCGGGCGGTGTTGTACATGGCAGTTTCAAAGCTGATCTCAGTTTGGTATTCCGCCTTTAACCGGTCCACCACCACATCAAGCTGCAACACCCCAACGACGCCCACAATCCAGTTGGTGCCGATGGCTGGCTTGAAAATCTGCACCAGCCCCTCTTCGGC
Source organism: Polycladidibacter hongkongensis (assembly GCF_001561995.1). Lineage (GTDB taxonomy): Bacteria > Pseudomonadota > Alphaproteobacteria > Rhizobiales > Stappiaceae > Pseudovibrio > Pseudovibrio hongkongensis. Next base: position 113,737 of record NZ_LLWC01000036.1, read on the forward strand.
CAAGTCTTCCAGCCCACGGCGCATCTGCTTCACACGCATGGTATCGGAGAGGCGGACGCGGCGCAGGATTTCCGGAGCGAAGGCCGGCAGGCCGGTGACGTGGATTTCCTCCCCTTCGGATAAGGTGTCACCAACACGCAGTTGCCCATGGTTTGGCACGCCGATCACATCACCCGGATAGGCTTTTTCTGCCAGCTCCCGCTCTTCTGCAAAGAAGAAGATTGGCGCAGAGACGGTGATTGGCTTGCCTGCGCGCACGTGTTTCAGCTTCATGCCGCGCTTGAAGGTACCAGAGCACAGACGCACAAAGGCGATGCGGTCGCGGTGTTTTGGATCCATGTTTGCTTGTACTTTGAAGACAAAGCCGGTGACTTTGTTTTCTTCTGGCACAATTGTACGCCCGCCGGTGGCTGGCTGCGAATGGGGAGCCGGCGCGTATGCAGCAATGAAATCCAGCACCTGATCAATGCCGTAATCTTTCAAGGCAGAGCCGAAGAACACCGGAGTAAGGTGCCCTTCCAGGAAGGCTTCCTGATCAAATTCAGGGTAAAGCTCGAGCCCCATCTCCACGTTCTCTTGCAGCTCGGCAAGCACGTTTTCAAAAACGGTGGAGGTGAGGACTTCATCATCCGGGCCTGACAGCTGCTTCAGCTCGTCGAATGCGCCTGTCCGGCCCTCGGTCGAGGTGAAGTAACGCTTGCCAAGCGGATCGTAGACGCCGAAGAAATCCGAGCCCATGCCCACCGGCCATGCCATTGGCGTTACATCAAGGGCCAGTGCCTCTTGGATCTCGTCAAGGATTTCCAGCGTGTTGCGGCCTTCCCTATCGATCTTGTTAATGAATGTAATGATCGGGATATCGCGCAAGCGGCAGACTTCGAAAAGTTTGCGAGTTTGGGTCTCAATGCCTTTTGCGGCATCAATGACCATGATAGCAGCATCAACGGCTGTCAATGTGCGGTACGTATCCTCAGAGAAGTCTTCGTGGCCCGGGGTATCCAGCAGGTTGAAGGTGTAGCCATCGCGCTCGAAGGTCATGACCGATGAGCTAACAGAGATACCGCGCTCCTGCTCAATTTTCATCCAGTCTGATCTGGCGCGGCGGCGCTCGCCGCGGGCGCGCACCTGACCGGCAGCGCGGATCGCGCCACCGCCAAGCAGCAGTTTTTCTGTCAGCGTGGTTTTACCGGCATCGGGGTGAGAGATAATGGCGAAGGTACGGCGGGTTTTATAGGGCTGCGCGGTGCTGGTTGCACTCATCTGGATCTCCTTGGAGCTGCGAGATCTGCTTGGTCGCGCTCCGGCTTTGATGCGGCAGCGAGATACGCATGAACAGCGCGGCGCAGGCCAGCATTAACAAGAAAACTGAGGTTGCACCGCTCCTAACCACTTTTTGTCGAAATTGCCAGTGGGAAGCACCGAAAAAGCGCCTTGCTCCGCTGGTTTTCTGAGTGTCGGGGCGGACGTAGCGCCTTCCGCAAAAGAAATCATTTCTATAGAATATCAAAGCCGATGCAGCCTCCGCGCTGTAGTATAGCGTCTCCAGTTTCGCATAAGTGTTGAATGACTAGACAAAGGTGACGCAGAGGCTTACGCGCGATTAGAGAGGCTAATTGCGTGTGGCATTGCTTTATAAAGGAGAATTTTTCATGCGTTTGTCGGCCCCCTCACTACTTGCGTTTTTTATTGCCCTGCTGCTTGGTGCCCTCTCCATCGCCAGTGTTGGGTTTGGTGTGCACATTCCTGTAATCTCTACATATGCATATTGGGCATTGGCATCCGCATGGGGGCTTTTGACAATAAGCGCTTTGTTTAAGGGCATATAACTAAAGAGGCGTACAATCATGTAGTATGCATGGTGAATTTTCTATTGTGCATACTACTTATTTAAATATCTCAAAGGATGAAACATCGCACATAAAACAAAGGCTTCCTTATTATTATTAATATAGACTAATTTTGATGTTGAATTTTAATTAGAGGATTGAAATAGTCTTCCCACCCCCATTTTGATGAGCGTGATTCATTTATTTTGATCATGCAGGAAGACAAAACTATGACTACCTTACTTAGAGTTCTTAAAGGGCTCCACCTGTCGCATTTATTAGGCGTCGTAATTCTTATCCCTTTAGGCTTGTCGGTGTTGTTTTCTAGTCAGCAGATACTAGAAAGCCGCAGCATCGCTCAAAACTCAGAGCAACTTGCAGAGATTACCGAGATAGCGATCCGCATCAGCGAGGCTGTGCACGAGCAACAAAAAGAACGCGGCGCCTCGGCAGGTTATCTTGCCAGTAAGGGCGAAGCCTTTGCACAAACGCTGGCGAAACAGAAGCAGGCGACCGACACCGCCCATGCGCGACTGCTAGAAACCGCCGCTAGTTCACACTTTGAAGAACTCCCGGCAGACTATCGCAGGGCCTTTGAGCAGGTACGGCGAGAATTGGCAAAGCTTGACAGCATCCGTAGCGCTGTTGAAGAGCAAACCATAAGCGCAAGCAAAGCCGTTGCGTTTTACACTGGATTAAACGGGGATATGCTGGGTTTGATCCAAGATTCAGCGACCGCGTCCTCTTCTGCCGAAGTGACCCGCCTTTACACCGCCTATACGGCTTTCTTGCAGGGGAAGGAACGCGGCGGGATTGAGAGGGCCGTTGGCGCCAGCATTCTTGGCGCAGCCACCCCTGAGGCGGCAGACCTTCGCAAATTCAACCAGATGATAGATGAGCAGAATACCTATTTTGAGGTGTTTCGCGCCTTTGCCAATGAAGACAAGGTTGAGCGACTGAATGCGCTGCTCAACGAACCGATCAGTCGGCAAGTTCGTGACATGCGCGAGCAAATTATCGCCATAGACGGTTCCTCAGCTGCACGGCTTGCTGCAGAGGACTGGTTCAGCACAATCTCAAAGAAACTAAACTTGCTCAAAGGCTTTGAAAGCGAGCTTAGTCAGGCCCTTCATGACTCGCTTGCCGAATTGAAAACGGCTGCCGAAGATCATCTATACTTGGTCATTCTTGAGGCCGGTCTGGGCATCGGATTTGTCGTTGTGCTCATGACGTTGTTACTTATGAGCAGCAACAGCGCAGTAAACAAGCTGGTTCGTTCCATGAGTGCCGTTGCGGAAGGGGATGTAGAAGCCGATATCCCAGAGATCGCATACGTCGAATTAAACCGCATGCGCGATGCACTGGCGGTGTTTAGGCACAATGCAATTGAAAACCGCGAACTACAAAAGAAGAACGAACAGCAAAAAGCCGAAGCGGAAGCGGAAAAACGCGAGATGCTCAACCAGCTGGCCACAGATTTCCAACAGCAGGTTGGGCATATTGTGCAAAGTGTTAGCGCGGCGGCTGAGCAGCTGGAATCCAGCGCCAACACCATGTCTGGTGTGGCTGAAGAGACCAGTGCGCAGGCTGTTGGTGCGGCAGGTGCGGCTGAACAGGCCTCCACCAGTGTGAACACAGTGGCCGGAGCGAGTGAAGAGCTTTCTGCCACCATTCAAGAAGTGGCTGAACAGATCAATCAAAGCTCGCAAGTGAGCCAAGCTGCCAATGATGACGCTAAAAAATCCATGGCCCAAGTGCAGCAACTGCGTACTGCAACTGAGCGGATTAGCGAAGTAGTCGAGCTTATCAACGATATTGCCGAACAGACCAATTTGCTGGCTCTGAACGCGACAATCGAAGCGGCACGCGCTGGCGAGGCGGGGCGCGGCTTTGCTGTGGTTGCCAGCGAAGTCAAAGGCCTTGCGGGCCAGACCAGCAATGCTACTCAGGATATTGCCAAGTACATCAGCGAGATGCAACAGGTATCCCAGCTGAGTGTTGAGGCGATCGAGGGTATTAGCAAGCAGGTGTTTACAATCTCTGACAATATCACCGCAATCTCAGCGGCCGCAGAGCAACAAGGCGCGGCAACCCAAGAGATTTCGCAGAACGCGCAGCAAGCGGCCTTGGGCACGCAGGAAGTATCCAGCATTGTAACCGAGGTACAGGGTGCAGCCAGCGAAAGCGGGCGGGTTGCGGAGCAAACCTTGCAGGCGGCCTCTGTGCTGTCCTCGCAGGCGCAACAGCTCAACAGTGCTGTGGACGCTTTTGTGGCGCAGGTTCGCGCAGGCTAACGCCTTTCAGAGCAACAAAAAGGGCCAGAACCACAAGCGGTTCTGGCCCTTTTCGTTTTAAGAACTTGCTTATCAACTTACCTTTTCGATGGCACTGTTACGGTGCCCTGTCAGCGCCGCCAAGGCGGCTTCCTGATCTATTACGCCCAAGCAGCTGTCTCCTTCGCAAACATAGACAGGACCGCCAAGCCTTGCCATCAGGTCCAGCACGTCTTGCAGCACTGCAGTGGACGCCGCAGTGGCCGCGGTCAATGGCACCGCACCAGTTTGTCGGCGCATTACATCTTGAGCATGTAAGACGGCTAGTGGGTTCATATGCGCTACAAATGAACGAACGTAGTCATCTGCCGGATTGGCAACAATCTCTTGCGGGGTGCCGATCTGGACGAGGCGCGCACTTTCCATAATGGCGATGCGGTTGCCGATTTTGGCAGCTTCATCCAGATCATGACTGACGAAGATAATGGTTTTGTGCAGCTTTTCCTGTAGCGCGAGCAGTTCGTCCTGTAAGTGGGCACGGATAAGCGGATCCAGCGCAGAGAACGGTTCGTCCATCAAGAGAATGTCTGCATCCGTTGCGAAGGCACGAGCCAGCCCGACGCGCTGCTGCATACCACCGGAAAGCTCATTGAGGTATTTATCCCCCCACCCTTGCAGGCCCACCAACTCAAGTTGTTCGTGCGCCTTGGCGCGGCGCTGCTTCTTCGAAAGGCCGGAGAGCTCAAGCCCGAAGGCAACATTGTCAATCACCGTGCGCCAAGGCAGCAAGCCAAACTGCTGGAACACCATGGCGATGCGCTGACGGCGCAAACCGCGCAGCTCTGCCGTGCTGCAGGCTCCGGGGTCAACACTACCTGCTTCAGTGTGCAGCAACACGCGACCGCGCACAGGCTTGTTTAGGGCGTTCACGGCCCGCAGCAAGGTGGATTTACCTGAACCGGACAAGCCCATAAGCACCAGCAACTCGCCTTGCATCACATCAAAGCTGACATCGGCAACGCCGACAAGCTGGCCACTTTCCCGCTTGATGGTGTCGCGGTCTTGGCCAGCATCCAGCAAGGGCAGCGCGGTTTTTGCTTTTTCGCCAAAGATGATGGAGAGGTTTTCAAAGGAAACGGCAGGACGGCTCATATCAACGCCCTCCTTTTTCATCGTTGCGGAAGAAGCGATCAAGCATGATTGCCAACAGAACAATTACGAGACCAACCTCGAAGCCCTTGGCGATGTTTACCGTGTTCAGTGCACGCAGAGTTGGAACGCCGAGCCCATCCGCGCCAACAAGGGCGGCAATAACCACCATAGACAAAGAGAGCATGATGGTCTGCGTCAGACCTGCCATGATATTTGGCAGGGCGTAGGGCAGCTCGATCTTCCAGAGCTTTTGCCAGTAGGTGGCGCCAAACGCTTCACCGGCTTCTAAAAGATGCGCAGGCGTGGAGGCTATGCCCAACTGGGTCAAGCGGATTGAAGCGGGCAGTGCAAAGATGACCGTGGACACCAGACCGGGCACAACACCAAGGCCGAAAAGAATAAGTGCCGGAATAAGATAGACGAATGTCGGGATCGTCTGCATGAGATCCAGAACAGGGCGAACTAACGCAAAAAAGCGCGCTGAGTGCGCACACACAACCCCGACCGGCACGCCTACCAGCATGCAGATAAATGTTGAGCAGAGAATAAGCGCAAGCGTTTGAGTGGTTTCTTCCCAGTAGCCAAGGTTGATGACCAGCAGGAGCGAGAGCAGTACAAAACCTGAAAACCAGATGGTGCGCTTGGCGGCAAAGGCCAAGGCCGTAACAAGGGCAACCATGACGAGCGGGCTCGGCGCTTGTAGCAGCCAGATAACGCCTTCGATCATACCTTCGATTGCAAGGGAAAGTGCATCAAAAAAGCCGGCGGCGTTTTGTGTCAGCCAATCCACGGCATATTTCGCCCATTTGCCTATGGGCAGTTTATCTTCAGTCAACCAGTCCAAAACGACCTCTTACGGAGGGAATTCTTAGCCCTCCTATGGTTTTAGTATTCCGGGGCCGCATTGTGCGGCTCTACAATATTGCTATTGCCAATAGGCGTGGGCGCGCCCTTTAAGTTTTAAAGAGTGCGCCCCCACGTGTTTGATTGGCTTGCCTTAACTAGGCGCTAGTTGCCTAGCGCCTTGGCCACTGCTGCGGCTGCATCACCGCCGTCGAGCGCGCTCACGCCTTGAAGCCAAGGAGTGTATGCGGACGGGTTGGCTTTCAGCCACGCCTTCGCAGCATCCGATGCGTCTTCGCCGTCATTCAAGATCGCGTTCATGATCTCGTTTTCCATGGCGAGGGTGAATTTAAGATTCTGAACCAGCTTGCCAGCGTTGGCGCATTCTTTGACAAAACCGGCGCGGGTGTTGGTGTGCACATCTGCGCCGCCAAAGTTCGGTCCGAACACATCATCGCCACCTGACAAGTATTCGATTTCGAAGTTGGAATTCATCGGATGCGGTGCCCAGCCAAGGAAGACAATTGGCTTTTCGCGGCGCGTGGCACGAGCAACTTGCGACAGCATTCCCGCTTCGGAAGATTCCACCAACTCAAACTCGCCAAGGCCGAACGTGTCAGCTTTGATCATATCAAGGATCAGGCGGTTGCCATCGTTGCCGGCTTCGATGCCGTAGATCTCGCCCTTAAGGGCATCTTTGAACTTGGCGATATCGGCAAAGTCTTTCAGGCCAGCGTCATAAGCATATTTAGGCACAGCCAGCGTGTATTTTGCACCGGTCAGGTTAACAGCAACGGTTTCAACGGTTCCCGCCTCACGGTAAGGTGCCAAATCTGCTTCCATAGTTGGCATCCAGTTGCCAAGAAAGACGTCGATATCGCCATTGGCAAGTGATGTATAAGTAACAGGAACGGAAAGTACTTTGGTCTGCGTAGTATAGCCAAGAGCGTCGAACAGGGTTGTCGCTACGGCAGTCGTTGCTGTAATGTCTGTCCAGCCAACATCCGAAAAACGTAGGGTCTGGCAGCTTTTAGGCTCGGCTGCAGCTGCTGCGCCAGAGGCGAAAACCAACGCCCCAAGACCAAGAATAGTATTTTTCAAAAACACCTTAGTATTTCCCAATTTACTTCTCCCCAACTGTGTTCACCTCTTGAATTATATTTTGTCGCATCGACAAATAAGTGGTGCCGCTCTGACATAAATCCAATGTAAAATCCATTTATACCATAGCATAGAACGCTGAAATTTGTCGTGCGACCTGCCTTATATCATCCGCGATTGACATTGACACAAAAAATATACTTTGAAACTGCGGAAAAATGCTGTAGTCCTATCGGAAATTATTGATTGACCGTTCAATTAAAAATAATGAGGGGGAAAATCCGTGCCGAAGGTTGGTCATGAGGACGAGCGAAAATCGTCTATCATTGAGGCAACAATTGCCGCCATTCACGAATGTGGATACGGCAAAGTGACAATGGCCCAAATCGCCAGAAATGCGGGCGTGTCTGCCGGATTGCCGCATCACTATTTCGGCTCAAAAGCAGGATTGTTCAACGCCACCATTACCCACCTGTTGCTTGAGCTTTCGCGGCAGGTGAACGAAGCGCTGCAAAATGTAGAGGGGCCACTGCAGCGCGTTTTAACGCTTGTGGAAACAAACTTTAGCGATGAACAATTTCAGCCCGGTGTCATATCCGCATGGCTGGCGTTTTATGCCGAAGCGCGTAACGAACCGCAAACCAACCGCTTGTTGCGCATCTATCAGCGGCGGTTGGTGCTCAAGCTACGGGCGGAATTCCGGCAGCTATTGGCGGAAGAAGATGCCCGCCGCGCCGCGGAAGGCACTGCGGCAATGATCGACGGGCTTTGGCTACAGCGGGCGCTTGTGGGCGGGGGACTTGTCGGTAGCAGTGCGGCCGCGCTGGTGGCAGATTATGTGCAGATGAGCCTGAAGAGCGCGCGCAGCAGAGTTTGAGGACACGCGCAAACCCCATTTATTTCATTAGCAGAAAGATAAGTAGATGATTGCTGATTATATTGTTGTTGGGGCAGGCTCGGCTGGGTGTGTTATCGCCAATCGCCTCAGCGAGAATCCCGCCAACAAGGTTATTGTTCTGGAGTTTGGCGGTAGCGACGCGGGCCCGTTTATCCAAATGCCTGCGGCGCTTTCCTATCCGATGAACATGAGACGTTATGATTGGGGCTACACCAGCGGAGAGGAAACCCATCTGGGCGGGCGTCAACTGGCCTTACCACGAGGTAAGGTGTTGGGCGGCTCTTCCTCCATCAATGGTATGGTTTATGTGCGCGGTCATGCGCTTGATTATGAGCGCTGGCAGGAGATGGGTGCAAAGGGCTGGGGCTATGCTGATGTGTTGCCCTATTTCCAGCGTTTGGAAAACGTGAGCGGAAGTGCTGATACCTCACGCGGGCGCAGTGGGCCCATGTATGTGCAACGGGGCAGCAAGTGGAGCCCGCTTTATGATGCGTTCATCGATGCCGGTGTGCAGGCGGGCTATGGCCACAGCGACGACTACAACGGCTATCGGCAGGAAGGCTTTGCCGATATGGAGATGACCGTGCATGGCGGGCGGCGCTGGTCGGCGGCCAATGCCTATTTGCGGCCGGCAATGCAGCGCGACAACCTCAGCGTCATAACGCGGGCCAAGGTTTTGCGGGTGCTGTTTGAGGGCACGCAGGCGGTGGGCGTGGAATATGAGCATGGGGGCGAGATCAAGCGGCTGCGTGCGGGCAAAGAGATCATCTTAAGCGCTTCGGCCATAAACTCACCGCGCATTCTCCTGCATTCAGGGATTGGGGATGGGCAAGCACTGCAAGAACTGGGCATCCGCACGATTGTCGAGCGCAGGGGCGTTGGCCGTAACCTGCAAGACCATCTGGAGCTTTACATTCAGCAGGCCTGCACCAAGCCTATTACCTTGTTCAACTACTGGAATATATGGAGCAAAGCTCGTATTGGGGCTCAGTGGCTGTTTGGGAAATCCGGCCTTGGCACCACAAACCATTTTGAAAGCTGTGCCTTTATTCGCTCGGCTGCTGGCGTGCCCTACCCCGACATCCAGTATCATTTCCTGCCGTTCGCCGTGCGTTATGATGGGAAGGCGGCGGCCGAGGGGCATGGTTTCCAAGCGCATGTGGGACCAATGCGCTCCAAATCGCGCGGCACTGTGAAGCTTGCCAGCGCCGACCCCTTTGAAAAGCCAGTGGTGCATTTCAATTATATGAGCTGCGATGAGGATTGGCGGGACTTCCGGCAAGCTATCCGGCTTACACGTGAAATATTCGGGCAAGACGCCTTTGTTCCCTATCGCGGCAAAGAAATTCAGCCGGGGGCGAAAGTAAAGAGCGATGCACAGCTTGATGCTTTCATCAAGGAGCATGTGGAAAGTGCGTTCCACCCCTGTGGCACTTGTAAAATGGGCAATGCGGATGACAGCGACGCTGTGGTTGATCCGCAAGGGCGGGTCATTGGTACGCAAGGGCTGCGGGTGGCTGACAGCTCGATTTTCCCGCAGATTACCAATGGCAATCTGAATGGGCCGAGCTTAATGGTGGGTGAGAAGATTGCCGATCATATTCTGGGCAAGCAGCTGGCACCTGCGGCGGGGGCGCGTTATTGGCAGCACCCGCAGTGGCAGAGCGCCCAGCGCTAAACCGCGCGGCGAACACTAGACATATAACGACAGCACCGGGCGTAGTGACTGGCCCCGCACGCCGCAAATACTCAAAGAACAAGGCAGCAATACCAATGCAACTGCAAGCACAACCCACCGCCTCCCATTTCATTGGCGGAAAATACATCGAAGACACAAGCGGCGCACTGATCGAGAGCCGATATCCGGCAACAAACGAGGTGATTGCGCAAGTGCACGCTGGCACTGAAGCTATCGTTGCACAAGCGATTGAAGCCGCAGACACCGGCTTTCAGCAATGGCGCACCTCCACACCAGCGCAGCGGGCTGCTGTTTTGAACAAGGCCGCGCAGATCATGCAAGAGCGGAACCGCGAACTCTCGCAGCTGGAAACGCTGGACACCGGCAAACCGCTGCAAGAAACTCTGGTTGCAGATGCTGCTTCGGGTGCTGAGGCGCTTGCATATTTCGCCAGCATTGCCGCGACAATGACCGGCCAACACATCGCCCTTGGCAATTCATTTGCACTGGTGAAACCTGAACCTCTTGGGATATGCGTTGGCATCGGCGCATGGAACTACCCCATCCAGATTGCCGCATGGAAGGCTGCACCATGCCTTGCAGCAGGCAATGCAATGATTTTCAAGCCATCGGAAATGACCCCACTCACCGCGCTCAAGCTGGCAGAGATATTCAAGGAAGCCGGTTTGCCGGACGGGGTGTTTAACGTGGTGCAAGGGGCTGGTGAAACCGGGGCGGCGCTTGTCTCCCACCCGAGAGTAGCAAAAGTGTCACTCACCGGCTCAGTGCCTACTGGTACTAAGGTGGCACAGCTGGCCGCAGCAGGACTGAAGCCGGCAACGCTGGAGCTGGGCGGCAAAAGCCCGCTTATCGTGTTTGCCGATGCAGATTTGGACAATGCAGTGGGCGCGGCAATGAACGCCAACTTCTATTCTACCGGCCAGATTTGTTCTAACGGGACGCGTGTTTTTGTAGAAAGCAGTGTTAAAGCTGCATTTTTGGAAAAACTCGTCGCGCGCACCAAAGCGATTAAGCTGGGAAACCCTATGGACGAAAGCGTGCAGTTGGGGCCGCTGGTAAGTGCTGCACAGCTGGCACGGGTGCAGGAATACATCGACATTGGCAAGCAAGAGGGAGCGCAGCTGGTTTATGGCGGCGCACGGGCCGAGCCTTCAGGTTTTGCTAATGGCAATTACATTGAGCCAACCATTTTTGCCGATGTGCAAGACGATATGCGCATTGCCCGTGAAGAGATCTTCGGGCCGGTGATGAGCGTGCTCGCGTTTGAAAGCGAAGAAGAAGTAGTTAAGCGTGCCAATGCCACCGGCTTTGGCCTCGCCGCAGGGGTGTTTGCGGGAGATTTGCAGCGTGGCTTGAGGGTTGTTGATGCGCTAGACGCCGGAACCTGCTGGGTGAATAATTACAATCTCACCCCGGTAGAGATGCCGTTTGGAGGCTACAAGGATTCCGGTATTGGCCGCGAGAACGGCCTTGCCGCGATCCAGCACTACAGCCAGAGCAAGAGCATTCTGGTGGAACTGGGTGATGTAGAGGCAGGTTGGTAGCCTCGACGCCATCTTCACTTGAAAAACTGGGTAAGGCGGAGGAATTCGCCCTACCCTTTCTCTGGTCCCTCTGTGGCTCCCCTTTTTTCTAGGACTATTTCTTGTTGCCGCTTGGCGCAGAATCCCATTAGCATTCCTTAATATTGCGGAGTATGCGAGGGAACTATGCAAGAGATCCCGTTTATTGATTTATACTGCGAGCGCACGGCCTACGGGCTGTCGAACGAACCTGTAAATGCGCTATCCAACGTCGCATTCTTATTGGCAGCTACTTGGGCTATACTGGCAGCACGGCGGGCGCGCGTGTTGGACCTACCGTTCCTTTGCGCTGCTACCCTAATCGGCCTCATTGGTGTTGGCTCCTTTATGTTTCATAGCTTTGCCAGTAGTTGGGCAGAGCATATGGATGTCATTCCGATTTGGAGTTTCGTTGCATTTTACGTGGTTTTGGCGGTGCATTACAGCACAGGCCTGAAACTGGCTTGGCTGTTGCGTCCCGGTGGCATCATCGCTCTTATCCTGATTGGCTGGATGCTCTGGCCTGACAGCGGGGTTCTTAGCGAGGCGGGACACACTCACAGCAATAACCCTCCGCACGGGCATGCACATGACCCATTCAACGGCTCCTTGCAATACATTCCCGCTGTTATCGCGCTGTTCGTTTACACGCTGATCTGCTGGATTTTTCGCAAGCCGCAGCGCTGGTGGGTGAGCCTTGCCGGTGCGGCCTTTGTTATCTCGCTTGCTTTGCGCTCAATAGATTTGGCGGTTTGCACTGCTGCGCCTGTTGGCACACACTTTCTTTGGCACCTGCTTAACGCACTCATGATCGCCTTTTTGCTAAAGGCGTTGATCTTGCAGATGTGTGAAGCCAGAGAAAGAGAGGCCGTGACATGAGCGCCAGACCAGAGCCAACAGATATAAAGCGGTTTTTGTGGGCGCAGCGGCCTGTATACCGCATTGTCGTGCAAGAGCTGTGCGCGGGTGCGAAGCAAAGCCACTGGATGTGGTTTATCTTTCCGCAGCTTCGCTGCCTTGCCCGCTCGGCAACTGCCGACTATTTTGGCATTGCCGATCTGCAAGAGGCCAAGCGCTATTTGCAAGATAGCTTGTTGCGCGAGCGTTTGTTGCAGTGCTTTGCTCTGGCAAACGGGCATGGTGGTCTTTCGCCCGCTGCCTTAATGGGCAAGGAAATTGATGCCCGCAAGTTGCGCGCATGCGCAAGCTTGTTTGCAGCGACGCATGATGAAGCGGTTGTCATGGCGGCGCGGCGCTGTCTGAAGCTGTTTTTCGCCAACACCCCTTGTGCTCAGACGCTCCAAGCGCTTGAATTAACGCAGAAAGCCCTCATGCAGGAGATGAGTGGTTAGCTTGGCGGAAGACGGGCGGCCAGCAATTTTGCATGTTTGATTTACAGGTTTTACAAATCAGTTTACGAATAACATCTGGAAACCAATAGGAATTTGCAGATAATGAACTGGCTTTCAGAACACTTAATCACCGCTGCGCGCAGCAAAACGCCGCTTGCGGTAAGCGACTATCCAAAAACAGAGGTGACTTTGGAAACCGCGCTCAATGTGCAAGAGCAAATCGCAGCGCAAAGCGGCGAAATTGGCGCATGGAAGGTTGCGGCTATGGGCGATGGCACTGCATTGTTTGCGCCGATTTTCACCAGTGACATCAGCCAGAACGGCGAGCAGTTTTTTGCCGCTGGCGAGGGGCACGCGCTGGCGATTGAGTGCGAGTTAGCGTTCTTGCTTGGCCGCGATATCACTCCTGACATGAGCAATGCGGAGTTGATAGATGCCGTAAGTAGCGTTCATATGGTGGTGGAGCTGGTGGGTAGCCGGTTGCAGGATCAAGGCAAGGCGGATTTTGGCTTGCATTATGCTGATCGCTTGGCAAACACCGGTTTTGTAGTTGGCAGTGCGGTGCAGCTGCCAGGCCTTGAGGCACAGCGCGAACAAGTGTTGGAACTGGAAATTGATGGCATGAGCATTATCAAGGGGCCAAGACAAGATGGCGCGGGCGATCCTTTGGAGCTGTACCTTGCCGCAGCGCGTAGCGTTGGCACACATTGTGGCGGCTTTCGAAAAGGGCAATTCATTACCACTGGATCATTTAGCGGGTGTGACTATTATCCAGTTGGAACAACCGTCAAGGCGGCGTTCCCTGAACTAGGTGGCGAAGTCGCGCTTACTATTTAGCGGCGCGCACCCGCCACCTCTTCATTAAAAACCTGTTAGAGCGGCCGGTAGGCCGCCTATTATGCTTGGCCGCATCTGGCTTTTGTCCGCGCAGTCGTTTTACGAGATGCGCTTATATGGCCATGACTGGTTTTACGCCAGTGGTGTGGCCGGATGATAAATTCGGCTGCAGCCAAATAGGACGCCCCGCAGATTAGCAGCCAGTAGCACGGTACAGACAGCAGATCGCTAAGCTTGGCCGCAATGCCGCGCCGCACGCCGCCGCGCCACAACGCCGCAAGCCCTCCCAAGAAGCCCACCGGGAAGGTTAGCAATGCCAAGCCTGCCCAGAAACTGCTCATCCACGTTTGCATTTCGCCTGCAGAAAAGCTTGCTGCGAAGAGCGCAATCGCAAGGAGTGTCCACGGCATCGCCCACATACAAAAGATACCGCCAACAAAATTTAACAGGAACAACAAAGTATCGCGGGCTCCCAGCTCTCGCCAGAGAGACACTGGATTACGCAAATGGACAGCGATAGTCTGCATCCAGCCTTTTTGCCAGCGGCTGCGCTGGCTGATCCATGCCTTCAAGGTCACCGGTGCCTCTTCATAGGTCGTGCTGTTCAGCCATTCGATGTCATAATTGGCACGCTTAAGGCGCATGGCAAGATCTGCATCTTCGGTGACATTGAAAGGATCCCAGCCGCCCACTCTTTCCAGTGCCTCGCGGCGGAAATGGTTTGAGGTTCCCCCAAGTGAAAACAACCAGTTACGCCGTGCAGAATAGGGAATGATTACATCAAACAGCGCGGCATATTCCAGCGCGAACTGCCGAGTGAGCCACTTGTTATGACCATGATCAAAGTGCAGGGATGCTTGCAAGCAAGCCGTTTTCCAACCTGCTGTTCGGAACCGGCCTGCGGCTTTGCGCAGCTGGTCCGGCTCCGGGCGATCCTCAGCGTCATAAACAACAAGAAACTCTCCTCGGGCCGCACGCAGACCGACACCTAGCGCTCTCGGTTTCGTGCGAGGGTGCCCTTCAGGCACCACCAGAATACGCATGTGCGGCGTTGCAGCGTTTGCCAGTGCGGACTGTGTCTTGTGGTCTCCTGCCTCAACGAGGAAAATGATGTCCAACTTTTGCTTTGGGTAATCGAGCGCTTGCATAGCCTCTACGATTTGCGCACAAACACGGTCCTCGTCATACAGAGGAATGAGCACTGAATAAATTGGCAGTTCCGTATCACTCGCCCGGCGACAGACATGTCGCAGCGGCTGTGCAAATGCTGCGCGAAGTCGAAGAAATCCATGAAAAAAAGCCGTTATCTTTAATAGAAACGCAAATACGGCCAACAAAGTGAGCGGGGGCAAAACAGCCCCCCAAAAGAAAAGGAGGGGAGAGAGCACCAGAAGAGTTCCCTGTGCTGCACTTAGACGTTTTGCAGCTGAGAATTTTGGCTTATCATAAAGCAAGGACTGTGTTGTATCATTCGTATCCACCAGCCGACTTAAGGATTTTGGGCTAACGAGACGCAATTGGCTGGCTTTTTCTGCGAGTTTGCCCTTTAGCTGTTCAAGCTCTTTGAGCTGCTTCAACTTCGGAGATGCACACATCACGATTTCCCGATTATACGTAGTGGCGGGAACCACAAGAATGCCTTTAAAAGTAAAAGGCTTAATGTGCGCATGGGTGATATCCAAGGCATGTAAGGCGGCATCCGGCAGATAGCGCAGCTTGCAATGCCCTGCGAGTATCCAGTAGTACTTTAAAGGGTCTAACTCTCTCGTATTTATTAGGATTTGGCTGGCAGAAACACTGCTCATGCTCGCAAGACGCTGAGCGGCGGCGATGGCACGCGGCTCCACTTCGCAAGCGGCCAGCACCTTTGCCTCCAAATGTTGCCAAGTATAGGAGGGTCCACTTAGAATAGCAGGGCTTTTAGCGATGGACGCTGGTAGATTAGTGTATTCATTTGGGTTCTGTTGACTTCGTATCGTTATTGAAGCGGATTGATGCAGGCGGCGAGAGACTGGTCTTGCTTGCGCAATGGTATTGCTCACTGGCACCGGAGCGGCACTAGCCGCGGTGTAAGGACCCAGCTTCCGCTGGCATATCGCTTGCTTTGCAACCATTTCTGACGCGCCTCCCGTCCCTTATTCAATAAAAGCGGGAGGAATGAGGCGATAGCCTGTTGAGCAATCGCAACCTGAGTACCCCCCTTTAGATTTCGGGTTGACGCGGCGGCGAGTGCCTTGTCTTCTGGTTCTGCCGATCTGGCTTGCAATAGGTTAAGCAATACCTGATAGGCTTTGAAACCTGCCCCAAATCAATGAAACTGGATCTATGAAAGCTCGCTTACGGACACTATTGTTAATATTGGCATGGGCTTTGGCTCAATCCTTGAATATGCAGGCTGCCAAAGCTGAGGGCTCAGGAATCCCTGATGAGAATACGCCCGCTAAAACCACTGGTTTACCCGGCACGCTTTCTATGGCTGAAGGCACGCTTGACGGACGAGGGCCCTTGGTTCCCGCTTTTTCCACCGGACGTATACAGCGTAGTTCCTCTCTCCAACTACCAGAAAAAATTGAGTTCCTCGCATCAGATGACTTTCCGCCATTTGTGTTTCGCGATAGCGAGCAACGGCTAATGGGCTATAATGTAGACTTGGCGCGTGCGATTTGTGAGGAACTTGAAATTGCGTGTAGCTTGCGTATCAAGCCCTTTGAAAAACTAAAGGGTGCACTTGCTGATTTTCAAGGTGACGTGCTGATTGCTGGCCTGCCGCTTACAGCAGAGAACTTAAAAATTCTCGAGTTTTCACAGGTTTATTTGCGGTTTCCTGGGCGTTTTATAGTGGGAAGAGACCTTGCCCTGCCGATGGAGCCTAGGTTTTTGGCGGGCAAGAAAATCGGGATTGTCTCTGGCTCGCGCCATGAAGCATATTTAGAGGCGAACGTTCCGCTTGCCAAACTCGTAGGCTTTCAAGATCCAAATTCTGCAAGGGAGGCTCTGGCGCGCAAGGAAGTTCAAGCCGTGTTTGGTGATGGTCTGCACATGGCGTTCTGGCTGCAAAGCGAGGCTGGGCGGATGTGTTGCCAGTTTGCAGGAGGGCCGTATCTGGATCCGACTTTTCTCAACCAAGGCCTTGCTTTAAACACGCGCCGCGGAGACAAAGCACTAATGACTGCTCTCAACCAAGCTTTAAGCAGGCTACAGCTTACGGGTAAGATGGAAGAATTGTACTTAAGGTACTTTCCGGTCGGCTTCTACTAGTTCCTACGGATCAGGGCTAGGTTTGCTCTTTGGGGGAGTTGAGCGAGAAAATGGCAGTGCGATTAGCCTGAGCAAGCTCCGGCTATGCAGCGGCTCCACCTGCCCGAGGCCTAACTGCATACTTTCCTGCGGATCTTTCGCTGCCGCAGTGTAACTGCCAAACATGCGATCCCAAATGGAAAGGTTAAAGCCGTAGTTGCTGTCAGTTTCCGCGGGACGCACGGAATGATGAATTCGATGCATGTCCGGTGTTACAATTAGCCATCGTAAGGGGCGCTCGGCCCAAGTAGGCAGGCTGATGTTGGCATGGTTAAAAATAGCGGCTGCATTAAGCAGGATTTCGAAGATCAGCACTGCGAGTGGCGGAGCACCGACTACGACAACTACCGCAATCTTCCAGAGCATCGATGCAGTGATCTCGATGGGATGGAAACGCAAGGCGGTACTTACGTCAACATGTGTATCCGTGTGGTGGACTTTGTGCAGCCGCCACAATACCGGCACCTTGTGGCTGGCCCAATGCTGAAACCAAATGGCAAGATCAAGTAGCACAAATGCCAATGTACCGGCGAGAAAAGGACTGACGCTGGCAAGACCGAACCAGTTTAACAAGCCTACGCCTTGCCATTTGGCCCAAAGTGCCGCGGCGACGGCAAGAAACGGCAGAGCGAGGCGCAAGAACACGGCAGAAAGCACCGCAAGCCCGAGATTAGCAAACCAGCGCTGGTGTCGAAGCGGATTGTCTCTGCGAAATGGCATGAATGCCTCCAACACGGCCATTATGCCAAATACGCTTATAAAAACGAAAGGGCGCAGTAGCGCTTCAAGCTCCATCAATTTTCATCCTCAGGAAAGAGCGTCTACGCTAGAATATGAGGCATTGTGTGTTGTTTTCCAATAGATTGCAGTGAACACATTTTTTTTACTGTTTCGCGCCGAGAAAAACGCTAGAAGATCGCATGATTGAGATTTTATGGAACAAACCGGAGCAAGCGGCGATTGGCACGATGATGCTCGCCCATGGTGCCGGTGCTGGGCAGGACTCCAGCTTTATGGAGCGCTTTACCAATGCGGCGGTTGCCTGCGGCTTTGCGGTGGCGCGGTTTGAGTTTAGCTACATGGCCAAGCGGCGCACAAGCGGCAAGAAGGCCCCTCCTCCCAAGGCGGAAAAGCTGATTGGTGAGTATCAAAACGCGCTCCAGCAAATTCTGGGCGAGAATGATCTGCCTATCTTTCTTGCCGGAAAATCCATGGGCGGGCGTGTTGCAGCGATGCTGGCGGGAGGCAACTCTCTTCCCAAGCGCGTTAGAGGCGTGGTATGCCTTGGTTATCCGTTTCACCCGGTAGGAAAGACAGAGCTGGAGCATTGGCGCTTGGCCCCACTGCAAGCGAGCAATCGCCCGCTACTCATCCTCCAAGGTGAGCGAGATCAGTTTGGCAAGCGAGAGGAACTGGACGGATTTGAACTGCCAGAGCAAGCTGAGTTGCATTACATAGATGATGGCAACCACGATTTTGCACCGCGCGGCGCAGCGGCAGCCACGTGGGATGGCAATATCAAGCGCGCGGCGGCACTTGCGCGTGCCTTTGCAGAACAGCATTGACCAGCTAATGTTAGACAAAGCAGGCGGTATACCCCGCCTGCTAGTTTTTAACTACATCTGTTTAAGGGGCCGTATATTCTAAGCTTAGGCTTTTGAACGCCATTTTCTAATGGTCAGCCTAGTATTTTTCGCGGGTCCAATTTGTAGTGCTTGGAGCAGAAGTCGCAGTTAACCTCGACAACACCTTCGGCCAACATCTCCTGCTGATCCGGTTCAGGCATCTGGCGCAGCATAGCACTGATTTTCTCTTGCGAGCACGTGCACCTGTCCTGCATCATCTGGGGATCAAACGCCTTCACACCGCGTTCGTGGAATAGTCGATACAAAAGTCCTTCGGCACTTAAATCCGTATTGGTCAGCTCCTCGTCCTTTACGGTGTCGACCAAAGCTTTGGCCTCCATCCACGCGTCGTCTTCCGCTACTTGTTGCGCATCGTGCCCTTCCGGTGCATCACCGGGATGTAGGTCAGCCTGTCGCTGGCGCTCTTCGGATTTTGGCAGGAATTGCAGCATAATGCCGCCGGCGCGCCAAGATTTCTGCGGCGAGTTCCCTTCGCGACGCTGCACAAGCTGCGCGACGCCAAGGCGAACACGCGTCGGGATCTGTTCAGATTTGAAAAAGTACTCGTGCGCCGCCTCTTCCAGCGTTGTCCCTTCCAACACAACAATGCCTTGGTAGCGGCTGGTATTGGACCCTTGATCGATTGTGAAAGCAAGGTGGCCACGACCAAGCAGATCGTCTGGCTTGAAACCCTCCTTCGCAGCAGCTTGGGCGACCTTATCCGCATCGAATTGCGCGGTGGCACGCAGACCATCCGGTGCTTGGAAGTCGACAACGAGAACCGATACCGGCCCGTCGGTTTGTGCTTGCAGGGTCAAGCGACCCTCAAATTTTAGCGTGCTGCCAAGCATCGCAGTGAGGACAATAGCCTCGGCCAGCAAACGGTTAACCGCTTCTGGGTAATCATGCCGGTTCAAGATTGCATCGAGCACCGGACCCATTTTCACTGTGCGGCCGCGTACGTCCAACGGTTCAACAGCAAAGGGAAGGACTGCGTCCTCCCCCGCTGGATGTCTTGTTTGTGTCGTCTCAGTCATTATGCCTCTTGCAAAGCACCCATACACCAACTCATGATCCCTTTTTGGGCATGGAGGCGGTTTTCTGCTTCGTCAAATACAACAGATTGCGGACCGTCCATTACAGCATCTGTCACTTCCTCACCGCGGTGGGCAGGCAGGCAGTGCATGAAGATCGCGCTTTCATCAGCTTCGCGCATCAGGCGCTCGTTCACCTGATATGCTGCCAGAAGATTGTGGCGGTAAGCGGCATCTTTGTCGCCCATGGAAACCCAGCAGTCTGTTACTACGGCATGCGCGCCTTGTACAGCCTCATGCGGATCTTCACTCACCATAACTTTTGCGCCAGCCGCTATGGCTTCATCCACCCATTTGCGCGGAACGGAAAGCTCTTCCGGTGCAGCAATGTTGATGGCGAAGTCGAATTTCGCCGCTGCTTGTAGCCAAGAGTAGAGGACGTTATTGCTATCACCAACCCAAGAGACCGTTTTGCCGGCGATAGAGCCGCGGTGCTCTTCAAACGTCATGATATCTGCCATGATCTGACAGGGGTGCGACAGCTTGGTGAGACCATTGATAACCGGCACGGTGGCATACTCGGCCAGTTCGCGGACGGCATCATGGTCTAGCATACGGATCATGATGATATCGACAAAACGGGAAAGCACACGAGCAGTGTCGGCGATGGACTCGCCGCGGCCCAGCTGCATTTCCGAACCTGTGAGCATCAGTGTCTCGCCGCCTAGCTCGCGCATACCCACATCAAAAGAAATGCGGGTGCGGGTGGAAGGCTGCTCAAAAATCATTGCCAACACTTTGCCAGCAAGAGGCCCCTGCCCCTTGCGCACGCCTTGCCGCGCTGCCTTGATCTCGTTGGCATGGGTCATGATCTGCCGCAGCTGCGCGCTGGAGAAGTCGGAAATATCGATAAAATTCTGTTTCATAGCTCTGTCATAGGCTGTGCCTGCGCGATGGGGCAGGCGCATCTTTCATTCATTGATCGTGTTCGGTTTGGCTTGGCGAAGGGGCCAAGGCGCTCAGGCGAACGCCTCTACCCGGCTCGCTGCCTTTTCGGTCGCTTCTACCAGCTGGTCTATTTCCTCTGGCGAGATGATCATCGGCGGCATGATACGCACCACATTATCGCCAGCGGGCACCGGCAGCAGCCCTTCTTCGCGCATGGCGGCGACGACTTCGCCCTGCGACGCCTTACACTTCAGGCCCAACATGAGCCCCTCGCCGCGAACCAATTCAAACACTTGTGGGTGGGTGTCGACAATGCTGGCGAGCTTTTGCTTCAGCAGCAGTCCTTTTTCACGTACGCCCTGCAAGAAGCCCTCGGCAAGCACTGTTTCCATAACCGTAATGCCGCAGGCCATGGCCAACAAGTTGCCGCCATAGGTGGTGCCATGGGTGCCCGGCTGCATTGGCGCTGCGGCCTCTGCTGTCGCCAAAAATGCACCGAGCGGAAACCCGCCACCAATGCCCTTGGCAATTGCCATAATATCCGGAATAACACCGGCCCATTCATGAGCAAAGAGCTTACCGGTGCGGCCCACACCGCACTGGATCTCGTCAAACACCAGCAAAGTTCCTGTGGCATCACACAGCGCGCGTAGCTCTCGCAGGAATGCGGGCGAGAAGGGGCGGATTCCGCCTTCGCCCTGCACGGGCTCTAGCAAGATGGCTGCGGTGGTTTCATCCACTGCCGCTTTTACCGCCTCGATATCCCCGTGAGGCACTTGATAGAAGCCCTCGGCCTTGGGGCCAAAACCTTCGAGGTACTTCTCCTGCCCGCCTGCGGCGAGCGCGGCGAGCGTACGGCCATGGAAGGCGTTTTCAAAGGTGAGGATGCGGTAGCGGTCCTTCTGTCCCTTATCGTGGTGATAGCGGCGCGCGGTTTTTATAGCGCCCTCTATTGCCTCGGTGCCGGAATTACAGAAGAAAACTCTGTCTGCGAACGAGTTACTTGTAAGAAGTTCGCCCAGCTTTTCCTGTTGCGGCACGTTGTACAGGTTTGAAACGTGCCAAAGCTTGGCAGCCTGCTCTTGCAGCGCCTTAACCAGCGGGGGATAGGCGTGGCCAAGGCCACTTACCGCGATACCAGAGGCGCAATCCATGTATCGTCGCCCATCGGCCGCGTATAGCCAGACGCCTTCACCGCGCTCGAACGAGAGGTCCGACCGGTTGTAAGTCTGAAAAAGCGACGAAGATGACATCGATTGCATGCTCCACTTAATGTAAATGTTCGGCCGCGCTATTAAAAGCCATGAATAAAAACAGCCACGAGGCGGCTGCGAAACGGAAGCGGTATTAAGGAGACAGACTGCGCCGCTGTCAATAAGACTTGCTGCAAAAAACGCGGTGAACCAGCGGCTAATACTTGAGATCTTCACCATATTATCCCGCTTTGGCGTAATTAAGCGCCATTCATCGGCGGAGCGCTATGCCTTTCGCTTCAAAGCATAGCTTGCAACAAGTGCAGGGCGTCGCATGTGAGGATAGAATGCCATTTTGATGCAGGATATGGCCTACTGAAATCAGTGGTTGAAGACGTATCGAGACATCATCATCTGCAGGAGAATTCGCTGTTGTTTTTGCCTAGGCTTTCTGGCAATTCTGGGGAAAACAGCGGTTTTCAGCTAAGAGTGCGAGGGGCACAGTTGCCGCAATCATGCGCCATATAGTACTGTCTCCCCCAAGTTACACATCATATCGTGGTAGTACGGTACCAGTGCTGTTGGCCTCATGTTAACGGTGCGGGTGTCTTGCGAGCATGACGGGGGCCTTTTGCATGAGCTGGACAGCTGAGCGCGTTGAATTACTTACCAAACTCTGGGCGGAGGGATTAAGCGCCAGCCAAATTGCCAGCGAACTAGGGAATGTCACCCGGAATGCGGTTATAGGCAAGGTGCATCGGCTGGGCCTGTCAGGGCGAGCAAAATCCGGCGGTGGACAAGCGGCGAAACCTCGCCGAACAGCATCGAATACGTCATCTGCTTCTCCTGCAGCACTTGCAGCGGCAGCGCCTAAGGCGGAAGCGGCACAGGAGAACAATGCTGGCAAAGTGCAGGCTGACCCTGCAACAGCCCAAGTGCGACGCATGCCACAGGCTGTCGTTTCCGGAGCGACTGCACTGAAAGTTGAGCCGGAAGAAGAATTGGCAACTGAAGTTGTTGCAGCAACCCCGGAAATATTCATTCCAGAAAACGAGCGCGCCACCATCCTTTCGCTCACAGAACGGACTTGTAAGTGGCCGATCGGAGATCCGGGCAGCCCTGACTTCTACTTTTGTGGACGCCAATCTGACGCTGGCACTCCCTATTGCGCCCATCACCGCAGTATAGCCTATCAACCTGTCAGCGACCGCCGTCAACGTAAAGCAGCCAGCTAACCGCAAGCTTGTTGGTGTTTTGCAGCGCCTACGTAGGCGCAAAATTTGATGGGGGCAAACGCCCCCTAAAATTTTGCAGCCACCTACGATGTGCCTTAGTCAGAACTGATCGTTAAAGGCATAGCCTGCGCCGCGAACTGTGCGGATGGGATCTTTCATTGAGCCTCTGTTAATCGCCTTTCTCAGGCGGCCGACATGGACGTCAACTGTGCGCTCATCAACATAGACGTCATGCCCCCAAACTCCATCAAGAAGTTGCTCCCGTGAATAAACCCTGCCAGGGGCGCTCATGAGGAATTCCAACAGGCGAAACTCGGTAGGGCCGAGGTGAATTTCCTGTCCATCCCGCCTGACACGGTGCGTTTCCCGGTCTAGTTCGATGTCTCCAGACTTGAGCTGAGTTGATACGCTTTCCGGCTTCGCCCTCCGCAAGATCGCGCGCACACGGGCCATTAATTCTGGAATTGAAAACGGCTTCACCACATAGTCATCAGCCCCCGTGGACAAACCACGAATTCTTTCCGATTCCTCGCCTCTGGCGGTGAGCATAATAATCGGTATCCGCTCGGTTTCATTACGCGCCCGCAGGCGACGGCAAAGCTCGATACCAGAAATGCCCGGTAGCATCCAATCAAGAAGAAGCAGGTCAGGTTGGCTTTCCTTCAAACGCACTTCGGCATCATCGCCTCTGGCGCATACTTCAACCCTGTACCCCTCAGCTTCCAAATTATACCGTAGCAGTAAGCTTAGAGGCTCTTCATCTTCCACAATTAGTACATCAGGCATTTCAATAGGCTCGTTGTCGTTATTTATGCTTTGGCAGAGAGTTCCAAGTCATCAGATTTTGGGCGATCAATCGGCAGATGACTGCCGGAGACCATATAGTAAATGTTCTCTGCAATATTCGTAGCGTGGTCGCCGATACGCTCAATGTTTTTGGCGCAGAACAATAGATGTGCGCACATGGTGATGCTACGCGGATCTTCCATCATGTAGGTCAACAGCTGGCGGAAAAGCGAATTGTAAAGCGCATCAATCTCTTCATCCCGATTACGTACAGATGAGACGACTTCCAAATCACCCGAAGTATAAGCATCCAAAACCGCTTTAAGCTGCTCAAGCGACAAGTCTGCCATATGTTCAACACCGACAGCCAGTGTTTTGGAATTGAACTCACCCTCAATTGCCAATGCGCGTTTCGCCACGTTCTTTGCCATATCACCGACGCGCTCCAAATCATTGGATATGCGCATGGCGGCAATGATTTCGCGTAGGTCACTAGCCATTGGCTGGCGTCTGGCGATAATTGAAATGCACATTTCTTCAAGTTTGGATTGCATTTCATCAAGTCGGCGGTCTGCCTCAATGGTTTTGCGGGCCAATGCGCTGTCTGCTTTTAAAAGAGCGGTTACGGACTCTTTCACCAGAGTCTCCGCAAGCCCCCCCATTTCAACAATACGCGTTGCGATATCTTTTAGTTCCTCGCCAAAGGACGTGACGATGTGATCTTTCATAGGTCTTCTCCTAAGACGCAGCTTTAGCCAAAGCGCCCGGTAATATAATCCTGCGTGCGCTGGTCATTCGGATTGGTGAAAATATCGTCAGTATTGCCTTCTTCCACCAGATTCCCCATATGGAAAAATGCTGTCCGCTGAGAAACTCGCGCCGCCTGCTGCATCGAATGGGTTACGATAACAATCGTATAGTTCTCACGCAATTCGTCGATCAACTCCTCAACTTTTGCCGTGGCAATTGGATCAAGAGCTGAGCATGGTTCGTCCATCAAAATCACTTCTGGCGACACGGCGATGGCGCGAGCAATGCACAAGCGCTGCTGTTGACCGCCAGATAAGCCAGTGCCCGGCTCATCGAGCCGATCTTTAACCTCATTAAATAGACCGGCACGCTGTAAACTGGTGGCAACGATTTCCTCTAGATCTGTCTTCGTCTTTGCAAGACCATGAATGCGCGGCCCATATGCGACGTTCTCGAAGATTGACTTGGGAAACGGGTTCGGCTTTTGGAACACCATGCCAACGCGGGCGCGTAGCTCGACGACGTCAATTGATGGATCGTAGATGTTCTCCTGATCCAACGTAATGTCTCCCTCCACCCGACAAATATCGATAGTGTCATTCATGCGGTTTAATGTGCGCAAGAATGTAGACTTTCCGCAGCCGGAGGGGCCAATCAGCGAAGTCACATGGTTTTGGCGAATGTCGAGATTAACATCAAACAAGGCCTGCTTATCGCCATAATACACGCATACGTCTTGCCCGCGCATTTTAATCTTGGAGGTCGCTGTAGAAACACTGGCGCTATGGGCATCTTGGGCCACTGGGGCAGCGTTTGTCTCGCTTGTGGTGTTTGCCATATCTATTGCCATTTTGACTGTTCTCTTCTTTCGTTACCAGCGACGCTCGAAGCGTTTGCGCAGGACGATTGCGATTGCGTTCATTGAAATCAGGAAGCCCAACAGCACCATAATGGCTGCGGAGGTTTTTTGCTGGAAGGCCGGTTCGGGGAAGTCTGCCCACATGAAGATCTGTACGGGCAAAACGGTGGAGGGGTCGACCGGGCTTGCGGGAATATCGACAATAAATGCGACCATCCCGATCATCAGCAAAGGTGCTGTTTCACCCAGCGCCTGCGCCATGCCAATGATGGTTCCGGTAAAGATACCTGGCATGGCCAGCGGCAAGACATGGTGAAACACCGTTTGCAACCGCGATGCACCCACGCCCAAAGCCGCTTCACGAATAGAAGGCGGTACAGCCTGAATGGCGGCACGGGAGGCAATGATGATGGTTGGCAAGGTCATCAATGCCAGCACCATACCACCGGCTACCGGAGCGGAGCGCGGCATGCCAAAGACATTGAGGAACACGGCAAGACCAAGCAGACCAAAGACAATTGAGGGAACAGCAGCAAGGTTGTTGATGTTCACTTCAATTAAGTGGGTCCAACGGTTTTTGGGCGCGAACTCCTCCAGATAAAGCGCGGCGGCCACCCCGATAGGGAAGGATAGGCCGAGCGTAACCAGCATGGTCCAGAAGGATCCAACGACAGCACCCCAGATACCCGCCATTTCCGGTTCACGGCTTGCGCCGCGGGTAAAGAAGACGGTGTTCCAACCACTGCTGATGCGCCCTTCTTCAATCAGGAAGTCGGTATATGCCATCTCGCGGTCTGTAAACTTGCGGGAGCTTTCAGGAAGAACGATCTTCTCCAACTCCCAATTTCCAGCGGTAAAACTGGTTGTCGGTTGCTGCATGGGGACCAGTATGGTCGCCTTGGCGGTATTCGCGTCCAACTCTTCCAGCTTGAAGATGCCTCCCCCAGCTTTCACGAGGAATGAAGGAACATCTGCATTCAGGCGGGAAAGCGAGCCGGTGTCTGCTAGGCGTTTGCCAATGGCCTCAATTTCTTGTGCCAGCTTGGCATTGTTGCTTTGCAAGGAGGCGCGGTTATCTTCGGCCTGCTGAAGCTCCGCTTCCAAACGCGGTTTTGTGCTGCCTTGCGCTGTTGGGATGCGTTGTTGCAGAACACCGATGCGGCTCTCCACATTGGCGAGCGATACCTTTTTCAGCTCAAGGCGTTTTTGCAGCTTCGCTTGCTCCACACGCAGGTAGTCATTCAGCGCAGTGCGGGCAACTGCGAATTCACCAGCGAGCGAGGAAAGCGTGAGGACATCGCCATCAAGCACAAGGGAAATATCGCTTTGCGGCTGGGTGATTACTTTATCAGAGATCAACCCTTTAACATAAAGATCGGCAAAATCTGAGAGCGGCACCTCGATATCGCGGGTTGTACCGAGTAAGGCTGTATCTTGCATGACCTGTTGCTGCAGCAGAACATTAGAGCCCGCGGAAACAAGAGAATACAGTGTACGGCGCTGCTTGCGCCCCGAAACAAAAGCGACCTCCTGTTTCAAGCCATCCCGAATTATAGAATTGTAACTCGCCTTTTGCGGGGCACCTGGGTCCACCTTTTCCGGACCGAGATTCACCGGCAGGGTCAAGTAGTTGTAACGAAAGGCGGGTAGCCCCTGAGAGATGATCGTTGTCATCAGTAGCAGGAGGAAGACGCTTGCCAGGGCGATCGCACCAATGCCATAGGCCTTGAAGCGCGTTTCAACAGCGTAGCGTTTTTTCAAGCGTTTTCGCGCCGCCGGGGTGGTGTGAACGCTGACAGCAGCCGCAGCAGTGGTTTGGGCCATATCAGTCATATTGTTCCCTATACTTCTTCACGACGCGCAGGGCGAAAATGTTGAGTGCCAAAGTTATGCAGAAGAGCAAGAGACCGAGCGCAAAAGCGGCAAGCGTTTTAGCGCTGTCGAACTCTTGGTCGCCCACTAGTAGGGTGACGATCTGCACGGTTACTGTGGTTACTGCCTCAAGCGGGTTGGCAGTGATGTTGGCGGCAAGGCCTGCGGCCATCACCACAATCATGGTTTCGCCAATGGCGCGCGAAATAGCCAGAATAAGTGCCGATACGATGCCCGGAAGCGCCGCAGGCAGCACCACCTTCATGATGGTTTCCGACTTGGTGGCGCCAAGTCCGGCAGAACCGTCACGCAGGGATTGCGGCACCGCATTGATCACATCGTCAGACAAGGACGACACAAACGGGATAATCATGATTCCCATGACGAGGCCAGCTGCGAGCGCGCTCTCCGAGGAGACAGACAGGCCAATTTGCTCGCCCCAACCGCGAATGAATGGCGCGACAACCAGTGCTGCAAAGAAGCCGTAGACCACGGTGGGGATACCGGCGAGGATTTCCAGCACAGGCTTGACGATCGCTCGCACGGTGCTGGTGGCGTAATCTGAAAGATAGATCGCAGAGAGCAGGCCGATAGGGGCCGCTACCAAAATGGCGATCAGAGTGATCAACATGGTACCAGCGAGAAGCGGGATGGCACCAAAAATCTTGGTATTGGTTTCAGTATGTTCGGCACCGGCCCCTTCAAAGGCGCTTTGCGGGCTCCAGTGCGTACCGAATACAAAATCAAGCACGGGAACTTTACGGAAGAACATAAAGCTCTCGAAAATCAGCGAAAGCACAATGCCGACAGTGGTCAGAATGGCAACAGCAGAGCAAACAATCAGAACCCACATGACTGTGCGCTCGACAGTGTGGCGGCTGCGCAGCTGAGGAGAAATCCTTTGGAATGACCAATAGCCTCCGCCGATCACAAACAGCGCGAGAATGGCAATTTCCACGGTAAGGCCGAGCTGGTTATAGCTGGCAAAGTGCTGGGCTGCTTGTTCTTTGGCAGCGTCGGTGAAGCCAACAATCCCGCCAAAGGCGATGGCCTGCGCGTCTCGCAGAAAGGCCTGCAGCTCCGGCTTTGACAGGGCGGCAACCTGATCGCTCATTTTGGCGATCACCATAGATTGCATCAGGCTGGGCCAGAACATGGCCCATGCGGTGATAAACAATAGTGCGGGTCCTGCAGCCAGTATGGCAACATAGGCGCCATGGAAACCGGGACGGGAATGGAGGGAGATGTCTTGCTTGGCAATTTGGCTCGCCTTATTGCTACCGAGGTAGTAGGCGACGCTTGCAACAACCAGAAGAAAAGCAGCGAAAGTCCAGAACATCAGTTCAGGCCCTTTAAACAAATCAGGCGTAGCATTTGTGCCGGGCCTGTGGGCGTAGGATCGGGGTATTGGTAAAGGCAGCGGGCGATGTGCTGGCCCGCTGCCTTCCAAGCATTCAGTAGATTAGAATGCCAGCGGGGTCATAGCAGCTGCAGATTTTGCAACAGCATCGCGTTGCTCACCTGGCAGTGGGATAAGACCTTTGTCGGCAAGGTAACCGTCGTCACCCCATGTGTCTTCGTTTGTGAACTCGGCAAGGTACTCTACGATACCAGGGATCACGCCAACATGCTCCTTCTTGATGTAGAAATACAGGGAACGAGACACAGGGTAAGAACCTTCAGCGATTGCTTCAAAAGTTGGCGCAACGCCAGCAATTTCGGCACCCTGGATTTTGTCGGCATTCTGATCAAGGAAGGAGAAGCCGAAGATCCCCAGAGCAGCAGGGTTTGCTTCCAGTTTCTGAACGATCAGGTTGTCGTTTTCACCAGCTTCGATGTAAGCACCGTCTTCACGGATTTCGTGACAGGCTTTTTTCTTCAGACCAAGGTCTGCAGCGCCTGGAACCTTCTTACAACCGCCCTGCATGGCCAGCTCGGCAAATGCATCACGTGTACCGGAGGTTGGTGGCGGGCCAAGCACTTCGATTTTGGAAGCAGGCAGAGATGGGTCAATATCGGACCACTTCTGGTGCGGGTTTGCAACCAGCTTGCCGTCAACTGGCACTTCTTTGGCCAGAGCAAGGAAAACCTGATCAAGGGTCAGGTTCAGCTTAGGAGCGGCTTTGGAATTTGCAAGTACGATACCATCGAAGCCAACAACGACTTCTACTGGGGTCACACCAGCTTCGTTACACTTCACCAGCTCTTTTTCTTTCATGCGGCGGGACGCATTGGTGATGTCAGGCGTTTTCTCGCCAACACCTTCACAGAAAAGCTTGATACCGCCGCCGGAACCAGTGGATTCTACGACAGGGGTTTTAAAATCGGTTTTCTGACCGAATTGCTCTGCAACTGCAGTCGCAAACGGGAAAACAGTAGAAGAACCAACGATCTGAATCTGATCGCGGGCCTGAGCGGAACCAGCGGCAATGGTGCCGGCCAGAGCGAGTGCAGCTACGCTTGCAAGTGCCTTAATTTTCACCTGAAGTCTCCTCGGGAGTCTTGGTCACAATATCGATGCTTACAGGCCTTTTCCTGAAAGCTGGAAGCACCGTATCGGGTTGCTGCGATGCTTATATGACAGCTGTGCTACACTTTTGTGACAATTCAAATTATTGAAAAATATAGCGTTTTGTTTGAATAAGTGATTTACCGTGTCACAATAGCAGGCAATGTGACAGAAAAGCTAGCGCCTGCGCCCAGTTCCGACTCGACTTCAAGGCGCCCACGGTGGCGATTGATAATGTGCTTTACAATAGCCAGACCTAGGCCCGTGCCTTTCATTTGGCGACTGGTCTCCACATCTACCCGGTAGAACCGTTCAGTCAGGCGGGGCAAGTGTTGCGGGGCGATGCCAGGCCCATAGTCACGCACACAAATTTTGTAACCACCATGCTCACCGAACGGGACACTGGATACCGAAATATCGATTTTCCCGCCTTGAGCGCCATATTTCAGCGCGTTTTCAACGAGGTTATTAAAGACCTGTACCAGTTGGTCTTGCTCGGCCTTTATCCAAATCGGTTCGGTGGGCAGCTTTGCATTAATCTTCACTTGCAGCTCGTCAGCCAGCGGGCTGAGGGCATCAATCGAGTGATGCAGGATGGGCGCCAGCTCGTACACTTCATCTGGCTGCACGTGTACGCGCATTTCGATGCGGGAAAGCGAAAGCAAGTCATCGATTAGGCGACGCATGCGTTCGCCCTGATCCAACATTATTTGCAGAAAGCGATCACGGGCAACCTCATCATTGCGGGCAGGACCTTGGATGGTCTCAATGAAGCCGGTCAGCGACGCGAGCGGCGTGCGCAGCTCGTGGCTGGCATTGGCAACAAAATCGGCGCGCATGCGTTCATGCAATCGTGCCTCTGTGAGATCGCGTACCACAACCATGATCAGTCCCGGCTTACCGCGTGGCACAGCCAAGTTGCCATTGGCAGCGGACCAAAGGGGGGCGATATGCGCCTCAAACCATTGTTCTGCTGGTACCTTTTCCGACCAGTCAATGATCTCTGCCGGAGAAGACGAAGAGACACGATCAAGCGCCTCTAACAAGGAAGGGGCGCGAATGCCAAAGGAGAGTGGAACACCGACACGAACAGCGGGAAACGTTGCCCGAGCGGCGGTGTTCACATATTGCGTGGTGCCGCGGTAATCAACTACAAAACAAGGATCAGGTAGGGCATTGACCGCGGACTTCATGCCTTTATCGACGATTTCGCCGAGCTCTTTCTTGCTGATGCCCCGGGGTGGGCGCAGAGTGGTCCTCCCCTTTAGGCCACCTCCGATAATGGCGGTAAACAGTAGTGCAAAGCCCATAAAAGCGGCCCAGACCGGCACTTCGAATGCCAGTGCGAACAGCGCCATAATGCACATTACGAGGAACACCAGCCAACGCACGTCTACTGTCTTGCGATAGACAGTCCTGCGATTAATTTTCATGGCTAAATGATCTCGATCTGTTAATTGCGATGGGTTCTGGGAGGACACGTCGTCGCCGTCTGCTTTAGTTCGCCTTTAGTAGCAATGGTTTACTCTGCTCCCCCCTTCTCATAGGAAGCGGGAGCAGATTCGCATTTAACAGGCGTTGCATGACAAAAAAGCGACGTTTAAGCGCTTAAGCTTTTGAAAGCTGTAGCTCCCCTAAAAATTCAGTAAGAGCAGAAAGACAGAAAGACCAACCAGCGGGTGAGGCCATGGCGTTTAGATAGTCTTGCCAGTTTTCTCCATAACGATCAAAATGATCGTGGGTCAGTTCCAGCATGGTGCCCTCGCCTGCCTCGTTTTTATCACCAAGGAAGGTGACTGTTACCTCGCCAGCAGCTTCCGGCGCATTGATGAGCAGACGTAGAGGGGATATCTGCCAAGCCAGCTGTAGCCGCTTGCCTTGTTCGGCTGCAAGGATAGTGCCCCAGCGGATACGGCGCCCATCCTCCACATCTTCATAGCACCCGCCGCCTGCCTCTAGCTCCAAGCCAAGGATACCCTCTTCAGGTGAAAAGCGATAATCGCTTGGCCACCATGCATCAATGCGGGTTGTGAAGGCATCATAGACCAGCGCGGGCGGGTGTGGCAGCCGCACACGGGCAACGCAGGCGTTTGTCCCTAGCATGTTTATTGTAATCTCTGGTTGTGCAGCCATGTCCCGTGCCTCCCCGGTTTTCTCATGTGGTGCGCCAAACTGGACGCCAATAAAACCACAGGTTCAGGCTGTTTACCATAGCAAGACCCCGTGCTTATACACAGGGATGATCGCTGATCTTCAAGAGGAGCGCTGGAGATGCCAGCGGCGCCACACGACACCATATCTGGGTGCAAATAGCATGGCTGCAAGTTGCAATAGACCGGCGACCACAGCAATCATACCGGCGGCAGACACACTCCCATCAAAGCCAAGCATTGGCGGAAGGAAAGCCGCAGCTAGATAACCAGCAACTCCTGCAAACACGGCAACCAAGCTGGAAAGCCATAGCTGAATCTTAAGCGAATCCGTCAGCATTCTGGCGGTGGCGGCAGGGCAAATAAACATTGCAATTACCAGTATCGAGCCAACGGCGGAAAAAGCAGCTACGGCCGCCACTGCAACCATGACAATCAAAAGAAGACCGAAGATTTGCGGGGAAATGCCAAGGCTGGCAGCCAACAGCGGATCAAAGCTGGTAATCTTCAACTCTTTAAAGAAGGCCAACACGGTAACGATTAGCACAAGGCTGACGCCCGCCAACAGTTTCACGTCTTCAGGCAGGGCGCTCAAGGCTGAAAGGTTAAACAGATCCCGCCAAGAGTAGGCCTCTAGCCAGATAGCACTTTCCAGATTGCCATAAAGGGCGTGTTCTACATCCAAATGAACGCCGGCGGTTTGGGTTTGCTCCAGCAACACCACCCCTACAGCGAACATAGTTGTAAAAACAACCCCCATGGCCGCGCCGGGCTCCACATTACCCAAGCGTCTGATCAATTCGATCAACAACACAGAGACAATCGCAGCGCCGCCTGCCCCCAAAAGCATTGGCCAAGAAGCCGTAGCATGGGAAAACAAAAAGCCAATCACAATACCGGGCAAGACCACATGTGAGATTGCATCTCCCATCAAGGCCTGTCGACGCAGCACAAGGAAATTTCCCAAAAGCCCGCAGGAAAGTGCGGCAAATACGCCAAGCAAGATTGAAGGGAAGTCGAACTGCAGAAAGATATCCATTAGAGCGGGCTCCGCAATGTGTTGGCCGAGGGCGCGCTATCCAAGCTTAAATCGTCTTGCAAGCTTTTCACCACATCAGGAGGCAAAACCTCTTGGATCGGGCGCAGGGACCAATCTTTCATCAACAACGCCTCTTCTGGGGCCTGTTGCTTATAGGCATTCCACAGCAGCTGATCCTGCGCGGTTTTGTGCGCCAGTGACGCGCCTTCGGGCGTGGGCCTCCCATCTCCGCGCAGCAGCCCATTGCGACGCAACAGGCGGGCAGTCAGGGGCTCTAGCACCGGCTCATTATGGGCAAGGGACAAAAGACCTTGGCGCAGATGCACCACTTTTTGAAAGCGGCGATGACGGAGGGCAGCGGCTAAAACGCCACGAGCAGGCGCTATCAACATCGAGATGACAAACAAGGTGAAGAGCACCAGAACGATTACGCCGCCGGTGGGCATATCTGGGGCACTGGCTGAAATCGCGGCACCAATGTAACCTCCAGTGGCGCCGATGCCTGCTGCAATTGCGGTGAGTACAGGGACACGATCTGTCCAGAATCTGGCGGCAACAGGCGGAATGATCGCCAAGGCAACAATAAGGACGAGACCAACTGTTTTCAAACCGATTACCACAATACCGACAAGCAGAATAAGAAGCGTCCGATCCAGCGCCTTCACATTGTAGCCGGATGTGGCTGCGAACTGCTCGTCAAAGCAAAGCAGAGTGAATTCTTTCATGCGCAAGAGCAACGCGGCCCCGATAATGCCTGCGGCAACCGCGATAAGGACGGCCTCCGAAAACAGCATGCCAGAAGTGGCGCCAAGTAAAAAGCCTTCCAAACCCGCCTGCCCGCTTACTTGCAGAGATTGAATGACGGTGAGCAGCACCATGCCAAGTGCAAAGAAGGTGGATAGCACGGTGCCGATGGCCGTGTCTTCGTTCAGGCGGGTGTGGTTCTTGATGGCATCAACTGCAAGCACGCCCAGCGCTGCGCTGATAGCGGCGCCGGTCAGTAGCAGTGGCAAGGAACGGCCTGCCTCAAACAGCAGCTGCCCGACAATGAATGCAAGGGCAACACCGGGCAGCGTGGCATGACTGACAGCATCAGACACCAAAGTGCGCTTGCGCAGCAATACAAACACGCCGATGGCCCCGGCAGAGGCCCCGAGAATAGCCGCGCCGACGCAAACAAGAGCGGTGTTGTAGCCAGCTTGCAAGGTGATTGCCTGCCAGAATGCATGCATGAGTACACCCCTATGCTTTATGCGGTGCGGCGGCCGCTAAACCCTGGAGCTGTGTGGAGGCCAAGCGGCCACCATAAGCTTTTTGCAGGTTTTGCGGCGTAAACGCATCTTCCACGGCGCCGCTGGCGATTGGCTGGCCATTTAGCAAGAACACGTGAGAAAAGTAATCGCGCACTGTCTCCAGATCGTGATGAACAACGAGAACAGTCTTGCCACTTACAACAAGTTGGTGCAGCACATCGACAATGGCTTTTTCGGTGGCGGCATCAACACCGGCAAAGGGCTCATCCATTAAATAAACATCTGCATCCTGCGCCAAAGCCCGGGCAAGGAAGATGCGCTGTTGCTGGCCGCCGGAAAGCTGGCCGATCTGGCGCTGTGCGAAGGCCTGCATGCCCACGGCGGCAAGGCTTTGCATAGCTGCGGCGCGGTGGCGTTTTCCCGGCCAGCGCAGCCAGCCGATCCGGCCATACAGGCCCATGGTGACCACATCCAGCGCGGTTGCGGGAAAATCCCAATCAACCGAAGAGCGCTGCGGGACATAGGCTATGCGGGCGAGTTGCTTCTTTATCGGCGCACCAAAGACACTGGTTTCACCTGAAAGCTTCGGGATCAGGCCAAGAGCGGCTTTAAGGAAGGTGGATTTACCGGCCCCGTTGGGGCCGATAATTGCAGTGAGGCAACCAACAGGCGCACTGAACGACACATTCCAGAGCACCGGCTTTTGATGATAGGCCACCGTCAGCCCCTGAACAGTAAAGGGGTTGGCCGCTGCGGCTTCGTGATCTGTGCGCCGGCCATTGTGGGTCACACTATGGAGACTGGCGGTGCTGGTCATGGTTTACTTCCTTGTTCAGGCCCTGTTCAGGTGCCGGTCTTTACTGTGTGTCTAATGACCAGATGTGGCCAGTTTACCGTTCATGCCCCTTGCCGGGGCGGTGCCGGACAGCGCGCGCGTGATAATTGTGGCGTTGTGATCGATCATACCGATATACGTGCCTTCATATGTGCCCGGTGCGCCCATAGCATCTGAAAACAACTCGCCGCCAATTGTAACGGCGTGCCCTCTGGCTGCGGCGCCTTCAATAAGCGCCTTGACATTGCGCTCAGACACCGAGCTTTCGACAAACACTGCTGTAATTTTGTTTTCTACCAGCAAATCCACCAGTTGCTCAATCCGGCGTAGGCCCGCTTCAGAATTCGTGGAAATTCCCTGTATTCCAACAACCTGCATATCAAAGTCGCGGCCCATGTAGGTGAACGCATCATGTGCAGTAATGAGCACCCGTTTTTCCGAAGGAATAGAGGCTAGTACTTCGGCGGCGTACTGACGCAACCGGGCGAGCTTTTTGCCATAATTTTCCGCGTTTTTTGCAAAGTCTGTCCGATTTTCAGGTTGCAACTCGGTTAAGGCAGCCTCAACAGCACTCACGGCGTATTGCCACGTGCGCGGGCTCATCCAGACATGGGGGTCAAAGCGATCCTTATAATCTTCAGAGGCCACACGTTGCGCAACCGGAACCGCTTCACCAACAAAGAAGACAGGCTTTTTATTGCTCAGTTTGTCCAGCAAATCTTCCAGCTGCGCCTCCAAAAACAAGCCATTGGCAAAAATCGCCTGAGCACGGCCAAGCTTAATGACGTCGCTACGCGTCTGGCGATAGGAATGCGGGTCAACTCCAGTGCCAATAAGTGTCTCAACTTCCACATGAACGCCACCAACAGCGCGCACAGCATCGGCAACCATACCAACGGTCGCGACCACTTGTAGAGGTTGCGATGCTGCGAGCGCTGAGGACAGGCCGGCACTCCCGAAAGCGATTGCCAAGCCGATGCCACGTAACAACCCTGTTGCTTTGCGCCAGAAAACTTTTGTCATTCTAATCATCATCATAGCTCTACTTTTTAGAGAAACCTAAAGTGACAGGAATCAGCGGGACTGTCATCGAAATAATTTGTAGCCTTTTTAATAATGCAAATCATTCGCAATTGCAATAAGCAATTCCCCTGCTCCTTTTTGGCAGTTGTTCCTTGTTATCAGTGCGCCTACAACAAAGGGCGGCGATGGTGGAACATAATTAGCAGACGAACATATAAGGCAGATTGAATGGCATCACTGGAATTTGAGCGGGAATTCGAACCACAGCATGGCGAGCTTGTTTCGCTAACACCTTCTCTTGCCAGAGTGACCTGCGCCAATGTTGGGCCCCTTACCTTTCAAGGCACCAACAGCTTCCTCATAGGCCGTGATGCGGTTGTGGTGGTCGATCCGGGGCCAGAGGATCAGGTACATCTTGATGCCCTTCTGCGTGGGATTGATGGACGACCTGTCTCAGCAATCCTTGTCAGCCACACCCATGTGGACCACTCGCCGCTTTCTCGCACTCTGGAGCGTATAACCGGCGCTCCGATTATTGGCTGTGCGCCGCATACCCGCGCGCCCGCGTTTGTCGACATGCCGGAGAATCCTATGGAAGCCAGTGCAGACTACGCCTATGTGCCGGCGCGTATTCTGGCAGATGGGGAGCGCATTCGCTTAGCAGGGCGGGACATTGTTGCGGTAGCCACACCGGGGCACACCATGAACCACCTGAGTTTCCTTATAGAGGACGACAATGTTTTGCTATGCGGTGATCATGTGATGGGGTGGTCATCGTCTGTAGTTGCGCCACCTGATGGCAGTATGGGTAGCTACATGGCGTCGCTTGAAAAACTTGCGGCCTATGCTGACAGGTTCCGTTTTTTTCCTGCGCATGGGGGCGAAATTCATAGCCCACAAACCTACTTGCGCGGGCTTTACGCCCATCGCAAAGCGCGTGAGGCTGCGGTGCTGGCTCAACTGCTCGGTGGGAAAGCCTCAATTGCGCAAATGACTGCCGAGATTTACAAGGATGTTGATAGGGCATTGCATAGCGCAGCGGCGCTCAATGTGCTGGCACATCTGGAGGATTTGTGTAATCGCGGCCTCGCCACTTGCGAGGGGCCGCATTCGCTGGAAACCTGCTACCAGCCAGTTAAGGCATAAGAGGTGCTGCACCACGGGCCTGCTAAGGTTTAATGCCCACAGGGGTTTAAGGACGAGATATGACCATTGATTTTGACCGGGAAGTCTCCCGTATCAACACGCATTCATTAAAATGGGACGAGCTGGGCAGCCGTTATCAGCTGGATCCTGCGGAAGCCCTGCCGATGTGGGTGGCTGATATGGATTTTCGCCCGCCGGAAGCTGTGGCGGAACTTCTGCAAGATGCGGCGGAGCATGGCATCAATGGCTATTACGGTGATAACGAGACGTATTTAACCGCTGTTCAGAGCTGGATGGCGCGGCGACATGATTTCCCAATCGAAAAGGACTGGATTGTTTGGGTCCCGGGAATTGTCGCCGGATACTCCATGGCCATTCAGGCATTTTCACAGCCGGGTGACGGGGTGCTCGTGTTTTCGCCGGTGTACCACGCCTTTGCCCGTGCAGTGCACGCCAATGGGCGCAAGCTGGTCGAGAGCGAGCTTATCAATGATAACGGCTCCTATCGGATGGATTTCGAGCGCTTGCCAGAATTGGTAGATCAGCGCACAAAAATCTTGCTGCTGTGCAGCCCGCACAACCCGGGTGGGCGCGTGTGGCGCGAAGACGAGCTGCGCCAGCTTTGTGAATTTTGTATCGAACGGGGCATTCTCATCATCTCCGACGAGATCCATCAGGATCTGGTGTTTGAGGGGCACAAGCACATTGTAACCCAGACCCTCAGCCCGGAGATTGCCAAGAATACCATCACCTTTGTGGCGGCCTCTAAAACCTTCAATCTGGCTGGGTTTATGAGCGGATCGGCGATTATCAGCGACGATGGCCTGCGTCGTCGCTACAACGCGCAGCTGCATGCATGCGGCATTGGCGCGACCCGGCTTGGCCCACTCTCCACAGCGGCAGCCTATGACCACGGGGAAGTTTGGCTGGAAAAGCTGCTGCCGTACCTAAAGGAAAACGAACGCCTGCTCACTGAGGGGGTGGAAGCCGCTATTGCGGGCGCGAAAGTGATGCAGATGGAGGCAACCTACCTTTCATGGGTGGACATGTCCGGCGTCGATCTTGAGATTTCTGAGATCACCCGGCGTGTTGAGCGGGTGGCAAAGATAGCGACCAACCATGGCGGTGCCTTTGGCAAGGGAGGAGAGCAGTATTTGCGCTTTAACATCGCCTGCCCGCGTAGCACAGTTATTGAGGCAGTACATCGCCTTGAGCAAGCATTTGCCGATTTGCGGAAACAGAGCCGTTAAAATTGGCAGAGCGTGCCGCTTGAAGGCGCAAAACGGTGATTTTGTGATATTTATCACCGCATTTAAGTGCGCCCTGATGTATCTAGAATTAACAAAGCAAAGAGTGCTCCCCAAGGCACCGCATTATACAGCATGTTAGGACTGCTGCCCAAACAGGTCTAGATTGCTGCAAATGGCCCCAAATAGCCGTTGGTTCCAACCCCCGGAACCAGCGGCATTTTCTTTTTAAAGGCTATTACAAATGGGAGAGCATTACCGGCCCTTGTTTAGCTTGCCGGTTTTTGCCCCGGCAAAGGCGCATCTTTCACTGCCTCTGCATCTTGCGGCGAAAACTGCTCTGGCACAAAGGCTCGATTGTACTCCGCCCCAAACTTCTCCACCAACACAGCGTCCAGCTCCTTCCAGAAACGGCGGATGCGATTGGCGTTTTGTCCCAGATCGTGCGAACCGACACGGCTGACAGAGCGGATGTCTAACAACGCGCCTTCCGGATCTGGCGTGAAACGCAGCGCAACTTCGTCCACAAAACCGAAAACAGGTGTTTTCGCTTCCACTAAAGCAAATGATGTGCTGTCAAGCAAGGTTTGCGGTTCGTCATTATCTTGGCGCCCGGAAAGCACCAGGCGCCAGCCGTTGTTTTGTGCAGCTAACAAGGCCCCCTCGCTGAGCTGACGGGCAGAAAGACGAAAACGGCGCGGAACAATATCTGGATAGGCCTGCTGCTGCAACGCAATCTGACGCGCCCCGTAAACGTGACTGGTGCCGTTTGCACGCTCGCTCAAGAGTTGGGGCGGATTATCCAAATCGGTCGAGATGTCGTTCAAAGGCGGGAATGAGAGGTAACCATAAGAAAAGTAAAGCAGGGGAGCCAAGCATATTAAGCCGTAGAACATAGCGGTAATTGCATTGGTAAACCCCTTCCCCCCCTCAAACCAAAGGCGCAGCGCAGCAAAAATGCCAAGAAAACAGGCAATAAAGGCAAGCACCGCTGCAACAAGAAGCAGCACTACAAAGATCTCGCCTTCAACAAGGCCTAGGTGATGAAGACCAAAAGACAATAAGGTAAAACAGAGAACAAGGGCAGCTAAGCGTCTGGCGAAATGCGCAGAGAGCGAGTAGCGCTGTGGCAGTTGCACATACATTCCGTTTCGCCGATGCCTCTTGTTTGCTTAGGGGGACATTGCTGGCTTGCGTTGCTGCTACAAAAAACAGCTGCTGCCAGCCCGCTTACAATGGTGAAAACTATGCCCGATGTGCGGTGGGTCCGCAAGGGAATGTCGCAGCCTGCTCTCCCTAGAATAATAGGGAGAACAAGTACTCGGGTTTAGGTCGAATTCAGCCGAAGTGTGGTGCTCTTTCCCTATGCGCTGATGGCTGTGTGCATTTCGGCATGCGGGAGCAATTGCACAATCTGCGATAGGGAGGAAAACAGGTGATCACTGTTTGGCAGCAACTCTTCGACCGTGCAAGCACCGGTTGAAACGGCGACACGCACCATACCTGCCGCCTCGGCGGCGTGCATATCGTGCAAGCTGTCACCGACCATCGCGATTTCTTCTGGCCGCAGTTGCAGCTGTTTTGCGAAGGCAATGAGTTGGCCGGGCTCAGGCTTGGCGCCAAACCCGCTGTCATAGCCAACGACAAATTCAAAGTCCTGCAGGATACCCAGATGTTCCAATTGGCGGCGCGCTGTCGCAACAGTGCCGTTGGTTGCAAGACCGAAGGGGATGCCGGCCCGTTTCAATGCTGTGAGCGTGACAATCGTATCATCAAACGGGGTAACTTCCTGCACAGAGTATTGAAGCAGACGATCTTCGACCTCCGGCAAGAAAGTGGGATCATCAACGCGGCCCAGCTCTTTTGCCCATGTGCCCAGATACTGGGAGGGCGGCTGCGTTTTGAATGGGCTGCCTTCCATAAAGGCGCCGGTGATGGTGTCAAATCCGAGCAGTGTTCCAAGTCGATGTTGTTGCTTCACATCGCCGCCGGACAAATGAATGATGAGATGATGGATCGCCGGGCCCCACGTGCGGTCAAAATCCGTCAAAGTGCCATCGCGGTCGAATAAAAAGGCCTTTATTGTCATTACTTCTCCGAGAATTCATAGGGTTGAGGCAGGGGGAGGCCTCAACCTCTTTTAGCCGGGGGCATCGCAAGAAAATGAAAGCCGTATGTGATCGGTTCCAAGCCCCCCATGATTTTTACAGTTAATATAGGCTTGGCCGCGGCCTTCGTTAAGCTTCAATCACACTATTGCTGTTTTTTTTTGACAATTGCTGGGCGGTAACGATTTGTCGCAGCAGGCGACTGTGGTTTTTTTTCTCAAAAAGGCGCAGACATAAATAAGCCAGATTCACGAGGCAAACGCCTTGAGGTCGGCGAGTAAACGGCACAGCACTTCAATACGCTGCCCCGCCAGAACGATAGACGAGAGATGACCCCGAAAAGGGGAAAGATATGGCCACAGAACAAGCTAAATCCGCAAGCAAGCCCTCCAAACCAAACCTTGACGCTTTATATGCACCAGTCGGTATTCGCGCTGTCGAGGCGGCAAACCGTTTTTGCAACAAAGGCCAACAGGCAGCAAATGCAGCAGTGATCTATTATCCGCATCCAACGGACTAATGATCGCAAGCGCTTCCAGCATCTGAATTGTGTGGTTAAGGGCAGCATTGTTGCTCGGCCTGCGCAATATAGAAGACCAACAGCACGCTTTGCCTGCAAAGCGTGCTTTGTTTGTTGATAGGCGTCTGTTTGGGCTGTGGCAAAGCGCTGCACCCAACAGCATTTAGGGGTAAAGGCGGTCTTTACTCCATGTGTCTGTCGCCAGATCACGGCGAAAAACAAAGCGATCGTGCAAGCGGAAAGCGCGATCATGCCAGAACTCGATCTCAACCGGCTCCAAACAAAAGCCCGACCAATGCTGGGGTCGAGGAATATCGCCAACTGCATATTTTGCAGCATAGCGCGCAACTTCTTTTTCAAGCGCAAAGCGACTTTCCAGAGGACGGGACTGCTTTGATGCCCAAGCACCAATGCGGCTTTTGCGTGGGCGAGAGGCAAAATAGGCATCTGCTTCTGCCTCACTCACCGGCACAACCTGCCCGCGGACGCGAACTTGCCGACGTAGACTTTTCCAATGGAAGCAAAGCGCTGCTTTGGGATGTTGCGAGAGTTCCTGGCCCTTTACGCTCTCCAAATTTGTGTAGAACACAAATCCGTTCGGGGAGAGCCCCTTCAATAACACCATGCGAATATTCGGGAGGCCATCGCTGTCAACTGTGGACAGAGCCATGGCATTGGGATCATTTGGCTCTTTTTTTTCCGCCTCAGCCATCCATTCTTCAAATAGCGGGTAAGGGGCATTGACAGAGGCCATGCTATCGATAGTAGACTGATCCTCGGGAGTTTCATGCTTGTTGGTCATGGGTGTTTCCCGCTGCTTAGCAATTTTTGTGAGCGCGGCCAGACCTGTTCGGCCATCAAGCGCCGCAGTTGAACCGGAGGCCCAGTTCATTCCGATGAAAAAGAGATATAGCAGAGTCGCCCGCCTTGGCCATCTCATCCTTGTCGTTTTTGCGGGTTTGGGCTGTACGGCCTGCGGACAAGTTGCTGGCTCGATGCAGGACGCAAAGGCTGATCTCGCGCAGAGTTCATCAAATGAATCTACGGCACATCTCGGCGCAAACGCCCCTGAAATTCAGAGGGATGACCAGCGAGCAATTGTGGCGCGCATTGAAGCGGCTCTCGCGAAAGACACAACAACAACTCCGACAGACCCGGTTTTGGAGCCATTGGCGTGGTCCAGCCCGGCAACTGGCAATAGCGGCATTATCATGTCGTTGATGCAGGTAGATGATGCAACCAAGCTTGGGTGCACCGATTTTGTCACCAGTGCCAACACCTATACCGGTGTAAAGGCTTATACTGGCCGCACCTGCCCGGATGCCAACCATCAACAAAAAATTGTTGATCTTGCACCATTTGAGCCTGATACGGCGCAGATAAACTAGGCATGGACACAAGCGCCGTT
This sequence comes from Polycladidibacter hongkongensis, assembly GCF_001561995.1. Taxonomy (GTDB): domain Bacteria; phylum Pseudomonadota; class Alphaproteobacteria; order Rhizobiales; family Stappiaceae; genus Pseudovibrio; species Pseudovibrio hongkongensis. The sequence goes on from NZ_LLWC01000036.1 coordinate 156,117, forward strand.
GGAAAGCGACCACTTTTGCAAGGGTCCTAACTGTTTTCCGGTGTTCTTTCAGCCTCGCGCAAGGAAACCACTTTGTAACTCGCCACAAGTATTTTATTGTCGCGCCAAGTTCGCGCAGTTAAGCGCCTGTTTCTAGCTTATGGACACCTATGAAAGATCCCTACCGAATTCTTGGGGTGGATAAGAGCGCCTCGGAAGCCGACATTAAAAAGGCCTTTCGCCGCCTTGCCAAGCAATACCACCCTGATCAGAACGCCGATAACCCGCAGGCGCAAGCCAAATTTGCGGAAGTGAACCAAGCCTACGAAGTCCTTGGAGATAAGGAGAAGAGGCAACAATTTGACCGCGGCGAGATCGATGGCGAGGGTAAGGCGCAGTTTAACCCTAATGACTTTGCCGGGTTTGGCGGCGCTGGTGCGCGTGGTGGACGTGGCGGTTTCGGCTTTTCCTCCGCTGGTCCCGCTGGCGGCGGCGGCGGTTTTGACGATATCCTGAATGATATTCTTGGCGGCTTTGGCGGAGGCGGCAGACGCCGCGCTGCAGGTGCTGAGGGCTTTGGCGGCGGCGCAGGGGCCGGAGCACGGGCGCAATATGAAGCAAACAGCGCCAGCAAGGGCAAGGACGCAGCGCTAACCGCACGTATCAGCCTTGAAGATCTTGCTGGCAGTGGCAAGGCACGCGTTAAGCTCCCCAGCGGCAAAACCGTGGACGTGAAAGTTCCTGCGGGCACGCAGGAAGGCGACAAAATCCGACTAAAGGGACAAGGGCATGCCGGTGCTGGCGGCAAGACGGGCGATGCCTTGGTGGAAATTCGCTTTGCGGCACACCCCTTGTTTAAAGTTGATGGCTCAGATCTACGTATAGAACTGCCACTTACACTTTATGAGGCGGTTCTTGGAGCAAAACTGCGAGTACCAACCTTGGATGGTGCGGTCAAAATTACTATTCCGGAGAACACCAGTTCAGGTAAAACCATGCGTCTTAAGGGCAAAGGTCTACCGAAGAAAACCGGCGGTGCTGGCGATCTGCTTGTGAGCTTGCAAGTGGCGCTGCCAGAGCAAGCGGACGAAGAGTTGGAAAACCTAATGCGGGCATGGCGTGAGCTCAAGCCCTATCGTGTCCGCGGCAACGAGTTTAACGGCAGTTAACAAAAGCGGTCGCGCAGCGATCCGCCGCTTAAATGTCGCGTAGCGGCCGTTTTCCTGCGCCTTGGCGCAGACACTGGAAAGATGTAGAGGCGGTAGGCTTTTTTAAATGCCAACCGCCTTTTCCGTTTGTCTTATTTCACCAGCGCAGATAGCGGCTCAGGCGCTTCGCTGTCATCAGGAACAAAGAAATCCGGCATTAGGTCCTTACTTGGGTCAACGCGGTAGCTATCAAAATTGCTCGTACCATGCGCGGCCAGCAGCGTATCGTCGATATAAAAGTTGCCTGTGGCTTCACGCTCGTTACTGGTGAAAATCACATGGGCGGCATCGGCGAGGATTTCCGGCGTGCGGCTCGCGCTCACCATCTCCGCGCCGCCCAGCAGATTTTTCACAGCAGCGGTGGCGATTGTGGTGCGTGGCCATAAAGCATTCACAGCGATGCCTTTGGAGCGCAACTCCCCAGCCAGCCCAAGCACCGCGAGGCTCATGCCATATTTTGCGATAGAGTATGGTGTGTGGTTTTTGAACCACTTTTCCTGCATGTCCAATGGCGGCGACAGCATCAATATATGCGGATTTTGCGATTGTTTTAGGTAGGGCAAGGCTTTTTGAGCGCATAGCAGCGTGCCGCGGGTGTTGATTTGATGCATCAGATCAAATCGCTTCATCTCGATTTTTTCCAGCGGCGTCAAGTTAATCGCGCTGGCATTATTTACGAGGATATCAAGACCGCCAAACGTCTCGGCGGTTTTGGCCATGGCCTCGGCCACGCTTTGCTCATCACGAACGTCTACAGCTAGTGGCAAAGCCTTACCGCCCAATGCTTCCAACTCTGCAGCAGCGGTGTAGATCGTTCCTTCAAGGCGGGGATGTGGTTCGGTGGTTTTTGCGGCAATAGCGATGTTCGCGCCGTCCTTTGCCGCCCGCTTGGCAATGGCCAGGCCAATGCCTCGAGAAGCGCCGGTGATAAACAGGGTTTTCCCCGCAAGAGTAGGTTGTGTGCTCATGACTATTCCTTTTGTCGCGGTGATTAACCGGCTTTACTCATAAATTTCATAAAGGCCTGCTGCGCTTCTGTTGAAAGCAGGCGCTGCTCAAACAAGGCAATCTCCTCTTGCATGCGGGCCATCACTTGCTTTGCATCCGGGCGCAACAACTGTCGCGATAGACGCAAGGCCTCACGAGGTTTTTGTGCAATTGTGGCGGTCAGCGTTGATACGGTTTCATTTAACTGTGCTGCGGGCACTATCTGATTGACAAGGCCGCAGCGGTGCGCATCTTCCGCGCTGAAGCTGTTGCCAAGGCACAGCAGCTCAAATGCCTTTTGATGCCCCATCAAGCGCGGCGCGAGCAGGGATGCCGCAGCTTCTGGCACCAGCCCAAGGTCCACAAAAGGTGTTTTCAACCTAGCAGTATCCGCCGCGATCACCATATCGCAATGGAAGAGCATCGTGGTGCCCACGCCAATAGCATCACCTTCAACAGCTGCGATCAGCGGTTGCTGACAGGTCACCAAGGCCTTTAAAAAGCGCTCCACCCCTTCCGGCTTGGTTTGATTGGCATGAAAGCGCATGAAATCCATGATGTCATTCCCAGCGGTGAAGCCCCCTCCAGCTCCACGCAGCACATGACACGCGATCGTTTCATCTTGTCGCTCCAGAGCTTGCGCCATGCTCATGTACATGGCGTCGGTTAGAGCGTTTTTCTTTTCTGGCCGCGACATGGTGATGTATTGGCAGCCATTTTTAACTTCGATCTCGATCATTTCTCCCCCAATAGTCCGGTTCGCCGGCAGGGCTTAAGCCAACTCTTCAATTTCAACAGCCAGAATACCCGGCGCAGCGGTGGTGATAGTTTTGGCCAGACCAGCCGTTTCTGGCAGGATGGTCTCGGCGAACAGGCGCGCGACGGCGAAACGCTGCACGGTTTCGCTGGCGTTTGCGTCTTGCAGATGGCTTATGATGGCCGCCTTGGCGAGCTTGACGCCGCCATATGTAAGGCTCAAGAGGCGCAGATACGGCGTGGCCCCTGCCAGTGCTTCATCGCTGCGTTTTTCCTGCAGGGCTGTAAGCAACCATTGGCTGGCCTCCTTAGTTGCACCGAGTGCGCTTTGCAAAGCTGCCGCGGTGCTGCCAAGCTGCGGCAGGTTATGCTTGGCGATGTCCTCTGCCTCGCCCTGCAGCTCGGCAAGCAGGGCCCTAAGGTTTTCCCCTTTTGACAAGGTAAGCTTGCGCAATACCAAATCGATGGACTGAATTGCATTGGTGCCCTCGTAAATCGGGGCGATGCGCACATCCCGGTGCAGCTGGGCGATGCCGGTTTCTTCGATATACCCCATGCCGCCATGCACCTGCAGCGCTTCGGAGGCCACCTCGACGCCAATGTCTGTCGAGAATGCCTTGGCGAGCGGGGTTAACAAGCCTGCCCGCTCACGCCAGAAACGCTTTTCTTCCTCCGGTAAATCTGTATTTGCCATATCGAGGGCCAGCGCACAGTTCAGGCAGATTATGCGGGCGGCATTGGTGAGGCCGCGCATACGCACCAAGGAGCGCTTGATATCGGGATGATGGGCAATGGGGCTCATGCCGGATACATCCTTGGCAGCTTTGCCCTGTTTGCGCTCCAGTGCGTAGCTCTGCGCCATTTGTGAGGCCAACTCGGCGATGCCAACCCCTTGTGTGCCCACAACAAGGCGGGCATTGTTCATCATGGTGAACATGCAGGCGAGGCCTTTGTTCTCCTCGCCAATTAAGTAGCCAATGGCACCGCCATTGTCGCCATAAACCATGGTGCATGTGGGCGAGCCATGAATGCCCATTTTATGCTCCACGCCTGCAACTGTTACATCGTTTAGAGCACCCAGAGTTCCATCTTCATTGACCAAACGCTTTGGCACAAGGAACAGTGAAATACCTCGTGTTCCTTCGGGAGCGTCCGGCAAGCGAGCAAGCACCAAATGCACGATGTTTTCGCTCATATCGTGATCGCCATAGGTGATGAAAATTTTCTGTCCGAAAATTTTATAGGTGCCATCACCCTGCGGCTCTGCCTTGGTGCGCAGGGCTGCAAGGTCTGAGCCGGCTTGGGGCTCGGTTAAGTTCATTGTGCCGGTCCACTCACCGGAGACCAGCTTTTCCAGATAGGTTTCGCGCAGCTGCGCGCTGCCGTGATGCTGCAAAGCCTCTACCGCGCCGATGGTCAATGTGGGACCAAGGGCGAATGCCATATTGGCCCCGTTCCACATCTCCATAATGGCTGTTGCCAGCAATGCAGGCAGGCCCATGCCCCCATATTCGGGGGAACCGGAGAGGCTGTTCCAGCCCGCATCGCACCATTCACGGTAGGTTTGCGCCCAGCCGGGAGAGGTTTTCACCGCACCATCGACGAGTTGGGCCGGGTGCTTGTCGCCAATCGGGTTTAGCGGCGCGATGGTCTTTTCAGCGAATTTCCCCGCCTCGGCAAGAATGCCGTTGATTAGATCTTCGTCAATCTCGGCGTTTTGCCAGTGCTGTTGAAGCATTGGCAGGCCAGCGAGATTCTTCATGGTAAAGGCAATTTCGGCAAGTGGTGCGCGATACAATTTGTCTTTCCTCCCATTCACGGCTTGACGAATGGCTGTTTGACCCTCACAACGCCGCTGTATCTTTGTTGCCTATAGGATTGGGCTGATTGACGTTTACGTCAAGGTCTATTTGCCCCTCCCTTCGTCGAGTTATGGAAGCTTGCCGTGATGTACCGTTGGAAAGTCGATCAGTCTGCCCCCGATTTCGTGCGGGAAGCGCCGTTTCGCGCACTTTGCGATGCGTTGCTGCGCGGAGAGTTGGCTGCATTGCCAACCGAAACTGTTTATGGCTTGGCTGCGGACGCCATCAATGGCGAGGCTTGCGCGCGTATATACGCGGCGAAAGGGCGGCCTCAGTTTAACCCGCTGATATCGCATGTGGCGGATGTGGAGGCGGCGTGCAAGCACGGCGAGCTTGATGAACGTGCTTTGATACTTGCTGAGCGGTTTTGGCCGGGGGCGCTTACCCTGGTTGTGCCCAAGCGTGCTGGCTCGCCGGTGAGTGAGCTGGTGACGGCCGGGCTCGATAGCATCGCACTGCGGGTGCCAGACGCGCCGTTGATGCAAGAGCTGACTCGCGCACTCGACCGGCCACTGGCAGCGCCGAGCGCTAATCTGTCAGGCAAGATTAGTGGCACCACAGCGGATGATGTAGCTGCCGACCTTGGAGACAAGCTGGCGTTTCTCGTGGATAGCGGACCAACGCAGGTGGGCGTCGAATCCACCATAGTTTCACTCGTGGGCCCACAGCCGACATTGCTGCGCCCCGGCGGCATGGCGCGCGAAGCGTTGGAAGATGTACTGGGTTGCAGTTTAGTCCGCGCGGGCAGCGACGACAGTGCCCCCGCCGCACCGGGCATGATGAGCTCACATTACGCGCCAGAGAGCTGGCTACGGCTGAACGCGACGCAAATTGAGGCAGGCGAAGTCGCGCTACTGTTTGGGCCTGTGGCCCCTGATGGTTTAAGCAAGGCTAAAGCACAGGTTCAGCTAAGTGCCAGCGGCGATCTGGTTGAAGCGGCAGCACGGCTGTTTCGTGCCCTGCGAAAGGCTGACAGTCTAGCCGCTGGTGGGCGCATCGCTGCTACGCCAGTGCCATTGCACGGCCTTGGTGAGGCAATAAACGACCGGCTGCAGCGGGCTGCGGCGCCGCGTGGATAGGCACTTGGGCTCTGCACCTGTGGCTTTACCTTGGGCACCCCTTGCTGATGCGCCCTAATGATGTTTAGCGCACAATCACTCCTGAGGATAACTAACCCTTAATTCTCAAGGTGTTCAGCACCAAAATGATGCAGTTTCGCAACATGTGGAGACTGCTTGCATTGTGCTGCATATTCTCTCCCCCTTGCATTCATGGGCTTAAGGAAAAAGGAAGCTGCGCTTTTTGCAACAATCTGTAAGACTTCTAAATAAGAGCTAGAGAGCACTGCATTTTCGGGGCGCATGCCTCCGGCTCCTAGAGTGTGACAAGCTGCGAGGCTTGGTCTGGTTTTTGAATGGCGGCACGTTCGAAAACCACAAAAGCCAAGTCTCAATACAGCAGTTCTTGTTAGGCTTGCTTGACGGACCTCCCCCACGGGCATAGCCCGCACCTTGAACCCGGGGCCTGTAGTCTTTTTATGTGCTAGGTTCCTAGCGCATTTTGAAAGGCTCTGCGCCCCGGTTTTCTTGTAGCTGTGGCTTATGCGCCCTTGTTTTCATAGGATCGTTGTTTTCTAAGGTCGGTTGTCTACTGCGTGTTTCCTATGGATAGATTTGCTGTCAAAGTGACTTTGTGGCGCTCTCCCCCGTGCGGCCAATTGACAGGCACGGCCGCATCATGAAAGCTGCCCTCTCAACCATTCGGGGGCGATTTTCTTGAGTACGCTATTGTTGCAGCATCCAAGTTTCTTGAGTCATCTAACGCCAATCGGGCACCCTGAGAGGGCAGATCGGCTGCGCTCCATTGATCGTATACTCGAGAACGAGCGGTTTTCCATGCTGGCGCGGGATGTTGCGCAAATCGGCCGCTTTCAGGATGTTGCCAGAGTTCACAGCCCTGACCACATCAACTTTTTACATCGGCGTATGCCACAAAATGGCATTGTGCAGCTGGATCATGACACCACGCTATCTCCCGGCAGCTGGGAGGCGGCGATGCGCGCAGTTGGCGGGGCTTGCCAAGCCGTTGAAGAGGTGATGGCTGGTAAGGTGAAGAACGCTTTTAGCTTGTCGCGCCCACCGGGGCACCATGCGGAGAGCAAGCGTGCGATGGGGTTTTGCCTGTTTAACAATGCTGCGGTGGCAGCCAGATATGCGCAGGACCATTTTGGCGCCGAGCGTGTGGCGATTGTCGATTTTGATGTGCATCACGGCAATGGTACTCAGGAAATCTTCTGGGAGGATGCCAGCGTCATGTACGCATCCACGCATCAGGGACAACTGTTTCCCGGCACTGGCGACAAGAACGAAGAAGGGGCGCACGGCTCAATCGTCAATGCTCCGCTGAGCTACGGCGATGGTGGAGAGGTGTTTAAAGAAGCTATGCAGGAAAAACTCCTGCCGCGACTGAAAGCGTTCTCTCCTGACTTGCTGATAATTTCCGCCGGTTTTGACGCACATATGCGCGACCCTATGGGCGGGCTGAAGCTAACAGAGTTGGACTTTGCATGGGCAACATCGCAGTTGATGGAAGTTGCGGACACCTGCTGCGCTGGACGCGTTGTCTCCCTACTTGAGGGGGGATATGATCTTGAAGGGCTTGCCCGTTCGGCCGCAGCTCATGTAATGACATTGATGAACCACTAGCATTTTGGCAAGGAACACGCATTTGACCACGCCCTCTCCTCTCCCCGATGTTGATAGCCTGAGCTTTGAAGAGGCCATGGCCCAGCTAGAAACCATTGTGCGCGACCTAGAACAGGGACAAGTGCCGCTTGAAAAGAGCATCGTACTTTACGAGCGCGGCGAAGCACTGCGCCAGCGCTGCGATTCTCTGTTAAAAGCGGCAGAGGCGAAGGTTGAAAAGATACAGCTGGCGCAAAATGGCGCTGCCAGCAGCGTTGAAGCCCTTCCAGAATCCTAGAGCCACTCTCTGAGGCGGCTAAGGAACTTGTTCGACTTGATTGGGTCGGGTGCGCTCGGCATTCGCCCCTTTCAATTTGTTGTGATCCACCAGTGATCGCAGTGTCACAAGCTATACTTATTCTTTTAATAGAATTATTAAAACACTCAATAAATCAGAGTAGTATACGTTTTCATCGTGAACATTTTTTCGAAAATAGATTTTTACTGCACGTGAAGTTGTGAAAACCTGCGGGTTTCCGCAAGGGCTTTTTCTAGTATTTTTTCCCCTCTTAATTAATTGGGAATAGCAAAACTGGCGAAGGAAAAGAAGCAATCTTACCCAAGGCAAGTTTGTTGCAAGCATAGAGCAAATCAAAAAAAGAGGGCCGCGCAAAAACGCGGCCCCAAGTCGATCACTGTGCACGTGGCCCCATCGACCACAACATACGCATAGGACTTTTTTAAAAGAATTGCATCACCCCATAGGGGGAAATAACAGTTTTTTGTTGTTTTCCAATGTAGAAAAAACTTTGTGTTCTATGCGCACATCACAACGCACCAAGGTCAAACTGTGGCAAGGCAAAGGTGGTTTTGTGCTATCCAACGCTTGCTAGGGGTTAGCGATTGCACCATATGAGAGAGTGATGTAAGCCATGGTGGGTGCGCAAAAGCGTACATGCAGCCAACAAAAGTAACTATTTATAAAGCCAATGTCCCTGCTCGATAAGATTTCTACCCCTGCCGACCTGCGCGCCATTCCTGAAGACGACCTCAAGCAGGTGGCGGAGGAGTTGCGCGGTGAATTGATAGAGGTTGTCTCGCAAACAGGCGGACATTTGGGCGCCGGATTGGGCGTGGTGGAGCTGACTGTTGCATTACACCACGTGTTTAATACGCCAGATGACAAGTTAATCTGGGATGTGGGGCACCAGTGCTACCCGCACAAGATCCTGACCGGGCGCAAAGAAAAGATGCACAGTCTGCGACAGGGCGGTGGCCTATCCGGCTTTACCAAGCGCAGCGAAAGCGTCTACGACCCGTTTGGTGCAGGGCATTCCTCCACTTCGATTTCGGCTGGACTTGGCATGGCTATTGGACGCGACCTTGACGGGTGCGACAACAATGTGATTGCGGTGATTGGCGATGGCGCACTTTCGGCAGGCATGGCTTATGAAGCCATGAACAATGCGGGTGCGATGAAATCCCCGCTCGTGGTGATATTGAACGATAACGATATGTCTATTGCGCCTCCAGTGGGCGCTGTTTCTGCATCTTTAGCGCGGCTGGTCTCTGGCAAGACCTATGCTTCTATTCGCGAGGCCGCCAAGCAAGTTGCCAAGGCCCTGCCCAAGCCGATCCAAGAGAAAGCGGCATTGGCTGAAGAATTTGCTCGCAGCTTCTGGACTGGCGGCACTTTGTTTGAAGAACTTGGTTTTTACTATGTTGGCCCTGTAGATGGGCATAATCTTGATCATCTGCTCCCTGTTTTGAAGAATGTGCGCGATGCGCGGGAAGGGCCGGTTCTGGTCCATGTGGTCACGCAAAAAGGTAAGGGCTATTTGCCTGCTGAAGAAGCAAGCAACAAATATCATGCTGTTGCCAAATTTGATGTGGTGACCGGCAAGCAGTCCAAGCCCAAGCCCAATGCTCCGAGTTACACACGTGTCTTTGCCAATGCCTTGATAAAGGAAGCGGAAAAGGACAAGAAGATCGTCGGCATCACGGCGGCGATGCCTGACGGGACCGGCCTTGACGTGTTTGGGGAGGCTTTCCCTAAGCGGACATTTGATGTGGGGATTGCAGAGCAACATGCGGTTACCTTTGCTGCTGGGCTGGCTGTGGAGGGGTACAAACCGTTTTGTGCAATCTATTCGACGTTCCTGCAGCGGGCCTATGACCAAGTGGTTCATGATGTTGCCATTCAAAAGCTACCCGTTCGCTTCCCGATTGACCGGGCGGGCCTTGTGGGGGCAGATGGTGCGACCCATGCAGGATCATTTGATACAGCCTATCTCAGCTGCCTGCCCAATATGGTGGTGATGGCCAGTGGTGATGAGGCCGAACTGACCCATATGGTGGCAACTGCGGCGGCCTATGACGAGGGGCCTATCGCCTTCCGCTATCCTCGCGGTGAAGGGGTTGGCCTCGAACTACCCGAGGTTGGCATGCCTTTGGAAATTGGGCGTGGACGCATGGTAAAGGAAGGCAGCAAAGTGGCCTTGCTGAGCTTTGGTGGCCGCTTACAAGAGTGTCTCAAGGCTGCGGACACTCTGGACAGCGCCGGACTTTCTACCAGTGTTGCTGACGCCCGGTTTGCCAAGCCCCTTGACGAAGCTTTAGTGTTACAGCTGGCGAAAGAGCACGAGGTGCTGATCTGCGTAGAAGAAGGCAGCGTTGGTGGGTTTGGTTCGCAAGTGTTGCAGCTATTGTCCTCACAAGGTGCGCTGGACCATGGCTTAAAGGTACGATCTTTGGTGTTGCCTGATATCTATCAGGATCATGATTCCCCCGCCAAGATGTACGCCGCCGCAGGGTTAGACGCAGCCGGGATTGCAGCCAAAGCCTTTGAGGCAATCGGTGTGAGTGGCGAAGACGCTTTGCGGGCGGCGAACTCTGCCTCCCCCTAGGTCAGAGTGTGGATAACCTGCAATAGAGGCGGCGTCGAAGGACCCGCCTTTTTCGTTGATAAAGCAGTAAAATGGCCAAGAATTTTTAATTATGCTTAGCCTCACTTAGGCAGCCTTGCATTTTTTCTTGGGCCTGCTGCATTTTTTTGTTGCGAAGCAGCGCCAATTTGGGCAATGCGGGCATTAAGGCACGTCGCCTCGAGTCTAGGCTCCCGTCTAGCTAGCTAACGTGCCTAATGACCGGTCCGACCTGAGTGCAGTAGGATCAATTTCCAAACAGTCTAATCGTGGGTTTTGCCATGGCGGGGTTGCTCGGCGCAGTTGCTGCTCTTCTTCTGTCCGTTGTTCTGATGATCTTGGGACACGGCCTCACATCAACACTTATTCCGCTGGCGGCAAACAACAGCGGCTTCAGTGATGTCGCAATTGGTTTAATCTCCTCCGGCTTTTATGCGGGATATGTGGCGGGCTGTCTGGCTGCGCCCTATCTGATCATGCGTGCCGGACATATTCGCGCATTTGCGGCGCTGGTTTCCATGATGTCAGCAGTGGCATTGCTGCATCCGGTGATTATCGAGCCCAATGCGTGGGCAGTGATGCGGTTGCTTACTGGCTTTTGTCTGGCGGGCGTGACGCTCATAGTCGAGAGCTGGCTCAACGAACGGTCAACCAACGAGAACCGTGGCACCACTATGTCGATTTACATTGTGCTGTATCTGGGTGCGACAATGGGCGGGCAAGTGTTGATGCCCGTGTTCGATCTGGCCTCCTTCACACCATTTATCGTGGCTTCGGTCGCCGTGAGTATGGCAGTTATTCCAGTGGCACTGACAAGAGCCACCCAGCCTGCACCCATTGCACTTGTGCGGTTTCGCCCTGTGCGGCTTTATCAAACATCACCCATTGCACTGATCGGCTCTCTGCTGACCGGTATGGCAAACTCTTCTGTATGGATGTTGGCGCCACTTTACGCCAGCCTATCTGGTTATGACACACAGCAATCTGCCTACCTTGCAGCGGCGGTGGTTCTAGGGGGGGCGCTGATGCAGTGGCCCATAGGCCGCCTATCAGACCAGATGGACCGGCGTAAGGTCATTCTCACCTTAGCCGTGGCAGCTTCTGTACTGGCGGCTGTGGTGAAATCCTACAGCTTTGATAGTTTCTGGGCGTTTTTTGCTCTGTTTGTGGTGCTTGGCGCGGCAACGCAGCCGATTTATGCCGTGATCGTTGCGCATGCTTTCGATTCTGCCGACCCTGAGGATTACGTGGAGACGTCCTCCGGTCTGTTGCTGGCAAGCGGTCTGGGCTCCATGGTAGGGCCACTGCTCGCTTCATTTCTGATGCGTGGCCTCGGGCCGAACGGTCTGTTCTCTTGGGTTATGGCGGTGGAGATTGTGCTTTCGGCCGCGGTCTTTGTGCGCTTATTGGCGAACCAACCGGTGGAGAGCGACGACAAGACAGACTTCGAGATCGCCACCGTATCGGGTGTTGGTACGGCGGTTATGCCGGAACCTCTGGATGTGGAAGATCCGAACGTTATCCCGCCAGAAGAGTTCCCTGCCTATGAAAGCGAAGTGGGCATCGCCTCGGAAGAGTATAGCGAGCCTTCCCCTGAGGCTGAGGAGCCAGAAATGGGCGCGGAGGCAAGGGTTGCGGACAACGAGACCCAGCGGTGAAGTTGATCAAACGCAAGGATACTGCGCTTTCCACCTGAAAAACCAATTTGAGGTGATTGCGCAGTGTCATAGCGCTTTACTTCTGCAACTCCGTGCGCCTAGCATGCGCACATGTACGGAGGGATAAATCTTCTTGGCTTGTTACGCAGTGAACGCACCAGTCTTGCCTTGTTGGCGGGGTTGGCTGTTGTTGCGCGCGTCACCCTTATCAGCTTGGGCCTTACCGGTAATCCGGCGCCAGCCGTCGCAGGACTTGACTATATCTGCAACCCTTCGGGCATTGTCGATGCGCGGCATCTGCCCCCGGAAGGGCAAGGCCCCTGCCCTTGTGGCGATACTTGCTTGCATATGGCGATGGCAGGGTTTGCATTTGTTGCCACACCGCCACTTACATTATACGTACCGCCAAGAGCCGCGGCTGTGGCTGGCCCTCAGTATCTGGCTCAGGTTGAACGGACCCCGCGTAGCTTTCATTTTTCATCGCGCGCCCCTCCCTTTGTTTAATCCAATTGCATTGTAACCGGAAGCACCAAAGCAACCTGCAAAACTGCATGGGCTGCTACATAGATAGGATTAGACAGATGAAAAAAATCACAAGAACTCTCGCACTTGGACTTGGCTTGGCGCTGGCCGGCACAGCCGCCATTGCAGGCGATATGCATAAAAACATGGGTGATGTGAAGCTGGGAGATATTACACTTAGCAAGGCTTGGTCCCGCGCGACACCGCCAAAGGCCAAAGGCGGCGGCGCATTTGTTACAATTCATAATGGCGGTACAAGTGATGCGCATCTGATTGCGGCCCAATCAGATTTGGCAAAACGCACCGAAATCCACGAAATGAAAGTCGCTGACGGCGTGATGACCATGCGCCAAATGAAAGACGGGTTAATTATTCCAGCCGGTGAAACGCTGGAGCTGAAGCCAGGCAGCTACCATATTATGTTTATGGGGCTGAACGCGCCGCTTAAGCAAGGCGAGATGCTGGACGTGACCTTGCAATTTGAAAAAGCAGGTAGCGCTGAGTTGAAAATTCCGGTGATGAAGATGGGCGCAAAATCGGGCGCGCATCATCACCACGGCCACTAGTCACAAATAAAGGAGGCCCTGCCATGCAACTCAATAAGGTAATACGTTACAGCGCTTGGGGACTGATTGCGGTTCTTGCAATTGCATTACTGGTGATCACTGTGAAAGACAGCAGTATCCTAGGCAGTGGCGGAAAAGGGCTGCAGCAGGAAGTGCTGATAGGCGGCGATTTTGACCTTGTGGATGGCAAGGGCCAACCTTTTACGCAAGTTAACCTGCAAGGGAAGCCGACGCTGATGTTCTTCGGCTTCACTTATTGCCCCGATGTATGTCCGACCACCCTTTCGGAAATGCAGGGGTGGATTGAAGAGCTGGGTGCGGACGCGGACAAACTAAATTTTGTGTTCGTCTCTGTGGACCCAACAAGGGATACGCCAGACGTCATCTCCGATTACGTCGCTGCGTTTGATCCCCGCGTTGTGCCACTTACGGGCAGTGAAACCCAAGTTGCCCATGTGATCAAAACCTACCGCGTCTTTGCACGTAAGGTGGAATTAGAGGACGGCGATTATACCATGGACCACACGGCTGCGGTTTACATGCTGAATGGCAAGAACCAGTTTACTGGCACCATTGGTTACGGCGTCACCCACGAGGAGGCGATGCAAAAGATTCGCCGCTTGATCGACAAAGGCTAGATCGCTAACTTAGGCGCGGTGTTGTTTGATAGAACACCGCGCCTTTTGACTTATACCTGCAAGTTATGCAGGGGTTCGGCGCATTCATCTGAAAGTGCAAATGTGATGAACCAATACAGCGATATGCAAGAGCCTAACCAATGGAGTGTGATCGTCCTCGCGATACTTGGTGTGGTTTTGCTTGCGCTTTTGGGTGGCGGGCTCTATTTGTGGCTGCGCTATGGGCAAGCTGTTTATGTAGATGTGCTGCTAAACGGGCTGGCTGGCTGTTTCTAACTACGCAAGAATCAGGTGCATAATGCGACTTGACCAGTATCTGGTGGAGCAAGGCTTTTTTCAAACCCGTGCGCGCGCCCGTGATGCGATTTTGCGCGGCACTGTAGAGATTGATGGAGCGGCAGCGCGAAAGCCTTCGCAAAAGATTGCACAACACGCGCAGGTGCATATTGATGATCCGGCGCAGGCTTATGTCTCCCGCGCGGCATTGAAGCTAAAAGAAGGGCTTGTTGTCTCCGGTTTTTCGGCTTCTGGAAAAATCTGTCTTGATATTGGCGCTTCAACCGGCGGATTTACTCAGGTTTTGCTAGAGGACGGCGCTGCAAAAGTTCATGCCATTGATGTGGGGCACGACCAGCTGGTGGCCAGCCTTGCTAAAGACTCCCGCGTAATGCAGCAAGACGGGCTGAATGCACGAACTCTGACTTCACAGCATTTGCAGGGCGATGCGCCGCAAATGCTTGTTTCTGATGTTAGTTTTATCTCACTCAAGCTGGCTTTGCCACCGGCACTCGCGCTGGCAGCGCACGGTGCGCAAGGGATTTTTCTCGTAAAACCGCAGTTTGAAGTTGGCCGTGAACGGATTGGCAAAGGCGGATTGGTAGATCAGGAGACCGCTGCCGATTGCGCAAACGAGCTAGCTTATTGGCTTAGTGAACAGAGTGGATGGCAGGTCTTAGGTCTCTGCCCCTCCCCCATCAAAGGGGGGGATGGCAACACAGAGTACTTGCTCTACGCCCAAAAAAGCGGATAGTGCCGCCAAAGACAATAACAGGCAAAGCCATGACAGAGAACACCCAGCTCCTTGAGGTGACCCACGTTGCGCATCGCGGCGACGGAGTTGCCCTGCTTGATGGCCGCGAGGTCTACATTCCCTACACCCTCGCCGGTGAGCACGTACGCGCCAAGGTTAACGGCGCACGCGGGCAATTGCTGGAGGTGGAAAGCGCCAGCGCGCACAGACAAGCGCCGGTATGTCGCCACTTTGGCACATGCGGCGGCTGCGCCTTGCAGCATATGGACAAAGAGAGCTACGCCACCTTCAAACGCCAGCAGGTGGTGGATGCAATGGCAGACCGCGGCATCGAGGCCGATGTGGAGGCCCCCATCGTGTGCGATCTGGGCGCCCGACGGCGAGCTGTGTTTACCGCAGTCCGCGCCGGGCAAAAGGCCCTCTTGGGGTATCACGAGGCGAAATCGCACCGGCTGGTTGACTTGGTCGAATGCCCGGTTCTGGATCCGCAGATCACCAAGGCGCTAAAGGGCTTAAAGAAACTGGTTGCGCGTGTCATCCCGCGGCGCGGTGAGGTTAAAATAACCGTTGTTGCTTCCGCAGGTGGACTCGACGTTGCGCTAAGCGGCCTTGGCAAAAACGCTGAGCGGTCGTTTATGGAGCTGTCACAAGAGGCGATGGCGCTAGACTTGGCGCGGCTATCCGTTGATGGGGAGACAGTGATTGAGATCCGCCCGCCTTACCTGCCAATGGGACCGGCGAAACTGGTGCCCCCTGCTGGTGGTTTTATTCAAGCTGCAGCTTCGATAGAAGACGAAATGGCACAGCTGGCCGCAGCGCATGTGAAAGGTGCCAAACGCATCGCGGATCTTTTTTGCGGTGCTGGCACCCTAACTTTCCGCCTTGCGCAGGCAGCGCCGACACTAGGCGTTGAAAGCGACGCGGCAGCTCTGAAGGCGCTGGATACCGCTCTACGCGGTGCGCAAGGACACAAGGGCATTAAAACACAGCGGCGCGACTTATTCCGCAATCCGATGACCGCTGGCGAGATTGATAATTTTGGCAAGGGCTATGACGCGGTGGTGTTTGACCCGCCGCGCGCTGGGGCGCATGCACAGGCCAAAGAACTTGCGAAATCCAAGGTGAAGAAGATCGCCGCAGTTTCCTGTAATCCAGCCTCGCTGGCCCGTGATTTACGCGAGTTGATTGATGGTGGCTTTACTCTGGAACGGGTAGTTGTTCTTGATCAATTCCTCTACTCGCCGCATGTAGAAGTTGTTGCCCTACTCCACAAAACCTAGATCACATTCTAGCATGAAAAGAATAGAGAGGCATTCTCAGAGGCGCCTCTCTTTTTATTTCCATAACGACAGTAATATTGGCACGGGATGAAAGCATCTCTACTTAATATTTAAATATTTTTAGTTAATTAAAGTTCTCAACTTTAATATTTAGTCATGAAAAAGCCATAGATAGAACAGATCATCTTTTTGAAGAGGAGATTGATGTGGGAAGATGGCTGATTATCGCCGTGGCAGTGTTGTGCCTTATTCTTGGCTTGCTCACCGTGTGGCTGCCCATTCCCACTGGCGTGCCACTTTTGGCAATTGGCACAGTGCTTTTGCTTGGCGTTAGTCGCAAGGCAGCGCGATGGCTTCGGCGCAACCGCAACACCTACCGCTGGCTTAACCATGCAGTCGGCTGGGTTGAGGTACGCACCAGCGGACGCATCCATAGGATTTTACGGCGTACGCGGCCCCGGTACCGTAAACGGCGGCGGCGCTTTTCCCAAGTCACACGCAAACAAGCGCCAAACAGCAACAACCTTTGAGCGCTCTTTCCTTATTTTAAGCTCTCCTAAGCATCGCAGCGGCGCGAGCCAGACAGCATCAGGTGCGGGGTCGCATTACACGCGCCCTCACCACTCCAATCACCATGCCAATTGTCTATGCGCAGGCCCGTTGCCTTTGCTAGATCGGCAAGATGCTCTTTGGAGACGTACCGGCGGGTCTCGCTAACGACATGATAGCTGTCGCCATGATCGTAGTGCGCATCAAAGTGCAGGCGCCCATCCTCTGGCATCTGTGTGATCTCGGGCCAGCAACTGACGCGGTTCCCGCTAACTGTCGCAAGTTGCTGAGGTGCATCCTGTCGCCCCCACCGCTCCCACGGCTTTGCGCTTTCACTTTGAATACCGAAAGAGAAACGCCCGGAAGGCTTAAGGTGATGGGCGATGGTTTGCAGCAGAAGCACTTGATCGGTATCGGTGGTGAGATGATGAAATGCGAGACCGCCAAGAATGATGAAATCAAACTTTCTGGGTAGATCAACCGTGCGCATGTCCGCGCCGATCCAGGTGACAGCGCGTGAGTTGCTGATTGCCCGTTGCAGTTTAAAAGGATTGCGATCAACAGCGACGACCTTCGCTCCTTTTTTTGCGAGAGCAACGGAAAGAGCGCCTGTGCCACAGGCTAAATGCAAAACACTGGCACCGCGCACTGCCGCCAACATCAACAGGAAATCGTCGCAAACGCCCCATTCACGATCCAACGCGGCGGGCGGTAGACCTGCTGATGTGTGCCTTGTCGTTTTTCTAGCGCCTTGCATATGATTACCCGAGTTACTTGGTTTGACGTCAGGGTAGGTGACACAGGTTAATTCCGTGTAACACATTGGCAAGCTAGCAGTTAAAATTCAATGATCTGCGAAATTTTGGAGCATAAACATTTGTTATGTTGCGAAATTACACCAAATTGAAAACAATAGTGAACAACAAGATAGAGGCACCTAGTATAAATACCCTTATAATTTGTATTAACTTCATTTATACAAATCCTATGCAGTTCATATAAATTTTTATTAGATAGTAACTGATTTAGCACGCGGCTTTTACCGCGCGCTGCTTTCATCAATCAATCTCTAGTCTTGCGCGTAGAGCTCTGTTCCGGCCACCTCTATGCCAAAACCCTCCAAACCCACATAGTGACGCGCTTTAGAGGCGACGACGCGGATGGACGTCACGCCGAGATCTTTGAGGATTTGCGCACCGAGGCCGATTTCACGCCATCCTTCTTCTCGGGTCTTTGCGGACTCATGCTCCTCCAACTCTGCGGCGGCAAGCCCACCTCTGGCGGAGGTAGAGGAGCTCGCAACCCCGACCGCGCCTTCGCGCAGATAGACAATGACGCCGCGCCCCCGCTTGGCAAAGTCCTGCATGATGCCATCCAGCGGACGGGCCGTTCCAAACACATCATCAACAACAGATTCCCGCTGCAAGCGCACAGGCACATCCTGTCCATCGCGAATATCGCCAAAGACCACCGCCAGGTGGTCGACGCTGTCAAACGGGGTCGTGTAGGTAATGGCTTGCGCCTCACCTGCTGCGGTGCGCAGTGTAAATTCATTGGTGCGCTGGACGAGGCGCTCATTGCGCTGGCGCCACGCAATAAGATCTGCCACAGACACGCTTTTGAGTTCGTGTTGCTTGGCGAAAGCGGCGACATCCTCTCCGCGCTTCACGGTGCCATCATCGTTGACCAGCTCGCTTATCACCCCGACCTCTGGCAGACCGGTAAGTTTACACAGGTCTACTGCCGCTTCGGTATGGCCGGAGCGGATGAGGACGCCGCCTTCTTTGGCAACCAACGGAAACACATGTCCGGGGCGGACAAAATCTGTCGCGCCGACATTTGGATTTGCCAGAGCATGCACGGTGGCGCAGCGCTCATCTGCTGAAATACCGGTGGTTAAGCCCGGCGCGTAATCTACCGAAACCGTAAAGGCGGTTGCCAGCGGCGCATCATTGTTGGCAACCATGGGCTGCAACTGCAAGCGCGCGGCGATTTGCGGCGTCATGGGCGCGCAAACGATACCAGAGGTGTGGCGCACAATGAACGCCATTTGCTCAGGCGTAATCTTGCTGGCAGCGACAATCAAATCGCCTTCGTTCTCGCGGTCATCGTCATCGGTAACCACAATCATTTCACCGGCTTCAAAGGCGCGCAGGGCCTCGGCTACTCGGGCTTGTGACACGCTCATCTCCCTTGCTGCTTGCATACCAAGAAAATCGTTGGGGGTGACTTCCCCCGCAGTGGCTTCGGCCAGTTTGCAGGCCATTTCTCGCGAAACCCACGCCTGAGGATCATTGCAAAGCGCGGTGACCGAGGCAGGCGAAAGGCCCGCACGCCGCGCGAAAGAAGAGCGGCTTTCGCCCGTTTGCTCCAGATAGTCGTTTAGACGCATAAGTCTTCGCTCCATGTGGCTGCTCTTCCTCAGCAGCATTGCCTTTGAATGCAACATACCGACACTTTGCAAAAAACACGAGTGGAGTTTTCAGTATGACTGAAAAAAGTAAACTACAGGCAAAGAAAAAGCGGGCTGCTGAACCCGCTTTTTCTATAATCTTCAGTGAAGGAGTGCTCGCTGCTTGCTAGCCAACCTGCCCACGATGACGCAGGAGGTGATCGGCCAACACACACGCGACCATCGCCTCGCCTACGGGTACAGCGCGAATGCCGACGCATGGGTCGTGACGACCTTTGGTGCGTACTTCGACCTCATCCCCCTGCTTGGAGATCGAGCGGCGCGGCGTCAGGATCGACGAGGTCGGCTTGACAGCAAAGCGCACCACAAGCGGGGCACCGGAGGAGATACCGCCGAGCACACCGCCCGCCTGATTAGACAGGAACACCGGGTGACCATCAGGGCCGATGCGCATTTCATCGGCGTTATCTTCGCCGGTCAGCGCTGCGGCTTCAAAACCATTGCCGATCTCAACGCCTTTTACAGCATTAATAGACATAATGGCTGAAGCAATGTCTTGATCCAGTTTGCCATAGAGCGGCGCCCCGAGACCCACGGGCACGTTTTGCGCGACAACTTCAAGAACCGCGCCGACAGACGAGCCATCCTTACGAATGCCATCCAGATACTCGGCAAAAAATGCGGCGGCCTCTTTATCAGGACAGAAGAACGGGTTGTTGTGCACCTCGTTCCAATCCCAATTGTCGCGGTTGATTTTGTGCGGACCCATTTGCACCAACGCCCCGCGAATTTCAATGCCGGGAATAACTTTGCGTGCGACCCCGCCTGCTGCCACACGAGAGGCTGTTTCACGGGCAGAAGAGCGCCCGCCGCCGCGATAATCGCGGATGCCGTATTTGGCGTCGTACGTGAAATCAGCGTGTCCCGGGCGATACTGTGATTTGATCTCACCGTAATCTTTCGAGCGCTGATCGGTGTTTTGTATCATCAGCGAAATCGGTGTACCGGTGGTTTTTTGCAGGCCATCTTCGTCCTGCATGACGCCTGACAAGATTTGCACCTGATCCGGCTCGTTGCGCTGGGTGGTGTATTTTGACTGACCGGGGCGGCGTTGATCCAGAAAACCTTGTAGATCAGCTTCAGTGAGGGGGATCAGCGGCGGGCACCCATCAACAACACAGCCAATGGCCGGGCCATGGCTTTCACCCCATGTGGTCACACGGAAAAGTTTACCAAATGTATTGTCAGACATGATCGGGCCCAAGTTCTTAGCGCTAATGTTTGCTAGGCTTTTAGGGGGGAATGCGCCCGCGGTCAATTGAGCAGCGCACAACAGCCGGTTTTCCAACCTAAGGCAAACTGATTATCACTATATCCAGCTTTCTTCCTTGTTCGACCAAACCCAAAACTGGTCTTGTGGCACCGGCAGATTGGGAACCTCTGCCTCCGGATGCCCGCAAAGCAGGCCCCGCAAAGCCCGCATCACGCCACCATGGGAGACCACAATCAAAGGACGGTGGGTGGTCATAAGCCATGCCTCGATGCGCGCGGTAAGCATTTGATAGCTTTCGCCCTCGGGCGGGACAAAGCCCCATTTGTCCGCAGCGCGGCGGGCGACGGCTTCGGGCTGATCCACCTCTAGCTCGGGGATGGTTTTACCCTCCATAGCGCCGAAAGTGATTTCTTTCAGGCGGTTTTCAATGCGATATTGATCGGCAGGCAGGCCCATTTCCTCGCGCAGGATATCCATGGTCTGACGGGTACGAATCATGGGAGAGCAGAGCCAGTCAAACGCCTCTGCATTCACGCCCTGCTCTTCCAGATAGAGTGCCAGATACTCGCCATTGCGCCGAGCCTGTTCGCGGCCAGTGTCGTTTAACGGAATGTCTTGATGACCTTGCATGCGGCCTTCTTTGTTCCAATCCGTTTGGCCGTGGCGCACAAACACAATATGGTCAGGGGCAAGCCGGGCGGCGCGGGTGAGTTCCTGCAACATGAAGTTTATGCCTTACAATCCGTCAATAACACCGTATCGGCGCGTGCAATTCCAGAGCAAACCAACACAGATAGCGTGGTTTTATGCGCGGTTTTACCTGTTTTGCTTAGGTCTGCCAATGGACAAGCTTGCTCGTCCCTTACATGCATTGCCAAATGACATGCAAGCTCAGTTAAATCTCGCTGCGGCAACAAAGGTTTGTGGAGATAATTTTGCTGGTGACAAAAAACACCCGGAGGCGAACCACCGGGTGTTAAAATACCGAAGTTTTTAACTTTATCGCTTAATCAACAACGGAAATGTCCGGCGCGTCGACAGCCTTCATACCCACCACATGGTAGCCGCTGTCCACATGCAGGGTTTCACCGGTTACGGCGCGAGACAGATCGGAGAGCAGGTAGAGTGCGCTATCGCCAACCTCATCAATTGTTACAATGGAACGCAGCGGTGCGTTGTACTCGTTCCATTTAAGGATGTAACGGAAGTCGCCAATGCCGGAGGCCGCAAGCGTTTTGATCGGGCCAGCGGAGAGTGCGTTCACACGGACCTTTTGCGGACCCAGGTCTACAGCCAGGTACTTAACCGATGCCTCCAGTGCAGCCTTAGCAACGCCCATAACGTTGTAGTTTGGCATTACCTTCTCGGCACCGTAATAAGTCAGCGTCAGAATAGACCCGCCTTCGCTCATCAGTGGTTCGGCGCGCTTGGCCACTGCTGCCAGCGAGTATACCGAGATCTCCATGGACTTGTTGAAGTTTTCAACGGACGTGTCGAGATACTTCCCAGTCAGTTCATTTTTGTCGGCAAAGGCGACAGCATGGACAACGAAATCGATTTTGCCCCACATCTCTTTCAAATTGTCAAAAACTGCGTCGATGCTGGCATAATCCGTCACATCGCAATCGCCAACCACATGGGCATTTAGCTGGTCGGCCAATGGCTGCACACGTTTCTTGAGCGCTTCGCCCTGATATGTCAGAGCAATCTCAGCGCCAGCATCGTGCAATGCCTTGGCAATTCCCCAAGCGATTGAGCGGTTGTTGGCAAGGCCCATGATCAGACCACGCTTACCTGCCATCAATCCCTGTGTTTGTGCCATTTTTTTCTCCTAGGTGAATTCCATTGGGCCCGCGCCAAAGGAAGGCGCAGAATATGCGCCAAATATGTCGCAGGCGGAAAGCCATCGAAATGAGTTTACTGCGCCATTGGGCCTGTTAATTGCGTCCCAATATCTGATAGTAAGCTACAGATCAATCTTGAATACTGCGACAGAGCGATGACAACCCCAATCCATATTAGTGAATTTCGCCGCGCGATTGGCCCAGCCCACGTGCTTATCGAGGACGCTGACAAGCAAGGCTACCTTGTAGAATGGCGGGACAAATTTCAGGGGACAACCGAGGTGGTGTTACGCCCCGGAAGCCCGCAAGAGGTGGCGAAGTGTGTCAAAATCGCCGCACGTCACGGATTGAAAGTCGTACCACAAGCTGGCAATACTGGGCTTGTCGGGGGTCAAATTCCACGGGAAGACCGTAGGGAAATTGTGATTTCCGTCAATCGGCTAAACAAAATAAGACACGTTGATTCAAAAGGTTACACAATCTCTGTTGACGGCGGCGTGAAACTGCAACAGTTGCAAGAGGCCGCCGAGGAAGCTGACAGGTTGTTTCCATTGGCGCTGGCTTCACAGGGAAGCTGTATAATTTCTGGAAATATCGCAACGAACGCTGGGGGAACCGCCGTTCTTTCCTATGGCAACACGCGTGATCTGGTTTTGGGGCTTGAAGTTGTCATGGCAAATGGTGAAATCTGGCATGGCATGCGTGCACTACGCAAAGACAATACCGGTTACGATTTGAAACAATTGTTTATTGGATCAGAGGGGACTTTGGGCATCATTACCGGCGCTTGCCTGAAGCTGTTGCCCCGTCCTTGCGCGCAAAACGTCGCTCTTTGCGGGGTAGATTCGCCCGAGCAGGCGCTGTCGCTGTTTGCAATTGCCAAAAAACATGCGGGCCCGATGCTGACGGCCTTCGAGATTATGCCGCGCCTTGGCATGCGATTTTCCGTAAAACACCAAGACGGGCTAAGCCGCCCACTCGCGCAGGAACACAACTGGTATGTGGTGCTCGAGCTGAGCGCTGGCTCTCCTTCTGTCGATCTGGAGGCTCTCACCGAAGCTATGTTTGGCGAAGCTTTCGAGGCCGAAGCGCTGGAAGATGCTGTGTTGGCACAAAACGGCAAACAAGCTGCGGATATATGGCGGCTGCGTCACGGCATGAGCGAGGTGCAGAAGTTTGAGGGCGGCTCGATCAAACATGACATCTCGGTTTCGGTAAACAAGGTGCCAGCTTTCTTGCGTGAAGCGCTCGCGGCAGTTGAAGCGCTGGTGCCGGGGTGTCGCCCTGTGCCGTTTGGCCATATGGGAGATGGCAATTTACACTTTAACATCACCCAACCTGAGGGGGCGGACAAACAGGCCTTCTTGGCGCGCTGGGACGAAGTCAACGAAGTGGTGCATGCCATTGTTGCCCGTTATGACGGGTCAATCTCTGCGGAGCACGGCATCGGCGTTCTCAAGCGTGATTTGATGGCGGCGGTTAAAAGCCCCGTCGAGTTGGAGATGATGCGGGCGGTCAAGCGCGCGCTTGACCCGGATAACTTGTTCAACCCCGATCGGATTTTACGGGCAGACCGCCTGTAACTGACCAGCATCGTGAGGGTGACACGGCATCAATAAAGGCCTGATCGTGGGAGACGACCAACAAAGCCCCATCATAGGCGGCAAGGGCGCTTTCCAGCGCTGCGATGGCTGCAAGATCTAGATGGTTTGTCGGCTCGTCCAGTATCAACAGCTTGGCGGGCTGGGGCCCGGCCATGGTGCAGGCAAGAGCCGCGCGCATGGTTTCACCGCCGCTAAGGGTACGGCACTGTTGCTGTGCCCGCTGCGCGCGAAACCCGAAGCGGGCGAGTGCTTCATGGGCTTGATGCTGGCCTGATTGCGGATGCAAGCGCCTGTAGTTTTCAAGCGGACTTAGCTCTGGCAGCAAGAGCGAGGCCTGCTGGTCAATCAGCGCGGCGCCATGTGGCAAGTGACACTTTCCTGATTGCAAGGGCAGTTCCCCAACTATGAGCTTTAAGAAGGTGGATTTGCCACTGCCATTGGCGCCAGTAATATGCACCCGCTCCGGCCCGACAATGTGCAGGTTTTGCCCTTTAACAACCGTTTGGTCTGGCAGATAACCGCCAGTTATATTGCTCGCTTTTAGCACCACTTGCTGGGGCGCTAGACCGGTGGGTGGCACTTGCATGCGCACCGCCAGTTTCGGCAGGACGCGGGAGCGACTTTGCACCAAGCGGTCGGCGGAATTGTCCAGTTGCTCCTGTGTTTTTTTTCGCAAGGACGCCGCGGTGGTTTCGCTGGTTTCTCTTCGCTTTCCGAGCATAACCTTTGGCATATCGCCACGCTTTGCTTTTGCTGCACCCGTACTGGCATTGCGTTGGCTGCGTTCTATTTGCGCCTGTGCTGCCTTGCGCTCTTGCTTGTGCTGGTGCTCTGCTGCATGCAGTGCGGCGGCGGCGGCCTCTTCCTCCTTTTGCTTTTGCGCCAGATAAAAACTGCCATTGCCGCCATATCGTCGTACCCTGCCCTGCTCTAGTTCTACCACTTGATCGAGAGTATCAAGCAGTAATCTGTCATGGGTGGCAATAAGCGCCGCCTTTGGCCAAGCCGTGACAAAATCTGCAAGTGCCTCGCGCCCCTGCATATCAAGATTATTGCTTGGCTCATCCAAAAGCAGCACATCCGGTGACTGAAATAGCAGGGCGGCAAGGCGCACCCGTGCCAGCTGGCCACCAGAGAGATGGGACAATTCTGTCTCAGGCTTTAGAGAGAGACGCAGGGCGGCCAACGCCTCATCCATTCTCTGGCGCAAAAGCCAGTCTGCTTCGCCAAGCTCTTCTATGGTGGCGCAGCCATTTTCTGCTCGTGCTAACAGTGCAAGAGCATCTTCGACCCCGAACAAAGTTGCCACAGTTTCTTGTGGAGCGGGAGCAAGGGCCTGCGAATACAACAGGCAACGGCCAGTGTGCTCTACCCGGCCCAACGATGGTGGCAATTCACCTGCGAGCAAGCGCAACAGTGTTGTCTTGCCGCTGCCATTCACACCGACAAGGGCTAGTTTTTCATTGGCTAGGGTAAGGTCGATCCCGCGAAGGAGGCTAGCGCCCTCGGGCTTTTGCCAGTGCAGGTTTGCGGCGCGAAGATAACAAGGCATAAGAGTATGATCCCAGAACAACAATAAGGCAGGTTGCAATTGTTGTTTCAATGATCATATCGGCACCTTCGCTTTCGTTTTGCTACAGCTTCTTACTTAAAGCCGTTTCACTATATCCCCTTGAGCAACACGGTCAACAGTTTAACCAGCTCGCGGCGAACGCTGTGACATATTTACCTGAAACAAATCCAGCTGATTCTCATTTTTGGAGGCCTTACTGGAGGCGTCAGCCTTACGTGCCGATGCTTTGTTCTGGCCATGTGGTTCGTCTTCCGGCTCTTTTGCGAGGTTGATCGCGTCTTGCAATTCTGCTCGGTCGTAACTGGCAGCATTAATAGAGCTGGAGATTGGCAGGGCCTCAAAAGGTTGATCCGCATTGTTGTAAAGCAGAGGCATGGCATGGCGCGCGCGAACGTTATCTGTATCCAGCCAATTGGAAAAATCCTGCGGGGCGATGGTTGCGGGCATGCGATCATGAATTGCCTTGGTGAATCTATTGGCAGGTATTGTGATAATTGCCGCTGTGTCGATATCGCCGCCTTCGGGGTGGGAGTAGGTTTCCCAAATCCCTGCAAATGCCAGCGTGCCGGCAGCGGGAGGGCGCAACATGTAGGGTTGTTTTTCCTTACCTTTTCGCTGCCATTCATAGTAACAGCTAGCGGGGATGAGGCAGCGCCGGTGCTTTGCAGCATTTTTAAAGCTGGGTTTTTCTAGCAAGGTCTCGGCCCTTGCGTTGATCAGCAGGCTAAACGAGGCAGGATCTTTTACCCAGGCGGGCACCAGCCCCCAACGCGCCAGCATGAATTTAGGTTGCCCGTGAACGCCGGTGACAAGAGCGATTGGCTGGGTGGGGGCAATGTTGTAGCGCGCGGGGAAGCTCGGCTCTTCAAGGTATTGAAAGAGCGTGCGGACTTGTTCTGGCGTGGCGGTGAGTGCAAATCTTCCACACATTGACGGTATCCCCATTCGATAGCTGACAAAAATGCTATAAAGCTCTAAGTTAACTAAAACAAATCAGAGGCAGAAGAACAAATGGAATTGGCACATGCGCAGACGAGCTTAAGCGATCTGGGAGTAGAGCGTCTCGAGCATGCCAATATTAATGGTCAGACAGGGCTTGCAACTGACTACCTCAACCATTTCAACGAAGTGGTCATGTTGCTGGAAATGCTGCCAGATATGCCAGAATGCGCCGAAGATGTGCTGGACTGGCGGCCCTGTAGCTATGAGGAGCATTTTCGCAACTCCTGCTTTTCGGAGAAGGATCTTGCAATTGTCGCCTTCTATGCCGCGCCAGCTAACGTTCGCTTGGCATTCGAGCGTGCGGTACAGGCCGTTGATGCGCAGGTGTTGGAGATTCAAGAGGAACTACGCCAGCGCTGTGAGGATCCTGAATATCTGTTGGTCGTTCGCGATCTCGTCACCACTCAAATCCAAGGATTGCTGAGCCGTTGCAACGGCATTATCCACGGGCGCGTTGATGCAAGAGCTGAAGGGCAGGAAAACACGCAGGCCGATGTGGATGCTCTGTTTGATTAAAAGATGACAGAGACAATTTTTCACTCTGGCGCAGTGCCCCAAAATGGTCGTTTTAGACCCTATGTTGTTTCCACTGCTTGCGTATCTGGCGGGCGCGTTTTGCTCATTGAGAGAGGCAAGCAGCCAAACAAGGGGAAGTTGGCCTTTCCCGGCGGACGAATTGAAGCAGGTGAGAGCACAAAGAACGCAGCCCAACGCGAATTGCGTGAGGAAACCGGCATAGGCGCCGATGAGTTCTTGCCGCTTGGGTATTTTGCACTCGGCGGTGATCGCGCATTGCAGGTATTTGTCTGCTACAACTTTTCCGGGAGTGCTCGGGCAATGAGCGATGCGGCTGCGGTGGTGTGGCTGCCACTTGCGCAGGCAAAGCAGCGGCGCGACTTAGCCCCCGGCATGTTGCCCGCTTTGCACGCCTTGACGCTGTAACCAATCTTTTTGGAGCATTAACCGAAAAAGCCTAGGGTTACGCAACAAGGGCCGCTGTGCTCAACTGCTGCTATAAATTATCTGGCTTGATGAGGAACGAATGGCGCTTCTTTCACCCGCGTTGGATCCGATCTTTCCCGCGAGAACCCAAGTGGTAATTAGCCGCTTGGTTGCCCTCCTTACTGCGGCGTTCCTTGCGAGCGGCCTTGGCGCTACCGGGACGTGGGCGCAAGAGACTGGAAACAACAAAGCAACAGAGGCAACGCCACCTGCTGCGGCCCTGCTGGACGCGCCCTATGAAAGCCAGCTGATGAAGATCGCCGAGGTTATGGGTGCGCTGCACTTTCTCCGCCCGCTGTGCGGTGCACCTGATGAGCGCGAGGAATGGCGCAACAGAATGCTGGCTCTTTTGAATGTTGAAGTTCAAAACGAATTGCGACGGCGCCGGTTTGTCGAACGATTTAACCGCAGCTATCGCAGTTTTGCCAGTGTTTATGAAAGTTGCACTCCATCTGCGCAATTGGCATCACAGCGCTTCGCCGAAAAAGGATGGAACACTACACAGCGACTCATAAACAAGTATAGAACAGAGGGCGAGCGCTGATACTTCTACCCATTATCCACAGAGTTTTTCAGAAGAGTATTTGGATAAACCAGAAAACGCGGAGGTGTTAACCATAACTTGCAGAAGTTCTGGACGAACACCACAAAACGGCGGGTGCCTTCTAGCCTTCAAGAGCGCCCATGCTAACCTCAGCTCAAATACAACTGACTCGCGCAGGTAGGCTGCACTGCCTGCCACTTCGCTGATTTTGCGGAGGAACTGGCGTTTGCCGGTTGTGGCTGTGCAAGAAAACGAGAATGAGGGCATCATGATTGAAGACGAAGCGACTGGCGCTTGCCTTGATGGAGACGTTGAGGAAATTGATGCAAGTGATGCGGATATTCGCCGCCTAGCGCTTGGTTTTATTCAGGACGCTTTTGAAGAAGGCATGTCTCACGGGATTGATAGTACTGCTCTTTCCCACGCTGCCCTATTTACTGCGATGATGGATCTGGTATCCTTGTTTGGAGAGGATGCTGTAACCAAATTTGCCGAGGAGCTACCGATGCGCGTTCAGCGCGGCGACTACTCGCTAGAGCGTTGCGTCCACTAACCAAGTTTTTCGTCGCTTCAAATGGCCGTTCGAGCCTGTCGGAGCGTCTTTAGCACGAAGCCCCTCGCGACACGTTTGTTGTGAGGGGCTTTGTTCGTTTTAACTCGGTGTGTTGAATTTCATTCATGAATACCCGATTCGTTAGCGGTGCTCATATTTGCGTTAGTATTGTGAGGGCCGTTCGGGCGAGCAACAGTACCCCGAAGCCGACGAGAAGCACCCCCGCCACGCGGTTGACCCAGATGAGCCAGTTCTGGCTGGCACGATTGCGAAGAAATGTTGCGACGGCAGCGGATATAAAGGCCCACCAAAGCAATGCACCGGTGATAACTCCGGCGACCAAGATCAGTGCGCCGACGTAGTTGCTATGTTTTGGCGCACCTGCCCCAAGTGAACCGAAGATAGCGATAAACCCAAGGACAGCGCCGGGGTTGGTCAATGTCATAAAGAACGAGGTTGCAAAACCTTTCACATCGGGCGCGCTAGAGCCCTCACTTGATTGCAGCTTGGGCTTGGCTCGCAAGGTGTGCAACCCGTAGATGCAGAGCAGCGTTCCACCCATAAACTGAATAAGATCACGGTGTTCGTCAATAAACTGCGAAATAGCTGTCACTCCCAAGGCTGCCGCCAAAGCAAAAAAGCTGTCGGCGACCACGGCCCCAAGACCAGCGCTCAGGCCTGCCAGAAAGCCGCGTTGCAATGCACGCTTGATCGCCATAATGTTTACCGGACCAACTGGCGCTGATGTGGCCAAACCAATTGCAATTCCAGTTAAATAGTAGAATGCATCCACTTTTGCTCTTGTCCTTTAAAAACCATCTGGCGCAAGGTATCGGCTGCGCTATTCAACCCACGTGTGGGCAAATCAGAAAACTGTGAAATCTTTGGGGTGAATAGCCTCGGGCAGGTTCCTTTTTAGACCTTGATCTGTCCTTTAGGCTAAACTTGTGAAATCCGTTAGCCCTGCTCTTGTTGATTCCGGTGTCATTATGATTACTCGCATTGCTTTTCTTTGTTTTTTCTCGTGTCTCTACGCCATGCATACGCAGGCTTCTGCGCTCAAGGTCGAGAGCATCCGAATCAAACGCCCAGAAAGCGCGGCCCCTGCCCCGCTTAGTATTGATCCACAAAGCGGCAATGCAGAAGCGGAGGAAGAGTTCTGGCCTGAGGAACAGATCGTAGAGCTGCCGATCCCTAACGTGAGCTACGATTTGGAGGACTTGCCTCTGCCGGTTGCGCAAGCACGGGAACGATTGTGGGAAATTGCCCGTTCTGCCGATTTTGATGCGCTGCGTGCTGTGTTTGCCGAACAAACAACACCGCCTTATCTGGGGCCGGATCAGTTTGGCGCACCGACAGAGTTTTTGCGCGAATCTTCGGGAGACGGTGAAGGCTTGGAAATTCTTGCGATTATGCAGGATATCTTGCAGGCAGGCTTTGTCATTCAAAATGCAGGAAGCGCAGACGAGCGCTATGTTTGGCCTTATTTCGCGCAGTACCCGCTTGATAAACTGAAACCCGCGCAGCTTGTTGAAATGTACCGCATTGTTACCGCTGCAGACTATTTTGAAATGCAAGACTATGGCCGCTGGACATTCTATCAACTGACCTTCAATGCGCAGGGGGAGATTGTCAGCTTCAGCTCTGGATACTAGGGGCATTGCGGCTCGTTGGCAGGCGACGGTGTTTGCGGCTCTCAAGAGGTGGCAAGCTCTCGTGACGCTGTGCAGGCTGTTGATGGGTGTGCCTGCTTGCTGGCACTGGCAAGCCATGCATAGCCGCGAAAACGAGACGAAAACTCAACCTGCGCACAATGATCCGCGCAGGCAGAACGCATCACTGAGGGCAGCTCGTAACGCGGTGTCACATGAAAGCGGCGTAGCCATGCATGCAATAGTGTTTTAAACGCGCTTGGCATGTGCTCTTGCTGGCCAAAATCCACCAGATGCAGGGTTCCACCGGGGCGAACATGCGCCCAAGCGTGAGATAAGGCTTGCTGCCATGGCGGTATCATTGACAAGGCGTAGGAAAAGAAGACGCAATCAAAATCATCATGGCCGAAAAGAGCAAACAAATCCGCACTTGCGGCGTCGCCCTTGGCTAATCTTATGCGGTGCTCAAGGCCTGCACGGGCGATGTTACCCTCCGCCAATTCCAACATGCTGCGTGAAATATCCAGCCCGTAGAACCGGGTGTCGGGATACTGCTTGGCAGCCTTGATAAGGTTTCTACCGGTGCCGCAACCGATTTCCAGCACCACTCCGCCAGCAGGCGCTTGCAGCTGCTTTATTAGCTGATCGCGCCCAAGAAGATAGTATTTGCGCGTGATATCATAGATAAAGCGTTGATGCTTATAAATTGCATCCATAAGTGCGGCAGTTTGATTATGCTTTTGCAACAAGGCAGATCTCCAAAAAGATGCAGCAACTTAAAACAAATCTGGACTTATGCTTTTGGCAAACGTGTATAGATATGGAAGCCGCCATAAATTGACGAGCGGTCTTGCTTGCCCAGCTGCTCGCTTTGCTGTGTTTCATAGGTCCACTGCTTTATGATGGTGTCTTCAACCCGCCCTGGCAAGAGGCTGGGCTCGGCAGCTGTTCTAAAAATAACGCGCGCTCCGGGTGCTGCCGTGCGGGTGATGTGCTGCCACAGCTCGTTAAGCTGCTGATCTGTCATCCAGTCCTGCGCATCCAACAAGACAAAGCCATGTAAGGACGCGTCCGCTTCTTTTGCCAGATGATCCGTGACCGAGCGATGCTCGACACGCACCCGGCCGACACGTTGCCTAATTGTGTCAAAATGCCGTTCTTCAAGGTAGGGAGGCAATGGCCCAGAAGGGCCAGTGGTGGAGCGCGGCGCATATCCGCGGGTAAATGCCTGCCAAGCGAAGTAATTGTCTGATACTGCGAAATCGCAGGTCAGCTTTTGCAAGCGCTGGCGCAACACTGCGGCCATATCGCCCTGCTCTGCAGCACACAGGGCTTCATATTGGGCAGGAGGAATACCAAGGCCGTAAAGCGACATTTTTTTTGAGGTCACCCAGCGGACCATGCGCTTGTCGAACAAGGGCGCGAGTGTTTTGTCAAAAAAGTTGCGCTGCTCTGCCAGTGATCGGGCTTCGACGATCTGGGAGAGATCCACGCCATAAAAGCGAGCAATTAGATGGGTGGCGCCGATGAAGTACCCCAACATGCCATGATGATATAGATCACGCGAGAACAAGGTGATGCGGCGGCGGCCTGTCCAGTCGCGAGATTGCCAGTACTGGCGTGTCTGGGCGTCAATGTTGTCTTTTAAAAATCGGTTGTATGCAGCCAAGTTGGCGACTTCATCCGCCTCGCCAAAGAAGCGGTAGAAACTGTCGTAGTTTGGCAGATGCTTCGCGGCGCTGAGTTTTAGCTTGTTGAGGGCAATATGGGCGCGGTTCAAATCAACGGCGATAATCTCCTGCGGATCTTGCGTTAGGTAAGACAGGACATTGCAGCCTCCAGAGGCGATGGTGATCATGCGCCCCCCGGTTGGCAGGTTCAGCGCCTGCATATCGACACGCGGATCCTCCCAAATTTGCGGATAGACCAGCCCTTTGAAGGCAAAGGTGAACACACGCTCCAAGACACCATTTTGTGAGCGCAGGCTGGACTGGTGGACAGCATTTTGCAAATGACGTTTGGAAAGCTTTAAACTGGAAGACACCGCGTGCTCCTGATTCAAGAGACCTCGAAATATTGGGGCGCAGGTTTATTCGCTTCTCACGACAGGGATATGACGCAGCGGCTTAAACGCAATTGCAAATGAGTGGCGATTAGGCATTGTCGGTTTGGCGCGCGTTTTGTAGGTATGGTCTTTGTCTGGGTCAAATGCCGCGCTTTGCCTCCAGCCGCTTCGTTTACACTGCCTAGGATTTCTCATGGATTGGACCTACACTCACCTTAAAGATCGCAGTGCTTTGCTTATCGGCGGGGCGGACGCGGCCACGTTGCTGGGCAATCTGGTGACCTGTGCGCTGCCAAGCAAAGAGCACCCGGTCAGCTTCGGGGCCTTGCTCACACCGCAAGGGAAAATCCTGTTTGATTTCTTTCTTCACTTGAACGCGGTAGGTGACGAGGCATCACCAAGCTATATTCTGGAGCTTGGCCAAGACAGTTTGCCAGCACTGCAAAAGCGGCTGATGATGTATAAGCTGCGTGCAGATGTGAGTATTGAGATAGCAGATGAGCTGGCGGTTTGGGTTTGTTTTGCAGCTAGCACAGAGGGTGAACCCGCGAGCTTGCCAGAGGGCTTTGATGTCGACCCGCGCTTGCCACAAATAGGCGGACGGGCGATTGCGCGTACATCTGAACGCTTTGCCCAGTTGGCACAGAGCGAGACTGCAACATGGCAGGAGCACTTGCTAGGGCTGGGCATTGGTGAAAGCGGGCGAGATTACGAGCTAGGAAGCGTGTTCCCCCATGACGTGAACATGGATCAATTGAACGGCATCGACTTCTCGAAGGGATGTTATGTGGGGCAAGAGGTCGTCTCACGTATGAAACATCGCGGCACTGCACGGCGTCGGTTGGTATGCGCGAGTGCATCTGCCCCTCTTCCAGATGCAGGTACTGATATTGTGGCGAGTGAAAAAGCTGTGGGTGTCATGGGTTCGTCACACAACGGCGTTGCTGTTGCGCTAGTTCGTCTAGATCGCGTCAGCACCGCATTAGCAGCGGGCACGGCGTTGACGACAAACGGCATTCCAATCGCTTTACACGTCCCTACCTATGCCGGTTTTCAGCTTGATATTGCCGGCTGAGCCCAATTGCGCACAGAGGTGGCATGTAACTGCGAGAAATAAAGGTACGCAGGTAGAAAGACGCATGGCAGCAGATAAAGCAGGACATTCCCCGCGCGCATGGCAGCGCATGCTCTCTGGTCGTCGCCTTAACTTGCTCGACCCTTCACCACTGGATGTCGAGATTTGCGACATTGCACACGGGCTGGCGCGTGTGGCGCGCTGGAATGGGCAAACCACTGGCGAACATGCCTTTTCGGTGGCGCAACACTGTGTTGTGGTGGAAGCAATTGCCCGAATGCTAAAGCATGACCTTGAAATACGCTGGCAACTTGCGGTGCTGCTTCACGACGCGCCGGAATATGTAATTGGTGATATGATCTCGCCCTTCAAAACAGTGCTGGGCGGCAATTATAAGAGTGTTGAAGAACGCCTGCACATGGCAATTCACCGCGCGTTTGATTTGCCTGAGCATATGCCGCGGGGTATTGCCAAACTGGCAAAAAAGGCGGATATCATCTGCGCCTATTTTGAAGCCGTGGAGCTGGCGGGCTTTTCCGAGGAAGAAGCGGATAGAATCTTTGGTGCGCCGAAAGAGCTTAGCGCTGAGGAGTGCGGCGCTGTTCGTGCTATGGTGCAGCCAATTGCTACGGCTCAAGCACAGGAGCAATTTCTAAAGCGATTCAACGCCTTGCAAAATGGCTAGCAAGTCCAGCGACTAATTGGGAGACACTGCGTTTGAAACTTTGGGTTTGCCCGCTATCAAAGCTTGATACTGTACTTGATCAATGCGAGAGCGCGGCGGTGCTATCTCTTTGCTCACCGGGCAATGCGCCGTCAAAGCCGGAGCATACGAACCTCTCCACATGGCAACAACTCGTGTTCCACGATGTTGCAACGCCGCGCAAGGGATTAATTACGGTTCGTCAAGAACAGGTTGCTGCGGGTATTGCAACGGCGCAAGCGATTGCTGCGGGGCCCTCATCTTCAACGCCTTCGGGAACAACTAAAGAGCTGGTAGTGCATTGCTGGGCAGGCGTTTCCCGTTCCACCGCCTTTGCCTACACCATTGCCTGTGCGCTGAGTAAGGCCGGCGCCGAGGGAAAACTGGCGCATTTGCTGCGAGAAGCCAGCCCTGAGGCGACACCTAACCCACTTGTTGTGCATCACGGCGACAATCTTTTGCAACGAAGCGGGCGTATGATAGAAGCAATAAAGGGGATTGGTCGGGGGTGTGATGCCTTTGAGGGGCCGGTGTTCTGCCTTGAACTTGAACAGCAAATCTATCGATTGATTGCATAAGAGGTGGCGGCGAGTGCGCCGTCCGTCCTTATTGCACCAGCGGGAGCAAGCCATGCAGGGGGCTTCGCCTTCAAAATTGCAACAGCGCGACAGCGATGACGCAGTACCAAGTACTCGCGGCGGCGACATTGAGGTGACACTCAATGCGGTGATCGTCTCGGTTTTGGGAAAAACGCCCTATGTGCTTTGCGTATCTGGTGGCAGTGAGCGCGGCATGGCTGCGCTGCCATCTGGTCCGTTTGATCCCAGTATACATCGCACGTTTGAACTTGGATTGCGTGCGTTTGTACGCGAGCAAACCGCGCTGCAATTGGGCCACGTGGAGCAGCTCTACACCTTCGGAGATCGGGGCCGCTATGCCAGCGCGATTGACGGCGAAAAACACGTTGTGTCCGTCGGATATCTGGCCCTGACACGGCAAACTCCAGAATCTGACGCTTTGTTAAAAGCCCAAGGCGCTATTTGGCGACCATGGTACGACTTTTTTCCTTGGGAAGACTGGCGTGGCGGAAAGCCACCTATCTTACAACAAGAGCTTGCTCCGGCGATCAAAGCGCTATGCGCGCAAGCCGGTAGTGGCGGTGACACACTTGCCCGGCTTTCGCGCAAAGAGCGGTTTCAACTGTCATTTGGCGATGGTCCGATTCGCTGGGACGAGGAGCGGGTGTTGGACCGCTACGAGTTTCTTTATGGCATCGGTCTGGTTGTTGAGGCGATCCGCGATGGGCGCCCTGCCCCTGATTTGCCCGAGCCGCAGGCACTGCGGCCACATAGTACTGGCGATGGAATGGTGTTTGATCATCGGCGCATTCTGGCCACCGCGCTTTCGCGGCTGCGGGGCAAGCTGAAGTACCGACCTGTGGTGTTTGAGCTCATGGCCGAGCAGTTCACACTTACAGACTTACAACGAACTGTTGAGGCCATTGGCGGACAACACGTGCACAAGCAGAACTTCCGGCGCTTGGTAGAAAGCGCAAAACTGGTGGAACAAACCGGACAAACGTCCACCACCACCGGCGGCAGACCTGCGGCACTTTACCGATTCAGACGCGAGATTTTAACAGAACGGCCTGCTCCGGGTTTGCGCATCGGGCGCATGTAGGGGATGCGGCTGTTATTCACTGGCAATTGCTCTGAAAATCTGGTGCGGGTTACCAACCGCTAAGTCCTTGTAAGCGCTTGGTTCGAAGTCACTGTATCCAGAAAAGGACAACACCATTTATTAGATGGGTAAAAACCACTGGCCTTAATTTGGGTGTATTTCAGTGTTGCGCTTTAACCTATTGTCAAGGTTAAGAGACAATTATCACGCAAGCTGATTTGGTTAACCTGCGTTTAATGCAGTTCAGCTGGCGGCCTTGACCTGCAAGGCATTTGTATTTGAGTTTTGGTGAGGACCAAGGTGGATGGCGCATAGCTCGCGTGCGAAAAATAAAGACTCGAATGCAATTACTGCCCGGCTTTTGCTGCTTTCAGGGCTAAGCATTTTCGGCGTATGCGCGAGCGCGACAACTGTTTCCTATCAGGATATGGCCTCGGCGGCGCAAGTAGCCGCGCAAGACGTGCCGCGATGGATGGTCTATGCTGGCATGCCAGAACCTGCCTTGAGCGCTGAGGAGATCGCCGCGCGGGCGGCAGCTCTGGCTAACGAAAAGGCAAATGCGGCAGCAGAGCGCGTGCTCCTCGCCCAGAGATTGGCGTCTGCCAAGCGGCATATGCCCGCTGTCAATCCACTGCGAGCGACCAGAGCATTTGCAACACCGGCTGATTTTGCATCATCCCAATCGCATAGCTCTAGGCAACCTGAAAGCACAGGACAGCAAAAAAGTGCTGGAAATCTGTTTGCTGCATCCGTTCACTTTGATCTGGCGAGTTTGATGGTGCCAGAATTGAGCAGTTGGCCGCAACACGTGCAAGTGGAACGACCGGGCATTAGCCAACTGCGAACGGCGCATATGTACCAGTTGGTTAGAGCAGGCGAACTTGATCCGGTTCAAGTCGCACTTGCCGAATTCAAGAATACGCCAGCGGTGAACGCTGCTGGCGCGACACTGGCGATGGCCTACGCCCCGTCGGGAGCGCATACAAACAAGGCCCCGTTTGACGCCTTGCTCCGCCCTGCCCATACCAGCGCTGACGATGGATTGACCGTTCAGGGCGAGACCCCGCAACTGGTGTCTGCCGTGCCCGGCGACAAGCCACACTTGAGTTCAAAGGACTTGGCCGCCTATGCGCTGACCAATCCGCATTGGTGGTATCTGAAAGACCTGCCTAAATCTGCAAATGCCAAGCAGGAGTTAAAGTGTTTGGCAGAAGCCGTGTATTTTGAAGCGCGCAGCGAACCGCGTGATGGGCAAATCGCTGTTGCACAAGTCGTGCTTAACCGGGTCAAGAACCCGACCTATCCGAACAGTATTTGCAAGGTGGTTTATCAGAACAAGAACCGCCTGAATGCATGCCAATTCTCCTTTGCCTGCGATGGGTATCCTGAGCGCGTCTATGATCGCAAGTCTTGGGCCAAAGCCAAAGTCATTGCACAAAAGGCGGTTCGCGGCGAGGTCAACCTGCCAAGTGTTGGCGCCTCGACCCACTATCATGCGACCTATGTGCGCCCCAATTGGGCAAGCACAATGCAGCGCAAGCAAAAAATTGGTCTACATATTTTCTACAAAACTTATAAGGGTGGGTGGAGCTAAGCGGCGCTGAAGCTCTCAAGTGGTGGCGCTTACTCGATTGCGTTAAAGCGCTGGTTGCTTTTCCACTTTGGTTTCTGGACGGAGTGCTTGCGCTTTGACTAGGGGAGGGCTTGTGTCTGATCCTAGCTTATCGCAATAATCCAGCGATTGCCCCCCTTGCAATCTCGCCCTTTAAGCTTGCCGCATTCATTGAGTATTTAAAAGATTGCCACAGCAGTTCATCTCACATCATCGTGTTTCAGATCTCTGGAAGAAAGCGCGCGGTGGGATTCGCGCGCTTCTAGCAATCCAATTGGGACTGGTTCCTACTAAGCCAATCCAGATTTAGGCAGCGGCGCAAGCAACCAACGCAAATCTAACTACGGTGCTTAAGGCTTACTCGCTCAAACTATTGCTAGCCCTCTATTTCGACGATCAGTCGACCACGCACTTGGCCGGACAAAATCGCCTTGGCTTTTTCAGGCACCTGCTCTAGCGAGATAACGCTGGAAAGCTTGTGCAGCTTGGCCAGATCCAGATCTTGCTGCAAGCGGCGGTAGGCTTTTTCCCTTTTTGACAGAGGCGCCTGTACAGAGTCCACTCCCAACAGGGCAACACCGCGCAAGATAAATGGCATAACAGTTGCCGGAAGGTCGGAACCTTGCGCCAACCCGCAAGCTGCAACAGCGCCGCCATAGCGGGTGGCGGCAAGCAGGTTCGCCAGAGTATGGCTACCGGCTACATCAATCGCCCCTGCCCATTGTTCTTTGGCAAAAGGACGCCCCGGCTCACTCAGGCTGGCACGCTCACGCACTTCTTTTGCGCCAAGATCTAGGAGGAAGGCCTCTTCTTCTTGCTTACGGCCAGTGAAGGCGATGACCTCGTAGCCCAGAGAGGACAGTAGCGATACGGCAACCGAGCCAACACCGCCAGCAGCACCGGATACGGCGATCGGGCCCGAGGCTGGTGTAAGACCGTGGTCTTCCAGCGCCATGACGCATAACATGGCAGTGTATCCAGCGGTGCCAATTGCTGCGGCATCTTTGGCACTCAGGCCCTCGGGCCGCTTCACCAGCCATTGTGACTTGAGACGCGCGTATTGGGCATAGGCGCCAGTGTGCACTTCGCCAACGCCAAAACCGTTCATTATGACAGCATCGCCTGCCTTGAAGGCATCGTTTTGCGAGGAAACCACCTCGCCAATAACATCAATGCCCGGAACCATAGGGGTCTTGCGCAGCACACCCGGATTGCCCGCTAGGCACAGACCATCTTTGTAATTCACAGTGGAGTGGCTGACTTTGACCAGCACATCCCCCTCATCCAAATCATCGAGAGTGATCTGCCTGAAGGTTGCGGGGGCAGGCTTGACGCCTTTTTCTGTTGCCTCGATCCAAAGAGCGGTAAATGCCTGTTGCATGGGGTGTCCTTTGCCTTAGGGGCTGTGGCTGCTGATCGCCACCAATGCCTTGTTGTGCCCTGTCTTGCACGTCGACGCATCTGCGAGATTACGCAGGGGAGAGTTCGTAGGTGCACAAACCTGTGTCCCTCCCCTAAAATGGCAATGCGCTGCGCGGACCCAACCTGTCATGGATTTTAAGCGCTGCGAACCCCGACAGATGACTATGCCCCACGGCAAGGGCTTAGCCGCTCACACCCGAGTTTGCCGGTTGCCCAACTGGTACATGCCGCTCTGCAATGGGCCAGTGAACGATCGCAGCAAGAACGCCTAGCGCGATGCCTGCCCACCATAGCAGCAAATAAGAACCGGTTTGCGCATAGATCACACCGCCGAGCCAAACCCCAAGAAACGAGCCAATCTGGTGGGACAGGAAGACAAGACCGAATAAAGTACCCATGTATTTTGGTCCAAACATCACGGCGACAAGGCCGGATGTTGGCGGCACCGTAGAGAGCCAGAGCAACCCCATAGTGCCTGCAAAAAGCAGCACAGATGTTGGCGAAACCGGCATCGATATGAACGCTAGAATAGCAAGGGCACGAGCAAAATAGATGAAGGAGAGCACGTAGGGCTTTGGATAGTGCGAGGAGCAATACCCGGAGACCAGCGAACCCACAATGTTACACAGACCTATTAAGGCGAGCGCCCATGCGCCCAGTGCCGGATCCATACCCAGATCAGCCAGATAAGGCGGCAGGTGCACTGTAATAAACGCGACATGAAAACCGCAGACGAAAAACCCAGCGACGAGCAATTGGTAGCTGCGTGTTTTAAAAGCGGTGGCAAGCGTTTGTTTTAGGTCGATTGGTTGAACGCCCGCGGCCCGGGCGGTTTCCTCGGCCTTGGCAGCTGCAGTTTTATGCGCGGCTGTCGGATTGCCTATAAGAGCCATAACCAGCGCCAGCAAAGGAATCACACAAGTGATGGCGGCCAGCACCCACAAGCTTGGTTGCCAGCCGATATTGGAGATCAGGCCTTGACCAAGTGGGGCAAACAGGAACTGGCCAAAAGAGCCGGCAGCTGTTCCAAGGCCGAAAGCCAAACCTTGACGGTGCGCAGGTACTGTTTTTGCAAAGGCGGCGAGCACGAGTGTAAAGGACGAAAAGGCAATACCAAGGCCAATAAGCACACCAGCGGTTAGGTGCAGCAGCAGCGGCGTGCCGCTCATACTCATCAAATAGAGCCCGATGGCATATAGTACACCGCCACAAGCGATGGTTTTGCCACTACCCAGCTTATCCGCAGCGGCACCGGCAAAGGGTTGTGCGAGCCCCCAAACAAGATTCTGGATCGCCAATGCGAGTGCAAAGACATCTCGGCTCCATTGGTGAGCATCACTCATTGGCGTCAGAAACAAGCCAAGCGACGCCCTTGGGCCAAACGAAAGCAAAGAAACCAAGCTGCCACACACAAGAGCAAGTGCGAGCGTTGAACCGCTAAGCAGCGGCGGGAGCTTTAAAGTTGAGGACATGGAAATTCCTAGCACGACATTGCGGCACCTATTGAAAATGCGCAACTTTTTTGATGTTTCACTTAGCAATTGAGTTACTTGCCCTATTTCTCTGCTCAGTACAACGTATATTTGCTTAGCTTTTCGTTTGAATAACACGCGGTGCAGTTTGGTCGATCTAGAGCGTATACCTGCAGAATGTTGTATTGTGGTTTTTGCAAAGGGCCATTTCCAAAACCATTGGGTCCCTAATGACTTGAGTTGCGATACTTGCCCGTTGCATTGATATGTACAAAACCAGAGCGCCGCTCATGACGCTGGAATATCGCAGGGATGCGCGTTTTTTCTTGTGCAAGTGCGGCGCATCGCCTATATATGCTGAAAATGAGTATAAGGGTGTGTACGCATCGGGCCCACTTTATTGGCTGGGCCTTTGTTTTGGCCCTCCTTTTACTCAAAATGAGCATAAAGCCACCTACCTCCCGGGGGAACGCCACATGACCGCACCTGCCAACAGTGCTGTTGCAGCAGAAATCTCATTACCAACCTCAACAGGCCTTTCAGCTCTGGAGCGGTTTGGCGCATTGCCCCGCCCACAGTTGCAATACACTGCTGAGGTGGCGGAAGCGACAGCGCCTGTCTATGAAAAGCTCAAGGATTTCATTCCAGAAATCGAATGGGCCGTGCTGGCGCCGTATGTGTTTGAGATCAACCGGCTGAAGAAAGAACGTAACGCAGTCATTCTGGCGCATAACTATATGACACCGGATATCTTTCACGGGGTGGCAGATATTGTTGGCGATAGTTTGCAGCTGGCGAAAGAAGCGGCGAGTGCCGAGGCTGAGGTGATCATCCAATGTGGTGTGCACTTTATGGCGGAGACCTCGAAGATTCTGTCTCCAGAGAAAACTGTACTTATTCCGGATATGGAGGCTGGCTGTTCGCTGGCTGAATCGATCACTGGTGCGGATGTGCGCCGCTTGCGTGAAGAAAATCCGGGCGTGCCGATTATCACCTATGTAAACACCTCGGCCGATGTGAAAGCCGAATGTGATATTTGCTGTACTTCTTCCAATGCGGTGCAGGTGGTTGAGGCGATGGGCACAGACAAGGTGTTGCTGGTGCCGGATCAGTATCTGGCAGGCAATGTGGCAAACCAGACGGATGTTGAGGTGCTTACCTACGCGGGCTCTTGCGAAGTGCATGAGCAATTTACCGCCGAAGAGCTGCGCGAATACCGCGAGATCGAGCCAGAGGCAAAGATCATTGCGCACCCGGAGTGCCCACCCTCTGTGGTTGCCGAAGCTGATTTTGCCGGCTCCACTTCCCATATGATTGATTGGGTTAAACGGGAAAAGCCGAAAAAGGCCATGCTGATTACCGAATGTTCCATGGCCTCGAACATCGCCTCGGAAACGCCCGAGGTTGAATATGTGAAGCCGTGTAACCTGTGCCCGCATATGAAGCGCATAACCCTTGAAAAAATTCTCGATTGTCTGCTTGAAATGAAAGGGGAGGTATTCGTGGATGAAGACGTCGCCGCCCGTGCGCGATTGTCTGTTGAACGAATGATTAACCTGAAAAACTAAGCCTCTTCCCGCAGTAGCATCTGATGCGACTGCGGGTTTTCTTTGGGCAGGGCCGCCGATGCCTTAACCCTGCGCGGCAATCTGCCTTGCTAGCGAGATATTCTTACGGTGCTCCTCTGGCTTGCCCTTGCCTGCTTTGCTATAAGCGGGCGCAACTCACATCGCTATTAGCTTCAAGTATTCTACCATGACCACACATGCTTCTTTGCTTGCCCCTGCTGTTGCGCTGAACGGCGTTGACGATGTTGTCATTGTCGGCGGCGGGCTCGCCGGTTTGTTTTGCGCGCTGAAACTCGCACCACGGCCCGTGACAATTGTCACCAATGCGCCTATTGGCGATGGCGCGTCTTCTGCTTGGGCGCAAGGCGGCATTGCCGCTGCTGTCGCCGAGGGCGATTCTTGTGACAAGCACACGCAAGACACGTTGGCGGCAGGCGATGGCATTTGCGAGGCCAGCATAGTGCGCGGCATGACCGGCGAGGCAGCCGAGCGGATCACTGATTTGCTTAGCTATGGTGTTCCTTTTGACAAGGATCTGGCCGGCAAGCTGGAGCTT
The DNA here is from genome assembly GCF_001561995.1 of Polycladidibacter hongkongensis. Taxonomy (GTDB): domain Bacteria; phylum Pseudomonadota; class Alphaproteobacteria; order Rhizobiales; family Stappiaceae; genus Pseudovibrio; species Pseudovibrio hongkongensis. The sequence goes on from NZ_LLWC01000036.1 coordinate 198,373, forward strand.
TCGCGCGAGGCAGCGCACAGCGAAAACCGTGTGGTGCGGGTCCGCGGGGATATGGCGGGCGCGGCGATTATGGCGGCTCTGCTTGAGGCTGCGCGCAACACCGCGAGCATCCGGGTGATTGAGGGTTACAGCGCCTGCCAGTTGCTCAGCGAGGGGCGCTATGTCACCGGGATCACCGCAAGGCGGCGCGGCGGAACGCAGATGATTACCATTCCTGCAAAGGCCGTTGTCCTCGCCTCTGGCGGTGTGGGGCATCTTTATGGCACCACAACCAATCCCAATGAAGCCAATGGCCACGGACTGGCCATGGCGGCGCGTGCCGGGGCGCTCATTGCCGATGCGGAGTTTGTGCAGTTTCACCCAACAGCGCTTGATGTGGGGCTGGATCCTGCGCCACTTGCCAGCGAGGCGCTGCGCGGTGAGGGCGCGGTGCTGGTGCGGGCCGATGGCAACCGCCTGATGGAGGGGGTTGATCCCCTGCTTGATCTTGCGCCGCGTGATGTTGTTGCACGGGCGATCCACCGCGAGATCGCAGCCGGGGGCACAGCCTTTCTTGATTGCCGCAGGGCGATTGGCGCAGACATGGAAAGCCGTTTCCCAACCGTGTATGCTGCTGCGCAGAAGGCAGGCCTTGACGCGGCTTCAGCGCTGCTACCGGTGGCTCCGGCGGCGCATTATCACATGGGTGGTATCATGAGTGATGCCAGCGGTCGCACATCCGTTGATGGTCTGTGGGCGGCCGGGGAAGTGGCTGGCACCGGAGCGCATGGGGCAAACCGGCTGGCCTCCAACTCCTTGCTTGAGGCGGTGGTTTTTGCCGCACGCATTGCAGAGGACATTCAAGGTTTGATGCCGCACCACCGCGTGCACCACTGGGCAGAGATCAGCGATCATCAAGACATTGCCTCGAAGCGTAACGTGCGTGAGCGCTCGGTTGTGGCGCTGATCCGCCGGACTATGAGCCAGTATGTGGGCGTGGAACGCAGCGAGGAAGGCTTGCAAGCCGCGCTTGCCCTCTTACAAGAGGCGGAGCAATATTGCCGCCGCGATACGATCTTCAATATGGTGCAGGCAGCCAAGCTGATTGCAGGCTCTGCGTTGCTGCGCAAGGAAAGCCGCGGCGGCCATTTCCGCACGGATTATCAAGAAAAATCGCAGGACTATGCCAAGCGCTCCTTCGTTAAGCTGACGCAGATTGATGAACTTGCCAAGGCTGCACAAGAAAGTGCGGCAGGTAAGGCGGCCGTTCAAGCCATGGAGCTTTCATGAGCACTCAAGAGAATAACAGCGCAGCCTTCTTGCCAGAACTGCCCCAATTGATGGTGGAGGAAGCAGTCAAGGCGGCTTTGCTGGAAGATTTTGGCCGAGCTGGTGATATCACCTCTCAGGCAACGATTCCGGCAGAGGCAAGCGCAAACGCGCAGATTGTCTCCCGCCAACATGGCATTTTGGCCGGATCAGCCCTCGCCGATGCCGCTTTTCGTCTTGCGCATGCTGGCCTTGCCGTTACTTGGCACAAGCAAGACGGGCAGGCACTTGCGCCAGGTGATGTTGCTGCCACCATTCAAGGACCCGCGCGGGGTTTGCTTGCCGGAGAGCGCGTGGCACTCAATTTCCTTGGTCATCTTTCCGGTATTGCCAGTGCAACACAGAAGTTTGCCGCCAAAATAGCCCACACCAAATGCAATGTGGTTTGCACGCGCAAAACCACACCGGGGCTGCGCGCTTTTGAGAAGTATGCTGTGCGCTGTGGTGGTGGTGCCTCGCACCGCTTCGGGCTGGATGATGCGATCTTAATTAAGGATAATCACATTGCAGTTGCAGGCGGCGTGGCTATCGCGATCGAGCGGGCGCGTGCTTTTGCAGGGCATCTGGTAAAAATCGAGGTGGAGGTTGACACTCTGGAGCAGCTTCACGAAGCCCTTAGCGCCAAGCCGGATGTGGTGATGCTCGACAATATGGGACCTGAACTTCTACGTGAAGCTGTGCAAATCACCCAAGGTCGCGCGCTGCTGGAAGCATCAGGCGGTATTACGCTGGAAAGTGTGGGCGCAATCGCGCAAAGCGGCGTGGATGTGGTCTCGACCGGCTGGTTAACTCACTCCGCGCCAGTGCTTGATCTGGGCCTCGACATCCATATTAACACCTAAACCGCTCCCAATAGCCCAAGGAATAAAGAAAAGGCGGCAGGCTCGTGAAGAGCCGCCGCCTTTGCCGTTTCTATCTGCCGGCCACGGGCCGTCTTCGGTCCGGGCCTTGGCGCAAAATGTAAAGGCGAGGCAATTGGCTCGCCTTTGCCGCTGGCTACTGAGCTGGCCGCGACTACATATTGGGATAGTTGGGGCCGCCCTGCCCCTCCGGCACTGTCCATGTAATATTCCCGTTGGGGTCTTTGATGTCACAAGTCTTACAGTGCACGCAGTTTTGTGCATTGATCTGGAAGCGCGGCTCGGCGCCCTCTTCCGCCACCCATTCATAAACACCGGCAGGGCAATAGCGGGCGGATGGCCCAGCGAATTCATCAAGTTCGGAAAGTTTCTGCTGGGCTTCATCACGCAAGCGCAAGTGAATTGGCTGATCTTCCTCATGATTGGTGCTCGATAAGAACACCGAGGAGAGCCGGTCAAAGGAAATCTTGCCATCAGGCTTGGGATAGTCAATCGCTTTACAGGCTTTAGCAGGCAGCAAGCTGGCAGCATCGGTCTTGGTGTGATGCAAGGTGCCAAACAGCGACTTGCCGACGAGCTCTTGGCACCACATATCAAATCCGCCGAGCATCATACCAAGGTAATTACCAAAGCGGCTGAGCAGCGGTTTAACGTTACGAACACGCTTCAGATCAGCACCGATTTCACTCGCGCGCAACTCGCTGTCATAGCTGTCCAGCTGGGTATTCTGCGCTCCCTGTGCCAAGGCTTCTGCAACCTTTTCAGCCGCCAGCATGCCCGAGAGCACGGCGTTGTGCGATCCTTTGATCCGCGGTAAGTTCACAAGGCCAGCGGAGCAGCCCATCAGCAACCCGCCAGGAAAGGCTAGGCGCGGCAAGGACTGAAAGCCCCCCTCTGAAATTGCACGGGCGCCATAGGCAATACGCTTGCCGCCTGCAAACACCTCGCTAATGGCTGGATGATGCTTGAAACGCTGGAACTCTTCAAAAGGTGAGAGGTAGGGATTTTGGTAGTTAAGGTGGACCACGAAGCCAACGGCCACCTGGTTGTTTTCCAGGTGATACAGGAACGAGCCGCCACCGGTTTTGCTATCAAGCGGCCAACCAAGGGTGTGCTGCACAAGGCCTTGCTGATGCTTTTCCGGAGCGACTTCCCAGAGCTCTTTAATGCCGATCCCAAATTTAGCAGGGTCGCTATCCCGGTCCAGATCAAACTGTTCGATGAGCTGTTTTGCGAGCGAGCCGCGCACCCCTTCACCAATGAGGGTGTATTTGCCCAACAGCTCCATACCGCGCATATAGGTGTCTTTGGGCTGTCCATCACGGCCCACACCCATATCGCCTGTTGCCACGCCGCGCACACGGCCCTCATCATCATAAAGCACCTCAGCCGCAGCAAAACCGGGATAAATCTCAACTCCCATGGCCTCTGCTTTTTCGGCAAGCCAGCGGCACACATTGCCAAGGGAGACAATGTAGTTTCCGTGGTTACCCATGAGCTTTGGCATGGTGAAATTGGGGATGCGGGCTGCGCCCGCGGGGCCAAGCAGCAGAAACTTGTCGACAGTCACTTTGGTTTTGATCGGGGCGCTATCATCGTCGCGCCAGTCTGGCAGCAGCTTGTCTAGCCCGACCGGGTCGATCACCGCACCAGAGAGAATATGCGCGCCAACCTCCGAGCCTTTTTCCAAGACGACGACGGAGATATCCTCGCCGTTTTGCTGCGCGATTTGCTTGAGGCGAATGGCTGCCGATAGTCCAGCAGGTCCAGCCCCCACAATGACCACATCAAATTCCATGGATTCGCGTGGTGGCAACTCCTGCTGCTCTTGCATTCCTCTCTCCCTTGTCAACTGTTGGCGATGGGTGTCGCCCGGCTTGGCTGCTTTGTGAGGGACCATGGGGCAAGGTCGCGTCACGCCCCAGTGGCTTGCCACTCAAACAGCACATATGTCATTCACCATGATAAAATGACGTTTACGTTAACGTCAATAGATCAATGGACGCAGTTGCATGAGATTGACCAGCGCGTCGCTTGAACAGGCCCATGCTGCTTTGATTTCAGATAGATGTGTAATCGAGCCATCCAGTTGGTGCAATGCGTTAAAGGGCCAATTTCGCCCACCGCGTGCATATGCCTCTGGTGCGCACCGCCCATTCCCAGCTGCTTGTGAATAGTGTTAGGGCTTGATGGTTTTGGCGCTGTTGCTGTTTGCCGCGGCTGGCTAAAGCGTGTAGCTTGGCGGCTATGAGAGAGACTGTTGCCGTTGATCCAAGCTATTTGCCTGCTCTGGAAGCTTATTTCGAGTTTCTAGAGGCCTCTGGCGTGGATTGCCTATTGGATGAAGAGCCAGTTTACCGGTTTACCGCGCAGCAGGTTGCTGCGGCGACACCCCAACCGGTTCGCGCCCTTGCCGACCTGCCCGAGGCGACAGGCCAAAGCCAAGCTCAGCCACAGGGCAAGCTCAGCAAACCGCTCATTCCACCGGATTTTTGTGAGGTTACAGCCGCCTCAAAGGAAAAAACCCGCTCGCTGCTCGCCTCGCAAAAAGCAACGCATGAGGCGCAAGGTCTACAACCTGCCTCTGCCAATGCCGCCGTGCTCCCTGACGCGCAAGCAATCAACGCAGCACGCGAGGCGGCCGCGAAGGCTCAGTCTCTGGATGAACTGCGCCGGTTGCTACAAGCTTTTGATGGCTGCAACCTGAAACGGACCGCAAAGCAGCTGGTGTTCGGGGATGGTTCGTCCAAAGCGCCCGTGATGATGATCGGCGAAGCGCCGGGCAAAGAAGAAGATCACCACGGCGTGCCGTTTGTTGGGCCTTCGGGCAGATTGCTGGACACGATGCTGGAAGCGGCGGGGCTTGACCGGTCGGTTTGCTACATTGCCAATGTGGTGCCTTGGCGCCCGCCGGGAAACCGCACGCCAACCCCGCAAGAAACCGAGATTTGTCGTCCTTTTATCCAGCGTCAGATCGAACTGCTTAACCCGCAAATCGTGGTATTCTTAGGCGCCGCCTCCGCGGCGGCACTTACCGGTAGCCGTGAAGGGATCCGCCGAATGCGCGGCAAATGGATGAGCTATGGCACCGGTGCAGAGGCCCGGCCCGCGCTGGCGACTTATCATCCCGCCTATTTGCTGCGTACGCCCGCAGAAAAGCGGCTGGCTTGGCGCGATATTCTTAGCATCAAGGCGAAACTCTATGACTTGGGATGGCGGCCGCCCGAATAAATCGCCGTATTCGTTAAGCTCTTTTTACGCTGTTGGGATGTTTGCCAAAAAAGCATCGCTTAACCAAAACCGAATGGTGACGCAAAAGTTACCCTGCGGCCCTTTGTATTGGGTAGAAGCCTACCTATATGATTGACTGAATAGTTGTTTTTTCGGAGCCCTCGGGCACCGCTTACGTTTTGAGGTTTGCATTGATTAAGAAAACACTTCGGGCCGTTTTGCCAGAAAAACTGGTTGGTAAAGAAAAAACCGTGGTGCCGCTGGTGCGGTTGCACGGTGTTATTGGTCAAGGCTCCCGTTTCAACTCGGCGCTTAACCTTGCGAATGTGGAGGAACGGCTAGAGACTGCCTTTAAAATGAAAAAGGCACCACTGGTTGCCCTTTCCATCAATTCGCCCGGCGGATCGCCAGTGCAGTCTCACCTAATCTACAAGCGCATTCGGCAGCTGGCGAGTGAACACAGCAAGCAAGTGCTGGTGTTTGTGGAGGATGTGGCCGCGTCTGGCGGCTATTTCATTGCGCTGGCGGGTGACGAGATTATTGTTGATGCGTCCTCTGTAGTCGGGTCGATCGGTGTTGTCTCCGCCGGATTTGGCTTTGAAGGCTTGATTGAAAAAATCGGCGTGGAACGGCGCGTTTATACAGCTGGTACGAAAAAAGCGACGCTTGATCCGTTCCAGCCAGAAAATGCCGAGGATGTGGCACATCTAAAAGGCCTACAGAAAGAATTACACGCGCATTTCATCGGTATCGTAAAAGAACGCCGTGCACGTAGTTTGGCGGATGACGCGGATGTGTTTAACGGGCTATTCTGGAGCGGTTCTAAAGGCGTGGAGCTTGGCCTTGCTGACAAGCTGGGCAGTCTTTACGAGGAGCTGCATGCGCGCTTTGGCGAAGATGTGAAGCTGAAGGAAATCGAGGCAAAGAGCTCTTGGTTTGCTTCATTGCTTTCCAGCGGGCGAACCGTACCCTCGCTCGAGGCGGCGGCGGTGCACATGCCCGCAGCTGTGTTGGCAGCAGCTGAAGAGCGCAGCCATTGGCAGCGTTTTGGCCTCTAGCCCACGTTTCGCGCTTTGGAACGGCACGAGTTGGATAGCAGAGCAGGAGGTCTGACATGACTTTGGAGCTACTGGGAATAACAGCAGTGTTTGCCGGTGCGCTTGTCGCGCTGGCGATGGTGATCGGGCAACAAACCACGCCCAAGGCTGTGCGCGTTTACGCCCGTACTTCTAGGCAGCACCGCTAATTTCCTGCGGCGTGCAATTTATTCCCCCACCCTAAAGCACGGCAGCGATTGCGCTGCCTGTCTTTAAGATAATACGCGCAAAATGAGTATATTGCCTTGCGCAGTGCTTGACGTATCTTGCGCATCGTGGCACCTGTCGGCAACATTTGTTTTTGCTGCCCGCTGCGGGGCTGTTACCTATTCAGGATGAAAAAAGATGTCGCGCGACACCGTTCCGGCTCACATGGATCCCACCAAGTCATTTCAAGGATTGTTGCTTACCCTCCAGCAATTCTGGGCGGATAAAGGCTGTGCTATTTTGCAGCCCTATGACATGGAAGTGGGGGCTGGCACCTTCCACCCGGGCACTACACTGCGCTCGCTCGGTCCGCGCCCTTGGAAAGCAGCTTATGTGCAGCCTTGCCGCCGACCAACTGACGGGCGCTATGGTGAAAACCCGAACCGCTTGCAGCACTACTACCAGTTTCAGGTGATCCTGAAGCCCTCGCCGGAGAACCTGCAAGAGTTATATCTTGAAAGCCTGCGCGCCATTGGCATCGACACCGGCGTGCATGATGTGCGTTTTGTGGAAGATGACTGGGAAAGCCCAACGCTCGGCGCGTGGGGCCTAGGCTGGGAGTGCTGGTGCGATGGTATGGAAGTATCCCAGTTTACCTATTTTCAGCAGGTTGCAGGGTTTGAGTGTAAGCCGGTCTCTGGCGAGCTGACATACGGTCTAGAACGCTTGGCTATGTACGTTCAGGGTGTGGACAATGTCTATGATCTGAATTTCAATGGCCGAGAAGGTGACGAGAAAATCTCCTATGGCGATGTGTTCCATCAGGCCGAACAGGAGTTTTCCAGACACAACTTCGAATATGCGGACACCGAGATGCTGTTCCGCCATTTCAAAGATCATGAAGACGAATGTAAGCGCCTGCTTGCCTTTAGCGAGCAAGCCAAGGAAGAAGCTGGTGATGGCCTGCAAAAGGTTGTGCTGCCTGCCTATGACCAAGTTAACAAGGCCTCTCATGTATTTAACTTGCTCGATGCGCGCGGCGTCATTTCCGTGACCGAGCGGCAGAGCTACATTTTGCGCGTGCGGGAACTTGCCAAAGCGTGCGGCGCAGCCTTTCTAGAGACAAAGTGGGGCGGCAAAGAATAGCCTAGCGCCACTTTCGGTGTTTAAAGGCCAGTCTCTACATGGGGCTGGCCTTTTTCTATGGTTTGTTACCTGTCGAATTTACCCCTGCCTAAATGCCAGATAAGACCTTGAGAGTATCGGCACTGCCTGCCGCCTGCTAGCCTTTCGCATTAAGAGTGTCAGTATAAGCGCAATGGATAGGCATGACAGGTAAGGACAGCACAAATGAACCGGCGAACGACGACACTGACCACGCCTCCCACGGGCAGCCGCGTGACATTGGAGCAGCGGTAGAAGCACTCAAACAATCGCTGCATAGCACCAATGCCGTTGGCAGGGAGCAAACCAAGGCAAGGCACGACGAAATCGCACGGCATTTACTGCAGCAGCTTACTCAGGAGCAAAAGCTTGCGCTGAAGAGTGGTCAAACCGACTTTTGGCAGGGCCTGGGCCAGATGATGCAGCAGGGTCTGAGCAAGGCGGAGATTGTCGCAGGCGGCGCCGAACTAGCCGGTTTGCCGCCGCTAAGGTATTGCGAAGGTAGCCGTGGGCTGGCTCAGCCGGGTGCCACAACCTTTCCTGTAGTTATGTCGCGGGCGGCGACGTTTGACCGCGAGCTAGAGCAGCGGGTTGGTGCTGTAATAGGCGCAGAAGCGCGCGCCTGTGGTTACACAATGATTGGTGCCGCAAGTGGTGCAATTCTGTATTTCCCGCAGTGGGGACGCGCACAAGAATGCTATGGAGAAGATCCATTTGTTGCTGGCGAGATGGGGGCTGCTTTGGTTAGCGGGCTTCAGCGCTATGCCCTAGCTGTGGTAAAGAATTTGGGCGCACTGCCTTTGGAAGATGGCAAGTTTTCCCGCGAAACGCTGCTGGGAAACAACGCTGCGCAAAATGTGCATCTGGCGAGTTACAGGCGTCTATTGGCCAGTGGTGCGGCTTCTGTCATGACAAGTTACAATCAGGTGAACGGCGAGCTTTGCAGCCAAAGCCAATGGCTCTTGCAAGACGTGCTGCGCAAAAATTGGCGCTTTGAAGGGATTATTGTTAGTCCGTTTTTGTTCGGGATACGCAGTGCCAAGCTGGCGGCGCTGGCGGGCCTTGATCTGGAATTTCCATTTCGCTTTCTGTTTGCACAGGAGCTGGCGCCGCTCCTGCAAGATGGCAGTTACACGCAAGAGCAGCTGGACCTTTCTTGCCTGCGGCTGTTACGCCAACGCGTGCGGCTAGCGGATCTACGGGCCGAACCAATCCGGCCGGGGGCACGGGCACACAGAGCCATTGCCTTGGAAGCCGCGCAGAAGTCTCTGGTGCTCCTAAAAAATGAAGGTAGCCTGTTGCCCCTTGAGCACCTGAGCAGCCTAGCTGTAATTGGTGAAGCTGCAGGCAACGCCTTGCTCGGCGATGAGGGAGCCAGCGCAACGCAACCGGCGCATGCGGTGACCCTTTTGGAAGCCTTGAAAGCCGCCCTCTTTCAAAAAACTCTGCTAAAGCAGGATAAGGGGCATGACATCGAGCGGGCCTGCCGGATGGCAGCAGCAGCAGAAGCCACCGTGGTCTTTGTTGGTGCAAAACAGGGAGATGAAGGTGAACAGGTGCCGGATGATCTGGCAGTGCGTTTTCATCAAATCCTTCCTGAGGCAGTGGGTCCTGATGCACAACAGGCGCGACGCAGTTTTACCAGCCAGTTTAACGGGGAGGATAACGCGGCGCAGGCGGTGCAAGGCGGGGGAGATCGGGCGCATTTGGAATTGTCCCGCCATGACAAGGCGCTCCTACATGCGCTGCACGGCGTACAGGATAACCTGATTGTTGTGGTGGTTGGCGGCGGGCCCTATTTGGTCTCGCATTGGATCAGCAAGGCCAAAGCTGTTATTTGGGCCGGTTATGGTGGCCAAGAAGGCGGCTTGGCGTTAGCGCAAGTGTTGCTTGGGCAGCTTTCACCAAGTGGACGCTTACCAATGACATGGCCAATACGCGAAGAAGATTTGCCCTTGCCTCCGGCTAGCGGCAAGGCCGTCAAGCTCAATGAGCGGCATGGCTACCGCGCTCTGGAGGCCTGCGGGCGGCGGGCTGCATTTCCTTTTGGTTTCGGGCTTGGCTATACGGACATCCGCTACGGGCCATTGCTTGCAAAGCTGGTGGGAACAGGCAACTATCAATGCCTGCATCTGGAGTTCACTTTGCAAAACATCGGCGCCTACGACTGCGCCGAAGTTGTGCAGCTATATGTGCGGGCCGCTGAGGCGCGCATTGGCGAGATTACACGGCAACTCAAAGGTTTTGAGCGCGTTCGCTTGCTTGCGGGCGAGCGGCGCAAAGTGGAGATGCAATTGCCCATTAGCGAACTTGCAACATGGCACGAAGAAAGCCAAGGCTATGTTGTTGAACGTATTCTCTATGAAATAATGATCGCTCGGCATGCAGAAGATGAACAGGCCCTGCGCTGCCTCATGGATTTAAAAGATAGCAGCTTACTCGTGGAAAGTGGCGAGCTGGAAAGCAGTTAATGCAGCAGTATACCTTGGAAGGGTAATTGGGGATTGCCAGTTGCGGTGAGCACAAGCGGGAAAACTCCCTCGCAGGCCGTGGCCCTTGCCTTTTTCGGGTGACAATTGCCACCGGGATTGCTAGGCAACTAACAGTGAAACTGGCTCTATTTACCTAAAAAGCTCAAGGGCGTTTATCTCCCATGCCTGATCTTCTTATCGAACTGTTTAGCGAAGAAATCCCTGCCCGTATGCAACGTCGCGCGGCGGAAGACCTAAAAAAACTTGTTACCAATGCTGTGGTTGAGGCTGGCCTGACTTATGAGGGCGCCAAAGCATTTGCGACACCTCGCCGCCTCGCCCTGCACGTTGCAGGTTTGCCTGCTGCCTCTGCCGCGACGCGCGAAGAGCGTAAAGGTCCACGCGTTGGCGCCCCAGAAAAAGCATTGGAGGGTTTTTTGCGCGGCGCAGGCCTTGCCTCTATCGATGATGCGCAAGTGCAAAACGACCCCAAAAAGGGTGATTTCTATGTAGCAGTGATCGAGAAAGACGGGCGCCCGGCGACAGATATCATCGCCGAGGCAATGCCTACCATCATTAGCAATTTCCCTTGGCCAAAGTCTCAACGGTGGGGCACAGGCAGCTTGAAGTGGGTACGCCCACTACATTCCATTGTTTGTACATTTGGCCCAGAAACTGAAGAGCCCGAGATTGTCCATTTTGAAGTTGGTGGCATCAAGTCCGGCAATGTTACCCGCGGGCACCGCTTCCTTGCGCCACAAAGCTTTGAGGTTCGCCGTCTGGAAGACTACATGGCCAAGCTTGAAGCCCACAAAGTGGTGCTTGATGCGGACCGGCGCAAAGACATCATTTTGCATGACGCACAAAATGCAGCGCTGGCGCTTGGGCTTGAGCTGGTCGAGGATGAAGGCCTGCTGGAAGAGGTGGCCGGGCTGAACGAATGGCCAACGGTATTGATCGGCGCTTATGACGAGGCATTCCTTGCGCTTCCGGATGAAGTTATCAAGCTGACAATCAAAGAAAACCAGAAGAATTTCGTGCTGCGCGATCCGGCAACGGGTAAACTCTCCAACAAGTTTGCTCTGACGACCAATATCGAGGCGACAGACGGCGGTGCCGTGATTATTGCCGGTAACGAAAAAGTGGTTGCGGCTCGGCTTTCAGATGCAAAATTCTTCTGGGAAGGTGATCTGAAAACGAAGCTGGAAAGCAATCTGCCCAAGCTGGATAGCATTATCTTCCATGAAAAGCTGGGAACAGTGGGGCAGCGGGTCCAGCGCCTTGAGCGTTTGGCAACCGAATTGGCCAGCGTCACCGGAGCAGCACCAGCAGATGCGCAGCGCGCTGCAAAGCTTGCCAAGACGGACCTAGTTAGCGCAAGCGTGTTTGAGTTTACCGAGTTACAGGGGCTGATTGGCCGCTATCTAGCGACCGCGCAAGGGGAAACGCCCGCTATTGCCGCTGCGATAGAGGATCACTACAAGCCCGCAGGGGCGGCAGATGAGGTGCCAAGTGCGCCGGTATCTATCGCCGTTGCACTTGCGGACAAAGTGGATGTTCTGGCAGGTTTCTGGGCAATTAATGAAAAGCCGACCGGCTCGAAAGATCCGTTTGCGCTACGCCGGGCAGCGCTTGGCATTATTCGCATTGTGCTTGAAAACGATCTGCGTTTACCTCTACGCGATGTGTTGGTGCAAGCGCTGCGGCGCAATCTTGCCGATGTGGCGACAGCCCGCGGCGAAGATGCCCTGAAGGGGCTGCCCTTTATTGGCAAAGGGGAAGCCGGAGAAGATCTGGTTTCTGGCTTGTTCTCGTTTGTGAACGGCTGTGCTGGCAAAGTTCTGGATAGCTTTAGCGAGAAAGTTCCTGAAACAGCGCTGGAACGGGGCCTTATTGACGATTTGATGGGCTTTATTGCCGAACGTTTGAAAGTCGTGATGAAGGACAAGGGCATCCGGCATGATCTGATTGATGCTGTGTTTGCCCTTGGGGATCAAAGTGATTTGGCCCTTGTTGTCAAACGCGCGGAAGCACTGGGTGCATTGCTTGGCTCTGAGGATGGTGAAAACCTGCTGGCCGGTTACAAGCGCGCGGCCAACATTTTGCGCGCTGAAGAGAAGAAAGAAGGCACAAGCTTTGGTGGGGAGCCGCAAAGCGCCCTTCTCATCGAGCCTGCCGAGGTTGCCTTGTTTGAGGCCATTTGTGGGCTGGAGGCGCAGGTGGCGCCGCTGTTGGTCGCGAATGATTACAACGGCGCGATGAGCGCTCTGGCGCAGCTGCGGGCACCAGTAGACAAATTCTTTGTCGATATTCACGTGAATGCAGAGGATGCCAAGGTACGTGAGAACCGCTTGAAGCTGCTGACGCGCATTCGCCACACGATGCATCAGGTTGCGGATTTCTCAAAGATCGCAGGCTAGCACAGCCGTTTTTTAAAAATGCAAAAGCCCGGGGGATGTCTCCCGGGCTTTTTTTTGGGTTGCTTGCCTAGTAAGGCACCTTAAAGCGATTGTAGATAAAATGCAGCAGCCACGCTGGACCAATCAGCAAAAACTGCAAGTCTTTAAAAAAGGACGGCTTTTTGCCCTCAATCTTGTGGCCGATGAATTGCCCAATCCAAGCGATGACAAACACCGCCAGCGCAATTTGCCATAAAGGCCATGCAAGGCCCGCTGTTGCGAGCGCTTGGTTGCCCCAGACACACAAGACGGCAAACAGCAGCATGCCCAGCGCCAGCATAGGCGAGAGCACCACATAGTAGAGTACAGCAAGTGCTAGAACCAACGTACACCAGTTCCAATAGGGAACTAAGCGAAAGCCTAAGGGGGTTGGTATGGACCAAAGCAGAGCTGTAACAGTCCATGCTATCAGCGGCACACAAACCCAATGAATGAGCTTGTTGGTTGCATTCTGGTGACTTTCGCCATACTCGGCCAACAGCGCGTCGATGCGTCTTTGTTTTGCAGTCATGATCCCTCCCCGATCCAGTTCTGCTTAATTTAACTTGCGTTCCACAAAGATAAAATTACGCTAAAAAAAACAAACAATTCAATAGGGTTTTTAAAAAATGCAAGCAGACTATATTAAATATTTACACTCGTTCAGTTTTAAGTGATGGATATAAATTGTTTACTTGATGAAACAGCGCAACAGGCACTAAGATCAACTTGCATGATCCGAGAATCGCCTAGATGCACCGCTTACTATTTATTTTTAAAATTCTATTTGCTTCAAGTATACTCATCGCTGCTGCTCAGCCTGACGATGTTCGTCTGCGTTATGCACCGCTGTTCGCCCGGTTTGATGCCGGAGAACTAACTCGGCAGGAGAAGGCCTTTTTGCAGCTCGGTCTGGTGCTTACAGGCCTCCTGAATGAGGTTGCGACGGGAGAGTGGAAGACCAGCAGCGACGCCGCTCTTTCAAAGTTTGCTGGAAAGCGTTTTGGGCGCCAGCACATGGCGGACCCAAGCTTTTTTGTGGCAACGCGGCTATATGAGGAAACACTTGCCAAGGTGCATGGCGATGGCTGGAAGAGTGCTTGGTTTAACAGCACCGGATATACCTACCCCAGCAAGTATTGTGGATCTATCAATCAAAAATTCCGGGCTACAACGCTGTCGTGCTTTCGCGGGGCATTACTTATCAGAAGTTATGATATGAGCTATGGGGAGCATTCTGCCCTGCACGCCAAGCTGTTGCGGCAAAGCGAAGGCCAGCCAGAACCCGCCTACACAGTTCGCAACGCAAGCAGCTGGGTCAGCGCAGCGACTTTGCAAGGTGAAGAACGCCGCTACATCCGATCGCAGCTGGTAGGCGGACGCTGGCTAGCGGTGGAGGTGCAGGCGCAAGATGCGGGCCTCTCCTATGTCGCTGGTGTTAGCGCGACCATCCAATTCGGAACTCGACAGGCCATATTGCAGGGCTCGCGCGGGGTGCTGCGCTATTTTTCCGGGCTTGCCCATAAATGGCTGCGCAGTGCGCAAGTGAAAGATTTTGGGGCCGAGTTGGCCGCCTACAAGTATTGCAGGGCTTGTCGCGCCAACTAGCTATTGTCGTAGCGGCCTGTTGTCTTCATAAAAAAGGGCGGCCCTAAAGGCCGCCCTTTGCTTTAATGTTTCACGTCCTCGTGACAACAGAGATTAGGTCTCTCTATTTTGCGCATCAACAACGGAAAGTGCCGTCATATTCACAATACCGCGCGTGGTAACCGACGGGGTGAGGATGTGCGCGGGCTTGGCGGCGCCAAGGAGTATCGGCCCCACATGCAGGGCATCTGTCATGGATTTCATCAGGTTCATGGCGATGTTGGCTGCGTCTAAACTTGGGAAGACAAAGGTGTTTGCCGGTCCTTGCAAGCGGGAGTGCGGCATGTAACGCTTCAACACCTCTTGCTTAAGCGCGCCATCTGCGTGCATCTCTCCTTCCACTTCCAGATCAGGGTTTTCTTGCCAGAGACGCTCCACAGCCGAGCGCATTTTGATCGCGCTTTTACAAGTGCGGGAGCCAAAGTTGGAGCTGGATAGCAGCGCCACACGTGGAGTAATACCAAAGCAGCGGATCTGGCTTGCCGCTTTTTGCGTAATTTCTACGATCTCATCGGCACAAGGGTCTTCGGTTACATAAGTATCTGCAAGGAAGAACGCGCCTTTGGAGTTAATGAGCAGCGACAGGGTTGAGAAGTCGGTAACATCTGTTCCCTTGCCTATAATGTTCGAGATATCGCGCAGGTGTTTATCAAAGCGGCCTTCAAGGCCTGTAATAAGAGCATCTGCCTCGCCGCGCTGCACGGCCAAAGCACCAATCACTGTGGAGTTGGTGCGCACGATGGTACGCGCGGCATCGGGCGTTACGCCATTACGCCCAACAAGCGAGAACAGCGTATCGACATACTCGCGGTAGCGCGGGTCATCCTGCGGGTTGATGTATTCAAAATCAGTGCCGGGGCGCACTTTCAGGCCAAAGCGCTCACAACGGGAGGTGATCACATCCGGGCGGCCAATGAGGGTCGGAATTGCCAGCCCCTCTTCCAGCACTACCTGCACGGCGCGCAAGACGCGCTCGTCTTCGCCATCTGCAAAAATAACGCGCTTTGGCGCGGCTTTAGCCTGCTGGATAATTGGCTTCATCACCATGCCCGAGCGGAACACGAAGCGGTTCAACTGATCCATATAGGCGTCGAAATCTTCGATCGGGCGGGTGGCAACGCCGCTTGCCATGGCCGCCTTTGCAACTGCTGGTGCAATACGCAAGATCAAACGGTTATCAAAGGGGCTCGGGATAAGGTAGTCCGGCCCGAATGTGCGGGTAATGCCACCATAAGCGCGGGCAACCACATCGGTTGGCTCTTCACGGGCAAGTGCGGCAATAGCCTCTACCGCTGCCAGTTTCATCTCTTCATTAATGGTGGTGGCGCCGCAATCGAGCGCCCCGCGGAAGATATAAGGGAAACACAGGACGTTGTTGACCTGATTGGGGAAATCAGAGCGGCCAGTACAGACCATCGCATCAGGGCGCACGGCCACGGCTTCTTCTGGCATGATTTCCGGCGTCGGATTGGCCAGCGCCATCAGCAGCGGTTTTGGTGCCATCTTGGCGACCATCTCCGGTTTGAGCACCCCACCGGCCGACAAGCCGACAAAGACATCCGCATCTTCGATAATTTCGCTCAAGGTGCGTTTATCGGTTTTCTGCGCGAAGACGGACTTCCATTTGTCCATCAGGGCTTCACGGCCCTCATAGACACAGCCCTCGATATCGGAAATCCAGACATTTTCCCGCTTGGCACCAAGTGAAACCAGCAGATTGAGGCAGGCCAACGCCGCAGCGCCTGCCCCGGAGGCGACGATTTTTGCCGTTGAGATGTCTTTGCCAGCCAGCTCCAAACCATTGCGCACAGCGGCGGCAACAATAATGGCTGTGCCGTGCTGGTCGTCATGGAATACCGGGATATTCATGCGCTCGCGCAGCTTATCCTCGATCTGGAAGCATTCCGGCGCCTTGATGTCTTCCAGGTTAATACCACCAAACGTTGGCTCCAGAACGGCGATAGCATCAACAAACTTATCGACGTCGGTTTCATCTACTTCGATATCAAAAACATCAACGCCAGCGAATTTTTTAAAAAGAACCGCTTTCCCTTCCATGACAGGCTTGGAAGCCAGCGGACCAATCGCGCCAAGACCAAGAACAGCGGTGCCGTTTGAGATGACACCAACCAGATTAGAGCGGGCGGTGTAGTCTGCTGCCTTATCGGGGTTTGCAGCAATGGAACGGCACGGGGCGGCAACGCCCGGCGAATAGGCAAGGGCAAGGTCGCGCTGGTTGCCAAGCGGCTTGGTTGCCTGAATCTCCAGCTTACCTGCGCGTGGATAGGTGTGATAATAAAGGGCTTGATCGTCTAGGTTTCCGCCTTGCGGGTGCTTCTTATCTGACATTTTTGACTTCTTGGTTTGGCGTCACGCTCTTTGCCGAAGTGGGGCACTCTCCCAAGTATGACGCCCCACGCTAATCTCCCGCTAAAACGCTCTGCGTGTTTTTATGTAACAAATACTACTTGTGCCTGTTAAAGCGCATTAGCGTGCTGGTGAGAACATACAAAACAATTGCATTGAGCAAATGCCACAGAAAATGCAGCCCAATGGGCACAGCAGCGCATGCCTTCAGGTCGAAACTACGGAAGGTTACAGATACCGCAAAGGTAATGCCTGCTACCAATAAGCCATGACGGACCATTGTGCGCTGCGGTGGCACCAGGAATGCGATTACAAAGATCGCGAGAGCGGCAGGGACGTACCCTGCCGAAGTGCCCACAAGCGGACCAAGCAGTGGTGGAGACATAGCCATTGCGCCGATAAACACCGCCAGTCCTGTCGCTGTTCGCAGCCACGACCATTGCAAGAAGCTACGCATAGCAAGGGTTATATAGGTAATCATAAACAACAGGATGGGGATGGTATCTGCGAGCATCGCCCAAGTTGTCGCCACCGTATGAAACAAGAATGAACCAACCGCTATGCAGGCGATGAGACTGATCAGCAACAGCTCAGCTTTTCTCCCATCGCCCCTGCGCCACTGCAGAAAAAGGAGTAGAGCCGCCAGTGCGAACGCCCCATTGGTTATAGCGTTGATTGGTTCATTCCAGAAGGTAAACGCTGTGCGTTCACAATAGGCGTCAATATGCTGCATCAAATCCATTCAACAGCCCTCCCGTTGCTAACGCAAAGTATAGTGGTACAGCTGGTTTATCGGAAGCTCGCCTTTTGGCCGGATGTACCGCGCCGAACAAGACAACTAGGCCGAGATGCGCAGGCTCTACCAACCCAGAGCGATCACGCCCCACACTCATGGCTGTGGACTAGGCGAAAGAATAGCGAGCGCTAGCGTTTACCGGCTTGGCACGGCGGCCGAGCAACGGACCAAGCGCGTCAACATTCTGCGCAGGGTGACGTGTTGCCAATTCTGTTAGTAACGCGCGATGCATCACCAGTGGTTGGCTGGGGTGTCCGCGACCTAGAAAAGCGGGTGCGAGGCGCCAAAGACGTTGATAAAACATCTGTTTTTTTGAGAAACCGGAGGCAGATAATGGAAGTGTTCCACCAAGGCGCTGATGCTCTGCCGCCATTTCCAATCGCGAAATAAGACTTTCAACAGCGCTATCCCATTCGCCCTCAAGAATAACCCCCGACTGCATCCAAAACACCCAAGAGGATCGCGCGGCCTCATTAACCCTGCGACTAGCTTGGGACAAGGTCCAGTTTTCCTGACAGTGGAAGACTGCGCCTGCTGTATCGGCCAGAGGCGCAGCTGTGGGCGTGGCGCTTGCCTGAAGAATCACGGCGTTGGTAACCAATCCACGGGCACAGGCAGGAACAACTGACGCGAGTGTCTTGGCTGCATCTGTCTCGTTTTGTTTTACGGATAGTACGAGCGTAAACATATCAACAGTTTAGCTCAAAGCTGCAACCTGTAAAACCTTATGGGTTGATTTTGTTATTTGTTTTGTGTTTGTTCTTTTTGTGTTCGTATTATTTTCGAGAGTTTGCACATGGACCTGCCTGCAGAAGCTAATATCCAAGTATTTGAAGGGCAGAACGCTAAGGGAGCGTCGTTGCAACCTGCTGGTGCCCAGCTGCTCTCAGCGCAGGTGCGGGGCCGTGGCGCGGCAACCAATGTTTCGGGGCGTTATGAGCGCGAACAGCGCGTTGCTGTCTATGATGATTTGCAGGACAAAGAAGATCTACCTGTCTTCAAAACTGAGGTGCAAAGCGAAAAAGCGCGAACGCTGATCACGCGAAACCAATCTCCGGATATCCCGTTCTCACGTTCAATTAATCCTTATCGAGGCTGCGAACATGGTTGTAGTTACTGCTATGCTCGCCCATCACATGCACATATGGGGCTTTCTCCGGGTTTGGATTTTGAGAGGCAGCTTTTCGCTAAGCAAAATGCTGCAGCGGTGCTGATGCAGGAACTTTCCCGTAAAGGATACAAGCCACAACCAATAACGATCGGCAGCAATACAGACCCATATCAGCCAATAGAGCGCCAGCAACGGCTGACCCGAGATCTTCTAGAGGTCTTTGTAGAAACACGCCATCCCCTTGTAATTATCACCAAGTCAGCTTTGGTGTTGCGCGATTTGGATCTGCTACAGGAATTAGCTAAGGATAACTTGGTGAAGCTGCTGGTTTCTGTGACAACACTAGATCATCGCTTAAGCCGGGCTCTGGAGCCTCGCGCCTCTAGCCCGAAACGCCGCTTGCAGACGATAGAAAAGGCGCATGAGCATGGCATACCTGTTACGGCGATGGTAGCGCCGGTTATCCCGGCGCTTACCGATCACGAGATAGAGGAGATACTGGCTGCATGTGCAGCAGCGGGTGCCAGCGAGGCTGCCTATATATTGCTAAGGCTGCCTCAGGAAGTGGCAGGACTATTCCGCGATTGGCTGCTTCGCGAAACTCCAGACAAGTACAGGCATGTTATGAGTTTGCTACGCTCCATGCGCGGCGGAGCAGACTATGATGCCCAATGGCACAAGCGGATGCGTGGCACCGGCCCTTACGCAGATATGATCAGCAAGCGGTTTTCTCTTGCAAGAAAGCGGCATGGGCTCGTTCAACGAAACGTATCGCTTAACTGCGACGTATTCTTGCCGCCTCGTGGAGGGGGGCAACAGCTGGAGCTGTTTTAGCAGCATTTTTGCGAGCGGATATGTGAATGAGCACGGGTATCGACTTGTGCATATTAAAGGCCTTGCTATGAAAGGGTATGTGCAATTCTCAAGCTTCTCTATTTGATATCGCCTTCCCCGATACGCTCAGCGCAGCCTTTGAAAGCGAGCTTTCACTTAAGCTAGGAGCTGACTTGGTTGGCATCGACGAAGCAGGCCGAGGGCCGTGGGCCGGGCCGGTGGTCATTGCGGCGGCTTGCCTTGATTACACGCAGCTGCCGAATGGCTTGAACGATTCCAAGAAGCTGAATGAGGCGACGCGTGAGGCGCTATATGGCGAAATACTGGCGAAGGCTCAGGTAAGCATCTGCGTGCAATCAGCTCAGACAATCGACCAGCTAAACATCCGCGAAGCAACGTTGCAGGGCATGA
This sequence comes from Polycladidibacter hongkongensis, assembly GCF_001561995.1. Lineage (GTDB taxonomy): Bacteria > Pseudomonadota > Alphaproteobacteria > Rhizobiales > Stappiaceae > Pseudovibrio > Pseudovibrio hongkongensis. Next base: position 218,255 of record NZ_LLWC01000036.1, read on the forward strand.
CGAAGTGTTACCTACGCTTGGCGAGTAAAAAGACCCATGCTTTTATTGATGGCCGAGATGTGCCAAGCGGCATTACGGGGCCAGCACAAGCACTTGTCAAAGGGGATGGCAGATGTCTCGCGATTGCCGCTGCATCAATTGTTGCCAAGGTCACGCGCGACAGACTCATGAAAAAGGCTGAAGCGCATTTTCCCGGATACGGCTTTGCTCAGCATAAAGGCTATGGCACCAAGCTTCATCAGGCGGCGCTTGCGACACTTGGGCCTTGCGCACTGCATCGGCGCAGCTTTCGGCCTATTCACGCGCTGCTTGACCCGTAGACCATAAAAAAGACCCCACCAGAAAGGTGGGGTCAATAAGCTTTAATCGAATAGGTCTTACCTATTACTGCAACAAACCAGTTGTCACTTTAACAGCATCGCTGGTGACCTTGTCGCTTGCTGCCGTGTCTTTCAGAACATCAGTCAGCACCACTTCAGCAGCCTGTACAGCAATATCCGCCGCTTTGGCTTTGACTTCCGCGATTGCCGAGGCTTCTGCCTGAGCAATTTTATTTTCCGCAGCTTGCGTACGGCGGGCAATCATGCCTTCAAGAGCTTCAGCAGCTTCTTTCGTCATGCGCTCCGCGTTCACCTTTGCGTCGGCAACAATTTGCTCTGCTTCGGCTTCTGCCTCGGTGCGTTTACGCTGATATTCAGCAAGAACGGCCTGAGCTTCCTCGCGCAGTTTGCGCGCGCCTTCCAGTTCACTCTTAATGTTGTCCGCTTGCTCATCAAGGCTGCTGCCGATTTTACCAGGCACCTTGAGGTAGACAAGCAGCGCAAGAAACAGAACAAGACCAACAAAGGCCCAAAGACTTGCATCAAACATTGTTCTGCTCCCCTATTTCATCACAGCAGCAACGGCTTTGTCTGCCACATCTTTTGATGGGGCTTCTCCGCCAATTGCAGCTTTAACAAGCTCTTGCGTGGTCTGGGCGGCAATATCACCAACCTGAGCCAAAGCGCCTTGCTTGATTTTGTCGATGCTCTCTTCAGCCTTGGCAAGCTTATCGGCAAGTTCTGCCTCTGCCTTGGTGCGGGCTGCATCGGAGGATGCTTTTGCTGCATCTGCCGCTTCGCGAGCCATTTTGCCGGCCTGCGCGCGGGCGTCGGCCAGAGCTTGCTCATAGCTGGCAACGGCTGCTTCGGATTCCTGCTTAAGGCGGGAAGCCTCTGCCATGTCGCCGGCAATGCGGTCACGGCGATCTTCCAAGATGCCGCCAATGCGTGGCAGCACTACTTTGGACATCAACAGATAGAAGAGGCCAAAGGTAATCGCCAGCCACAAAAGCTGAGAGGGATAGGTTGTGCTGTCGAATGGAGGAAAGGCACCACCGGCTTCGCCGCCGTGGGCTACTGTTCCTGTCGACTGGTGTTCGCTTGACGTGCTCGACATCACCAACTCCGTGATAGCTCTAGTGACGCTCCTAAAAAATCAGCGGTGCCGCAATTTACAACAACACCGCTGAAGATTTCTTGCGTCTTGATTGTACCGATGTTGCTTAAACAGCGAACAGCAGCAGCAGAGCAACCAAGAGAGAGAAGATGCCCAGAGCTTCGGTAACAGCGAAGCCGAGGATGAGGCGACCGAACTGGCCATCAGCTGCGGATGGGTTGCGCAGTGCGCCGGAAAGGAAGTTACCAAAGATGTTGCCGAGGCCAAGCGCTGCGCCACCCATACCGAGACAGGCGATACCAGCACCAATGAACTTTGCTGCTTCTGCTTCCATGACAAGTGCTCCTAAACTAGCAAATTTCGTCGTTTTGACTGATGGGTTCACATAACCCGGATACTACATATTCTCTTAGTGGCTCGGGTGGAGCGCATCTGCGAGGTACATGCAAGTAAGAACCGTAAACACGTAGGCCTGAAGGAATGCAACCAGGAACTCCAGCGCGGTAATCGCGATGGTAAGCGCCAGTGGCATAATAGCGGCACCGATACCGACAGCGCCGGCACCTGTGAGCATGACCACGAAGCCTGCAAACACTTTCAGGGTAATGTGACCTGCTAGCATGTTGGCGAACAAACGCACGGACAGGCTGACAGGACGGGAAAGGAACGAGATAACTTCAATTGTGGTAACCAGCGGCACAACATAGCCTGGCACACCACTTGGCACGAACAGCTTGAGGAAGCCGGCGCCATGTTTGAAGAACCCGTAAACGGTGACTGTGCCAATGACCAGCATGGCCAAGGCAAAGGTAACAATAATCTGGCTGGTGATGGTGAAGAAGTAAGGCACCATACCCAGCAAGTTTGCTACGAAAACGAACATAAAGAGGGAGAAGACCAGCGGGAAAAACCGCATGGCGTCATTCCCAGCAGCGCTGCGAAGGGTTGAGGCTACGAATTCGTAGGACATCTCAGCCATCAACTGCATGCGCCCTGGCACAAGGCCGCGCCTGTTGGTTGACAAGATTAGAAACAGTGATGCCACTGCAACTGTCAAAACCATAAACAACGAGGCGTTGGTAAAGGAGAAATCAATACCAGCGATATCCAAATCAATGAAATTGTTGATGTGGAACTGGTGGATCGGATCGATCGCGTTGCCTGAACTACCTGCCACAGGTCATACCCCTGAAGTGCCAAATGGAGCTGCGCAAAAGCGCAGCATGATTAATCTTTGCGATCTGCCGACTTGTCTTGCCGGTGCACAGGTTGAGCCATTTTGCCCGCCTCCCGCAGCACATTCAAAACGCCAGCAGCAAAACCAAGAAGCAGGAAGACAATAAGCCCCCACGGCTTGGTATCAAGCCAACTGTCAAACGTCCAGCCGATAACACCACCTACTAGAACCCCCGCAATAAACTCGGAAGACATCTTCCAGCCTTGCGAGAGGCCTGTCATAGCCCCCTCCTGCTTCTTCTTTGGCGCTTGCGCCGCGGAATAAGCATCCAGAGCGGTGTCCAGCTTATTCAGCCGTTCGGACAGTTCACTCTCAGAATTCGCCTGTTTCTGCGCTTTTCGCTGATCGTCTTTTGAGGTCATCTTCTGCCTTTCAAAACAACCCGCAGCGCCAGCCACAGCGAACCATCAAAGTCGGGGGCAACATAGTCGGGCGACCTATTGAAGTCAAGATCAGAGAGATTATCTATAAGTATATGTTTTTATTAAGCTTTCAAGAGTTCCTAACAGGCTTGTTTTCATTAGTTTTTTCCAAGCCACATTTTCTTACGGGTTTTTACGAGGCTTCGATGAATCGCTCAGCAGTTTCTAGGTCCACAGAAACCAGTTGAGACACGCCCCTTTCCGCCATTGTTACGCCGAAAAGGCGATTCATGCGGGCCATGGTGATCGGGTTATGCGTAATGACCACAAAGCGGGTGGAGGTGTTTGTGGACATCTCCTCAAGTAGCGCGCAGTAGCGCTCAACATTGGCGTCATCCAGCGGGGCGTCGACCTCGTCCAACACACAAATCGGAGCAGGATTTGTGAGGAAAACTGCGAAGATTAGAGCCATAGCGGTAAGTGCCTGCTCGCCACCGGAGAGCAGCGTCATTGTCTGTGGCTTTTTCCCAGGTGGGCGCGCAAAGATCTCAAGACCAGCATCAAGTGGATCTTCAGAATCAACCAGCTTTAATTCTGCCGTGCCCCCTCCAAACAAATGGGTGAACAGCCGTTGGAAGTGATTGTTGACCTCATCAAAAGAGTTGAGCAGGCGTTCGCGGGCTTCCTTATTGAGATTCGCGATGGCGGAGCGGAGTTTCTTAATCGCCTCGATGAGGTCATCGCGCTCGTTGGTAAGCGTGGTGATTTGCCCGCCTAGCTCTTGCATTTCTTCCTCGGCACGCAGATTGACGCCGCCCAAGCGTTCGCGTTCATTTTTTAGCCGCTCAAGGCGTTTTTCCTGCGCCGCCATATCCGGCAGGGGTGCATCCGCCTTAATCTCGGCGAGGCGCGCCAGCTCGCCAACGCCGACATCCAGTGTTTCCAGCACATGATGTTCGGTGTCTGAACGGCGTTCTTTTGCAGCTTGCAGGCGTTCTTCAGCGCGAATCTTGCGCTCACGAGCCCCGGCGAGCCCTTCCAGCGCCTCATTGGCGCGGCGATCGGCCTCTATCTGGCGCCGTTCGGCCTCTTGCAGGGCTGTGTCCGCCTCGCGCTTAGCTTCTTCAGCGGCAGAGATGGCGGACAACAGTTCTTGCCGTTTCAGCTCGATTTCTTCTGGCGCTTCCAACAGCATTTCCCGCTCTTCGCGGGTTTCTTGTGCGCGCCCTTGTAGCGTTTCCAGTTGCCGGCCGGCGTTTTCTGCGCGCTGCACCCAGTTTTGCCGTTCGCGGGCGATGGCGGCGATGCGGGCGGTGCGCTGCTGTTTTTGCTGGCTCAAGCCTTGCAGGGCGAGTTTGGCTTCGGCCAATTGTGCGCGAGCGCTGGCAGTTGCTGCTACGGCTTGCGAGAGGCGTAATTGCTGCTCTTGCATATCGGGCAGCTCCTCCAGCTGCATAACAGTCTCTTCCAGTGCCTCGTTGCAATCTGCCTGCTCCTCGGCAAGGCGGGCGAGTTGTTCTCGCGCGCTGGCCTCCTTGACCTCAAGTGCCGCGATTGCCCGCTGCGTTGCCGCCAACTGCTCTTGCAGTCGTGCGATTGTTCCCTGCTGCAGCTTCAGGGCAGTACGTTGAGATTGTTCTTGCGTGCGGGCAACGCCGAGGGCATTCGCAGCGCTTTCCAGCTCATTGGCGGCAGCTTCGGCAGCGGCTTCGAGCTCCTCCAGTACGCGTTGCAACTCGGCCAAGCGGTTGCGCTGCGCCAAACGTTGGGCAGCAGCTGTGGGCGCATCTGGCTTCAGACGCAGACCATCCCAGCGCCATAAATCCCCTTCCCTGCTGACAAGGCGCTGACCTGTGGCCAGATCCGGTTGCAGCGCATCCCCTTGCGTCTGTGCGACCACGCCGATCTGCTGTAAGCGGCGGCTCGCCTGCACAGGAGCCTTAACAAACTTACTCAAGGGCTCAGCGCCTGAGGGCAAATCAGGATCGCCGGATGACATAGGGCAGCCACCCCAAAAAGCCGGGGCATCCTCTGCCAATGGCAACTCAAGATCATCGCCAAGAGCGGCGCCCAGCGCCATTTCGTAGCCCGCTTGCACGGTTAGTTGATCTGCCAAGGGAGGCCAATCCCCCACAGCTGCGGCCGCCAAAATGCTGGAAAGCGTGGCCGCCTCACTTTGTGCGCTGGTTAGGCGCTGGCGCGCATCAGCAAGCGGGCCACGGGCGGCAACCTCACGCTTTTGCGCGGTGTCCACTGCACTTTCTGCCTCAATCAGCTGCTCTTCCAGCTCGGCCAGTTCCTCGCGCGCCATCTCCAATTCTTCTAGGTGTTCGCCGTTCTGCCGAGCGCGGTCAATTTCTTCTTGCAGGCCTTGCAACAGGCTTTGCAGCGCGCGCGCCTGATCGGCAAAGCGCTGCTGGCGTGCTTTCTCACGCTCAAGCTTTTGTTGTAGCTGGTTTTGCAAAGCTGCCATTTGCGCTTGGGCCTGCGTGGCGGCGCTTTCCGCTGCTTCAGCGGCGGCAAGATCTTGGGCTGCATCACCAACCCGCTCTTCCAGCTCCTCAGCCTGCGCCTGCGCCCCTTCCTCTAGCTGTTGAAGCTCGAGCTCTTCTTCGCCAAGCTCTTCCAGATAGCTATCGTTTTCCTGTTGCAGCGCCTGTTCGCGGGCGATGTCCTCTTGCAGTTGCTGCATGCGCCCTTCCAGCTCGGCAAGGCGTGTTTTGATGCGGCGTTCTTCCGCATCCATTTCTTTGCTGGCGATAACAAGACGCTGGTGCGCAGCGCCGGTGGAGGCAGCTGCATCGCGCATTTGCGGCAGTTTATGGGCAGCAATTGCCTGTTCTTTTGCGGCGGCGGCCTGCGTGCCGGAGATATCTGCAAGTGCCGCATTGGCCTCGGCAAAGGCTTTACGCGCGCTATCAAGCGCTGCGGTTGCTTCTTGCCAGCGCAAATACAAAATTGTGGCTTCGGCTCGGCGGATGTCGGAGGACAGATTGCGATAGCGCGAGGCCTGTCGCGCTTGGCGCTTCAAACTATCAACCTGCGTATCCAACTGGGTGAGCACATCCTCCAACCGCTCCAAATTGGTTTCGGCGGCACGGAGGCGGATTTCCGCCTCGTTACGACGGCTGTGCAGGCCGGATATTCCTGCTGCCTCTTCAAGCACCTTACGACGAGCTGTTGGCTTGGCGGAGATCATCTCGCCGATTTGCCCTTGCCGCACCATGGAGGGCGAGCGGGCGCCGGTGGAGGCGTCGGCAAAGAGCAGCTGCACATCGCGGGCGCGCACATCCTTGCCATTCATCTTGTAGACAGAGCCAGCCTCACGCTCGATACGGCGCGTAACTTCTAAGGTTTGCGCGCCAGCAAACGCTTCTGGTCCGCTTTGGCTATCATTATCCAGAAATACAGTAACTTCGGCGGTGTTGCGCGCTGGCCGGTTTAGGCTACCGGAGAAGATAACATCGTCCATGCCCGAGGCGCGCATATTCTTATAGGAGTTCTCTCCCATAACCCAGCGCAGGGCCTCAACCAGATTGGACTTGCCACAGCCGTTCGGGCCAACCACACCAGTCAGACCATCTTCGATGACAAATTCCATCGGCTCGACAAATGATTTGAAGCCGATGATACGAAGGCGCTGGAATTTCACTGTGCGCGCCTCCGCGCTGTGTGCTGCTTTATTGCGAGACAATCACAAGTGGGCACATCAAAGCTGCAGCGTACGGAGTGCCCGTACGCTGCGCTGAAGCCATTAAAGATGCTTGTCGACTTGCTCGCTAAGCTGTTCAATCGAGAGCGCCCCGCTCTGCTTGTCACCGTTGATAAAGAATGTCGGCGTCGAATCAACGCCCAGTTTATTGGAGGCGTGATTGCGCGTGGCTGTCACTCCGTCCAGAATTTCCTGATTTGTCAAGCATTCTTCGAATTGTTGCTTGCTCATGCCCAGTTGCTGACCAAGTTTCAACAATGCACCATAGGGATTATCGGTGAATGCCCAATTGCGCTGCTGATCGAACATGGTGGACAAAGTGGCAAAGTACTTATCCTGCGGCTGACAGCGGGCCATCATTGAGGCCGCAGCGGCGACAGGGTCCAGAGGGAATTCGCGGAAGATGAAGCGAACCTTACCGGTGTCGATGTACTTATCCTTGAACGCCTTAAAGGTGTCTTTGTGGAAAGAGGCACAGTGACCACAAGTCATCGAGGCGTATTCGATCACAGTTACCGGAGCGTCTGCACTACCCAGCTGCATATCGCCGAGCGGGCTTGCCTGTGCAAGATCTTCCTGCGATTGGGCCAAAGCAGAAACAGGTGCAAGGCCGAGGGCCAACGTGGAAGCTCCCAGAAGCGCAGTCCCGGTGTGGCTGAGTAGGTCTCTACGAGTAAAGGTCACGATCTCTAATCCTAACTAAATCTGTTGTGCCTCATCGAGGCGCTGGCCCAAAATGGCACTAAGAAGTTACTTTGGTCAACTCAGATTAGAACCATGCCATAATTATGTTAGGTTACTGACAGTGCTAGATTTTCCCCAGTTTTTCAGGATCACTTCTGCGTGAACATCATCAATTGCTCAATAGCCCTTGGCAATTTGCTCATTCAAAATCTCTTGCAGCTGATCATAGGGCAGTGCGCCAACATATTTTTTGCCGTTAATAAAGAAGGTTGGCGTTGCTGTTACCCCCAGCACCTTGGTTGCATGATTATGGGTTTCCAGTAGCATGTCCAGCACTTGTTGATTAGATATCGCTGCGTCAACTTGCTTTTGGCTAAGACCAAACTGCCTTCCCATTTTCACCAGGGCCGCATATGGGTCCTTCGTGTACGCCCAGTCCCGCTGATGCACGAACATCACCTCAAGATATTCTGCATAGGCTTCATGGGGCAGAGCCCGCCCGATCATGTAGGCGGCGCTGGCGACTGCATCTAAAGGAAACTCTCGTGTGACATAATAGAGTTTGCCGGTATCAATAAACTCTTCCTTGATTAACGGTTTGATCTTTTTTGCAAAGTGCCCGCAATGACTGCAAGTAAGAGATGAATATTCCACCATATAAACAGGAGCTTTTGAGGTGCCCTCGCTGAGTATCTGAAGTTCAGTTTCCGGCAGGAGTTGCTCTTTGGTATACTCCTCAGCCCGCGCCCCGCTCAGCAGATAGGCCAGTGCCACAATGCTAAGAGCAATAGCAGCGGCGATAGATCGCAGATGTGGGCGCAACTGAAACACGGGCGTCTCCTGAATAATCTAGTTTGGCCATTGGCCCGCACAGCGAGCCGCGCGTTGGCGCGAACAGTTCTCGAGTGACCCTGAGGATCTAGCCAAAAATCTACAACTGCCGTTCTAGCAAATGTTTAAGAGGGCTGGAGTGCGACATGGTGGCGCTTGACGCATACGGGTCATTTGGCCGCAGAGAACAAGGAAAACGCGCAAGGCGCATATGGAGACACGCTAAGATGGCCTGACAGCAGAGGTACTGTGAAGTTTTGATAAAATTTCTATGGATGAGGCTGAATAGAGGGCGCAATTCTAGTGTTTTTCACGCATAATACGCTGATTGTGATCGTCACAGGCAATTCGCCGGTGATGGCCTTGAGGTTTTGTAAACAATCTGGTGTTTTGCTGATGCGTCCATTCTTTAGTGCAGTGTCAATTTGTCTGGCTTTGAGCGCCTGTCAGGCCTACTCTAAAAAAGAGTTTGTTGATGGCCCTTCTGTGGAAGAACTCAGTCAGCAAGTTGAGGCGGAGCAGGCCGAGAGCCTCCCTCCCCTCGCGTACAATGGCACTGCCGATCTGACCGCCCTCACAGCACAGCCATGGAACGTGGATGAAGGCCTTGGTACCGCAAATGGCACTTGCCAGCTTGAGTTCTCCAAACAGCCTGCTCCGCTAACAGCAGGAGGGACAGCTTCTGCAAGTGCTGTCATCGCCAGCCAGTTTGGCGGCAGTGCGATCGTTGCGGGGTGCAATAGCGAAGCGCTTAAAAGCGTCAGCAAGTGGGTCATGAACGGCGACACGATCGAGCTGCATAACACGCAGACAGGTGCAACCGCGTTTTTGCTCATGGAACGGCCTGATTTGCTGCTGGGTTATACGGCTGCGGGAGCAGATCTCGTTGTTAGCTTGTGATGCACTTAACACACGCGAGAATTAGTTGCTGCTTTTCGCGCGAATGGCTGTCCCGAGTTTTTCTAAGGCCGCGCGCAAACGATCATCTTGCACTGGAGCGACGACTTTCTGAATCTGCGCCTTTTCCGCTGCGCTGATCTGTTTGGGAGGTTGCTTCTTTATGGTTTGTGGACGCATAGGCTGGCGCTGCATCACTTTGATGCGGCCCACGGCGCACCAACCGAAAAAGCGATTGATCCGCTCACGCAGCTGAGGAATTTCATGGGAGAAGAACAAAGAGGTAGGACCGTCGGTATAGACAAGCAATGTGGCAGGCTCGGCCAGCTGTTCCCCGTCGGCATTCTTTGTTCTGGGCCAGATCAGCTGTCCGGGTTGGACTTTCTCGCTATATCTTGGACCAACCAGCTCCGGCCAAGCGGCAATCAAGTCGACACTGGCGAAGCCGCGCTTGCGCGCTGCGGGGGTCAACGTGGTGTTGACCAGCTCACTCAGCTGATGCGCCGTATGCTGCCGTTTTTTCGCCTGACTTGCCATTTTCATTACCGCTGTTAAACCACCTAATTACGGCGGCGGTGTGACCGTTGTTTTTACCTAGACTATTTAATCCCTTCTTTAATGGGTACCTTGAAATACCAAGAGACCCCAAGATGTAAGGGAGTTTACCTGCAAGTTTGAAAGTTCACTATGCAAGAAAGCTCAGAACTACTTCAATGGTATGACAGAAACCATCGCGAACTGCCATGGCGAACCAGCCCAGTCCGGCAAAAATCCGGTGCAAAACCTAATGCATACCATGTCTGGCTTTCCGAAGTGATGCTGCAACAAACAACGGTTGCAGCCGTTAAAGACTACTTTACCCGCTTTATCCGGCGCTGGCCGTGCCTCGAAGATTTGGCTAACAGTGACTTGGATGACGTGCTTAAGGAATGGGCGGGGCTTGGCTACTACTCACGGGCGCGTAATCTGCATAAGTGTGCGCAGCATGTCGCCTCCGTCTTTAGCGGAGAATTCCCGTCAAGCGAGAAAGAGTTGTTGGATCTGCCGGGAGTGGGGCCGTATACAGCCGCTGCCATCACCGCTATTGCGTTTAACAAACACGCTGCTGTGGTGGATGGCAATGTTGAGCGCGTGCTCTCACGCCTTGCTGCGCTGGAGACGCCCTTACCCACACTAAAGCGGCCTGTAAAGGACCTGATGGGGCAACTTACGCCCAAAGACAGGCCCGGCGATTTTGCTCAGGCCGTGATGGATCTTGGCGCCACGGTCTGCACTGCGCGCAACCCTGCTTGTGGGCTTTGCCCATGGATGCAGCGTTGCCAAGGGCGCTTAACTGGCATTCACGAAAGCTTGCCGCGCAAACGACCCAAAAAGGCCAAGCCGACACGTTACGGCGCGGCGTTTGTGATAAAACAAAAAGATGGTGCGGTGCTGCTGCGCAAGCGGCATGCAAAAGGCCTACTTGGCGGTATGAGTGAGGTTCCCGGCACAGATTGGCGGGTCAGTTCCGCTGCGCCATCTTGCGTCACCGCTCAAGAGTGGGTGCAATGGGCTGGCGCGGGAGATGGTGCGGCTAAAGATGAAGCACTGTCGCTGCCCTTTAAGGGACTGTCGCTTGAGATGCCAGAGACCATGTCTTTGTGTGCCGAACCTGTGAAGCATACGTTCACGCATTTCCATCTCTACCTGCAGGTGTTTTGCTGCGAACTCGAATATGGGCTAAACCTGCCGGAGAATTGTTGGTGGTCGCTCCCTAATGCTTTGGCTGGGGAAGCCTTGCCAACCGTCTTTAAGAAGGCCTTGCGCGCAGCGCAGTGCCTCTAGCGCGTGCGCGCCACCGGCGTGTCATCCGCTGGAGGCGAAAAAAGAATTGGGCCAGTAGCTACTGGCCCAATACCGTTTGATTAGAACTTGTAGGCAACAGAGGCTTTCAAATTTGTGCCTTTTGCATAGTAGCCATTAAAGAACGGACGATATGCTTTGTTAAACACATTATCGATTGCGGCGGTAAACTCCACACCTTTGAAGCGTCCATCTTGAGGAGCGACTTTAACAAACAGATTGTGAACTGAGTAGCCTTTGGCCTTTGCCCCACCTTCCATCCATTCTACTTCGTGATGCCGTTCGCCAACAAATGAACCCCGCCAGCCTAACGTTACGCCTTGCTCTGGGAATTTGTAGCCTGCCATCAAACCTAGCTTTTCAGGCGCAACACCAATTGAGCCAATAGAAGCTTTCGTAGGTGACAGAGGTGTGCCCTTCATTTTCCCAAAGCCTTTTGCATAGGTAACAGCTCCAAAAAAGTTGTGATGGGAGTAATACAGCTCCAATTCAACTCCTGCCGTGTTGTAACCTGCTTTATTGGTATATGTCGGAGAAGGATCCCCTAAAATATAGTCTCCGCGCGTTCTTCCAATATTATCAGTGACTTGATTGTGATAAAAGAGCGCCCGACCTGATAAATAATCTTGGGAAGAAAACACATCTTCAGCCGAGAAATTGAAGCCAACCCTTTTCGCGTCGACCCACTCTGATTTTAGCTCATTACTCGTGCGATAACGAATGCTATCGGTATCGTAGATTTCGTCAAAAATTGGCGCTCTCTGCTTCTTTGCCCAGCCAGCAAAGAAGCTCAAATTCTCATTGATTTCATAGTCAAGAGAAAGTGAAGGGGAGATACCATGACGCCAGATTGTACCATAGTCATCACCTTTTTCACCATCAATTACAGGTGTATTGTAATCATTTGCCAGATTTGGCACACCTGTTGTTTTAATAACATCGTACCTCAAACCGGGGGTAATGGTTAAGCCGTTTTGCAGCGAGATCGCGCCTTCAAGCCAAGCAGAGTGGACGGTCTGCTGCCCTTCAGGATAATAATAGGGCGCAAAAAGACCGTAATTTTTGTCTGGGTCATTTTTGTAGCGATCATAATACGACCAGTGTTTACGATCGACCACAGAGAACTGATAGCCATAGGATAGATCAAGGTCGGCACCATCGAATTCAAATGAACTCATGTTACGCAGATCAAAACCATATGTCTGATAGTTTGTCTCGCTGCGGTCCCCATGCTGACTAGTATATGGGCGCGCAGTTTTGTCCAGCCGCTCACTCTTTTGCAGGGTTTGGGCCCAAGTAACTTTAGCTGCCAGATCAATTAACGGGTTATCTGGGCTGTACCGATACTTTAAAGAAGCTGAACTATCGCGCAACTCTCTTTGCACCGACATCCGCCTGTAAGCCCCTTCACGCCCGTAACGCCGAATATTATAGGGACTTGGCAACGAACCACGTTTTGAAGCCCATGGAGTGACATCATCACTAAAGGAGGACAGGGCGCTGAGCTCAACAAAGTGATCCTCTCGCTCCAAACTGGCCTTCACATGTCCTGAAAGCACTTTCGCGCCGGAGAAGAACAGGTTGTCGCCTGCACCATCAACAAAATCGTCATTCTTTCGATGGGTCAACGCCCCAAGAACATGAACACCAAGCTCCTCTGACTTGCCATAGGCGCTCAGTGACTTGATCAACTCATTGCCATTTGAGGCATATTTTAGTTTTGCCATTGCGCCATAGGTTTTGCCTGGCTCCAGCATGTCTTCAGCAGACTTTGTTTCTAGGGCAACAGAGCCACCAAAGGCACCATAGTGATCTGCATCGAACGCGCCCTTGCTCACTTCAGCGCGCTTCAGTAGCTCAGGCTCGATGAATATTGTACCTTGGCGATAGGCTTCAAAATCCTTTTGCGCGCCATCAATCGTAACGCGAACATCCTCTTGATCGTCAAACCCCATAACATTAATGGACTGTCCCTGAAGGCGGGCGCTGCCGTTAATATCAACTCCGGGCAGGATATTTAGAATTTCCGGGACTGTAGCAGCGTGAAGGCGCTCTACTGTTTGAGATCCGATAACCGACGTTGTCGTCTTTGCGCTATCTTTAGTTTCTTGTGTTAAAACAACAGGATCAAGCTCGATAGTATCTTTTTTTTTGTCGCTTTCTTGGGCGCTACCTGAGAAAGGCGTCACAAAAAGGGCAGAGATCCCGATGAGGACCGCACCCTTCCGTGTCAGTGTCATAGGTGAGTGTATTCCTTAACATGAGTTACACACTCACCTATATATGCTACACGAGATTCTGCAACTTTTACTCAGTATTTCTCAACATTATCTGGCTACATTAATTGGCGATAACTGCATTACTGGAACGCGGTTTCTGCGAAAGAGCGGAGTTTGCGCGAGTGCAAGCGCTCGCTTGGCATGTCTCGCAGGATTTCCATGGTGTTAATCCCGATTTCCAGATGCTGCGCCACCTGACGACGATAAAAATCAGTCGCCATGCCAGGGAGCTTTAATTCGCCGTGCAGCGGTTTATCGGAAACGCACAGCAGCGTGCCATAGGGGACTCGAAAGCGGAAACCGTTGGCGGCAATTGTGGCCGATTCCATATCCAGCGCAATGGCACGGGACTGCGAGAACCGCTGGACTGGCTCACGGTGATCGCGCAGCTCCCAGTTACGGTTATCAATTGACGCCACCGTACCTGTCCGCATCACCCGTTTAAGCTCATAGCCATCATAGCCGGTGACCGATGCCACCGCTTGCTCAAGCGCCACCTGCACCTCAGCCAAGGGCGGGATTGGCACCCATGTGGGCAAGTCTGCATCCAGTACCTTGTCTTCGCGCACATAACCGTGCGCTAGCACATAATCGCCCAGCTGCTGGCTGTTGCGTAAGCCTGCGCAGTGGCCAAGCATGAGCCATGCGTGCGGTCGCAGCACGGCCACGTGATCGGTGATGGTTTTGGCGTTTGAGGGGCCAACGCCGATGTTGACCATTGTAATGCCGCTATTGTCTTCACGGATGAGGTGATAGGCGGGCATTTGCGGCAGGCGACCCAGCGGTTCGCCAGAAGAAGGTTCCGTCTCCCCAGCGCGGGTGATCAGGTTGCCCGGCTCGACAAAAGCCGTGTAGCCACTGTCAGGATCTGCGAGCAGCTCTTTCGCCTTTTGCGCGAAACCATCAATATAGAACTGGTAGTTTGTGAAAAGGACGAAGTTCTGGAAATGCTTCGGGCTGGTTGCCGAATAGTGCTGCAACCGATGCAAGGAATAATCCACACGTGGCGCCGTAAACGGCGCTAACGGCTTTGGTCCCTCACCAGCTTCAAATATGCCATTGGCGATGGCGTCATCCATCACAGCCAAATCAGGGACATCAAAGACATCGCGCAGCGGGCGATCCGTGCTGGAGGGCAGCGCGCCCTCTACATTTGCACCATCATAAAAAGCGAAGTGTAGAGGGATTGGCACATTTGAAAGCGAAATCGTGACCGGCTTGCCGTGGTTATGGAGCAGTTGCTCAATTTGATCGATCAGGTAGTCGCGGAATAGATCAGGGCGGGTGATCGTGGTTTCATAACGGCCCGGTCCGGCGACAAATCCGTATGACAGCCGGCTATCGGAACGGCTATGGCTTTCTAGAGCAAGGTCAATTTTGGGATAATAGGCGCGAATACGCTGTTTTGGCCAATCGCCTTGCACAGCAGCCTTGAACGCCTTGCGCAAGAACTTGGTCGATTGATCGTAGATTGTGATGAGCTGATCAACAGCGGCAACTGCATTATCAAAGGATTGCGCCGCAATGTTGCTAGGTGTGGTGACAGCGGCTTCCGCTGCCTTGCCGTCGCTATCATATATAGTCGACACGTCAGTTTCTCCTCTTTCGTGTCGGTTTATCTGTGCCAAACCGACACCGGCGCGTCAAGCGAGAACTCGCATGTGATGAATAATTATTCACCAGTATTGATATTTTTCACAAATTAGCGCTGAATTTGAAAATCCCAACGCTCATCCGGCAGCTGATCGACCGCGTAAGTGAGAATTTGATCCTTTTCGTTTTGCGCAGTGAAGGTCATAACTTTGGTGCGCCAGCCTGCAAGCTCTTGTTTATTGACGTATTCTGACGAGCAGATGATAACTTCGTCGCCCACTTGGCAAGTACGGGCGGCTGCGCCATTCAATACACAACACTTGCTGCCCGGTTCGCCGTAAATCACATAGGTCGACAAGCGGGCACCGGAGTTCTTGTTGTAGATTTCAACGAATTCCAGCGGCAGGATACCAAGTTCATGGCATTGCAGCGGATCAAGAGTGATGGAACCGTGATAATTCAAATCCGCGTTGGTGACACGAATGCCATGCATTTTGGCGGCGACGATTTTCTTCATAATTCCCGATTTGCCCTTAAGCTGAAGCAGTTATAGATGCGGCAATCGCATCTCGACTGGCAGAACTACTAGTACAAATACTCAAGAATGCCTAGGGGCGTTGCCACTTCCTGTTCAGGTTCTTTCGGGTTTTAGATAAGCGGATCAAAGAAATTGGTTGCCACCCACTAACGTAGAAAGTCCGCTTTCCTTTTTTGTAAAAGGATCATTTGTGGGATCGTCATTCCAAGAATATTCAGCATACAGGGCGGTTTCATAGGCTACCTCTTTGCCCTGTTGTTCCGCGATGACGGCAAGGGCCATATCAATGCCTGCGGCAATCCCAGAGGAGGTATAAAATTTGCTATCTTGGACCCAGCGCCCTTTTGCCTTCCAGCGGACTTTAGGCCCCTGCGTCTCTACCCAATTGAGCGCCATCTTATTAGAGGTTGCCGACAAGCCATCAAGCACGCCAGCTCGCGCCAACAGGGCAGCGCCAGTACACACTGACATGACTGTTTCCGCATTCAAGGATGCCCTTGATATCCATTGCAAGATTGCAGAGCTCTCAACAGCCGCGCCGGCTCCCTGCCCGCCGGGAACGAGCAGCATTTGCGGGCGATCGTCTTCTTCCAATGTCATATCGGGAAGAACGACTGCTCCTTGCTTTGAGGGGACCGGCTGCATGGTTTGCGCAACCAAATGCACCTTGTACTTGAACGGCAGCATCGTGAACATTTCCAAGGGGCCAAACAGGTCTAACATGTCAAACCCCGGATAGATTAATGCAGAAATAACCCGAGCTTCCTCATGATATCCACCTGAGTAAGTTGGCTCCTCGTAACTCATTCTTAATGCTCCTACTTTTTCCTTTTAGGAAAGAATATTGTGTGAAGGGTGCGCAAACCTTGTGACAACGCATAGGATTGATTAATAGAAAACTGGATATTGTTGCAAATCCAAGATTCATACAAGTATAGATTGTAAAATTATTTCTCCTGCGACGAAAGCTAGAGCGCGGCTATGGCATCGAGCAACTGTGAATCTGCATTTTCAGATGCGTTTGGCGCTGTTAGCAACACATCACCAAAGAAGATCGAATTTGCGCCTGCCATGAAGCAAAGTAGTTGTTCTGAGAGGGTGAGATCATCCCTTCCGGCAGACAAGCGCAACCGAGACCGAGGCATAATGATACGCGCAGCTGCAATCATGCGCACCAAATCCAGTGCGGGCACTGGCGGTTGATCGGCAAGTGGAGTGCCTGCCACCGGAATTAGCTTGTTTATCGGTACGCTTTCAGGGGGCGGAGAGAAGTTGGCGAGTACCGCCAACAGCTGGGCACGATCCTGCCAGCTTTCCCCCATGCCGATAATGCCACCACAACAGATTTCTACGCCTGCCTTGCGCACATAGTCCAGCGTTTGCAAGCGATCCTGATAGGTTCTGGTGCCGATAATGTTGCCATAGAACTCGGGACTTGTATCCAGATTATGATTGTAGGCGGTGAGACCGGCCTCGGCGAGTTGCTGGGCGTGATGGGGTTCAAGCATACCAAGCGTCACACAGCTTTCCATACCAAGCGCGTTAACGCCGCGAACCATTTCCAGCACCGCATCAAACTCTCTTCCATCGCGCGCCTTGCGCCAAGCTGCCCCCATACAAAAACGCTCAGCCCCAGCCGCTCTTGCTTTTTTGGCTAGGGCAACAACAATCTGCGGCTGCATCAGGTGCTCTTTTGTCAAAGAGACCTCACGGTGATGCGCCGATTGGGGGCAATAGGCACAATCCTCAGGGCATCCGCCTGTTTTTATGGAGAGAAGACTGGCCTTCTGGATGTCATTTGGATCATGGTTGGCAATATGGATAGAATTGGCCCGGGCCAGCAGCTCGAGGATCGGAAGGCGCAGTAACTGCTCAACAGCGGTTCCTGTCACCTTGGGAGATGAGACAGCTGCTGCTGCCTCTTCTCCATTCGCAAGCGCATGCAACATTAGACGTCTGTCCCTGTTTTGCCCTGCAAACGCTGTGTGAGGCGGCTAGGCAAAGCAACCGCGAGGGTGAAGGCCAGCGTCAACTTAACCAAGTCCCCGAGGATAAACTGGGTCATACCTACGGCAAGGAGCTTATCACTCGGCACCCAGTTTGCCAGCCAAATCAGGCCAAACAAGTATACCAATGCAAGGCCAGCAAGCATGGAAAGAGCAAGGTGTAGCCGCCCTTTGCTCGCGGCAAAGCTGGCTAGTATTGTCGCCAGTAGGAACCCGAGCAAGTACCCACCAGTCGGGCCGACCATATAGGCAAGGCCAATGCCTTTTTCAGGCGTACCTGCAAAGACCGGTAAGCCAACCGCGCCTGCCAACAGATAGGCTACAAACCCCTGCACCGCGAGCTGCGGACCCATTATAGCCGCGAGTGCAAAAACCGCAGCGGTTTGCATGGTCATCGGCACGGGCCAAAACGGCACTTGCAGCTTTGCACTTAAAGAAAGAATGGCGACCATCGCCAAAACGCGGGTCACGCGCGCTGACAGAGATAAGCTGTTTGACGCATATGATAATGCCATGTTGTCGCTTTCATTTTATAGATAATAACAGGAATCACATCGGTGAAGTCTATTTTTATCTATATTTTCCAATTCAACGCAAGCTTAAAGGCCCATCTATATACCAAATGGTGATGCAAGTATGGTCTTGTGTGAATTTTATAGATAATTTATCGAATTTTTTGCAGGTGTCTTGCCAGTGCGGCTTGTGCCGCTACAGTTTCGCCTTGTTTAACGAGCTGAAAGATCAAGTGATGGTCGCGATCAACTGTTTGTTTCCAACTGTCTTTCCAATTGACGTTAAAGTGACGCGCACTGATAAGCTGAAGATGCTCGATGGTTTCAAGCAGACGCGGCATAGCGCAGGCTGCAACCAAGCCATAGTGAAAAGCGCGGTTCCAACGATCCTGCTCCATGGCCGAAGTGGCCCGATCGCAAGCGAGCATGGCTTGCTCGATACCTTTTAGATGCGATGCCTTCATTTTTGCCATGGCATGCTTTAGCGCCATGGTTTCCAGCGCTGTGCGCATCTCCACCACGTCCCCCAGCTCCTGTGGGTCTAGCGGCGCAATACGCACCCCGCGCCGTGGCTCTGATGTTGCCAGTCCTGTGGCAACAAGGCGGAGCAACGCTTCGCGAACCGGCACATGGCTGGTAGCAAAACGGGCTGCGATGTGATCCTGACGCAGCTTTTCGCCGGGCGCCAGAGTGCCACGAATGATCTCTTCGCGCAGGGCTGCAAAGATCTGATTGGAATGGGTTGGGTTTACTTGCTCGGCCATGGTCTATGGATAATCGCAGGCAATGGGCAGAGCAAGACTTGCAATGTTTAGACCGGCACCCCTAAGGGGGTTTCCTGAGGAAATCTACGTTAGCTTATCTGCAAGAGGCGAGTGGTGGCGCTTAATGCGTTGCCTTGGATATCCAAAAATTCAAGAAAAAGTTGCGCGTTTCCAACTTCGCCCTTGATTTGGAAAAAAAGTTTCGCGGCCACGAAAACGCATAGGTTAATGGCGCAGTAACTATTGCCCTAGGGTTTTCGCGGGGCATTGCTTAACACGGGTTAACTTACTCACCAGAATTCGCAAAAGTGAATAAATCATTGATTCTCAAAGATTTAAAGCCGCTGAAGATTAACCTCTGATTTACCATATGGGGGCAAAAGTACACTCGTAATTTGCGTGAGGTAATGCGTCGCAATGAGAGTACTGCGTAAAGGGGTGTCCACCGAGGCACCCCAATTCTCCAAAGAGTCCGAGTGGCTGGATTCCATCATCAAAGGCGACTGTGTGGAAACACTCAACCGCCTGCCTGACAACAGTGTTGATGTGGTGTTCGCCGATCCGCCCTACAATTTGCAATTGGGGGGGAATTTGCATCGTCCTGACCATTCCAAAGTGGATGCCTGCGACGATCACTGGGACCAGTTTGACAGTTTCCAAGCCTATGACGAGTTTACCCGCGCTTGGCTGAGCGCTGTTCGCCGGGTACTGAAACCAAATGGCTCGTTTTGGGTAATTGGCTCTTACCACAACATTTTTCGCGTTGGTGCGCTGATGCAGGATCTTGGATTCTGGATCAACAATGACGTGATCTGGTTGAAGTCTAACCCCATGCCGAATTTTCGGGGCAAACGCTTCACCAATGCGCATGAAACAATGATTTGGGCCAGCCTTTCTCAAAAGGCGAAGCCAACCTTTAACTATGACGCGATGAAGACGTTTAACGACGACTTACAGATGCGCTCTGATTGGGTGTTGCCGCTGTGCACGGGCTCTGAACGTCTGAAAGACGACAAGGGCGATAAAGTGCACCCGACACAAAAGCCGGAGAGCCTGCTTTATCGTGTGCTTATGGCTACTTCTAACCCGGGCGATGTGGTGCTTGACCCCTTCTTTGGCACCGGGACAACCGGCGCTGTGGCGAAGAAGCTGGGGCGTCATTTTGTTGGTATTGAACGGGAAGATGCCTATATTGAGGCCGCCACTAAACGTATTGACGCTGTAACACCGGCCAATGACGACGAGTTACAGATGATTAAAGGCAAGCGGGCGCAGCCACGGGTCCCCTTTGGCAACCTTCTGGAAACTGGTTTGCTAAAACCGGGAACGGTGCTTACTGACGCGCGCGGACGCTTTAAAGCGAAAGTGCGGGCTGACGGCTCGTTGATTTGCGGCGAGCATGCTGGCTCCATTCACAAAGTCGGTGCGCTGGTGCAAGGGCAGCAGGCCTGCAATGGCTGGACCTTCTGGCATGTTCAACGCGGCAGCGATCTTGAGCCAGTGGATGCGCTGCGATCCATCATTCGCTCCAATATGCCAAGCACACAATAATTAACTGCGAGCCGAAAGGTTCATCTTCCAAACTGACCTGACCAACTGCCCCCTTAGCGCAAGCTAAGGGGGCTTTTTCTTATACAAATAAGTAAACTATAGCTTTGCCGGGAAACTATACTTATAATTAATCATCATTATTTGCCACACGCCTATATATGAATACACAAATCAAGTTATAATATTTCATAGGACAAATATTAGTTTTAATAGTTACAAACTGTCATCGTGATTACACAGTCCTCTATTAGGTGAAATAGCTATTAAACAAGTCGATTTTTTCTATCGACTCCCAGCAAAACCTCAGGATAGCTAGGTATTTTTATGTCTGATAAATCACTTATTGACCTGTCATGGGACGAGTTTGACGAGCACCGTGACCCACGCCCTTCTGAAAACCAGTTTGACCAAGTTGTCGAGCGGGCAATTTCCCGCCGGGATTTCTTGGGCGGCGCGCTTGCATTTGGTTCGGGCGCTGCGGTATTTGGCGCTGGTTTGTTTTCTTCCACATCCATGTCACATGCAGGCGGCTCGGGCGCATTCGCTTTTGAACCGATCAGCATTGCGACTGACAACGCGATCCACGTACCTGAAGGATACGAGAGCAAGGTGCTGGTGCGTTGGGGTGATGCGCTGTGGTCGCAGGCAAACGGTGCCTATTCAGCGGAAAACGGCGTTTCACTTGAATTCTCCGACAAGGTCTTTGGCGAAAACACCGACGGCATGGAGCTGTTTAGCGTTGATGGCAAAGAGATCATCACCGTCAACTCCGAATATGTGAACCCGAAGATCAACCTGCCTGCTGAAGCGGAAGGTACGCCGCGCAATGCAGAGGAAGTGCAACTGCTAAAGAACCTGCAGGGCGTGACCGTGATGGAAGTGGCCAACTCCGGCGAAGGCTACGCTGTTGTGGTTGATAGCCCTTACAACCGCCGCATTACGCACGAGACCGAAATGGTGCTCGCCGGCCCGTTGGCAGGGCATCCGCTGGTACAGACCAAAGCGGACCCGGCAGGCAAAACGGTCAAGGGCACGATGAACAACTGCGGTTCGGGCAAGACCCTGTGGAACACTTATCTAACTTGCGAAGAAAACTTCAACGGCTATTTTGGTGCCAGTGGGGATATGCCGGAAGGCGAAGGTTACAAGCGCTATGGCATTAAAGGCGAGAGCCGTTATGCCTATGAAAAGTTTGATGAACGCTACGATATCTCGAAGGAGCCAAACGAACCGCATCGCCACGGGTTTATTACCGAGATTAACCCGCTGGATCCGAACAGCACGCCGGTGAAACGCACAGCTCTTGGCCGTTTCAAGCATGAAAATGCTGAGATGGTGCATGCGGCGGATGGCCGTGTTGTGGTGTATTTGGGCGATGACGAGCGCGGCGAATACCTCTATCGCTACGTTTCAAATGACACCTGGGCGCCGGGGCAATCTCCTGAAGGGCTTTTGGATAATGGCCAGCTCTATGTGGCCAAGTTTAACGACGACCAGAGCGGCGAGTGGCTGGCTCTCACACCAGAGACCACCGGCATGGATGCCGCCTCTATTTTGTGCTTCACCCGTATGGCGGCCTCAAGCGTTGGTGCCACCACCATGGATCGCCCTGAATGGGTCGCGACCAACCCGCTCAAAGCCGAGGCATACTGCGCGCTGACCAACAACAAAAACCGCGGTAAAAAGCCGAATGCTGGTGGCGATGATACTGCCGTGAATGGTCCGAACCCGCGCAATACCAACAATTATGGGCAGATTGTGCGCTGGCGCCCAGCTGACGAAAATCACGCAGCGGACAGCTTCACTTGGGATCTGTACGTGATGGCAGGTAATCCGAGCGTTCATAGTGATGCTTATGCTGGGTCGAGCAACATCAACGAAGGCAACATGTTTAATTCGCCGGATGGCATGGCGTTTTCTTCCGATGGCAAGTTGTGGATCCAAACGGATGGCAAGGACAATAATGAAGGCGATTATGCGGGCATGGGTAACAACCAGATGCTGGTTGGTGACCCGGAAAGCGGCGAAATTGTCCGCTTTATGACCGTGCCAAAAGGGGCAGAAGTAACCGGCCTTTGCTGGTCTGCTGATAAGAAAGTCGCTTTTGTTGGCGTTCAGCACCCGGGCGGCTCATGGCCTGACGGTGCTGGCAAGCCGCGCTCTTCGGTTGTGGCTGTTTGGCGCCGCGACGGCGAAACCATCGGCTAGAGGCCAGTGATGTAATTGCAAACAAAGCTCTCCCCTACCATTCAGCAGGGGAGAGCTATTTAGTTTCGCGGAGGCTCTGCCCTCCCTTGTGCTATACGAAAGCGACCAGCGCTCGGCGGCGCTTGCCGACCGAAAGGGTGAGTTGGTTGCCCACTTGGATATCGCCCTCCGAGATAAAGCGATTTTCCTGCATCTCGATACGATTGTTAAGGCGAACGGCGCCAGATGTCACCAATCGGCGGGCCTCGGAATTTGACGTGGCGAAGCCGGTTTTAACCAAAAGCTCCAGCAAACCCAGCCGCTTAGCAAGATCGCCAAGCGCGAGGTAATGGGTTGGCTTGGTTTCATCGATGTTGTTACCATTGAACAGCGCATCGGCCTGCTCCACCGCTGAAGCTGCGGCGCGCGCACCATGCACAATGATGGTTACGGATGTGGCCAGCACGCGTTTGGCTTCGTTCAGCTCTTCGCCTTGCAGCTGAGCGAGGCGGTTGATCTCGCTCATTGGCAATTCGGTAAAGAGTTTGAGGTAGCGAATGACATCGCCGTCTGCGGTGTTACGCCAAAACTGCCAGAAATTGAAGGCGGAGAGACGCTCGGCGTTTAGCCAGACGGCCCCTTCATTGGTTTTACCCATTTTGCTGCCAGAGGCGGTGGTAAGCAGCGGCAATGTCAGGCCAAACAACTGGCGGCCTGCACGGCGGCCAAGATCCACACCATTAACAATGTTGCCCCATTGATCGGAGCCGCCCACTTGCAGGCAGCAGTCGTGCCGTTTGGCCAGTTCTACAAAGTCAACGGCTTGCAACATCATGTAGCAGAACTCGAGGACAGAAAGTGGCTGATGCGCCTCCAGCCGCGCGCGTACACTATCAAAGGTAAGCATGCGGTTCACTGTGAAGTGTGCGCCGAAATCCTGTAGGAATTCGAGGAAGCGGAAGTCTGTGAGCCATTCGGCATTGTCGACGATCTGTGCCCCTTTAGGGCCTGTATCGAATAGACGCTCAACTGTTGCTCTTATCGCCTCTATGTTGGTGGCGATTTGGTCTTGATCGAGCATGGGACGGCTTTCACTGCGAAAGCTTGGATCTCCAATGCGGGTGGTGCCGCCACCCATGAGCAAGATCGGAGTGTTGCCGGTTTTTTGCAGCCAGCGCATGGCCATCATTGGCAAGAGGTGCCCAACATGCAGGCTGTCACTTGTGGCATCAAAGCCTGCGTAGGCGGTGACCGGCCCGGCGCTTAGCTTGGCGTCGAGGGCTTCTAGGTCGGTGCATTGATGCAGAAACCCGCGCTCGATTAGAATGGAGAGTGCTTCGGATTTTGGTTTGAAGCTGCGGGTGGTATCAACGATTGGCATATTCATGTTTCAGGGCTCCTTGGCGCTGCGTAGGAGCCTTAGAAACACTTAAGCCGCCTACGCGGCGGCTTGATGTTCTCGTTTGTTTGCTAAGCAATATCGTGAACGCGGCCGCCTATATGTTGGCTGCGTAATAAAAGTCCATCGCAAGTGGGCGGGACAGAATCTGGTTATTGCTCGTGCTCATGGCCGCAGTATATGGCGGTTTGGGCGGTCACTGTCAACACTCGATCTTGGCAGGACTTGCTAGATGGCCAATGGTTTTGCACAGCATTTCAGCACATCATTGCCAGTACCAGCTTCGGCGCTTCGCTTTGGCAGACACCCACTCTCAATAAGCAGGGCTTTTGCGTAAGTGCCACCTTGTTAGTGTAACAGCTCATGTAATTTACCTCTGGCTTTCCATAGGTAGGGCTATTCTAGGATTCGAGGCAGCGGCGATGATTATCATGCGAATGCGCGGCGGACTGGGAAACCAGCTGTTTCAATATGCTTTGGGTCGCAAACTGGCGCTACGCCACAATTGTCCGTTGCGATTAGATGGCGCGAGTTACACGACAACCTATGATCGTGAATTGCTTCTGCGTGATTTTGCCATTAAGGCACAGCTGGCCTCTCACGAGGAGATCTACCAAGTGCTGAGACCTGCGCGACAATTTGATAGGAAGGTGCGACAGTTGCGCCGGTTTTGGCCACCCTATCGGCGCCGGGTAACGGCGGAAAAGTACTGGCATCGCTCCCCTGAGAAAGTGGATGTACACTTACCGGGATATGTCGATGGTTTTTTCCAGCAATATTGCCATGCCAGTGAGGTTCGCAAAGCCCTGCAGGAGGAAATATGCCTCACAAAGCCACTGCACCCGGCTCGACAGCATCTACTTAGCCAGATTAAACAGGGATCCAGTGTTGTCCTGCATGTGCGGAGGGGGGATTATCTCAGTCCTGAAGTGATGCGAAAGTTTGGTAGCTGCTCGCTCGGGTATTACCGGGCCGCGATCAACCGGATGCAACAGAATGGACCTGATCTGCGTTTTTTCCTGTTCTCCGATGATCCGCTGTGGGTGCGGCAAGCATTTAGTGATCTTGCTAACGCCAACGTCGTGCCAATAATAGGTGATGGACGGGATCATGAAGACTTGATGCTGATGGCCGAATGCAAGCATGCTATTATTGCCAATAGCAGCTTCAGCTGGTGGGCGGCATTTCTAAATCAAAATCCAGAAAAACAAATCATCGCACCGGATTGTTGGTTTGCCGATGGCAGCATGGATGAGGATAAATTGTTGCCGCCGGAGTGGCAAAGGCTGCCGCCGCGCTGAGCCGCATTGTGCGGGCTCGCACAGCGCACGGCTGCTTACTAAAGGTGCCTAGATGTGTTCTAGAAGCGTGTCGCAAGCAGCGAGCAGATCTCCTTGGGCCTTATCTGAAAGGGTGAAATGTTGATGGGCTTGGCTGCGCTCGCCTAAAATGGGGGTATATTGATGCTCTTTCACGGTAGCCAGCCACGCAAAGGCGCTTTGCACATAGTCGCCGGGAAAAAGCTCGATGACAGCCCCGCCATTTTGAGTGAACAGCATGTTCGTCAATCCGGCACCATGTGGGGCGACGACCAGCCTCGCCTCATCAAACAGCTTGAGCTGTGCTTTGATGCTGAGTTCGGCTGCGCGAATGATTTCAAACCCGCGGGATTTAAGCTGTGGTAAAAACTCCGCCTCATTCAGCAGGTTACGAATGCGGGCATCTGCGCGGCTAATATACAGCTTGCGCCACGGCTCACTGCAAGGAGAGACCTCAAAGGCGGCCAGTACTGTTTTGCGAAGCAGTTCTGCCTTTTCTTTGGAGGCCGGACGGCGAAATTCGCAAGGATTATCATAATTCAACTGCCAGATATGCACAGCCTCCAAGCGGTTGTTATTGGCCAATTTAAGCAGATTTAGCTTAGGGTAAAACTCGCAAAGATAGGCGAAAAGCCGCTCCTGCATTGGCGATAAGTCCGGCCTGACAACGAGCGTTAGCGGTTCATTTTGCCATGCGAAATCCTGCAGTACCGTGAGCAGGTAAGGCAGATAATCCATGAGGAAGTGGTAGTAGTGCCGATGCCCACTCTGCAATCCCATAAAGTTGAGTGCCCGCCCGTTAAGGCGTCGTGTTTTCAATCGTCGTAGGCGCGCGGTGTTGGCACCAATCTCCCTCGTTTGCCCTTTGGCTGCGAAGGAATAAGCCGCACCCGTGTGCCCATAAATGTAGCCAGCACCCAGATCATAAAGCGTGAAGTTGTCTTTTGCAGAAGGTACAATCTGCCCATAGCGGGCACGTTCCAATTGGCCGTGCGCTTCGAAGAAAACCCTAGTGGATGGCGAGAGTGACAGTTCTTGCGGTTGGTTTTGTTGGTACAGCAGCGTGGCCGCTCGTGACCAAGCGGGGTTGAAAGCAGTGCAGTTCAGCTGACGAGCCAACCACGGCGAGACGATCGGCACGCGCGCCGCCATTGCATGCCTAATTTGGCGGGAGGTTGGAATCCAGCTACGCCAATAAGGTGCTTTTCGCATACGCCTGCCCATGCTTCTTTATCTTGAGCAGCAGGGTTGGCTATTTAGAATAAAATGGCAAACCGGAGAAAATTAGGGAGGCAACAAGGCCCCTACCCCGCACGCCATAAACGCGCGAGGCAGGAATTTACGTTTATGAATTACCCAGCGGTTGGGGCTGTCCATTTCAGCAAGGGTTTACGGGCTGCGGCGGTTTCGTCCAAACGGCGGCGCGGAGCGTGGAATGGTGCGCCCTCAAAGCGGCTGGTGTCCCCTTCCTTAGCTGAGATCACAAGATCACGCAGGGTGGCGACAAACAGATCCAGCGATGCACGGCTTTCTGATTCTGTTGGTTCGATAAGCATGGCCCCATGTACAACCAGCGGGAAGTACATGGTCATGGGGTGATAGCCTTCATCAATCATCGCCTTGGCGAAATCCAGCGTGGTTACACCGGTATCTTTGAGGAAGGTGTCATCAAACAGCACTTCGTGCATGCAAGGCTTTTCACCGTAAGGCAAGCTCATCAGATCTTGCAGGCCAACACGCACGTAGTTGGCATTCAGCACCGCATCTTCTGAAGCCTGTTGCAGACCATCTGAGCCATGGGAAAGCATGTAGGCCAGTGCCCGCACGAACATGCCCATTTGTCCATGGAACGCTGTCATGCGGCCAAAGGGCTGCTCACCCTCTACCAATTGACTGGTGTTCTCCACCAGTTCTAGCCCTTCATCGGTGCGGCGAATGAATGGAAGCGGCGCAAATGGTGCCAAGCGCTGTGACAACACCACCGGACCGGAGCCCGGGCCACCGCCGCCATGGGGCGTGGAGAAGGTTTTGTGCAGGTTGATGTGCATGGCATCAATGCCCAGATCCCCCGGGCGTGCTTTGCCAACGATGGCGTTGAAGTTGGCGCCATCGCAGTAGAAATATGCACCTGCCTCATGGATCAGGTTAGCGATCTCGACCACTTGCGGCTCGAAGAGGCCGCAGGTGTTGGGGTTGGTCAGCATAAGGGCTGCCACTTCACCTTCGTGCTCTTTTAGCTTGTCGGCTACGGCTTGCGGGTCCACGGTGCCATCATCGCGCGCGGGCACGGCAACCACCTTGTAGCCAATGAGGGCGGCGGTGGCTGGGTTGGTGCCATGAGCACTTTCTGGAACCAGCACGATGGAACGTTGTTCACCGCGGGCCAGCAGGGCCTGCTTGATGGCCATCATGCCACACTGCTCGCCATGGGCGCCAGCTTTCGGGCTCATGGCAACGGCGGTGGTGCCTGTGAGCTGCATCAGCCATTCGGCCAGCATGTCGATCAACTCGTACGCGCCGCTGGCGGTGGATACCGGCTGCAGTGGGTGCAGATCGGCAAAACCGGCAAGACGGGCTAGCTTTTCGTTGAGGCGCGGGTTGTGCTTCATAGTGCAGGAACCCAACGGGTATAAACCTGCATCAATGGCGTAATTCATACGCGAAAGACGCACATAATGGCGCATGGTTTCCGGCTCGGTGAAAGCAGGGAGCGCAATTTCGCTTTGGCGGGCATGGTTGCCAAGGCGCGGACTAAACTCTTCCGGCTCGTCCAGATCTACACCACAGATGTTCCAGTGGCCAAGCTCGAACAGGAGCGGCTCTTCCATATCCAGCGCGCGATTGCCGGTGAAGGTTTTACGCTGTTCACCAAGCGCTGCACCGGCTGGAGCCGTTGGGCGGCCTTGCGTGTTCATGCTCATGCCAGCACCTCCTTCAAAGCTGCCGCGTAGGCGTCAATATCGTCTTGTGTGTTGGTTTCAGTTGCAGCAACGGTGATTAACTGCGCCACGTCCGG
This sequence comes from Polycladidibacter hongkongensis, assembly GCF_001561995.1. Classification (GTDB taxonomy): domain Bacteria; phylum Pseudomonadota; class Alphaproteobacteria; order Rhizobiales; family Stappiaceae; genus Pseudovibrio; species Pseudovibrio hongkongensis. The sequence goes on from NZ_LLWC01000036.1 coordinate 246,421, forward strand.
CTGATCCGGCAACAAACGCGAAACGGGTACACCGCCCAGCACGCCATTGACCGCCAGGGCTTCAATCACATCATTGGCATCTGCGGGCACTTTGATGGTGAACTCGTTAAAGAAGGCTTTGTTCAGTACCTCCACACCCTCAACAGCGCCAAGGGCATCGGCCAGTTTGACTGCATTGTGGTGGTTAATGCGAGCCAGCTTATTGAGGCCCAAACCGCCGAGCATGGTCATATGAATGGAAAATGCCAGCGCACACAGGCCGGAGTTGGTGCAAATGTTAGAGGTGGCTTTATCGCGGCGAATGTGCTGCTCGCGGGTGGATAGGGTGAGCACAAACCCGCGCTTGCCTTCTGCATCCACTGTTTCACCACAGACACGACCGGGCATGTTGCGAACGTATTTCTGCCTTGTCGCGAACAGACCCACGTATGGGCCGCCGAAATTCAGCGCGTTGCCAATAGACTGCCCCTCGCCAACGACGATATCTGCCCCTTGGACGCCGGGACTTTCGATCAGGCCGAGGGAGACAACCTCTGTAAACACAGCAATGAGCAACGCTTTGTGGTCATGGGCTTTTTCTGCGATCGGCTTTAGATCGATCAACTGGCCATAGAAGGAGGGAGATTGTACCACCACACAGGAGGTATCGTCGTCGATCTGCGCCAAAATATCTTCTGTGCCATATGGATCAGCTGGCAGAGCAACAACGGATGCGCCGGGCAGCTGGGCGGAAATGCCCTCGACAACCTCGCGGTATTGCGGATGAAGACCACCAGAGATCACGGCTTTTTTCTTACGGGTCACGCGGTGGGCCATGAGAACGGCTTCGGCAGTGCCGGTGGAGCCGTCATACATGGAGGCGTTGGCCACATCCATGCCGGTCAGCTCCGCTACTTGTGTTTGAAACTCAAACAGCGCTTGCAGTGTGCCTTGTGTGATTTCCGGCTGATAGGGCGTGTAGCTGGTGAGAAACTCGGAGCGCTGGATCAGATGATCCACCGTTGCGGGCACGTGGTGCTTATATGCACCGGCACCAACGAAGAACGGCTGATCGCCAGCGGCGCTGTTTTTTGCGGCCATGCGGGAAAGCAGGCGCTCCACCTCCAGCTCGGTTTTGCGTTTCGGCAGGGATTCCAGTGCTTTAATGCGCTTGTCCTGCGGGATATCGGCAAACAGCTCATCGATACCGTCGATGCCGATACGGGCCATCATGGCCGCGCGATCATTATCTGAGAGCGGAAGATACCGCATACTTGTGTCTCCAAAACTCGTGAGTGGCGGGCGGCGCTTGGCAGCGGCAGCAAGACGCTCGCGTTTCAAGCAAGCGCCTCACCTCGCTGGTAAAACCGGATAGATGAAGCCGGGCAGATAAAACCGGCGTTTCACCTAGAGGCTATCGACGAATGCTTTGTAATCGTCGGCGCTCATCAGCTCTTCCAGCTGAGCGGTGTTGGCAAGCTTCATCTTGAAGAACCACGCGCCAGCTTCCGGCTCTTCGTTTACTTTTGCAGGCTCATCAACCAGCACTTCATTGCCCTCAATAATTTCGCCATCAAGCGGGGCGTAAACTTCGCTGGCCGCCTTTACGGATTCTACAACGGCTGCCTCATCGCCCTTGGCAAGAGTTTTGCCCGTTTCTGGCAGTTCAACGAAGACCACGTCACCGAGCTGGGCCTGTGCGTAATCGGTGATACCGACGGTGGCAGTGTCGCCTTCTACTTGGATCCACTCGTGGTCATTGGTGAAGTAAGTGCTCATGGCTGTTCCCTTAAGTCTCAGGAGTTTATTTGCTTGTTGGTTTGGTTGTTTGCGTGGCGGGCCAAAGCCCAAAGCCTGTTAAGCCTAAGCTGGTTTGCGATAATAGCGCTGCGGCACAAATGGCATGGCCGTGACGGTGGCGGGAAGCGCCTTGCCGCGCACAAGCACTTCCAGCTTGGTGCCATCTTGGGCATGGGCGGCGGGGACATAGCCCATGGCGATTGGTGCGCCCATTGTTGGGGCAAATCCGCCGGATGTGAGTGCGCCGATGACCTTATCTGTGCCCGGCAAGACGATTTCTGCGCCTTCTCGCGCTGGTGCCCGGCCTTCGATTTTCAAGCCAACGCGCAGGATTTTTGGCCCATCGACCAGCTGCTTCTGGATGAGAGCGGCGCCGGGGAAGCCGCCTTGTTCGCGGCGGCGTTTTTGCATGCAGAAAGTAATGTTACCTTCGACCGGCGTGGTTTTACCGGTAATATCGTGGCCATAGAGGCACAGCCCTGCTTCTACGCGCAGGCTATCACGGGCACCAAGGCCGATTGCTTCAACGCGTTCATCGGCAAGCAAAGCCTTGGCGATAGCCTCTGCTGTGCCGGCTTGGCAAGAAATCTCGTAGCCATCTTCGCCGGTGTAACCAGAGCGAGAGACATGCACCTTGATGCCGTCGAATTCCATTTCCTCAGAGGCCATAAATGCCATTTCTGCAGCCTGAGGCGCATGCAGGGCCATAACTTCAGCAGCTTTGGGGCCTTGCAGGGCGAGCAGCGCACGTTCTGGCAGCTCTTCCAGAACAACATTCCCAGGCAGTTTGGCACGCAGGTGTGCGAAATCCTGTTCCTTGCAGGCCGCATTGACAACAATGTATAAGCGGCCATCGTTTTCCTCGCCAGCAGGACGCGTGACCATGAGATCATCAAGAATGCCGCCATCTTCATTAAGCAGCACTGTGTAGCGCTGGCGGCCGGGCTTCAATTCTTTGAAATTGGAAGGAACGAGAGCTTCCAGCGCGGCTGCGGTGGTGGCGTGATCTGGCCCCACCAAAAAAGCTTGCCCCATGTGCGAAACATCAAAGAGGCCCGCCGCTTCACGGGTGTGCTGATGCTCTTTCATGATGCCGAGCTTGTATTGCACCGGCATTGAATACCCGGCGAAGGGTACCATGCGGGCTCCAAGCTCAACATGCAAATCATAAAGCGGGGTAAAGGCGAGAGATGGTGGCGTCTCGGTCATTCCAAGGTCCTCAAGATCAGTTGGCGCGATAGAGCTAAGACAGCCTCCTTTTTGCAAAGGATGCCAGATCTTAACGCGCCCCCTCTGTCCCGAGAACCTGAGAGATTTCCCAGCGTTGCCTAGGCAAGCCGGTTACTCCTTCGGTGAGGAGGACCCTTGCAGGCCTCCTGCTTTCCAGAGTGTTGATCGACGAGCGGTCCTTTTGCCTGAGAGTTTCCGGGGCGGTTGCTCCTTCGGCGATCTCTTGGCCCAGTTTTTTAGAGCCATGGGAGATTCTCTCCCGCTTGTCGTGAACCGGTTGACACCGGCGGCGCCGGCAATCAACAGCTGCCGACCCTATAGCTGGCAAGCCCGAACTCACCAGCTACGCAATTGTATGTATCGTGTTTTTTACTTCTCGTCGAATCCAAAGATCAGCTCGTAGCCGCCATCATTGGGGATTACGATGTTTTCTTCGACTTTAACCCAAGTTTGAGCCGGTTGGCCGGCCTGCATTTCAACAGGCACTTTAAACAGCTGCGCGTAAACCGGCTTCTCATCACTGCCAGATTTAACAATAGCCACACGAACCGGCAGCGACGCTGCACCGCCTTGCCATTCTGGCCCCGGCGTTACGCGCCCAGCAAGGCCAAGCTTAACCTGCGTACCACCATTGACGCGGTGACAGGTGCGCGAACTGTCCGAGATATTGGCAAGAAACAACAGTTGCTGCGGATCGTCCTCCCCACCTCGTTTGAACTTTTGCAAAAGAGAGGCGCCGGGAAGGGCGCGAATAGTTGGGCAAGAAGGAGCCGGGCGGAAGATTTCAGGATCAATCTGGGGCACACCGTCACCAGCAGCTGCGGTGGTTGCGGCCTCTTTAACCTGAGGCTTGTCAGAGCCGCCAAGCCAGTCACTGCCTGAAAAGCCAGAACTGCCGCAAGCGGCCAAAAGGCTGGTGACTGCACACGTTGCAGCGATTTTCGAGATTGTCCGTTTCAATGCCATGCTACCCCTTCCGGCGTTACATCTGCCGGATTCCTGCCCTATGGAAATCATTGATTTCGTTTTCTATAGCAACAGGATGCAAGTTTGGCGAGTGGCAGAACGAGGTTTTTTCTTGGCAAATAGGCAGAATACCATATCTATCAGGGGGCGCAGGGCTGCTTTGTGTCTTCCCAGCTTGACAGAGAGCCTGCAATTCCGGCAAGTGAAGTTGCTTTGCAATAACCTCAAAGGGTCTAACAGAAAATGCAAACTGGTGTATTTCCCCGCCCCGCTCTTGATTTGCTGCTGTGTGCGCCGCGCGGCTTCTGCGCAGGTGTGGACCGCGCTATCCAGATTGTGGAGCTGGCGTTGGAGAAGTATGGCGCGCCTGTCTATGTGCGGCACGAGATCGTACATAACAAGTTTGTGGTGGAATCACTGCGGAATAAAGGCGCGGTGTTTGTAGAAGAGTTAGACGAAGTGCCCGATGATGGCGCGCCAGTGGTGTTTTCTGCGCATGGCGTGCCAAAGTCGGTACCTGCCGAGGCGCAGCGCCGGGAAATGTTCTTTCTCGATGCCACCTGCCCCTTGGTTTCCAAAGTGCACAAAGAAGCAATTTTGCACAATAAACGAGACCGTGAGATCCTTCTGATCGGCCACGCTGGTCATCCTGAAGTAATCGGCACCATGGGGCAGTTGCCTGAGGGAACCGTTTCGCTGATCGAAACGGTGGAAGATGCGCGCACCTATGAACCGCGCACCGGCAAGCAACTGGCATGGATATCGCAAACGACCCTTTCAGTTGATGACACCGCAGAAATCGTGGCGGAGCTGAGCGCTCGCTTTCCTGATATCGCCCAGCCGCATAAGGACGATATCTGCTATGCAACCACGAACCGGCAGGAAGCTGTGAAGCATATTGCCGGGCAATGTGATGCAGTAATTGTGGTTGGCGCTCCCAATTCCTCTAATTCGCAGCGACTGCGCGAGGTGGCCGCGCGCGAGGGTTGCCACAAGGCATTTTTGCTACAGCGGGCGGGCGAAATCGACTGGAGCCAGTTTGACGGGATCAAGACGCTTGGCGTCACCGCCGGGGCTTCAGCACCTGAAGTTTTGGTGGAAGAAGTGATTGATGCCTTCCGCGAGCGTTTTGAAGTTTGCCTGAAAACCGTTAGAACCGCAGAAGAAAATATTGCGTTTAATTTGCCGCGCGAGTTGCGCGATGCACCAGTCACCTCTGGATAATCATGGCCGTTTATACTGATGTAACCGATGAAGACCTCGCTGCGTTTCTTGCCGCGTATGATGTGGGGGCGCTGCTCTCGTTTAAGGGCATTGCCGAGGGGGTCGAAAACTCCAACTATCTGGTGCAGACCGAGCGAGGCAGTTACATTCTCACGCTCTATGAAAAGCGGGTAGATCCGGCAGACTTGCCATTCTTCCTTGGATTGATGCAGCATTTGGCTGCCGGTGGGCTGAACTGCCCGACGCCGCTTATAAATAATGACGGCAAGATGCTGGGTGAGCTTGCTGGCCGCCCTGCGGCGCTGGTGAGCTTTTTAAATGGTGTGTGGACGCGCCGACCAAAAATGCCGCATTGCTTTGAACTGGGCGCTGGCATGGCGCAAATGCACGTGATCGGGGCCGATTTTGCGCTGAAGCGTGACAATGCACTTTCTGTTTCCGGTTGGGGACCGCTTCTGGACGATTGCCGCGCACGCGGCGACGAGGTCCGCAGCGGACTGGTGGCAGAGCTGGAAGGCGAGCTGGCCCAATTGCAGGCATTGTGGCCACAGGATCTGCCGCAGGGGGTTATTCATGCAGATTTGTTCCCTGACAATGTGTTTTTCATCGGTGAGACGCTGTCGGGCCTGATCGATTTTTACTTCGCGTGCAATGATAGTCTTGCCTACGACATTGCCATATGCCTGAATGCATGGTGTTTTGAGCTCGACGGGGCGTTCAATGTGACCAAGGCCAAGGCACTGCTGAGCGGATACAATAGTGTTCGCCCTTTAAGCAGCGCAGAAATGGCCGCATTGCCAGTGCTGTGCCGCGGGGCGGCGCTGCGCTTTTTGCTAACCCGTCTTTATGATTGGCTACGTGTTCCGGAGGGCGCTTTGGTAACCCCGAAAGATCCATTGGAATATCTTGGCAAGCTCCGCTTCCACCGCTCCGTGGTTTCACCTAGCGCCTATGGTCTTGACGCATGAGCGAGGACAAACGGGTAAAGGCGTGGACTGATGGCGCGTGTTCGGGAAACCCCGGCCCGGGTGGCTGGGGCGTGTTGCTGCGTTTTGGCGCGCACGAGAAAGAGCTTTGTGGCGGCGAACCGGCAACCACAAACAACCGCATGGAACTGCAAGCGGCAATCGAAGCGCTGAATACGCTGAAACGCCCCTGCGAGGTCGACCTCTATACAGATAGCGCCTATGTTAAAAATGGCATCACCCAGTGGATGCACAATTGGAAACGCAAGGGCTGGCGCACGGCCTCCAATTCGCCGGTTAAGAACGCTGAGCTATGGCAAGCGCTGGATAGCGCGGCGCAGCGACACCAAGTGCAGTGGCACTGGGTCAAAGGCCATGCCGGACTTGAAGAAAACGAGAAGGCCGACGAATTGGCCCGCCGCGGAATGAAACCCTTTCAAAAGTAAAAGGACCGTGATGGCGCCCTCCCCCGACACATGCGCTGAACAAACAAAGGCGGCACAAAAGGCGGTGCAGATCGTAGGTAATCCAACTGCATCGCGCTTCTCCTTGGCGAAACTCGAGCGGCTGGCCGAGTTACTGCGCGCGCAAGGGGCGAATGTTTGTCTTCATATGACTGAACGCTCTGGCGAGATCGCGCGCTTTAGTGCCGATAGCAATGCCGATGTGCTGGTGATTGCGGGGGGCGACAGCTCGATAAATGAAGCCGCTGCCACACTGAAGGAAAGGCGCGGTGGCCCGACACTTGCGATTGTACCATTTGGAACCGGCAACTCGATTTGTCGTGATTTGCGCCTGCCCCAAACCATCGAGGACATCGCCAGCGCCATATGCAAGGGCAACACCACAAATCTTTATAATGGGATCGCCAATGGAAGAGCGTTTTTTGTCGCTGCGTCAGTAGGTTTTGATGCGGAGATTGTGCATCTTATGCCCTTTCGCATGAAACGGCGCCTTGGAAAATTCGCTTATATGCTGCTGGCTGCGCGGCTGCTGCTGGAGCGGACCAGAACGCGACTAAAGGTTGAAGCGGACGGCGTGCGCTATAATTGCGGCTGGGCGATGATTTGTAACACCGGCTATTATGCGGGCTTTAGCCGATTGGCGGTAAACCAAAATGGTGGCCACGCGGGGCTTACCTTGATTATGGTACAGCGTGATACACCGCTGAACTTGCTACGGGTTTTCAAGCACATGGTGTTTGGCCGAGGGCGACATAGTCCCTACTTGAAGCAAATCCCAATAGAAAACGCACGCATTACCTGCCGAACTGGCGCTGCTGTGCAAGTGGATGGCGAGCCATTTGGCATGGCACCATTGGTTATTGATGGCGCGCCAAACGCATTGCCTGTCATTGGAACGTGAAAAGAAACTCACTGGTATTAAACGGAAAAGACCTATCTGCGAAACACAGACAGGTCTTTTTTTGGCAGGTAGAGCTGCGTCAAATACCGCTTGCCCCTCAATCTCGTGCATCGCAATCAGCGCTGCGCAACGTGAGCGTATTGCCCTTTTAATAGCTTTGCCGCCTCTTCTGCGACCATCGGCTGGCCGTAAAGATAACCTTGAGCATATTCACAGCCCAATTGGTAAAGCTCTAGCGACTCATTTTCTGCCTCTGCGCCTTCTGCGACAACTTCCATACCCAAATCGTGCCCGAGTGAGATGAGTGTCCGCAGGATGACCGATCGGGCGTTATTGTCCTCTGCCTGAACGAACGACTTATCGATTTTGAGCGTATCAAAATGGAAACGTTGCAAGTAGGAAAGAGAAGAATAGCCGGTGCCGAAATCATCTAGCGACAGCCCCGCTCCCAGTGCTTTCAATCGCTCCAGCACCTGCACAGCAAACTCAGGGTTTTGCATGATGAGCGATTCTGTAAGCTCGAGCTTCAACGATCCGGGGGAAATGGCATTGCGGGATAGCACTGCCTTCACATCCGAGATCAAATCGTGGTTGAGCAACTGGCGCGAGGAGATGTTCACCGACATAAACAACGGTACTGCATGACGGAACTCACGCTGCCACGCGGCCAGTTGCTGGGCCCCTTTGTTTAGCGCCAACAAGCCGATCTCACTGATAAGGCCGTTTTGCTCTGCCGCGGGAATAAATTCAGAGGCCGGTATTAACCCTCGAGTTGGATGATGCCAGCGGGCAAGCGCCTCAAACCCAGCGATGGACTTGTCTGAAAGACGCACAATCGGCTGGAAAAATACCTGTAGCTCTTCTTTGTCGATCGCCGCACGAAGCTCGCCATCCAGCGCAAGAGAATTGCCTACCAAGTGGCGCAGGGTCGGGCGGAAGACTTCCAGCCGATCACCACCCAGACGTTTGGCATGGTTCAGCGCGATTTCGACATCGCGCAGCAAATCCGACGATTTCTCAATTGTATCATCAGATAGCGCTGCGCCGATCGAGCCGGTAAGGAAGATCTCCTGCTCGCCAAATTTGACAGGCATGCGAATAGCCTTACGCAGCTCATCGGCAAAAGCGGCAACTTTGCTAGCCTCAGTTTCCGAAAAGAGTAATATCGCAAAGGTATCGGCATTCAGGCGGGCAAGCGTGTCTTGCGGTTGTAAGAAGCGCGAAAGACGGCGCGCTGTGGTGAGCAACATGGAATCGCCCGCAGCTTGGCCAATGCTGTCATTCACCTGCTTAAAGCGATCAATATCGATCATAATGATCGAGAAATTGCTTCCTTTTTCCACTTTCAAGCGAACGATGGCTGCCGACAGGCGATCCATGAACAATTCACGGTTGGGCAGGCCGGTAAGGTTGTCGTGCACGGCATCGTGCATGAGGCGCTCTTCTGCGGTTTTTTGCGAGGTTATGTCGAGCATCGTTCCGACGCAGCGCACCACCTCGCCATCATTACCCAGCACAGGACGTGCCCGCAGGCGGAACCACCGGTAGTGACCATCTTCGCCGCGCAGGCGGAAAATTTGATTAACGCGGCCACGACGGTGATCAATCACCGCATCAAGGGTGGCCCGGAATAGATCACGGTCCTGCGGGTGTAGGTATTCAAGCCAGTCGCGCGCAGACCCTTGCAGGGAACCGGGCTGTAAGCACAGAGATTCCTCAAGAATTTCGGAGGTCGAAATCCGGTCACGATCGGTATCCCAATCCCAGATTACGTCACCGGCGCCGGTAATCGCCAGTGCACGTCGCTCGGCATCTGGCACCAATGCCGAGCCCATGCCACTGCCAGCAAAGGCGTGCTGCATTACAGTGAAAGACAGCAGCAGGACGATCAACACCAGCCCACCTGCAAGTGCAGGCTGTACAAGTTCGCTGGCGATGCCGCCGCCAGTGGTCATCCATGCAGTGATTAACCACATGATGAGCAAGAACCATGTGGGAACGAGCATAATCGCGCGCTCATATCCTTGTAGTGCAAGCAGCAGGATAATGCCGAAGCCAATGATGACCGACAACATCAAGAAGACGCGGGCAATACCGGTTGCAATCGATGGATCCCAAAGGGCACCAGCGACCAGAAGCCCGACAAAAGCTGTAACACCAAGTACCAGATGCGTGAAGCGAACCTGCCAGCGATTGAGATTCAGGTAGGCATAGAGAAACACCACCAAGGATGTGGTGAGTGATATCTCCGAGATGGCGCGGTAAAACTGATCCTCACCCGCCGAACGGCCAACGATCAGGTTCCAGAAGCCAAAATCAATACATAAGTAAACAAGGACGGTCCAAGCCAAGGCAGCTGTTGCGGGGAATAACACCGTGCCCTTAACAATAAAGAGGATGGTTAGGAACAGCGAGAGCAAGCCCGCGATACCAAGTACAATGCCATGAAACAGCGTATAGGCATTGATATTGTCTTTGTACGGCTCTGGTTTCCATAGGCGGAGCTCAGGCAGACTATCCACTTCCAGTTCGGCGACATAAGTCACAACAGCGCCGGGATCGAGCGTGATGCGGAACACATCGGCGCGTGTCGAAGTCTCGCGTTTTGGCGGGATACCCTGACTTGGGGTAATCGACAGGATGCGACGATTGCCCAAATCAGGCATGAAAACACCCGCGCCCGCCATTTTGTAGTAAGGCGCAACGAGGAGCCGATCGACCTGTTCGTTAGAGGGGTTGGTGAGCGCAAAAACAGCCCACTCGTGCTTTTCACCGCTGGCGGAGCGCACTTCGATGCGTCGCACAATTCCCGAAGCGTCTGGTGCGGTGGAGACCTGCAAGGAAGCACTTGGCGTGCGATGCATTTCGATGACCTGCGTCATGTCCAATGCATCTAGGTTTTTAGGCACGACAATAGGCTCAAGCGCCCAGCTGCGACCTGTTGCGATCATCGCCAAGAAAACTACGGCCAGAGCGAGGGCCAACTTCTTAAAAGACATTTATGCTCCTGCAGGCAAGTGCAATTTCAACCCTTGCTTTGCATCCTTGCGTTTGAACGAAAGCTCCGCATCGGATCAGCCGGAAGAAAGCGTATCAGAGGTTTGTACTCCACTTAGCCGATTCTGTGGCGGAACTTTGGCCAGAGGCGCATGTTCTCCAGCTATTTTTGCCAGAAGCACATGATCTTGCCATTTGCCATCTATGTAGAGATAGTTGCGGGCGTAACCCTCTTCTTCAAAGCCAAGTTTGCGCAGCAAGGCAAGGGACACGGTGTTGGTGGGAATACAACTGGCCTCGACCCTGTTCATTCCCAGCTCATCAAAGGCGTAATCGAGTACCAACGGCACCGCACGCTTCATATACCCTTTGCCAGCATAAGGCGCGCCCATCCAGTATCCCATAGAGGCCATTTGCGCGGCACCGCGACGAATGTTCGACAGATTCACGCCGCCGACAAGCTGACTGTTGCGGCTATCGAAAAGGAAGAAGGGCCGCGACACCCCCAATCGGATCTCGCTGGCGTGCTTGGCCAAGCGCCGCTTGAAGCCCCTGCGGGTCACATCATCATGTGGCCAAGGCGGCTCCCAGCGCTGCAGAAAATCGCGGCTTTGCTCTCGCAGTTCCAGCCACTGCGCCATATCCCGCGCATCAGGCGCACGCATATGGATGCCTTCTGCTTCCAGAACCAAGCGAGGAGATGTTGAAGCTGATAGTCCAAACAATGCCATCTCTTCCCTCCCTTGCGTTTGGCGCAAAACTTAATAAACGGCGATGAAGCGGCACAATCGCGCCGCTTAACCGGCCATCGCTTACTATGCGTCGGTTGTTGGTCTGGATGCAACGCCGCTAATCCGCGCCTGTAGCTTTTCTTGAATATCCTTGATATCCATCATAGCCGATCTTGGCCCAACACGAACCAGAGTAGGAGCGCTGCCGGTGAACAGCTTGGTGGCTGTGCGGCGAATGTCCTCAAGGGTGACTTTCTCCAGCTTCTCGATCAGCTCATCCACGGGGACAATGCGATTATAGATCATCATCTGCCGGGCAATCTGGCCTGCACGAGCGGCCGGACTTTCCAAGGCAATCATTAAGCTGGCCTTGGTTTGCGCCTTGGCGCGCGCCAATTCCTCTGGACGCAAGGTATCGATGGTGCTGTTAAGCTCGTCGACTATTACTGGAAGGAGCTGCTCAGTATCATCCGGCCCCGTTGCCGCATGAACAGCGAATAAGCCCCCCTCCAAAAAGGCCCAGTGGAATGCATAGACCGAGTAACAAAGACCACGCTTTTCGCGTACTTCCTGAAACAGGCGCGAGGACATGCCGCCACCGAGGATAGAAGCAAGCAACTGGGCGGGGTAGTAGTCGTCGTCGTGATAGGAAAGCCCCTCAAAGCCGAGGATGAGCTGCACCTCCTGCAAGTCGCGTTCAACCTGCGCATAGCCGCCTTTGTAGACAACCGCATCAGCCGTGCACGCGCTGCCTTGCGGCAGGGAGGTGAACGCCTCCTGCGCCAATTTACACAGGGCCTGATGATCAACAGCACCTGCAGCGGCAAGTACCATATTGCCCGGTGAGTAGCGGCGGGCCATAAAATCGCGAATGGTTTGCGGCGTAAAGCTGTTAACTGTTTCAGGTGTACCGAGAATTGGGCGTCCCAAGGCTTGATCCGGCCACGCGGTGGCCAAGAGCAGATCAAAAGCCTGATCTTCCGGCGAATCTGTCGCCGCGCCGATTTCCTGCAGGATGACGTGTTTTTCACGTTCCAGTTCTGCTTCATCAAAGAGCGAGTTTTGCAAAATATCGGCAAGGATATCGAGACCAAGCGGCACATCCTCAGCAAGTACGCGCACGTAGTAATTGGTGTGCTCCACACTGGTGGAGGCATTCATCTCGCCGCCAACAGCCTCGATTTCCTCGGCAATTTGCAGGGCATTGCGGGATGTCGTGCCTTTAAACGCCATATGTTCAAAGAGGTGCGTCAGGCCGTTTTCTGCCGCACTTTCCAAACGTGAGCCAGCATTCACCCACACGCCGAGCGCTGAGGTCTTCAGGTGCGGCATGTGATCGGTTACGACGGTCAGGCCGCAAGGCAATGTGGTTTGTTTGGCTGTCATGTTAGGCAAGCACCACTGCACGGGCTTTGCTTGCCACATGCTCTTCTACGGCCTTTACATCTGCTGGCAGGACATCAAACTTTTCTTCGCGCTGCATAAGATCGGACAGATGCTCGGGCAGCTGTGGCACGACACCGCTTGCCGCCTCGACAGCCGCCGGGAATTTGGCCGGATGTGCCGTGGAGAGCACAACCATTGGCACTTTACGCTTGGCATGTTTGCGCGCCACGGCAGCGGCGATAGCGGTATGGGGGTCCATCAGGTAGCCGGTTTCTTTCAAGGTGCTGGCGATGGTGGCAGCGGTTTCCGCCTCATCCGCACGGCCGGCGGCAAACTGTGATTTGATGGTGCGCAGGGTATTCTCTTCCAGTGTGAAGGCCCCTGATTGCTTCAGACTCTGCATTTGCCGCGAAACGGCAGCGCCATCGCGGCCATTGGCCTCAAACAGCAGACGTTCAAAGTTTGAGGAAACCTGAATATCCATGGAGGGCGACGTAGTCGGAACTACGCCTGAGGTTTGGTAGACGCCGCTTTCCAGCGTGCGAGCAAGAATATCGTTGGTGTTGGTGGCAATGACCAGCTCATCTACGGGCAAGCCCATCTGAACGGCGACGTAACCGGCAAAGATATCGCCAAAATTGCCGGTAGGCACTGTATAGGACACCTTGCGATGCGGCGCCCCCAGTGCTGCGGCGGAAACGAAGTAGTACACTACTTGTGCAACGATGCGAGCCCAGTTGATGGAGTTAACACCTGACAAGCACACTTTATCGCGGAAGGCGAAATTGTTGAACATGTCTTTGACGATGCTCTGGCAATCATCGAAGTTACCTTTGATCGCTAAAGCATGAATATTCTGCTCTTTGGCAGTGGTCATCTGGCGCTGCTGTACCGGAGATACACGACCCTCCGGGAAGAGAATAAACACATCAGTACGTTCACGCCCTTTGAATGCGTCAATCGCAGCACCGCCCGTATCGCCTGAAGTGGCGCCGACGATGGTGGCGCGCTCGCCGTTTTTCTCCAGCACGTAGTCCATAAGGCGACCAAGCAACTGCATCGCCACATCCTTAAAGGCTAGCGTTGGGCCATGGAACAGCTCCAGCACGAATGTGTTGTCGTCTGTTTGCACAAGCGGGGTTACGGCTTTGTGGGCAAAGGTGGCATAGGCGGCTTCGATCATTGCACGCAGATCTTTCTGCGGGATGCAGTCCCCGACGTATGGGGAGATGACTTCATAGGCTACTTGCGCGTAGGATTTGCCAGCGAAACCGGCGATCTGCTCTTTTGAAAGCTGCGGCCACGTCTTTGGAAGGTAAAGGCCGCCATCACGGGCCAGACCAGTTAGCAACACCTGCGAGAAATCGAGTTCTGGTGCTTCGGCGCGCGTGCTAATGTATTTCACGGTGTAACCTTCCTTAAAGATCCCCAAAATGCCTGCGATATTAGGCGAAAAGTGGCAGCACAATACTTGGGTTGAGCAGGCGTTGCAAGCACTGCCCCATGAGGATTATTGAGGTTTCACCGGTGTTTCAGTGGCTTTTTATAAACTACGTGGAGAAGGTTTCGCCTTACGCATGGCCCGCTTGCGAGGAGAGCATACCCGGATCAATACCCAGGATCTGCAATGCGCGCTGCCATTTGTCGTGATCTTGCACCTCGAAGACCAAAGAAGGGTCGCCTTTGCAGGTGAGCCAGCCATTAGCTTGTATCTCGCTTTCCAGCTGACCGGGGGCCCAACCAGCATAACCCAGCGCGAGTAACGCGCGGCTGGGACCGCGCCCTTCCGCCAGAGCACGGAGAATTTCAAGTGTGGCTGTGAGGCAAATACCGTCTTCAATTCGCAGGCTGGATCCCTTGATAAAAAAATCGTCGGAATGCAGGACGAAGCCACGGCCGGTATCTACCGGACCACCTTGATAAACTTTCATATTGCGCAAAGCATGGGGCAACTCGAACTCGTCCCCCTGCGGCAGAATATTGAGCTGTGAGAGCAGCTGAGAGAAATTGATATTCTCGGCCGGGTCATTAAGAATGATCCCCATGGCACCTTCCTCGGAATGCGCGCATAGGTAGATCACCGAGTGTGCAAACCTGCCGTCTTCCATGGTGGGCATGGCTATCAGGTATTGGCCTTCCATAGATTGGTTCTGGTCGATATCCGACATAGATGCTTGCTCGCTCCTCGTGTGACGCCAAAGGCTTGTTGTTCTCTTTGCTGCCGTCCTGTCTTTTAAGTATAGACTTTGAATCTTTAACAGATTTTCACGCTCTTCCGCCATACACAAACGATGCGTCACCGGTGACTTTGGTTTTTTACTGCAGTGTGCAACTTGAAAAACTCAGAGAATCTAACGTTTTTGCGGATGTCATTTTGTTTTGATGAGGCATAAATCCAAGGTGAATGCATACACCGCTCGCGTGATTGTGAGTTTTCTGGGCGGAATAAACATCGACCAGCCACTGCAAGTCTGGCAGAAAAGCAGCATGATGACTTCACTTAAATTTACAGGTCAAGCAGCACTTTTAATAGATCATCGCTTAATGGCGTGGTCACAATCGAGACGAGTGATGATGCGCGCTTTCTCGTTTTGTCTGCTGGTTGTTTGCCCACTTGTTGCCAACGCGGGAAGCTCAGCTCTTGTCACCAGTGATTGGGAGCAAGTAGAGGGCGGTGCATTGCGGCTTGTTCGTGAGCCTCACGTGCAAGCGAATAATACGCTGCGGCTAGCTATTGAGTACAAACTGGAGCCCGGCTGGCACATATATTGGCGCGTTCCAGGGGAAACCGGATTGCCAACTTCTGTTTCATTTGCCGGCTCAACCAACCTTGATAGGGCAGAGGTGTTTTTCCCGGCTCCTGAGCAGTACAACGACGGTTATTCGGTTTCCTATGTGTATCATGACCGGCTGTTGCTCCCAATCCTGGCAAACCTAAAAGACCCGAGTAAAACCAGTGTGCTTTCTGTGGTCACCGACTTTGGAATATGCAACCAGATTTGCATACCGGAAGCTGCAGCGCTGCAAATGATTGTTCCCTCCACGCGCGCTGCGGCAAACACCACTAAGCTTGCGCAGGCAAATAGCCTTGATCCCGCGTTTGATGCGCTACCAAAGAAGATTTCGGGCAAAACAATGCCTATCGCGACGATTACACCGATTGTGAAAGACGCAAAACGCCTTTTGCAAATTGTTGTCGAGCTGGAAGATGTAGCCGCTTTAAGCCTTGGGGATTCGCCAAGTTTGTTTATCGAGGGACCGAAAGGTGCTTATGTGAGCGTTCCTGTTCTGCGCGACCAGAGCGCGGGACGCTATACATACGAGGCCGCGCTGGAAGGGCTTGAAGAGGAAAGTGGCGAGGTCACCTTACGGCTTACGATTGTGGTTGGTCAGGACGCCTTTGAACGGGAAGCTACGCTTGTTCTTCGCCTTGCCCCCCAGTAGAGAGGGAACTTACGTGGAAACACGGATCGCGCCTCTTGTATTTATAGACACAAGCAGACAAGCTTCCAGTGATTGCAACTTTTTATGACGTACTTATGGAGAGTGAAATGACCCTCAAGGTTGGCGACAAGCTACCAGCTGCAACATTCAAGCGGCTTGGCGAAAATGGTCCAGAGGATGTTTCTGGCGAGAGCGTCTTTGCAGGCAAGACCGTGGTGCTGTTTGCAGTGCCGGGGGCGTTTACCCCGACTTGCCACCTCAATCACCTGCCCGGCTTTATCAAACATGCGGAAGATATCAAAGCCAAAGGCGTTGATGAAATTGCAGTGGTTTCGGTCAATGACATGTTTGTGATGGACGCATGGTCGAAGACAAGCGGCGGCAACGAGAAAATCACATTCCTTGCCGACGGTCTTGGCGAATTCACTAAGGCAATTGGCATGGAGTTTGACGGCAGTGGCGCCGGTCTTGGTCTGCGTTCCAAGCGTTATGCACTAGTTGCAAAGGATGGCGTTGTCAGCGCTTTTAATGTTGAAGACGCACCAGGAAGCGCCGACGTTTCAACCGCAGAAGCAATTCTAGAACTGCTCTAGGAAATCTGCATGCTCCCGCGTATTCTCGTAGGGCGGGAGCATGCTCTGTTATCGACGAGCTCGCGCTCCGCGGCGCGTTTTTGCATCCTCTAGAGCCTTTTTGCGCAGGCGCTCTTCTGCCTCTTCTTTTTCCCGCTGTGCTTCTTCTTGTTTAAGTGCTGCATTTTTATCTGCTCTTTCCTTTCCAAGGATCCGCAGAAAGAAAGCGATATAAACACCAACAAGCGTGAGAGCTAGGCCAAACCATGTCATAGCATAGGACAAATGGTTGTTTGAGAAGGTCATCCGGGTTTCACCGGCTTGTGGCAGGCCGCCCGCCTGCGAGAAGTTCTCGTAGGCATCAATTGTAAACGGGGCTGTGATATTAGCATCAAGACCTAGCGCAGCTGCCATCTTATCCGGCTCGCGAACATACCATTCCCCGGTTTGGGTGTTGCCTTCAGGGCTGTAAAACGTTTGGCTTTCCGGACGACGAATTAACCCGGCAAGCAGCACCTCTCCCCGTTCAGGAAGAGAAGACATTCGGCTCGACAGCTCACGTTTGCTTGCGGGAACAAACCCACGGTTTACCAATATGATATTGCCATACTGCGTTACAAACGGCGCATAAACAAAGTAACCTTGGCCGCCAAAGGAGCCTTTGGGCTTTTGCAGTGTATCGAAATAGTAAAGCTCTCCCATCAGAAATTGCCCCCGAATTGACACGGGGAGGTAATCTACTTCATCCATGTCAAGCGTGGCCCACATCTCTGGACCAGGGACGGATTGCGGGGCCGCTTTTGCTCGAATTTCAGCACGTTCAATCAGGCTGTTTTTCCATTCCAGCCTCTGCATCTGCCAAAATCCCAGCGAAAGAAGAATACAAAAAGCGATTGCAGTACAAATGTGCAGCCATAGATAGCGCTGCCACAGAGGCTTTTGTGCTGGCGTTTCGCTTGTCGGCTCGGCTTCAACTTCCATCAAGGCGTAGTCGTCCTCTTTTTGGTTCTGCTGCGGCACATCGGCTGTGCGGTCCTTTTCGGACCATTGCATATCCCCGGTCATATGAGATTCGATTATCACCCAATCTCCCTTCAACGCACGTCTTTGCAGACTTTCAGTTCACGGCTCATCTCCGACGGATGGGTTAGCAACCTTAGACATGGGTGACAAGTGAAAGCCAGCCAAAAACCCAAACCTGGACCATATTTGAAGGATTGTGTGATAATACCTAGCAACTTCCGCAAGGACACCCTCCTTCCAACCTCTATAAATGGAGTAACTTGCACGGAGCTGCAAGAGAATCGAAACTTTGTCCTATTGGCAGCGACGCGTATCCTCACCCCTTCGGCAATACTTGTTTGACAAGAGGTAACTTTCCAAGAAACCGCAAGAAATTGCAATCTAAGATTGCAAAAACAACAAAAGGCCTGCGCCACTCATGTGACACAGGCCTCGCACTTATTTCAATCGTTCTTTAGGTGTGCTTAGCCGCCCCAAACGTAGATTGCGGCAAACAGGAACAGCCAGACCACATCAACGAAGTGCCAGTACCATGCCGCCGCTTCAAAGCCGAAATGCTTTTTGGCAGTAAAGTGGCCAGCGTTGGCCCGCAACAGGCAGATAGCTAGGAAGATCGTACCAACGATCACGTGGAAACCGTGGAAGCCGGTGGCCATGTAGAAGGTCGCACCGTAGATATTTTCGGAGAAGCCGAAGGAGGCGTGCGAGTATTCATAGGCCTGGCAGATGGAGAACAATACGCCGAGCAGCACAGTAACCAGCAGACCTTGTTTCAGGCCCTGACGATCATCGTGCAGCATTGCATGGTGGGCCCATGTCACTGCAGTACCAGAAAGCAGAAGGATAAAGGTGTTGAACAGCGGCAAATGCCAAGGATCAAAAGTTTCGATACCTTGTGGAGGCCAGAAACCACCAGTGGAGGCGACACGGTCAAACTGCTGGACTTCGCCTGCGTAAAGCGAGGCATCAAAGAACGCCCAGAACCACGCCACAAAGAACATCACTTCCGATGCAATGAACATGATCATGCCATAGCGCAGGTGCAGCATAACAACCGGTGTGTGATGACCCTCGTGAGATTCACGCACCACATCACGCCACCAAACAAACATGGTGTAAAGAACAATCGCGAAGCCAAGCGCAAAGAGGCCCCAACCGGTCAGGTCAATGGCGTATTCCAACTGGCCTTCGGAATTGGTGAAAGGCAAGAAGCCGAGCACATCGCCATTCAGGTCACGCATGTAACCAATTGCGCCGATAGCGAGGATCAATGTGCCAATAGATGCCAGAAACGGCCATGGGCTTGGATCGATAATATGGTAATCGTGGTTCTTTTTATGTGCCTCAGCCATAAATACAGCTCCCCAATGGTCAGCGGATGCGCGCGTGCAGCCGCCGTTAAAGTTTGGCGTCTCTTTGCTCGCCTTGCAGCGAGAGCGCGCTTGTTTTGGTTTCCTCCTCCTGCGAGGGGAAGAAGGTGTAGGACAAGGTAACTTCCTTGACGAATTTCAAATCCGGATCTTTGTCCATTTCCGGATCGATGAAGAACAGTATCGGCATATCGACCGACTCACCTGCTGCAAGTGGCTGCTCGGTAAAGCAGAAACAGTCGATCTTGTTGAAGTACCCTCCCATTTCGTAGGGAAAGACATTGAACGTCGATGTTCCTGCTGTACGGCGGCCCGCATCGTTCTGCGCGGTGTAGAACACCTCAGCCATCTGCCCGAGCCGAACCTTGATGGTGCGCTGCTTGGGGGCAAAGTCCCATGGCAATCCGCCTGCTGTGTTAGCATCGAAGCGGACGGTGATGGTGCGATCCAGCACCTCAATACCGTTTGTTGCCTCTTCCACCCGCTGCGTGGTGCCGCCATAGCCGGTTACCTGACAGAAAAGCTGGTAAAGCGGCACTGCGGCAAACGACAGACCAATCATGCCCGCAAACAGCGACAGGCAGAGTACGGCAACGCGCTGGTTGCGCTTGCTTAGGGCACGCTGTGCCACGCTATCATGAGGATGTTGATCTGGCTGTTGCATCTGGCTGGGGTCTTCTGCGTAAACTGCTTTGTTAGAGCGGGCGATCCATAATGCCCGGACCGAGCTTGATGATGGTTACGGCATAAAACATGACGACCATCAGCCCCAAAACAACCGCCAGCGCTTTGGAGCGGCTGCGGCGAGCCTTCTGCTGCTCGGCGTCGAGAGAAAGTGGGGCGTCGCTTGTGGTGTTGGTGCTCATAGGAAGCCTCCAATGATGTTTTCAACCAGTAGTGTTGCGAAGAGCAGGCTGAGATAGAGAAGCGAGAACTTGAACAGGCTCATACATGCGGCACGCGCGGCATCTCCGCTTTCGAAGCGACGCACTTGCACAGCCTTGTAGATGAATATAGCGCCAAGCAGTGTTGCCAGCGCGCCGTAAGCAATGCTGGCGAAACCGATGAGGTAAGGCGCTGCCCCAATAGGCGCTAGAATTAGCGAATAGAGCAGGATCTGGTTGCGGGTGGCGCGTTCGCCGGCAACAACGGGCAGCATTGGTACTTTGGCGGCAGTATAGTCGGCGTTTTTCACCAATGCGAGCGCCCAGAAGTGGGGCGGAGTCCATGCAAAAGTGATGAAGAACAGGACGAGCGGCTCGACATCGACAGAGCCCGTAACGGATGCCCAGCCGACGACAGGTGGCAAGGCGCCCGCTGCCCCACCGATGACGATGTTTTGCGGCGTAGAACGCTTCAACCACATGGTGTAGATCGCCACATAGAAGAAGATCGTAAACGCCAATAGGCCAGCGGCCATCCAATTGCTGACCAGACCCAGCACCACCACTGAGCCGATGGACAGGATCATACCAAAGGCCAGTGCCTCGCCTTCCGTGATTTTTCCTGCCGGTATCGGGCGTTTTTGCGTACGGCTCATGACCGCATCAATATCGGCATCCCACCACATATTCAGCGCCCCAGAGGCGCCCCCGCCGATGGCGATACACAACAACGCCAGCAAGCTGAGGAACGGGTGCTGATTGCCCGGCGCGATCAAAATGCCCACCAAGGCGGTGAAGACCACCAGTGACATGACCCGAGGCTTTAACAGGGAAATGTAATCTCGCGCTGTTCCGCGGCCGCCGAAGCTTTGTGCCCGGGCGCCTGCAGAAGGCAGAGTGTCTGTTTGCTCGTAAACGGTCATTCCTTTAGGTCCTTCTTGTCAAAAGACATCCCGGTTTGGCTGATTTGAGTGCCTTGCCTATTCTTGTTGCTGGCATTTGGCGGTTTGCGAGCGGGCAGCGTCTTCGCTGCCCAGTCGCGTGTTGTGGTAACCCTGAGGCCGCTTGGGCCTACTTGATTTTTGGCAGGGTTTCGAACTGGTGGAACGGCGGAGGTGAGGACAAGGTCCACTCCAGCGTATTGGCACCCTCGCCCCATGGATTGTCACCGGCTTTGCGCTTGGCGATGAAGGCATGCGCCACACCTGCCAAGAAGATCAGCACCGCGAATGCGGAGATGTAAGAGCCGATGGAGGAGACGTAGTTCCAGCCGTGGTAGGCATCTGGATAATCCGCATAGCGGCGCGGCATACCTGCAAGACCCAAGAAGTGCTGCGGGAAGAACACCAGATTCACACCGATGAAGGTGACGAAGAAGTGCAGCTTACCGATAAACTCGGAGTACATGTAGCCCGAGATTTTCGGGAACCAGTAGTACCAGCCTGCGAAGATCGCGAAAACTGCGCCAAGCGAGAGCACGTAGTGGAAGTGTGCGACCACATAGTATGTGTCGTGCAGGGCACGATCGAGACCACCGTTTGCCAGCTGAACACCCGTAACGCCACCAACGGTGAACAGGAAAATAAAGCCGATTGCCCAAACCATTGGCGTACGAAATTCGATAGATCCGCCCCACATGGTGGCGATCCAAGAAAAGATTTTCACGCCAGTTGGCACCGCAATCACCATTGTGGCGAACAGGAAGTAGGCCTGCGTATCGACAGAAAGCCCGACGGTGAACATGTGGTGCGCCCACACAACAAACCCGACCACACCAATGGCAACCATGGCGTATGCCATGCCGATGTAACCAAAGATCGGTTTGCGGGCGAAGGTGGAAATGATGTGGGAGATGATGCCGAAGGCTGGCAAGATCAGGATATACACTTCAGGGTGACCGAAGAACCAGAACAGGTGCTGGAAGAGGATCGGATCACCACCACCGGCTGCTTCAAAGAAGGTGGTGCCGAAGTTACGATCGGTAAGCAGCATGGTGATCGCGCCTGCCAAAACCGGCAGGGAGAGCAAGAGCAGGAATGCTGTGATCAACACAGACCATGCAAACAGCGGCATTTTATGTAAGGTCATGCCTGGCGCGCGCATATTGAATATGGTGGTGATAAAGTTGATCGCACCCAAGATGGACGATGCACCGGCGACGTGCAGTGAAAGGATCGCGAAATCCATTGCCGGGCCGGGTTGTCCAGAGGTGGACAGCGGTGGGTAGATCGTCCAGCCACCGCCAACGCCATTACCGCCTGGAGGGCCTGGAACAAACAGCGACATCAGCAGCAGGATAAACGCCGGTGGCAGCAGCCAGAACGAGATGTTGTTCAGGCGCGGGAAAGCCATATCCGGCGCCCCAACCATGATCGGAATAAAATAGTTGGCAAAGCCACCGATCAACGCTGGCATAACCATGAAGAAGATCATGATCAGCGCGTGTGATGTGGTAAACACATTGAACAGGTGCGCATCCGAGAAGTATTGCATTCCCGGATCTTGCAATTCCAGACGGATCCCTACGGATAGGGCACCGCCAACGATCCCGGCCATGATGGCGAAGATCAGGTACAGGATCCCGATATCTTTATGGTTGGTCGAGTTGACCCAACGCACCCACCCCTTGGGGTGATCATGTGCATGCGCATCTGACGCAGACATATTTGTGCTCCTCAATTTCTGTTTGGCTCTAGGCGCTGCCTGTCTTGCGGGTGGCGAGACGGCGCGCCTATTGATGCAATTCACTTTCGGGCTGAACGCTGCTAATACTAGTTAGCGGCCAGCTGGATTGTTTTTTCAGGTTGGGGTGCGCTTGCCGCTTTTTGCTCGGCAATCAGGCTGGCGAGTATGGCGTTGGCTTCATCCACATCAGACTTGGCGGCTTCTGCCCACGCGGTGTACTGCGCTTTGGTGACAACCTGCACGGCGATTGGCATAAAGGCATGGTCTTTGCCACAAAGCTCGGAGCATTGGCCGTAGTACATGCCGGTGCGATCTGCGCGGAACCAAGTCTCGTTCAAGCGGCCGGGCACTGCATCGATTTTCACCCCAAAGGACGGCATGGCGAAGGCGTGGATTACGTCTGCAGCCGTGACCTGCACGCGTACCGTGGTGTCTACCGGCACAACAAGGTTGTAGTCGGTCGCCAGCAGGCGCGGCACTTCCACATCGCTCAAGCCTTTTTCGGCTTTTACAGCGGCGCGATCTTCATCAGAAAGCATAAGCGCATCAAAGGCGACATCTTCCATGCCTTCATCAGTGTATTCGTAACCCCAATACCACTGGTAACCGGTGGCTTTGATTGTCATCTCGTACTCGGGAATTTCCAGCTGCTTAAACAGCAGACGGAAAGAGGGAACGGAGATCACAACAAGAATGAGGATCGGCACCACGGTCCAGACCACTTCAATGGCAGTGTTGTGGGAGGTTTTTGAAGGGTTTGGATTAGACCACCTGTTAAAGCGGATCATGCAATAGAGCAGCAGGGCCGCCACAAAAACGGTGATTACCGTTATGATGACGAGTGTAAAATCATTAAACCAGCGGATATCTTCCATTACGGTTGAAGCCGCAGCTTGCATGCCCAGCTGCCATGGCTCTGGCTGGCTGGCGGATGCGGTTCCCACTAGGCTACCGGTAAGGCCAAGTGCGGACAACGCTGCCACTTTATTCCGATGGGGCTTGAAAAGCTCCGTCACGTCTTGCGCTCCCTCTCCTCAATTCCGGCTGTTGCGCCAGTGCCGCGGAGGCGGCAGGTGCCGGAATGCCTGATGAGCGCCGTTGCCCAGCCCTCATCCTTTTTATCGATGCGACATATTAGCTCATATATTAGAGCTCCGCGATTCCACGTAGGTCGAAGCGGCTATATGTCGCACCCTTAGTTGATATAAATCAAAGCGTGGGAAGAGAAATCACAATGCGCACCTATCATGCAAGGGCGACCTAAGAGTTTTCACCTAGTTAGTTCCGCGTAATATCCCAATAAGGGCAGATTTGGCGCGAACACCACGTCAGGCAGCAGCGGGCGCGGCGATAAATATGTGTTTAGAAGACCATTACTGCTGACATTTGACCACAAAGCTGTAATGAGATGAGGATAGGTAAGAGCGAATCAATTGGCCTGGGGTAAGGCTAGTGGCGAGCGCTTTAGATGAGTACTTGACTTAGGAGATGCGGGTGAGCGGGCTATCTGCTGTTTTGCGCGGAGCGGCGCAGGCAATTGTTGCGTTGGGTTTTGTTGTCTGTGTGAGTGGCAGTGCCGCAGCACAAGGGGTGCTTAAAAACACCTTCGAAGATTGGCAGATGCGCTGCGATACACCTGCGGGTGCCAAGTCTGAACAATGTGCGCTGATCCAGAACGTGACCGCCGAAGACCAAGAGAATGTGGCGCTATCTGTTATCGTGCTAAAGACTGCCGATAAGAAAGCGACCATTTTGCGGGTGCTTGCGCCGCTCGGCGTTCTGCTACCCTCGCAACTTGGGCTCTATGTTGATAATCAGGATATCGGCTCAGCGCCTTTCCTGCGGTGTTTGCCCGATGGCTGTGTGGCAGAGGTATTCCTGAAGTCTGATCTGCTCAACACATTGATCAAAGGGGAAATGGCCACCTTTATTATTTTCAAGACCCCCGAAGAAGGCATCGGCATTCCTATTTCGCTTGGTGGTTTCTCTGCGGGTTACGCGGCGCTGCCTTGATCGTGCGCTGCACGCAACAAAGACGCAAAGGCCGGCATTGCTGGCCTTTTTTGTTATTTTGCGCGCGCTTTGGCTTGGAGATTACCGGCCAGCCGCCAATGGAGGCTTGCGCTTTGCCTTGGATATGTTCAAAACATTAGACCTTGAGAGTTTTTAAGCGGAGCCATTTCATGAGTGTTCACCCTGTAGACCTGTTGGCGACAAGTGCGCTGGACCTAACAACTGCCGAAAAACTGGTCCGGCAAGCATTGCAGGGGGCTGATGATGGTGAGCTCTATTTGCAGTACAATGAATCTGAGGGGCTGGTGTTTGACAATGGACGCCTGAAGTCCTCCAGCTTCAGCTCTTCAGAAGGGTTTGGTTTACGGGCGGTTTCCGGCGAGGCAACCGGCTATGCGCATGCGGGCGAGCTAACACCTGCGGCGCTGCAACGGGCCGCCGACGCGGTGTCATCGGTGAAAGCCGGACACATCGGCACTTTGGCCATTAGCCCTTCCGGCAGCAACCGGCAACTTTACAGTGAGCAAAGCCCTCTCCTGCAACCAACATTTGCGCAAAAGGTCGCGCTGCTTGAGCAAATTGATGCTTATGCACGGGCCAAGGACCCACGGGTGAAACAGGTCACCGCTGCTATCCATGGCTCTTGGAGCTGTATCGATATACTGCGCCCTGACGGGCAGCGCATTCGTGATGTGCGGCCTCTGGTTCGGGTAAATATTTCTGTTGTTGTGGGCAGTGGTGATCGCCAAGAGGCGGGCAGCTATGGCATGGGCGGGCGCGAGGGTTTTGCCTCGTTTATCACAACGCAGCGCTGGCAGCATGGCGTCGATGAGGCGCTGCGCCAAGCCCTCGTGAACCTTGAGGCGGTGGCGGCGCCAGCGGGTACTTTTGATGTGGTGCTGGGCAATGGCTGGAACGGTGTCTTGCTGCACGAGGCAGTTGGCCACGGGCTGGAAGGTGATTTTAACCGCAAAAAAACCTCGGCCTTTGCCGGGCTGATGGGCGAGCGCGTTGCCGCAAAAGGCGTTACCATTGTAGATGATGGCACCCTGCCGGATTTGCGGGGCTCCTTGAGCGTTGATGACGAGGGCACACCGACACAACGTACCACGTTGATTGAAAATGGTATTCTGGTTGGCTATATGCAGGATCGGCAGAATGCACGGTTGATGGGTGAAAAAAGCACGGGCAACGGTCGGCGGGAATCCTACGCACACGAACCCATGCCACGCATGACCAACACCTATATGCTTGGCGGCGAACACTGCCCTGATGAGATGATCGCCAGCGTAAAAGATGGCATTTACGCCGTGTCCTTCGGTGGCGGGCAGGTTGATATCACCTCTGGCAAGTTTGTGTTTAACTGTACCGAAGCCTACCGCATTGAAAACGGCAAGATCGGCGCGCCGGTTAAAGGGGCTATGCTGATCGGCAATGGTCCGGACGCCCTGACACGGGTGAGCATGATTGGCAATGATATGAAGCTGGATGACGGCATTGGCACTTGCGGCAAGGCAGGGCAAAGCGTGCCCGTTGGTGTTGGCCAACCTTCCATGCGCATAAACGAGATGACTGTTGGAGGTACCAAGGCTTAGGCCTTGGTATTTTGTTTGTTCTGTTTGCTTTTGTTGCTTGGGAACGACGTAAACCTATAACAACTTTGTATTAGGCTTATCTTCGAGTGCTGGACACGACACTGCGGTGCGCGCCCAAGTACTACTTAATTGATTTTTGACACTACTTTTTCAGGAGACCCAATGGCCGCCGCCAGTTTGCCCCCGTTTTTATCCGAGAGTTTGACATTGCTGGCTGCAGCTGTAGTGGTTGTCCCTATTGCCAAGCGTTTCGGGCTTGGTTCCGTAATTGGCTATCTGGCGGCCGGGCTGATTGTTGGCCCCTTTGGTCTTGGGCTTTTCATCAATGCGCAAGACATGTTGCATGTGGCCGAGCTGGGCGTTGTGCTGCTGCTGTTTGTCATCGGGCTGGAGCTGGAACCCGCGCGATTATGGAAGATGCGCGCCGATATATTTGGGCTTGGCAGCTCACAGGTCTTGCTTTCCGGTGTGTTGCTTTTTGGCTGTGCGTGGCTATTGGGCTATGCGGTACCAGTGGCGCTGGTGGCTGGCTTTGGTTTGGCTTTGTCTTCTACGGCGTTTGCCTTGCAGATTTTGCAGGAGCGCGGCCACATGAGTACACCCTATGGCCAGCGGGCGTTTGGCATCTTGCTGTTGCAAGACATGGCTATTGTGCCACTGCTGGCGATGGTTTCTATTTTGTCGCCAACCCAGACACCTTCTAGCGGCGGCGATGTGGTGCTTGAGATTGCGATGGTCGTTGGCGCTGTGGCATTCGTAATGTTCGGCGGACGCTATCTGGTGTCGCCGGTATTCCAGCTACTGGCGCGTACAGGCGCCCGCGAGGTGATGCTCGCAGCGGCGCTGCTCATTGCGCTTGGCAGTGCGGGCTTGATGCAGCTTGTAGGGCTTTCCATGGCACTTGGGGCCTTCCTGTCCGGTGTGATGCTGGCAGAAAGCAGCTTTCGCCACACGCTGGAGGCAGATATCGAGCCGTTCCGCTCTTTGCTGATGGGCTTGTTTTTCATTGCAGTGGGCATGGCGTTGGATTTGGGCGTGGTCATGAACAATTGGCAAATGATCGCGCTGTTTGTGGCGGGGCTTATGCTGATGAAGGGCCTTGTAATTTGGAGCTTGGCGCGGGTGTTTGGCTCCAAGAATTCTGACGCGCTACGTATCGCGGTTACCCTGCCGCAAGGGGGAGAATTTGCCTTTGTTATTTTCTCAGCCGCTGCCAGCTCGACACTTCTCAGTCAAGAGTTGAGCAGCATGCTTACTGCTACGGTGATTATCAGCATGCTAATGACCCCTCTGGCAGGGATGGGGCTTGATATGCTGGCGAGCCGCCTGCGCAAGAGCTCGCCAACCGCTAAACTAGAGACATTTGAGGATGTGTGCCCTTCTGTGCTTGTTATCGGCTCGGGGCGGTTTGGTATGATGGTTTCGCAGATGCTGATGGCGGAGGGGATTTCTGTCACTGCGCTTGATAACAAGCCAGACAGGATAGCTTCCGCCAAGACCTACGGGTTTAAAGTGTATTTTGGCGATGCCACCCGCGCGGATGTTCTAAAAAAGGCAGGCGCAGAAAATGCGGCGTTGATTGCCCTTTGCATCGAGAATGATCAGGTCATGCGTAAGGCGATTGGTGAGATCCGGCGGGCTTTCCCCGATGCTGCGTTGTTCTGCCGAGCAACAGATCGCGCCCATGCGATGGAGCTAACCAAGCTGGGGGTGGATTTCCAGATTCGCGAAACATTTGAATCCAGCATCGCTTTTGGCCGCCAAGCGCTGGCGCATCTTGGCCTGCCAGCGGAGCGCATAGAGCTGGTGGAAGAGGATGTGCGCGCACGCGATGAAAAGCGGCTGGCGGCGCAGATGGAAGAAGGCGAGTTCGCCGGTATGAAGTATCTGCATATGCGTACCCCGATACAAAAGCCAAAAGGCGAGATACCGCATAGCGACAGCTGATGCTTGACCTTGATTAGAAGCCGTTGATTTGACGCAGTGTTCACCACTTCGCGCTTGACCACACCTGTAAAACTACCGAGTGTGGCGCCTAAAGTTCATTTTACATATTTAGGAAAGCAATGGCGCAGACAAGAGCTAAGCAACAAGCAAAGTTTACGGCAGGCTCCACCATGCGCCATGTGCTGGTGATGACCGCATCGGGCTCGATCGGGCTGGTCTCGGTGTTCCTCGTGGATTTTGCCAATCTCTTTTACATATCGCAGTTGGGCATCGCCGAGTTGGCCGCGGCGATCGGGTATGCGGGCAGTATTCTTGCATTTTCAACGGCAATTGGCATCGGGCTTTCCATCGCCGCCAGTGCGCGGGTCTCACGCCATTTGGGCGCTGGGGAGACAGCAGCGGCGCGGCGTCTTGCGGGCGTATCGCTCATCAGCTCAGGTCTCAGTGCCCTGGTTGTTGTGGTGCTGCTGTTCCCGTGGTTAGAGGACATTTGCGGACTGCAGGGGGCAAGCGGTGTTACCAAGGCCTATGCCACAGGCTTTTTGCAGATCGTTTTCCCTTCCATGCCGCTGCTCTGCATGGGGATGACCTGTTCGGCGTTGCTTCGGGCCGTCGGTGATGCCAAGCGGGCAATGACCCTGACCCTGTTCGCGGGGATTGCAACGGCGCTGCTGGACCCGCTGTTGATCTTTGGGTTTGATATGGGGCTAACCGGGGCTGCGATTGCTTCTGTTGTGTCACGGGCTATCATGCTAGGGCTGGGGCTTTACGCGCTCCTGCATAAGCATGATTTGATTGGAAAACCAGAGCTTGGCGCAGCGCGCGCGGATTTGGCTGCGCTGTTACATATTGCTGTTCCGGCATTGCTGACAAATGTGGCAACACCTGTTGGCAACGCCTGGGTGACTGCGCAAATCGCCGATTATGGGGACAGTGCGGTCGCAGCGTGGGCAATAATCGGGCGTGTGACACCGCTGGCATTCGGCGCGCTGTTTGCCCTATCGGGCTCTATCGGACCTATCCTCGGGCAGAACCTTGGTGCGCGCCTGTTTGATCGGCTCCATATGGTCATGCGCGATGCCCTAATATTTATTCTGGTTTACTCCTTGGTGGCATGGGGCGTTTTATTTTTGCTACGTGATGTGCTGGCGCAAGGTTTTGGTGCGCAAGGCGAGACCTACACACTGTTGGTGTTCTTCTGCCAATACCTGGCTGCCAGCTTTGTTTTCAACGCAGCTTTGTTTGTTTCCAACGCCGCCTTTAACAACCTCGGCTACCCGTTTTACTCCACTGTGTTTAACTGGGGCCGGGCAACACTTGGCACAGTGCCGTTCACCTATGCGGGGGCGGCGCTGGCCGGCGCAAAGGGTGTTCTTATCGGACAGGCTTTGGGCGGTGTGATGTTCGGGCTGGCTGCGCTATATGTGTGCTTCCGCTCACTTGCCGCGTTGCCTGAGCGATTTGCGCAACAAAGTGGCAATGACGAAAACGGGGGCGAGCCATTACCACCATTGCAACAGGGAGAAGTGGCCGCCCTCACATCCGGCAAGGGTGGCAGCGCCGCTTAAGTTTAGGACCGGCGTTGCGGGGGGAAGGATAGGGCTAGCAATCTTTCCATGTTGTGGCTATGAAAGGGAAAAGCCATGCGCATTATGGAAGCAATAGAATGAACAGATTCAGCAATCCATCCCTCCCTCAAGAGGCTGAGGTCCTCTATCTTGACGGAGATTTTCAGGTCGAAACACCTGGTGACTTTGTCCGCTGTGCGGTGACTGGCCAGCCAATTTCGCTGGAAGAGCTTAAGTACTGGAGCGTGTCGCGGCAAGAAGCCTACTTTGATGCACATGTGGCCCTAAAGCGCTATCAAGAGTGCGGGGAACAACCATAGCCCAAGGCCTCGCGGCCCGCGCCGGGAGGGGTGTGCGCAATAAAAACCAAGGGGCAAGCAAAGCCCCTTTTTTTATTGCCGCCGAGAGGTTTTGGCAGCAATCAAATCCTGAAGCGCGCATGTGTCAGCAAGCTGCAACTTGACTTCCAAGACCTCTGTTTTCGTGGCGAGCACCTGCAGGCTCGGCTCACTTGAACTCTTCAAGCGCACAAAATCCTTAGATGTGGTGACAGGCAAGAGATCTTTGCGCTCAGCTTCTTTCAGTAAAGCAGTCGCCTGCTCTGCGGTGAAACTGTGGTGATCGGGGAAAGAACAGGTTTTCTCAAGCTGCGCGCCAATCCTCTCTAGGCTTTCAAAGAACTTCTGTGGGCGGCCGATACCGGAAAACGCGAGAACGCGCTCCTTGTTGAAGGTCTCGCTGTGCTGGGGCGCCAAGCGGGCTGCAAGAGCCGGGATTTTCAACCTCTCTGCGGCGCTACGTAGCGGCTTGCTCGCTTCCCCCTCGCCGATAATGACAAGCGCATCTGCAAGCGGGAGCTGTGCGCTAAGCGGTGTACGTAGCGGCCCTGCGGGCAGGCAAAGTCCATTGCCTATGCCAACCGCAGCGTCGACAACGACCAAAGACAGGTCCTTATAAAGGCTCGGGTTTTGAAAACCATCATCCATGATTAGGATTGTTGCGCCAAGCTTCTGGGCAAGCTTGGCACCTTCAACACGATCGGCACTAACTATCGTTTGTCCCTTTCGTGCCAAAACCAGTGCTTCATCCCCCACATCAAGCGCAGTATGGTGTGGGCATTGCACATGCACAGGGCCCTTCAGTGCGCCGCCATACCCGCGCAGTAGAAAAGCCGGAGTGTGTCCTTGCGTCAACAAAAGCTCATGCAGGGCAAGTGCTGTCGGGGTCTTGCCTGCCCCCCCAACTGTAAAATTTCCGACACATATTACAGGGATTTGCGCTTGATAACGCGGCGCTAGACTTTGTCTCTTCGCCGTGAGGGCACCATACAGCGCACCGGCAGGTGAAAGGGCACGGGCTGCAAGACTTGGGGGCGATTGCCACCAGAACTCAGGGGGTTTTATCGGCATTGCCGCCCCCATTTGTCGTCGTTTCATGGCAGTGACTGTTGATTAGCGGTAACAAAGCGGCCTGCGTGCGCGCCAGAGCGCCGCGCCCGCTTCGAGCGATTTCACCAGCGGCGGTGGCCATCTGCCCCACCTTTTCATCTGAGGTAAACAGCGCTTTCAGATGGGATACAAGCTCTTGCTCGTCCGCAACGATCTCTGCACCACCCGCGCCGACAAACTGAGCAAAAATACGCTGAAAATTATCTGTGTAAGGACCAGATAGAACAGCGCAATCCAGCTGTGCGGGCTCCAAAATATTGTGGCCACCAATTGGCATCAGCGAGCCTCCCAGAAAAACGATCGGGGCGAGCGCATAGAACAAGCCAAGCTCGCCTAGCGTATCGGCAAGATAAACATCGCAGGCGGCTTCAGGCTGTTGCTCCAGCGAGCGGCGCATGCACTGTAAACCGGCTTCTTTGATCATCGCAGCGATTTTCTCGCCGCGTTCGGGATGGCGTGGCACAAGAATTGTTAGGAGGTTCGGATGCGCCTGCTTGAGTGCCTTATGCGCGGCAATGACAACCTCTTCCTCGCCAGGGTGCGTGCTTGCGGCCAACCAGAGCGGGCGTTTGGCTGTTACTTGCGTCAGCTGGAGCAAATCGTTTTGATCAGCTTCCAAAACGGCACCATCGAATTTTATATTGCCAGAGACCACAGTCAGCTGGGCACCAAGCCGCGCAAAGCGTTCCGCATCTTCAGGTGTTTGCGCGACAACCAAATGCGCGGCGGCGAAGGTGGACTTAGCCATATTGCCAATCCGAGACCAGTTGGCAAAGGAGCGCGGCGACATGCGGCCATTGACAATTGCAAGTGGGATGCCACGCTGCTTCAGCTCGCTGAAAGTGGCGGGCCAGATTTCTGATTCCACGGTGATGGCCACTTGTGGCTGCCAGTGATCCAGAAAGGGCTGCAAGGCAGGGGCAATATCGTAGGGCACAAATTGATGAATGACACCATCAAGCTTGGCGCGTTGAAAATAGCTGTAGGAGGTGAGTGTTCCGGTGGTCAGCAGCACATTTACATCTTGGGCAACGAGAGATTTGATAAGCGGAAGAACCGCATTCGTCTCACCCACACTTGCCGCGTGCACCCAAACAAGTGGACCATCCGGGCGCCCATGCTGCGGTTTGCCAAAGCGTTCGTGCTTTCGTGCCGGATCCTCCTTTCCTCGTTTCACCCTGCGTGCGTATAGCAATTGCAAGGGGCTTCCCAGCAAATGCCCCAAGGCACGATAGGTTTTCAAGAGCTTTGAATAGGCTGGCATCAGGCCTCGCCGGTGTTCTGGCCTTTACGGCGCTTGGCAATGTCATAGGCCCGCTCAGTGGTCAGGTTGAGACTATCCTCAAGCTGAAAGCGCAGTGCTTCCAGTTCTTCGTCGCTTGCCTGCGAGGGCACAAAAATCGGCTCACCCATTGTCACACCGATGTGGCTAAAGGGTAGGTTGAGGCTTGCCTTGTCCCAACTACTAAAATCATAGTGCCTGCTAGATGCAATGGCCATGGGGATAATTGGGCGGCCAGAGTGGCGCGCCAGCTGGACTATACCCATGCCGGCCTTGCGCGCGGGTCCTTTTGGTACGTCTGCTGTCATGGCAATGACAGAGCCGGAACGCAAACAGCGCAGGGCTTCGATAAACCCTTTAAGTCCGCCCCGCTTTTTGATTTGGTGCGCCTGTTGTGCACCGGATGCGCGAATGGTGCCGATGCCCAAGCGCTCAGCAGCCACAGCGTTGATTTGACCATCAGCGCTGCGGGATATCATTACCGATACAGGTACTGTATCGGGACGGGCAAAAGGCGTGAGAAAATGCTGCCCATGCCACATAGCTGCAATAAATGGCAAATGCGGTTCCATTTGCTCCAGCCGTGCGGATGGGTCGATTTCGAAGGTGCTTGTTTTGCGCACCAGCAGAAGGTAGTAGGCCATCAAATGGCCAAGTGCCTTCAAAAATCGCGGATCTCGACCCAACTTCTTAAGCATTCGCATCCTCGGTTTCACGCAGCGTGCTGTACAAAGCGCACGGGCGTTTACGCGTTGTCTTGTTGTGGGTCCAAAAGGCGGTGCATGTGCACAATGAAGTAGCGCATATGAGCGTTATCGACAGTGGCCTGCGCCTTGGACTTCCATACCTTGTGTGCTTCCTCATAGCTTGGATAAATGCCAACAATATCAAGCTTATCCAGATCACGGAATGACACGGTGGAGATATCGTCCAACTCTCCGCCAAATACAAGGTGTAGCAACTGCTTGCTCTCGGTGCTCATTTTTTCCTCCTCGAACCATGGTTCATGTCAAAATTCTCCACATAATCGCCGCGGCTAGGTCAATCTTCGCAGAAAATACTCTGCAGCCTTTTAAAGAGTTTGCGCGAAGATGCTACCAGCTCGGGGTGTTTTACTGTGGTTTTGTTGTAGAGAAGCTCATTACCACGGGCATCGGCAAGCCGTCCCCCCGATTCATGTAGCAATAAGTCTACTGCGGCCACGTCCCAATCGGAGGCTCTGGCCCGGGCCATCGCCGCATCCAGACGGCCATCTGCAACCATGGCGAAACGGTACGCGAGCGAGCGAATGCGCGGCGCGAATTTGAGATTGGCAATCCGGGCAGCGCGGGATTGCAACAATCGATCCGGGCCACAAACAACGGCATGTTCCGCAAATTGCGCTTCAGAAACCGTAATCGGGCGATCATTGCGATAAGCCCCATCGCCAATGCTGGCCAAGAACATTTCATCGCGGACGGGGCAATAGATGGCACCAGCGTAGGGGCGCCCGTCTTCAACCAAGCCAATAGAGACGCACCATTCTGATTGCACATTCAAGAATGCCTGCGTGCCATCAATTGGATCCACGATAAACACCCGGCGCTTTTGCAAGCGCTTCAGATCGTCCTCGGTCTCTTCGGAAAGCCAACCGTAATCCGGCCTTGCTTCCAAAAGGGTTTTGGCAAGGTACTTATCAACTTCCAGATCCGCTTCGCTTACAGGCGAGTTGCCCGCCTTGGTCCAGCTTTGCGGATTGTTTCCAAAGTAGCTTTTTGCGATCGCCCCGGCTTCTCTGGCCGCGTTCTCAATGAGGGCAAGATCGGCTTGCCGCTCAGTTTTATTAGGCACCGGCAATGGTCATTCCTTCAACGGCAACAGTGGGTGCTGCAACTGCGTAGCGATCATCCAGATCGCTGGCAGGCGTGAGTTGCATAAACATGTCTTTCATATTGCCCGCAATGGTGATTTCGCTGACAGGGTAAACAGCTTCACCATTCTCCACCCAGAAACCTGAGGCGCCGCGCGAATAATCTCCTGTGATTCCATTTGCGCCATGGCCGATAAGGCTGGTCACAAGCAGGCCATCACCGATCTGGCGGAACAGCTCTTCAGGGCTGATGTCGCCCGCTTGCAGGGTCAGGTTGGTGATAGAGGGGCTGGTTGAGGAACCTGTATGGCGGGCACGGCCATTTGGCTGCAAACCAAGCTCACGTGCGCTGGCGCTATCCAGCAACCACGAAGTGAGCCGGCCATCTTCTATGAGGCGCAGGGTTTGGGCTGCAGTACCTTCGCCATCAAACGGGGTGGTTGCTGCTGAGCGTGGCTTGTGCGGATCATCAATAATTTGGATATGCTTGCCGAAGACCTGTTCGCCCATGCGTTCTTTCAGGAAGGATGTGCCGCGGGCAATCGCAGTGCCGGAGATTGCACCGGCGAAATGGCCAAGCAACGAGCCGGCCATGCGGGGCTCATAGTAGATTGGCGCTTTGCAGGTCTCGATCTTGCGGGGGTTTAGGCGGGCCACTGCCCGCTTGCCAGCATTGGTGCCAATGGTGTGTGCGCTTGCCAGTTCATCGACATAGGTTCGCGAATCAAAGTCGTAGTCACGCTCCATCTGGGTGCCTTCACCGGCAATAGCTGTGGCAGATACGCCGCTGCGCGAGCGCTCATACGAGCCCAAGAACCCGTGAGAAGTGGCGAGCACCAGACCACCAAGCCCCCAGCTGGCACCGGCGCCGCCGGATTTGGTAACGCCAGCAACCTCTAGCGCTGCGGCTTCCGCTTCCAGAGCTTTGTCGCGCAGCTCATCGGCGCTTAAAGCGCGAGGGTCACACAGATCAAGCTGCGGGATATGTTTAAGCAGGCGGTTCTCATCTGCAAGACCGGCATATGGATCTTCCGGGGTGACTTTGGCCATCTCTACTGCACGGGCGGCCAGTTCATCCAGATTGCTGTCAGAATTGGTGGAAACGCTTGCCACCCGCTGGCCAACAAACACCCGCAGGGAAACCGCGTTGCTCTCGGAGCGCTCAGAGCCTTCCACTTTGCCATCGCGCACATTCACGCCTAGCGAGGAACCCGTGACAGCAACAGCATCGGCAGCCGTGGCTCCAGCCTTTTGGGCAGCTTCAACTAGCCGCAGGGCGCGGGTTTCCAACTGACTGCGATCCAACTGCTGATCCATGACGGCCTCTTGAGCTTTTAAAAACAATAATGGTGTGTTTAGGGCTGTTCGTGCGCCGGAGCAAGGCACTCCTTGGCACTACGAACAGGCCAAGACGCTATGATCAAAGCATCGCGGTGGTTTGGAGAGACCAATCTGCCAGCAAACCAAGGAAAAGCGCGGCTCCGAAGCGACTGTTCGATTTGAACAAGGCCAAACATTGTGCGCCATCGGCAATGCTTAAGGTTTTAATCTGCCAGAGCAATTGGCCGCCGCCAAGAGCAAGACCGAGATAGCCCAGCAGACCAACATCACACAGAGCGTAGGCTGCGGCGAACAGCGCCATGGCTGTACTATAAAGCACTATCAAGGCGAGCTTAGTTTTTTCGCCAAATAGCAGGGCTGTTGACTTAACCCCAACCAGCGCATCATCCTCTTTATCTTGGTGGGCATAGATTGTGTCATAGCCAATGGTCCACAATACGCCGCCTGCATAAACCAGCACTGGCGGCCACGACAGCGCACCGTAAATCACCGCCCAGCCTATAAGCGCGCCCCAAGAAAAGGCAAGACCAAGCACCAATTGTGGCCAGTGGGTGATGCGCTTCATGAAGGGATAGGCCGCGACCACGCCCAACGATGCCAAACCAAGTACAATAGAAAAGCTGTTTAGCTGCAGCAGAACAAAAAGCCCGACCAGCGCTTGTAGGATCAGGAAGATTTTGGCCTGTCCCTTTGTCACCTGACCTGCGGGAATTGGCCGAGAGGCTGTTCGCGCCACTTTTGCATCGATGTCCGTATCGACAATATCATTGTAGGTGCAGCCTGCCCCGCGCATTACCACCGCTCCGATGAAGAATAACACGGCGTACCCCAGCCCGGTGTAACTCGCCTCGCTGGTAATCATGGCGAGCATGAGCGACCAGAGACATGGCCAAAGCAACAACCACCAGCCTATTGGGCGTTCCCAACGAGCAAGGCGGGCGTAAGGGCGCAGTCCAGCAGGTAAATGGGTGTCTACCCAGTGGTTTTTAATTGCGTCGGCCACAGGGCCGGTATCTTTGGCGTTAAACATGAAGGAGTTGCAGTGCTTTGATTGTTAGATACGCAGGAATTGCCTATTCATAGCGCCGCGCCGGCCTGATGTATAGCAAAGAGTATTGCTAGAACGTGCCTTCCGGCTCAGGCAGATCACTGAACCAGACAGGGTTTTCTCTTAAATGTCCATCTTGCAACAAGGCTTCAATTTCCAACCGCCCGAGCGTTCCTCTGTGCGAATGCGAATAGAGTGGCCCCAGCAAAGCAACTGGCACCATGAGGCGCATACAAGCGCTGTTAGACAGGGTTTCCAACATTAGCTCATAGAGTTTAGACAGCAGG
This sequence comes from Polycladidibacter hongkongensis, assembly GCF_001561995.1. Classification (GTDB taxonomy): domain Bacteria; phylum Pseudomonadota; class Alphaproteobacteria; order Rhizobiales; family Stappiaceae; genus Pseudovibrio; species Pseudovibrio hongkongensis. The sequence continues at coordinate 283,420 of NZ_LLWC01000036.1, forward strand.
GGCCAAGGGGGCTCGGGCAAAGCATCCGCCGCTCGCTGGCCAACGCACTCCTGGTGGTTTGGTTCTGTTGGCGCGCAATAGTCCAGCCCGCCAAGGATACATGCCTGTAATGTGGCAATACGCCCACCCGCTTGCCAATCAAACGAAAAGGCGATGAGCAGCACACCGGCTACCTCGCCATTTACGCGGATTATCCAACCTTTGCCCAACGAGGCATCAACAAGAAAAAATTGGAGCGCCTCATAACGTTTGTCGCTATATTGCGCATGCTGCGGCTTTGCTTGCCAGAAAACTTCTAGAAACGCCTGCCGACTAAACGGTGTGACTTCCTCTACTGCGATTTTCAAAGGTCCACGCGGACTGGGGGACATACGTTTTCTCCTTTACAAACCGTTTACCTGCCGGATGAGCCGTGCTAGAGCCTTGCGGCGAGCGATGGTGCCTATTTTTTGCCGCTGCACGCGGTAGGCGCCTCCCTACCCTCTTGGTGTTGACGGAGTTTTCATGAACGTTCTTCTGATTGGCTCTGGTGGTCGCGAGCATGCGCTTGCCTATGGCTTGGCGAAGTCCCCCAGCTTGAACAAATTGTTTGTAGCGCCGGGCAATGCAGGCAGCCAGCAGCTTGGCACCCCTGTGGAACTAGACGTTCTGGACCACAAGGCTGTGATTGAGTTTTGCGAAGAAAACAGCATCAAATTGGTGATCGTTGGGCCCGAAGCGCCTTTGGTGGACGGGATTTGCGACAGTTTGCGCGCCGCTGACATACTGGCTTTTGGGCCCTCAAAACTGGCGGCACGGCTGGAAGGCTCCAAGCGCTACACCAAGGATTTGTGTATGCGCATGGGTATCCCAACCGCTGCCTACGCCAGCTTTGACAATGCCAGCGACGCCAAGGCCTATGTGGCACAGCAACCTATGCCCATTGTTATCAAGGCCGATGGCCTTGCCGCTGGTAAGGGCGTGGTCATTGCAAGCGACCAGAGCGAGGCGATGATCGCAATTGATGATTGCTTCGACGGCGCTTTTGGCGCAGCTGGCGCTGAAGTGGTGATTGAAGAGTTTATGCAAGGGGAAGAGGCCAGCTTTTTTGTACTCACAGATGGCCAAAACATTCTACCGCTGGCTACTGCGCAAGATCACAAGCGCGCGTTTGACGGCGATAGCGGGCCCAATACTGGCGGCATGGGGGCATATTCGCCCGCGCCTGTTATGACATCTGAACTCATCAACGAAACGATCGAGAAGATCATCAAGCCGACTGTGGCGGGCATGCGCGAAGAGGGCAACCCGTTTTCCGGCGTGCTCTATGCCGGGCTGATGCTGACAGCTGAGGGGCCAAAGCTGATTGAATACAATGCGCGCTTTGGCGATCCAGAGTGCCAAGTATTGATGATGCGTTTGGAAAGTGATTTACTGCCGCTGCTCAGTGCAACAGCTGAAGGCACGTTGTCGGATATGGATGCCAAGTGGAGTGACGATGTTGCACTCACGGTTGTGATGGCGGCAAACGGCTATCCCGGCGCCTATGAAAAAGGCAGCGTGATTGGTGGGCTGGACGCGGCGCAGGCAGACGAGAACACCTATGTTTTCCATGCGGGAACTACTGCAAAAGACGGAAAGATCCTTGCAGCGGGCGGACGGGTGCTCAATGTTACGGCCCGGGGCGCTTGTGTTCGCGACGCGCAAGAGCGAGCTTATGCGGCTGTAGACCGGATTGATTGGCCAGAAGGGTTTTGCCGTCGTGACATCGGCTGGCGCGCGGTAAAACGCGAAGAGGCTTAGGCAGCCTTGCCAAGGTACGCAAGTTAATCAAGGGAGGCGCGTGTCTCCCTTTTTTTGTTGGGTCCATTTTGGGCGGGGGCCATTTGTCGGGCGACCTCATGCAGTACTGATGGATTTGAGACCTATTGCTTATGCCTTGGTCGTAGGTGCTGTTTTACACTGGATATGGATGGGCAAAGCTGTATTTTGCTCCATCTATTAAGGATAGTCGTTGATTACCAGCTATATGGAATCGCAAAATGGTGATGCAGATACTGCAAGGCGGTTTGCAGCATACTGGCGGCACGCCTCCAAAAATCGGATTGGCCCTAAGTGGTGGCGGCGCGCGCGGGCTGGCGCATATCCACGTTTTTGAGGCGCTGGATGATTTGGATATAAAACCGGCGGCAATTGCGGGCTCTTCCATCGGCGCTCTATTGGGGGCCGGTTATGCCGCGGGCATGAGCGGTGAAAGCCTGCGGCGTTATGTGTTAGACACGTTTGCTGATCGATACAAAACACTGGGCCGACTATGGAAGCTGCGCCCACGAAGCTTCTCTGAACTGCGCGACTTTTCGATAACACAGTTCGACACCTTCAAAGTGCTTGATCTTTATGCATCACACCTGCTGCCTGAAAGCTTTGAAGCGCTGGAAATTCCTTTCACTGCCGTTGCCGCAGATTATTACAGCGCGGAGGAGATCCGCCTATCTTCCGGTGCATTAATCCCGGCCATTGCGGGGAGTATTGCAATTCCCTTTGTATTTCAGCCTGTACAAATGGGGGAACGTGTGTTGATTGATGGCGGAGCGGTGAATCCGATGCCGTTTGATGCCCTGCCAGAGGACATGGACTATATCATTGCCGTGGATGTGGTTGGCATGCCAACGCGGGATAAGGACAAATCGTTGCCGGGAGCGCTGGACTGTGCCTCCGGGGGCATGCAAGTGCTTATGCAGACCATTGCCCGCGAAAAGCAGCGGGACCGCGCGCCTGATTTTATCCTCAAGCCCGACATTGGAGCCTTCCAAGTGCTCGATTTTATGAAGGCGGATCAAATACTGGAAGCAAGCGGAGCTATCCGGGATCAAACCCGTGCGGCACTCCGCCAATTGCTGAGCCCTGCGTAAGCTGCCAAACCTATGAAATTACAGGGCGAACAACTGCATTTTTTGTGAAGCGAGACCTTTATTGACAGACCGAATTTCCCGAGATTTGGAGATCGCACCTGCAAACCTTGACCGGTTGCCGGAAGAAGAAGCGATTGCCATAGCCCTGAACGGCGAAAGCTACGGCATACTGATGGCGAGCCCGCAAGACCTTGAGGACTTAGCCCTAGGCTTTTGTATAGGCGAGGGAATCCTATCCAACGGGAAACACGTTCAGGCAATTCAGAGCCGCAAGGTTGATAGGCTAGGTTTTGTCGTAGATCTGCGCATTTCTGAGGAGCTAGCGGTGCAGGCGATGGAACGGCGACGCCAGCAAGTGGGCAGTGCAGCATGTGGGCTGTGCGGCAGTGACAGCTTGGTACAGGCGCGACGCTCGTTTGATCAAATACCCCAGAAGCCACTGCCAAGAGCATCTGACATCTGGCGTGTTTTTGATGAGCTCAACAGTTGGCAGAGACGCAGCGGAAATGTTGGCGGACGCCATGCAGCAGCGGCTTTTTTATCCGATGCTACTGTTGTTATGCGCGAAGATATTGGCCGACATAACGCGCTGGATAAAGTGCTGGGGGCCGCCCAAAGATTAACCCGCCAACCGGAATTTGCGCTAACAACGAGCCGATGTAGCTCCGATCTTGTGCAAAAGTGTGCAAGTAACAAAGTTGGTACGCTGGTTATTAATGCAACGCCAAGTAAACTTGCTGTAGAACTGGCGCAAACAAGTGGATTAAACCTAATCTCTTGTCAGCGTGGCAAAAGCCTCGTCTGTTATGCTGGGCCTCAGCCTGAAATCGTGTAGACTGTTTTAATGTTCGCTGCGGATACTATTTGTTCTTTTTAAGGAAAGCTCATGCCAAACAAGCCGCCATTTAAGCCATCATCCGCTGCTGCTGGAGGCTGGGGGGCTTTAAAAGCCTCTGGCGAGAGCCTTTTGAAAAATACGGGCCTCGTCAAGGGTGTAAAGACGATGCTCAAGGCAAACAAGCCTGACGGTTTTGACTGTCCAGGTTGCGCTTGGGGCGATCCAGAGCACGGCTCCAGTTTCGAGTTTTGTGAAAATGGTGTAAAAGCTGTTACTTGGGAAGCTACCAAAGACGTAGTGCCTGCAAGCTTGTTCGAGCGCCACTCTATGGATGACTTGCGCAAGCTGTCTGACCGAGAGCTGGAAAGCATGGGGCGACTGACCAAGCCGCTGCGCTATTCGCATAAGGTTGGCCTTTATGAAGAGGTGAGTTGGGATGCGGCGTTTGCCGAGATTGCTGGCGAACTTAATGCGCTGCCCAGCGCAGATAATGCCGCATTCTACACTTCCGGGCGGGCGAGCAACGAGGCGGCGTTTCTTTATCAGCTCATGGGCCGCCTTTATGGCACCAACAACTTTCCCGATTGCTCAAATATGTGCCACGAGGCCAGTGGTGTAGCGCTGAGTGCTGCGATTGGCGTTGGTAAAGGCACTGTTACCCTTGATGACTTCGATAAGGCAGAGGTCATTTTTGTACTGGGGCAAAACCCCGGCTCGAACCATCCGCGTATGCTTGCAGAGCTCAAGAAAGCGATCAAACGCGGCGCAAAAGTTATTACGCTAAATCCGCTGAAAGAGCGCGGGCTTGAGCGCTTTACCGACCCGAAGAATTCCAGCGAAATGCTGCTGGGTTTGTCTACTCCAATCAGCTCCCACTATCTCAATGTGAAGCTGGGCGGGGATATGGCGGTTATGCGCGGTATCGCGAAGGCATTGCTTACTTGGGACTATGAGAATGTATTGTCCGGCACCGTGTTACGCCAGTTTATTGACGAGCACTGCGAAAACTTTCAGTCCTATGAAAGCGCAGTAGAACGCAGCACATGGAAAGAGATTGAAGACCAAAGCGGGTTGTCTCAGCGCAAAATTGAAGAGATAGCCCGGATCTATGCACAATCCAATCGGGTGATTTTCTGTTGGGCTATGGGCATTACCCAACACGAGCACTCTGTTGATACTATTAGAGAAATCACCAATGTCGCTTTGCTGCGCGGCAATGTTGGCAAGGCTGGCGCCGGACTATGCCCTGTACGTGGCCACTCTAACGTGCAAGGCGACCGGACGATGGGCATTAACGAGCGCCCCTCCCCTGCCTTTTTGCGCACATTGGGTAGCGTTTTTGATTTTTCCCCGCCTCGCAAGCAGGGGATCAATACGGTCGAGACCATTGCTTCTATGCTGGCGGGCAATGTCAAAGCGCTGGTTTGCCTTGGAGGCAACTTTGCACGGGCCACGCCTGATACCGAGCAAGTGGAAGAAGCACTTGGCAAATTGCGCCTTACCGTGAATATCGCCACCAAGCTCAACCGATCGCATCTCATTACTGGTGAAAAGGCATTTATTCTGCCTTGCCTTGGTCGTACGGAATTTGATGAGCAATTGGGTGGGCGACAGTTGGTGAGTGTGGAGGATTCCATGTCGATGGTGCATGGGTCCGCCGGGATCAACCAACCCATTTCCAAGGAGCTACGAAGCGAACCTGCGATAATTGCAGGAATTGCCAAGCATCTTGTAGGCTCCGATAAGGTTAATTGGGATGGGTTGATTGGCGATTATGACGAGATCCGGAAGCTGATCGAAAAAGTGGTTCCCGGCTTTCACGAGTTTAACGCAAGGCTGCGCCAGAACCGCGGCTTCTACCTTGGGAACGCGGCACGGGAACGCGAATGGGTCACGCCAAACAAACGGGCGAATTTCTCCTACGCAAGCCTGCCGCTACAAACGGTGGTGCAACGCTGCGACAAAGCAGAGGTGCCGACATTTACCTTGCAAACGCTGCGCTCTCACGATCAGTATAACACCACTGTTTACTCCGATAATGACAGGTATCGCGGCATCAAGGGCAATCGGCGCGTGTTGTTTATTTGCGAGGCGGACTTGCGCAAGGCCGGTTTTAAAAACGGGGCGCGGGTGGACATCATGACGGTAAGCGAGGACAAGCGGCAGCGGGTGGCCTATGACTTTACTTTGGTCGCCTATGATAGTCCGCAGGGGTGCTTGGCGGCCTATTATCCAGAAACGAATGTTTTGGTGCCATTGTACTCGGTGGGAGTGGAATCACACACGCCAACCTCCAAAGCAATACCTGTAACCTTGCGCCGTACGGTGGCGTAGCGCGGATGAAAGAAGCCGATCTCTTCGCCGAGCAAGCCGCTTGGCTGCGTCATCAACTGCCGCAGGTGCAAGAGGACGACTTGCCGCTGCTGACGCTGGTTTCGCTCGGCTGGGAGGGAACAACGCTGGCGTTTGCGCAACAGATTGATTGTCCACATGCTTTGGCGCTGCGCAGCGCGCATCACCTTGCCGCCCTTGATCTTATTGTTGCGCAAGAAGATGTCGGCCGCTCGGGGCGGCTCGCCATTACTATGGGTGAACGTCTGCGCTTATTGCTTGAGGGAGCAGAAGACAGCTAGAGCGGCTGGTTGGCAAATGCATCGAGTAACGCGCGGTAGGGGCTCATATCAAGGCCTTTGTCGGCGACCCACGCGTCATCGTAAAGCGTATCCAGATATCGCTCACCACTGTCGCAAATCAGCGTGACTATCGAGCCTTGCTGGCCCGCAGAGCGCATTTCCTCTGCCAGTGCCAGTGCGCCAAATACATTCGTGCCTGTTGAGCCCCCGCATTTACGCCAGAGGACACTTTCCAGCCATCGGATCGTGGCAAGGCTGGCGGCATCCGGCACATGCATCATGCGGTCTATGACGCCGGGAATAAACGAGGCTTCCACCTGAGGGCGGCCAATTCCTTCGATTAGAGAAGGTTGCTTGCAAGTCAGCTCTTTGTTGCCGGTGTTGAAGTATTCATGGAACACAGAGTTATCCGGATCGACTACGCAAAGGCGCGTTGCGGCGTATTCTTCAGCTTTGTAACGGATGAAGCGGCCGATCGTTGCAGATGTACCTCCCGTTCCGGCACTCATGACAACCCAACGGGGAACCGGAAAGCGCTCGTTTTTCATCTGGCCAAAGAGCGAGTTGGCGATGTTGTTGTTGCCGCGCCAATCTGTTGCCCGTTCGGCATAGGTAAACTGGTTCATATAGTGGCCGCCGGTTTTTCCGGCGATTTGCTGCGCGGTCTCGTAAATCTGCATGGGCTCGACGAGGCGCACCTCCCCGCCAAGTTGCTCGATCGCCTCGATTTTGCGCGGTGCGGTTGATTTTGGTGCAACTGCAATGAACGGCAAGCCAACAAGACGAGCAAAGTAGGCCTCCGAGATGGCAGTAGACCCGCTTGAGGCTTCGACAATTGGTGCGCCCTTGGTGATCCAGCCATTACAAATGCCATAGAGCATGAGAGAGCGCGCCAAGCGGTGCTTGAGCGACCCGGTGGGGTGTGTGCTCTCGTCTTTTAGGTAAAGGTCAATGCCCGCATCGGCGAGCGAGGGAATGGATAGTTTGATGAGGTGTGTATCTGCCGAACGGGTGAAGTCCGCTTCCAGTTTGGCGATTGTCTGCGCTGCCCAGTCGCGCTGTTTGGTGCTTTGACAAGCCTTGCCTTGGCATTGTTCCAGTATCATGTGCCGTGTCCCGAACCCTTAATCATCACGGGACACTAATAAAGGCGTGAGTGAAGTTCCTTGATCCAGATCTATCTGGCGCCTCTACGAAGCAGGAAAAACTCTCTCAACAGCTCGGCGCTTTCGTGCGCAGCAAAGCCTTCATACACTTCGGGCGCGTGATGACAGGTCGGACTATGGTAAAAGCGGGGTCCGCTTTCCACAGCGCCGCCTTTGGCATCAGCTGCGCCGTAGTAAAGTCGGCGGATGCGGGCAAAGGAAATGGCCGCCGCGCACATAGCACAGGGTTCTAGTGTCACGTAGAGATCGCAGTCTTGCAAGCGCTGCGAGCCGAGCTTTGCTCCTGCCATGCGGATTGCCACCACTTCGGCATGTGCGGTCGGGTCATTTTGTTCCAACGTGCGATTGCCAGCGGCAGCGATGATCTCACCGTCTTGCACTATGACGCAGCCAATGGGCACCTCGCCGCGCGCTGCCGCGGCATGGGCCTCCTCAAGAGCTCGTTCCATAAAGGTTTTTTCAAGATTGCTGCGGTTCGTCATGGCGACAAGCTAGCGGCTTTACATAGGATTGTCATCGTTGGAGCTACCTTGGGCTAAGAGTTCCCCATCTGTTGATGGAAAAACGTGCTGAAACCGCGCTAAAAGATTGCGTAATTATGCAGCTCTGCTATTACCGCAATTTACAGCTCACAATTCCTAAAGTGAATCCTCTTAGGCTAAGGGGTGCCAGCGGGCCACGACATGCTCGCGCGCGCCGCACTGATGCGAAGGCACAGGGCCTTTTGAGTAACAAGCCAGGCCAGACCCAATGACAGATAATCGAAAAGGCGCCGGTGCAAAACCAGGCGCGCGTGGTGGCAAACCAAGCCGAGACGATCGCCCCGCCTTCAAAAACGCTCCCAAGCGCAGCGCCAAGAAAAAAGCAGCGAAGCCAGAGCCAATCCAGCAAATGAGCGGCGAGCGCATCGCCAAAGCAATGGCACGTGCTGGGCTTTGTTCCCGGCGCGAGGCTGAAAGCTGGATTGAGGCAGGCCGTGTTTCTGTCAACGGCGAGGTACTGACCACACCTGCGTTTACAGTGACTGACCGCGACAATGTGATTGTTGATGGTGCGCCGCTGCCTAAGCGCGAGCGCACACGCCTATGGCTGTTTCACAAATCCAAGGGTTGCGTCACCACCACCAAAGATCCCGAGGGGCGCACAACCGTGTTTGACGCTCTGCCAAAGGAAATGCCACGGGTCGTCAGCATTGGCCGGCTTGATTATAACACCGAGGGGCTTTTGCTCTTCACCAATGATGGCGGATTATCGCGGGTAATTGAGTTGCCTGCAACGGGCTGGTTGCGCCGGTACCGCGTGCGCGCCTATGGCAAGGTCACCCAAGAGCAGCTGAATGCGCTTGCCGATGGCGTGGCGATTGACGGTGTCCTTTATGGTGCTATCGAAGCAACGCTGGATAGCGAGCGCGGCGACAATGTATGGCTAACAATTGGTCTGCGCGAGGGCAAAAACCGTGAGGTGAAGAAGATCACCGAACATCTGGGCTTGTCGGTCAACCGCTTGATCCGCATCTCCTTCGGCCCGTTCCAGCTTGGTGATCTGGGTGAAGGGGAAGTGCGCGAAATTCGTGGCCGCGTGCTACGTGACCAGCTGGGCGAGAAGCTGGTTGCCGAAGCCGATCTTGATTTTGATGCGCCAATTATCCACCAAATGCCTTCCGAACAACCTGCCCAAAAGAAAAAAGAGCGTAAGAGCTCTGGCGGTAGCGGCGGTGGCTGGTTGAGCGCCAAAGAGGCCTCAGCGTTGATACGCGGTGACAAGAAGACGAAAACCGGCGCACATGAGCGCAAGCGTGAAGTTGGCAGCGACACAGAACGCGGACAGCGCCAGCGCACAGACAATAGCGAGGAGCGCCGCAGCGCGGCTCCTTCCCGCTATGGCAAAAATGAGCGGGGCGGCAGCACTGGGCGCGGTGAAGGGCGCAGCTTTGGCGGCGAGCGCAAGCAATTCGGCGGTGAAGGGCGTAAATTTGGCAAGGATCGCGATGGTGATGGCGAACGCAGGCCAGATCGCGCGCGCGAGGACCGACGCGAAGATCGCCGTAACGAGCCGCGTAGTCAGCGCCCAGATCGACGCGATGATCGCCGTCAAGAAGGCCGCAGTGAAGGCCGCGAAGAGCGCCGCAGCTTTGGCGGACGTGATCAGGGGCGTGACGATCGCCCTCGCCGTTTCGATGACAAGAAGAAGCCGCTGCGCGTACGCCGTGAAGATGGCAGTGTCGAGCTTTACTACCCCAAAGAAGAAGCCCCGCGCGAGAAGAAGATCTCCGCGCCTTGGGAGCCGGAGAAACGTCGCTTTGGCACCCGCGTCATGCGCGACAACTTTGGCAAGAGCTCGCGTAAGTCCGGCAGTAAATCTGGCGGTACGACAGGCGGCAAGCGCCCTGCTGGCAGAGGCAAGCCGGGCAACAAGGGAGACTAGCCATTGCGTATCGTTGGGGGACGATTAAAGGGAACCGCGCTGGCAACGCCTAAAAGCAATGCCACGCGGCCGACGACAGACCGGCTGCGGGAAAGTGTCTTTAACGTGCTGATGCACGCCTACGACAACCCTATCACAGATGCGCGGGTGCTGGATCTATTCGCCGGCACTGGTGCTTTGGGGCTTGAGGCGATGAGCCGCGGTGCGAAGTACTGCACCTTTGTCGAAGAGGCTGTGGAGCCGCGCGGGCTTATTCGGCGCAATATTGAGAGCATGGGACTGATGGGGGCTACGCGGATTTTACGCCGAGATGCGACCCGACTGGGGCCGACTGGGACCATCGCTCCGTTTGATCTGGTGTTTCTTGATCCACCCTATAATCAGGGACTTGGCGAAAACGCGCTTATTTCAGCTGCAGAAGGCGGCTGGCTTGCCTCTGGTGCGCTTTGTCTCTTGGAAGAGGATGCGGCGGCACATATTGAGCTGCCTGAGGGCTTTGAGCTGTTGGAAGAGCGCAAGGCTGGAGATTGCGCCACGCGATTTTTGCGCTACTTAAGCTAGCTGTCTCACGTATTGATTTGCAGTGAAGCACTGTTCTCACGGGCATGGTGCTTTGTTATTTCAGCGGGCTTGGCGCGGTATGATCCCCTTGGCATTGGCCATGGTCTGACAAGGCCTGCAGCACGAGGCACTCGCCTACTACTTGACTTGCGCATTGAGAGGTGATGCGTTGCAACTCCGCCTCCAAACTTTGTAGCTGCGCGATCTTCTGCCGAATACTCGCAAGATGATTGCCTGCGATTTCATGCGCCCGGCCACAGCTCATCTGCGGGTTTTCGCTAAGCGCGAGAAGATCCTCGATTGCCTCCAAATCCAGCCCCAGTTCGCGGGCATGGCGCAGAAAAAGCAGGCGTTCTACCACGGCTGTATCGTAACGACGCTGATTGCCCGCAGTGCGAACAGGCGGCGCAATTAACCCGCGCTGCTCGTAAAAGCGAATAGTTGGCACTTTGATGCCAGTGCGTTTTGACAGATCACCAATCGAAAGCAAATCAGTATTCCCTCGCTTCAGACAACTCAGCAGCCGTAGACGGGCAAGTCCACTTAGACTCATATTTCCCTTTTTGTCTACTCGTTTCTGATCACCGTCATTACTATCACTATACTTAACACCTGATATTTATACTAGTTTTCGATGAGGCCTTTAGCGCATTACGCGAATCAACTGCTACGTTAAAAAGTGAACAGAGATGATGCAGAGAACATCTAGCGACAACACTTTGTTTATAAATAATAACAGATACTTAACTACAGTATCATGCATCCCTGATATGGTGCTTAGTAGTATTTACAGTGTTTCAGGCAAAGCGTTGCAGTTTTGAAACAGCCCTTGTGGACGCGCATCTAACCTACCGTTATTTTTGAAAGAACAAGTTGAATGAAAGTCGAAGCGATGTAACAAATTGCTTCAGGAATTCTAGTTCGAGTAAAACTGAACCTACTTAGGCAGCATACCGCGCAAAACCTAAGTAATTTTGTCAATTAACCATCATTGGAGTGGGAAAACCCTATTCAGGAGTTATGGATATGCGCCACTTAACTACTAGCGCTGCTGCGCTGATAATGAGTGCCACTCCGGTTTTTGCAGCTGATCTACCCGTTGCGCCGGAGCCTGTCGACTATGTTCAAATCTGTGATGCCTATGGCAACGGATACTATTTCATCCCAGGTACTGATACCTGCTTGCGTATTCGGGGCCGAGTTCGTGCCGAATACCGTTTCAACGACTTTGGTGACGAACCAAGCAACTGGACTGACCGGTTGCTGAACGACACCTCCACCCGTGCTCGTGGCTACTTGCGGATGGATGCAAGGACGCAAACCGAGTATGGCTTACTTCGCGCCTATATCGATATGTTCGCAACAATCGATTCAGGTTCACCGACCTCCATCTCCTCGCTTCCAGACGGCGTAGATGAGGGTTACTCCAGTGACCCATCTACTTCCTTCACTCTGGACTATGCATTTGTCCAGTTTGGTGGCATGACCGTTGGTAAAACCCACTCCTTCTATGATTTCTGGACAGGTTATGCCTACGGTGCGATCAACACGGTTGCCTACTCTGACCAAACCTTGTGGCTGGCCGGTTACACTTTTGATCTTGGCAATGGCCTTTCAGCCTCTGTCTCGGTTGAGGATGCAACCTATCGCCGTCAATCTTTGATCTCGGAAGACTTGGACAGCTTAACGACCATTGGTTATGGTGGCCACCGCGCTCCTGATCTGGTTGGTAACCTTCGTCTTGATCAAGGTTGGGGTAGTGCCCAGTTGATGGCTGCGGTGCATGAAGTGCGCTACGCGGAGAGCTATCCTTCTGGTAAAGCCGGATGGGCAATCGGTGCCGGTGTTGAGGTTAACCTGCCATTCCTGACCAATACACAGTTTGCCTTGATGGGTAACTATGCTCAGGGTGCACTGGGTTACGTACACAGTGACTGGAACGACCGCATGTACGACGCCGGTGAGGTCGAAGGTGGTAATGATGGCCTAGCGGATGGTTGGTCGATCGCTACTGGTATCTACACAGAGCTTACTCCAGAATGGAACTTTGCTCTGCAGGGTTCCTATGCAGACGCTGACCAAGAGCTTGTCTATGATATCGCTCAGTGGGATGTTGTCGGTAAGGTTGGCTGGACCCCGGTCCACGGCTTCGAAATCGGTGGCGAGGTTGCTTATCGTAACCTGAACTATGATGAGGATGCCGCATCTCTGATCACCGAGACCCCTGATGATACCGACATCGTCACTGCACTGATCCGTGTTCAAAGGGACTTCTGAGGCCACATAGTCAGAACCCTATGACGGTGGAGCACCGTCAGTGAAGAATGGGCGGGAGCTATTGCTTCTGCCCATTTCTTATGGCTCGTTAGCTTCGACCAAACAGGCGCTCAATGTCTTGAAGCGATAGCTTAATCCATGTTGGACGCCCATGATTGCATTGACCAGAAAGCGGCGTGACTTCCATTTCACGAAGAAGCGCATCCATTTCTTCCGGCCGCATCCGCCGACCGGCGCGGATTGACCCATGGCATGCCATCGTCGCAGCAACCAGATCCAGCTTTTCACTCAGCCGCGTTGATGCCTCCAACTCGCTAAAGTCATCAATCAAATCCGCGAGTAGTTGACGCAAGTTTAAGCGCTTAAGCATTGCGGGGGTTTCACGCACTGCAATGGCGCCAGGGCCGAACCTTTCAAGCACAAGCCCAAAGTCCTCCAACTCACTGGCGCGCTCTGCCAGCAAGGAAACCTCCTCCTCCGGCAACTCGATAATCTCCGGGATAAGCAAACCTTGACGGGCGACATTTTGTTTGGCGAGATCCTGCTTCAGCTTTTCATAGACAAGACGCTCGTGAGCCGCATGTTGATCCACGATCACCACCCCATCTTGGGTCTGAGTGATTATGTAGGTCTCGTGGAGCTGCGCTCGGGCTGCCCCAAGCGGATTTTTTTGCGCGGCCGCGTCATCTGGTTGCATATGTGCGCTTGCATCTGCTGAGGGCGCAAAAGCAAAACTGTCGGTAATTTGACCAGTGGGTCCGTTGTGGTTTGCTGTGGGCGGGATATCCGCCACCGACCACGCTGCCTGCTCCGCCTCACCCAGTCCAGAACCATGCCTTGCAGAATCTTCCATATTCGTTTGAGGTGCAAATTCAGATGACTGCCAATCGTAATTGAGTGAGGGAGCTCCGGGCTTGCCAGCGCCAAAGCTTGCGCCATTGTGCGCTTGCCATGTAGACGTTGAGGTTCGCCGGATTGCATTTATTGCCGCAGCGGTGTTTGCGGTGGATGCCTTATGACCAGCTTGAACAAACGCATGCCGTAACGAGCCAACGATGAGGCCACGCACCAGCTGCCCATCCTTGAAGCGAACATCTGATTTCGCTGGATGGACATTGACATCCACATGGTGAGGATCCAAATCTACCGCCAGAACTACAATGGCGTGCCTATCTCGCGACAAGACATCGGCGTAGGCGGCTCGCAATGCCCCTAGCAGGAGCTTGTCTTTCACAGGGCGACCATTCACAAAGAAAAACTGGTGCTGCGCGTTGGCCCGATGAAAAGTCGGGAGACCGGCATAGCCGTAAAGGCGCACCCCCTCACGTTCTGCTTCAATTGATAATGCGTTTTTCACAAAGTCATCGCCGAGGATTTGGCCTATGCGGGCAAGATGCGCTTGCTCGCCTGTGCAAGCGGGCATTTCCAACGTGCGGCGATCTGAGCCGGATAGTGAAAAGCGAATATGTGGGTTTGCCAGTGCTAGTCTTTTAATGATTTCGGTTATAGCTGTAGCTTCGGCACGATCCGACTTTAGAAACTTAAGTCGGGCAGGCACGGAGAAGAAGAGATCCCGCACCTCCACGCGGGTGCCGCGATTTAGCGCGATTGGGGACGGTTCGGCTGTTTTGCCACCAGATACCGCAATTTGCCAGCCCTGCTCTTCTGCCGCGTTCCGAGTTGATATTTGCAGGCGAGAAACCGCACCAATTGAAGGCAGCGCTTCTCCTCTAAACCCCATCGTGCGGATGTCCATAAGGTCACCCTCTGGCAGTTTGGAGGTACAATGTCGCTGGACCGCTAACTGAAGGTCAGTTTTGTTCATACCAGCGCCGTTATCAGTCACGCGCATGAGCGCCTTCCCGCCAACCGCTGTGACAATGTCGATACGTTGTGCCCCTGCATCAATCGCGTTCTCAACGAGCTCCTTGATTACGCTCGCGGGGCGCTCAATAACCTCCCCCGCCGCAATACGATTGATCGTGGTATCGCTGAGTTGCCGAACCGTCAAAATAGTAGCCTCTTATGTCACTCTCATTGCCTTCACCCGTGTTGTACCCTTGATCAGCCGCTACTGCCAATGAAACTGACACAAAGCGAGGCTGCAACAGTGGAATTGGCTGGTGCAGCATCGGTGAGTTGGCTAATAGTGGCGTAGGTTCAAAAAGGGCGCTAGGTCAATCAGGTCTTGCGCGCATGCCAAAAGACGCAGGTAATTCAGTTGACACAAAATGAAATTTTACGCACGGGGCTCTGTGAAGTGCACACATCCTATGACGCGATCCTTTGTGACGTTTGGGGTGTATTGCACAATGGACTGCAAAAAATTGACGGGGCCGATGATTCTTTGGCGCAATTTCGCAGGGTGACAAATAAGCCCGTTGTGCTGATTACAAATGTTCCGAGGCCAAACGCCGGAGTGCATGAACACCTGGCCGAACTCGGCGTCAGGCCCGATGCATTTGATGCAATTGTAACCTCCGGCGACGTTGTGCGAATGGACATTCAGCAACTGGGCATCAAGAAGATTTACCATATCGGACCTGAACGCAACTGGGAGCTGTTTGAAGGTACGGGGTGCTCGTTGGCCAACGAGAGTGAGGCCGAGGTTATTGTTTGCACTGGCCTCAACTCGCGAGAAGAAGAAGTGCCGGAGGATTATCGCGATCTGTTCGCGCGTTTGATAGCACAGGGTTTGAAGCTGATTTGCGCCAATCCAGATATAGTTTCAGAGCATGGCGACAAATTAGTTTACTGCGCGGGGGCACTTGCCAAATTGTATGCAGAGATGGGCGGAGAAACCATCATCACAGGTAAGCCGTGCCTGCCAATCTACGACGCCTGCCAAAGTGTGCTGGCCAGCATACTCGGCGCTCACATTGACCGTAGCAAGATCCTAGCGATCGGCGACGGTCTGCCCACAGACGTAAAGGGGGCAAATGCTGCAGGTATTGATGTGCTGTTTGTTAGTGGTGGCATTCACGCAGAAGACTTTGGCGCAAAAGGATCACCAGATCCACAGCTTCTAAATGACTACTTTGCTAAGCAAGACGACAAGATCATCGGGGCCTTGCCTCGTTTGCAGTGGTGAGCCTCCGCAAAAAATAATGGGGAGCAAGTGCTCCCCTCATTTTTTGCAGTAGCACTCTGTGCGCCCTTCACTACGCAAAGAGCTTGTCGATATCATCTTGCGCTGCAGCGTCATTGCCCTTGTCAGTAGATCCGAATGCGCCAAGCATCGCATCGATTTCGTCTTGAGAGACGCCTTCACCGGCATGCTGCGGCCCATGCAGAATAAGCTCGCGAGCTCTGCGCTCTTCTTCCGTCTCTTCTGCATCATGCCCTTCAGCTTGATGCAGACGCAACCGATTAATGAAATTGGACACTCTTTCATCAATAAAGTTCAAGGTACCGACGACCTTTGAGATGCGCTGGCCAGTGATGTCTTGGAATGCGCAGGCCTGAAATATCTCCATGACCTGATCGTTGACCGTTTCCTGGTAGGCCGCGGCATCTTCTGGATCGGCGGCCATTATTGTTTCCGCGGCAGCCATAATAGAATGGGTTGCCTCTTCAGTTGACGAGACAATCGCGTCGAGCTCCCGGCCTGCTTGCGGAATACGGTCATGTTTCATATCAGCGACGCGCAATCGGGCGATCTCATCCTTCATATTGGAGATCTCAGACTCGATTGCTGTCAGTTCTGCAGTCACAGCAGGCTGCACCTGCTCCAGCATACGCGATACGGTTGCTGCCATCACTTCCGTGAGGCGCATAATATCCGAGAGATTGACTTCAGCGGTTCGATCTTTGTTTTCCTGTAGGAATTCAATGACCCGCTGAATTTCGTATTTATTGCCAATCGTCATAGCGAGGTCAACTCCACCTTCCGCCGCTGGTTACACCTTCCCCGTTATCTGCAGTGGTGCCAACAAAGCTTTGCCAGTTGCACTGCAAATTTGCGCAAGCGTTTGCTTGAGTAGCACTTGAGCTGCTTGCTTTATTTATACGGAGGCGACGCCTTACTCAGCAAAAACGGCTTCGATCTTGCCTTTAAGTGTCTGCGCATTGAAAGGCTTAACGATGTAGTTATTTACACCGGCCTTTTTCGCTGCAATGACGTTCTCGGTTTTAGATTCGGCGGTCACCATGATGAAAGGTGTCTTGCTGAGATCTGCATCCTGACGAACCTGCTTCAGCAGTTCGTATCCTGTCACTGGCTCCATGTTCCAATCCGAGATGACAAGGCCGTAACGACGCTCCTTCATCTTTTCATAGGCTTCGGCACCGTCAGCAGCATCATCCACATCGGTAAAACCGAGCTGCTTCAGAAGGTTCCGGATAATCCGAATCATGGTCTTATAATCATCGACAACCAGAATTGGCATCTGAAGATCAAGGGCCATGTAAAACTCCATATTGTCTGTCGGCAATGGCCGACTGCACTAAGGTTATAGGGCTTACGTGCTTGTCCCTCTCCCTTGTATTGCGGGAGCGGGCACCGACGCGTTTGTTCTTTTATTGTCAAATTTACTAGGACTCGTGAAGACCAAGTTAATTTGACTAAACATTTAGAGTGGACGATCCAACACTTCCGATCTTTTTTGTGTGATCGTCAGGTGAATTGTTCCACAAATTTCTCCAAAGCTCGAATTACGCCAAACTACGCCCGAGATTTCTCCAGTGGCGACGTAACAACGATACACTAAGTCGTTGCAGCCTTTTTAATGACAAATGCAGAACCGGTCTATAGTTAACCCGCGCTTTTCCATATGGGTTCCTGCGAATATGCCGAGGCTTATTCCGCTATTCTGGGGGTCGCATGCCCACTCCTGACACATTTTGTGCCTGCGGCAGCGCCTTCTCCCACGCGGATTAGATGAGCTTCTACTTTTGTAAGCACAGCCTAACTATGATGAGCTTGCGTGAAACTTGCTCAGCTGCCCTATGGGACATAGAGTCCTGTGAGTGTTTTACTTATGCCCTATGGGCAGGTTTGTGTTTGCCTGTTGCCTGACCTTCTTTTTTTGGTGTTGGATTGCGTGTCCACCGCGCTAGTCACTTGACCTTGAGACCACATGCAGGCAGTTTCCACGCGAAACTGAAAAGACCTACCGGTACTCAAGACAAAAAGACAAATTTGCGATGAGCTCTTCTCCTGCAGCAAAGAAACCGTTTGCGGTTGTCACCAATCCGGATACCGTGCCGAAGAATTTACTCGGCGGCGTGGTTGCTATTGGCAATTTTGATGGTGTTCACCGCGGGCACCGCGCCATCTTGCAGGAAGCGCTTAATCGGGCTGAAGCTGCCAATGTTCCGGCGCTAGCGCTCACCTTTGAGCCGCATCCTAGGACGTTCTTTAAGCCGGATACGCCAGTTGCCCGACTGACACCGGCAGCTATGAAAGCCGAAATCCTGCAGAATATGGGCTTTGATGGGGTTATTCAGCTAGATTTCACCGCAGACTTGGCAGATCAGAGTGCTGATGCGTTTGTAACGTCGATTTTGAAAGACAAGCTGCAAATCAGCCAGAGTGTAACCGGGTTCAACTTTCATTTTGGCAAGGCGCGGCAAGGCTCCCCCGAGTATTTGCGTGAAGCGGGCAAGACGCACGGTTTCACCGTGGTGATCGCCGAGCCGGAAGTGGATGAAAACGGAGATGTCATCTCTTCCAGCAGAGTGCGTCAAGCTTTGCGTGAGGGCGGTCTCCCTTTGGCGAACGGGCTGCTTGGCTATCGCTACACACTGCGCGCGCGCGTACAGCACGGGGACAAGCGAGGGCGCTTGCTAGGCTATCCCACTGCAAATATGAGCCTTGGAGAGAATGCGATTCTCAAGCAGGGCATTTACGCCGTTAAGGTGCGCATTGATGGCGTGTTACATGACGGGGTGGCCAGTTATGGCCGACGGCCAACATTCGTCGATGGCAAGCCGTTGCTTGAGGTTTTCGTCTTTGACTTTACTGGCGATCTTTATGACAAGACGCTGGATGTAGGGCTGGTTGGTTACATTCGCGGAGAATTGAAGTTTGATAGTGCCGAAGCGCTCATTGGCCAAATGGATGATGACAGCGCACAAGCGCGAGCGATGCTCGCCTCAATGCGGCCACTTAGCCCACTTGATATGAAATTGTACGGTGCGACTGGTCAGTAGCATTACTACAATCAGCGCGCTTGACGAGAAAACTCTGCCCACTTGCCACCCTTTTTGCATAAAGGGCATTGATGCTGACAGATAATCCGCCTATGGGATTTAAAAAGGAGCGGTCAGCGTTCCACTCTCAGACGCGGATAAACACAATGAGCGCAACGTCCTCACAGCCAAGCCTTGCCGATCAGCAATCAAATGCCGTCAAAGGCATGCTCACCATGGTTTGCGCCATGAGTATGTTGCCGATTATGGATGGCTTTGCCAAGCTTCTCTCCGCGTACCTGCCGGTTTTGGAAATCTCTTTTGGGCGCTTCTTCTTTCAGACTTTACTCTCCGCGCTAGCCAGCCTGTTTGTCGGTGCGGGGCTGCGGCATATCATTAGCGAAGTTTCCTGGATGCAAATGGCTCGGGGGCTGTTTCTGGCTGTTGCCTCGCTGTTTTTCTTTTCAGCTGTCAAATTTCTGCCGCTGCCGGATGCAATTGCCACCTTCTTTGTGCAGCCGATGATTCTTACGGTGTTGTCTGCTGTTTTCCTCGGTGAGCGGGTTGGACCACGCCGTTGGGCGGCGGTGACGCTTGGCCTTGTTGGTGTCTTGATTGTCATACGGCCGGGCAGCTCGGTGTTTTCGGCTTATTCTTTGTTGCCGCTTTGTGCCGCTACCTGTTTTGCCTGCTATTTGCTGCTTACCCGCAAGCTCTCCGGTTCGGCATCGCTGCTGGGGATCCAGTTCTCGACAGGTCTTGCCGGAACTTTGGTACTTGGTCCGCTATTGCTAGTTTCTACTGCGCTGGACTTTGAGCCCGGTGCTTTCATCATGCCGCAAGGAACACAGTGGTTGATGCTTCTGTGCATGGGAGCAATTTCATCACTTGGGCATTTGCTGGTGGTCTTGGCGTTTAACAATGCTCCAGCCTCGTTGCTTGCGCCTATCAATTATCTAGAGATCGTCAGCGCGACGGTGTTCAGCTACTTTATTTTTGATGAAGTGCCAACTGGTATCACGTGGCTCGGCATTGCGCTGATCACCGCCGGGGGCATTTACATCACTCAGCGCGAGCACAAAGTTGCAAAACAGCTTAAGGCCGCCGAAATGGCGCAGCAAACCCGCGCAGAACGAACGTAGCGGCTGGCAAACAAGGGGAGGCTTGGAAAAAAGCTTTGCAGCCCCTTGTGTTTGGTTGGAAGTGGCTGATAAAAGGCTGTAGTTCTTAACAGATGACGACATGCAGGCGATGAAGACGTACCCAACGCCCATAGAGCTGCAAAAGCGAATTATTGGCCCGGCCTTCGGCTGCGGCGCTTGATAATAGCGCCCCGAAGGACCGGGAATACACGGCTGTTTCTTTCAGCCGGGCGTGGTCATCTGCCGCTATGCAGCTTTCTGCATCTGGCGGCGTCAGAGTTTAGCTGCCCGAATGGGCCCTTAGAATTCGCGGAAAATCCATTATGACTGAGACGACCGGGCGCGACTATTCGCAGACCCTTAACCTGCCGAAAACCGACTTTCCAATGCGTGCTGGCTTGCCAAAGAACGAGCCGAAGCTACTGAAAAAATGGCAGGATGCCGACCTTTACCGTGTGATGCGCCAAGAGGCGAACGGCAAGCCAAAATTTATCCTGCATGACGGCCCTCCCTATGCCAATGGTAACATCCATATCGGCCACGCACTCAACAAGGTGCTGAAGGACATCGTCACTCGCTCTATGCAGATGCAGGGGTTTGATTCCAACTATGTGCCGGGCTGGGATTGCCATGGCCTGCCTATTGAATGGAAAATCGAAGAGCAGTACCGCAAAAAAGGCAAGAACAAAGACGCAGTGCCGATCAACGAATTCCGTCAGGAATGCCGTGATTTTGCTGGCAAGTGGATTGACGTGCAGCGCGAAGAATTCAAACGCCTTGGCATTGAGGGCGATTGGGATAACCCATACCTGACAATGAACTTCGACAGTGAGGCGTATATCGCCAAAGAGCTGATGAAGTTCTCCATGTCTGGCCAGCTCTATCGCGGCTCCAAGCCGGTGATGTGGTCGATTGTTGAGAAAACCGCGCTAGCTGAAGCCGAGGTTGAGTATCAAGACCACACCTCGCACACCATCTGGGTGCGCTTTAAGGTCACTTCCGGCTCTGATGCGGTTAAAGGCAAGTATGTGGTGATCTGGACCACGACCCCGTGGACAATTCCTGCCAACCGCGCCATCTCGTTCTCCAACTCGATCAACTACGGGCTTTATAAGGTAACCGAGGCCGCCGACGACAACTGGGCCAAGGTTGGTGACGAGTTGATCCTTGCCGACAAGCTGGCCGAAGATGTGTTTAAGGCCGCGCGTGTCGATGCCTATGAACGCGCGGGGGATGTGAACCCCGCGGACATCGAATACTGCGCACACCCATTTAATGGCGTTGAAGGTACTGATGGCTACTTCGATTTCCACGTGCCACTGCTTGCCGGTGAGCATGTAACCGATGATGCCGGTACCGGTTTTGTGCATACCGCGCCGGGCCATGGTGCCGATGACTTTCAGGTATTCCTCGATAACCGCGATGTGTTTGCCAAGGCAGGGACCGAGCAGGTGCCAATGACAGTGCAGGAGGATGGCTCCTACTATCCGCATGTGCCACTTTTCCAAGGTCATTATATCCTGAACCGAAAGGGCGGCGAGGGCAGCACCAACACCGCGGTGATTGAAAAACTGGCGGAAGTTGGTGGCTTGATCGCGCGTGGTAAAGTCAAACACTCCTATCCGCATTCCTGGCGCTCTAAAGCACCGCTTATCTTCCGCAATACGCCGCAATGGTTTGTCTATATGGACAAGGAGCTGGAAAACGAAGGGGATACGCTACGCAAGCGGGCACTGGATGCTATTGCGCAAACCCGCTTTGTGCCAGCGACGGGCCAGAACCGCATCAACGCCATGATCGAGAGTCGCCCTGATTGGGTGCTGTCCCGCCAGCGTGCGTGGGGCGTGCCGATCACTGTGTTTGTAAACAAGGCGAATGGCGAAGTTCTGAAAGACGAAGCGGTCAACGCGCGTATCTTTGAGGCGTTTCAGGCTGAAGGCGCTGACGCTTGGTTCGCTGAAGGGGCCGCGCAGCGCTTCTTGGGTGCTGAGTACGCCGCAGACGATTATGAGATGGTTCGTGACATCTTGGACGTGTGGTTTGATTCCGGCTCCACACATGCGTTTTGTATGGAGCAGCGAGAAGACCTGAATCCGAACCGTAAAGGCCTCGGCGGTGATGACTATGTGCTGTATCTAGAGGGTACTGACCAACACCGCGGCTGGTTCCATTCATCCTTGCTGGAGAGCAGCGGCACCCGTGGTCATGCCCCTTATGATGCAGTTCTGACCCACGGTTTCACCATGGACGAGCAGGGTCGCAAGATGTCTAAGTCTCTGGGCAATACAGTTGCGCCGCAAGACGTCATCAAGCAATACGGCGCCGACATTCTGCGCCTCTGGGTTGGCTCTGTCGATTACGCCGAAGACCAGCGCATTGGTCAGGAGATCCTAAAAACCAACGTGGATGCCTATCGCAAATTGCGCAACACCCTGCGCTTTATGCTTGGCTCTCTTGGGCACTATGAGGGTGAGGAAATCGCGCTTTCCGATATGCCTGAGCTGGAACAGCTGATGCTGCACCGGTTGGCCGAGCTGGATGTGCTGGTGCGAGAAGCCTATGGTGACTTCAACTTCAAAAAAGTGTTCGCCGCACTGTTTAACTTCATGACAGTTGAGCTGTCTGCATTCTACTTTGATGTGCGCAAGGATGCGCTATACTGCGATGCGCCGTCCTCTGTGAAGCGGAAAGCCTGCCTCTATGTGATCGAGCAGCTGTACCGTAATCTTGCAGTTTGGATGGCTCCTATCCTGCCGTTTACCATGGAAGAGACATGGGGTTATCGCTATGGGGAGCAGGCCTCCTCTATCCACTTGCAGCAGTTTGCGACTATTCCGGCGGAATGGCGCAATGATGCCCTTGCCTCCAAATGGGAAAAGGTAAAGACCGTTCGCCGCGTCATCACCGGTGCGTTGGAGATCGAGCGGCGCGAGAAGCGCATTGGCTCTTCTTTAGAAGCGCACCCACAGGTGTTTGTTGACAATGGCGAGTTGATGGCGGCACTTGACGGGCTGGATATGGCGGAAATCGCAATTACCTCTCAGCTGGATCTCAAGGGCGAGGCTGCCCCATCTGGTGCATTCGCTTTGGAAGATGTGGCAGGTGTTGGCGTTGTGCCAGCCCTTGCTGAAGGTAATAAGTGTGCTCGCTCTTGGAAGATCTTACCTGAGGTGGGACAGGATGCCGATTATCCTGAGGTGACCTTGCGCGATGCTGCAGCGTTACGCGAACTGGAGGGGACGGCGTAAGCCCTCCCCCTTTTCCCAAAGGAAATTTAGAACAAGTGATATTCGCAGGAGAGCGTAACCATTGCTGAAAAACCTTAGGTTTTGGGGGAATTCCAGTTCATTTGTGCTGAAGCTTGCCGGGTTTGGCTTGGTTCTTGACCAGCTTATCAAGTATTGGATCGTACATGTGCACGAGTTCGGTGCCTTTGGGTTGACCCCCGTGCTTCCGTTTCTTGATCTGGTGCTGGTTTGGAACAAAGGCATTTCCTATGGTTTGTTCCAGCAAGAAAGTCTAATGGGGCAGATCTTTCTTGCCGGTTTCACAGTTGCTGCTTCCATAGCCTTATGGCTGTGGAGTGTACGCTCAACCTCACGTATCGAGCTCTGGGCTTTGGCACTGATACTGGGCGGGGCGCTTGGCAATGGCGTGGACCGTGTAGTCTACGGCAAGGTGGTTGATTACATCTATTTTCACGTTGGAACATTTAGCTGGTACGTGTTTAATCTGGCGGATGTGCTCATCGTGGTTGGCGCCGCTATTATGGTTTTTGAGAGTATTATTCTGGGGAAAGGCAAGGACAGTTAGATTAAAACTTGCCTTATTGCTGTCCGGTTGTTGCGTTATCGCTGCCGGCAACTAACAATTATCAGCAGATATCTCCGGGTTATTGATTCCATCTGCGGGACACAAAAACCAATTGGAGAACAGGTTTTGGCAAAGCAGCCTCATATTTGAGGCGAGCTTTTAAAGGATGTCATAGTGCAGAGCCGTTACGTACATTTCGCTTCTCGTTTCGCCCTTGTGGCGGTTTTAGGTGTAGGCCTGACCGCTTGTGCCAGTTCTCTGGACAGCTTTGATGACGGCAGCAGCAAAGAAGACAGCGGCGCAACTTCCATACTCATGTCCGCATTGCTCGGCGGGAATGCTGGCAAATCTATCGAGTACAAGGAACGTGTGCCTTTGGTTATGCCAGCGGATCTGAAGAAGCTGCCAGAACCGGACCAGCGCGACTTAAAGGCACTGGCAGCCAATTGGCCGGAAGATACGCGCGAGGCAAAGATCAAAGAGATCCAAGAGTTTTACAAGACCGAGTTTGGTCAGCCCCTCAGCGCAGAACAAATGCAAGGGCATCCGGCGCTGCGTGAATACCGCGCAAAGCGAAAACACAAAGCACGCGACTACGAGGCCGAGAAACTCGAAGCACGCATCGCTGATGGCGAGGTCCTTACTCCTGAGGAAATGAAAGACCTGGAGAAGAAGTACCGCGATGCAAAAGCAAAAATGAAGGGCGAAGAAGCAACGAAGTGCGAGGATGACCCGGTCAAGTGCTTGCCAAAGCGGCGCTATCTGACAGAGCCTCCAATTGCATACTCTACACCTGAAGCTGGTTACGCCTTTAAAGTTAAGAGCGACAAAGAAACACCTGAGGAAGCGGCCAAGCGCAAGGAAGAGAAGCTCATTGATGAGGGCAAGCGCATTGATATGAGCAAACAATAACTAGCTTTTGCGTTTTATGTTAGGGCACTGCACCCGGCGCGCGCCGGTTTATACGGCAGTGCTTGCGACAGCAAAAAATGAGGGGAGCGAAAGCTCCCCATTATTTTTTGCGGCCACGCCTACCTTCTCAGGTTGATAGGCCGTTCGAGGCATCTCTTATTGGAATCTGTAGCTTTGTCTGGCGGCCTTGAGCTGCGAGCGCGTGTTGCGCTCGCCCAAATTCCCTTGCGTAAAGATTACCAATAATTCACGTGGCAGCGGCTAAGCTTGTGCCTATGATGCGAGCCATTAACACTGAGAGCCGCATGCTGGCGGCTAAGGTAAAGGATATCATGGCCCTAAAACCATTTATTATCATTGGTAGTTTGGCGTTGTTTGCCGGTTGCGCCACGGCTGGCAATGCGAGCGAGCCCAATTCAACAACCGGTCAGGATGTGATGATCAACCAGTTTTCAAAGCTGAAAATTGGCGGTGATCATGTTGAGCATACAACACTTGCCAATGGCCTGGAGCTTGTAGTCATTCCCGACCATAGAGCACCAGTTGTTACACATATGGTGTGGTATAAAGTAGGAGCTGCCGATGAAGCACCTGGCGAATCCGGTATTGCCCACTTTTTAGAACACCTGATGTTCAAAGGCACAAAAGCCGCGCCGGAAGGCAAGTTTTCAAAAGCGGTTGCCGAGGTCGGTGGGCAGGAAAACGCCTTCACCTCACAAGATTTCACGGCCTATTATCAGCGCGTGGCTAAAGAACATCTGCCCATGGTTATGGGCTACGAAGCGGATCGCATGGCCAATCTGGTGCTCACAGAGGCACAAGTTGATCCAGAACGTGAAGTGGTGCTGGAGGAGCGCGCCTTACGGGTAGACCGCTCGCCTTCTGCCCGCTTATCAGAGAGCTTCAATCAGGCGCTTTATGTCAACCATCCCTACGGCACTCCGATCATTGGCTGGCGAGATGAAATCGAACAGCTTTCGTTGGACGATGCCATCAACTTTTACAACAAGTATTACACCCCCAATAACGCGGTGTTGATTGTTGCCGGTGATGTGACGTTTGAAGAAGTGCTGCAGTTGGCCAAGGACACTTACGGCAAAGTTGCGCGGCGCGCAGAGCCTGAACCACGCATTCGGCCTCAGGTGCAGGCCCTGCCGGGACGGCGTATTGTTTCGTTGCACGATGCGCAAGTTGGCAAGCCCTTGCTACAACTGGGGTGGCTTGCGCCAAGCGCGCATAGCAGCAGCATGCAAGAAGCGGCGGTTCTACAGGTGCTTGTCGATATTCTGGGCGGCGGGCCTAACAGCAGGCTTTACAAAGAACTTCTCCTAGACAAGAAACTCGTAACTTCTGTGGGCGCCTGGTACTCCTCCGATGCATTGGACAGCAGCCGCATTATTGCTTATGCCGCGCCTAAAGAAGGGGTTGGCTTTGAGCAGATTGCCGATGAAATCCGCAAAACGATTGCCGCGATCGCTAGGGACGGTGTGAGCGCCGAAGAGTTGCTTCGCTCCAAGCGCTCTATGCTCGCCAGTGCGGTTTATGCGCAAGATAATCAAGAAACATTGGCACAGATTTTTGGCAGCGCGCTCACTACAGGCAGATCTGTTGAGCAGGTACAAAGCATCAATCAATATCAAGCCGCCGTAACCGCGCAGCAGGTACAAGAGGCTGCAATGACTTACCTTTCTACCCCAGCACTGCAAAGCCGGTTGATGCCGCTCGAAAAGAGCGTCAAGGAGAGTGCAAATGCAGGCAAATAACCAGAATTCTCCTTTCATAGCGGCAGAGGGCAATTTCGTGATGAATCAAGTGCAAAGCACCGCATTGCAGGCACTAAGCATGGCAATTCTGCTGTTTGCAGCGCTTGTAACCTATGCGCCACACGCAAGAGCTATTGAGCTGCAGCAAATCACCAGCCCGGGCGGGATCAAGGCATGGCTGGTTGAGGATTACTCCGTGCCACTGATCAGTGTTGATGTGGCATGGCGCGGAGGTGCGTCGCAAGATCCTACCGGCCAGGAAGGGCTTACAACTTATCTGGCTGCGACGCTTGATGAAGGTGCGGGGGAGTTTGATGCGCAGGCTTTTAAAGCGCGGCAAGAGGACCTTGCGATGGGGCTCGGGTTTAGCGCCGGGCGCGACAGCTTTAATGCTTCGTTGAGCAGCCTCGAGCTCAACAAAGAGGACAGCTTCGAGATGTTGCGGCTGGCACTGAATGCGCCGCGGTTTGACGATGAAGCGTTGACGCGCATCAAACAGCAAATGATTGCCGGGATCGAACGCAATGCGAAGAAGCCGCGCACCTTAGCGCGCGAGGCAATGCGCAACACACTGTTTGAAGGCCACACTTATGCTCGCCCGACCGGCGGAACTGTGGCATCTTTAGCCCCCCTTAGCAAAGCGGAGCTTGAAGCACAGCGCGAAGCGCTTCTGGCCCGTGATAACATGAGTATCGCTGTCGTCGGTGCTATTAATGCCAAAGAGCTTGGGGTACAGCTGGACAAAGTGTTTGGTGCCCTCCCCCAAAAGGCGCAGCTTAACAAGGTGCCTGACATTGTGCCTGTTGCTGACAAAACCGTGCATGTGGAAGCGGCAAGCCCGCAGACGATCATTCAGTTTGCCTATCCGGGCTTGAAACGTGATGATCCGGACTACATCGCGGCCTATGTGATGAACCACATTCTAGGAGGCGGCAGTTTCTCTTCTTGGCTCTATGATGAAGTTCGGGAAAAGCGCGGGCTCTCCTATTCTGTTGGCAGCTATCTGGTGCCTTATGCCCATGCCGGTTTATTGCTCGGGCAAACCAGCACACGCGCAGCGCAGGCAGGCGAGGCCTTAAGCGTTATAGAAGCGCAGCTGGAAAGAATGGCGACCCAAGGCCCGACGGCAGAAGAACTGGCGCTTGCCAAATCATATTTGACTGGCTCCTATCCGCTTGGCTTTGACAGTTCCTCGGCAATTTCGGACCAACTGGTAGGCATTCAGTTTTCCGGACTGGGGGCCGAGTATCTGGACACACGCAACAGCTTGATAGACGCAGTTACACTTGAGGATATCAAGCGGGTGGCAGGGCGGTTGCTTGGTGGCTCGAAACCAACAATTGTTACCGTAGGGCCAACGAAAGCGGACTAACAGCGAGCCACACTTAACAAAAAGGCAGGATCACACCTGGTCCTGCCTTTTTTGTATCTGCACCTGTGAACCGCGGCCCAAACAATTAGGCTGTGTTAACAGCCCGTGGCTTTAACGCCCCTTGCAGAACGTCGGCGCGAACCGGTCGCGGTGCGGAGAAGAGATAGCCTTGTGCGCTGCGCAGTTCCATCTCGATAAGCTCTAGGACTTCGGCCTCTGTCTCTACATGATCCGGGATTAACTCGATGCCATAGCGACCCAGCAACGCGCCAAAATCAGCGGGGTGAATATTGCCGTGCTCTACGTTTTCATCCTGTGAGATCAGGCGAGCGGCATTGACCTTGGCGAAGCGGAAACCTTTATCGGCAAGCGCGCGGAAATCCATGCGCAGATCGGTGATACGGTCTACCGAGAAGCGGAAGCCAAGCTCAGCTAACGCGGCGAGGCTCTCATGCTCGATAAGGCCCATGGCCGCCACATCTGCCTGCGCAAACTCAAAGATAAGTTGGTCGGTGTACGTTTCGTTGGCGCGAACGAACTCCAGAAAGCCGGGAAAGAAATCTTCATCCACCAGCGTACTTGGAGAAAGATTGCAGAAAAGGGCGGCATCGCGATTGCGGGCGGTAAGGCGCTTGATAATCTGCAGCGAGCGAAACAATAGGATGTTGTCGATCGCGGGCATCTGACCACTGCGCTCAGCCTCTGCAATAAACTGCGTTGGCTCCAGTAGGTTCCCTTCCAGCGTACGCAGGCGGGTGTAGGCCTCGTAGTAGCGCACCCGGCGCTGCGGCAGGGTGACTATGGGCTGCAAATAAAGATCAACACGGCTCGCATCTATAGCGGCGCGGATTTCTGCAGCCAGCTGCGGATCAGGGCGCGGCATACGCGGCGCTGAGGTGGACCTTGCCGGTTCGCCGTCTTCGTCCAGCCCCACATCAAGATCCTGCGGAGCAAGGGATTCCGCTGCCATTCGTGCAGCATACGCGCTTGGTGATGCTGGACGGGTAAGTGCTGGCTCTGCCAGGGCGCTTTGCGGGGCTTCAAGCTGGGGGGCTTGCAATAATGCCTGTTGGCGGCGCGTGTCTTCCAAGGCGACGCCCTGGTCGTCGATACGCCCTTCCATATCCGCCATTGCTTCGGCCATTTGCTTGACCAAAGATCCAATGACCTCAACCTCGGCGAACAGAGGATCGACCTCTTTTTGTACCTTGCGCGGTAGGTCCTTCTCCATTCCAGAGAGGCGCCCTTCCAGATGCAACACATCATCATCGATTTCCGCAAGGCGCTCTTCCAACTGTTCAACACTGCTGGTGGCTGCATTGCTACGGTTATCCCGACTGTAGACTGTGTGCAGCACGAGCATGGTGCAGAATAGGGTGAGCGAAAGCGACAGTGCCTCTATCACCGGCCGGTCGAATTGAAACACCAGCAATGCGCCAAGAGACGACGCAATAACCACCATGCACGCCCCTATTAATATGTTCGCCGCTCTATTCATTCCCTACCGATGTCTGTCGAATCATAATTTGCCTAGGCAGATTTTGCCGCATTTGCGTTTTCACAGCGAATCTCAAAGGAGCGAAAGCGATGGATAACCGGGGTTGTCCCCTTAAAGTTTCCTTAATCGCTTAATTTCTCTAGGTCTCATGCACAGTTCTGTGAGTGCGACTACCTGCTTTAGCAGGGTAATACCTGATGATTATAGCGGACGTGAGCGTGCAAAGCTG
Organism: Polycladidibacter hongkongensis; assembly: GCF_001561995.1. Classification (GTDB taxonomy): domain Bacteria; phylum Pseudomonadota; class Alphaproteobacteria; order Rhizobiales; family Stappiaceae; genus Pseudovibrio; species Pseudovibrio hongkongensis. Next base: position 313,071 of record NZ_LLWC01000036.1, read on the forward strand.
TTGTGGCACACAGATATCAACAGCGCTAGTCACTTTCTATTAACCCTAAATGCACAAACTTGGCGCTAGCAAAACCCTGCAAGGCGCGTGGGTTAAGCAAACAGTAAAGAGCAGGATTTGCATTTATGGAATCGGGACCGGATGACTATTCTTCCTTACGTATTGGCATTCTCGTCCCTGCCCCGGCACAATGCCGCGCGCTCGAGAGGCTCGTCTGTGAGGGGTTTGCGCCCAATCGCCCGCCAGAGTGTTATATGAGCTCTGGCGTTTTGCACCGCGATCTCGATTTTCGCAGGTTTGACCTGCTATTTGTCGACAGTTCCGCCCTACAGGAAAGCTGTGCGCTTACTTTGCTGGTTGAGCGATGCCCCGACACAGTGGTGATTGCCCTAGAAGAAAACTACTCTATTAGCCGCGCCATGGAGCGCATGCGCGATGGCGCGCATGAAGTACTAGCGCAACCGCTGGATCTGGACAGGCTGGTGAGCAAAGTTCTGCCTATTCTCAAGCGGCAAAAACGCAAGCTACCACGTGAGGGAGAGCTGGAAGAGTGCCAGTTGCGTGATGCGCTATTGCAAAACACAGCTCCAATTGTTGTAGACCCCAGCCCGGTGGTAAGTTTCGAGGGCATGGTGGGCGAAAGCGCTGTGATGCAAAGAGTTTATGAACAAATTTTGCGACTGGCAGCCGCGAGTGCGCCAGTGTTTATTTCCGGGGCACCGGGAACCGGTAAAACACTTTGTGCCAAAGCTTTGCACCAACGTTCCCGCCGCCGTGGCATGCCATTTCAAAGCCTAAATTGCGGCACCTTGCCTGAAGATATGATTGAGGCCGCGTTGTTTGGCAACGGATCGGGCGAAGGGCGCCGCAAAGGGGCGCTTGAACTGGTCGATGGCGGCACTTTGTTCCTTGATGATATTGGCGCACTTCCTTCCCAGTTGCAGACTCGGCTGCTTCAACTTGTCGACACAGGACGCGCACAGCTTTGCGGCGCATCTGAAGCACAAGCCTTTGATATTCGTGTGATTTGCGCAAGCGCTCGCTCAATGACCGACGAGATAGCCGCAGGCCGTTTCAACGAGGCGCTGTTCTATCGGCTCCATGTCTTGCCGCTTGAGCTCCCCTGCCTGAAAAAGCGTGGTGAGGATATATCGCTGCTCGCGCGCTATTTCCTCACTCAGCATACCCGCAAACGAAAAGAGGGCCCACTTGCCTTTAGCCAAGCGGCACTGGAGGCACTTCAAGGATACACGTGGCCGGGAAACCTTCGTGAACTTAATAACATGGTACAACAGCTCTCCGTCTGTCATGAAGGCCCTGTCATTGATGTGGACGTACTACCAGAGCAACTTTTGCAAGGACAACGTTCTTCTGACACGGCTTTTTCTTCTCCGTACAGCGAGATAGAGCCATTGTGGCTGCAGGAGATGCGTATTATCGAGCAGGTGGTGGAGCGATTTGGCGGTAATGTGTCGCTGGCAGCATCGGCACTGGAAATCAGCCCCTCAACGATTTATAGGCGGCGCCAAAGCTTCCAGCAAAAGCAAGCCACCATGCCGGCAACACATCATCAGAACATAAGCAAAGTGCTTGGCGGTCTACACGCTAGCCCGTGAAGACGGCACTCCTCTCATCTATACCTAGAGATAATGCGCGGCGATTGGTGTGGTTGCATTTCTCTATTTGGCGCAACTAGTATAGGTAGTGTTCGCCGATTTGTTTTTAAAGTGGGTTATTGTGAAGTCTTACAATACCGGATATACCAGCGGCAACTAGGTAGAGACTGGCCAGAGAAGACCTAAGGCAACGGGTTTACACTCTGGGATCAAGGGGTATTTGAGAATGCCGCGTCATTTTTCTAGAATTTCCTCCGCGGCGCGCGGAGCTGTAGTGGCAGCAACGATTATTGGCTCAAGCGCGGGCGCACTTGCACAGGACAGCAGCATTGAGGCTGCACGAGAGGCGCTCTCCGCAGCGTGGACTGCCGCGCCACTACATTTTACAGCGGCAACGTTTGTCAAGGCACCTGCGACAGGCTATGGCATCTATGATGTGCGCGAGGGTAACAGCTTTACTGATGGCGAGACCTTGCATGTCTACGCGGAGCCGGTTGGTTACGGTTATGGCAAGCAGGATGGATTGACCACTATTGATCTTAGTGTTGATTTTGCGCTGCGCAACAGCACCGGTCAGGTTCTTGCAGAACAGAGTGGCTTTGCCAAGTTGCACAGTGCCGGGCACAACCGGGCGCATGAGTATCAAAGCTCACTCAGCTTCAATCTGGCAGGGTTACAAGCCGGTGGCTATACGCTTGAAGTGACTTTTAACGATCAAAATTCAACGAAAAACGGAAGCTTCTCCCTACCGCTAGAAATCAGCGAGTAAGGCAAGCTTTGTTGGCCGACTAGAAAGCGCCCTCCTAAAACGAGGGCGCTTTTTGTTTGCATTCGCGCAGAGCGCTAGAACATCCGCTGTGCAGACGCTTGCATGTAATCTAGTTCTTCCGGTGTCGAGTTACGCCCTAACGCTGCATTGCGCTTTGGATAGCGGCCAAATCGCTGCAACACCTCGATATGGCGGTGTTCAAACTGGGCATACTCCTCACCAATTTGTTCAAAAAGACGAAGTCCCGCCGCGTGGATCACCAAGGATTCAGAATGCATAAACGGCATATACAGGAATGAACGCTCAATTTCGGTGAGTTGCTTATCCGCCCCCACCCCAATGGCCTCCTGCGCCAGAACAAGCGCCATACTGTCATAAGCGAAGGCCTTGGCCTTATCTCGGAAGAGCTGGCGTGAAAATTGATCCAGCACGATGATCTCGGCAAGGCGTCCTTTGGGTGTTGAGCGCCAAACGAAGCCCTCTCCTCTTGTCACCGCGCCGTGCGTGCTGGCAAAGCCATCGTATACTTCTTTATCGAAGGTTTCGCTGGCTGCGAACCAATCCTCCTTTGAGTGCTCGATAAACCAGAAGTCATATACATCTTTGGCACTGCGCATTCCATTATCTCCCCTTCGAAAACTAAGTGCCGCCGCATCGTGGATGCACGTAACGACCCAGACCACTACCCCACTGTTTATATAGTGGAAAACTGAAGCAATTTCCCCCATGCATTTGAGGGGTTTTTCAGGCCGAACGTGCGGGCTCATTGGCGCGAGCACACTTTTGCATCCAGTGAGGCCGCGATTACCACTAAATTCTCTAAACAATTACGAATGTGTTGCCCTGTTTTTTTACTGGAAATGCGCTTGTAAACCCGGTGAATTTCAGGTTTCCCCGCGATGTCTTTTGGCTGACATTTTTTTGCCGGACGATCCTTGACAGGGGTAGTTGCGCTTACTATCTCTTTTTCCGTTGTTAGCACTCTGCCTTTGGGAGTGCTAGCGGTGCACGCCTTCGGGCAAGATTGCCTTGGGGGGTGCATCCTCTCAATTGTTTTTAACCTTGAGCGTTTTTAGGTGCTGCCTTTGTTTGGGGCATCTGCGCATGAGAGAAAGAGCCAAACTATGAAGTTTCGTCCGCTCCACGACCGTGTTGTCGTTCGCCGTATCGAGTCTGAAGAAAAGACTGCCGGTGGCATCATTATTCCAGACACTGCTAAAGAGAAGCCACAGGAAGGCGAAATCGTTGCAGTAGGCGGCGGTGCACGCAAAGACAATGGCGAGCTGATCGCGCTGGATGTTAAAGCCGGTGACCGCGTTCTGTTCGGCAAGTGGTCTGGTACCGAAGTAAAGATCGACGGCGAAGAGCTGCTGATCATGAAAGAATCCGACATCATGGGTGTTCTGGGCTAAGCCTTTCCCCTTTGCTGTCACCTTCTTTTTTCTTTGATCCAACATATAAGTGAGACAAACCATGGCTGCTAAAGAAGTCAAGTTCGGTTCTGATGCCCGCGATAAAATGCTTAAAGGCGTCGACATCCTAGCAAACGCTGTAAAAGTTACCCTCGGCCCTAAAGGCCGTAACGTTGTGCTCGACAAATCGTTCGGCGCACCACGCATCACCAAAGACGGTGTTTCTGTTGCCAAGGAAATCGAACTGGAAGACAAGTTCGAAAACATGGGCGCGCAGATGGTGCGCGAAGTTGCTTCCAAAACCAACGACATTGCTGGTGACGGCACCACCACTGCGACTGTACTGGCGCAGGCTATCGTTAAAGAAGGTGCAAAGTTCGTTGCTGCTGGCATGAACCCAATGGACCTGAAGCGCGGTGTTGATCTTGCAACTTCTGCTGCAATTGCAGACCTGACAGCACGTTCCAAGTCCATTTCTTCTTCTGAAGAAGTTGCACAGGTTGGTACAATCTCTGCAAACGGTGACGAGCAGGTTGGTAAAGACATTGCCGAAGCAATGCAGCGTGTTGGTAACGAAGGCGTTATCACTGTTGAAGAAGCTAAGTCTTTGGAAACAGAGTTGGAAGTTGTTGAAGGTATGCAGTTTGACCGCGGTTACCTGTCTCCTTACTTCTGCACCAACACAGAAAAAATGATCGCTGATCTGGAAAAGCCACTCATTCTCCTGCACGAGAAGAAGCTTTCCAACCTTCAGCCAATGCTGCCAATCCTTGAGAGCGCTGTTCAGTCTTCCCGTCCGCTGCTGATCATTGCAGAAGACGTTGAAGGTGAAGCACTCGCAACTTTGGTTGTGAACAAGCTGCGTGGCGGTCTGAAAATTGCTGCTGTTAAAGCACCAGGCTTCGGCGACCGTCGTAAGGCAATGCTGGAAGACATCGCGATCCTCACCGGTGGTACCGTGATCTCTGAAGACCTCGGCATCAAGCTGGAAAACGTCACAATCGACATGCTGGGTACTGCGGAAAAAGTTAACATTTCCAAAGAGAACACCACCATTGTTGACGGTGCTGGCGACAAGTCCGACATCGAAGCTCGTGTTGCACAGATCAAAGCTCAGATCGAAGAAACCACTTCTGACTACGACCGTGAAAAACTTCAAGAGCGTCTGGCTAAACTGGCTGGCGGTGTTGCTGTTATCCGCGTCGGCGGTGCAACCGAAATCGAAGTGAAAGAGCGTAAAGACCGCATCGACGATGCTCTGAACGCAACCCGCGCTGCGGTTGAAGAAGGTATCGTTCCAGGTGGTGGTACTGCGCTGCTGCGTGCAAAGGCTGCTGTTGCTGCCCTGTCTTCCGACAACGTTGACATCGAAGCTGGTATCAAGATCGTTCTGCGCGCTCTGGAAGCTCCGATCCGCCAGATCGTTGAAAACGCCGGTGTTGAAGGTTCTATCGTGGTTTCCAAAGTACTAGAAAACAACGACGGCAACTTTGGCTTCAACGCACAGCGTGAAGAGTATGTCAACATGGTTGAAGCAGGCATCATCGATCCTACCAAAGTGGTTCGTACCGCCCTGCAGGATGCTGCTTCTGTATCTGGTTTGCTTATCACCACCGAAGCGATGGTTGCAGAGCTGCCTAAGAAAGATGCAGGTCCTGCAATGCCACCAATGGACGGCGGCATGGGCGGCATGGGCGGCATGGGCTTCTAAGCCACGCTACTCAAAGCTATCGAAGAATTGGGCACCTCTTGTGGGTGCCCTTTTTTTGCACGGTTGTGTGCGGATGGGGCTTCGCTAATTTACATCAAAGGCCGCAATCATCTCTAATATGTTCTGATATTGCGCGCCGATATATTGGGCATGAATTTGAGTATCGTCAGGATTGTACGCGGGCAAATTGAAGACCGAGTTGTTTTCACGTAGATAGTTGAGTGAAAAGAACGGAGTATCCGCTTTTACCTCGGTGTTCCCCATTTGACCGGGAACGCGAATTTTTTGCTGATAACGCTGTAATATCTCCAGCTGCGCAGGAACATTGGCTGGTCCAACAACCCCGTCAGGCAATGCAACACGACTTGTCTCAAAAAAACTCTGTGCTGCTCCTATGGTGGCCAAAGTCCGTTCCGGCATTCCTGCATCACCTTGGCTATGCAGCTTTTCCCAAAGCCGGACACTTTGCTGCTTCTGGCTGTCGGGTTCGCCGTCAAACAGCGCTTCTGCACTGTCTTTACTCAATAGCACACGACACAAGCGAAATGGTAAATAGCTGTAAGCGCTAAAGGCACCAGGCCAGCCGCCATTTAACTGCCCCCAGAACGTGCCGCCGAAGCGCCCTTCGTTTACGAAGAGAAAGCTAGAGCCTCGGGGTTGGTTACGCTTATCAAACAGCTCAAGAAAACGTGTCGTACTCACGTTATCGGCAAGTTTGATCATTTGCGCGATAGAGGCGCGCATTTGCGCGGCACTAAAGCCCAGATTAAAGCTCATTGCATAGTAGTTTCGCCAGACACGGTCATCCCGATTGGAAATGGTAACCGGTTTAAACTGGCTGGCATGCTGATCTGGCTCGGCGAATAGCGCTGCTAGCGGCTGAGCGCTGGCCACTGCTGCGTAAAAATAGGCTCCTGCACTATCAATCTCAAAACCGTCGGCGCTCATTAAGCTTGCCAGAGTATTTGTTGGCGCACTTTCGTGGGCAAAGACCATAAGCGGCAATTGTGCGATGCTGTAGCTGAGCGTGTCGGCCGCCACGCTAAAGCGCTGCTCGATGATGTCCTGTTGAAATTTCAGACCCGCCAGAGAGAAATTTTTTAACCGAAGCGGCGTGATGTCCGGATCGAGCTGAACATTCATTTTGGGTACTCCCTTCGCGTTCGGCCTGTGTCCTTAAGTGAGACGCGATTTCACGGAGGATGTGAAGTAACTGATGGCAAAAGTCTTGCAAGATCCCGTAGAACACAGGGATTGCTTGTAAGGTTTTCTCAGTCTTGCGGCGCTACGCTTTAAGCCCGTTCCTTCAAGTATGAGTTTGTTGCTGCCAAATCGCTTGCATTTGCCTTAGTTTCGTGGCAATTGAAATTCATCATCAAGAGAAGGGCTGGCGCCCTCGCCAACCTGCCTGACCGGCAAGGTGGTCTCCGCGTTTTTGGGATGTGATTGTGCTCTGGCTTTTGCTTGCACAGTAACCAGCGGTCAAACGTATTTGCGCCAGTCCTCCTTGGGGAAACCGAAGGAGGATTTTTTGTTGGATCTTACAAGAGACTCACAGGCGGTGTGGGTAGAAGACAACCTTAGCAGCGCAGCGCCCTCGCGCGTTCAGCAAAGCGCAGAGGCCGCGGTGCCGCGCCTTGAGGTGGTGCTGCTTGAAAAAGGTGCGCGCGCGCGGCTCTCCCCGCGCAACGCAGCATTGTCTGCCCCGGTTCTCGCTGCAAACGAGCGGCAGAATAGATTCCTGCAACTTATCGCGCTTTGGGGCGCGGGCTGTCATAGCGCAATTGATGAGCAACTGTTTTATGACTGTGTATCGCGTCATCCCGAGACCTTCGCCCGGATCCGGCAAAAACTCAGGCGAGAACTTTTTAACAAGCGTTAGCGGCAAGCATTTTACTTCAGCTTGTTAGCTTTGGCTGTGTGACGTGCTGCCGAATTCTGTTGGCGGGTTGTCAAAGGGGCTGGCAAACTTTGCAAGCCACAAGCTTTGCGCAATGCGCTGCGCCACCGCCATAACTTTCGGTCTTGCAGATGGCGCAAAAATCCGCTCAACTTCGGTAGCGAACAAATCCATCCACTCATCAAAGTGCTCTGGCGCGAGTGCTTGCAGCTTGGCATGGGCTGGAACCGGCTTGCCCTTATAGGTGCCTGTCTTGAGCAAAACAGAGGCCCAGAAGTGCTTCATCTTTTGCAAGTGCGGGCGCCAATCATCCTGAATGGTCTCGGCAAATACAGGGCCTAGCGAGGGATGTGCGCGCACCTTTGCATAAAAACACTCAACCAGTTCGTTTATTTGCTGCGGGGTTATTGTTTCATCCAGCGGAGTCCGCGCACCTGCTGGCAACACAGGGATCGTTTCGCTCATACTTGTTTATCCAAGTTGTTATGGTGATGCGTTTTAGTCGTCAGTAAACAATGCCTTGCGTGCTGGATCAATTGGCGAGGGTTGCCCCTGTTCATCAACGGCAACAAACGTGAAAACGGCATTGGTTACCTTCTCTCGCTCACCAGTTAGCGCGCGCAGTGCCCATGCTTCAACGGCAATATTGAGGGAGGTGTTTCCAACTCGCTTGACTTTGGTATAAACACACATGACATCGCCGACTTTGACAGGGCGAATGAATGTCATGCTATCAATCGCCACCGTCACCACACGCTTGCCTGTCGATTGCGCCGCACAAATTCCCGCCGCGATGTCCATTTGCGAGAGCACCCAGCCACCAAAAATGTCGCCCGAAGCGTTGGTGTCTTTAGGCATCGCCATGGTGCGGGTTGTTAACTCACCTTGCGGCACAACGTCAGTTTCAAAAATTTCTGGTGATGACATGGTCCCTCGTTAAAGTTTTAGTGCACGCCACTCACGCAAGCATTAGGCGACCCGCTTGGCGCGCATCGCCGCTGTGACACTGGCATGTAGCTTAGATGCCAGCGCACAAACAGGCGCGACAGCTTTAGCCTCAAAGTTTTCAGAGGCCGCCTGTTGGAAAAGCGTCAACCACATAGCGGCTGCCTCTTCATCAAGCTTATCTGCCTGTGCCATATATTTCGCAAGCGGGCGGCCACTATATCCACCTGTCTTTCGCAGCGCACATTGCCAGAATGCGGCAGAGCGATGCAAGTGCTCTTCTTCATCCTCGATTGCGCTAAGGAAGATCGCCGACAGCTTTTGATCTTGCAACAACAAGGCCCAGTGCCGCTTTGTGAACGCTTCCACTTGCGTCGCGGTCAGGCTTTCGTGCACCGGGCTTGCAGCTGCACCCTCGCGAATATCAAAAACTTGCGTTTGAAGAGACATTGCATTTCCCTCTTTGTTGCTTGGCGCTGGTGCAGCGCGCTTTATTGGGAGATCAGTATAAACGCTAAAAGCGTTAAAGTTCTGCGGCAGCTCGTAGCACCTCAGGTCGTTCGAGGCAGTAGTACCCCGAAAGACGGCTAACAACCCCTTCCCTTTTCCATGCATTGAGAATGCGGCTGACATTCTCTCTTGCGCCGCCTGCCATATTAGCGATTTCGGATTGGGAGATCTTGTAGTGAATGAGCAACTTGCCATTGTCGACGGTCATTCCGAACGTATCCGCCAGTTGCAGCAGTGTTTGCGCAACGCGGCCGGGCAAGGGCAGGAATGAGCGGGCGGCCAAGGCGTCGTTGGCATTACGCAGCCGACTGGAAACAATCGCCAACATGTCGCGGTAGACCTGCGGATTGGCATCTGCAAACGCATAAAAGTTGTGCTTGGAGATGAACGCCAGTCTTGTCGGCTTGAGCGCAGTTACTGTTGCCGAGCGATCACGGCCATCAAGCAGCGCGAGCTCTCCCACCAGTGATTGCGGGCCCAACACCGCAAGCAGCTGCTCTGAACCATCAACGGAAACAACGGAAACTTTCAAGGAGCCTTCCAGCACCGCGTAGCAACCGTTTCCAGGGTCTCCCGCTTCAAAAAGGGTCGTCCCGGCTTTTAGTGTGAGCTCTTGCGCTTTTGCCGCCAATGCCTGCGCTTGAATCTGATCAAGTGAAGACAAAGAGAAGCTCTGCTTCAAAACCTCATTAAACTCTCTCATTGCACAAATTCCGAAGATTATCGTTATTTTTCTCGTTCATAAACACGCATTCGGGGCAAAATGATGGTCACTTTATTAAATTCTAATGGGCACTTATTACTTAACGTTAATTTTCGGATTTTTCGCGACAGAGCGTCGCAGTTTTCGAGACGATCGAGCTCATTGAGAAGGGACGTTAGAAGAGGAACAGGTCTTTTTCATTGAGCATAAAAGGGAACTCTTCACTGTTCAAAAAGTTTAAGTGCTGTGCGCGGCTGGTGGTGAATGCCGATTGCCCTTTGAAAAACAAGCGGGATTTGGGCGCAGTTTCGTTTGGATAGGACGGAGAGCAAAACACCATTTCACAATCACGTAAATTGGCGAGTTGATTCCAGAAAAAAGAGCGGAGGTCTTCGCTGCTGCTAAAGAGAGGTAGCTTCGGGCCTGCATAATGAAACTGTAGCCCTTGTTTGCGTGTCTGCCGCGCCATTGCGCTTTCCGCATTTGGCGCCTCGCGAGGGCCGACCAGCGCCGGTTGCCGCCCTTTCATAAGACCCGCAGCTTTAACCAAGGCCTTTTGTAGGGGGGCAAAGCGCGCCAAATTGTGCTCTAAAGCGAGGAACTGGGGCGGGCGGGCATAATACTCTTCAAAACAATCGATTTGGCGGGCAATTTCTCCTTCAATTGCGGTGATTGGCAGAGCTGTGAAGAAAGCGCGCAAACGCTGTTGCCACAATGGTGGAAACGGGCGCGGCGAGATATGCTCCCCCAGTTTTTTGGGAAAGCGACCATAATAGTTGGAAAGCGGGATCGCAGGGGCACTCAAGCAGATGGTGAGACCGACCTTGGTTTCCTGATCTGCCCAGGCGACAACATCGCGAAGCTGATAGAACTCCTTGGCCCAGTATTCACCGGTGACGTTGCAGCCAACAGCAGACAAACGGCCAGCCATCACCAACTCGCAGATTGCTCTATTTGTGTTGTAGCTTTCGCCGAACTCCAGCGCCGTCAACATTATGCGCTTCATGGCGCACCCCTTCGAGACCTGCCCTACTCTTTGCAATTCCCAACTGCTCTTTTTGTATGGGTCGAGTTTAGGCCACGAGTGGGCAGAGCTGCAAGCACCTGCGCTGGGAACCCCTTTAGATTCAAGGGGCTATTAACGGCGTAACCCCTTATTATTCGGGGTCAATTTGCACGCGGGAGAAGGTAGATGCGTACAGTTTCCAGCACTGTCTCACCGGTTTTGCGTGGAGCTTCGGCTAGTTTTTGAGCCGCTCCAAACTTCGCCTCTACAACAGACAGGCGGTCGCGGCGATCCTCAACGACATAAAGCAGCGGCCCATTCGGCAGGCTTTGCAGCGCCTTTGGCTGCATTGCGTAGCGCTCGCGCTGATTAAGCTGAAAGACCTGCAATCCATCATGTTTCAGGGCCTCAGACATTTGCCCTGTAAAGCCATAGCTGGTGGTGATAATCGCCCTAGCCCCTGTGGCCGTCGCCTGCGCGCGAACCACGTCGGCCACCTCTTGCCAGCCGCGTAGCTGCATGGTGGGGTCTTTGCGGCCAAGAGTGGTGTTCAACGGCCAGATAGTGTGTGCCATCACCAGTGAGGCGACCAAAAAACCGAGTACCGCAGCAAAGACACCAAGGCGGAACGGCCAGCGGCGCGCGGCGGGTGCACTGGTGATAGCGTGTGCTGCAAGCATTATCAGTGCCGGGTAGACTGGCGCTGGCCAATTGCCCTGCACGCGATCATGAAGGGCATGGAACAACAGGTATGCGAGAAACGGCAGTGTGGAGCTCAACAGCAGGATATACGGCTCTTGGCCTTTGAGTGCCCTACGCACCGCGACAGCTACACCAAAACAGATCAACAGAAATGTAAGCGGATTAATGAGCCCCGCCATCGCGCCAATAAACTCACCAATGTAGCGCAATGTGTAAGTATCTGCGGCAACCCGGCCAAACTGCTTGGTAAAGGTGATCCAGTCATGCTGTGCATTCCAATAGAGCACAGGCGCGAAACACAAAACGGCGATCAGTCCACCAGCCCAGAGTTGCCATGCCCCGAACCAGCGCCGGTTCTCTTTTGAAAGCACCAGCCATAGAACAATGCCGGTCCCTAAGAACAGACCAGAAAATTTTGAGAGCAAACCCAAACCGGCAAACAGGCCAACAGCCAGCCACCAATTGGCATTGCGGCTCGTTTGCAGCTCGGCAAGCGCCCAAAGCCCAAGCCCCCAGAAGAATACAGAGGGCGCATCTGGCGTCACCAGAATAGCGCCGATGCCCATGAGCAAGGAGGCATTGAAGAGCAGCACCGTCCACCCGGCGGTGCAGGCATCAAACAGCACATAAGCCGTGCGCCAAATGGCCAGCGAACCGATGGCGGCACTGAGAATTGAAAGTACGCGCGCGCCAAGCATGGTATCACCGGCGATAGCTTGCCCGATAGCGATCCACCAGCCCACCATGGGCGGATGATCATAATACCCAAGAGCGGGATTAAGCCCCCAAAGTCGGTAGTAGGCCTCATCCTCGACCAAGCCTGCGTAGGCTCCAGTGGCGAGACGGGCAGCTGTGGCCAGCAGCACAAGCAACACCAGTGAAACGGGGCGTAGCATCAGGGGCAGTTGCGCATCATTTCGAGGCATACCGGGTTCTCCAAATGGTCCGAAAGGTGACGCTGCCGATTAGCTGCGCCCCCAAGTGACCGCGTTTGAGGCAACGAAGTTCCAGACAGCACCCATGATCGCGCCAGCAGCACCGGCAAACCACCAAAGCGGCTGGGCATCGTAAATGAAATTGGCAACGCCTACATTGGCCAGCACACCAACGGAGCACACAACATAGAAAGAAAGCAAGCCGCGCAACCAAGCGAGGCCTTTGAGGCGGCGATCCCGATAAGTGAGCTGATTGTTCAGCATGAAGTTCGATGTCATGGCGACGACTGTTGCTGCCAGTTGTGCTGTTGTGAAAGGCAAGAGCGCAGCAAACATCAGCAATTGCAGGGTAATCAGATGCACGATCACCCCTGTTGCCCCCACAGCGGAGTACATCAGAAAGCGAACTGAGATCATATCATTGAACAGCTTTGCAACCAGCAGGCCAAGGTAATCAAGCGTTACCAGCGTATCCAACTTGCTTTCCCCATGTTGGCGCTCGCGGAAGACAAATGGCAGCTCTTTGATACGCAATGTGCCGTTGGCGCTGGCAACAAGATCCAACAGGATTTTGAAGCCTTGCGAAGAGAGCTTTGGCGCCAACTCGTCCACCTTGTCGCGCGCAACCATGAAGAAGCCGCTCATAGGGTCAGACAAGGTTACCTTTAAGAGATTTCGAGCCAGATTGTTGGCAAGGTTGGAGCCCCAACTGCGAACTGCTGATAGGCCTGAGCCCACATCGCCGCCTTCCACATGGCGCGAGGCGACCGCAATATCAAAATCACCAGAGCGCAAGGCTGCCAGCATGCGCGGCAGCAAGCTTTCATCATGCTGTAAGTCCGCGTCCATCACTGCCACAAATTTTGCGGAGGATGACAGCATGCCCTCAATACAGGCGCCGGACAGCCCCCGACGGCCGATGCGGCGAATGGCACGAACGCGCGGATTGGTTTGCGCCAGTTCACGCGCCACCTTGGTTGTGCCGTCTGGGGAGTTGTCATCAACCACAATGATTTCCCAGTTCACGCCAGCAAGGGCCTTCTCGACCAGATCTACAACCAGCGGCAGGTTTTGTGCCTCATTGTATGTTGGCAATACCAGCGACAACTCCAGTGAGGTTGTCTGGCTTGCTGCCGGCTTGGTGTCGGTCGCTACGGACATCTATGACCTCGCAGAACTGTGCGTCTATGCGTTGCAGGCGGTGCGGACTGACCCGGAAACGGAGCGGAAAAAACGCGCACCGACCTTTGATTTTTGGGGGAACTTAGCGGCAATTGAGGCTATTGCAAGTCTTGATTAGGAAATGCACCGCTTTGGCGCACCCCAGCACCTTGCCCTGCGCCAAGCAATGGTCTAGGAACTTGCACGCGGCTGCACCCGTTCATGGGCATGGCCGCTGCGATTTGTTCTAGTAAAATTGAGACGGATGAGATGGCTAAAAAGAAGAGCGCCAAGTTGAAAGCCCGCCTACCACGCGGATTTGTCGATCGCGAACCGGTTGAGCTTCAGGCGCTGCATCATATGCTCTCCGTTATCAAAGAGACCTACGAGCTATACGGTTTTGAACCGGTGGAAACGCCGCTGTTTGAATACACCGATGCGCTTGGCAAGTTTTTGCCAGATCAAGACCGGCCTAATGCGGGCGTGTTCTCACTGCAAGATGATGACGAGCAGTGGATGAGCTTGCGGTATGATCTGACAGCGCCACTCGCCCGCTATGTGGCCGAGAATTTTGAAAGCCTGCCGAAGCCTTACCGCTCCTATCGTAACGGCTATGTATTCCGCAACGAGAAGCCGGGACCCGGCCGCTTCCGCCAGTTTATGCAGTTTGATGCGGACACCATTGGCGCGCCGGGTGTCTCCGCCGATGCGGAAATGTGCATGATGGCCTCCGATAACATGGAGCGTCTGGGCATCGAACGCGGCAAGTATGTGATCCGTGTGAACAACAGGAAGGTTCTGGACGGCGTCATGGAAGTCGTTGGCCTTGCCGGTGACGAGCATGCCGACACGCGCCTGACAGTGCTGCGCGCCGTAGACAAGCTGGATCGCTTGGGCATTGACGGCGTCAAGCTGCTGCTTGGTGCGGGACGCAAAGACGAAAGCGGCGATTTCACCAAGGGCGCTGGCCTTTCCGATAACGCCGCCGATACTGTGCTGGCATTTGTATCTGCTGGCGGAACAACGCCAACTGACACGGTAAGTAACCTGCGCCAATTGGTTAGCGACAGCAAGACCGGTGCGGAAGGTGTGCAGGAGCTGGAAGATATGGCCGCGCTTTTTGCCGCCTCCGGTTACGGCGATGACCGCATTTTGATCGACCCATCAGTGGTGCGCGGGCTTGAATACTACACTGGGCCCGTTTACGAGGCAGAACTGACCTTCGAGGTGAAGGATGAGAAGGGGCGCCCGGTGCGCTTTGGCTCAGTTGGTGGCGGCGGTCGTTATGACGGGCTTGTCTCCCGCTTTATGAGCCAGCCTGTGCCTGCAACAGGTTTTTCTGTGGGGGTTTCTCGCCTGATGGCAGCGCTGAAGGTGCTTGGCAAATTGGGCGATGAGGAAATTGTTGGCCCTGTTGTTGTCTGCGTGATGGACAAGGATGTTGAGAGCCTAGGGCACTACCAGCGGATGGTGCAGGAGCTACGCAGCGCAGGCATTCGCGCAGAAATGTATCAAGGCAACCCCAAGCAGTTTGGCAAGCAACTACAATATGCCGACAAACGCAACGCGCCTTGCGCGATTATTCAGGGTTCACAAGAGCGTGAGGCTGGTGAAATCCAGATCAAGGACCTGATTGAAGGCAAGCGCCTGTCCGCCGAGATCGAAGATAACAAGACGTGGCGGGAAAGCCGCCCGGCTCAATTCGCAGTTGCGCGCGGCAGCTTGGTGGAAGAGGTACAGAAGCTGCTCGCAGCGCAAGCTGCGGAACGGCAAAACGGAGGCTAGTATGGGGCAGTTTGATCGTGGCCTGCTTGCGCTGGCCAACCTTTACCGTGATGCAGGTTATGAGGAGGCCAATCCGCCTATTTTGCAAGATGCGGATGTCTTTCTGGACCTTGCCGGAGAGGACCTGCGCAAGCGCCTTTATTTAACAAGCGGAGAAGATGGCGCAGATCTTTGTCTGCGGCCTGATTTTACCATTCCAATTGCCCGGCATTATTTGAGTTCTGGTATCGCCGGGCGTGTTGCTGCATTTAGCTATGCGGGCCCCGTTTTTCGCCAGAAACCAGGGCAGCTTGGCGAGACGCTGCAAGCGGGTGTTGAATCCATTGGTCGGCGCGACAGCGATGCAGCGGATGCGGATATGCTCTCTCTGGCGCTGAGCAGCGCCGAGGTGCTCGATCTGCGTGATGTGCGGGTGCGCATTGGCGATGAGGGATTATTCACCGCTGTGTTGCAGGCACTTGATATCCCGCGTGTTTGGCAACGCCGCTTGCGGGATGTGTTCGGCGAGCGGGATCGCCTTCATGCATTGATCGCACGGATGGCAAAAGGTGAGGACAACCGCGCCAGCCAAACCGGTTTGTTAGCCGCGCTTGAAGGCAAGGACAGCGATGCTGCTGTTGCTGTGGTTGAAGACCTGTTGTCACTGGCCGGTATTACCGCCGTTGGGGGGCGAAGCGCCCACGAGATTGCCGAGCGGTTTATGGAACAGGCCAGTCTGGCCTCTGGCACCGGCGTCAACAAAGATGCGGCAGAGCGGCTGAATGCCTACCTTAATATCTCCGGTCCACCGCCGCTACGCGCGGTGGAGACCTTGCACGCTTTTGCCCGCGAGACCGGATTGGATCTTGATGCGCCAATTGAGCGCCTTGCCAAGCGCTCCCAATTGATGAGCGAGCGAGGCATTGATGTGGACGCGCTTGAGTATTCCGGCGATTTTGGCCGCCGACTTGATTACTATACCGGCTTTGTATTTGAGGTGCATCATCGTGCTGCCACCTCCGGCGCCCAAGTGATCGGGGGTGGAAGATACGACCGTTTGATCGAGCGCCTTGGTGCGCCCGAGCGGGTGCCCGCCATTGGCTTTACCATCTGGCTTAATCGTCTGGCAAAGGGAGAGCACTAATGGCGAATTTGGTATTGGCGATCCCTTCCAAAGGG
The DNA here is from genome assembly GCF_001561995.1 of Polycladidibacter hongkongensis. GTDB lineage: Bacteria > Pseudomonadota > Alphaproteobacteria > Rhizobiales > Stappiaceae > Pseudovibrio > Pseudovibrio hongkongensis. The sequence continues at coordinate 329,384 of NZ_LLWC01000036.1, forward strand.
CGCCTGCAAGAATTGACCCACGCTTTCTTCAAGGAAGCCGGGCTAAAGGTAAAGCGCCCAGGTGGTGATCGCAATTATCGCGGACATCTGGTTGGTGTTGGAGGCGTGGAAATCGCGTTTCTCTCCGCTTCGGAGATTGCACGTGAAATAACAGCAGGCGCTGTGCACTTTGGCGTTACGGGCACTGATCTGATTATGGAAAACATCGATCAGCCTGAAGAGAAAACACACATTGTTGCACCTCTTGGTTTTGGGCATGCGGATGTTGTGATTGCGGTTCCATCCGCCTGGATCGATGTTAATTGCATGGCCGACCTAGCAGATGTAGCTTCAGATTTCCGCGTGCGCCATGGCAGCCGGTTGCGCGTTGCAACGAAATACATCAACACAACGCGCCGTTTCTTTACCGAGCATGGCATTGCCGATTACCGCATTGTGGAAAGTGCCGGCGCGACCGAGGGCGCACCAGCGGCGGGCTCGGCAGAGCTGGTGGTGGACATTACGTCCACAGGATCGACATTGAAAGCCAACAGTCTCAAGATCCCGAGCGATGGTACAATCTATAAGTCACAGGCTCACCTTGTCGCTTCGCGTACTGCGAAATGGGACAAAGAGGCTTTGGCCGCTGCGGAGCAGATGCTTGATCGCATCTCTTCGCGCAGTACTGCGCAAGAGCTTAAAGAGCTTCGCGTACAGATCCGCCAGCCACATCATGTCTTACAAGTGGTTGCGGAAATGTTTGGCTGTACGGCGCCCTTTGGCGTAGAGGCCGTGCAACTTGGGCATTTGGTATTGCACTGCCCTGCCAAAAACGTGCCAAACTGCGCAGATTGGCTGCGCAGAAATGGCGCGGATCTGGTAACTGTTCAAGCACTTGAGTACGTGTTTCAAGACTACAATCCGCTCTATGCGCCCCTTGCGGAGAAAGTCACAAGCTAGGTTCCTTCTTAGGGCAGGCACCTTTCGTTCTGCCCTAAGTCACTTGTGCTTGTCCCGCTTAGTGGGCTTGATAAAATCTCTCCTCGCCTCCAAAGCAACGCTGCGGATACTGCATCCTTCTAGATGATCATTCACCAAGCCCATCGCTTGCATAAAGGCATAGACAGTCGTTGGCCCGACAAACGACCAGCCGCGCTTCTTCAAGTCTTTTGAAAGCTGCTTTGAAACTTCAGTTTGCGCGATTTTAGCGATGTTTTCGTAGGTGGCTTTTGCTGGCCTTGTATTTGCAGCTGGCTCCCATTGCCAAAAATAGGCGGCCAGTGAGCCAAACTCTTCTTGCAGCTTGAGCGCCTGCTGGGCATTGTTAATCGTAGAATTTATTTTTCCCTTGTGGCGAACAATGCCTTTATTCTGCAGTAACTCCTCCACATCGCGCTCGTCCATGCAGGCAACTTTTGCAGGTTCGAAGCCATGAAAGGCTGCTCTGAAATTCTCGCGCTTACGCAAAATTGTGAGCCAAGACAAACCTGCTTGAAACCCCTCCAAACAGATCTTCTCAAACAAGCGGACATCGTCAGATACCGGTCGGCCCCATTCTTCATCGTGATATCTTCGATATTCAGGATCGCCGCCATGCCACCAGCAGGTACAAACTCCTTTTTCGTCAGTTAAAAGCCCATCCTTGCTTTGCGACATCGTATCCCCATCACTTTGTTCATCATATGTTCGCTAGACACCTTAGCACAATCATTCAAATCTTGGAGACCAAAATCAAAGAGTCGTTTGGTTTTGCAAGGTGTGCTTAAGCTGGGAAACCTTGTGAGCACAAGTCTGTTTCATTGTTGCTTCGGCAAAGCCCATGTTCACAAGAGCTTCATCGCTGGCAGAGGTGGTAGAACAGGAGGCATGAATATCCACTAGCTCAAACGCATTCAGGAACCTGCGTAAATTGTCGATGGATATACCAGAGCCGGGCATGATCGAAAGGCGCCCTCTCACCGCATTGTGCATGGCCGTGAGCATGTCCAATCCACTTGCAGCATCCAGTTCTCCACCAGAAGATAGAATACGGTCAAAGCCAATTTCTGCGGCCCGTACTGCGGCTTTAACTGGATCATTTATAAGATCTATTGCGCGATGAAGAGTAATGGAAAGGCTGTTACGCTTGCACTCCAAAACGATGTCATGCAAGAAAGCCTCATCTAGCCAGTAGGTATTGGGTGCCGTGTTCTTTAAGTGGTTGTTGGAGCTTGGGGAAGGCGTTTCGATCAATGCGCCAACGACAATGCCGTCCAGTCCCGCGGTAGCAATCCGTTGTACTTCTTGCAGCATCCCTGCTTTTTCCGCACTAGTATAGCAAAAGCCACCGGGGCGTGGTCGCAGCATGGACACGACCGGAATGCCCCTGTCCTGCGCAGATTGCTTTGCGTGATCAATCAGAGCCACGCTCGGGCTTAAGCCGCCAACTGCCAAGGCGGAACAAAGTTCCAAACGGTCCGCTCCCCCCTTCACTGCTTCCTCTATGCCATGGTGGCTATCAACACACACCTCTAAACAGATCCTGTGTTGCGAGACGGTCATCTCAGCTGTCATTATTTTGCCCCCTTTGCGCCAGCAGCGCTGCTCCTAATTGCCCAGCATCACTGCCCAGCTGTGCCGGTACTATGATCGGCCTTTTGTGCTTGCACAAAGACTTGGCGCGGACTTTTTTATCAAGTTGTTCTATTAGTTTTTTCGCATTTGAAACTCCGCCGCCGACGGGTAAGCAACTTGCACCAAATGTGTTTATCAAAAGCGTGAGCGGGCCAGCAAGGACTTGTAGAAAGCACTCAATCGTAAGCGCCGCTTCTTGTTCACCCTGTTGCCAAGATTCGACTATGGCTTCGCTAGATTGTTGCGCCCGATGAAGAAACGAGTGAATTCGCTCCAGCCCACGCGCGCCCCCATAAACATCAAGGCAGCCGGCTAAGCCACAGCCACATGGCCACGCTGGAAACAGAACTTTTGAGGATGCCTCAATACGCCCTGGCAGTTGCGCAATATGATCATTGAATTTGGAGAGTTCGACCAATGCCGGGAACGGACCGTGCCCCCATTCCCCTGCAAAACCGCCAGCACCTTGGACAAGCTGCTTATTCAACACAAGTCCTCCGCCGACACCTGTCCCGAGTATCAGGCCGAAAACCGAGTTATGCCCCCGCCCCGCGCCCAAAACTGCCTCTGCAAGCGCAAAACAATCTGCATCATTTGCAATTATAACCGGTTTGGATAGAACTGATTGCAGGATTTTGCCTAGCCGGCTTTGATGGATTGCCGGTATGTTTGCCGAAGTGACCATTCCAGTTTCTGGGTCAATCACCCCAGCGAGCGAAATCGCGATCGCGCTTACTTCGGTCGCGCGTTCATGCAGTTGCGCGATGCAATCAACAAAGCGCTGTAGATCCCCAGTTGGCGTTGGAACGCGGGCGAGTTGCGTTAAGTTGCTATTTGCATAGGTTGCAGCGGCAATTTTGGTGCCACCGATATCCAGTGCCAAAACTGCCATGCTGCCCCCTGTCTGTGTGCGCTATGCGAACATTGCGTCGATATCGTCCTGCGAAATTACATCTTCATCGCTATCAAGTGCGGGGCCGTTTAGGAGGCCACGTTCATCGCCCTCTTCAAACTCCGGCGGCAGGTCGATTGTCTGGAAGCTGTCTATTCCGCCCCAGATTTCCATCATGCGCGCAATACGTTCTTCAACGAAAGACAAAGTGCTTACGACCTTGGTGATACGTTGACCGGTGAGATCCTGAAAGTTACAAGCCTCGTAGATAGAAACAATTTTTTCGTGAACATCGCCTGCAAGGCCTGAATGCTCTTCAGGTACCATCGCGCCAAGGGTTGCGACATTCTGGTCGATCTCTTCCGCAGCCGATAGAATTTGTTCCGTCGCTTGCTCTGTACCCGACACAATCTCATCTAGCTCGTAAGCTGCCCGCCCTTTTTGCACCCCCAGTTCGCCAGAGGCCTTATTGTGCAAAGCCGCGATTTCGAACTTGGTGTCGGCAATTGCCTCGTACATCGCGTCCAGCTCGACCTTGAGTTTGGCGGCTTCGCCGATTTCAGAACGAAGTTCACAAGCAATGCGCTCTGATAGAGAAGCTGCACTGTCCTGCTGTGGTGCGAGCATGCGTTTGAGTGTTCCCAGCTCGCGCAGGATTTCAAAATGGCGCTCATCATCTGAATTGGGGACGGCTGCAACTTCAGCACCGTTGCGGCCCATCCGGGTTTCTGCGCGAAACACTTTTCTTGTCCCGTTCATTCCTATCGCCTCTTACCGCAGCCCGCTTTTGTCATCTTAAAACCGGCCTTGCGCCTTCTAAAAACACAGCACATGCCTTTAAAAGGTTCGAATCATTTAATCTCTTGGAGCTGTGATAGCGCAAACGTGCAGCTATCTCCAGCTTCGCGAAACAATTGCATACCTTCAACACTCATTGACCCGTGCACAAGGGTGAATTGCCTCGATTCCCATAAGCCAACGCCTTTGCGAGCAGATTTCACAGAACCCCATCTCAAAATACACTAAGCGGACAATAACCTTATACTTCGTTAATTTTTACATGGTCATGATTTCGCATCTATTTCCTGAGGGGAATCAATATTTGATTTGCCCAGCTAGAAAGACCTTGGGGGACATATGCATTCAATAGGGTGGAAACTTTGCCTTGGCGCGGCGCATCTGCTCAGCTGCTTGAGCTTGTGTTCAATGGTCGTCGCAACGCCTGTACTGGCAGGATACCGCGGTATCGCCGTGCCGCCACCACAAGTTTTACAAGTGGGCGTGCGCTCGCAAGCGGAGCTGCAACAGCGCAGTGTGAGCGCAACTGAGCGGCGCTACCATCGCAATCCCAATAGTGTCATCCCTGCAAAGTATCTGCCGCGCACAATCACCTATAACGGTAATCAGGCGGCTGGAACTGTGATAATCGATACTAGGACACGCCACCTCTATCATATTCTCGGTGGCGGGAAAGCGCGCAGATATGGTGTTGGCGTTGGCCGCCCCGGCTTTGAGTGGGCGGGATCGCATCGTGTCACCGCAAAAAAACAATGGCCCGATTGGCGGCCACCCTCGGAAATGCTTGCGCGGCAACCAGAGCTGCCAGCGTTTGTGCCGGGCGGGCCTGATAATCCGCTGGGGGCGCGCGCGCTCTATCTGGGATCGACACTCTACCGCATCCATGGCTCTAACGAGCCTTGGACCATAGGCAAGGCCGTATCATCAGGCTGTATTCGCATGCGCAATGAAGATGTGGTCGAACTGTACAAAGCCGTGCCAGAAGGCGCGCTTGTTATAGTTCGCTAGGTTTCTCACCGCCGTATGCCCAGTCCAATAATGCAACTGTGTGCAAGATCGGCCAAGAGGCACCTTGCCGTAGTTGGGTCATGCAACCAAGGTTTCCTGTGGCGACAACATCCGGCGCACCTTTGGCGATGTTGCCTTGCTTGCGCTCGCGCAGCTGCAAGGCCAAATCTGGCTGCAGAATATTGTAGGTGCCCGCCGAACCACAGCACATATACCCCTCGGCAATTTGGGTCAGAGTAAAGCCAGCGTTTTGCAAGAGGGTTGCAGGTTGATGCGTGATCTTTTGGCCATGCTGCATAGAGCAAGCCGAATGGTAAGCGACTTGAATACCCCGCCCTTGGTTGGAGCTGGGCAAATCCAGCAAGCTCAAGAACTCGGTTATATCCTGTGAGATCGAAGCATAACGGCACGCAGCATCGCTTAGTGGCTCGTTTTCAGCCAGCAGGTGTTCGTAGTCTTTTACTGTCGTACCGCAGCCCGAGGCCGTAATGATGATTGCATCAACGGGCCCATGAAGAGCTTCGGCTTGCTGCCAAGCCTTGATATTGTTTGCAGCTTGGTGCTGTGCTTTGTCCTTCGCACCCATATGCAAAACGAGTGACCCGCAGCACGCCTCTTCTTTTACTTGCAGAACCTGATAGCCAAGGCGGGTCAGCAACTTGATGGTTCGGTCATTAATTTGCGGATCAAGCGCTTTTTGCGCACAGCCTTGCAAGAGAATAACTCGGCCGTGGTGCCCGTTTTTTTTTGCCGCTTTTTGTTGGTCCGAATGCGCCTCCTCTTCCGGCCCGATCACTTCCTGCCCAGCAAAAGCAGAGGATGCCGGTGCCCGCCACGGAGCAAGTTGCAGCATGGCGGAAAGCCGGCGAAAGCTGCCGCCCAGGCGCCAGAGCAGCGGGGCGAGCGGCTTACCCAATGCGGCAAAGCGCATCGCCGCGGAAAAACGCGCCGGGTATGGCAGCAGTGCAGCCAAGGTCCTGCGCAGTAACCGGTCCTGCCACGGGCGTTTGAATGTGGTTTCTATATGGGCACGGGCGTGATCCACCAAATGCATATAGTCAACACCCGAGGGGCAGGTGGTGGTGCAAGACAGGCAAGAGAGACAGCGGTCAATATGCTTCACCAGCGGCGCGTCGGCGGGGCGATCATTTTCCAGCATATCTTTGATGAGATAGATGCGGCCGCGTGGGCTGTCCAGCTCATCGCCCAGCAGGTTAAACGTGGGGCACGTGGCCGTGCACATGCCGCAATGAACGCATTTTCGCAAAATTTTTTCAGCCTCGGCAATGCCGGGCATTGCGCGCTGTGCATCGGTAAACTGGGTTTGCATGGCTAACTCCCCGCATACATGCGGCCGGGGTTTAAAACGGCTTGCGGATCAAACTGTTGTTTTATGCGTTGTGACAGCTGTTGCAGTGGCGCGGGCTGTGGCTGGAACACCTGTTGCTGCTGCCGCTGCGCCAACGGCGCTCGCATGAGGGTGGCATGGCCGCCCCCTGCCTTATGCAGGGCGGCGCGGATGGTTTCCCCCTCTGGCTCTTCGGTGGGTGTTTGGAGCCAAACGAGCCCCCCTGCCCAATCACGAAAGTATCCGCTAGCAAGAGAATGCGGCAGAGCCTGCAAAAAACGATGCCCATGGGCCGGTGCAAGGCTGATACGCCACAGGCAGGTTTGCGGCAGAGCCAAAGGCACCACATCGCGAATCTGTCGCCATATGGATCCGGAGGTGGACGCATCAAGGGTAGATTGCTCCCCATAGGCATTCAACGCGGATTGCAATTGGCGAAAACGGGCGGCAATGGAACCGCTGCTGCCCTCCAAGCGTAATAAAGTGAGCGACCCCATATCGGCCAGTGGATTAGACGCCAAACGGCGCGCGACAAAGTCCGGCAGGTAGGCAGCGGACGAGACTTCTGCGCTAGAGGCCATGGCAGCTGACATTATCTGGCTGGCGGTTTCACAGCTGGCCCCGAGCACACACAGGCTTCGTTCTTCCTGTGGGCGGGGCAACACTTTGAGCGTCAACTCGGTGGCTATCATCAAGGTGCCCCAGCTGTTGCAAAAGGCGCGGGCAACGTCATAGCCCGTAACGTTTTTCACCACTTTACCACCTGCTTTAAAGACTTCGGCGCGACCGCTCACTGCAGTCAGGCCCAAAACATGATCACGGGCCGCCCCTGCCTTGAGGCGGCGCGGGCCGGATAGATTGGTGGCCAAAACGCCGCCCAGCGTTCCTGTGGTTTGCATCGGTTCGCCGTGACCGCTAGCAAACGCGGCTGGGTTGATCGGCTCAAATGGCAGTATTTGCCCATGTTCTGCCAGTGCTGCCTCTATTTGCGCCATGGGTGTGCCCGCTTTGGCGGTGAGGACAAGTTCCTCTGGCTGGTAGTCTATAATACCGCTGAAATTCTTCAGTGTAAGGCGATGAGGAAGCTCAACGGCACGCCCCCAACCGAGCTTGGTGCCAGTGCCCTCAATCTGCAGGGGTTGCTGCTGTGCTAAAGCCCAAGCAACGACCTCTTGCACTTGCTGGGTATTTTGCGGCGCGAAGATACTAGCCTCTTGGGCTTGAACAGTGCTGGCAGGGTGGGCGCCGCCGTTTACTTTATCATTCTCAAGCATGGTCTGACGTTCCCTTTCTAAAATCGCGGAATATCGGGAAACGGCAGCTTGCCGCCGGATATGTGCATTTTTCCCAGTTCGGCGCAGCGGTGCAGCTGCGGAAAGACCTTGCCCGGATTAAGCAGGTGATGCGGATCAAAGGCACACTTGATCCGCTCTTGGTGGGCAAGATCGGTTTCGCTGAACATTTCGGGCATAAGATCGCGCTTTTCGATGCCCACACCATGCTCGCCTGTAAGCACTCCACCAACTTTGACACATAGGCGAAGAATGTCGGCGCCAAAGGCCTCTGCCGCTTCCAGATCTCCGGGCTTGTTGGCATCATAAAGAATAAGCGGGTGCAAATTCCCATCCCCGGCATGAAAAACATTGCCACAACGTAGGCCGTGCTTTTGCTCCAGCGCCTCCATTTCCAGCAGAACCTCCGGAAGTTTTGCACGTGGTATTGTGCCATCCATGCAGAGGAAATCCGGCGCAAGGCGGCCAAATGCCGGGAACGCAGATTTTCGGCCCGCCCAGAATAGCGCCCTCTCTTCTTCGGATTGCGAAATCCGTTGATAGATTGCGCCGTTTTTTTGCGTTATTGCTTCGACCTGCGCCAAAAGATCTGTGATTTCTGCTTGGGGGCCATCAAGCTCGATAATCATCAGCGCGGCGGCCTCTGTCGGGTAACCTGCGTTCACATAGTTCTCAGCGGCAACGATGGAGAGGTTGTCCATCAATTCCATACCGCCGGGGATTATGCCTGCGGCGATGATATCAGCCACACATTGCCCCGCAGCAATGATCGTTGGGAAACCGACAAGGACAGCCTGCTGCCCCTCCGGCTTTTGTAAAACACGCACCGTTACTTCTGTAATGACAGCAAGCAAGCCTTCAGAGCCAGTAAGCAGCGCAAGCAGATCATAGGCTTCGCTATCCAGATGCTTGCCGCCAAGGCGAATGATATCGCCGTTCATCAACACCATTTCAAGCCCAAGCACATTGTTGGTTGTCAGGCCGTATTTCAGCGAGTGTACACCACCGGAGTTTTCTGCGATGTTGCCCCCAACGGAGCAGGCCAGCTGGGAAGACGGATCTGGGGCGAAATAAAAGCCTGCATGCTCTACCTCTCTGGTAATGCCAAGATTGGTAACGCCGGGCTGGGTCACCACCGCTCTGTTAGGTAAATCCACATCCAGAATACGGTTGAACTTCATCATCGACATGAGGATGCCGTCTTCCAGCGGCAAGGCACCGCCAGAAAGCGATGTTCCCGCACCGCGCGGTACAACCTTCACTTTGTTTGCTGAACAGTAGCGCAATATTTGCGCAACCTGCTCTGTGGTTTCCGGTAGGACAACAGCAATTGGGGTTTGCCGATAAGCTGTCAATGCGTCTGTTTCGTATGGGCGCAACTGCGTGGGCGTGGATACCACGCTCTCCTTGGGCAAGATCTTCTCAAGAGCCGCTATAATCTCTGCTCGGCGCGCAAGCACCTGCGCATCTGGCTCCGGCATCCGAATTGCTGACATGTTGGTCTCTCCCGGCAGGCGCAAACGACCCCGACCCCCTCATGTGCATTATTGACACCCTAGGTACGACAGAGGCACCCAAAGCAATGTTTAATAACTAGTATTATTGACTAGATTTGCCACAAGTTGATTACTGTCGAAATAGAGAAAATGTCTAATAACCTTTTCCCGGAGGTAGGAAATGGCCAATCTGACAGAGATGGAGATCTTTGCGCGAGTGGTGACTGCTGGTGGCATGTCTGCCGCAGCGCGCGAATTGGGGATATCACCTGCGGTGGTTTCTAAGCGGCTGAGCAAACTGGAAGCGCGACTGGGCACTCGATTGATGCAGCGCACCACTCGGCAATTCTGCCTAACAGAAGCTGGCAGGGGCTACTACGAGCGCATCTTGCCAATTCTGGATTTGGTGGAGGAAGCAGAATCATTTGTCTGCGGACGGACGGGTGTGGCCCGCGGGGTTTTACGGGTGAGCGCGCCAACTTCGTTTGGACGTTTGCACATTGCCCCGTTCGTGGGGGAGTTCTTGCAGGAAAACCCCGAGCTTTCGCTGGAGCTCGACCTTTCAGATCGGTTTGTCGATATCGTTGGCGAGGGGTACGACGCGGCTATTCGCGTAGGGGAGCTTTCAGATTCCTCCCTTGTGGCCCGCAAACTGGCACCAATCCACCGGGTGCTTTGTGCAGCGCCTACTTATCTGGCGACTGCAGGGCCGGTGCGTAACTGGCACGACCTCTGCGAGAATCACACGTGCCTTGCGGCGGTACAGCAGGATTTATGGCGTCTCAACGGGCCTGATGGGCCGGTTAGTTTTCAGGTACATGACAGACTGCGCACCAACTCCAGCGAAGTTGTCCGCTCTGCGGTACTTGCCGGCGCCGGAGTGGCGCTGCGCTCCACATGGGATGTGGGCGAAGAACTGCGCAGCGGCGCGCTGCAAGTGGTGCTACCAGACTACCGAAACTCCGAGTATCTAGGTTTATTCGGCATTTACCCTAGCCGGCAGTTTGTACCCGTCAAACTGCGAATCTTTCTGGATTTCCTTGCCAAGAAGTATGCGCCTGAGCCCTACTGGGATGCACAGCTGGAAGCACTGGAGATTGTTGTTTAGCAAACTGAACCGCGAAATGGCGATTACCCCGCGGCAATTCGCCTCAACAATCGACATGCGGTCTCCCAATCTTAGTTTGGAGCGGTTACAACTAGAAAGTGGAGAGGGGCGCTATGCCCAAAGTCTGGTAGATCCTGAGCTTTAGGAGACTTGAATGAAAAAGATCGGATTCGTTGCGGCATTGGCCGTTCTGTTGGCAAGCGGTTCCGCTTTTGCTGATGGCGATATTAAAAAGGGCGCAAAAGTTTTCAAAAAGTGTAAGGCCTGCCATGCCGTCGGCGAGAAAGCCAAGAACAAGGTTGGTCCGATTTTGAACGGCGTTGTTGGCGCCGACTGGGGACATATTGAAGGTTACAAATACTCCAAGCCGCTGCTGGCGGGAAAAGAGGAAGGCAAGGTTTGGGATATGGAAACCCTGAGCGCCTATCTCAAAAAACCAAAGAAAGTCATTCCTAAAGGAAAAATGGCGTTTGCTGGCCTGCGCAAACCTGCGGACATCGAGAACGTGATTGCCTATTTGGATCAGTTCAACGCGGATGGCACCAAGAAGTAAGCTACGCATCCAAGCAAGCTTTAAAAAGGCTCCTTCTGAAACACGGAGGTGCCTTTTTATTTGTGCCGAGCAAAAGTGCTTTTGGCAGGTTCCGCCGATTGTGGCATAATCGGCGTTTAGGGCTTTCAAAAGGTAAAGGGATGGGCATGGCCGCCAGCCGCAAGACAAACCCAAGTGTTGGGCTTTTTTCCGGATGCGCCTGTTCCCTATTCCGGCCCAGCATTGTGTCTTGCGCTGCCGAATTGCTGCTCGCCTCTGGTGCGCAAGTGGAAGTGCCTGCCGCACAACCTTGCTGCGGACTTACAGCGCTGAAAAGCGGCGACAGGCAAGAGGCTGTTGCGCTTGCACGCACCCTTATCCAGCTCTTTGATAGTTTTGATTATGTTGTCAGCCCATCGGTGTTTTGTGCCCGTGTGCTACGAGAAACCTTTCCTATATTGCTTAGGGATGACCCGAAGTGGGCAGCGCGAGCGCAAGGCTTTGCCAAGCGCAGTTTCGAGCTTTGTGATTTTCTGGCCCGCAAACAGGCCCTCCCGCAACCAGAGCGGCAATTTCACGGCTCTCTGGTATTTTTAGAGTTTTCCGACGCACCGACGCTGTTTGGCAGCGCCTCTAGCGGGCGCAACCTGCTTAGCAATCTGCGTGGAGTGCACGTTAAAACCATTCCCGAGGTATTTCCCGGACGGGCGCCCGGAGCCAAGCAAAGCATTGACATACCTGAGCTTAGCGATTGGCAGATGGAGCGACTTTTAGAAGACTTGCGCCACAGCGGAGCAGGCACATTCGTCGCGGGCGACCTTTCCATATTGATGGAAGTCGCCAATGGGCTGCGCCGAAGCGGTTCTGCTATCGAAGTAAGGCATGTTGCAGAAGTACTGGCGGGCAGACAAGACTTACCAGCTATTGGTGCGCGCCGAGCGCAACATATTGCCTCTTGATGCTTCGCTAAAATTAAAACGAAAGATCCGGCAAAACTGAACCGAATGCCGATCACCTGATATACCTCAGCATTTCTCTTAATACAGGCAGACATATTGCCGCTGTTGAACCGAAAATAAGCGTTTTATTTGCTTTTCGAAATAATGTCGCGCTTCTAACTGTTGCTCTTCCTTATACAGAGGACTAGTGTGCTTTTTGCGAATGGCAGGGGCTGTTCGCCGCAGAGTGCTTTTTTAAAGCAATACAAGCTCTGCTGGATGCAAATTGTTTTTAGGGAGCCCACCGCAAATGGGAAAGCTTAAGCCAGGCGTCGTATTCGGCGATGATTACAAAACACTGATCGAAGCTTGCCGCGAGGGCCAATATGCCCTGCCTGCAGTCAACGTAGTTGGCACCAATACTGCCAATGCTGTGATGGAAGCTGCTGCCCGTAACAAGTCTGACGTAATTGTACAGCTGTCTAACGGCGGCGCACAGTTCTTTGCCGGTAAAGGCATCAAAGACGATCTGCAAGCCAAAGTCCTCGGCGCTGTTTCTTGTGCGCGTCACGTGCACATGCTGGCTGAGCATTACGGCATTTGTGTTGTGCTGCACACTGACCACGCCAACCGTAAACTGGTGCCATGGCTGGAAGAGCTGCTCAAGCATGGCGAAGAATTCTTCAAAGCCAATGGCAAACCGCTGTTCACCTCGCACATGCTGGATCTTTCCGAGGAATCTTTGGAAGACAATCTGGCCGAGAGCGAGCGCTTCTTGAAAATGATGGCGCCTTTGGACATGAGCCTGGAAATCGAACTGGGCTGCACCGGCGGTGAAGAAGACGGCGTTGGTTCTGACGAAGATATTGGTGCAGACAATCCAAAACTGTACACCCAGCCTTCCGAAGTGCTGGAAGCCTATAACCGTCTGTCCCCACTTGGTCACTTCTCTGTGGCGGCCTCCTTCGGTAACGTGCACGGCGTCTACAAGCCGGGCAATGTAAAGCTGCGTCCGGAAATTCTGCGTGAAAGTCAGAAACTGCTATCCGAAACCCATGGGTTGAAGAAGAACGCTCTACCTTTGGTATTCCACGGCGGTTCCGGCTCTGAAAAATCGAAGATTGAAGAAAGCCTTGGTTATGGTGTGTTCAAAATGAACATCGACACCGACACCCAATTTGCTTTCTCCAAACCGGTTGGTGACTATGTCGCGGCCAACAAGGCAGCGTTTGAACATCAGATCGATCCAGAAGACGGCACACCTTACAAATCCAAGTACGACCCACGTAAGTGGCTGCGTGCTGGTGAGGAAGGTCTTATCGAGCGTCTTGGCGAAGCGTGCACCGACCTTCGCTCCACCGGTAAGTCTTTGGCGCAGTAAAACCTGCGATCATAAGAGAAAAAGGAGCCCGGCTTTCATGCCGGGCTTTTTATTTAGGGCCATCTCGATACATTTTGCGACAAACAAGTACAAGCCAACACAATAAAGTATTCTATTGGCAAACTCTCACGACATTGGCTGCTTATATTCTCCATATTGAAATAAGTGAGACATATCGCCATGCGCTACATTACAATTGCTATAAATATTGCCTGTATTGTTAGTTTTAAACTCTCCGGATTTGACTTCACCCATCAAGGTGACATCCGGTATATGCTCCTTGTATACACCGGCTTACTAGGCCTAGTTTACTTGGCCGCGTCTGGTTTGGTTGCACTCCCGGTGATTTGGGTGCGCCGTTACTTTAGCGATAGAGCCAATGCGCGCGCCTTACAGGTTAAAGCACATAAACGCTACGCCACCTATTCTCTAATCCCGATTATTGGCCACTTCATTCTGGTGCAAGTGCCCGCAGTCCCACTTTCAAGCCAGTTTGTTGCCTCGTTGTCAACGGAAGGGGCCGTTTTAATTAATGGCCATCACCTTGCGACGGTCTTTGGCAAAGCCTTGGCACATTTTGCTATGCCGCTTGGGGAGATATCCTTTTACATTCTGCTGATTATCATGGCCGCTGGACTGAGCGGAATGGTTGCTTACCGCCGATTTAAGTGGATCCACAAGCTGAGTGCGCTGGTACTGATAACCGGAGCTGCGCACAGCATGTTCCTGCTGCCCAATCTACAAGAGTTCGCATTGGTTTGGCTGGCCTGTACGTTGGCAAGCGGCGTAGCGGTGGTTTGCGGCTTGCATCAGTTATTCGCCGGCAACCGCCGCGCCACCACTTTACCTAATGTACTTCGGCGCAACGGTAGTCAAAAGCTGCTTTGACCAACGCCAACCAGCGGTGAGATAACTCAAGCCCCAGCGCCTCTGCCCTTGGCCCGTGCAGCGGGGCTTGATCATTCTGGATTTCACTCCAATTGGGCACGAGCGATGCAAGCTCCTGTGCAAAGCAGGTGTTCCACTTCGCCACCTCTTCTCTACCGCATTCAAAATGGAACTGAACGGCGTAGGTGCCGCGCCCGATACGGAACGCCTGATTTGGCGTTCGGTGTGAGGAGGCCAGACGAATGGCTCCTTCAGGCAGGGAATAGGTGTCTGTATGTAAGATGAACTGATGATCCCCATCCGAGAGGCAAGAGAAAACCGGGTCATTTTGCGCCGCTTCCGTTAATTGTAGAGGCAGCCAACCTGCCTCGACGGGTTGGGCGAGTATGTTCTCAGCACCGAAAGCGCGTGCAATTAGCTGTGAGCCAAGGCAAATACCCAAGACCGGTTTACCCACGGCGTGAAACGCCTGAAACAGTGCGCAGACCTGTGGCAAAAATGGGTGCTCGACATCTGCCTGAGCGTTTTGCAAGCCCCCAAGGACAATAAGTCCATCGTAGTGCTCAGTATTAGCGACGAGGCGATTTAGCTCGCTGTTTTGCTGCCAAGGGCGAAGATAGGTGAGCCGGGCATTCTCGCTCGCTATGGCTGCGCCTAGAAGGCCAAGCTCAACGTGCTGGCAATTTTCGATACAAAGAATATGCATAGATTGAAATCTCTAGAGCCCGTGCAATCGCGCGAACTAGCTGTGTTCATGACGTTTTTTAAGACGTGCCTCGAGGGTCCGTACTGCTAAGGAAAGCGAGATTGTCATGACTAGATAGAGGTATGCAACAGTGTTGTACGTTTCAAAGAACAAAAATGTTGATGACGAATACAGTTTTCCCAACTGGGTAATGTCGGCAACGCCAAGCACTGACACCAAAGCGCTGTCTTTGATCATCGCCACGAAGTCATTGCCGAGCGGGGGTAGGATGTTTTTGAGCGCTTGCGGCCAAACGACGAGCCGGAAGGTTTGCCATGGACTTAGCCCCAGAGCGCGCGCCGCCTCAACCTGACCCGAGCCAACGCTTTCGATGCCGGCGCGAAAGATCTCGGCTATAAATGCAGAATAGCCAATAGAAAGCGCGAGGATCGCCCGCCATGTCATGGAGAAGTCGCGAACACGTAGCTTCTCCAAAATGTCTGCCTCGATAAGCGGTGCAGCCAACCAATTGTAAAGACTTACCAATTGGGGTGCCCCGACAAAGGCGATATAAAACAAGAGCACCAGCACTGGCACGCCGCGCACTATTTCTGTATAGAAGCTGGCTGCTTCACGGAGGGCACGACTTTTCGCAAGTCTGGCTTTGGCAATCGCAAGGCCCAGTAGGCTGGCCAGCGCAAAAGCTATCGCGGTCACATAGAGGGTGACACCCATGCCTTTCACGAGGCTTTTGAAGATCAGCAGGTAGTTCTCATCTACGGCGACCCACCAGGCGTAGAACAGCCCAAGCAGACAACACAACACCAACCAAATCGGTGTGCGACGGACAAGGTTACGCTTGCGCCCAATAGAATTTGGAGAACCTACCGGATTGGAATTGGTCGCGGAGCTGGTGGCTGCGGCAAGCGCTTTGTCCGGCATTCGCTCTTGGCTGCTAGGCATTCTTACAGGACGCCCCAAGACTAATCGGGAGGCAGCAAAAATTCACGGGATTACCCCTCTTGAAGCAAAAGCGGCCGCCCTTTCTGCTGGGCGGCCAAGCCTATTAGTTTTTCGATTTATAATCGAAGAACCACTTCTTGTTCAACGCTTCAATTGTGCCATCCGCTTGCATCTGTGCAAGGGCCGCATTAATCGGCGCGGCAAGATCGGAGCCCGGTGTCAGGATGAAGCCGAACTGCTCTGATCCAAGCGGGCCTCCGACAACCTTGAAGGCATCTGGTGCAGCGCCCATGTACCCCTTAGCGGAGGTCGCATCCATAAGCACGGTATCTACATCCCCGGCTTTCAACGCCATCACGGATGCACCGAAGGTCTCAAAGAGTTGGATGCGCGGGTTGCTCTCGTTGCCATCAAGCACATCATACACGGCCACGTAGAAATTTGTTGTGCCGGTCTGCGCACCAACAAGCAGATCTTTGTTTGCCGCAAAGCCTTTGGCGTCGGTGAAGCGATCTTCATCAGCGCGCACGAGCATAAACATTTCAGAGGTCATGTAGGGATCTGAAAAGTCGATCTGCTTCTTACGCTCATCATTGATGGTAATGCCATCCATGCCGACATCAAACTGGCCTTGGCGCACGGCCTCGATCATCGTATCCCACGATGCAAGGCGCCAATCCACTTTGGCATTGAGGCGCTTGGCTATTTCGTTAAATGCATCATATTCCCAACCAATGCCCTCACCTGTTTTGGGATCAGCGAAGTTGAGTGGTGTGTAGGCGTTTTCAGTAACTGCCACGATAGTACGACCATCCAAATCCGGAAGGTCTGAAGCTGTTGCCCCTGCAGTGAGCGCAAGAAGGGCGGCCATGGCGCGTGCCATTATTCTGGAAAGCATCTGTTTGTCCTTAAGGTCTGCCTGAAGGCAGGTAAAACAGGTCAATATACAACGTAGGTGCAAATAGGCAGCTCCGCGCTGTAACGCAAGAGACAGAATCGCTCCTTACTTGCAATTTTACAGAAATTTTTGCCATTTCGAAAGCACACCTGGACGCCCAACAAGCGCTATCGGCATGAACAACGCAAATGTGCCTCTGTTGTAAGTGGCAAACAAGTTACTCCAAGTTGTTTGTCTGGCTAATTTTTGTTGGATTGTTTTTTGAAATGAGCCAGTTGGCGAATTAATCACGGCTTATCCCATGAAATTTCAGGGACAGACTTCCGACTTATTTTGCGCTTGCCTGCCGTAACGTTATCTATGCAGATAAACTGACGAGTAGGCTTGGTGCAAGGGTAGAGCGTGGTACAGCGGCGAAAACACTCACAGGGTGTCTCAGGACAGGCAGTTGGAACGACTGTTTTGAACTGGATGTCGATCTGTTTCCTGATGTATTTTTTAGTGTGTGCACTGGGAATACTCGGAGAAGGGTTTCGCCTAGCTGGCGAACTATACGCCAAAGAAATTCTAATCGGAGTGAGCGGGCCGCTCAGTGGTGTTCTTATTGGTGTTCTAGCAACTGCGCTGGTGCAAAGCTCGTCACTTGTGACCAGTTTGCTAGTGGCGTTGGTGGCGGGTGGGCTGCCGATTGAAACCGCCCTACCGATTATCTTTGGTGCAAATGTAGGCACCACGATCTCAAACAGTCTTATCAGCTTCTCACTCCTGCCAGATAAACAAGCCTTCGGGCGGGCGTTTGCTGCTGCCAGCGTGCATGATGTGTTTAACTTGCTGTGCCTTTTTGTGTTACTGCCCTTTGAGCTGAGTACAGGGCTGCTTGAGCATGTTAGCGGAGTTGTTGCAACTTGGCTTTCCAGCGAATTTGCCGGTGGGGGACTAACATTGGCGCTACCGGCAATGACAGCACCAATTGTGGACTGGATGTCCGACTGGGCGCACACAAAAGCACCGGAGAGCGGCGCTTATGTCCTCATAGGCAGCGCACTCCTGCTGGCAGGATTTGCACTATTCTATTTAAAAAGCCTATTTGCGCAGACCTTCACCGACAAAGCGCAACGCCTGCTGAATAGTTCATTGAACCAGCATCCGCTTCGCGCGGCCACAAGCGGCACATTGGCGACTGTTTTCCTCCAGTCTTCATCTGCGACAACATCACTCATGGTACCGCTTGCGGCATCAGGAACGCTCAGCTTGCGTTCGGTTTTCCCTATCACAATGGGGGCGAATATCGGCACTTGCGTCACGGCGTTGATCGTTGCTTTCGGCCTGAAACAAGACCAAGGCGCGGCCCTGCAACTGGCTTTGGTGCACACGCTGTTTAACGTGGTCGGTGTCGGAGTTTTCCTTTGTTTTAAAGGGCTTTGGCAGATACCGCTGCAAGCGGCCTCTTGGCTAGGAAAGCTTGGGGAACGCTCTGCAATAGCGGCTGGGGCTTATGTTGCCTTGATCTATTATGGGCTACCGATAGCACTGCTGTTGCTCATTGGACTTTGAGTTTATCCAGCACCGTTACATCAAAGATATTGATGATATTGATCTTGAATTATCATTTGAACTTATCACTCGAATCCTATTAGGTAAGCATTGCTAACCTAATAGGATTTTCTATATGTCTATTTCCTTCAAAGCTGCCAGCAGCACGAGCAGCCGCTTCGCCCTTGGCGGTTATGACCTGTTTTTATACTGCGCCACCGTGCTGGCATGGGGTTTCAGTTGGTATGCAATAAAATTGCAAGGGGGTGTTGCTGTTGAAATTTCGTTGTTTTGGCGCTTCTTCCTGGCCGCGATTGGGATGCTTATCTGGGCTGCTGTACGTGGGCACAAGCTGCGGTTCGGACTCACGCAGCATTTGGGATTTGCACTCTTAGGTGCTTTGCTTTTTTGCATAAACTTCTTGTTCTTTTATAATGGGACACAGCTGCTCCCTTCTGGTTTGGTTTCTGTTGTTTTTTCACTGGCCTCGGTGCTTAATCTTGCGCTTGGTTTTCTGCTATTTGGCCAACGGCAAAGCCTGCGGGTTCTGGCAGGCGGCCTGTTAGGATTTGGTGGCGTATTGCTGATGTTCTGGCCGCAATTTGGCGGGGCAAATTTTGATCAAGGGGCACTGATCGGCCTTGGGCTGTGTGCTGCGGGAACCTTGAGCTTCAGCTGCGCAAACATGGTCTCCGCCCGGCTGCAATCCTTCGGCATATCAGTGGTCTCCGCTGGTTTTTGGGGGATGATCTACGGCAGCGGCTATTTGGCAATTGCCGGATTAGTGCGCGGCAGCACGTTCACCCCACCTGCAGACCCTGTGTATCTGGGCGCGTTGTTGTACCTCGTTGTGATTGCATCAGTTGTTGCCTTTGGCTCTTACCTCACCTTGCTCGGGCGGATCGGTTCTGCCAGAGCAGGCTATGCAACGGTGATGTTTCCGGTGTTGGCGCTGCTCGTTTCAACCGCGCTAGAGGGTTATCAGTGGACATGGTTCGCCGTTGCCGGGCTTACCAGCGTACTTATCGGCAACATATTGGTACTGACCCGAGGATGACTGCGGCTCGCCTTACTCTGCAGCAACATCAAATGACACATTGCCGATCGAGGAAATGATGTGCTGTATCAGTGCTTGGTGAACGTTTTCTGTCGCGCTGATGGATTTAAGCAGGGAGATGTCGCAGGGGCCAAGCGGCGGCATTCCCTCTTTTTCCCCGAGTATTCGATGTACACTGCGAATGGCACTGGCGGGGAGGACAGCGATGGCAAGACCTGCTTGCACTGCACCTGAAAGCGCGGCGGCGCTTGCACTTGAAAACACCACCTGATACGGCCGCTGCGTCTTTTCCATAGCCGAAATGGCCTTGTTGCGCCAAGAACAGGTGATCGGACCAACGGCGATTGGCATGGGGTCTTTGTCATGCAAGACAACATCTTGCGGGCCAACCCAGTGCAGCTGTTCGCGGCGAATGATCGTTCCGGGAACATCTGTACAATCGCTGCCTGTTACAATGGCGAGATCCAGCTCGCCCCGTCTGATCTTCACGCCAAGGTCCATGCTGCTTTCACAAAAAACCTCAAGCTGTGTAGAGGGATTGATGCGGCCGAAAGCGGCAAGCACTTGTGGTAGTAATCGTTCTGCATAGTCATCTGGCAAGCCAAGGCGGACCTGACCGGCAATCTCTTTGTCTTTTGCAAAGGCGACAACTGTTTCGTCATTCAGCGCGATCATTCGGCGTGCATAATCAACAAGGCGGTGCCCATCGTCGGTAAGGCGCGAATTGCGGCCATCTTTGGCAAACAGGGTTTGCCCCAGACGTTCCTCAAGGCGGCGCATTTGCATAGAAACTGCGGATTGCGTCTTGTGAACTGCCTCGCCAGCCTTAGAAAAACCGCCAAGCTCTGCAATCGCCAAGAAAGTGCGCAACTGATCAACATCGAGCGAATAGGGCATCTTTTTCTCCGCAATCATCTTAATGGGGATCGCAAATATTTTAATCACAGATGCTGATCAATTTCCATCATAAACATTCATTTGAAGAATTGATCTCAACGCATGATATTTCATTGCAAGAGCCCGGCTCGCCAATACACCAAAAGGACGGTGGGTAGCCGGAGATCGTTTTGACATTACTTCGCAAGGCGACACAGTGCCCTTGAAGGAGGCCGAATATGACCTACGCATACCCAACCCCTGAAGTTCACAGCAATAAAAATCTCGCTTGCCGAGGCAACTTCGAACCTTTGACTGTTAAAGGCACAATGCGCGCTGTGGGGCACTTTTTTGGCCGTGTTTACAAACACTATCAAGACCGCCGCTCTATTGCGCAACTGGCTGGTGTTGAAGACAGAATGCTCAAGGATATTGGCGTGACACGCGGGGATGTGCTTTGTGCCCTAGAGCAACACGACGGCGTTGACCCCTCTTTGCACTTGGCAGATCGCGCTCGCGAACGGCAGGCCGCCGACATCGCTCAGCGCCGCGTTGAGTGGCATTGGAAGAACGGCGACCTCTGACCCCCTTGATGAGGCCAGTGCCGTTTTCTTGATGGCGGATCACATTTCCTTGCCGCCTCTTGCAACGCCTCGCATTACTGCGAGATGTTGTAGAGCGAGGATACGATGTGATCCGCCAAAGCTTTTGCAGTGGCCTGCCCCCCGTTTGGCCCTCGGACTAGTCCGATTTCACAAAGAGGCAGCTGCGGAAACCCCTCTTCTGGCGTAAGTACCCGCATTCCCGGGCGGAGGGCTGATTCTGGCAATACGGAGACAGCGAGCCCGGACAAAACCGCAGCGGAAACCGCAGTAGAATTCCAACTCGTATAGAGAACCTTGTAGGCCCTGCCCATCTCCTCCAGTGTGCTTTCAGCCGCAAGGCGCCAATCACAATGGCGATTACCTAGCGCAAGATGCAAGGTTTCTTCATGAGTGACGGCATGCCGGGTCGAACCAACCCAGACCAAGGGCTCTCGGCGAATGACTTGATCGTGACGCGCCCATGAACGACGGCGCACATGCGTTACAATGGCCAAATCGATTTCATCCGCTTCCAGTGATGTGCGTAGATCCGGCGTTGGCGCACAAACAACAGAGACCTCTACCTTTGGATTAGATCGGGAAAAAAGGGCAAGAATCTCCGGCAAGAACCGCTCCGCATAGTCATCGGGCGTGCCAAGGCGCACAGTTCCGGCGACGGGCGCCTTTTCAAAGGTTGTTACAGCCTGTGCGTTGAGCCGAATGAGCTTTTCAGCAAAGGGGAGCAGTTCTTCCCCCTTGATGGTTAGGCGGCAGGTGCGGCCTTGCCGCTCAAACAGGGTGGTGTCTAGCTGTTCCTCAAGCTTTCTGATCTGCATAGATACAGCGGATTGTGTTTTGTTCAGTTGGGCAGCTGCTCGGGTGAAGCTGCCTTGTTCATTTATTTTTATAAATGTTTGTAGCTGATCAAGATCTAGAAGACGCACGGCGATTCACTCATAAATAATATTGATCCAATCTATAAGTATTATTGGATAGTATTATCAATAGCACTCTGACATATTTGTGCAAGACATCTACTTGGGATGGAGCTTGCGCTCCGCTTTGACTGCCCCCTATTCGTCAGTCAGTTTATTTTCTTAAGAGATATCAGTTTGCTGCCCGCTGGCGTGTGACGTCGGTGGAACCTATACCCGCCTGCCGGATGCAGGCGGGTCTTTTTTATTTGCTTTACTGCACAGGTAACCTGCTAGATGTAGCGATAAACACCAATCGGGGCCTCGCGCCCGCGCATGGCGTGCGCGCCAACGAATGCCCCCCGCTCTTTCTCCAGGACCTGAGCAAGTGTGTCTTCACTTGCCAATACGACAACACTGCGCGATTGCATGACCTGTTTGCCGAACTCTTGCAGGCGCGCTGCAATATTCACCGTATCGCCAATTACCGTGTAGTTCATTCGATCTGAAGTGCCGATATTGCCGACCACAACAGGGCCGGTGTGAATGCCGATCCTTAAGCGAAAAACGGGTTGGTCCGGTGGTAGCTCCCCTGCTGCTTTTGCAGCAAAGTCCATTTCGATTTTCGCTGCAATCGCCTTTGCGGCCTCCAACGCACGCAAAGCATGATCGGCCACAGGCTCTGGTGCCCCCCAAAAGGCCATAACGCCATCGCCTAGGTATTTGTCTACCGTTCCGCCTGTCGCGGCGATGGCTTCGGTGATTTGTTGAAAGTGGCGATTGAGGTGTTCCGTGGTTTCCTCGGGCTCCAGATTAGAAGCAAACGTGGTAAACCCCACAATATCGGTGAACATTATTGTCAGCTCTTGTTGCTGGGTGCAGTCGAGCTGAGCAAAATCACTTTGCAGCAGTGCTTTTACCAATGTCTTGGGCAAATAACGGGCGAAAGCTTGCAGAGCTGCGCCCGCTGCATTGAATGTGCGGTTGGTATCATCAACCTCGCGAAAATGCGATGGTGGCAGCGTTTGCAGCGAGTCAAGATCGAGATCCTCGATGGCGCGGGCCTGTAAGGCCAAGCGTCGCAGCGGCGTTGAGAGTTTATTGCCAACGAACAGGATCAAGATCGCGCCAAGACCAATTATCGCCAGCGCTATGGCTGAGACATGCTGTAGCGTGCTAATGGGGGCAGAAAAATCTGCCGCGGGCATGTAAGCGCCAACGATCAGCGGTATATGCCCCTCGCGTTTTAAGTCTGCATAAAGAAATAGCGTTCTTTGCAGGTAAGTGTTGTCTACATGCGCTTGATAGGCTGTTTTCAATCGCCGGTACTCTGAGGAGCGGGTCCACAATTTGGCAAGGGGTGTTCCGGAAAGATCGTCAATTGCTGGAACCGGCTTTTTGATAGACCCTTGGTACAACGCGTAGGCTGGCTCCGTACTTGCCAAAACCATGTTTTGCTTAAAGAGAATGAATGCCTGCTCACCCTCTTTCCATACCATTTTGTCCAGCAGTGCCTTAAGTGTCGAGACAGGGTAATCAAATGATATGCGCTCAAACGTCCCTGTGTTTTGCTGTTCGAAGTAGGTTAGACGCAGGCAGGGTTGCCCAAGGTCTTCATCAAAGAATGGCGGGCTCCAGCTTAAAAAATTGTTTGTGCCGGCAAGGCGCCGCATTTTGCTATTAGGCGTTGGTGGCGATGTTGTCGAAAGTGTGAGCTCTTGAAATGGGTTGCTGAGGCTTAGCGTCATCTGCAACCCTTTGGGGCTGGTGTAGGTGACCCGTTTAATACTGGTGTGCCGCGCAAAGACGCGTTCGATTTTATGTCTGGTGGCTGCGGGTGCGGCGGCGAATTCATCAGCTGCAACCAGATCGGCAACCAGCAGCGCCTGCGCCTCTTCCTTGGCAAAATGGCTATCGACCACTTCGAGGGCACGATCCAGCAGCAATTCGCCAATTTCACGCATAAATGTAATGGTCTGGCGCTCGGCTGTACGCTCCAACAAAAGGAACACGCCCAATCCGCTTAGCAAAAATAGGAGCGCAAACCCGCCACCCAAAGCGAGAGCAATTGGAAAGCGAAGGCGTGGACCAGAACGCCCTCCTTCGCCCTTAGCACTATGTTTCCTATTGGTTTTCTTAGTCGTCTGGCGTGTAGGAATGAGATGGACTCCAGCTGGTTTTGCCGTAGTCTAGATCCAATCTCCCAATTTTGCCTGAACAATCGCCATGGCGGCAACAGCTGCTGTATCTGCGCGGAGTACACGCGGCCCCAAAGGGATTGGGCGCACAAAATCTTGTGATAGCAACAAAGCGCGCTCTTCCTGCGAGAAACCGCCCTCTGGGCCGATGAGAATTGCCAGCGGAACGCCGCGTTCCAGTCCTTTAAGGGCGTCTAACGGATTTTGACCAGCATCACCTTCATCACAGAAAATCAAGGTGCGGCCCGGTTGTTTTTCCTGCCAACTGCTCACCATATTTTTGAGCGTGTCGGGCTCATCAACCTGCGGAATGTGCAAGACACCACATTGCTCGCACGCCTCAAGTGCATTGGCGCGGACTTTGTCCAGCTTTAGGTTGCCGGTAAGCTGGGTGTGTTGGGTCAAGATCGGCTGAAGGCGCCCTGCCCCCATTTCGACCGCCTTTTGTGCCATGTAGTCGAGACGCGCCGCTTTGATAGGTGCAAAGAGGTACAGCAAATCCGGGGCGGGGCTTTGCGCTCTGGTCTGTTCATCAATAATGATATCGCATGCCTTTCGCCCTGTTGGCTCTATATGCGCCCGCCACTCACCGTCCTTGCCGTTAAACAATAGAAGCTCGTCCCCACCCTGCATCCGCAGAACGTTGAGCAGGTAGTTGGCCTTGGCCCGATCTGCAGAAAAGCGGAGACCGGCGACGAGTGGGCCCTCGGTGTAGAGGCGCTGCATGCGAAAATCATATCTAGGCATAGGGTCAATCTACCTTGCTCGGACAAAGGGATAAAGGCTGGAGGCGTGGGTTTTCCGCAGGTTCTGTGCTTGCACGCTTCGCTGGCGCTTGGCGCTTGTCATCTGCTCGCCTATAGTTTGGTCACAGACCATGGCAAATATGCAGGAGAATGCAACGTGTCGGAAAAAACCAGTGCCGAGGGGTCAAACATTGCAGAGTACTCGGTCTCGGAAATTTCCGGAGCAATCAAACGCACTGTAGAAGACACATTTGACTATGTTCGGGTGCGCGGCGAGCTGGGGCGCGTCTCAACCCCCGCCTCTGGCCATGTTTATCTGGATTTGAAAGACGACCGCTCTGTGCTGGCCTCGGTTATTTGGCGCGGTAATGCGGCAAAAATGAAGATTAAGCCCGAACAAGGTCTTGAGGTAATTGCTACCGGCAAAATTACCACGTTCCCTGGGCAGTCCAAATACCAGATGGTGATCGACAGCATGGAGCCTGCCGGCGCTGGAGCGCTGATGGCTTTGTTGGAAGAGCGCAAGCAACGCCTAGGCGCGGAAGGGCTGTTTGCCCCGGAGTTAAAACAGGGTCTGCCTCGTTTGCCAAGGGTGATAGGTGTGGTTACCTCGCCAACCGGCGCCGTGATCCGCGATATCTTGCACCGAATTGCGGACCGATTTCCGCTTCATGTTGTGGTATGGCCCGTGCGGGTGCAAGGGGAGACCTGCGGCGAAGAAGTGGCGCGCGGCATTGATGGCTTTAACGCCTTACCTGCACAGGGAGGCTTTGCCCCCCGTCCCGACGTGCTGATTGTGGCGCGCGGTGGCGGCAGTCTTGAGGATTTGTGGGGCTTTAATGATGAGGCTGTGGTCCGTGCAGCAGCCCGCAGTCAAATTCCGCTCATTTCCGCGGTCGGTCACGAAACCGACTGGACATTGTTGGATCTTGTGGCCGATATGCGCGCCCCTACCCCAACGGGCGCTGCAGAATTCGCCGTGCCTGTGCGTGCGGAGCTAATGGCAGGGCTGGATGACAACGCACGCCGGTTGCGCAGCGGGTTGTCTCGGCTACTCAACGCAAAACGCACCGAGCTGCGTGCGTGTGAAGCCGCCTTGCCTGCGCCGCGAGATATATTGGCTTTGCCCAGACAACGCTATGACATGATCAGCGAGCGTCTGAGCCAGAGTTTAGGCCGGGCGGTGTCTTTACCCCGACAGCAGCTTACCTCGCTTGGCGGTCGTTTGGCACCGCAGGTGCTGCAACGGCAATTGGACCGTGACCGGGAGCAACTGCAAACGCGACAGACGCGCCTGATGCAAAGCGCATCGAGAGATTTGCGGGATCGGCGCACGCGCTTTAATGGCATATCTCAGTTGCTTGGTTCGCTCTCCTACAAACGCGTGCTGGAACGTGGCTACGCTATTCTGCGCGATGAGCAGGGCACCGCCTTGCGCAGCGCGCAAGGGGTGGCAGAGGGCACTCGGCTGCAAGCCGATCTGGCCGATGGCACCTTGTACCTGCAAAAAGCCGTTACCGGCAAAACGCCTGCTGCCTCCCCAGTAGCTCCTCAAAGCGCAACCCCTTCCTTGGACAAGCTTCAGGCGCATGTGGAGCAGCGTCTGGAGGTACAAAAGCAAAAGCGCACCAAGAAAAAGACGCCGGTTGATCCTGATGCACAAGGCAGTTTGTTTTAGGCCCGCTTACGCACCTACAAAAGGACAGAATAGATGAAACTCTTGGTTATTGGCGGCTCCGGTTTCATCGGGTCTGCGCTTATCCCGCAAGCATTGGCGCAAGGACACGAGGTGGCGGTTCTCAATCGCGGCCATCGCCCAATGGCGGACGTCCGACAGATTGTCGCGGACCGCAGCCAACCGGGGCAAATGCAGGCGGTGGCAGAACCTTTTGATGCGGTTATTGATCTGTCCGCCTACACCGCGCAGGCCAGCGCAGAAGCACTAAAGGCCTTTGGCAAGTTGACATCACGCTGGATTCACTTGAGCTCAGCTGCTGTTTATGTCGATGGAGCGACGAGCGCGCCAAGCGAAAGTTGCCCGATCGGCGGTGCTGCTATCTGGGGCAGCTACGGCAGCGATAAAGCAGCGATCGACAGCTTCCTTCTTAAAGAAGCAGCAAACAAGAGTGTCATCCTGCGCCCTCCCTATCTGTATGGTCCGAACAACAACATAGAGCGCGAAAGCTTCATTTGGACACGCTGCCTTAACAAGTGGAAAATCGCGATCCCCGGCAACAACACGGCAAAAATCCAGTTTTTGCATGTGGACGATCTGGCACAGGCCCTGCTCTATTTTGCGCAGGAAGGCAAAGACCACTCAGGAGTATTCAATGTTGCTGCGCCAGAAGAAATCGGTTTGCAAGAGTGGGTTGGTTTGCTTGGAGACATCTGCGGCGCTCCGCCGACGCTGGTGGATGGGGGAGAAGCGTTGCGAGGACAAGCTGCACGCAGCTACTTCCCTTTCCGCGACGCGGATTGCAGAGTTGCGATTCAAAAAATATTGCAGCACACGGATTGGCGCCCTCGCTACAGCCTTGAAGATGGCTTCAGGCAAACATTTGCGAGTAAAACGCGGGCGCATTGGCAAGAAGCCAGTGCTCGCACCGATGTCGAACGGGACTTGCTCTAGTATCTATTTAAAAGCACAGCACTCGGCATAATGGCGGCGGGGCCACAGCCCCGCCGTCCGCTTGCTTGCTTAGATTAACGATGGTAGCCACGTAATAATGGCGGGGAAAGCCACCAATACCGCCACTGTAAGCACATCGGCCACAAAGAACGGCGTGCAGCCACGGAAGACGTCTTGCACCGGAATATCCGGGCTCACGCCGGAGACCACAAAACAGTTTAGGCCAATGGGCGGGGTGATCAGGCAGAGCTCCGCCATTTTCACCACGATAATACCAAACCAGATGGCGCAGGCCGCACCGGACATGCCGAGCACACTATCTACCGCGCTCACGTCCAAGCCACCGTTTAGCGCCATGATCGCCGGAAACACGACGGGCAAGGTCAGCACCAGCATACCAATGGCATCCATAAACATGCCAAGCACCGCATAGGCCAGCAGGATCATAACGATAATCATCATTGGCGGATAATCGAGCGAGGTGATGAAACCTTTGAATGCCTCTGGCAGGCCTGCATAGCCCAAAAAGCGCACATATACGAGCACGCCCCAAATGAGCGTGAAAATCATCACTGTGAGCTTGGCGGTTTCATGAAGGGCCTGAAAGAGTTGCTTCAAGCGCATGCCCTTGGCAAATGCCGTAATAAGCACCACAAATGCACCAAGTGACCCCGCTTCGGTGGGGGTTGCGAACCCGTAGTATAGGCTTGAAAAGATAATCAGGATCACGCCGATGATTGGCAGGGTTCCAGGTACGGATTTAAACCGCTCCGCCCAGCTGAAACCACCGATAGAGGGGGCGCCGCCCTGCCATTTGGCCATGAACATGATGATCCCCACATAGATCAGCACTGAAACCACGCCGGGTAGAAAGCCTGCCATCAGCAATTTGCCAACGGATTCTTCCACCAAGATCGCGTAAATCACCAGAATTGCCGAGGGCGGGATAAGCGAGGCAAGCGTGCCACCGGCGGCGACCACTGCCGCAGCCAAGCGCTTGGAATAGCCTTGCTCCAGCATTTCAGGGATAGCAACACGTGCAAACACCGCGGAGGTTGCTGTGGATGCGCCAGAGACAGCGGCAAAACCCGCCGTGGCAAACACCGTGCCGATCGCCATGCCACCGGGCAACCAGCCCAGCCATTTTTTCGAGGCATCAAACAATTGCTTGGTTAGGCCAGCGTAATAGGCCAGATAACCAATCAAAATAAATGTTGGCAGCACCGAAAGGGCGTAGGTAACAGATTTAGAATGCGGGATGGTGCCTGCCATTTTGATGGCCGTGAAAGCGCCGCGCTCAAAGCCCATGCGCATGGCAAAAATAGCAGTCATGCCGACAAGGCCGGTAAAAGCCGCCGCAAAGGCAACACGTACACCCAGCACAACAAGGACAAGCAGTAGCCCTGTCATGAGAAGGCCGATATCAAACGATGTCATAGCTTAGGCCTCTTGTTTTTGTTGTGCTGCTGATTGGTGAGGCTCCGGCTGGGCTGAGTGCAGGTGCATATCTGTTTGTAAGAAGGCATCTTCAATTTCAGCTGCAGCATGTTCTGCGGCGTTTTGTGTGTGTGGCAGATCGCCGATCGGGCGCGAGGGATCAAGAACCAGCTTACAATAGGCTACCATTTGCAGAGCCAAGCGCAGCCACAGAATGGAGAGTGCAAAGGGCACCAACACTTTTGAGGGCCATGTCGGTATGGAAATATCGATGGTGCTGTCGCCAAACTCCCAAGCTCGCTCAAAGTGGAAATAGCTGCCGTAAATAAGCGCGCTCACCACGATCAGAATTATCAGCACGCCAAACACTTCTGCCAGCCACAACACGCGCCCTTTTAAGGTGCCTAATACCAACTCCATGCGAATATGGCCACCAAGGCGCTGGCAAAACGCCACGCCGAGAAAAGCAAAGACCGCCATGGCTTGCTCGGTAATGTCGATAAAACCCGGGACTGGCGCGTTGAAAAGATTGCGCCCAACCACTTGCGCTACAGCCAGCAACATCAACAAGAGAATGCTGGTTGCCGCAATGAGGTTGAGCAGGTTTTCGGCTAATGTCACCGCCCGATCTACTAGTGATGCCGGCGGGGCGCTGCTCGTTTGCGGAGCATCCAGTTGAGGTGTTGCCATGGTTGCCTTTTGGATTGAGAACTAGGGCTACTGCGATCAATGCTGAAGCAAAGCTAGAACGACAAACACCGCTGCAAAGCTCGTTTGCGGCAGCGGCGCTGGTACCCTGCACAAGCTTCGTGACTTGTGCAGGGGAAACTGTTCAAACTTGCCTAGCCTTACTTCGCCATGGTGCTTTGCACGAGCTCCAGCAGTTCCTTGGCTGGTATACCCTTGCCGTCCATTTCTACAATCCAAGCATCCCAAAGAGGCTTGCCTGCTTTTTCCTTAAAGGCTGCCAACTCTTCATCGGAATAGCTGATCTGCTTCACACCTTGTGCTTCCAGCTCAGGATAGAATTTGTCATAGACCGCTGCATAGGTCGCCAAATAGTGATCAATCGCCGGATCAACACTGTCCATCAGCGCTTTTTTATGAGCGTCCGGGAGCAGGTCATAGGCATCTTTATTGACCACGACCGGGCAATTCACAGTGCCGGGGTTTAAGTTGGTGGTCCACCAGCTACCCGCCTCGATGGTTTTGAACGCAAGGTGCGCGTGCGGTGCAAAGGCGATTGCCTGCACGGTGCCGCTATCCAGTGCTTGGAAGGCCTCGGCAGCGGTAACAGATGTTGGCACTGCGCCAACAGTTTTCATGGCAGAGCCGATCCCACCCAACGCACGCACGCGCATGCCCTCAAAATCGGCAACTGTTTGCGGTGCATCACCTTTTCCAAGGAAGTTGTATTGCGGCATTGGAGAGGACATCAACGGCATGGCATTCCAGCGCGCCAGATCCTTCTGCACCGCCGGGTGCGCATAAAGTGCTTTGTCGACCTTCACCTGCGTTTCTAGATCTGGCACGCCCAAGAACGGCAACTCGGTTACAGAAAGGCTCGGGTTTTTGTCTGGATGGTAGGAGGCGCAGAACTGGGCAATCTCAAAGGCGCCGAGGGAAATGCCATCGAGGTTTTCGCGGGATTTAGAGAGTGCGCCGCCGTAGTGCAGCTTGATTTCAAAATCACCATTGGTGCGGGCCGCAACTTCTTCGGCGAGCTTTTCAACGTGTTCGGTAAAGGCGCGGCGTTTCCCCCACAGTGAAACGTTCCAAATTGTGGTAGCTGCGAGCGCCTCTGCGCCAAGTCCTGCGGTAAAGACGAGCGCGAGGGCCGTGCCCATTGCCTTATGTTTCATTGATGCGTTCCTCCCAAAAACTGCTTTATGGCGCGCCGCAATGGCCAAACAGCTGCGCCGTAGTAGTACTTATAGAAGGATAGACGCGTTGCGCGACCAAAGTGAAGAGGGAAAGCCACACACTAGACGAAAGTCGAAGTAAAAACCTTCTGCTTTTCAAGCATTTGCGGCAGGATACTGAAAAATATCTAGTGTGTTAGAATGTTCACTAGTGACATAAGCGGTTGCCGCATTTGCGCCGGCTCTGACTTGATGTGCAGTAAGCCAAGGTATGCCGCGTAAAACAATTGGGCCGCGTCGCCCGCCTTCCCAACTTCTGGGTTAAAGCAGTTGCTAAAATGCTCTTCTAAAAAGGAAAGTCTTGCGGCATCAACCTGCTGTAATCGCTCGGTAACCACAGGGTCAAACCGTGCCCAATCGCGCAGGGCCGGTTCTGATCTGATACCGCCATACTCGTGCAAGGGGTAATTCGCTATAATATCGACAAGCATCACGAGCCCTGCATTTGGAGGTTGTTTGGGCAGCTCGTTTACTTCTTGTACCACGGCATCCAAAGAACGCGCTTCCCAATGATTGAGCATTGCATCTCTTAGCGCGTCTGCATTGGAAAAATGCCAATAGAACGAGCCCTTGGTTGCGCCGATTGACCTTGCCAACGCTTCGATCTTTACTGCCGAAGGACCTTTTGCACTTAGTGATTTAAACGCGTGTTTGATCCAGTCTTGCGCTGTCAGGCGCGGGCCGCGCTTGCGTTTTTCACCATGCTTGCAATTCGTCGCTTCGTCCATTGGAAGACCTCTGCGGTTTCTTTTGTGCTTTTTATTTCAACATACTTAAATTGTAATAAATGCACAAATCATATCGAAAATGCTGTTTCCAAATACGGGTGTAGGGTGGCACGGACACATCAACATACGCAAGCGTATTGTAAGCGCTCTC
Source organism: Polycladidibacter hongkongensis (assembly GCF_001561995.1). Taxonomy (GTDB): domain Bacteria; phylum Pseudomonadota; class Alphaproteobacteria; order Rhizobiales; family Stappiaceae; genus Pseudovibrio; species Pseudovibrio hongkongensis. The sequence continues at coordinate 360,978 of NZ_LLWC01000036.1, forward strand.
ATTTCATGCAATAGTTGTAGGCAGGTTTTCTCGTTATATGGAGAATGGAATGAACATACCGATGATCATTGCCGCTTTCATCTTGATTGCGACCGCACTAATCCACGCTCTGGCTGGTGGGCAGGAGTATTTGATACCGATGATGGATGCCAGCATCTCTGTTGATAATGAAGCCGAGCAGAAAGCCCTTTACGCTGTTGTTTGGCATGCAATTACAGCACTTTTTTCCGTTGGTGGAGTGGCCTTGCTTATCGCTTGCTATGCACGCAGTGGAGTGCGTGCAATTGCATGGCTTTACACAGCTCAGCTATTTTGCTTCTCCAGCCTGTTCCTCTGGCAAGGCTATACTTGGCTAGGTGAGGTTTACAGTTTGCCGCAATGGGCTTTGTTCGGGCTTAACCTGCTGTTCCTCTTGTGGGGGATCAGGCAGGAGCGCCCCAACCGCAACCGAACGACCTCCTCTGCCAGTTCCGCGGTGGCAAACCCTTAATAGCCGCGCGGTTGCCCCGATGAGTTCTGCGCACACGCTCAGAACTCATACCTTAGTATTATTTAAATTTACTTATATTTTTCAATAGATTATCTTGATAGATCTGGTTGATATTTATCAATGCCATGCAAAAGCATATAGCCTAGAAGAATTCTAGGAGCTCAAGATTGGGCTGTTTCTTCTATATCTATTAGAGAGTGGAGTAACCACTCCGCCTAAACACTGCATAAGCATGGAGCAGTTTTCATGGCCATCAAAGACATTGTAACCCTCCTCGATCTCAACGGCGAACAACCTGCGGCACAAGTTGCTATCGAGTTCGCTCGCCAAATCGAAGCACATGTAACCGGCGTTTCTCTTGTGCTGGAGCCGATTGTACCGGGCTTTATCGCTGCCCCGATGCCGGCGGATTACCTGCAAATGGCGCATAAACAAGCTGTGGACGCTGCAAGCACCGCCTCTGGCGCATTTGATCGCTTGGTCGAACTTGCCGGAGTTAATGGAGAGAGCCGCCAAGAAACAGTTATTACAGGCGGTTCTTTAGAGCCAATTCTTCAACAAGCACGCATGACTGATGTTGTAGTGGTTGGGCAGGACAACCCAGAGCAACCAGAGCCAATGCGCGAAGTTGTTATTGAATCGCTGCTGTTTGAGTCCGGCGTTCCGACTTTGCTGGTGCCTTACATCTCGCAGGGCAAGTTTTCCTGCAAAAACGTTGTTGTTGCATGGGATGGCAGCCCGACAGCCGCACGTGCCGTACATGCCGCTTTGCCAATCCTAGAGATGGCAGAGAAGGTCACCATTGTTATCGTGAACAAGGGCAAGCCTGTTGATGGTGAGCCGGGTGCAGATCTGGCAACCTATCTTGCGCGGCATAACCTTAAAGTTACGGTTGATGTGATCACCAAACCTCCGGTTTCTGTCGCTGACAGTTTGCTAAACTATGTTTCGGAAAACGATGTCGACATGCTGGTTATGGGCGGGTATGGCCACAGCCGGATGCGTGAGTACATTATCGGCGGGGCTACACGGGACATTTTGTCCAGCATGACCGTTCCAGTTCTCATGGCGCATTAGGGCCAGAGAAAGCTAAAGCGCTGCCGCGGCACATGGCAGCGCTTGGCGCATATCAAGGCACATTAAAGCAAGAACTGTTATAACGGCATGGTAAGATATCAACCATGTCGTTTTTTATTGGCAGTAACATCAGGCGGGCACCACGATGACTATTCGTAACCTTGAGGGTTTGTTGGCACCCAAATCACTTGCTCTCATCGGGCCGAATAGCCACGGCGCGTTGGTACTGGAACGCCTGCTGCTTAACATCGCGCATGGAGGGTTTAAGGGCCCCCGCTACATGATCGGCCTAGAGCAAAGCGCGATTGCAGCAGGAACCTTACAAAACTATCGCAGCTACAAATCTTTGGAAGAGATGAGCGATCCGCTTGATCTTGTGGTCTTACTTTGCGCGGCCAGCGAGGCCCCTAAGCTGCTGCAGGAGGCCGGAAAGAAAGGGTGCCGCGCGGCGCTGTTGCCTGCGAGCGGTTTTGATGGCTGGGATGAAAGAGATATTGATGCGCTGCTTGCGGCCGCTCAGCCCTTTAACATCCGCATTTTAGGGCCCGGCTCACTTGGCGTTGCCGCGCCGCATTGCGGCTTAAGTGCGCTGTTAACATTGGAGACGCCCAAAGCGGGAGAGCTGGCGTTGATTTCGCGCAGCGGCACAATATTCAATGCGACGCTTTCTTGGGCGCAGAATAACGGCATAGGTTTTTCTGCGGCGATCTCGCTTGGGCGCCGGGCGGATGTGGATGTCTCAGACTTGCTCGATTATTTTGCGATGGATTTTCGCAGCAAAGCCATTCTGCTGCACCTTGAGACCATCCGTAATCCTCGCAAGTTTCTTTCTGCCGCAAGGGCTGCGGCGCGGGTAAAGCCGGTGATTGTTATCCGCTCGGGCGCCAGCCGAGATCGGCCGCAACGCGGCATCACCCACTCTGGCCGCTTGGCAACGCCTGATGCGGTGTATGATGCGGCTTTGCAGCGGGCGGGTGTGCTGCGTGTGCATGATCTGGACGAGATGTTTGAAGCGGTAGAAACAGTCACCCGGGTGAAGCCACCGCAAGGGCAGCGCCTTGCTATTCTTGCCAATGGCCGATCTCTCGCCACGCTGGCAGCTGACCATTGGGAGCGGCTGGGCGGCGAGCTAGCTGCTTTTGGCGCGGAAACACAGGCCCGCCTTAACGCACTGACGCGGGTGGATTCGGCTGGCGGCAATCCGCTGGTGCTACCAGAAAATGCAAGCACCGGCGAATTTTCACAGGCGCTTGACGAATTGTTGCAAGAGCGCAGTGCAGATGGGGTGCTCGTGGTGGCAGCGCCCACGGCTTTCAACGATTATGAGGGCATTGCCAAGACAATCGCAGAGGCTGGCAAAAAAGCCCGCAAAGGCATGGGGCGTAGACCGGCACTCATTGCCACGCTGGCAAGTGGCAGCGCGATGCCGCGCCAAGCACTCGATGAGGCGAAAGTTCCCTGCTTTGCCAGCCCTTCGGATGCGGTACGCTCCTTTATGCATCTGGTGCGTTATCAGGATGCACAGCGTACTTTGATGTCCGCGCCAGACAGTCTACCCCGGGACTTTAACCCGCAACTGAAACACGCCCGCCGCGCTGTACAGCAGGCGCTGGAAAGCGGCCAACAATGGCTTACACCGCTGCAGATCCGCGATTTGCTTGGCGCCTATGGCATTCAGCAGGTGGAAATGTATTTCGCGCGTACGCTGAATGAAGTGCAAGAAGCTGCCAAGGCATACTTGCGGGTTTATTCCAAGCTGGTGTTGAAGATTTGCAGCCCGCAGCTGATTTTTAAGTCCGATGTAGGCGGGGTGCAATTGGATCTGGATACGCCCGGGGCGGCGCGCGAAGCGGCGCGGCAGATGCTTGAGCGTTTTGCAAAGCAGTATCCGCAAGCGCAGATCAGCGGCTTTGAGCTGCAACCACAGATCGACAAATTACAGGCGCTGGAGACCTATGCAGGGCTGGCCAATGACGCTGTGTTTGGCCCAGTTGTGTTGTTTGGCCGCGGGGGCACCTCGGTTGAGGTGGTGAAAGATAGGGCTATTGATCTGGTGCCGCTTGATCTCAATCTGGCACGCTCGTTGATAGAGCGTTCGGGCGCGCGCCCGCTGCTTGACGGTTTCCGCAATCGCCCGCCCGCAGATCAGGCGGAGCTGGCCCGCCTTTTGGTAAAGCTCTCGCAGATATCTCTGGATTTTCCGGAGGTGGTCGAGCTTGACTTGAACCCAGTGGTGGCCGATGCCAATGGCCTGATGGTGTTGGATGCGCGCGTGGCCATTGCCCCTGCTGCGCAGGATCGGCGCAGCTTGCAGCGGCGTTTGCCGATTGCCCCCTACCCGCGCGAATGGGAACATACGCAAAAGCTGAAGGATGGGCGCGAAATCTTTATTCGCCCTGTCCGGCCCGAAGATCAGGCGCTGTTTAAAACGTTCTTCCAGTCGGTTTCGCAGGAGGATTTGCGGCTACGCTTCTTTGCGCCTGTTAAAGAATTTAGCCACGCCTTTCTCGCCCGCCTGGTGCAGCTGGATTATACCCGGGCCATGGCGTTTGCTGCGTTTGATAAGGATACTGATAACATGCTGGGCGTGGTGCGCCTGCATTGCAACCCGGATCATACGGTGGGGGAATACGCGGTTATGGTGCAATCAGAGCTGAAAGGGCTGGGGCTGGGATGGATGCTTATGCAGCTTATTCTGCGGTATGCGCAGGTGGATGGCATCGCCACAGTTAAGGGCGAGGTACTGCGCGAGAATACCACCATGCTGGCCATGTGCCGCAAGCTCGGGTTTAGCAGCAGCCGTGCCCCCGATGATGATAGCCTTAGTGTGGTGACACTGGATGTGGAGCAGGCCGAGCATGACTTTCTGCTTACTGGCCCGCTGGAGTGAAGCGCTACGGCAGCTTGGCTCACGGGTTCTTTTGCTGAGCGGCTGTACGGATTTGCGACAGACTGGCAGCGGGTGTAATCGCCTCAGGATCAAGCAGCAAGTGCAAGAAGCTCGGCCTGTTATGCGCAAGAGCGGTCTTTAGCGCCCCTTCAAATTGTGCAGCCGTTTCCACGCGGTGCGCAGCAAAGCCATAGGCTGTGGCGATGCTGCCAAAATCCGGATTTTGCAAAGTGGTCGCGCTGACGCGTCCGGGATAGGTACGCTCTTGATGCATGCGAATGGTGCCATACATGCCGTTGTCGACAGCGATGACGATTATATTGGCTTGCTCTTGCGCAGCCGTAGCCAGCTCTTGAATGGTCATTTGCAGGCAGCCATCACCAGCGAAGCAAAGCACTTGCCTATCAGGATGCTGTAGCTTGGCAGCAATCGCGGCTGGCAGGCCGTAGCCCATGGAGCCCGAAGTTGGTGCCAGTTGCGAGCCAAAGCTGCGGAAACGGTGAAAACGGTGTACCCATGTGGCGTAATTTCCCGCCCCGTTGGTGATGATGGTGTCTGTTGGTGCATGGCACGCAATGACCTCCATCACCTCGCGCATTTGCAAACTGCCGGGGATTTGCGGGCGGGCGCCGCTCCATGCCTCATAGTCGGTGCGGCGAGCGTCTCGCCACTCTTGCCAGTTTGTTTCTAGGCTTTGTGCAATGGTTTCCAACGCAGCGCAAAAGCTGGCAGGATCGGCACAGATTGCAAGATCCGGCTGGTAAAGGCGCCCCAGTGCTAGCGGATCCGGCAAGACGTGTAGCAGCTGCTGCTCAGGTACGGGAATATCCAGCAACTCGTAGGATTGGCTTGGCATTTCGGAGAGTTCCTCTCCGATAACCAACAGGAGGTCTGCCGCTTCTATAGCTGCGCGCAGGGCCGGATTGATGCCGATGCCCACATCACCCGCATAACACGGGTGGGTGTGATCAAACAGCATTTGCCGACGGAAGCCACAGGCAACCGGCAGGTTTAGCTTTTCAGCGCTTTTTTGCAAGGACGCCACGGCTGCCGCACTCCAGCGGGCACCGCCGACGATGGCAAGCGGACGCTTGGCAGCGCTTAGTTTGGCCTCTAGCTCTGCTTGCTGCAGGTTAGACAAAGCAGCTGCCACCGGCTCCACCCGCACCACTGGCTTTGGGCTTGCGCTTTGTTGCAGCATGTCTTCTGGAAGGGCAAGGACAACCGGGCCGGGATTACCAGACATGGCAATGCGATAAGCGCGGGCGATAAACTCTGGAATGCGGCTGGCGTGGTCTATCTCCGCCACCCACTTGGCCATTTTGCCAAACATCTGGCGGTAGTCGACCTCTTGAAACGCATCCCGTTCGCGCATTTGGCTGTCGATCTGGCCAACAAACAGGATCATCGGCGTTCTGTCTTGCTGGGCAACATGCACACCGGCGGCAGCATTGGTTGCGCCGGGGCCTCTGGTAACCATGCAAATACCGGGGCGGCCCGTAAGCTTGCCGTGCGCCTCTGCCATCATGGCCGCGCCGCCCTCTTGCCGACAGACGGTTACAGGGATGCTGGCATCATGCAGGCCATCCAGCACCGGGAGATAGCTTTCACCCGGCACACAAAACACGCGCTCTGCGCCTTGTGCAGCCAGTGCTTCGACGATCAAATGCCCTGCGGCCTGTTGTTGCTCTTGCATGCTATGCCCTCCTCCAAGCAGGCAAGGAGAGTATCGGCAACTACGTAGTTTGCATATGCGCCATGTTTCTTTGAGCTATTCCAAATTGGAATGGTTCGAGCGATTTTGGCTCTTGGTAAGGGCGTTTTTGTCTCGCATTCCTCTTAGCGAAACACTGATGGACAAAAAACCGCGATATGTCGCAGATCCAACTGAACAAGGACAAGTTATGTCAGCATGGGTGCCGTTATTTTATCTATGCGAATAATATCATTGAGATATTTTGAGGTCGAAAGTCTCGAATATTTCTAAACTACAACTCCCCAAGATTTTTTCCCGCCTGGGACGCACTTTTACGCACTTGTCAAGTTGATCCGCGTCAATGCAAATGGTTCGCAGTTGCAGACAACTAAAGAAAACAGCCATTTCCCCCAGCCGGTTTTCGGGAGTATCCAATATGTTTGGGCCAGCCGTCGAAACTTTTGACCAGCCAGTTCACAAAGAAACCCTTGCACCCTTCAAGCCAAGTTTTACCGTGCCAGAACACGCCATTCGCCTGACGGAGGCTCCGCTTGAGTGCACGTTCTGGATTGTTCGGCTTGGTAGCAGCTGCGCGCTTTCTTTAAAGCTGCGGGCGCTGGGACTTGCAGATAACACTGCGCTCAGTGTTTTATCCGGGCATGGACGCGGACCGCGTGTGGTGCGCTGCGGCGCGGCACGGGTGGCACTCAGCTATGAGTTAGCCAGTGAAATTCTCGTCGTGGAGGAAGGGCAATGAGCTGCCACGGCACTTCGGCACAGGCCCCGCAAGGATTACCAAGGGCGTTCCTCGTTGGAACTGCGAACTCTGGAAAAACCTCCCTCTTCAACCTATTGACCGGCAGTCGGCAACACATAGGCAATTGGCCCGGCGTGACTGTTGATCGTAAGAGCGGCCTATGTCGGCTCGCAAGCAGTGATCTGGATGTTCTAGATTTACCCGGTGTCGCAACCCTCTCTTCTCCCGAGGATGAGCGCATTGACGAAAGCATAACCCGGCAAGCCCTGTTAAACGATCGCCCTGATGTGCTGCTGTGTGTACTAGACCCGACCATGCTGGAGCGGTCTTTGGCTGTACTGTTGCAGAGCTTGGTGCATCAGCGGCCCACCATTGCGGTGGTGAGCAAAAAGGACCTTTGTCAGGCTGACGAGATCGAAGAAGCCTGCGAGCGGTTAAGCGTTGCCCTTGGCATTCCGGTTGTGGCGATTTCTGCGCATAACGGCGATGGGCTTGCCGATTTACAAAGCGAGATTGCCCAGGTACTAAGTGAGCCTTGGCCCGAGCGGCCCCTGCATACCGACCCCTACGAACTGCGCGATGGCATAGAGGCGTTGGCGCACTTACTGGTCAGTAAGCACTCAGTTTCCCTAGGGCTAGCCCCGGCATTGGCGTGCCGCCTGTTGGAAGAAGATGCTTTGGCCGCCAGAGCTCTTGGAGCAGAGGCGGCGGAGCATGTGGCGCTGATTTCGACGAAGCTTGAGCAGCAGCTTGGCGATCCGACAGCGCTGGTGATGGCGAGCAGCTATTTTAGCCGCGCGATTTCGCTTGCAGGGCTGATGGATCTTCCAGAACCGAAGCAAGTGCGCGAGACCAGCGATAAGATCGACCGCATCGTGCTTTCCAAGCGCTTTGGCTTTCCCATTTTTCTTGGGGTGATGTATGCGATGTTCTTCATCGCGATTAATGTTTCCTCGGTGTTTATTGACTTCTTCGACGGGGTGGGCGCTGCGCTGTTTGTCGAGGCACCTGCCCTGCTGTTAACCAGCATGGGGCTAAGTGATAACGCGTTGGCTGTCATCGTCGCTGGCGTGGGCGCGGGCTTGCAGACCGTGCTCACCTTTGCGCCGGTTGTTGGCATCTTGTTTCTTTGCCAGATCTTTCTGGAACAGAGTGGCTACATGGCGCGGGCCGCCGTTGTTACCGATCAACTGATGCACAAATTGGGCCTGCCGGGGCGCGCATTCCTGCCGCTTATCTTGGGGTTTGGCTGCACGGTCCCTGCCGTTATTGCCACTCGCACGCTGGAAAGCCGACGCGAGCGGGTGATGACAGCGATGATGGCGCCGTTTATGTCTTGCGGGGCGCGTTTGCCTGTTTACGCCTTGTTTGCGGCGGCATTCTTTCCCGATAACGGGCAGAACTTGGTGTTTGTTCTCTACCTGATCGGTGTGGGCATGGCGTTGTTTACCGGGCTGGTGCTGTCCCACTCGCTTTATCGCAACCGCTCTTCAAGCCTTGCTATTGAGTTGCCAGCCTATCAGCTGCCCGAATTTAAGGGGCTGATGCGCATGGTTTGGGTCCGTCTGAAGGGCTTTATGCTGGGTGCGGGCAAAATCATTGTACTGGTGGTGGCTGTGCTTTCAGCCCTCAACTCGGTCGATTTTGAGGGCAATCTTGGTAACGAAAGTAATGGGACCTCTGTCTTGGCTGTGGTTTCCAAAAAGGTTACGCCGGTGCTGGCGCCCATGGGCATCCGAGAACAGGACTGGGCGGCAACGGTTGGCCTTGTGACCGGCATTTTCGCCAAGGAAACCGTAGTCGGCACTTTACAAGCGCTTTACATTCACGAGGAAGATGCAGGAGAGCCGGACCCGCTTGGCACGCTCAGCGGTACTTTTAGCGGCATGATTGACGGCTTTGTGGGCCTAACCTCCCAGTTGCTTGATCCGCTTGGGCTCGACATCGGCGACACCTCCAACTTTGAAGTAGCGGCGGAAGAACAAGAGGTCGCAGCATCGACGTTTACCGCACTTGTCGCACACTTTGACGGCAAGGTTGGCGCTTTTGCCTATATGATAGCGGTGTTGCTTTACATCCCTTGCGCGGCGGCTTTGGCGACGATTTGGCGAGAGCTCGGGCGCAACTGGGCCTTGTTTGCTGGCGGCTGGACCACCTTGCTTGCCTATTGCGGATCGGTGTTTGCTTATCAGGCCGGAACCTTTACCCGGCATCCTGCAAGTTCTGGTGCATGGTTGATTGGCGTGGTGCTGGTTGTTGGCGGAGTTTTCTACGCCATGCGCGTGATCGCCAATCGCGAGCAACAGAGCATCACCTCAGCGCGCGCTGTTGCGGCAGAATAGGAGAAAGAGCGATGCACAAGGAAGCCCTTTCTTTTATCTCCCGCGCCGGGATGGTGAACACACAGGATATGGCGCGGCATTTACACACCAGCCCCGACATGGCGTTGATGATCCTAGAGCAGCTGGCGCGCCTTGGGCGGATTGAAGAATTTTCCTGCGGCAGTCAAAGCAATGAGAAGAGCGGCGGGAAATGCGGCGGATGCCTTGGCAACAAAGAGCGCCATTTCGTCGCAGCTCACTATGAAAAACCAGAGGGCTGCCAGAACCACCACTAACAACCCTAGAATTATTCCACAGCAAGAAGGGGGTAAGTGTTTTCACTGCCTCCTTTTTTCTTGGCGTATACCTTGTGATTGACATGTGGCGGCGGTGCGCGACAATTGCGCGCAGCTGTTTTCGCAACACAGCCCTGCATCTACGGGGATTGAGGGATTGGGCTGAGCTTGGCAAGCTGCGGGCAACTTGCCGACATTGTCATTCGACCTAAGTTTATTCCAAAGCGATCACAGCCAAGGACTGTTCCTCATGGATATCAGCGCTGTAGAACTAGCCAGAGCGCAATTTGCTTTCACGGTTTCATTCCATATCATCTTTCCGGCCTTTACCATCGGGCTGGCCAGTTATCTTGCGGTACTCGAAGGATTGTGGCTGTGGAGTGGCCGCGACGTCTACATGCGTGCCTACAAGTATTGGCTTGGAATTTTCGCCATTGTGTTTGGTATGGGCGTGGTTTCCGGTATTGTGCTGACCTACCAGTTCGGCACCAATTGGTCTGTTTTTGCGGAAAAAACGGGAGCGGTAATTGGCCCCTTGATGGGCTACGAAGTTTTGACTGCCTTCTTTCTGGAGGCCGGTTTTCTTGGCATTATGCTCTTCGGCATGAAGAAAGTTGGACGCAAGCTGCATTTTGCCGCGACGGTGATCGTCGCTTGCGGGACCGCGCTTTCCGCATTCTGGATCCTTGCCGTGAACAGCTGGATGCAAACACCAGCAGGATATGCCTTTAACGAAGCTGGGCAGTTTATCGCGGAAGACTGGTTTGACGTGGTGTTTAACCCCTCCTTTCCTTACCGATTGGTACATATGGTATTGGCCGCGTATCTGACTACTGCGTTTGTTGTGGCAGGTGTGTCTGCCTGCCATTTATTGCGCAACAAAAAGGACGAGGTTGCCCGGCTGATGTTTTCCATGGCCATGTGGCTCATTCTTGTGGTCGCGCCTCTGCAGATAATGGCGGGGGACATGCATGGGCTAAACACGCTTGAGCATCAGCCGACCAAAGTCGCGGCTATGGAGGGCAATTTCGAGACACGCAGCGGGGCGCCGTTGATCTTGTTTGGCTGGCCCGATGTGGAGAAAGGCGAGACACTTTACGCGATCGAAATCCCTAAGCTTTCCAGCATGATCCTAACGCACTCATGGGATGGTGAAGTTCCGGGCCTGAATGATGTACCCAAAGAAGACTGGCCACCGGTTGCGATTGTGTTCTTCTCGTTTCGCATAATGGTGGGCATCGGCAGTTTGATGCTGCTCGCCGGGTTATGGGGGCTGTGGGCGCGATGGCGCGGAGGGTTGCCACAAGCGCGGGTGCTGCAACGCTTTTCGGTAATGATGGCACCTGCTGGCTTTATCGCCATCCTAGCCGGTTGGGTAACCACAGAGGTTGGCCGGCAGCCTTACACCGTTTACGGTTTGCTACGCACCAGCGAATCCATTGCGCCGGTGGAGGCGCCAGCGGTGGCTGCATCTCTGCTCGTATTCATTGTGCTTTACACAATCATCTTCGGCCTTGGCATTTACTATGTGTTGCGCAAAATGGCGAAACCACCGGAACTTGCCAAAGGACCCAAGCTGGGTGAACCAATCCGTTCAGCGGGAATAACTCCAGCTGCCAGCCTTTCTCCAAAAGAGGAGAACTAGCATGGACTACGCACTAATTTGGGCCTGCCTGATTGCTGTTGCGATCTTTGCATATGTGGTTTTGGACGGGTTTGATCTCGGGGTCGGCATTTTATTTCCGACCACCAAGAGCGAAAGCGAGCGCGATTTGATGATGAACAGTATCGCGCCAGTGTGGGATGGCAACGAAACTTGGCTGGTGCTTGGTGGTGGCGGCCTTTTTGCTGTGTTTCCGCTTGCCTATGCCACGTTGATGCCCGCGGTGTACGCGCCGATTATTGCCATGTTGGTGGGGCTTGTTTTTCGCGGCGTGGCCTTTGAGTTTCGCTTTAAAGCGTTGCCTGCGCACAAGTGGCTTTGGGATATCTCGTTCTTTGTGGGCTCGTTTATCGCAGCTTTTTCGCAAGGGGTAATACTGGGGGCCTTGGTGCCCGGTGTCGAGATTGCCGGGCGGCAATATGCGGGGGGCTGGTTTGATTGGTTGACGCCGTTTTCGCTGATGAGCGGTGCGGGTCTTGTCTGTGGCTATGCGCTCATTGGCTCTACTTGGCTTACGATGAAGCTGGAGGGAACGCCGCAGTTGCATTTTCGGGTGATCAGCAGGGCGCTTTTGCCCTCCCTACTCGGGTTCTTTTTGCTTGTCGGGCTTTGGATGCCGCGTGTTAGTGAAGGTTTCTTGGACCTATGGCTTTACAGTGATTTGAAGTATGTGGGTTTATTTGTCCCAGTGTTGGTGCTGGCGGTTAGCTTGCTGGCTTGGCACGGTCTTAAGCGCGGGCCAGATTATCTGCCATTCGTTTGTGTCCTTATCCTGTTTCTTATCAGCTACTTAGGGCTAGCGGCGAGCCTTTACCCCTATATTGTGCCCGGTCATTTCACAATCTGGGAAGCCGCAGCGCCGGACAACAGCCTTAAGTTCTTGCTGGTCGGTGCCGTCGTGCTCATCCCGATGATCCTTGCCTATACCGGCTATGCCTATTGGGTATTTCGCGGGAAGGTAGAGAAAGACGGGGGCTATCATGAATAGTGCAAGAGAGCGCATCGCCGCTTTGCGTGGCTGGCTTGTCGAGGCTGAAGGGCAAACCGGCTGGCAGCGCGCCCTTTGGTTTGCGGCGATATGGGTTGCCGGTGTGGTTACGCTCACTGTGGTTGCCTATGGAATCAGGGCGCTTATCGTGCCCTGACTGGTCCTCGGGCGGTGCCCTACGCGTTCTCTAGGTGCCCGGTTGAGGCGATTGACTTTAGCAGGTTGGTACCCGCAGTGTTGAGGTGCACCTTCGTTGCGGCAATCGCCTTCTCTTTATCTTTGGCGAGGAAGGCGCGAATAATCTCCAAGTGCTCGTCAATCGCGACGGCATTACGCTCTTGCTCATCGGACTTATCCCATTGAAAGTGATAGTGAAAGACCAGAGAGATCACTTCGCGCAATTGATCGATAAAGCGGTTACGCCCGACCCCGCCGAGAAGGCGGTGGAAGTTTTCATCCAGCTTAGAGAAATCGTGGAAACGGCTATCTATGTCGCGTGCCAGACGCACGTGCTCTTCCTCCAGCATGCGCAGAGCGCGTAAGGCTGCATCATCCATCAATTCGAAGAACTTTTCCGCTGCGTGTAGCTCAAACATATCGCGCACATCAAGCAGTTCTCGAGCAAAGCTCTCGGTAAATCCTTGGAAAACCCAGCTGGTGTTGGGGCGGCGTTCGACAAGGCCAAAGCGTTCGAAGCGGTTTAAATATTCACGCAGTGCATTTGGGGAGACTTCCAGTTGGCGCGCCAGCGCAAGCCCGTTGATGACATCACCGGGGCGCAACTCGCCGTGCAAAGCGTAGTTCATGAATGCCCGCTCAACAGCGCTGGAGACACTTTCCGTTTCCTCAATGGGGTAGTAATCATCGTGAACCGGGTGGCGCAACACCTTTTTCTCGCGGCCCTCCACAGAGACAATGCCGCGGCTTTTTGCCTCTTTCAGCACTTGCCGTGCTGTTGTGCGCGAAGCCTCCAGAAAATCGGCAATTTGTTGTTCAGCACCGAGTTCTTCGCCGATTTTCAAGCTTTCAATATGCCCGAGAAACGTATTAAATGCCTTTTTAGAAACAGCCCTGTTCCGCATTGCGCTCCCCTATCCCAAGTCGATTTCTCTACAATCAGTATTTATTCAATAAAAAACTGATTGACCAGACTCAAAATAAATTGTTTTTTATGGATAAGAACCCAAATGCGGATATGCTCCGCCTCAGGCATTGAGGATTTTTGTCTATGAAGACCCACCTCGTTATTCACCCCAGCGATAGTGTCGCTGTTGCCATTCAAAGTCTTGCGAAGGGCGATCGTTATGAGGGGGTAACTCTGCTTGCCGATGTGCCTGCCGGGCATAAATTTGCGCTGAAGGACATTGGCGCGGGCGAGGATGTGCTCAAATACGGCAATTCCATCGGCAAAGCCAAGGAAGCTATTGCAGTTGGCGCGCATGTTCACGCGCATAATTTGAAAACCGGGCTGGGGGCGATCGAAGACTACGCTTACGAAGGCGAGCCTGATAGTGCGGAGGTTGCTGGCGATGCACCGCTAGTCATGGCCTATGAGCGCGCCAATGGCGACATTGGCATTCGCAATGACTTGTGGATCGTACCACTGGTTGGCTGTATCAACGGGCTTGCCGAAGGGGTGGCGCGCGAGTTCGAGATGTCGGGCAAAATGCCAGAGGGCAGCAAGGTTATTGTGCTCAGCCACCCTTATGGCTGCTCGCAGCTGGGTGATGACTTGGACAATACCCGCGCGATCCTGCAGAATTTTGTTGTCCACCCCAATGCCGGTGGCGTGCTCGTCATGGGGCTTGGCTGCGAGAACAACACACGCGATGTGTTTGAAGCCACGCTAGACCTGCCCGACCCAGCGCGCGTCCGCTTTATGGGGGCGCAAGAGGCCGAGGACGAATTCGCCACTGCTCTGGCCCATCTGGAAGAGCTTGCTGACAATATGCGGGATGATGTACGCACTCCGGTTTCTGCCAGCAAGTTGCGTATCGGTCTAAAATGTGGCGGGTCGGATGGTTTTTCGGGCATCACTGCGAACCCGCTGCTAGGTGCACTTTCCGATTACATGTGTGGGATTGGCGGCACCACGGTACTTACCGAAGTGCCCGAGATGTTTGGCGCCGAGCGCATTTTGATGGCACGGGCTGCCAGCCGCGGTGTTTTTGACAAGATCGTCAATCTGATCAATGACTTCAAGCAGTACTATGTCGATCATAACCAACCGATCTATGAAAACCCATCCCCGGGTAACAAGGATGGCGGCATCACCACTTTGGAAGAGAAGTCGCTCGGATGTACGCAAAAAGCAGGCACGGCGCTGGTGCAGGACGTTCTTGGCTACACTGACCGGCTGTCAACACCGGGGCTGAACTTGCTACAGGCACCGGGGAATGACGGCACTGCCATTACAGCTTTGGCAGCCTCTGGCTGTCACTTGGTGCTGTTTACCACAGGGCGCGGCAACCCGATGGGCTCTGTCGTTCCGACTGTCAAAGTCGCCTCTAACAATATGCTGGCCGAGCGCAAGAAGCACTGGATTGACTTCAGCGCGGGCCCAATCGCGCAAGGCGATGAAAGCATCGCCAGTGTCTGTGAGTTGTTTGTCGAGAAAGTCTTGGCAATTGCCTCTGGCGAGCGCACCCGCAACGAGATCAACCGGATGCACGATATCGTTATCTTCAAATCCGGTGTCACGCTCTAACGAGCGCTTCGGGTAACCGATCGGCGGTCACCCCTTTTATGAAATGAGTTGGGACATGCAGCGAGTAAACGAAACACATTTGAATGGTCACCCCCGGCCAGCAGAACGCATTATCCAGTTTGGTGAAGGCAATTTCCTCCGCGCCTTTATCGATTGGAAGATCGATTTGATGAACGAAGCACTTGGCAGTGATTTTGGCGTGGTTGTCGTGCGGCCCATCGCGGGCGGTATCCCGTTCTCCCTGAACGATTCCGATGGTGTCTATACCACCATTATTCGCGGTGTAGACGATGATGGTAGCGAGCGGGCGGACACTCGCCAGATCGCTTGTGTGCGGCGCGAGGTTTCCGCAGTTGATGACTGGCAAGACGTGCTGGCAATGGCGCGTAACACCGATTTCTGCGCAGTGGTGAGCAACACCACAGAAGCAGGAATTACCTACGTTGCCGAGTGCAAAAAAGATGATGCTCCCCCCGCATCTTTTCCCGCCAAGGTTACCCTAATGCTGTTGGAACGCTTCAACGCTTGTGGCATGGTTGAAGCGCCCGGTTTTCACTTCCTCCCTTGTGAGCTGATCGACCATAATGGCGATGCTCTGCGTGAAACCGTTTTGAAACATGCAGCAGACTGGGGCCTTGGCACCGAATTTATCACTTGGGTGAAAGAGAAGAATGCCTTCTTCAACACGTTGGTTGACCGGATTGTCCCGGGCTATCCGCGCGATGAAGCTGAAGCACTGGAAAAGCAGCTGGGCTATCATGATCCCTTGATGGTGGCGGCGGAGCTGTTCCACTTCCTCGTGATTGAACAGCGTGAGGGCCAGCCTGCACCTTGTCTGCCTCTCGCTGAAAAAGACAGCGGCACGATCATCACCCCAAATGCTGATGGTTACAAAGAGCGCAAAGTTGCCATTTTGAATGGCGCGCATACTGCGTTGTGCCCGTTGGCTCTGTTGGCTGGCGCAGACACCGTAAAGGAAACCATGGCGGCAAAGCCAGCTGCGGCTTTCCTTGACGCGATGCTTGCTACCGAGATCATTCCATATCTCTCACTGCCCAAAGCGGAACTAAACGAGTTTTCTGCCGCTGTACTGCGCCGGTTTGCCAATCCTTTCATCAACCACCGTTGGTACGATATCTCGTTGAACGGCATTGCCAAGTTCCACACCCGCAACTTGCCGCGGTTTGAAGCGCACATGGCAGCAAGCGGCGCTGCTCCGCGCTTTATGGGGCTGTCGTTGGCGGCTTGGCTGGCATTCTACACCGGCGCGTTTGCGAAGGCGGATGCCTTGCCGCCACGCGATGCCGAGGATGTGATTGCCCGCTTTACAGGCTTCAAGACAATTGGCGAGAGTGACACCAAGGAAATGGTCCGAGCTTACCTTGCCGATGAAGCGCTTTGGGGCAAATCTCTGGCAAGTGACGCTTTGGTGGCGCTGGTTGAGGAGGCCTATCAATATCTGACAGCTGAGCCTTTCAGCTTTGCTCGTCTTGGCGATTGGGTAAACCGCTAACCCCCCGTAGCGGAACCCGAGCATGAAAGGTGGCGGCGCACTGCGTTGCCGCCTTTTTGTTTGTCCGCTCCCACTTGAAGTCGGCGAGTGCAGAAGAAAAGAACCCGAGTGCTTCGAGATCTACCCCTACCTACTTCACACAGGTGTCTTGAAATGGACCTACAAAGCTGCGAACGTAACCACTAGGTTTCATCATCAAGTTTTGAGTTGTGAGTTTTTAAATGCTGATTGCCCAGATTAGTGATTGCCACCTTACCAAAGACAACGCCTGTGATGAGCGAGGCGTTGACCGGCTTGCGCAATTGCAACGGGCCGTTGATTTTTTACAAGAGCAGTGGCCAGAGCTTGATGCTGTGGTTGTCAGCGGTGATGTAAGTGATGATGGCACTGCTGCCTCTTACGCGCAGGCCAAAGACGCCCTCGCACATTTGCCCTGCCCGGCATTTGTGCTGCCGGGCAATCACGACTTGCGCGAGCCGATGCGCACCGCTTTCGCCGCACAGGGTTACCTGCCAGCGCAAGGGCCGTTGTGCTATGCCCAGCGCATTGGAGATTTGCAAATTGTTGCGCTTGATAGCCTTGAGGAAGGTCAGGTCGCTGGTGTTTTTTGCGAACAGCAAGCGACATGGCTAGAGGGCCAGTTAAAGGCGAGCGCTGAAACGCCCACGCTGGTTTTTGTCCATCACCCGCCATTTGCAACGGGGCTCACCGGCGTCGACGAAATCTGTCTGCGAGAAGGACGTGAACGGTTCTGGGAGGTGCTTGCACCGCATCCGCAAGTGCTGGGGGTGGCAAGCGGGCACATTCACCATGCGATGAGCGCCGTTCACCACCGCACTGCCGGTGCCTTGCTGGTCTCCACTTGCCAAGGGCTTGCCTGCCAGTTTCACCATGATTTAATTGGCGATGCCATGGGCGGCGCCTCCATTGACCCATTGGCACTGCGACTGTTCAAATATGCTGATGGGCAGCTCAGCGCCCACCTGCGTTCTCTTTAGCTTAAATTAGTTAGAGCATTTCTTTGCTCTTTGCGGATAGCGCCGTACTCGGATCAAGTTCCCACTCGCCAACATTGCGGGCGTGGGCAACTTCCTCTTCGTCCCAATACCCGATGAGGATGCCCGCCCCGAGCTCGCTTGGCGCGCCTGCGATGATTTTGTCCGGTGAAATGGTTGTGCGGGTGTGGTGCTGGCGGTACCACGCGAAAAGCGCCTGCGACAAGCGCGCCCGCACATCCGCACAAGCCGGATCCTCGCCGAGATCATGCAGCTCTTGCGGATCTGAGTGCAAATCATAGAGCATGGGCGCATAGCCTTCGGCATGGATGTATTTCCAGCGCTCATCCATAATCATCGCCAGGCGGCAATCATCCACCTGTTGATCCAGCTGTACGCGGACGCGGCGATGGGAGTAATCATACTCGCTGACGGCATAGCCGCGCCATGACTGCTGCTTGCCCTCGCGCAGGATTGGCAACAGCGAGCGGCCTTGCAGAACGTGCTGTTTCTGCGTGCCGCTCATATAGTCCAAAATGGTTGGTGCCAGATCAATGGCTTCAACCAGTTGGTCGCTGACCGTGCCACGCTGGCTGTCTGCTGCTGCATCGGGATCCACAACGATAAGCGGAATGCGGGCGGATTGATCGTGGAACAGCTCCTTTTCGCCAAGCCAATGATCACCTAAATAGTCACCATGGTCAGAACAGAAAATAATCATAGTGTTATCGAGCAGGTCCTGATCCGCCATGAACTGCATCAAGACACCGATTTGGTCATCAATCTGTTTGATCAGCCCCATGTATGCAGGAATGACGCGTTCGCGCACGCCGTCCTTCGAGAAATTGCGAGAGACACGCTCATCCATAAAGGCCGCATAGACGGGGTGGGCGTTTTCCCGCTCTGCTTCACTGCGGATGACGGGCAAAACATCGGCTTCGCTATACATATCGTGGTAAGGGGCCGGAACGATGTAGGGCCAGTGCGGTTTAATGAGCGACAGATGCAGGCACCAGCCATCCTCTTTGGTCTCGCGCATAAAATCCATCGCACGGCCGATCATGTAGGGCGTTTCGGAGTGTTCGCCCTCTACCCTTGCCGGTTTGTCTGCGTGGCGCAGCAACCAGCCATTAAGGAGCTCACCTTTTTCATTCTCGCCGGAGTTGGCCCAGTGTTCCCACGGGTTCTCTGCGGTAAAACCCTTGTCTTCTAAGTATTTGTCATAGGCAGGCCGTTTGCCGTAGCCAGTGCCCGGGTGCAGGCCGTCATCGCGCTCATACACCTCAAAGCCGCACTGGGCCACGCGCACGCCGATGATGCTGTCCGGATCGATGCCAAGGCGGGCCATGCCCTCTAAATCAGCACGCATGTGCGTTTTGCCAACAAGCACATTGCGCAGGCCTTGCTCGGCAAGATGATCGCCAAGCGTAAGCTCTCCTACCTTAAGCGGCGTACCATTCCACGTGCTGCCATGGGCATGAACATAGCGGCCAGTGTAAAAACTCATACGCGAGGGGCCACAAATGGGAGACTGCACATAGGCGCGATTAAACCGGACACCGCGCGCGGCGAGTCCGTCGATATTGGGCGTATGCAGGTTTGGGTGGCCATAGCAGCTGAGATAATCGAAACGCAGCTGATCACACATAATCCAAAGCACATTCTTTTTGCGTTGTGTCTTTGCCATTCATCCCCCAAATCACGCAGTAAACTAACCGAGGCGCCAATTTATACATATTCACGCAAGGCAACCTTCGTATAGTTGCGACCTCGCCAATTACCTAGATATTTCTACTAGTATATCCTTTGATCTAGGATGCATCTTAGCGCAAGACACCATATTGAAATGCACAGACTTTGCATTTTTTCTCAATAATCGTGATTTGGGAAAGGCCTTGGAATGAATGAAACCATTATTCGCCCAGCAGACCTCAGTTCAGATCTTGATCGACTCGTTGAAATCTACCGAATAGGGGCCGCCCAAGCCTTTCCTGAAGTACCTGCTGCTACCTTTGATCAGTCCCATTTTCTTAATGCTTGCCAAGGTGAGGAGATCTGGGTCGCAACGCGGCGCAATGTTCTGCTTGGATTTGCCAGTTACTACGAGACCGAACACTTTTTGCACTCGCTGTATGTCGATCCACAATTGCAGGGCATCGGGGTTGGAACGCTTTTGCTGAGCGCCTTGCTGGAGCATTACCAGCGCGGACACCGGCTGAAAGTTGGCAAAAACAACGAAAAAGCGCGGACCTTCTACGACAGTCTCGGCTATTTCGACATTACAAAACCGGGAGAGGAAAGCGAAAGCTGGGTGATGCTAAGCTCGCCGCCGTTTTTGCCATTGGGGCGGCTGGAGCGGCTAGAAAAGCCGCTACGCCATCACATCTTGGAGTGCAGCTAGGCTGGTTGCATTGCCTGTAGCTCTGCAAGAGTGACCCAGCGGGCGTCTTGGTTTGAGGACCTTACAGCTGCCGCGATGAAACGCATGCCTTCCAGCCCATCATGCAGGCTGGGATAGTGCTGGTGCGCGGACGCCTCAAGGACTTCGCCCGCCTGTTGGCGAATGGCTAAAGCCGCCTCGGCATAGATGTTGGCGAAGGCCTCCAGATACCCCTCTGGATGGCCGCCGGGCACCCTCACCGCACGATTGGCAGCCGCATTGGCGCCAACACCAGCGCGCGTGAGAATGCGGGTTGACTCACCAAGGGGGGTAAAGCGCAACTGATCAGGGCACTCGTGATCCCACTCCAATCCGGCTTTGCTGCCATATACTTTTAAAGTCAGCTGATTTTCTTTGCCCGTGGCGATTTGGCTGGCGCAAAGTTGCCCCCGTGCAGGCGCTGCACTGCCAACAGGCTTAAAGCGCAGCAGCAAGTTGGCATTATCATCAACGCGGCGCCCCTCGACAAAACTGGACAGATCAGCCGCAACGGCTTGTAATTGCAATCCACTTACAAAACTGATCAGATTGTAAGCATGGGAGCCGATATCGCCAATCGCTCCACCTGCGCCCGTTTGGGCCGGATCTGTGCGCCAGCTGGCCTGTTTTTGCCCCTCTTGTTCCAGCGGGGTTGCCAGCCAGTCCTGCAAGTAATCTGCCTTAACAAGGCGGATATCACCCAGTTGCCCCTCAGCAACCAATTGCCGCGCTGCGCGGATCATCGGGTAGCCGGTATAATTGTGGGTGAGAATAAACAGCGCATTGCTGCGGGCGCCGATAGCGGCAAGCTCTTCTGCCTCTGCCAATTGCGCGGTGAGTGGCTTGTCGCAAATGACATGAATGCCCGCTTGCAAGAACGCTTTGGCGACTGGAAAGTGCATGTGGTTCGGCGTGGTAATGGCGACAGCGCGTATGCCATCTGGCCGTGCTGCTTCTGCCTTTGCCATTTGCGCATAAGAGGTATAACAGCGCTCAGGTGCGATCCCCAGCTGTGCGGCGGAGGCCGCCGCCCGTTGCGCATCAGAGGACAGCGCCCCGGAAACCAGCTGAAAATGCCCATCCATGCGCGCGGCAATGCGATGAACGGCACCGATGAACGCGCCTTGACCGCCCCCCACCATGCCAAGGGGCAGAGGCTGGGCAGCGAAGGGTTGTGAAAGCTGTGTCATAGAAGTTTCCCGCTTGCTTTACTGGTGAGGCTTACGCGTCTTGCAAACCGAGGAGGCCGCGCAGCTGCGCCTTATCCGGACTGCCGCCTGCAAAGTCATCAAAGGCCTTATCTGTGGTTTCAATAATGTGGCGCTTGATAAAGGGCGCCCCCTCAGCGGCGCCTACCTCGGCGCTTTTCAGGCAGCATTCCCATTCCAGCACCGCCCAACCATCGTAGCCGTATTGCGCCAGACGGGAGAAAATACCAGCGAAGTCTACCTGACCATCTCCGAGGGAGCGGAACCGCCCTGCCCTGTTTGTCCACCCTTGATAGCCGGAGTATACGCCTTGGCGGCCACTTGGATTGAACTCTGCATCCTTGACATGAAAGGCCGAGATGCGCTCGTGATAGATGTCGATAAACTGCAAGTAATCCAGCTGCTGAAGCAGGAAATGGGAGGGATCATAATTGATGCAGCAACGGGGATGGTTTTCTAGCTTCTCCAGAAACATCTCGAAAGTTATGCCATCAAACACATCTTCGCCCGGGTGGATCTCGAAGCCAACATCTACGCCATTGTCTTCATAGGCATCAAGTATGGGGCGCCAGCGGCGGGCAAGCTCGGTAAATGCCTCGTCAATCAGGCCATCCGGGCGCTGAGGCCATGGATACAGATAGGGAAAAGCCAAAGCACCGGTGAAAGAAACCGAGCCATCAAGGCCAAGATTACGGCTGGCTTTGGCAGCGTGGAGCATTTGCTCGCTCGCCCATTTTTGCCGCTCCCAAGGTTTGCCATGCACTTGCTCCGGGGCAAAGCTATCAAAGAGGGTGTCATAGGCCGGATGCACCGCCACGAGCTGACCAAGCAGGTGTGTGGACAGCTCGGTAATGACAACGCCATTTTGCGCACAAATGCCAATGAGCTCATCGCAATAATCTTTTGAGTTGGCGGCCTTTTTCAGATCAATGAAGCGGCTGTCCCAAGCGGGCACCTGTATGCCGCCATATCCCAGATCAGCGGCCCAACGGCTGACCGAGCCCAGTGAATTGAAAGGCGCGTCATCTGAAGCGAACTGCGCCAGAAAAATGCCAGCGCCGCGCATGGTGCTCGGTGTCGTGTTTCGATGTGTCATAGCGTTTGCAGGCGCAAGGCCCCTCCCCAACCGATTGCAAAAGAGAAGAGCAACGCTGCAAACCTAGATGGATGTAGCGTTGCTCCAGCTTGTATTCACTTAGGCGGTAACCGGCGCTGCCAGCATTGCCTCTGCCACTTGCGGCGTTAGAGCTTGCGGGCGTTCACAGGTGGTGGTGAGTTCTTGGAACGCACCTGTTTCACCGGAGGTCAGGATCGCGGTCATGATTTCCACCACGTGCAAGGCCATTTCGAAGGAACAGCGATGTGGACGCCCTGCCATGATTGCCTCTGCCAGATCTGCAAGACCAGCTCCGCGATAGTTCGCCTGCGGATTTGCCTTATCCAAATCGTGGTTATTGACCGCGAAGGCGTGGGCATATTCCGGCAGGGCTACGGGCTCTTTTGAGGAGTTGGTCAAAGAAAGATCGCCGCCAAAGAAGTTGGGATCCGGTATCAGGAGAGTTCCAGCCTCGCCATAAAGCTCCATGGGCTTGTGATTGTTTTGCCAAACATCCCAGCTCGCCCCCAAGGTGATGATTGCCCCACTGGTAAACTGCAGCAGCGCATGGATGGTGGTTGGGGTTTCGACTTCGATTTTCTGGCCGTAAAGGGGCTGGGAGGTGATTGTCCGTTCCGGTGCAGGAATTGACGACATCGCGCCAACTTTGGTAACCGGACCAAGCAGTTGGACCAGATTGGTGATGTAGTAGGGGCCGAGATCCAGCACAGGACCGCCGCCGGGCTTAAAGAAGAAAGCCGGATTGGGGTGCCATGCTTCCATGCCGTGGCTCATCACATGGCAGGTGCCAGATGTGATTTTGCCAAGATCGCCTTGATCAATGAGGGCGCGGGCATGTTGGTGCGTACCGCCCAGGAATGTATCTGGTGCAGAGGCGATGCGTAAGCCGCGCTGTTCGGCGATAACACCAAGCTCTTTACCCTCTGCCGCTGTCAAGCAAAAGGGCTTTTCTGAATAGACATGTTTACCGGCTTCCAAAATTGCCTTGGAGACTTCGAAATGCGCGGCAGGAACGGTTAGATTAACAATAATATCAATATCTTGTGCGGATAGAAGCTCATCAATACTGAGGGCTTTCACGCCATAGCTTTCGGCCTGTGCCTGTGCCGCTTGCGGGCTTAAATCTGCGCAGGCGCGCAGCTCCACTGCTTTAAACAGGGGGGCGAGGGTGAAATAGGTCGTCGAGATATTACCGCAGCCGATAATTCCGACCCCGAGTGCTTTTGTCATAGTGTCCTCCCATGGCGCTAAAGCGCCGAAAGGGGTTCCGAACGGAGCCCCTTCAACTACAAAAATTCGTCGCAGCTATGCGCCTGCCAATGTCTCGATTGAACGCCCGGCGAAGCGGGCAAAGTCTGAGGGATTATCGTGCTCCATCACAAACACTTTTGCATTGGTCAGTCTTTTGAGCTCTGGCAATAGATCCAGCCAGCCGACCACGCCATGACCGACATCTGCCCAGCCATCTTCCTCGGTGTTTTCTCCGCTTGAGGCGATATCTTTGACATGCAATGCGGAAATCCGAGGACCGTACTTTTCTGCCCATGCGAGCGGATCTTCACCGGCGCGCACCGTCCAACCCACATCCATTTCCCATGCAAGGTTCTTCGCGGTTTGCATGAGAACATCCATCGGGATTGAGCCATCGGGCAGAGCGAAAAACTCAAAGTCGTGATTGTGCCACCCAAAACCAAAGCCGCGCTTAGCGAGCTGGGTGCCAATGGCTTCCAGACGACGTGCAAAGTCTCCCCACCCTGCACGATCCGTCGGGCGCTCTTCTGGCGCGAGATACGGGGCGTAAATTGTTTTTACGCCCAGTATTTTTGCTAGTGACAACACCTCGTCCAGCCGCTCTTCCAGCATTTGCGGACCTATATGAGCTGTGGGCATGGTGATGTTGTTGTCATCCATGAGCTTGCGGAAGGCATCAGGCTGTTCAAACACCCCGAAGAAACCTTCAACCTGCGTATATCCCATTTTCGAGATCTGAGCGATCACTTCGTCCCACGGCATAAAATTGCGGGCACTGTAAAGTTGCATCGAAAGATCCATGATGCCTCCCAAGCTCACGAATACAAGTCGTGACAAGTATAGATTATTTACTACAGTCTAAGTTCGCTCTCCAAATTAAATAGAGATGCGCAATGAGGATCAAATCCAACCTCAATTACATCACCATTAGCTATCTGAACTCTGCCGTCAATACGGAAACGAAAAGTTTGATCAGCAATTTTTGACCAAACTTGCGTATCAGAACCCATAGGTTCGAAGACATCTACTTTAACTGTAGTTTTGAATGGTGCATCTGCCGCTGCGTCGCCGTGAACCACATGTTCAGGACGAATACCGAACCAAACCGGCGTCTCACCAATAGGTTGGCTTGCGAATTCATAGCCGGAAAGTGGGATTTCCACCTCACCACTGCGGAATACAGGCGGTTTGCCTTCGCTGACCGTTCCCTTGATGAAGTTCATTGATGGCGAACCAATAAAGCCAGCAACATACTTGTTTTGCGGCCTGTTGTAGATGTTAGCCGGTGTATCAAGCTGTTGGATCTTGCCGCCTTTCATAATGGCGATGCGATCAGCAAGTGTCATAGCCTCGATCTGATCGTGGGTCACGTAGATCATGGTGTTGCCAAGACGCTGGTGCAACTGCTTGATTTCAACACGCAGCTCGGTCCGCAGCTTGGCATCAAGGTTGGACAACGGCTCATCAAAGAGGAAGACGTCCACGTCGCGCACCAGTGCACGCCCAATGGCTACGCGCTGGCGCTGACCGCCGGAAAGCGCCGCCGGTTTACGTTGAAGAAATGGCTCGATTTGCAACATATCCGCAGCTTTGGCGATGCGCTTCTCGATTTCCTCTTTTGGGATACCTGCGTTTTTTAAACCGAAAGCAAGGTTACCATAAACTGTCATCTGCGGGTAAAGCGCGTAGGATTGAAACACCATGCCGATGCCTCGATCCTTTGGCTCTTCCCAAGTGACGTTTTTGTTATTGATGAAGATCTGACCTTCAGAAATATCCAGCAAGCCGGCAATGCAGTTCAAAAGAGTAGATTTACCGCAGCCAGACGAGCCCAGAAGGACAAGAAATTCACCTTCACCGATGTCCAGATCAAGGTTGTTCAGGACGGTTGTTTGGCCGAAACGGAGGGCGAGATCGCGGATTTCGATAGAGTTCATGGTTGTTATCCTTTGACTGCGCCGGCTGCAATACCGCGTACAAAATATCTTCCCGACAAGAAGTAGATCACGAGAGGAACAGAAGCTGTTAGGATGGTGGCCGCCATGTTTACGTTGTATTCTTTGACGCCCATTGTGGTGTTTACAATGTTGTTAAGCTGAACAGTCATCGGGAAGTTCTTGACCCCGGCAAAGACAATGCCGAAGAGGAAGTCATTCCAGATCCCTGTGACCTGAAGGATTACCGCAACCACGAAGATCGGGGTCGACATTGGCAGCAGCACCTTCCAGTAGATACCCCAGAAACCAGAGCCATCTACACGCGCCGCTTTGAACAATTCTTGAGGCAATGCGGCGAAGTAATTACGGAAAATCAGCGTCAGCAGTGGCATGCCGAAGATGGTGTGAATGAAGATCACGGCCCAAAGGGAGCCAAAGATACCCATTTCACGGGTGATGATTACGAGGGGGTAGAGCATCACCTGATAAGGAATGAAGGAACCGAAGATCAAGATGCCAAAAAAGACTTCCGAACCTTTGAAGCGCCAGTTGACCAAGGCATAGCCATTGATAGAGGCGATTGCGATAGACGCGATAACACTTGGGACTGTAATCTTGACTGAATTCCAGAAACCGACCTTCAAGCCTTCACAATAAAGACCGGTGCAAGCGCTGTCCCATGCTTTAATCCAGGGGGCGAATGTCACTTCCATTGGGGGTGCAAAGATATTGCCCATGCGAATTTCAGGCATACCTTTTAGAGAGGTGACGAGCATAACATAAAGTGGCAGCGCGTAATACAGAGCCGCAAACGCCAAGGCAGTGTAGAGCATAATGCGGCCGGGGGCGATCACCTTACGCGGGCGTGGGCCTTTTGGTTCTTTTAACATCTGCAACCTCAATTCTTATTTTTTCTGCCGTATTCCATGTAGAACCACGGGATCAGGATAATGAGGACGGTAATCAGCATCATGGTAGAGGCGGCCATTGCCTGACCCAGATTGGCACGTTCGAACAACCAGCTATAGACATAGCGGGCGGGAACATCCGAGGCGTTGCCCGGGCCACCGTTGGTCATGGCGACAACAAGATCGTAGAGCTTGACGATACCTGAGGCGACGATCACCAGCGCAGTTACGAACACACCGCGCATCATGGGAATGACGACCTGAATGTAGGTTTTCCATGCCGGGATGCCGTCAACACGAGAGGCTTTCCAGATCTGGTTATCGACAGCACGCAGACCTGCCAGCAGAAGCACCATGGCAAAGCCGGTTATCTGCCAAACCCCCGCGATCAAGATCGCGTAGATGACCGTGTCGCGATTTGAGATGAGATCGAATTCGAAATTCTCAAAACCAAGCTGACGAACAGTTTCCTGAATACCCAAAGTGGGATTGAGAACCCACTGCCAGACAACACCTGTTACGATGAAAGACATGGCGTAGGGATAGAGGTAGATGGTACGGAACACGCTTTCAAAGCGGATCTTCTGATCTAGGAAAGCTGCAAGAATGAACCCGATAGTCAGCGCGAAGACGATGGTGAAGACACCATAAATCGCAATATTCTCGACAGCGATGTTCCAGCGCGAAGAGCCGAAAAGACGTTCATATTGTTGGAACCCAACAAAATCGGTCGTTGGCAGAGAGCGTGAAGACGTAAATGAATAAACAACTGTCCAAATAGAACAACCAATGAAAACGACGAGGGATGTCAGTATCATCGGGATAGCTGCAATCTTCGCAGGAAAATTGCGAAGCCAGAAGACCTTAGGTTGGCCAGCTGACATGTAGACCTCCCGGAACCGGGCCCCTCCCTCTAAGCGAGGGAGGAGCTCCTTATCCTTATTTTTTATTCTGCGTATTTGATGATTTCGACGAAGCGCGCTTGAGCTTCTTCGACGCTGATGTCTGGGTTGTTGAAGAATTCAACCCAAAGGTCTTCAAGTTGACCCTGCGTGTCTGGGGTGAAGGTCTGTTCGCCTGATGGCAGAACGTTGTCCAGGTTTTCCAGGATCTTCAGACCTTTTTGCATGCAGGTGTTGGCAGATGCCATATCCACGTCACCGCGAACTGGAAGCGAACCTTTTTTCAGGTTGAAGCCAACTTGAACTTCTTTTGAAACCAGCAGGGAAGCCAGTTCCATCTGAGCTTTTACAACCTCAGGCTTGTCGCCATTTGGTTTTGGGAAGAAGAATGCGTCGCCGCCCGTATCCAGCACTGGGTGCACACCTAGACCTGGCAGACAGTCGTATTCTTTACCCGCAGTCTGGCCACTTACGGCGAATTCGCCCTGCGCCCAGTCACCCATGATCTGACCACCTGCTTTACCGGTGATCACCATATTGGTGGCGTCATTCCATGCGCGGCCAACATAGCCATTATCAACCATAGTGCGTGCTTCGGCGATTGCCTTGAACACTTTGGTCATACCTTCGCTGGCAGCCGCTTCAACGCTTTTGTTGATGTAGATGTCTTTGTACATCTGGATGCCGCCCAGTGCGACAACAAAGGTACCGGACATGTCGCGGATCTGCCAGGTTTCACCACCAACAGCCAGTGGGGTAACACCTGCTTCTTTAAGCTTAGGAGCCGCAGCTGCGAATTCCGACCAGTTCTGCGGAACAGCCATACCGTTGTTTTCATAAACCGTACGGTTCAGCCACATCCACTGGAAGGAGTGAATGTTTACCGGCACACAGTAAACGCGACCATCGACGGTACAAGCATCAAGAAGTTTTTTCGGGCGAATGATGTCGGCCCAGCCTTCTTTTTCTGCCAGCTCGGTAAGATCGGTCATCAGGCCTGCCTTGACCAGATCTTCAGCGTCGCGGCCAGTTGCAAACTGAGTTGCACCCATAGGGTCGCCACCAGTGATGCGGCTGATGATCATTGGGCGTGCATT
Organism: Polycladidibacter hongkongensis; assembly: GCF_001561995.1. Classification (GTDB taxonomy): domain Bacteria; phylum Pseudomonadota; class Alphaproteobacteria; order Rhizobiales; family Stappiaceae; genus Pseudovibrio; species Pseudovibrio hongkongensis. Next base: position 389,210 of record NZ_LLWC01000036.1, read on the forward strand.
ACCGCCACCTGCGATTGCACCGTCAATCCACTTGTTGCCGGATTTATCGAAGGCATCTGCCATGACCTTCACGGCTGCAGCTTCACCACCAGAAGTCCACCAGTGCGTGACTTCCAGCTCGACAGCTGCTGCAGAGCCTGCTGTTGCCAAGATCGTAGAAGCAGCCAGAAGTCCCTTAATAATTTTCATGGATTAACCTCCCAATATGGTTAGGCCGACCTCCCAAGGTGGCCCCATTTAGAAACTTAGTAATGTTATCGCTTACATTGCTAATTATCTTCAATGTAATCGTTTACATCGACAAATTGTGCTGAGATATGTTTAGAGTCAAGTATATTTTTGGGCGGCAAATTAAACCTATGCGCGCAGCTTCGTCCCTTACGCCCGACCAAATGAGGCCAAAGCGCACAGGTCGCATATATGTAGGGCTTTGCCGAACGCGGCGAGCGTTAACAATTTGAGGGCTCGAAGTCTTTAGTATTCAATGACTAAACTTGAGAGCCGTCACTTCAGGACCAAAACGTTCCGCTTGGTAATTAATTTTCAGAAAGATGGCTTTACAGAAATAAAACCCGAGCATGATTGCGCCCGAACTTATATGCAACGAACATTATCGCGACAATCTGGCGCGATACCTCTAGAGCAATTCATCTGTGAGATATCAACAATGTACGTAGACAAATGCAAGGAGGCGTGACGCTTACGTATATACCCATATACCTGAGGCTTATAGGAAATTCCTGATTCTGGTTTGCTATCGAAGGTTTGAGTTTCACTTTTTAACGCACCGGAATCTTGCTGAAATGGCCCGATTTTCGCGCAACAGCAGAAATTTGCATGAAACATTTCTACTCTTGGAGACGAGACGACGTATTTCTTTTCACAAAAGAATTTCATCAGTCCTTGGCAAAGCGACTAGCTAATCTCAAATCATTAAGCTTGTTCGTATTTGTCAGAGCCGGTGTTCTAGCCTACTCCTCTAAGCGGCCAACCGTGCAAAGCTAGCTTCAAAATCCCGGTTTTGAACTGCTGCCACTAAAGCGTTTGTCAGACGGCAAGTATTCTGAGCCCACGCGCTTGCATGCCTGTTTGGAGTTCTGGCCAACCCGATATCGCAATCAATACGAGTATTCTATAACATTAAAACTTGACAAGTAATTTCATATTTATGTATTGGGGCAATAGATGAAATATTCTTTCAAGTTTAGGAGCCCAAAATGGGAAATCGTCGTTTTCTTTCCTCACTCGCTGCCGCCGGTTTCGCGCTGCTTAGCCTTGGTGGCATTGCGCAAGCACGCGACGTACAGCATGAATTGGGCACAACAAACGTACCAGACGAGCCAAAGCGCATTGTTGTGCTTGAGTTTTCATTCATTGACAGTCTTGCCGCTGTTGGCGTTGCTCCCGTTGGTCTGACCGATGATAACAAGCCAGAGCGTATTACCGAGCAATATCGCGCCATTATCGGTAATGATTTTGTTTCCGTTGGTACGCGTAAGTCTCCTAGCCTTGAGATGATTGCAAGCTTGCAGCCAGACCTGATTATCGCTGATAAAACACGTCACAGCAGCGCTTATAAGTCTCTTTCAGCCATCGCACCGACTATTGTGCTGGATAGCCTGACCGGCGACTACCACAGCGCCCTTGAGCAAGCGCAGGTGATCGGTGATGCTATCGGCAAGTCTGAAGAGATGAAGGCGCGCGTAGCGGCGCATACAGCCCGCTTTGAAAGCGTAAAAGCAAATGTAGCAAACGCAAAAAAAGAGGGCCGCACCTTTCAATTTGGCGTTGTTAGCTCCCGTGGCCTCTACTTGCATGCACCGCATTCATACAACGGCTCTTTGCTGATGGCCCTTGGCTTGCCGCTTTCCCTTAGCGCGGAAGGTGCTGGCGTTTCCTACGAAAGCGCATATGTCAAAACATCTCTAGAGCAGCTTTCTGAAATTAACCCCGGCGTCTTGCTGCTGGGTCGCTATTCAGAAAACACCGTGACTGATCAATGGAAAGACGAGCCACTCTACAAAGCGGTTACCGCCGTTAAAGAAGAACAAGTCTACTATGTTTCCGGCCACAACTGGGCACGCCTTCGCGGAATTGTTGCTTCCGAGCTGACTTTCGACGAGCTGGAAGCTGCATTGGCTAAAGTTGCTGAAAAAACCGGCAAATAATTATGGCAAGAGCAAGTATTAAATTGCTCGTGCTTTTGGGGGCACTGCTGGCAACAGCGGTGCTCTCTTTGCATGTTGGCGGACGGGCGGATGTGGGTATCTCCCAGTTTTTTTCGCTGTTGAGCAACTCTGGCGAGCGTACGCTGCAAGAGTTGGTTATGCTGGACATCCGCATGCCGAGGACGGTTGTTGCCATTTTGACTGGCATTAATCTGGCAATTGCGGGTGTTATCTTGCAGGCAATTACGCGCAATGCACTCGCCTCACCCTCTATTCTTGGCATTAATCAGGGTGCCGCGCTGGGAATGACTTTGGCGGTGCTGCTGCCATCTGTGTTCGTTGTTGGCGTAGAAGCAATGGCCATCATTGGCGCTTTGCTGGCTGGTACACTGACATTCGGCTTTTCCGGCGGGTTTCGCGGCAGTATCCGGCCCTTGCCGCTGGTGCTTTCCGGTGTTGCCGTTGGCGCTTTCTCTTTTGCCATGGTGCGTTTTACGTTCACCTTGGATGACGAGGTCGCGCGCGATGTTATCCTCTGGACGACCGGCGATATTTCGGGCGTTCGCTGGCACGATACGACAGCCCTCTCGCTCTGGGCATTTGGAGGGATACTCGCGGCCATGTTGATTGCTCACAAGCTTAATCTTCTTGCAATGGGGGAAGCTGCCGCGCAAGGCGTGGGTGCTGATCCTCGTAAAACCTTGCTGATCGGCGCAGTTATTGCTGCGGGCCTAACCGGCGTTAGTGTTGCAACAGCGGGGCCGATGGCTTTTGTCGGCTTGGTGGTGCCGCATCTGTGCCGCATAGTTGTGGGGGCGGATCATCGCCGCTTACTGCCGGCGGCGGCTGTTGGGGGGGCGGTACTGTTGTTGTTCGCAGACGGCCTGTCCAAGCTTGTGGTCGCGCCAGAGGAAGTTCCTGTTGGCGTTATCGCTGCGCTGATTGGCGCACCTTATTTTGTCTATCAAGCGCTGTTTTCCAAGGAGCTGGATTTATGAGCTCTGTCGTCTCGCGCGGCACCCGCGCCCCGTCCCTTCGCTTAGCGATTATATTTACCACTTTGGTGATCGCGGTGGCTATGAGCAGCCTGTGGGGGCTGAGTGTCGGTGCATTTCCGCTGTCGTTCCAAGTGGTGATCAATAGCCTGCTGGATCTTGATGGACCTCAGCAAACATACATGGTGATGGTTTCCCGGTTGCCGCGCTTGGTGCTTGCCTTGCTTTGCGGGGCTGCGTTGGCTATTTCCGGCGTTATTATTCAAGGCATTGTCCGCAATCCGCTAGCATCGCCCAAAATTATTGGCATTAACTCAGGCGCTGCCTTTGCTGTGTGCTTGTTGCTTGCTCTGTTGCCACAAGTTGCCTTGGTTCACATGCCGCTGATTGCAGCCTTGGGCGGAGCGCTTGCTGCCTTTTTGGTGCTCGTTGGTGCACAGTTTCGTGGTGTCTCCCCTTTGCGCCTTGCGTTAGTTGGCGTTGCCGTTGGCATGCTGTTTGACAGCGGGGTCGACTTTTATCTAGTGGCAAACCACAGCCCGGAACAAGCCGCGCCGATGGTGTGGCTTACCGGATCGCTCTGGGCGCGCAGCTGGGAGCATGTGGACGCTGTTTGGGCGCTACTTTGTGTTCTTATCATTGTTGGTTACGGGCTTACCCATCAACTTGATCTTATCGGCCTTGGTGATGACATGGCCACCAGCCTCGGGCAACGTGTTGCACTCACACGGCTTTTGCTACTTGGCATTGCAACATTGCTTGCAAGTATCAGTGTTGGTGTTGTTGGCGTGTTGGGCTTTGTCGGCCTGATGGCGCCGCATATGGCCGCGCAGCTGGTGGGCGGCCGGGCGCGGGTTCAGTTGCCCTGTGCGGCACTGCTTGGAATGCTGCTGGTGATTCTAGCTGATGCTGTGGGCCGGGCCATCGCGCCGCCTATCGAGGTATCTGCAGGGGTGCTAACCGCCTTGTTCGGCGCGCCTTTTTTTGTCTTGCTAATGCTTAAAAACCGCGGGGATCTGCAGCAATGAGTATCCAACTGCACAATGTCACGGCTGGCTATGACGGCTTTAAACTCTCCCCGATCTCGCTGGAGCTTGAACGCGGCAGCCTATGTGCGCTGATTGGCCCGAACGGTTGTGGCAAGTCAACATTGCTGAAAACAATCGCCCGGGTTCTGCAGCCACTTAGCGGCGAAATCACCGTTGGCGGCTTGAACAGCAAAACCTGTGGTAGCAAGGCTCTAGCGCGTACCTTGTCGTTTCAACCGCAGCATCCAGTGGTGCCGCCGGCGATCACAGTCGAGCAGCTTGTAGGTTACGGGCGGGCACCACATCAGTCGCTGTTTGGTATCGCCAGCAAGGCCGATAAAGAGGCGGTCCAGGCGGCAATGGCGCAGGTGGGTCTTAGCGCTTTTGCCGACAGGCGTTTGAGTGCTTTGTCAGGCGGTCAGCGACAGCGCGCATTTATCGCCATGTCTCTTGCGCAAGAGGCCCCTTACATCTTATTGGATGAGCCAACAGCGTTTTTGGATGTGAAGTACCAGTTTGAAACACTGGATCTCCTGCAGCATCTTCATGACTTGGGGCGCACTTGTATTGTGGTTCTGCATGATATCGCTCAGGCCGCGCGCTATGCAGACGATCTGGTGATCATGCGCGAAGGGCAAGTCTATGCCCAAGGGGCGCCAAAGGATGTGGTAAGCGAAGAAATGCTGCATAATGTTTACGGTGTAAATGCGCAAATTTATGCGGATCCGGAAAGCGGCACGCCAGCGCTATCGCCGCGGGTAAAGCGCGCTGAGGCACAGAAGCCACTTTCGTTGGCGGCAGAATAATCACCTGCAAGGGCGCTCCCGCAAGCAACCCGGCATAGCCGGAGCTTGCGCTGACAATGGGATCCGCATTTGCCGCAGGGCAAAGCGGATCGCCGCTTGCATCCCCCAAGGGAGATTGATTACAGCTCAGGCTCTGCCAATAGGTGCGGCAGAGGCAAACCACCGGTTTGCGCAAGAAACCTGAGAACCTCGTCAAGGCCAAGGCCCGTTTTCATATCAGTGAACGCATGGGGGCGGCCCTTGCGCTGCGTTTTTACATCACGGTCCATCACGGCAATATCAGCCCCCACATGAATGGCCAAATCAGCCTTATTTATAATCAGCATATCCGAGCGGGTTATCCCCGGGCCGCCTTTGCGGGGGATTTCTTCGCCCTGACACACCGAGATCACGTAGAGGGTAATATCTGCAAGATCAGGTGAGAAGGTCGCGGCCAGATTATCACCACCTGATTCAATCAGCACCATATCCAGATCCGGAAACCGCTCGACCAGCCTGTCAATTGCCCGCAGGTTTAAGGAGGCATCCTCGCGAATGGCTGTGTGGGGGCAACCGCCTGTTTCAACCCCTATCACCCGATCTGAACTCAGCGCTTGCGCACGAACCAACGCCTCTGCATCTTCCTTGGTGTAGATATCGTTAGTGATAACCGCGAGAGACAAGTGGTCACGCAGGTGACGACAAATTTGCTCGGTCAGCGCCGTTTTTCCCGAGCCGACAGGCCCGCCAATGCCCACACGCAGTGGACCGCAGTTGGTGTTCATGAGCGATATATCCTTGTAGGTGCCTCGGCATGGGCCATGGCGGCAATTTCGTTGACAAGGGCGCAGCTGCCTAGCGCATCCAAAGGTGCCATTTCTGCTCTTTGTGCTTGCTCTTTCAGGTAGGGGCCCAGCATCTGCATGGTGGTTAGGGCATCTTGCTGGCCCATTGGCAAGGCCCGCTGGATAACGCCAATCAGATTGGCGCAAAAGCTATGCGCATAAGCCACAAGCAATGGCTGGAGTTGAACTACACAACAAGCGGCGGCTGCCCCCGCCACAACGGGAAGCGGCACCTGTGGCAAGCGTGTCAGCTGACGCATGGCCTGAGCCTCGCCCACCCATGGCAACGCAGCCTGTAAGAAGCTTGCCCCTTGCTCGCATGTTTCAAGCAGCCTCTCTTCGCAGGAACACAAGGCAACTGCCAGATTGGCTATGTCGGCCAATTCGCTGCTAATCTCATCGTATGAACATACCGCTTTGGCCGCATGCCAACTGTGCGTGGCAAGTACGAGGTCGTTATAGCACGCCCCGTTTTCCAATAGTTGTTGCAAGGTGGCCGCAACCTCACGCGGCCAGCGCAGGGTGCCACTGGCGATCGCCGTTTCCAGACCATGGCTAAATGCGAAACCGCCGGTGGGGAAGAAGGGCGAAAACCAGCTTTGCAGCGTGGCCTGTTGTGTGAGTGGATCAAGCTGTGCGGGCCTAGTGTGCATGGGCGTGCTCACCATTCACCTGATTGCTGCTTTTCTCATTGTTACCGCTATGTGCGTGGCTATGGCTGGCGTGGTAAGCGCCGCGCAAGGGCGTGAACGGCTCTTCTATGAGGGTCAATGACGCGCCAAGTCCTTCCAGCATATGCCGGATGACGTGATCGCGCAGAATAAGGATCCGTTGCGGCTCGATCTGGCAAGGGAGGTGGCGATTTCCCAGATGCCAACACAACTGCGCGTGATGCAGCGTATTTTGGGCAGTTACTTGAAAAAGCGGCTCGTGTGCGGCCTCGATCAGCAGCGCTGCGCTTTTCCCCACCAACACATCCCCTTGCTGCAATTGATGCGCGCTCGGCAGATCCACCAGCAGCGGCTCGCGCGCAGCTTCTGGGGTGGTCAGCGGCTGGGCCTGCAACACCTTGCGGCGCAAATGACGCACATCGTGCTCCAGCTTTATGCGATGTGTTGGCAATGTCGGAGTGATTTGCGGATCGTTGATTTGCGCCCGCAGCAATGTGTCTAATCTCATCATCAGAATAAAAAGTACCTTTGTGCCATGGGAACAGTTTTCGCCGGTTCGCAGGTGAGCAATTCTCCATCGGCGCGCACCTCATAGGTTTCGGGGTCTACCTGCATATGAGGTGTTGCCGTATTCAGCTTCATGCTGGCCTTGGAGATACAGGATCGGCAATTCTCCACCGCGACCATTTGCTTTTGCGTGCCTAATTGGGCTGGCAAACCGGCATCCAGCGCCGCCTTGGAGACAAATGTCACCGAAGAGTTGGTGCGGCTCTTGCCATAACTGGCAAACATTGGCCGCAAATACACCGGCTGCGGTGTGGGAATAGAGGCGTTGGGGTCCCCCATTTGCGCATGGGCAATAGAGCCACCCAACAGCACCAGCTCGGGCTTGACCCCGAAGAACGCGGGCGACCACAACACCAGATCGGCGCGCTTGCCCACTTCAAGCGAACCAATTTCCTTCGACAGCCCATGGGCAATAGCGGGGTTGATGGTGTATTTGGCAATATAGCGCTTTACCCGCTCATTATCGTTATCGCCGTTTTCTTCTGGCAATGCGCCGCGCTGCTTTTTCATTTTGTCAGCGGTTTGCCATGTACGAATAAGCACTTCGCCCACCCGCCCCATGGCCTGACTATCCGAAGCAATAATCGAAAACGCGCCCATATCGTGCAAAATATCTTCAGCTGCTATGGTTTCTTTACGGATACGGCTTTCGGCAAAGGCGACATCCTCGGGAATATTGCTATCCAGATGGTGGCAGACCATCAGCATATCCAAGTGCTCTGCCACCGTGTTCACCGTATAGGGCCTTGTGGGGTTGGTAGAGGCGGGCAAAACATTATCAAACCCGCATATTTTGATGATATCAGGCGCGTGACCGCCCCCTGCCCCTTCGGTATGGAACGCGTGAATAGTGCGCCCGCCGATGGCATCTAGTGTGCTTTCGACAAAGCCGCTTTCGTTTAAGGTGTCTGTATGAATCATAACCTGCACATCCATAGCATCAGCCACTTGCAAACAGGTGTTGATGGCAGAGGGCGTGGTGCCCCAATCTTCATGCAGTTTCAGTGCGCAAACACCGCCCTTCACCATTTCTTCCAGCGCCTGCGGCTCGCTGGCATTGCCCTTACCGGCAAAGGCAAGGTTCATGGGAAATGCATCCGCCGCCTCTATCATCCGCGCAATATGCCAAGGACCGGGGGTACAGGTGGTGGCCAATGTGCCATGGGCCGGGCCAGTGCCTCCACCAAGCATGGTGGTGACGCCCGAGGCCAGCGCCTCTTCAATTTGCTGCGGGCAGATGAAGTGAATGTGCGAGTCCATTCCGCCAGCTGTGAGAATTTTGCCCTCACCCGCAATAGCCTCGGTACCGGGGCCGATAATAATATCAACATCCCCTTGCATATCCGGGTTACCCGCCTTGCCAATGGCATGGATGCGCCCGCCCTTCAGGCCCACATCGGCCTTGTAAATGCCGGTGTAATCAACGATCAGCGCATTGGTGATGACGGTATCCACCGCCCCTTGCGCGCGTGAGAGCTGACTTTGGCCCATACCATCGCGAATAACCTTACCGCCGCCGAACTTGACCTCCTCACCATAGGTGGTGAAATCTTTCTCAACTTCGATTATCAAATCGGTATCGGCAAGGCGTACCTTGTCGCCCGTGGTTGGGCCGAACATATCGGCATAGGCAGCCCGTGAAAGAGTTGTTGCCATGAGAGCCTCCTAGCCTTGAGATTTAACTGAACTGCGGGAAATCATCAGCGCGGCCGCCCCTAAAGCGCTGGCAGAAATCCAATGGGTGATTGCCTGCGCGCGCGCCGAGACAGCAAAACGTGCGGCCTTGTTCCCCAGTACTGCGTAAAAAAGCATCGCGGGGTATTCCAGCGCGATATTGAGTAGCGCCAGAGTGAGCATCCGCAGTTCTATACCCTCGCCCTCACCTGCAAATGCCGGCAGCATTATGCAAAATGACAGGACAGATTTGGGATTAGCCGCCTGTACGAAAAATGCGCTCCAGAACAAGCGCCGAGCGCTGGATTGCTGGCGCGGGCAGGCAATGCTGCAGTTAGAGGTCAAGGCACTGCGCGCGCTGACAACCGCCAGATAGGCTAGATAAGCAACACCTATCCACTTTACACTGGTGAATACAACAGGAAATGCGGTGATCAGCACGCCCATGCCACTGATAGCAATGAGAGCGTACATCATATTGGCTGCGAAAACCCCTGCCATGGTGCCATGGGTGCGAGCGACGCCATTTGTCATGCTATCGCCTACCACTTTGAGAATGGCAGGACCGGGCGTAAAGTTCAGCGTGATGAAGGTGACGAGATAGCCAAGCAACAGGGCTGGTTCGAAGCCATTAAGGAACTGCATCATCTCACCTCCTATTTTACTTGAAAGCCGCAGATGCGCGCCTTGCCACCAATTTCAATCAGGGCGACTTCGCGCTCCTGCCCCGGCTCAAAACGAACGGCAGTGCCCGGCGCAATATCCAACCGCTTGCCCTGCGCCTTGTCGCGATCAAAGCTAAGTGCTTTGTTTATTTCTGCAAAGTGGTAGTGACTGCCCACCTGCACCGGCCTATCGCCGGTGTTGGCGACGCGCAGCGTGATGCTTTGCCGATCGGAATTCATGGTGATATCACCGGGCGCCGTTATAACTTCGCCGGGTACGAGAGGGGGTGATGTGGTCATGATGGTTTTCTCCCTCAGCGAATTGGTTCGTGTACGGTGACCAGCTTCACCCCATCGGGGAAAGTGGCCTCTACCTGAATGTCATGGATCATCTCTGGTATGCCCTCCATCACATCCTCACGGGTGATCACGTGCGCGCCAGCCTCCATCAGTTCGGCCACCGAGCGGCCATCACGCGCACCCTCAACAACGAAATCGGTGATTATGGCAATTGCCTCTGGATGATTGAGCTTTACGCCGCGCGCAAAGCGATTACGCGCGACCATAGCCGCCATGGCGATCAGCAGTTTGTCTTTTTCTCGTGGTGTCAGGTTCATCTACAAGCTCCAACACTTTGGTAGGGAGAGCCCGGGGCGCAATGCGGCGATGAGCGGCAGCAATTTCTGGCGCAAGGTGAAGCCGTCTTTGGCCAATGTGCGGGCAATGATTTTGTTTGGCAGGGCGCAGACCGCTGTCTGCGCTTGCATTTGCTTATCAGCGGTGGCGAGCCCCAACTCTTGCCGGATTGCATAGGCGCGGGCGCTGAGCTGCTCGCTATCTTCCGGGCCCACATAAAGCAGCGTTGCGAAAGCTGTGTTACCTGCAAGCAAGGCCTCACCTTTGATGATAGCTTCAATATCACCGGCAAGGCGCAGCTCCTCGGCGTGGATGAGTTGTCCCTCGCGATAGATACGCCAACGGTCGTGGAGATGCGCGGTCTTCACCGCTTCGCCCATATGGACACGGCCAAGCACGAATGCCTCTACGCCGACAAAGACAGCACTTGCGGCCAGTTGCACTTGCAGCGAACGCTCCAGCGCGCTGCTGTTGTAGACAATAGTTTCCTGCGGCAACCAGTGCAGCTGCGCGTTTTCTCCGGCTTTAAGCTCGGAGGTGACTTGCGCTGTGCCCGCGCTTGCTCGGTAGAGCTTTTCGCAGGCTTGTGTCGTCAGGCAGAGGCGGGCCCTGTCTCCCGCCTCTGCCTGCCAGTGCAGGCGATCACCCCCGGTCAACCCGCCACTGGTGTTGATAAGCACGGCCTCGGCCATGCTGGAATAACTCTTTGGCAAGCGGATTTTCGCAGCACCTTCCTGCCACAAAGAATGCAGCTGCGTTTTATCCGCTTGCCCGTTTGCGCGCACGCGCATGCTCAGCGCCCCCTTGCCCGTGGTGCGCTGCATCTTTACGTTGCCCCCTGCCTTGGCTGGTGGAGGCGCTGATTGAGCGGGTCCTGTCAGATCAGACCGTGAGGTGGGCGCGAACATCGGCTTTGTCCAAATCTTCGGCGGTGCCAGCGACAACCACCTCTCCCCGATCGAGGATGTAAACGCGGTCTGCCAGCTCGCGACAAAAATCCAGATATTGCTCGACAAGCAAAATGGCCAGGCCGAACTCATCGCGCAGATACTGAATAGCTCGGCCAATATCCTTGATAATGGAGGGCTGGATGCCCTCGGTTGGCTCATCCAGCACCAGAAGCTTGGGCCTTGTGACCAAAGCCCGACCAATGGCAAGTTGTTGCTGCTGGCCGCCGGACAAATCGCCCCCGCGGCGGGAGAGCATGTCTTTGAGCACTGGAAAGAGCTCAAAAACATGGGCTGGAATGGTACGGTCTGCCCGCTTTAGCCCCGCAAAGCCGGTGGCAAGATTTTCCTCAACCGTGAGCAGAGGGAAGATCTCTCTGCCCTGCGGCACATAGGCGATGCCTTGCGCTGCACGGCGGTATGGCGGTGTGTTTTTCAAGGCCTTATCGGCAAAAGTGATGGTACCGCCGGATATGGGCTGATGGCCGGTGATGGCACGCAGCAGGGATGACTTGCCAACCCCGTTGCGCCCCAAAACACAGGTGATCTGGCCGGGCTTGGCATCCATACTCACATTACGCAGGGCCTGTGCGGCACCATAGTGGAGATCGACATTGTTGACGCTGAGAACTTGCATAGCTTACCTCCCCAAATAACTTAGGATGACGCGTTCATCCGCCGAGACATGATCGAGCGAGCCTTCTGCAAGCACCGAGCCCTCTGCAAGGCAAGTCACCTTGACCCCCAAGTCGCGGATGAAGCCCATATCGTGCTCGACAACCACAACCGAACGGGTTTTGGCGATACGCCGCAGCAGTTTGGCGGTTTCTTCTGTTTCTGCATCGGTCATACCGGCAACAGGTTCATCCACGAGCAGGAGTTTAGGGTCTTGCGCCAGTAGCATGCCTATTTCCAGCCATTGCTTTTGCCCGTGGGAGAGATCGGCTGCGAGGGTTTGCGCCCTGCTTTGCAAGCGGATAGTGGCCAGAATTTCCTCAATCCGCTCGCGATCCTTTGCGCTAAAGCGGGAAAACAGCGTGGCGAACACGCCGCGATCCCCTTTCAGGGCGAGAACCAGATTATCGTAGACGCTATGCCCTTCAAACACTGTGGGTTTTTGAAACTTGCGGCCAATGCCAAGATTGGCGATCTGTGTTTCATCCAGCTGGGTGAGGTCTTTTTCGCCTTCAAAGAAAACCTCGCCGGTGTCCGGGCGAGTTTTACCGGTGATGATATCCATCATGGTGGTTTTACCGGCGCCGTTGGGGCCAATAATGGCGCGCATTTCGCCATGATCGACCACAAGGGACAGGTTGTTGATGGCTTTGAAGCCGTCAAAAGATACGCTCACCCCGTCCAGATAAAGCAGTGGCTGGTTTTCTTGCATGGTGCTCATTCTGCTGCCTCCGGATTTAGCGCGGGTTTAGCCGGCGGCGCGGTTTGTTTCTGGCGTTTCGCGGCAGCTTTACGCGCAGCAAAACGCTCTTGCAGCTGGGTAACCAGACCAACAATTCCCTTTGGCAAAAACAAGGTGACAGCGATGAACAGCGCACCAAGCGCGAAAAGCCAAACCTCCGGAAAAGCTGCTGTGAAATAGCTTTTGCCACCATTCACCAGCAATGCGCCGAAGATCGGGCCCAGCAACGTGCCGCGCCCCCCCACAGCGGTCCAGATAACAACCTCGATGGAATTGGCCGGGGCGAACTCACCTGGATTGATAATGCCCACCTGCGGCACATAGAGCGCGCCAGCGATGCCTGCGATCATGGCGCTCAGCGTGAAGGCAAACAGTTTCACATGCTCCACACGGTAACCGATAAAGCGCACTCGGTTTTCAGCATTGGTGAGCGCTTGCATGACCTTACCCAGCTTCGACAAGGTGATGGCACGGCACAGGGCGAAGGTCAGCGCCAGCATGATCGCACTGGCGGCAAAGAGCGCAGCGCGGGTGCTATCTGCTTGCAGAGAAAAGCCGAGGATTTCTTTAAAGTCGGTTAGGCCATTGTTGCCGCCAAAGCCCATATCGTTGCGGAAAAAGGCAAGCAGCAAGGCGTAGGTGAGCGCTTGAGTGATAATTGACAGGTAAACGCCAGTCACGCGGGAGCGGAAGGCAAACCAACCGAAGACAAACGCCAATGCACCGGGCACAAGCAGCACCATCAAGCAGGCAAACCAGAACTGATCAAACCCGTACCAGAACCATGGCAATTCCTGCCAGTTCAGGAAAACCATAAAGTCTGGCAGGATGGGATCGGCATAAACGCCACGCGGGCCGATCTGGCGCATGAGATACATGCCCATGGCATAGCCACCCAGCGCAAAGAACGCGCCGTGCCCGAGCGAGAGAATGCCGCAATAGCCCCAGACCAGATCCAGCGCGAGAGCCAGCATGGCATAGCACAGGTACTTGCCCAGAAGCGGCAGCAAATGCGAAGGCACGTGCAGCGGGTTTTCAGGTGGCAAAGCGAGATTTGCCAGAGGAAAGAGAATGGCAATAGCGAGAAGTGCCACAATCAATGCACTGGCGCTGAGGCCAAAGCGAGAGAGAAGTTTTGCCGTAATCATGCTTCAACCGCCCTTCCCTTTTGCGCGAAGAGCCCGCGCGGCCGTTTTTGAATAAACAGGATGATGAAAACGAGGGTCAGGATTTTTGCCAGAACGGCACCCGCATAAGGCTCGAGGAATTTGTTGGCGACACCCAGTGTCATCGCCCCGACCAGCGTTCCCCACAGGTTGCCTACGCCGCCGAACACCACCACCATAAAGCTATCGATGATGTAGGTTTGCCCAAGGTTTGGCGAGACATTGGCGATTTGCGAGAGGGCAACGCCTGCGATACCGGCAATGCCGGAGCCAAGCGCGAAGGTAAAGGCATCTACCCAGGGGGTACGTATCCCCATGGATGCTGCCATGCGGCGGTTTTGCGTGACTGCACGCATTTGCAAGCCAAAGCGGGTGCGACGCAGCACCACAAGCAGCAGCGCAAAAACCAGCAGGGCAAAGGCAAGTATCCAGAGGCGATTGGCGGTGAGCATCAGCCCGCCAAGTTCGTAAGCGCCAGACATCCATTCAGGATTGCCAACTTGTTTGTTGGTTGGGCCAAAGATTGATCGCACCGCCTGTTGCAACACAAGCGACACGCCCCATGTGGCCAGCAGTGTTTCAAGCGGGCGCCCATATAGAAAACGGATAATGCCACGCTCCATAGCGAAGCCAACAGAACCTGCAACAAGGAAGGCAAGCGGCAGAGCAATGGCGAGGGAATATTCAAAAACGCCGGGGAATGAGCTGCGGATAACCTCTTGCACCACAAAGGTGGTGTAGGCACCCAGCATAACCATTTCGCCATGCGCCATATTTATTATACCCATGACACCAAAGGTAATGGCAAGGCCAATTGCCGCAAGCAACAGCACCGAGCCAAGCGAGAGGCCGTACCACACGTTTTGCCCGATACCCCATAGGGCCATGCTTTTTTCAATAGCTTCAACGGCGCGGGTGGCGGCCTCTTTCTCTTGCGGTGCGATATCATCCCGGGCTGTAAAGGCTTGCAGCAGGGCCAGCGCCTGTTGTCCGCCAAGGCTGCGCAATTGCGCAATGGCTGCCTGCTGCGCTTTGGCTGTTGCTGCTTTATCTTGCAATGAGATGAGTGCGATGGCTTGCGCTAGGCGCGTTTGTAGCTGTGGGTCGGTTTCATTTTTCTGGGCTTCGAGCAATAGCGACAGGCTTTCCGGTTTGGCAGCTTTGAACAGCGCCTCCACCGCAGCTTGCCTCTCGGCCAGTACCGGGCTTTGCAAGGTGAGTTTGGCAATTGCGGCGCGGGCAATGCGGCGCACCTTGTTATTTGCCTTGATCTTTTTGAGGCTCGATTTGTTCAAACCAGAAAGCGGCTTACCGGTTGCGGCGTCAATCATCGGGCCGCTTTGCGGCGCAATGACAACCTGCCCGTCGTTTTTCAGGTAGAAAAGTTCACCTTCAATGAGCGCCTGTAGAACAGGAATAATCGCAGGGTTCTTTGTGGCGGCGAGTGCCTCGATTTGCGCGGGCTTTTGCTTCAGTTTTCCTGTTGCCAGGGCGTTGACGAGCTGTTGGGGGGCTGGCTCGGCATGGGCACTTTGAAAACTAAGGGCAACAACCACTAGAAGCGCGCTGGCGACAAGTTGCAGCAGCTTCGAATACATTTGACCTTACTTCCTATGAAAAGCGATGACAGGGGTAATTCATAAAGGGCGAACAGGGCGCGTACACCCTGCCCACTTCGTGGTTGTGCGCTTAGCTGTCGCCGCCACAGCTCTTGGTCTCGACGTTGTAGTTGCCGCAGGAAAGCGGCGCCCGCCAATCGGAAATCAGTTTTGCGCTGTCTGGCAGGTAATCGGACCATGCGTCCCCTGCCACGAGGCCATCGGTCTGATCTACAATCTCGAATTGGCCATCTGCCTGAATTTCGCCAATGAGGACCGGCTTGGTGATGTGGTGGTTTGGCATCATGGTGGAGTAGCCGCCAGAAAGGTTTGGCACGGACACGCCAACCAATGCGTCAATCACACTGTCAACTTCGGTGGAGCCTGCTTTCTCAACCGCTTTCACCCACATGTTAAAGCCGATGTAGTGTGCTTCCATCGGGTCATTGGTGACACGATTAATATCCTTCGTGAAATCCTTCCACTTGGCAATAAATTCGTAGTTTGCTTCGGTCTCTACCGATTGGAAGTAGTTCCAAGCTGCAAGGTGGCCGACAAGCGGCTCTGTGTCCAATCCGGCCAGTTCTTCTTCACCAACGGAGAATGCAACAACCGGAATATCTTCGGCGGAAATGCCTTGGTTGCCCAGCTCTTTATAGAAAGGGACATTGGCATCACCATTGATGGTTGAAACCACAGCGGTTTTCTTGCCAGCAGAACCGAATGCCTTGATATCTGATACAATGGTTTGCCAGTCACTATGACCAAATGGGGTGTAGTTGATCATAATATCTTCGTCAGCCACGCCTTTGGCTTTCAGGTAGGCGGCCAAAATTTTGTTGGTGGTGCGAGGGTAGACATAGTCTGTGCCAGCCAGAACCCAGCGCTCAACCTCTTCGTTTTCAAGAAGATAATCAACTGCCGGAATGGCCTGCTGGTTTGGCGCTGCGCCAGTGTAGAACACGTTGCGCTGGCTCTCCTCGCCTTCATATTGCACTGGGTAGAAAAGAATTCCGTTTAACTCTTCAAACACAGGCAGTACGGATTTACGCGAAACGGATGTCCAGTTACCGAAGACAGCATCTACCTTATGAACGGCGAGCAGCTCCTTGGCTTTTTCGGCAAAAAGAGGCCAATCAGAGGCGGGATCAACTACAACAGGCTCCAGCTTTTTGCCAAGCAGACCGCCTTTGGCGTTTTGGTCTTCGATGAGCATCAACATAGCGTCTTTAAGAGTGGTTTCAGAAATTGCCATGGTGCCGGAGAGGGAGTGCAAAATGCCAACCTTGATGGTTTCTTCTGCCGAGGCACTACCGGAAACAAGTGTGGTAGCCAACATTGCAGATAGGGAAGCAGCTTTAAGGAATTTCTTTGGGTTTAGCATTACGGTCTCCTTAGGAAGTCGTTACGCCGCCTACTCCGCAAGAGCCGTGCCACTTTTAGGACAATCAAGAAATTTACTAGATAACTTATTGATAAAAATAAACTTTAAACTTCACCCTCTTAGAGAGGCTTACTATTTATTGAGCGCTCTATTTGCGCTCAATGGTTAAGGTGCTGCAAAAATCAGCGCATAGTTGCACAATTTTTTGTCGTGATTAAAAACTAAACTTTACCGTGTGGCAGATTATCATTTTTGCTGCAAAACTGTGCATCTTCAGAGGCAGCCTTACAATTCCCCTTAGTTTTCATAGTGTTATAAAGCTCAGGAGTTTGAAGCCTGCTTTTTTTGAGAAAAGAAGGTTTGCCTCACTCGTGCAACTACGGATAGGGTGGAGTGCTTTTGTTTCCTATGAGGATTTTCATTGATGACAGCCAGCGTCCCCATGCCTTTGCCCGCATCAATTGACGAGACTTTGCAGCTGTTGGAGGGGCAAGGCTATGTCGCTGATCGCGCACTTGCGACAACTGTTTTCTTGTGTTTGCGCATGCAGCGGCCTTTGTTTCTTGAAGGGGAGGCCGGAACTGGCAAAACAGAAGTGGCCAAAATACTGGCGGCTGCACTGAACAGGCCTTTGATCCGCCTGCAGTGCTATGAGGGGCTCGATGTTGCGCAGGCCGTCTATGAATGGAACTATCCTGCGCAGCTGTTGCATTTGCGTGTGGCGGAGGCGCGGCAGGAGACGAAGACGCAGGGCTTTGAGGACGAATTGTTTTCGCCGCGTTTTCTCATCAAGCGCCCCGTGCTACAGGCCCTTGAGACGCGTGAGCAAGGGGCGCCCATTTTTCTAATTGATGAGCTGGACCGGGCAGATGAGGCTTTTGAAGCCTATTTGCTTGAGGTACTGGCGGATAACCAAGTCACCATTCCCGAAATCGGGCGCATTGAGGCGGAAGAACCACCGATTACCCTTATTACCGGCAACCGCACGCGCGAGGTTCACGACGCGTTGAAACGGCGCTGCCTTTACCATTGGGTGGATTATCCTGATTTTGAGCGCGAATTGCAGATTGTTGAACAGGCATTGCCGGGAATTAATGCAGCGCTTGCCCGCGCCGTGGTGCATTTCGTCCAGTCCCTGCGCGAGGATGAGGGTTTGTTTAAGCGGCCGGGGATTGCTGAAACGCTAGATTGGGCGGCGGCGCTGATAGAACTGGATGCGGTGGCCCTTACGCCAGAGCTTGCCGAGCTCTCTTTGGGAGCATTGCTTAAGTACCAAGAAGACATCACCGCCATTCGCGGCAAGCGCGCTGCGACCCTATTAGAAGAAATTGAGGGCAAGCTGGCGACAGAGCTGAACGCAGCACAAGGCTAGGCTATGGCAGAAGCAGAGGGCCAGCTGGCAACCAATATGGTGTTGTTTTCGCAAGCGTTGAAGCGGGCAGGCTTACCAAGTAGCAGCGCCTCTACTCAAAACGCTTTGCAGGCAGTGCTGCTGAGCGGCGTTGGCAAAAAGCAGGATTTCTACTGGTGCTTACACGCCTGCTTTGTGCGCCAGCGCGCTGATAGCGAGGTTTTTGCCCAGGTCTTTATGCGCTTTTGGCAGAAAAAGGGCTTGCTTGAAAAACTGCTGGCGCTTCTCAGCCCGCAAGCACCTGAGAAAGCAAGACGAGCTGAAAAAGAGGCTGCCGGAGCGCGGCGCGCACGCGAGGCGCTGGCCTCGCCTCGCCAAGATGAACATAAAAAGGAGGAGGTGCAGTTAGAAGCGGAGCTGAGCGCCTCTGAACTAAAGCGCTTTCATACTAAAGATTTTGGAAGCATGAGTGCTGAGGAAATTGCCCATGCGAAGAAGGCAATTGCCAACTTGGTTTTACCTTTTGGCATGAAGTCGAGCAAGCGCAAACAAGTTGCCAACCAAGGGGCATTGGCGATACGACACAGTTTGCGCGGGGCCATGGCTTGTCACGGGGAGTTGCTAGATCTCAAAAGACTCAAGCCACGCATAGAACCGCGCCCTGTTGTGGTTCTTTGCGATATCTCCGGCAGCGTCGCTGGTTATTCGCGCATGTTCTTACACTTCCTGCATGCATTGGGGCAGCAACGGCGAGTGCACACTTTTTTATTTGGCACCGAACTGGTGAACGTTTCCCGATGCTTACGGGAGAAAGACATTGATCATGCGTTGCAACTCACAAGCAAAGCGACGCAGGACTGGCAAGGGGGAACTCAAATAGGCCACGCCCTCCAGCAGTTTAACAGAAAATGGAGAGGCAGAACTCTAAGCGGCGGGCCGCTGGTGTTGTTTCTATCGGACGGGTTGGAGCGCGGTGTCCCTGAGCGGCTCGGGCTGGAAATGGCAATGCTACAACGAAGTGCGCATAAGGTGATCTGGCTAAACCCACTGCTCAGTTACGAAGACTTCGAACCCAAAGCACGTGGGATTAAAGAGCTACTGCCTTTTACTGACTTGTTTTTGCCAATCCACAATCTGCGTTCTGTCACTGATTTAGCTCGGCATTTATCAAAGTAGTCGCATTTTTGTCTGTTAACCGGGCTGAGGAATGAGGGTGGTTTTGTGACTGTTGTGCGCGAGGTTTTTGTCTACGTACGGTGGGTTTTGGGAAGTTTTGGTGTCGGCGCTTATGCGCCTTTGCTTTGGAGCTATTGAGATGGCTGTATTTAGCGCGAGCGTTTTTGCCGGGCTTTTTTAGCTTTTTGCTTTGCGCGGTGGGTCAGTGATGTTTTGATTTTGACGCGTGGAGGTAGTGCTTTGCCGTTGCGTTTTGGGCATTGGCATATGCAGTGTGTATTTGGAGATGCTTTGGGAGGTTTTTATGTGTTTGTTTGAATTTGAAGTGTGTGTGTGAGGTTATCATGTCCGGCGGCGCCCTACTCTCCCGCGTCTTAAGACGAAGTACCATTGGCGCAGGGGCGTTTCACTTCCGAGTTCGGGATGGGATCGGGTGGGGGCGCCCCGCCATAGCCACCGGACAGGAAAACCTCACTTGAACTGGTCATTTTATTTGCGCGTAGCTGTAACATTCATTGCTTTGGCTTCGAATGCGCTACACGGCGTTATTTGCGCGTAGCTTTAACATTCATTGCTTTGGCTTCGAATGCGCTACACGGCGTTGTTTGCGCGTAGCTGTAACATTCATTGCTTTGGCTTCGAATGCGCTACACGGCGTTGTTTGCGCGTAGTTTTGTCATTCTTGGTTGAGCATTGAATGTGCTACTGGTGTTTTGTTATACAAGCATGTTTTTTGTTTGTTTGTGATTAT
>NZ_LLWC01000007.1 GCF_001561995.1 Polycladidibacter hongkongensis
GGGCCAATCAAGTTTGGTCGATGGATTTCATGTCAGATCAACTGGAGGATGGCAGGCGGTTCAGAACGCTTAACATACTTGATGATTTCAACCGCGAGGGGCTAGCTATTGAAGTGGATTTCTCTCTTCCCGCACTGCGGGTGGTGCGGGCGTTGAGCCAAGTGATTGAATGGCGAGGCAAGCCCAAAACCATACGTGTTGATAATGGACCGGAAAACATCAGTGAAACCCTGTTAAATTGGGCCAGATCTCAAGGGATCCAGATCCTGCATATTCAACCTGGAAAGCCGGCACAGAACGCCTATGTGGAACGTTACAACAGAACTGTCAGGCAGGAATGGCTGGATCAGACGTGCTTTGAAAGCATCGAACAGGCGCAAACGGAAGCCACAGACTGGCTCTGGACATATAACAACGAACGGCCCAACATGGCCATCGGCGGCATAACACCCGCCACTAAACTAAAACTGGCAGCGTAACTCTACGCCAAAACTCATCCAAAAATGGGGGGAATACCCAGTCGAGCAGTCTAAGCGTATGAAATACATGGATGTCATCGCCAATGCCATCATGCTCCAGAATGTGGTTGATCTGACCGACGTACTACATGAGATGAGAAGCGAAGGCTTTGAGATTACTGCCGAACAGCTCAGAAGCCTAAGCCCATACATGAGGGAGAATATTCTGCGCTTCGGAAAAAGGTCCATTAACATGGATGAAATGCCAGATCCCTTACGACCAAAACCACTCTCAGTGGCGGCTTAAGACTGTCTTGGAATTTTTTACACGTATCCTGAACATACCCCGTCTTGGGTCGTTTCAAGTCTCCATGCCAAGCTCAGAGGTTTCTGTCTGCTCACGACCAAGTCGCTGCCATTTTCCGTCCTAAACGCCATCGCCTTTCTGCCAACTCATACCGCCATGCGCGCAATGACGCTTTTAGCTTATGGAACGACTACACAGCCGAAATGCGTGCATGAAAAGGGCAACAACCCGGTTTTGCATTTACTTCGAAATAACCTGACAGTGCCCCGCTAGTCATTAACTCCGAAAAGGCACGATCAAGTTCAATAGAAGTTCCTGGATTGCTCGTGTCGGTCAGCTTAACTCCAGCGCCTGAATTACCTTGTTGCGGGACAAGATTATCCATAATGCGATTATGAGTGGCGCAATCCACATGCCAAACTACCTCGAGCCAGAGGCGGAGTAACTAAACTGCCATGCTAGCGATCAACTGCCACTTATCAGCATAGCCAGCGTATCCTAGGTTCGATGCCAATTGGTTGATCGCAGCTTCAGGGTCATCCCCCCCCTCAAGAGTGGCTTGATCCAATGCGCTCGCCAGAACTAGAAAATCAGAGAAGCTATCGGAGATGGCCGTGACCTGCGGAACGGGTGAACTGGTAACGTCAACGTAAAACACTGTACCATTTGCATGATGCGGCTCGCCTTTGGCGACTGCTATGAGGTCTGCATCAAACCCCGCAACGCTAAGCAAGTTGCTAGGCAAGCTAGGATTTCTGGTATCCCCATTTAATGTCAAAAGCGAGCTACATAGGCTTTCTGGGTCGCCGGGACACAAATCAAAATACCCTAAAGATACTCTCTCCATGCACAACTCGGCAGCACAACGAGCAAAGCTATCAGGCAACCCGAGCTTCTCGACAACGGTGTTGAGACCATCCAGTTGACCAGTTCGACGCTTAAGTATGGCCGCGCCAAACGACGCAAACTCTTCTTCGCGCTCAGCATAAAACAACAAAGCTTCATTAAGATTCGCGATCATTCTGACCCTCGCGGTGGATGCCAAATAGAAAATCCGGGGGAGTTATTGTGGGCGCCACGAGGCACGGGAATGGCATATTGCCCGTAATCCATGTGGTGGTGAATGATCTGCTGCCCCCTGAAATCTGAATGCTCAGGGAAAACTCTCAACCAATCATCATCCACAACAGGAGCCCGACCATTTGCAACTGCAGTCTGATTGGCTTGGCTCAATCCATTGTTCGATTTGTTAGACCAAGAATTCCAAAATTGCCTGCTATTACGGATGCCACCATTGGCGGTAGTCGCGCCGCTAGTGAAGGTTGAAGTATCGACAGAAAACGCTGGGTCTGGGCGACCCGGATGTGCCGGATCAAATCGAACCTGATAAACAGTACCCGGATCAACTGTTCTATTTGTAGCACCACTACCACCGTTTCCGTTATTTTGTCCAGTATTAGCGGGTTTGTTATATAGTATATTGAGGCCAGAACCAAGGTGAGCGTTCATGCCCTCTAACAGGTCTCTTAGATCGACATCTTCTGGAACAAAGCCTTCATCTATGACAAAAGTGCCCGGCTGTTCGGTTACAAGGACGCGAATTGCAACTTCTTCACCCGTTGGGTAGGTGATTATGATGTTCCCCATCATTTCGTCCGGGTTATGTATTAGCGTAATTAAACGCCCGTCATCTAACTTGATATGTTCTTCAAGAGGCGTTCCTCCAGTCGATGTCGTTGATGCAGCCAATGCGGCGGCGGCTATCGCGCCGACAGCTGTAAAGGTTGAGGAAAGGAGCGCGCCAGCACCTTCCAGAGAAATTGATGTATAGCCTCCTGCTACAGCAACAGTGCAAACCGCAGCATCTGCGTAGGCGGGAGCGACCAGTAAATTCCAAATGCTAAAGCTTGCCGATTTACCTACAGCCTGACAGGATTGAAGCTGCGCGACGACTTCCGGGTCATCAAGATGCTTCTTGATGACCTTTACAGCTTGTTTGTCTGCTGGCGCAAATTTGTCCTCTTCCAGCAACTTATCGATGATGAGTTCAGCAATTTCTCCAGCTTTTTTGCCAGCTGCAATGGCCTCTTGCACCGAAGTATCGGAGATATAAAAGTTGATAGTCTCGTCAACATCCTTGGTGATTTCCTGCGATTTTTTGGGATCGCGGTTAAGGCTTGCCAGCGCTTTTGTTGCCCCGGTTTGCTCAAGTTTCCGCTGCTTGTCAGGATCACGAATGAGAATGGTGCCTTGGCCAACTGTCGCCTGATTTGTCTGGCGCTTGTCTTTATGGCCATAATCACCACTTACGCTACCTGAGAGCGTTGGGGCCGTCGGTTCCTGTGCCGGTTCTTGTTCTACGGCAGGATCTTGCGCTTGTTGCACCGGTGTTGATGGTTCACCTGCGAGCGGTGCGGGCAGAGCTTGCTGCGCGGTTTGCATCGCCGCTTGGACGGGCGAGGTGTTTTCGCTTGCAATTCCGATCGAAACCGAGCCGCCAATGTTCCAGTCGGTTTGTTTTTGATGATCCTTGATATCTTTATGCGTGAGAGTTTGTGTCTCAAGGGTTAGATCATCGCTTTGGGAATTAATCACGGCCCCTTCAATATGGGTGTTTTTGGCTGTGACTATTTCGAGCTTCTCATTTGCGGTGATCGCGGTTTGCTCATGAACCCAGGCAGAGGACCCGCCACCTTCTCCAATGTTTCCTGAAACAGATAGCGATAAAGAATCGACGCCGATGCCAAGCCCCACTGAACCGCTTGTAGAGGACGAAGAATTACTGGCGGTATCTTGAAGGCTCTTCACCTCTAAAGCGCCGTCAATAGTTGCAGAAATCTCGTTCGCTGTAAGCTTGGCCCCGGCAATACGGGCGTCGTCCCCTGTCTTG
>NZ_LLWC01000029.1 GCF_001561995.1 Polycladidibacter hongkongensis
AAACGGTAACCTTTAAGAGCCGAGAATACATCAAGTTTAAGCATGGCAAATAACTACGCGATCTCAAAGCGCTCATCAACCTGACAGAGCCCCATCAAGGGGTTTGAGGTGATGCGCGCCTTAAAGAAGAAGCAGGCCAAGATATTCCAGGTTCAATCCGGGATCAGGGGAGAGGTGCGTCTCATCGAACGTGCTTTCAACATTGGCCCTGACATGCTGACGGAAACACTTGAATACTACAAACACGAAATCGAAAAACTGGCAGCCTAAAGCCAAACAGACCTAAGCAAACTCAAACCAGATATTTTTTTGCAACAGAGCCGGTAAAGGCGAAGACGAACTTTACGGCGGCGCCGGTAACGACACAATTTCAGGAGGAGAGGATAACGACAAACTGTACGGTGAAGCCGGAAATGATACTCTAGATGGTGGCACTGGCGATGACACTCTTGAAGGAGGGAGCGGCGCTGATACTATTGAAGGTGGCCAAGGTAAGGATGCCTTAAGCGGTGACAGTGGCAACGACACCTTTCTATTCTCCGGCGATAACTTCGGTGATGACCAAATCACTGACTTTACTTCAGGCGAAGGTAGTGAAGATGTCATCGAGTTTGCCTCCGATATCTTTGCGGATTATGCGGCTGTGATTGGCGCCAGCGAGCAACAAGGCAGCGACACGATCATTCGCTATGATGAAGACAACACCATCTTGCTGCAGGGCGTCTCCTTGAGTGACCTCCATCAGGACGACTTCCGCTTCGTCTAGTGCAATAACAATCGGCTGGGCGGGACACCCGCCCAGCATTTAAAGTATTAATATATGATTTATGTTTGATCGTGATCTTAGAGTTTGTGCTTAAAGTCGACGTTATCTGTTTGCATATCCGTCGATCAATTTCGGGCTAGTTCGCTTTTACAATGTCGACGTGGTTGGAACCAAAAAACTTGCGGAGTATAAGATGGGTGGAAACTGGGTTAATGTAGAGGGTGAGAACCTTTATGAGGTGGACGAACTCGGCCTCACCGGCTTGCATAGCAAATACTCCGGGGGAAGTGAGCAGGGTGTAGCTGTAGTTATATCTAACCTTCGTGAAAATTTTTCCCTAAACGAAATATCCGATATAAACTCTCGACTAAGCAACGAAAAATCATCTCCCGGTAGACAAACACTTTCTTACCAGAATGTTGGTGATGATATCAGAAAATGGCAAGTCGATGATCGAATAGTAACAACAAATTCAATACAAACTTGAAGTGAAAATAATATTTGGTGTTTGCTAATGTATAAGCACTCTACTTTGATAGTGAATTTATTGAAAATAATGATGTACATCTTCTTAACAGCGGCATTTTTATTCATAATTATAGTACTTATCAATATCTACGATTACCACGGTAATAATGTGCTCCCTTGGAAAGAAGGGGATTTCTTTGCAGTTATTTTTTTGAACGCTGGCGGGGCGATATGCTCCTTACTTGCAGCGCTATTTGTACAATTGTTAAAAGGAAAGTGTGAGACTTCAAATGGCAAATATTAGGTTGGCTTTTGATGGCCTAAAACTTCAAGCTATCGATGTAAAAACCGGAGCAGTCGCTCGCTCTAGGGATGCTATTTCTGGCCGTCCAAATAATCAGTCAGCAAGTTTAAGTAATGTCCCCGACACCGGCCCAATCCCATCGGGTAACTGGTCCATTTCCACAGAAAACATCATAAATATGAATGACCTACCTCTTTGGAGGCAAGTTTTATCTGAAACAGGTTTTGTATCGCCGCGCGGAGGCGTATCAAGTTGGGGAAATACGTTTGTACGCATCGATGCATCCGGTGTAACAGAAACTTATGGTCGATCAGGATTTCATATTCATGGAGGAAGTGAAGCTGGGAGCGCTGGTTGTATGGCTCTGTTGCAAAAAAATATCTGGTTTGAGTTTGCTTAGGTCTGTTTGGCTTTAGGCTGCCAGTTTTTCGATTTCGTGTTTGTAGTATTCAAGTGTTTCCGTCAGCATGTCAGGGCCAATGTTGAAAGCACGTTCGATGAGACGCACCTCTCCCCTGATCCCGGATTGAACCTGGAATATCTTGGCCTGCTTCTTCTTTAAGGCGCGCATCACCTCAAACCCCTTGATGGTGGCATAAGCCGTCTTCATGGATTTGAACCCAAGTGTGGGCTTGATCAACCGCTTGAGCTTGCCATGATCTGCTTCAATCACATTGTTCAGATATTTTACCTGTCGATGTTGGGTATCTGGTGGGCATTTGCCAGTCTTTTTCAATTCAGCGATGGCCGTACCGTAAGCTGCCGCTTTATCTGTATTGATAACACGTGGCTTCTCCCAATCTTTGAAACCGCTTAAAGCCTTACCCAAAAAGCGCTTGGCAGCTTTGGCATTGCGGGTAGGGGACAGGTAAAAATCTATCGTTTCCCCGCGGTTGGTCACGGCTCTATACAAATAGATCCATTTACCTTTCACCTTGATATAGGTCTCGTCAACTTTCCAGCTGCCAGACCAGCAAGCTTTTGTATTGACCCAGTGAGTTCCTGCTCATGCTACAGTGAGGAAAATGGTAGCGATGAGTGAGACATTGGAAGACGGTTTCAAGCGTTGGACAGCGAAGCGCAAATCGGCGCTTGTTATTGAGATCCTGCAGGGCAAGACGACGGTGGCCGAGGCTAGCCGTTCTTACGACCTGTCCCGGTAATCCCCCCTTAGATTGATTGAGTTTAAAAGTAGAGATATTACTGCCTCATATTGAGGACTAGTTTTATGAAGAAATCTCGTTTCAGCGACGCGCAGATCATTTCAATATTGAAGCAAGGCGAAAACGGCATACCGGTGGCCCAACTTTGCCGTGAACATGGCATGAGCGCGGCAAGCTACTACAAATGGCGTGTATTGACCCAGCAATTTCTGCTCAAGTTATGCCGCTAATTTGTATGCCTCGTTAGGTGTCTTCATTGCAAGCGCCTGATGAGGCCTCAAGCCATTATAAAACGTAACCCAATTAGCAATTGTTCGGCTGGCATGGATTAGGCTTTCGAAGCGTTGGCGATGAACGCATTGCTCCTTCAGCGACCGGATCAATCGTTCCATCATGCCGTTCTGCTGCGGACAATATGGTGTGATGAACTCTTGGCGCAGACCGTAGCTTCGGACCAGGG
>NZ_LLWC01000002.1 GCF_001561995.1 Polycladidibacter hongkongensis
GCGACGATCAGCTAGAAGGCGGTGAAGGTAAGGACACCCTTCGTGGTTACCATGGTGAGGATACCCTTATCGGCGGACTTGGAGATGATCGCCTGGAAGGACAAGGGGGATCGGATGTCTATGTCTACAAATCCGGTGATGGAAATGACACGATCCTTGATGTCCAGTACTCATACCGTGATGTCGACACCTTGCATCTGCTGGATCTCACGCAGGACCAAGTCCAACTGTCACGAGCTAACGAGAACCTGTATGTCAAGGATCTGGGCACCGGCCACGTGGTTACTGTACTCAACCAGTTCAGCAGCAAATCATCCGACCACACCATCGAAAAGCTGCAGTTCGCAGATGGAACAATCCTGTTCCGTTCCGACTTGCTTGATGTTGAATCAATTTTTGAAGGTGGTCTATCGGCTGATCTCTTCGAGGGTGGAGATGAAGACAACACTGTAAAAGGTGGTAAAGGCGAAGACGAACTTTACGGCGGCGCCGGTAACGACACAATTTCAGGAGGAGAGGATAACGACAAACTGTACGGTGAAGCCGGAAATGATACCCTAGAGGGTGGCATTGGCGATGACACTCTCGAAGGAGGGAGCGGCGCTGATACTATTGAAGGTGACCAAGGTAAGGATGTCTTGAGTGGTGACAGTGGCGATGATACCTTCGTCTTTGCCGATCAAAACTTCGGTACTGATAAGATCACCGATTTTACGGCGGGTGAACGTAGTGAAGATGTCATCGAGTTTGCCTCCGGTATCTTCGCGGATTATGCGGCTGTGATTAGCGCCAGCGAGCAACAAGGCAGCGACACGATCATTCGCTATGATGAAGACAACACCATCTTGCTGCAGGACGTTTCCTTGAGTGACCTCCATCAGGACGATTTCCGCTTCGTCTAATTTACACCAAAAACCCGGGCAGATATTCTGCTCGGGTTGTAATTGAGGGCCGTTTTAAGATTCGAATACGATCAACCCATCTATACACATATGGACAATTAGATACGATGAATTTCACCAACACCAATAAAGAAGATAAATTCATGTAAAAATTATAGGTTGTTTTTATTTTTTACTTTCCACTGAAATCTCCATCTACAAAAACCCAACAAAATGATAAATATAAAAATATTTCTTACACTTTTTTCACTTTTTATATTTCTATTTTTTTGCCCATTTGCGTTCTCTATATTCAACAACAATATAAAGCTGATTAACTTCTCTAATCAACTTGAATTAGTTGAAAGACTGTTAGGGAGTAACGCAAAAATTATTGCCAGGGGACGCCAAATATACGTTTCTGGTAATGATGAAGCATGTTCTTACAGAGCAACAAGAGTTTATAGATTTTTTAATAATGATACATCTGAGTTAGAAAAAAAAATAAAAAGCACAAAATTTAGACCTGCAATTAACAGCAGTAAGAAGAAAGATGTCGATTTATATTTATCGATCACACCATTGAGTGTGATAGTGACAATTGACGATGGCCCATATTCAGCCGGATTTGATATTAGGTGTTGGTAAGAATGTAGTGACCCAGTGAGTTCCTGCTCATGCTACAGTGAGGAAAATGGTAGCGATGAGTGAGACATTGGAAGACGGTTTCAAGCGTTGGACAGCGAAGCGCAAATCGGCGCTTGTTATTGAGATCCTGCAGGGCAAGACGACGGTGGCCGAGGCTAGCCGTTCTTACGACCTGTCCCCTTCAGAGATTGAAGGTTGGGTAGAGGATGCGCGCAAAGGCATGGAGAATGCTCTGCGTACCAATCCTTTGGATGTGCGTCAGCAGTACGAGAAGAAACTTCGAGATCTGCAAGAAGCCTATGGAGAGGCCATGTTGGAGCTGCGGGCGCGAAAAAAGCTCCAGGCCTTGCTGGACATGGAGGACGACAAATGATCCGCAGTGTTCAGCAAGGCCTTCTGGATGATGGTGTCACGGTTCCAGTGACGAAGTTGTGCTCCTGGTTCGACGTTCCGCGGCGCACCATGTATTACAAGCCAACCAAGTCCAAACCCAAGATCAATCCAGTATTCCGTGATCCCATTAAGGCATTGATAGAGCGGGAACCTTCCTTTGGCTACCGGACGGTGGCGCACCTTCTGGGGTTCAATAAGAACACCGTTCAACGGATATTCCAGCTCAAGGGCTGGCAGGTGCGCAAACGGTCCGTCGGAGCAAGGCCGAGAGTTGAAGCGCTTCCTTCCATTGCGCAGGCTCCCAATGAGCGATGGTCGACAGATCTATGCCGTGTTTGGGCCGGACGCGATGGCTGGGCCACTCTG
>NZ_LLWC01000001.1 GCF_001561995.1 Polycladidibacter hongkongensis
AGCGAGGCCAGCTCGCCGATATCCTGCATGGTGTAGCGGCCCGGGCCGTTATTCTCAACGCGCGGCGTCCCTGCAAAATCGTTGTGCACCTCGGCAAGGCGCAGCAGGCCATCGGGCGCGCGCGGTGGTTCACCGCTGCCCGCCAGCCCGCGCAAATAGACAGGCTGGCCCTCACGGTCGAGACACACCAGATCGGTGCGAGCCTGTTTAACCTGATAGGTGGCAATCACCTCACCGCCATCGCGCCCGCCGCTCAGGGTTATTGAGTTTGCGGTAACGGCAGCTGGCACCACCACATCACGAAAGCGGAATTGCACCTCGTAGGAACTGCCTTTGGCAGGCTCATCGCCCGCGATTGCCCAAGAGATTTTATGACCCGAAAGCGTGAAGTCCGCGCCCTCAGTGTAGGTTTTGTTGCCCTGCTTGAGAGAGACAACCGATAAAACAGAGGTCTCGCCGAGGTTATCCGCGCCGCCACTGGTTTGCCCGCGTGTGATGGTTTTGGTGGTCTCGCGCTCCAGCAGCACCTGCACAATCTGGTCAATAGGCCCCTCAAACAGCCGCAGTTCACACTGGCCGTTATCACCAGCGGTGAACACATGCTGCTCACCATCGATCTGGCGGGTAGTCCAGCTCTCCACCTCGCTGTGACGCAAAGCCGAGGCCCGCGTGCGGTAAAACCCGCCGATCGAGGCTGTGCCTGCGCCGATATCAAATTGCTGCGCCCCCGCATCATCGCGGCCAAGTGCGGTGACACCACACCCCTCGACAATGTAGCTGCCATGGGCACCAAAATCTGCCAGTGCCACCGCCTGCGCCGTCTCGGAGAGTTCCGCGCTTTGCTGGTTCAGTGGCACGCCGTCCTTGAGCCGGTAAACAGGGTAGAGCTCCCCATCAGCACCATCGCCCTCAAAGCCCCATGAAAGCGTGGTCACCTCGCGCAGTGCCCCCGGCTCGCCCTCGGCCAACGTGCCGGGCGCGAGGCCCAGCAAGCCTGCATCCTCGTCCGCATCAATATAGGTTTTGACAAGACGAACACCGATGAGCGCCGCACCAACCATGGGCACACCGCTCAGCACAGCGGCGGTTACCGGCAACACATCGCCACCTGCAAAGATCTCGCCTGCCTGTAGGTCCACATCGCCAGTTTCCAGCACGCGGATCGCCGCGCCGGTGCGCCGGTCGCCATCACGAGCGGAAAGGCGCGCTGCACGCTCCACACGGCGGCCCAAAATGCCGCGCATGTCGTTCAAGTCGGCTGCTTGCAGAAAGCGTTCCTCGGGGAAAATGATCGAGCTGTCGTCTGGTCGCGCAAAGGTGCGCTCATAAGCGCCGCGCACATCCGGATGCTTATAGTCCATGAGTGTTTTCCTAAACCTATCGGGTGTTAGCTATCGGCGAATGATAAAAGCCAGCGCACATGCGTGCGTTTGGTGGGCTCCAACGTGGTCGCCAGTTCTGTGCGGGCAATAGGCACGCCGCCCTTGATCTGGGGGGGCGTCAGGTGCTGCTGATATGGTGGCAATCCAGCCGCCGGTTTGGTGTCTGCCAGCAGCGCCACATGGGTCACATCCGCGCCGTCAAAATCATCAAATCCGGTGCGACAGGCCGCATAGACCTGCGAGCCTGTTTTGTCAGGTGCCGCGCCCTCGCCCGCCACCTGATAGGTATCGCCTGCGCCTACCTGATGACCGGCAGAAAGCCGCCGTGCACCAAGCAGCGTTTCCCCATTGTAAAAGCCTGCGTAGGTCAGCCTTGCAGCCAGACCGCTGGCCATGGCTCGTTTTGCAGTTGCGCCGCCGATCTGGTTAAACGGCTGGTGAATATCTGCAAATGGCAGGTGCAAATCGGAAAACGCCACCGTACCGCCCGGCTTAATCCACAGTCCCAATGGCTCCAGATCATCCGCGCCGAGCTCTCGCACAAAGCCAAAGTCCTCGCCAAAGCTCCATTTGGCCCGCGCCCCCGTCACCCGTGTGCCGCTATCATCACCCAAAATCGTGCCGGAGAGCTGCGCATAGCTGGCCTCTGTGGCCCGCACATCATAGCCCCGAAACCCGCGATAAAAATGCGAGCGCTCGGCGCTGGAAAGCCTAACCACCCCGTCAATTCGAGGCAAGTCACTCGGCAAATCCGGTAGGCGCGCCAGTTCCAGCTGGTCATTATGCCAGCGCCTGCGGCGGCTTGGTGCCCATTCCATCCGGCCCTCATAGCCGATAAAGCC
>NZ_LLWC01000023.1 GCF_001561995.1 Polycladidibacter hongkongensis
CCTTAAGCGGCGATTTGCAAAATACAGGCGCCACACTGTCATCCGGTGCGGATATGAACCTGATAGTTGACGGTGACGCAACATTTACCGCCAAGGAGATCGAAAAGGAAACCGAAAAAGATAGCGGCTTTGCCTATAATCGGGAATACTCAAAAACCAATCAGATGTCGCAGGTTTCTGCGGGCGGCAATATCAATGTTACATCTCAAAAGACAATAAGCATCGAAGGCGCAAACATTAACTCTGAGGCAAGTATCGAGCTTGCTGCCAAAGAGAATGTGGTGGTCAAGTCTGTACGTGACGTCTACGAGAAAGAAGACCGTTGGTCTATGAAGAGCGGTGGTTGGTTTGGCGTCAATGCGTCCTATGACAACTCAAAATCGGCTAATGTGGTCCAGGGCTCAAATGTTGGGGCTGAGGGAAGCATTAAAATTTCATCAGGCGACACCGTTGATGTGCGCGCTTCAACATTAGGTGCAGGCAAAAACCTGCAAGTGCAGGCCGGCAACAAGATTACGATCGCTGGAGAGCAAAGCGCATACAGTCAAACGAATTCTAGTCGTGTTAAAGGCTTCCTGAAGAAGGACATTAGCCGCAAACACACCAGTAACAACCAATATCAAGGGGCCATGCTGATTGCTGGCGAAAACCTTGACATTGCAACAGATAGCGACGTTCAAGTTACCGGTTCAACCCTCGCGGCTGAAGGAAACGTTACGGTTTCTGGCGCAGATGTTGTGCTTGACACTGGCACTTCCACCTCCTCTTCCAGCAGCTATGAGAAACATGCGGGCTTGTTCGCAGAAGGAATGGACGGTGGGTTTGGCTTCAGCATTGGTTACAGAAAAACCACAGATAAAGCGAACACCGATCAGACCCAGGCAGTTGGCAGTAGCATTGGTGCAGGCAAAAATCTTACAGTTGCTGCTCAAAATAATGTAAACGCAACGGCTGCAACGCTTACCGCAGGCAATGACATCTCGATCACCGCCCAAGAAGATATTACGATCCAAGCGGGGCAAAACACCTTTGAGCAAAGCCAAAGCCACAAGCAGTCGCAAATAGCCTTCAGTGCAGGTTTCAAGGCACCAATCATCAACAATGTCAAGGCACTGAGTGAGAACGCGCAAAACGCAACCAGCGGCAAAGGCAATGCGATCAATCAGGCTGTAACTGCTGCATCTTCGACCCTCAAAGCCATTGATGCGGCAAAGAATATTGCAACCGGAAGCTGGGTAACGGCAGAAAACGGATTTGAGTTATCTACTCGCAAATCCAGCTCACAGCAGCAGTCAACTTCGGCACAGCAAAGCATTATTAATGCCAAGAACGATGTCACATTGGATGCTGGCAGTAATCTAGCCCTCGTTGGCAGCGACATCTCTGCAGAGGGTGATATCAAACTTGTCGCCGGGGATGATTTGAACATCGAAGCTGCAAAACAATCCGCTAGCGGCTCTTCAAAAAATTCCTCAAGCTCAATCGGTATCAAACTGGTGACAGGCTATAACCCCATGACTGGCGGGTCTATGAGCTTGAATATGAGTGCAGGTGGCAGCAGCGGCAACAGTGAGTGGCAAAGCCAAACTCATCAAAATGCAGCCGTAAGTGCGGGTGATAAACTGACGATCAAGACAGGGGACGACGCCCGTATTGCCGGGGCCAAGCTTACAGCGAACGAGATTTCTGCAACTATTGACGGCGCTTTAGAGGTGAAGAGC
>NZ_LLWC01000028.1 GCF_001561995.1 Polycladidibacter hongkongensis
TGGAGTTCCGCCCGATTTCCGGACAGTTTGATTAAACATATTACGCTGCCCTTTTCCAAGCCCTTTGTTCAAACACCTGACAAGGTGTTTTGTAGCCGATAGCCGAATGTCTGCGCTGACGGTTGTAGAACACCTCAATGTAGTCGAAGATGGCAGCCTTGGCCTGCTCCCTTGTTAGAAACCTGGTTTGATGAACCAGTTCTTTTTTCAAGGAGGCAAAGAAGCTCTCCATGGGAGCATTGTCGAGACATTGGCCTTTTCGGCTCATGGATTGGGTGATGCCAGCTTGCCGTAGAAGTTTGCGGTACTCCTCGCTCGCGTATTGACTACCGCGATCGGAGTGATGAATGAGGCCAACAACAGGACCGCGTCTTCCCAGGGCCATCTTGAGGGCCGCACAGCACAGATCCGCTTTCATATGCTTATCCATGGCCCAGCCGACAATCTCACGCGTTGCCATATCCTTGATGGCAGCCACATACAGCCAGCCCTCATCGGTGGGGCAATAGGTGATATCCGCGAGCCAGACCGTGTTGGGAGTGTAACAGTCAAACTCCTGTTGCAGCAAGTTAGGGGACGGCGACTTCTTGTGATTGCTCAGCGTTGTCACCGGCTCAACCGGATCCCGCTTAGATGGAGAAATACCATTTTCTTTCATAAGCTTGGTAACTCTGCGCTGCGACACAACCTCACCTGCGGCCACCAACTCGGCATGGATCCGCTTGGAGCCATAACAGCCTCGGCTGACCTTAAACGCTCTCTGGATCACCCCCAAAAGCTCCTGATCCCGGCGCTCTTTGAACTGGGCCCGGATCTGACGTTCGGGCTCGCAGGCTTGATAGCCGTAGAACCAACTGCGGGCCACCTGAAGCAGACGGCACAACGTGGAAACCGCATAGTCTTTGGCATGGGTGGCAATGAACAGATGCTTGTTCCTCATGGCTTCCCCACCCTTGAGGCGAAAAAAGCCGATGCTTTTTGAAGGATCTCGTTTTCCTCCTGAAGCCGCTTGTTTTCCTTGCGAAGTCGTGTGAGCTCGGCGGCATCGGCCTGCTGGCGCCGTTTGGCTTCCACTGATCCAGCTGCCTCAATCTCCAGACGCCACATCTTCAGCTGTGTCGGCGTCAGTCCCAGCTCCTTGGCAACCTTTCCCAGAGTGGCTCTCGGTTCATAAAGCCGCTCCACAGCTGCCGCTTTGTACTCTTCAGTGTATTTCGAGCGTCCTGAGCCCATTCCCATCTCCTGCAACAATCAAAGTCAATATACTCGATTGTCCGGGATCATGGACGAACTCCA
>NZ_LLWC01000016.1 GCF_001561995.1 Polycladidibacter hongkongensis
CCCTGGTCCGAAGCTACGGTCTGCGCCAAGAGTTCATCACACCATATTGTCCGCAGCAGAACGGCATGATGGAACGATTGATCCGGTCGCTGAAGGAGCAATGCGTTCATCGCCAACGCTTCGAAAGCCTAATCCATGCCAGCCGAACAATTGCTAATTGGGTTACGTTTTATAATGGCTTGAGGCCTCATCAGGCGCTTGCAATGAAGACACCTAACGAGGCATACAAATTAGCGGCATAACTTGAGCAGAAATTGCTGGGTCAATACATAGTCAAATTTACAATTATTAAGAGCATTTAAATTGCCTACAAAGGCATCACACTTGAATACGTATTGGATACTAGTATGGATCGCTCATCGCATTTTTTTGAAGAAAAATTTGATACTCCTGTATTGAATCCGAACATTTGGATCAAAAACTACTTACCGCACTGGAGTGATTGGACAAATTCAAAAGCTAACTATAATTTAACCGGGCATTCTTTGCAGCTCTTTGTTAGCGATGAGCAACGTCCATGGTGCTCAGAATTTGATGGCCAAGTGAAAGTGTCGGGCCTACAAACCGGACAGTATTCTGGTTCTCTCGGAAGCCAAGTAGGCCAGCACCGGTTTAGCGATGAGCTAATTGTCCGTACTGAAGTTGCGGAGCGAAGACTATTGCTTCCTCATTTTTGCAAACTCGAAATTCGTGCGAGGGCATTTTTGAATCCATGGAACCTTGCTGCTCTTTGGCTGATTGGGTTTGAAGACAAACCTGAGTTCTCTGGAGAAATCACAGTTTTTGAAATATTTGGTGACAAATCTAGAGTAGATGGAGTGCAAGTTGGTCGAGGAATAAAAAAAATTAAAGATAATAGTCTGGTAGATGAATTTTTCGATAGTATTATTGATATCAAAGTGGAAGACTGGCACACCTATTCCATAGAATGGTCGATTAATGGTATTTTCTTTGCAATAGACGGCCAAATTGTTGGAAAAACTAGTCAATCTCCGAACTACCCCATGCAACTTATGCTTAACTTCTATGAATTCCCTAAAGATAACCGACAGGAAAAGTTTGAGGATGCATTCCTAGAGGTCGATTATGTAAAAATTTGGCACAGATAGGTATCGAAGAGGTGCGTTTCGTTAGTGGAGTTCGTCCATGATCCCGGACAATCGAGTATATTGACTTTGATTGTTGCAGGAGATGGGAATGGGCTCAGGACGCTCGAAATACACTG
>NZ_LLWC01000031.1 GCF_001561995.1 Polycladidibacter hongkongensis
CCTCTACGGCGGCGAAGGTGATGACACGCTGGAGGGCGGTGCAGGTGATGACTATCTGCGCGGCGACAGCGGCAACGACACCTTGCGCGGCGGTGAAGGCAAAGACACCCTTGATGGCAGCTCGGGCGATGACACTCTTGAAGGCGGCACCGGCGATGACACCTTGACAGATACAAGCGGCGGCTCAGACACCTACCGCTACAATCTGGGCGATGGGGCCGATACCATCCACGAGGGCACAACCAGTTATAGCGAGATCGATACGCTTGTACTGGGTCCGGATGTGGATCAGGACGATGTGCGCTTTATCCGCGTGGAGGGCAGCAAGGATCTGCTGTTAAGCTTCTCGGACGGCGGCACTTTGTTGATCAAGGACCAGTACAAGCCGGCCGATGGTCAGCAGTCTTACCGCATCAAGGACCGCGGCATCGAAAAGGTGGTGTTTGCCGATGGCACCGAGCTGGACGCCAATGGCATCATTGACCGCACCAACCAGGACGCCTCTGAAGAGCGCGACTATCTGGTGGGCTCGGCGCTGGACAACACCATTCGCGGGCTTGGCGGCAATGACGTCATCTACGGGGAGGGCGGCAACGACACCCTTGAAGGCGGTGCAGGTGATGACAGCATCTTCGGCGGCAATGGGGATGACACCCTGCGCGGCGGCGAGGGCAAAGACACCCTCTACGGCGGCGAAGGTGATGACACTTATAAATACTACCTGAGTGATGGAAATAACACCATTATTGATGTCACAAGAATTCCGGCAGAAGTTGACAGGCTCGTTTTTGCAGACGGCATAGCTACTGACGACCTCCTGTTTAAGCTCGCAGAAAACAGCTCCGGACAATTGTACGACCTTGTGATATCTTTAAAGAATGGCAGTGAAATTCGCATTAACGATCAGTTTAGGCCTGACACGGGAACTACCAACTACGGGATTGAAGAGGTAGTATTTTCTGATGGATCCGTAATCAATGGAATGGGGATCCGTGAGCGTGTTTCTAAAGATGCCGGGGTTGATTTTTACGCTGACGCTATCAAAGGCAACGCAGAAGACAACACCCTTTATAGTGAGCGCGGTGAGGATACCCTTATCGGCGGACTTGGAGATGATCGCCTGGAAGGACAAGGGGGATCGGATGTCTATGTCTACAAATCCGGTGATGGAAATGACACGATCCTTGATGTCCAGTACTCATACCGTGATG
>NZ_LLWC01000005.1 GCF_001561995.1 Polycladidibacter hongkongensis
ATAAGCCAATATTTGAACTGATTAAGGCATGGTTGCGAAATTTAGGTATTGTGGCTTTTAATCAAATAAAAACAAAATATGATGGAGAGAACAATCCTGTGGTTGGTTCTTTCGAGTGGGATATAACAGCGCCAAGTTATGTGT
The DNA here is from genome assembly GCF_001561995.1 of Polycladidibacter hongkongensis. Taxonomy (GTDB): domain Bacteria; phylum Pseudomonadota; class Alphaproteobacteria; order Rhizobiales; family Stappiaceae; genus Pseudovibrio; species Pseudovibrio hongkongensis. The sequence continues at coordinate 145 of NZ_LLWC01000005.1, forward strand.
CCCCTCTTGCTGAATATTCCAGCGATGGACTCATCCCAGGTTTTGTTGTCTGTGATTTTGCTCTAGGGTTTAATCGAAATGAAATTACCACCGATGCTGCTGATACCTTCATAAGAAAAGTTCAGATGACCAAGTCCTCTAGGACAAACCAGAGGATTATGTTTGTTCTTTTTGCTAGACGTTTTGAGAAGAATGCCTTCAACAAGCTAAGGAGTGAAGGGGTTCTGGCTATAACTATAGCTAATGCGTTTGGTAATAAGGTCGATGAGAGCTTGGCCAGACTATCGAAGGTGATTCAGGGAACTTTATCTATTGAAAGACATCCTGATGAGTTACTTCAAATGGTAAAAGATCTGGAGTCTATCTCTGGAGAGAATGGAAATTTAAGGGGGTATATTTTTGAGCTTTTTGTTTCCTCTCAAATTTGTAATTTCTATGGTTATGGAAATGTTCGTATTAATAAAGAATATAAAATAAACGGTAAACATGCCGAAGCTGATGTTGTATTGGAAACTAACGATGATATTTATATCGTTGAGTGCAAAAATGTTAAGACTTTACCTTCGATGGAGGTTAGTCTTTGGATGAAAACAAGAGTGCCAATTATAAATTCCTACTACAAATCAAATAACCCTGATAACAAAAATATACATCATCGTTTGTGGGTTACGGGGAATATATATCCTAAAGATATAAACCGATTGGACGAGTTTAAATGTAATAATAAGAAGATTGATGTTGATTATTTATTTGGTCAGTCTTTGGATGATTTTTTCTACCAAAAAAAACAAGTGTTTAATTTATATAGGAAAGTCATTTCGCCAGATTATAAAAAAGGGCAAATACCCGATTTTGACTTATAGAATGACGTTTTCTAGTCTCTGCATTTCTTGACGATGACGGCTTGAAAAGCGTATCTTCCTCCATGAAACGAAAAAACCACCCGGCAAGGTGGCTTTTCGAAGGTTAGTTAATCCTGGCAGATTACCTAACCTAGGTAACTGGCTTCAGCAGAGCGA
>NZ_LLWC01000018.1 GCF_001561995.1 Polycladidibacter hongkongensis
ATACTACAAACACGAAATCGAAAAACTGGCAGCCTAAAGCCAAACAGACCTAAGCAAACTCAAACCAGATATTTTTTTGCAACAGAGCCATTTTTGGCCTGGCACATCTGTTAGGTATTAAGCTCTTTCCACGTATGCGCAACTGGAATGACGTCACCTTTTACCGCCCGCAAAAACAGGCCAGGTACCAACATATAGATACTCTTTTCAATGGCGATATCGACTGGAAGCTGATCGAAACTCACTGGGCTGACATGATGCAGATTGTCCTGTCTATTCAAGCCGGAAAGATCCTGCCTTCCATGTTGCTGCGTAAGCTTGGCACTAAAAGCCGCAAGAACAAGCTTTATCGTGCCTTCAGAGAGTTAGGCCGGGCTGAGCGTACACTCTTTCTGCTGCGATATATCTCCGAAACGAGCTTCCGCTTTTCAATTCGCGCAGAAACAACCAAGGTAGAATCCTTCCATAGCTTCCTCGACTGGATTGCGTTTGGTGGAACAACCATCAAAACCGGCGACCCAGTGGCATTCCCCCCTTAGATTGATCGAGTTTAAAAGTAGAGATATTGTTGCCTCATATTGAGGACTGAATTTATGAAGAAATCTCGTTTCAGCGATGGGCAGATCATCGCGATTTTAAAGCAGGGGGAAAGCGGCATTCCGGTTGCCCAGCTTTGCCGTGAACATGGCATGAGCGCGGCGAGTTTTTATAAGTGGCGTTCCAAGTATGGGGGCTTGGATGCGCCGATGATCTCGCAGATGAAGTCTACCGAGGACGAACTTCGCCGTTTCAAGAAGATGTATGCCGAGCTGTCGCTGCAAAATGAGCTTTTGAAGGAAGCGCTGGGAAAAAAGCCCTAAAGCCATCCCGGCGCAAGGAGATGGCTGTGTTTGCTGTCGAAGAAAAAGGTGCTTCCATTGCTCTGGCGTGTCGCACGTTTGCTGTGAGCGAGCGCTGTTATCGTTATCAGCGGCGTCTTTGCGATGAGA
>NZ_LLWC01000009.1 GCF_001561995.1 Polycladidibacter hongkongensis
GGAAGTGAAACGCCCCTGCGCCAATGGTACTTCGTCTTAAGACGCGGGAGAGTAGGGCGCCGCCGGACATGATAACCTCACACACACACACTTCAAATTCAAACAAACACATAAAAAACCTCCCAAAATACAAACTAGCTTCATTCAGCAACGCACGTACAAACGGCAGCATGCGCGCATCGTTGTCTAAGTGCGCGCTAAACAGCATCCGCACCCGCGCAGATCACCCGCACGCACAAAACTCCACGACCGCGCATAACACCACGACCAAAATCAAATATTTAACGAGAAAAACTCCATAAGCGGGGCGTAACCCAATGAACCCTTTCGGCAGACCAAATATTCATGGGCAACCTCTTCACAGCCATCAATCCGAATAGCGCAGAGGCGTTCATCGCATCCAGCCTCCCGGTCCAGGATAATGGTGAAGCCGAAACCTAGCGCGACAGCTTCCCGCACAGACTCACGTCCGAATATCTCCAGTACAACATTTGGCTTAAAACCTGCTTTTTGGCAGTGTTCAAATGCCAATTGGCGGGTGTAGGAGCCTTTTTCTCGCATGATCATTGGCAACCCAGCTAAGCTGTTAATGCTAAGCGACGCTTGGCTGGCAATCGGCGCGGTTTTGGGAACAAGGAGCTGAAGGGATTGGATCGCAAACTGTTGGCAGTGGTACTTATTGATAGGCTCACTCAAACCTATGCTAATGAGATCCAGATGGAAGTCATCAAGCATAGTGAAAAGCCTTGAAGAGTTCGCCTGTTGGAATTCAAGTGGTACGAGTGGTTCAGCGGCGCGAAAGCGCTTTGCAGCACTCAGTACGAGCTGAGGGGCTGTATATCCAATCTTTAACGGCGCAACCGAATTTCCGGTTGCATAGCGGATAGTGTCCAGCATTCTATTGGTTTCGTTGAGGGTATCACGGGCCACAGCTACGACATGTTCACCGGCGGTTGTGAGCAATAACCTGCGCCCAACACGGCGAAAAATGGGAACTTCAAATTCTTTTTCAAAGGTTCTTATCAAATTTGTGACAGCTGGTTGGCTAATTCCAAGTGTTCTCGCCGCACTTGTTATTCCGTTGCCATCAACTACCGCAACGAAGGCTTGTAGTTGGCGTAATGTCGGCCGATTTGCGCCATTCATAAAAATTCGCCCTCTCAACTTAAGGTCAGATTATGAAAATAAATGCTACATAATACATGTCACAGGGATTTTGTAATAATTTACTAAAGAAGCGGTTGCAAGCTATTTCGTTAGGAGCATTCCCGCTATGAAGTTATTCGCATCTGCAAGTATTTTACTCGCCTCAACTGCTGTTGCAGTTGCTTCCCCTTGTTCTGAATTTACCGTAGAAACAGCCGGAAAAATGGCTGGTAAGTATCCTCAGCAATATGAATTGCTTGAGTTTCAAGAGGCAACAAATTGTAAAGTCACTTTTAGTCAAAACCCTGAGATTGAAAAGCTTAATGCCCTGATTATCGGCAATAAGGCGCTTGGAAGCGTTACAGAGCGCTTGCCATCTGAGCCTCTGGTTGTTGCGCCATACGAAGCGGTTGGGGTTTATGGCGGCGTGCTAGATGGCATGTCTAATGCAACAGAAGCGGGAACATCGGACCTTTTGTCAGTCCGGCACGTTAATCTGGTTCGTTTTGCAGATGATCTTGAGACCATCGTACCAAACATTGCAAAAGACTATAAGTGGAATGACGATTATACCAAGCTGACGTTCACTCTCCGTAAGGGCCATAAATGGTCTGACGGCGCGCCATTTACCTCTGCCGATATTGTCTTCTGGTACGACAATATGACCCGTGATCCTAAAGTGGTGGAGAAGCCGAAGGACATGTGGTCCGCTGGTGGTGAGCCAATTGTTGTCACAGCTGTTGATGCTCAAACCGTTGAGTTTTCTATGAAGGCACCAAAGCCGGGCTTGCTTTCAGCTTTGGCAACAAACTACGCGCAACCTTTTCAGCCGAAGCACTTCCTCGGCCAGTATCACCCGCAAATTAATCCCAAAGCAGATGAGCTGGCGAAGGCGGCCGGTTTTGAGAGCGGCTATGATGTCATCGGCTTTTACTATGGCGGCTCGGACTGGAAAGATGTGCCATCCCCGCTGCTGAAGGATGCATCCAAGATCGCAAAATTGCCAGCGGCTGTTGTTCCAACGCTAGAAAGTCACGTGGTTGTTGAAGACACAACTGAAGGGCGTCGCGTTGTTGCAAACCCTTACTTCCATATGGTCGACACTGCGGGTAACCAGCTGCCATATATCAATGAGATTCGCGAAACCTATGTTCCGGAAAACGAAGTGCGCGTGCTCAAAATGGTCAATGGTGAGATTGACTACAAATCCCAGTCCGTTTCCCTTCCCGACGCACCAACCCTTTTGGACGGTCAGGAAAAAGGCAATTACGCGGTAGATCTGCGCCCAACCATTGGTCTAGCATCTTTCGCCTTCAATGTTACTGCAAACGACGAAGAAAAGCGTAGCATTTTTGCCAATAAAGATTTCCGCTTGGCGATGTCCCACGCCATTAATCGTGGCGAGATCAATTCCGCTGCTTACTTCGACTTAGGTCAGCCAAGCGCCTACACCGCTTTTGATCCCGCGCCTTCATTTATCACAGATGAGCAGAAAAATTACGCAATTGCGTTTGATGCAGAAAAAGCATCGCGGCTGCTCGATAAGGTCGGCTTGAAGGATATTGACGGCGATGGCTGGCGTGATTTGCCCTCTGGTAAAAAGCTCACGTTGAATTTGCAGTTCTCCACTCAGGGCTTGCCAACAACAGTGGCCGAGCTTGTGGCCCAAGACTGGTCAAACGCGGGTATTCAGACAGTCATCAAAGAAGTTACATCTGATGAGTACCGAGCGGCTCAATCGGCTAATGAGCTTGATGTGCTTGCTTGGAACAAGGGCCAGCCACTGCCGGTCATTCAGGGTTCAGCAAAAGACTTCGTTCCGCCATATGATGATTTCTTCGGGCTGCGCGTCGGGATGCCTTGGGTCCAGTATGTAGATACTAATGGCGCGGAAGGCATGGAGCCACCAGTTTGGACCAAAGAACTGGCTGCAAAAATTCAAAAGTGGCAGTCCCTCGTTCCTGGTACAGACGCTTCAAACAAGTTGGGCCACGAGTTGGTGGCAGATGTTCAGGAGCAATTCCTGATGATTGGCACCGTGAAAGCGCCGGCGCCAATCTATCATTCCAACAAACTCAAAAACTTCTCTACGCCAAAAACATCATCCTACGATTTTTATCGTGTCTACCCTTACCGCCCTCAACAGTGGTTCCTAACCAACTAGTTGCAGGAAACGTAAGACCAGTGAGGGCGGTTCATCGCCCTCACTTTTTGCCTTTAAGGCAGTAGAAAGCAGGCGAAATGGCGTCATTCCTTAAGTTTATAGCGGTGCGTTTTGCGGCGGCATTTGCCACAATGCTGCTTGTATCGTTTATCGTTTTTACCCTGATGGAGCTCGTGCCCGGGAATTGTGCCGAGCGCTACATTGCCTACAAAACGACACAGGGTCAGTTGATCACTGAAGCCGACATCCGCGCGGAAGAAGTGCGGATGGGGCTTGACCGTCCCTATATCGAGCGCTGGGTTAAATGGGTAAGCAGCGCCATTTTCAGGTTTGACTTGGGTGAAAGCTGCCTCTGGCGTGTCGATGTTACCCAACTTATAGGTGACAAGCTTGGAATTTCGCTTGGGCTTAGTTTCGCAGCATTAATGCTGACCTATGTAATTGCGATCCCCGTCGGCATCCTCTCCGCCAGCATGCGCGACGGTGTTTTAGACAGCTCTCTACGCGTTGCCAGTTACTTGGGCCTTGCGTTGCCAAACTTCCTCCTTGCCCTTGGTATCATGCTCGTCTCCACCGTCTTCTTTGGAGATACCTTGACGGGGCTGTTCTCGGATGAATACCGGGATGTACCATGGAGTATGGCAAAACTGGGCGACATGCTCTCTCACGCATGGTTGCCAATCCTAATATTGGGGTGGTCGGCGACTGCGATCCAGCTGCAAACTGTTCGTGCACTGATGTCAGATGAGCAAGGCAAGCTGTATGTGACAGCGGCAAAAGCACGAGGAATTACAGGGATGCGCTTGCTCATGTGCTACCCCGCTCGTCATGCGCTTGGACCAGTCATCAATTCAATCGGCTTCGATCTGAATCGCATCTTCAATGACTTGCCAATAGTCGCGGCAGTTCTTGCATTGACCGATGCTGGCGCACTGCTACTCGAAGCCTTGGCGAAATCAAATGACCAGCAGCTCGCCGGCGCGATTATTCTAGCCATGACGGCAACCATCGTCGCCTTGAATTTTCTGACTGATATTCTCCTCGCCTTTATCGACCCACGCGTACGCAAGGGGTTTTTCTAATGGCACTATTCGCCGCAAAACCGATCAAAAAAGAAGACTACTACACCGCTTCTCAGCTACAGCTTGTATGGGCACGCTTTAAAAAGAAGAAAAGTGCGCTAATCGCCGCCTTTTGTTTGCTCTTTTTTGTTCTTTCAGGCGTTTTTGCGCCGTTTTTGAGCCCCTACGCCCCAACTGCGGCGGGGCGAAATCAGGATTATACAAATGGTGCGCCGCAAATCCCGCAGTTTTGCGATGCGAAAGGGTGCTCGGCGCGTCCGTTCATTCACAAGGTCGAAAGGCACCGAGGAGTAGAGACCAACTTTAGATGGGTGACCAAGCAAACGGATAAGCGCAACTACATTGTGCTGCTGCCAAAATCGAAGCCCTACACCATGCTAGGTATCCCGCTTTCACATCGCCTTTTTGGTGTCGAAGAGGGGTTCATTCACCTGTTTGGAACAGACGCAACAGGCAAAGACATTTTCTCCCGCACCTTACATGCAATCGGCATTAGCCTAGCTGTGGGAACGGTGGGGGTGCTGATATCCTTTGTTCTGGCCTTGGTGATCGGCGGCGTTGCGGGATATTTCGGTGGTTGGGTAGACACTGTGCTGCAAGCGCTAATGGACACAGTCAAAACAACCCCGACTATTCCGCTATTTATGGCACTGGCAGCATTCATCCCCGATGAATGGTCAGCCGAAGCACGCTTTACATTTATCTCGATCATCCTTGGGCTGCTGGGTTGGGGCACATTGGCCCGTAGAATCCGCACTCATGTGTTGGCAGAAAGAAACGCAGATTATGTACTGGCGGCAAAGCTCTGCGCCGCAAAGCCAGCCCACATTATTATGCGCCACCTTCTGCCCAGCTTTACCAGCTATATAATTGTCGATCTTGTGATCTCGTTTCCATACATGGTTTTGGCGGAAACATCGCTCAGCTTTATAGGTCTTGGTCTAAAAGATCCGGTCAACTCGCTTGGTGTACTCCTGCAAAATGTCACCAAAGTTGACGTCTTGCTCAATTACCAATGGTACTTCATTCCAGTCCCGATTTTTGTAGCGATCGTGCTCGCTTTTGTTTTTGTTGGCGATGGACTGCGCGACGCCGCGGACCCTTACTCGGAGCATCGCAAATGACCCTGCTTCGCGTGCAAGATTTGCAAATAAAGTTCTCCACTCCCGAAGGCGAAATCACCGCGGTGGATCATGTCTCATTTGAAGTCAATCCCGGCGAGGTCTTGGGATTGGTCGGGGAAAGCGGGTCAGGGAAATCGGTTACGGCCCGCGCCCTAATGCAACTAAACGCGAGCAATACCACCTACGGTGAGAACTCTAAGCTCCTGTTGGAAACACCCGGCGAAAGCGTCGACATTCTTGCGCTTAAGAGCGAGCGGCAAAGGCGCAAGGTTCGCGGGGATCTCGTTTCGATGATCTTCCAAGAGCCAATGGCAAGCTTTGCACCGGCGCTGACAATCGGAAGCCAGATGTGCGAGCAGTTGAAGCTTCATCGCGGACTGCGGCGCCCCGAGGCAAAGGACCTGTCAATTCAACTGCTTTCCCGGGTAGGCATATCTGATGCCGCTCGTCGGTTTGACCAATATGCCTTTGAGTTGTCGGGGGGGATGCGCCAACGAGCTATGATAGCCATGGCTCTTTCGACAAAACCCAGTTTGCTTATCGCAGACGAGCCAACAACGGCGCTGGATGTTACCATTCAGGCGCAAGTTATTGATTTGATGAAGGAGATAGCACGCGACTTTGGCATGGGTATCATCTTCATTACGCACGATCTGGGAGTCATTGCCCAAACTGCAGACAGAGTCGCGGTCATGTATCTTGGCAAGATTGTCGAAAGCGGCCCTGTACGCGAGGTGCTTCACAATCCAGCACATCCATACACGCGTGGCCTCATAAATGCCCTTCCGAAGCTGGAAGACCTTGAGGCTCAGTTGACACCCGTGCCGGGAGATATACCCAGCCCGCTGGAGCGTCCAGCAGGTTGTGTGTTCCATACCCGCTGCCCTCAGTTTTCAAAAGGAACCTGTGAACACGCAATTCCTCCGCAACATCTGGTCGGGAATGAGCATTTTTCCGCCTGCCATCTTCATGAAGAGGCCCTTGCCAGTACACTGGCCTCCGCCGAGCATAATCAAGGGGTACCGGCATGATTAAGTCTTCCCCCATGGTCACTAAGACCAGCGCGGTCTCGATCAAGAACCTTACAGTTCGATTTCCCATCAGCAAATCGATGCTGGGCAAAGCTGAGTACCTAACGGCGGTTAGAGATGTTTCTCTGGAAATCCCACGTGGCAGCTTCTTCGGCTTGGTAGGAGAATCCGGTTCTGGGAAAACCACACTTGGTCGTGCTACGCTAAAAGCAGCGCCGATTTCGCAAGGCGCGATTACTTTTCGGGATAGAGAAGACCGAGCCTTCGCGCTGGCCGAGCTGGGCAGCAAGGAAGAGCGATCCTTTCGTCACCGGGCACAACTCATTTTTCAAGACCCCTACGCCGCTTTGAGCCCGCGCATGACAGTACGCGACATAATTGCCGAACCATTAGAGGTGATGAAGCTTACAAAATCGCGGGCAGAAACAGATGAATTGGTCAGAGAGATTGCAGCCAAATGTCGACTAAACGTCGAGCATTTGCGCCGCTTTCCCCACGCGTTTTCGGGCGGGCAACGCCAGCGGATTTCCATTGCACGGGCTCTGGTTACCAACCCGTCCTACATTGTGGCCGATGAAAGTGTCGCCGCGCTTGATGTCTCGATTCAAGCCGACATCCTTAATCTTTTAAAATCGTTGCAGTGTGATTTGGGGCTGACTTTTCTGTTCATCAGCCACGACCTTTCCGTTGTTGCTCACACCTGCGATCATGTGGCTGTCATGTATCTTGGGTCCTTGGTTGAGGTTGCCCGTCCACGCGAACTCTTTGCCTCGCCGCAACACCCCTACACGCAGGCTTTACTATCGGCGATCCCTTCTCTCGATCCAGATCACAAGACCAAACCAATGGCTTTGCGGGGCGAAATCCCCAGCCCGGTTAACCTGCCATCTGGCTGTAAGTTCCACACGCGCTGTCCGTCGGCGACCGAGCGGTGCCGCTTCGAAGAGCCAGTGCTGCAAGGTTCAGGTGGACACAAAGTGGCCTGCCATCACGTTGACGCCGCACTTCAAGCAGTTTAGTTTCCCGCAGTTGTAGAATGAAAATGAAACAAGATTTACCGAATATTCTTTTTATCACCGCTGATCAATGGCGTGGCGATACTGTCGCGTACGCTGGTAACAAGATTGTCAAAACACAGAATATCGACAGCTTGGCAGCTGAAGGAGTGGCATTCTTGCAGCACTACGCTGCGGCCGCGCCCTGCTCACCAGCGCGGGCCGCTATGTATACTGGTCTCTACCAAATGAACAATCGCGTCACCACCAATGGTACGCCGCTGGCGGGCAGCTTTGATAACATGGCCCGTGCCGCGCGTCGGGCAGGCTACACTCCGACCCTCTTTGGCTACACAGATATCGCGGCTGATCCGCGTGAGCACGCTCCGAATGATCCTGCTGCAAGAACATATGAGGGGGTGCTGCCCGGCTTTGATGTCGGCCAAAGCCTTTTTGAAAATGCGGCGCCTTGGAAAAACTGGCTACGCAAGCGCGGGCATACGCTAGCAACACTCAAAGACCCTTACTTACTGCCGCCACCAGATGGAGAAGTTGTTCCAACAAGCGCAGCAGCCTTTGGTGAAGAGGAAACCCAAACAGCGTATCTGGCGGGACGTTTTTTGGATTGGTTTGACGAGCAATGCACAGAGCGACCTTGGTTTGCGCACCTTTCACTTATTCACCCGCATCCACCCTTCGTTGCGCCTGCCCCATTTAACGATATGTACGCGCCTGATGCCGTACCCCCTTTGAAGGGCGGAGATGCTGCCGACGAGGTTTTTGATCGGCACCCGCTGGTCAAGCTTCTGCGAGAACAGTCTGATGCGAGCAGCTTTGTGCCCGGCATAGAAGGGAGCGTCGCGGAGTTTTCAGCCCACGACTTCCAACGGATCAAGGGCGTGTACTACGGCCTTATCTCGGAAGTTGATGCGCAGCTAGGGCACATTTTTGATCACTTGAAAGCGAGCGGAGCTTGGGAGAACACATTTATTGTGTTCACCTCGGATCATGGGGAGATGATGGGAGACCACGCAATGCTTGGCAAAGGCGGATTTTATCCGCAAAGCCAACACGTCCCACTTATCATGAAGCTACCTTATTGCGGGCCACAGCCAGCAACACACGCCAAAACCAGCGCGGTAGATCTGTTCCCAACGCTACTCGACCTTATGCAGTTAACCCCGGAAAATGACGTGAACGGGCAATCGCTTCTGCCATTCCTCAAGGGTGAAAAGCCGGAAAACTGGCGCGACTCGGTTATTTGGGAGTTCGATTTCCGCCACCTTCAGCAAAATCTGCAGTTAGAAAAGTGCGTCCTTCCAGAAGATCACCAGTTGATGGTGCGGATGTGCGACAATCACCTCTTTGCGTATTCACCATCCCTTCCGCCGGTTCTCTTCGATCTACAGGCCGATCCGGATTGCTGCCGCAATCTTTGGGAGACTGAGGATGGAAAGCGGATGGCATCGCCTCTTCTTCAAAGTATGCTGCAAGAGCGCATGCGCGCGGCAAATGACACGCTGGTTTCCCAAAACGTTCTGTTCAACAACGCAAACGGCTAAAACCCAGTGCAAATTGCACAAACAAGGAGCATGTAAAATGCTACTACCTGCGCCAAAGCTGGGGGAACCCTACCTGCGCACACCCGGGCCCCTTACGACTTCAGCAATGGTCAAAGAGGCGATGCTTGGTATCTATCAAACTATGGTCGGTCTAGCGGTTTATCCGCTTTAGGCAATCTTGAAGATTGATGAAACGGCTCCCGGTATTCAGGAGGGAAAGATCGCCGGTGGTGTTACTGTTGGTGTTGTGTTCTCTGGCAACGCCGTAGGTAAAACTCCAGCTGAGCTTGCTGCCTTATCAGCAGCAAAGGTTGATGACCTTAGACAACACGCAACCAAGCTACGAAGCGGGAGCGGACTGTAACCGATACGATTGCCGGTCTGCCTGAATTGGTCGACGAACTGGTAGCTAAACTGTGATGAATACGACCAGTTAACCGTGAATCGTCACCACCTAAAAGGCTCTGGTATTGCCCGCTAAAGCTGCATCGGCAAAGTGGGCAATAGCTGCCTTGAAAAATTTATTTTGATAACTGAATAAATTCATCATTCATAGTAACTCCGAAATATTACGCAGATGTCAAACTAAGGTGCTGATATACTTGGAATAATGATTGAAAATATTTTAGATAAACATTTTTTGACTAAGTAAAGCGATCTTTCTTTCAAATTTAGTTCTTGACTCCGCACCTCTCCCATTTCAGTCTATGGGTAATTGATTACAAACAATAAGATAGACAAGTGTAATCGGTTACATTTGCGGTGCATCCGGGAAATGTACTGCAAGTATTTTGGGAGCCCAAGGGAGGATTTGGGAATGAATAAATTTACAAGCGCTATTGCGTCTACTCTTTTGCTTTCGTCTACTTGTGTTGCGGGCGCAGTTGATCTTGAAGTTACTCACTGGTGGACTTCAGGTGGTGAAGCTGCCGCAGTGAAAGTTATGGCTGATGCTGTCAACAAATCCGGCCATACTTGGGTAGATGGTGCAATCGCAGGTGGTGGTAATGCGCGCCCAATGATTATCAGCCGTATTTCTGGCGGTGATCCAATGGCCGCGACCCAGCTGAACACTGGCCGGGATGCCGAGGACCTGATCAAAGCTGGCCTGATGACAGACCTGACCGATGTGGCCGAAAAAGAAGGCTGGGCAGACATTATCCGCCCCGCAAAGCTTCTTGATGCATGTCGCTATGAAGGCCGCATCTATTGCGTGCCAGTCAATATCCACTCCTTCCAGTGGATGTGGTTGAACCGCAAAGTGTATGAAGCCAATGGCATGGCAGTTCCAACCAACTGGGAAGAGTTTGCTGCTTCTGCGCCGAAGATGAAAGAAGCTGGCGTTACACCACTCGCAGTGGGTGGTGAAACTTGGCAGCTGTCTGGCATGGCAAACGTCTTTCAAGTCGCGCTGGGTGGTGTCGAGCTCTACCGTGGTCTGCAGGCTAAAGACGCAAAATTGGCGGCAAGCGCAGAGATGACCAAAGTGTTTGAGGCTATTGCAGCTGCGCGCGGCATGGTTGACAATGGTTATGTGGGACGCGCATGGAACGATGCAACAGGCATGGTTATTACTGGTAAAGCCGCAGCCCAAATTATGGGTGACTGGGCACAGGGGGAATTCTCCGTTGCCAATCAAACCGCCGGCGTAGACTACGACTGCTTGCCGGGCCTCGGTGTTCATCCGGTACTTGACACCGGCGGTGATGCTTTCTTCTTCCCGAAACCTGCAGACGACAATCCTGAGATTGTTGCCGCCCAGAAAGAAATGGCATCTCTGCTAGTTTCAAAAGAAGTGCAGGTCGACTTCAACCTCAAAAAAGGCTCCTTGCCAGTACGGGGTGACGTTGATCTGGAGAGCGCCAACGCGTGTATGAAAAAAGGTCTGGCTATTCTGGAGCATGCAGAAAACATTCTGCCTTCCGACGAACAAGCCTTCTCTTCTGATACACAAGGCCAGCTGGAAGACCTCTGGGTTGAGTTCTTCAATGACCCAAGCCTGAGCGTTGAAGATGCTCAAGCTCGCTTCGTTGAGATCATCGAAATGGCTGACTAAGCCCAAAACAGCCCACAGTGAGGGGAATAACGCAGGTCGACCACTGGTCGGCCTGCACGTTTCTTCTAGTCGGAGTACTGATATGCAAGCGGCCAAGCGTCCCAACCCGCTTTTTAAGAATTTACAAGCAAAAATCGCAGCAATACCGATGATCGCGGTAACGTTGATCGTCTTCCTCGGGTGCTCAATCTGGACCGTCGTCTATTCATTTACAAAGTCACGCGCACTTCCTCTTGAGGAGTTTGTTGGCTTTTATCAGTACGAGCGATTATTCAAGACATCGCGATGGCTTATCTCGCTAGAAAACATCGCAATCTACGGTATCTTCTCTCTCATTCTGACGTTTGTCATCGGTTTCACACTCGCCGCATTGATTGATCAGAAGATCCGTTTCGAAAACACTTTCCGAACAATCATACTCTATCCTTTCGCGCTTTCCTTTATCGTCACCGGCGTCGTGTGGCAGTGGATCTTGGATCCGACACTAGGTATCCAGCATTCCATGCAAGCGCTGGGTTGGGAAAGCTTCCAGCTAGACCTAATCGCGGATCGAGACCTTGTTATTTTTGCTTTGCTGATAGCAGGGTTATGGCAAGGGACCGGCTTTGCTATGGTGCTCATGCTGGCAGGTATCCGCGGTATTGATGGGGAAATCTGGAAAGCTTCCCGCATCGATGGTATTCCCACTTGGAAGACCTACCTCTTTGTCGTCATTCCGATGATGCGCGGCGTGATGGTCACCACACTGGTGATAATCGCAGCTGGCATCGTGAAACTATATGATCTCGTTGTCGCGATGACCAACGGTGGACCCGGTATCGCCTCGGAAGTCCCGGCAAAGTACGTCTATGATTTCATGTTCGCGCGCGCCAATCTTGGCCAAGGCCTCGCCGCTTCCACCATTATGCTGACAACAGTTCTGATCATCCTGATCCCTTGGATCTACCTTGAGTACGGCAATAAGAAGCAGAAGAGTTAGAGGGGGAGACCATGAGCGTTCTTGCATATGAATCTACGCCAGAAAAAGCGACTGCAAAAAAAGCTCGCAGTGTAGAGCCATCAGGCTCCCGGCCGACACGCTATTTAGATCCTGGTCGGATTATCCTGTATTCGGTGCTGTTTGTTGCTGCTGTTTATTACCTATTGCCACTTTATGTTATGGTGATGACCTCCATGAAGGGGCTGCCTGAAATCCGCATGGGCAACATTTTTTCTCCACCTATGGAAATCACATTCCAGCACTGGGTGAAGGCGTGGGATAGCGCTTGCACAGGCCTTTATTGCGAAGGCTTAAAGGTCGGCTTCTGGAATTCTGTGAAAATCACAGTTCCGAGCGTGATTATGTCGATCGCCATCGCCTCGGTGAATGGCTACGCCCTCTCTCATTGGCGCTTTAAGGGATCAGAAGTGTTTTTTACCATCCTGATTTTTGGGTCCTTTATCCCATATCAGGTTATGCTTTATCCCTTGGTAATTATTACACGTGAGCTCGGCATTTTTGGCTCTCTAAGCGCTGTCGTTTTCGTTCATACAATCTTTGGGATGCCGATCCTGACGCTGCTGTTTAGGAATTACTTTGCCTCACTGCCACCTGAGCTATTAAGCGCTGCACGAGTTGATGGCGCTGGGTTTTGGGGGATCTTCTTCAAGATCTTGATTCCCATGTCCGTTCCAATTTTCATGGTTGCGGTGATTATGCAGATTACCGGTATCTGGAACGACTTCCTCTTTGGCACCATCTTCGCTGGTATCAAAAACTTCCCGATGACCGTGCAGCTCAACAACATCGTCAACACGACTCAAGGCGTTAAAGAATACAATGTGAATATGGCTTCTACAATTTTGACTGGGGCTGTGCCGCTTTGCATCTACGTTCTTTCAGGTAAATATTTTGTGCGTGGCATCGCCGCCGGTGCAGTGAAAGGGTAACCCCATGAACTCTATTGAAATCAAAAAACTCGGCCTGCGCTTTGGCGAAGTGGAAGTACTAAAAAACCTAAATCTGGATATTCATGACGGTGAATTTCTCGTGCTTCTCGGCTCCTCCGGCTGTGGCAAGTCAACACTGTTGAATTGCATCGCGGGCCTGCTGGAGCTGAGCGAAGGGCAGATCCATATTAAAGATCGCAATGTTACGTGGGAAGAACCGAAGGACCGCGGCATCGGCATGGTGTTCCAGTCTTATGCGCTGTATCCGCAAATGTCGGTTCGTGGCAATCTGTCATTCGGACTGAAGAACGCAGGAGTGCCGAAAGCTGAAATCGAAAAGCGCATCAGCAAGGCCTCCGAGATGTTGCAGATCGAGCAATTGCTAGATCGCAAGCCCGCCGCTCTTTCAGGTGGTCAACGTCAACGTGTTGCGATTGGCCGCGCATTGGTGCGAGATGCTGAGGTGTTTTTATTTGATGAACCCTTGTCCAACCTTGATGCAAAATTGAGGACGGATCTGCGGGTGGAAATCAAGCGGCTGCACCAAAGGCTCGGCAACACCATGATTTATGTGACGCACGACCAGATTGAAGCAATGACGCTTGCTGATCGCATTGCGGTGATGCGCGGCGGGAAAATCGTTCAGTTAGCTCCGCCAACGGAGCTCTATAATAAGCCGGTCAATAAATATATAGCAGGGTTTATTGGCTCTCCGGCGATGAACTTCCTCAAAGGTATTTTACACGGTGGAGATCAACCATACTTCATCGTTGAGGATAGCAAGTTTCCATTAAATGGTTATGAGTTTGACGGTCCTGTGCCAGAAGAGGCAGAAGCCTATTTGGGCGTGCGCCCAGAACATGTTGTAATTGGTGCTGAGGCGGAGGCAAGTGTTGCTCATCATTCCGTAGAGGTGGAGGTTGTGGAGCCAATGGGTTCTGACACTCTCGTCTGGACACAGCTTTGCGGTCAGCACTTCCGCGTTCGTGTTGACGGCCAGTCAGAGCTCAAGGTTGGAGACACGCTCGAGATTGGATTTGATCCATCAAAGGCTTCGCTATTCCACGCGCAAACTGAGGAGCGTCTCTAGGCAGCGTAACATATCCGCGTAACACCTTGAGAAATTAAAAGCACTCTCTTGCAATGGGTCTTTATTGAACCTATTTGCAAGGGAGTGTTTTATGCTTTAAGGCCCAATATGTTTACATTAGCTCTGCGCGCATTTTCTCAGGTTTTTGAGCCTCACTTTCGTAAGATACTGATACGGTCACTGCTTGCAACTATTGTGGTGCTCATCGCGATGTGGCTGGCAATCAACGCTGGTGTGCAAGTGCTGTTGAGCAACTTTTCAGATCTGCCTGGGTGGGTTGATTGGGTTGTCGGGGCATTTACCGGAGTTGGGGTCTTTATCGCGCTCGGCTATCTGCTGGCACCAGTTTGCGCAATTGTTGTTGCGTTTTACCAAGATAGCATCGCAGAAATTGTAGAGCGGGATGATTACCCTGCGCATCCTGTAGGGCGGCCATTGCCATTTGACCAAGCCTTGCTCTCGGCGCTGCGTTTTGCTGGCATCGTGTTGCTTGCTAACATCGTTGCGCTGCTATTGCTTCTTGTGCCGGGCGTAAATCTCGTAGCGTTTTTTCTTATCAATGGCTACTTGCTCGGCCGGGAATTCTTCGAGTTCGCCGCGACGCGCTATCTCAAGGTAAAAGATGCCAAGCTGCTGCGTGAATTCCATAGCAAGCAAGTCTTCACTGCGGGCCTCTTGATCGCCGTTGTGCTCTCGATCCCGATACTAAACCTCATCACCCCTATTTTTGCTACGATCTACATGGTTCATGTCTACAAGCGCCTGCACGGCAAATCGCTCTAAAAAACTCCAATGAGAATAAGCAATCTAGAAGCCTGTCAGTTGCCTTGGGCCCATCAACTCAACGAACAGCATGCAGCCGAATTGTCGTCACTTTCAGCCGATGGATTTGCACAGTTGGTGGCAACCGCGCACTACGCGAAGCAAGTCCGACCGCACATGGGCTTCCTGATTGCGTTTGACCATGCGGCGCAGTATGCCTCGCAAAACTATCAATGGTTCAAACAGCGATATGAAACATTCCTCTACATTGATCGTGTCGTTGTAGAGGAAAAGGCGAGAGGGCAGGGCGTAGCTACTGCGCTCTACGATGATCTGTTTTCATTTGCGAAGGAACAAGGACACAGCTATGTCGTGTGTGAGGTGAACACGATCCCACCTAATCCTGAATCCATGCTGTTTCACCAGCGGCTCGGCTTTAAGCAGATCGGCTTTGCGCAACTGAAAGGTGCGGGCAAAGAAGTGGCATATCTCTTGTGGCACTCACAAAACTAGAATTACTAAAGCGTAAGGTTCTTGCGATTCTGAAAAAAAACGCAAATTCTCACTTTTAAATATGACTATCAAATTCAGGTAAGAGCAGTTTTCCAACATTCGTGTGGCTCGCTCACGACCAAAGTCCTAAGTGAATCTATTTAAATAGGCGTTTTCCCATATTTCCTATGCAGAAATCTCTATCTGAATGCTAGGATGCTTTGACGCATTCACTTCTTGAGGCTATGAAAAGCCTAGGAACAACCTTGGTCACCTTACGTTTACGCGAGCGTAATCTTGTCAAGGGACGGGAGAGATCATCATGGCGAACGCGAGTAATAAGGCCAACCGGCCGTTATCGCCCCATCTTCAAGTTTATAAGCTCATCATCACGATGATGATGTCGATCATCCACCGCATCACCGGCGCTGGCCTCTATTTTGGCACGGTCCTCATGGTCTTTTGGTTGGCGTGCGCCGCTGCCGGGCCTGAGTGGTATGCGTTTGCCAACGAGGTCTTCGGTTCACTGCTGGGCCGATTGGTACTCTTCGGCTTTACATGGGCGCTGGTGCACCACATGTTTGGCGGTCTGCGGCACTTCATTTGGGATTTCGGTTATGGCCTTGCCAAAGAAACCTCAACATTCATGGCACGGGCAACGGTTGTTGCGTCGGTTTCTGTAACAGTGATCCTTTGGATCATCGGTTACATGGTTCGTTAGGAGTACGTCATGAGCGATATGCGCACCCCTCTATCGAAAGTTCGCGGTTTAGGTTCAGCTAAGGATGGTACCGGCCATTTCTGGCATCAGCGTGTTTCATCGGTTGCAAACGTGTTTTTGCTGTCCTTCTTCATCATTTTGGTGATTTCCCTGCAAGGGGCAGACTACGCAACCTTTATCGATACCATGCAAAATCCGCTTGTTTCTGTATTGATGCTACTGGTTATTCTGGTTGGTTGCTTCCACATGAAACTCGGCATGCAGATCATCATTGAAGATTACGTTCATAATGAAGCAGCAAAAATTTTCGCTGTAATCGGTAATATCTTCTTCTCATCATTCATCGCGCTTGCTTCTGTTGTTGCAGTGCTGAAAATTAGCTTTGGAGCCTGATCCAGATGGCTGAACAAACTCAAAAATCAGCAGCGAACATCAATGGCCGCGCCTATGAGTTTATTGATCACAATTTCGATGTGATTGTCGTTGGTGCCGGTGGTGCCGGGCTGCGTGCCACGCTCGGTATGGCTGAGCAAGGTTTAAAAACCGCTTGTATCTCAAAGGTTTTCCCAACCCGTTCGCACACTGTTGCTGCACAAGGTGGCATCGCCGCATCCCTGCAAAATATGACGCCAGACTGCTGGCAGTGGCATATGTACGATACGGTTAAGGGCTCTGACTGGCTCGGTGATACCGATGCAATGGAATACCTTGCTCGTGAAGCGCCAAAGGCGGTATACGAGCTGGAGCACTACGGTGTGCCGTTTTCCCGTACAGAAGATGGTAAGATCTACCAGCGCCCATTCGGCGGCCACATGCAGAATTATGGTGATGGCCCGCCTGTGCAGCGCACTTGTGCCGCAGCAGACCGCACCGGCCACGCTATTTTGCACACTCTCTACGGCCAATCCCTGCGCAATAATGCTGAGTTCTTTATCGAGTATTTTGCGCTGGATCTCATCATGTCTGATGATGGCCAGTGCCAAGGCCTGATCGCTTGGAACCTTGATGACGGCACCATCCATCGCTTCAATGCGAAAATGGTTGTGCTGGCGACAGGCGGCTACGGTCGTGCCTTCTTCTCGGCGACATCTGCGCATACCTGTACAGGTGATGGCGGCGGTATGGTTGCCCGTGCAGGCCTTGCCCTGCAGGATATGGAGTTTGTTCAGTTTCACCCAACGGGCATCTATGGCTCGGGCTGTTTGATCACCGAAGGTGCTCGCGGTGAGGGCGGTTATCTGGTTAACTCCGAAGGCGAGCGCTTCATGGAGCGCTATGCCCCTTCAGCCAAAGACCTGGCCTCACGCGATGTGGTTTCCCGGTGTATGACCATGGAAATCCGCGAAGGGCGCGGTGTTGGCAAAAACAAAGATCACATCTTCCTGCATCTTGATCACTTGGATCCAGATCTTTTGGCCGAACGTCTGCCAGGTATCTCGGAATCCGCGCGCATCTTCGCAGGCGTTGATGTAACAAAAGCACCAATTCCGGTGCTGCCAACCGTTCACTACAACATGGGCGGCATTCCAACAAACTATTGGGGTGAAGCGCTGAACCCGACCAAAGACGATCCAAACGCAATTGTTCCAGGCTTGATGGCTGTAGGTGAAGCAGGGTGTGCCTCTGTTCATGGTGCGAACCGTCTTGGCTCGAACTCGCTGATCGACCTTGTTGTATTCGGCCGTGCAGCTGCAATTCGTGCAGGCGAGGTGATTGACCGCGAAGCGGCAATCCCAACGCCTAATGAGGCTGCAAGCCAGAAGATCATGGAGCGCTTCGATGGCCTTCGCTACGCTGATGGTGCTGTGCCAACGGCCGACCTTCGCCTCAAAATGCAGAAGACCATGCAAGAAGACGCTGCCGTATTCCGTACGCAGGAAAGCCTTGAGCAGGGCTGTGAGCGCATGGCCAAAATCTGGGATGAGCAGAAAGACATCAAGGTTACAGATCGCTCGATGGTTTGGAACTCGGATCTTGTCGAAACACTAGAACTCGGCAACCTGATGGCAAACGCAATCACCACGGTGGTCGGCGCAGAGGCGCGTAAAGAAAGCCGTGGCGCCCACGCACGCGAGGACTACAAGGATGGTCCTCTGGGTGGTCGTAACGATGATGAATGGCGCAAGCACACCATCTCGCATGTTGATGAGAACGGTAAAGTGTCGCTCAGCTATCGTCCGGTGGTTCTTGAGCCGCTTACCACTTTCGATGAAGGTGGAATCGATATGAAAAAGATCGCGCCGAAAGCGCGCGTCTACTAACAGCCGTAGCGGTGTCAGTCAAGCTGGCGCCGCTGCTGCACCTGCCGGCAACTGGCCTTTAGGGTAAAGCACCCTAGGCTTTAGGGAGAGAGCCCGGCAGTTGGCAACACACACATGGCAGGGGGAAACGCCTGTCTCAAGAAACTTCAAAATGGTGATTTCTTGAAGAGTTAGACGCGGAGCAAGAAACATGGTTCAGCTGACGCTACCTAAAAATTCCCGGATGGGAAAAGGCAAGGTCTGGCCTAAGCCGGAAGGCGCGACCAACCTGCGCGAATACCGTATCTACCGCTGGTCGCCAGATGATGGCCGTAACCCACGCGTAGACACATACTATGTGGATCAAGATGACTGCGGGCCAATGGTGCTCGATGCGCTGATCTATATTAAAAACAGTGTCGATCCGACACTTACTTTCCGTCGTTCATGCCGTGAAGGTATTTGCGGCTCCTGTGCGATGAATATCGATGGCACCAACACACTGGCCTGTACCAAGGGCAGTGATGAGGTATCTGGCGAGATCGTGAAGATCTATCCACTGCCTCACATGCCAGTGGTGAAAGATCTGGTGCCGGATTTGACACGATTCTACACCCAGCACCGTTCAATCGAGCCATATTTGAAAACATCTACGCCGGCTCCGGAAAAAGAGTGGCTGCAGTCCCGTGAAGACCGGGAGAAGCTTGACGGGCTTTACGAGTGCATCCTGTGTGCGTGCTGCTCCACATCCTGCCCGAGTTATTGGTGGAACGGTGATCGCTACCTCGGTCCTGCTATCCTGCTGCAGGCTTACCGCTGGTTGATTGATAGTCGCGATGAAGCCACCGGCGAGCGTCTGGATAATCTGGAAGACCCTTTCCGCCTTTATCGCTGTCACACGATTATGAACTGTACCCAAACTTGTCCGAAGGGCTTGAACCCGGCTAAGGCAATTGCGGAGATCAAAAAGATGATGATCGAGCGTCGCGTATAGGCGGCCCATCCATCGTAACGAAAAAAGAAGCCGCCCCGGTTAAACGAGGCGGCTTTTTGTTTGCGGTGGCGAAGAGGAGGAGGGCTTCGCCATTCCGCAGCTGCGCCGGATTTGGGAGGAGGGTACGGCGCAATCTCCAAAACGCTCTAATATGTCTCGAACCTGTAGGTCAGCCCCAGCCGTACGATGTCAGCGCTCATATCCTCTTGAAAACGCGTTGAGCCAATGTTGTAGGCCTCGTCAGAAAACGCCAGATGCTGATAGTCGAGCCGGATTGCAAGATTCTTGCTAACAAATGCTTCCGCCCCGCCGCCGATAATCCATCCTACGACCTGCGCATTGTCAGAGTTGGTCCCTAAGGTGGCATTGCGCGCTGTGATGCTTGCAGTCGCGATGCCGACATTTGCGTAAGCCAACGCAAAGCCATAGGTGATGCCGCCGCGCAGCTTTGCAGCAGCCATAGAATTCATTGAGAGCTCTAATCCGGAAGAGGCGGTGTTGTTGGTATTAGCGAAGTTTCCCTCCACTTCAACTCCAACAAAGGCATTGCGATAGACATAGTTATAGCCGCCGTAAATGCCGCCAATCCCACCATCAAAGCCGGTATTGCTTTCAAAGCGGTCATCGCCGGTAACATGCGCATATCCGCCTTGAGCACCAATGTAAAAGCCATCCCACTCGGTCTGGCTCACATCATAAAAGCTGACGCGCTGCTCGTAGCCCGCGCCAACCTCTTCTTGCGCATAGGCGGGTGCGGCCAATAAACTAAATCCAGCGCTTAAGACTGCGATTAATCGAATTCTATCCATGGAAGCCCCCCATGACTCTGTACTATCGCTTCATGCTAAACATGGAGCGCTCTCCATACGGTTTCGAGGGCCATTTCAATTCAAATCAATTGATAAACACCTAAAGGCGCATCCGTGAAAAGAAGTTGGAATTAAAGAACAGTGCTACAATTATCGATATTCAATTCCTTTGAGAAGCAGCTGCAAAACTGCCTTGCACTCGTCCTTTAGTTTTTGGCGATCGTGGTATCCTTGCAGCTGTGGGAAGCGAAACTTTACAGTGGCATCTTGCAGTGCCCGCGCAGTTCGATCAATCGGCACGATGTCGAATTCCTCCGCCATAACGCCAGAATGGAGAATAGCCTTCAGTGGTGAGCGAAGGGCACGTAGATGAGTAGAAATCAGCTCTGGTCTCTTGGCAATGATGACTTCAAAGCAACTCACCAAGCCGGGGTTATCGCTAAGTAGATCGTAGGAATCTTCAAACTCAGCCATCATCAGGGCCTGAAACCGCATGCTTGGGCTGGCATTTGGGTCCACTGTGTTTTCTAGTCTTGCAAGGTGCTTGGCCATTTCCGCAGCAACTACAGCGCAACCAAGCTCAAGCTTGTTGCGGTAGAAGTTGTAGATGTGCGCCATTGATATGCCAGAGTTTTCCGCGATCAGCGCCACAGAACTCTTGCCATAGCCAGACGAAAGAAAGGTCTCTCGCGCTGCCACGAGCACATCCGCGGCCCGGCCTCGGGCAGTAAGAGCTTCCTCCAATGACATGGTGCTTCCAATGCAGTTTCTGAAAAATTTCAATAAATTTCAAAGCATGTTGCGCGCCTAAGAGCAAGGGTGCTCTAAGGTATTCTGGGTATAACCTATGCGTCAACCCAATCTAGCTCAAAGCTTCATCAGATACGGGCTATTCCCAATAGCCAGCATCAAAAATTGTGCCTACGAATATTAGTTACAACTAAAGTATAGGTGATTAACGATGGCAGTTAGAGACTGGAATGATTTTTTAAGGCAAACGGATGGTCGACTGAGTGAGCTGCGTCCCGGAATGCCGGGCACCATGAAGGGTTTTGGGGAAATGGCCAAGAGCGCGATCACGCCTGGTGCGCTTGATTCCAAAACCAAAGAACTCATGGCCCTAGCTATTGGTATCGCTGCGCGCTGCGATGCATGCCTTGGCTACCACGCAAAGGCAGCCATTAAATACGGTGCGACTCGCGAAGAGGTAATCGAGACGATTTCTGTTGCGGTCTATATGGGGGGCGGGCCGTCCTTAATGTACGGTGCTGAGGCACTTTCTGCATTTGATGAGCTGTCCAAGTAAAATCAGTGGGATGGCGGGTAAAGTCGGCACTCCCCTTCGGCTTTGCCCACTCATTTAACCGTGGCTGCCTTGCGTCACTCACATAACGAGGGTAAGTGCATAAAAAACACTTAGCACTCGGGCGAACAGGGTGACCGCATCAACAGCACATAAGGCCGTTTTCCAGCTATCAAAAAGATCGCAGCAAAACGGAAAAGAAATTATGCAGCATCTGCATGATCTTGAAGACGCGCGCGGGCTTCGGGTTCTTCATGCAGGTGACCCCTCATTGCTGCTGTTAGGAAATCCGAACAGGCTTGAAAACAATAGAAGCCAGTTTGTTTTTGTCCGCTCAATAGATCACTACTTGTCGCTCTTTCCGCAGGATGGCGATATCGAGTTGGCTGATTGTGATCCACTCGATATTTCAGGGCAAGACATCAAGTCGGTAATCATTCAGTGCCTACAAGGCAATACGACATATTTGGATCTGCTTCGTACTCCAATCGCACAGTTAAAGATCGGCTCCTTCGCCGAGCAACTCGTCGATTTTGCATTGGAGAACGGCGATCCTGTTCGTTTTGCTTCATGGCATTTAAAAAGACTAACCCGCCAGCGCCGCAGATTTGATGGGGGGGCGAAAGCTGAAATAGTTCCAGAACGTCTCATAGAATTGTTGCGCCCCGCACTTTCTCTGCGCTGGTACTCTCAAAACCGCTTAACAGGTTTGCCACCGGCAACCTTGCCGCAGCTATTGGAAGATGTTTTTTTACGCCCAGTCCTTAGGGGTGAGATTGACGAACTGCTGCAAAGACAAAGTGAAGGTAACCTGCGCGATTTGATGAAGATACCTTCCGCTATTGCGGATCTCGTTCTTGCGGAAATTGAGGCAGGACCGGCGATAGAAACCCGCCGCAAGCGTACGATGACACGCACCGAGCTTGGCAATGCGGATCGCTTCTTTCTAAAGTGGGCAGTAGCGAAGTAGACGCACCTCCTTTGCATTCAGTAACCCCCTACATCTTCAAGGGTAGCACTTGTCATCGCATGCCGCTATGACCACACCGGCGATGTAAAGATTGCCAGCGCAGCGATGAGCCCAACAGCCCAGCTGGTGCTGCGCAGCGATGGGCGGTTTGTCCAGTAGCAGAAAATGTAAATCAAACGCATGGCGATATACAAGCCGCAGAGCTGATTGATCCAATAAGGGTCGCCCTGCTGCCAAAGTGCGACAAGTACGGCGACGGCATAAAAGGGGAAAGCTTCATAGCTGTTTTGGTGTGCCCCCTGTGCGCGGGCTCTGAACCCTTTGCGCCAGTATTCGGGATCGCGTGGATAAGCATTGTTATAAGAGCGGTTTAGTTTTGCTGGGCCAATTGCAACAAGAGGAAGAAGCGCAGCGATGAGAAGAGACCATATAGCAAAAGACATAAGTTATTCCTCTTCGAAAATGATAGGAGACGTCTCCAGATACCGCAGAAAGACTGCGGTTGCATCCGAATAAAATCAATCCGACAAACCTTACATGTAACTTACGGCATCGAAGTGTTTTACCCAAATTGATAATGCGGCTGTCATGTAGTCGCCATTATCATGATGCTATCACGCGTCGAAGAACGGCCTTTAAAGACACTTGGCCAGAATTTCTGAGGAGATCAGGCTAATGCAAAGAACAAATGTCCTGTTTCTGTGTTCAGACAATGCGTATCTATCCCTGTTGGCCGAAGCCTACTTAAATCAACATGCAAGTGCGGGGTTGCACGCGTTTTCGGCGGGCCCCGCTCCGGCGGGAAAGTTAAGCCCGCAATTGAAAAAGGCTCTATTTGAAAATGGGCTATCAGATGCAGGGCTAGAACCGAAATCATGGGATATATTCGCACTGCCCCATGCGCCGCAGCCAGACTACGTCATCCAGCTGCAGCGAGATCCAAGACTCGCACAGCAACCTCAGTGGCTAAGAGCGCCAAAGCAAATGCACTGGCAGATTTCCCTGCCAACATCGCAAATGAGCGCTGGTGCACGCCGAAAGAAAGCTTTTGACACCCTCGCGGCGGCGATCGATCGAGCGTTAGAGGCTGGCGCCTTTGGACAGGAAAATCCAAAGCTTAAAGCATCTGCATGAGGAAAAGCGGGTTGGGATGCCCCCCGTTTTTTAGGCAAGTCAATTGCAATTCCCCCCAGAATCTGCAAGTGTTTTTTCAGATTTAACTCGGCATACGAGCGCCATTCTTTATTTTCGGGGCAAATTCGGCGTAACCCATGTTTTTCGTGATTGCCTCGCGCAACAGGTGGGAACCGAACCTATGAACTTAAACAGCAAACTTGTTATCGCAACAGCGCTCGCGCTGCTGACGGCCGGCTGCATGCGCACATCGTACACACGCAGCTATGTCTCGAGCCTTCCGGCCACGCCAGTGCAGCAGGTTGAAGGCGGTCAGCTTGATCCGGTCGACCCAAATGCACAGCCAGTTGACCAGTCCGCACTTGGTGGTCAGGGCTCTGACCAAGGTGGCACAACTGTAATAGCCGCGAATTCCGCAACCGCAGGGACAGGCGCCGTTGGACGTAGCGAGCTTCTGGGTGGTTGGAATGTATCCTCTGGTGCTTCTAGCTGTAAGCTCTTTATGACGCTGACCACATGGAGCGGGGGGTACCGCGCCAATACACGTGGATGTGATGATGGTAACTTGTCTCGCATCGCAGCATGGAATTTGAATGGCAATACAGTTGTGCTCAAAGATGCTTCTGGGGGCGACATTGCGACTCTCTCAGGCGGTGGCGCCACTTTCTCCGGTCAGACGTCTTCTGGTGAACCGATCTCGTTCCAGCGCTAGTCCAGTCCAGCTCTGCTAGATGCAGCTTTATGTATCCGCGCCCCCTTTTGCTTGGGGGCGCTTTTTTCTTGCTCTGCAACACTCGCCTCCGTTATTGCAAGGGCGACAGATTTTCTAGTTTTAGGGAATGCGAATGACTTACATTGTCTCAGGAACTCAATCCGTAATGGCGCGCTATCAAGAGTTGGTAAGCGCTGCGTCGATAAGCGAGGACGCCGCACAGTTGCAGGTCGTCCGCTTGCTGGATGAGTTGGACGAGGCACTAGCGACGCGGCAGGCCGCCAGTGAGAGGCAGGGCTTTTTGTCACGTCTTTTTTCTGGGGGAAAGGCGAAGCAAGCCTCCCCAAAAGGGCTCTATATTTGGGGCTCAGTAGGGCGCGGGAAAACTATGCTGATGGACCTTTTCTTTGAAGGCGCCAGGGAACTAAAAAAGCAGCGCTCACATTTTCATGAGTTCATGGAGGATGTGCATAATCGCGTTTATGCGGTGCGGCAGAAAATCAGCAGCGGAGAGCTAAAGGACGGCGACCCCATACTGCCCGTCGCAGATGAGATTGCGAATAATGTAAGCTTGCTGTGCTTTGACGAGTTTACGGTAACAGACATTGCAGATGCGATGTTGCTAGGGCGTCTGTTCACGCGCCTCTTTGAGAAAGGCGTGGTGATTGTTGTCACCTCCAACGTGGTTCCCGATAATCTTTACAAGGACGGACTAAACCGCAATCACATCTTGCCTTTCATCGCTTTGCTTAAAGAGCGGACAACAACGATCTGTCTGGATTCACCCACCGATTATCGCCTTGAAAAACTAGGAAAAGCTGAGACCTATATCGCACCGTGCGGCCCGCAAGCGGATGAAAAAATGCAGCAGCTATGGGAAGAGATCACGATGGGCCTCCCACTACATCGTGAAGAGCTGCACAATAAAGGGCGCGTGATTCCTGTAATTAAAACCTGTTCTGCAGTAGCGTGGTTTACATTTGACGAGTTGTGCGTGCAACCACTCGGTGCATCAGATTACTTACGTATATGCCGAGCCTATCACACGATATTCCTATCAGGCGTACCTGTGCTCAGCAAAAAGCGCCGCAACGAAGCGAAGCGGTTTATCAATCTAATTGATACGCTTTATGACAATCATCGACAGCTAGTCATATGTGCCGCGGCGGAGCCGACCCAGCTCTATATTTCCGAGGGGGGAACCGAGGCCTTTGAGTTTGATCGAACCGCCTCTAGATTGATTGAGATGCGTTCTCGGGAGTACTTACTGAGTCGCAAAGATTTGTGAAATTGAAAAAAATCAAAATTTTTCAGTTCCGCGAATTGTTCTAAAGTCGACTTTTTGCGAGATATCACCGAAAAATGAACTAATTGGCTGGCTCAAGGCGCATTTTGCTTGCGCAAAATGCGTAAAAACGCTACTCCACTGCGACAAATAGGCACGATCTCTTGCCTGGTTTACGTAAAGGGGAGCTGCTCATGGCACGCAACAAGATTGCTCTTATTGGTTCCGGCCAAATCGGGGGTACACTGGCTCATCTGGCTGGCTTGAAAGAGCTTGGCGACATCGTTCTCTTTGATATCGCAGAAGGTATGCCTCAAGGTAAGGCGCTGGATCTGGCTGAATCTTCTCCGGTTGATGGTTTCGATTCCAAACTTTCCGGCACCAACACATATGAGGCCATCGAAGGCGCAGATGTCGTTATCGTAACTGCCGGTGTTCCTCGCAAGCCGGGCATGAGCCGCGACGACCTTCTCGAAATTAACTTGAAGGTGATGGAGCAGGTTGGTGCGGGCATCAAAAAATACGCACCAAACGCGTTCGTAATCTGCATCACTAACCCGCTTGATGCGATGGTGTGGGCTCTGCAGAAATTCTCTGGCCTTCCAGCGAATAAAGTTGTCGGTATGGCTGGTGTTCTTGATAGCGCCCGTTTCCGTTACTTCCTCGCTGACGAATTCAACGTTTCCGTTGAAGATGTCACCGCATTCGTTCTTGGCGGTCATGGTGACACCATGGTGCCGCTGACCCGCTACTCCACAGTTGCAGGCGTGCCTCTCACCGATCTGGTGAAAATGGGTTGGATCACCGCAGAGCGTCTGGAAGAAATCGTACAGCGCACCCGTGATGGCGGCGCGGAGATCGTCTCCCTGCTGAAAACCGGCTCCGCTTTCTACGCACCAGCGTCATCCGCAATTGCAATGGCGGAAAGCTACCTCAAAGACAAGAAACGCGTTCTGCCTTGTGCGGCATACCTTGATGGCCAGTACGGCCAGAAAGACATGTATGTTGGCGTACCAACTGTCATTGGTGAAAACGGCATCGAGCGCATTGTTGAGATCGAGCTGAACAGCGCTGAAAAAGCTATGTTTGATAAGTCCGTAGACTCTGTAAACGGTCTTGTCGCAGCATGTAAGAAAATCCAGCCAGCGCTCGCTTAAGACGACGGCTGAAACCCAACTCTGAAAGGCTGGCGCACCAATGTGCCAGCCATCTTCCGTTACAACAGGCAGATCAGATGAACATTCATGAATATCAGGCGAAAGCCGTTTTGAAAGAGTACGGCGCTCCCGTTGCTGAAGGCGTCGCAATCTTTTCGGCTGACGAAGCTGAAGCCGCAGCAAAATCCCTACCAGGCCCGCTGTGGGTTGTTAAATCGCAGATCCACGCAGGTGGCCGCGGTAAAGGCAAGTTCAAAGAGCTGCCTGCAGATGCAAAAGGCGGCGTTCGTCTGGCGTTCAACCTTGACGAAGTGACCTCCCACGCAAAAGAAATGCTGGGCAACACTCTCGTTACCGCACAGACCGGTGATGCAGGCAAGGTTGTAAACCGTCTCTACATCGAAGATGGCGCTGACATTGATCGCGAACTCTACCTCTCCTTGCTGGTAGACCGTACCTGTGGTCAGGTTGCTTTTGTTGCTTCCACAGAAGGTGGCATGGATATCGAAGAAGTTGCACACGCAACTCCAGAGAAAATCCTCACCCTGCCGATCGATCCGGTTGAAGGCGTAACTGCTGGAAAAGCAAGCACCCTTTGCGATACGCTGAAGCTGGAAGGCGAAGCCCGCGAAGACGGTATGAAGCTGTTCCCGATCCTCTACAAAGCCTTTGTTGAAAAAGACATGGCTCTGCTGGAGATCAACCCGCTGATCGTCATGGAAAATGGCCGCCTGCGTGTCCTGGATTCGAAAGTATCCTTCGATGGCAACGCCCTGTTCCGTCATGAAGACATTGTTGCCCTGCGCGACAAAACCGAAGAAGACGCAAAAGAGATTGAAGCTTCCAAGCACGATCTGGCTTACGTCGCTCTTGATGGTAGCATCGGCTGCATGGTGAATGGTGCTGGCCTTGCCATGGCAACCATGGACATCATCAAGCTGTATGGCGCCGAGCCTGCAAACTTCCTCGACGTGGGCGGCGGTGCCACCACCGAGAAAGTAACCGCAGCATTCAAGATCATCACGTCTGATCCAAACGTAAAAGGCATTCTTGTCAACATCTTCGGCGGCATCATGCGCTGTGATGTGATCGCTGAAGGCGTACTGGCAGCTGTGAAAGAAGTTGGCTTGCAAGTACCACTCGTTGTTCGTCTTGAAGGTACCAACGTGGAGCTTGGCAAGAAGATCATAAATGAAAGCGGCCTGAATGTAATTCCGGCGGACGACCTCGATGATGCAGCTCAGAAGATCGTAGCTGCTGTGAAGGAGGCTGCATAATGTCTATCATCGTCAATAAAGACACCAAAATTATCGTTCAGGGCCTCACCGGTAAAACCGGCACCTTCCACACGGAACAGGCTTTGGCATACTACGGCACCCAGATGGTAGCTGGCGTCCACCCGAAAAAAGGTGGCACCAACTGGACTGGCACTGTTGCTGGCGAAGAAAAGTCTCTGCCAATCTACGCCTCTGTTAAAGAAGCAAAAGAAGCAACTGGCGCAAATGCATCTGTTGTTTACGTGCCGCCTGCAGGCGCTGGCGCCGCGATCATCGAAGCGATCGAAGCTGAAATCCCGTTCATCGTCTGCATTACCGAGGGTATTCCGGTTGCCGACATGGTGAAGGTGAAAGCTCGCCTAGAGAAGTCCAATTCTCGCCTGCTTGGACCGAACTGTCCTGGCATTTTGACCCCGGAAGAGTGCAAGATCGGCATTATGCCGGGCTCTATCTTTAAAAAGGGTTCTGTTGGCATCGTTTCCCGCTCTGGCACGCTCACTTACGAAGCTGTGTTCCAAACCACGCAGGAAGGCCTCGGCCAAACCACTGCTGTTGGTATCGGCGGCGACCCGGTAAAAGGCACCGAGTTTATCGATGTGCTTGACCAGTTCCTTGATGATCCGGCAACCGAAACCATCATCATGATTGGTGAAATCGGTGGCTCTGCAGAAGAAGAAGCTGCGGAATGGCTCAAAGAACAGGCTGCCAAAGGCCGCAAGAAGCCAATGGTTGGCTTCATCGCTGGCCGTACAGCCCCTCCAGGCCGCACCATGGGTCACGCGGGTGCTGTGATATCAGGCGGTAAGGGCGGCGCAGAAGACAAAATCGCAGCGATGGAAGCTGCCGGTATTGCAGTTTCGCCTTCTCCTGCCAAACTCGGTAAAACACTTGTGGAGCTGCTGGCGAAAGCCTAAGTTCTAAGTAATTTTGAATAGGCGGCGTAACCTTCTGTAAAGGCTACACCGCCCATAAGAAATCTAGGGTAGTGATTCCAGTTGAAGAGTTGCCCTAGTTGTAACGTGGCGAAAGTGGTTTCGTCGCACATTGCAGACCCGGGTTTTGGCATCTGCCAGCCCAAAACAAAGAGGCGGGCCAAAAACCCGCTGAAAAGAAGATGGCACGGCAGGACGCGAACAATGTCTTCGCGCTGACGTCGTTCCTTTACGGCGCCAACGCTTCCTATATCGAAGAGCTTTATGCTCGGTTTCAGGAAAACCCTAGCTCTGTAGAAGAGCAGTGGCAGGAGTTTTTCAGCTCTCTCCAAGACAATCCGCAGGACATTATCAAGGGCGCGCAGGGCGCATCTTGGCAACGTCAGGATTGGCCTGTCAGTGCAAACGGAGAGTTAATCTCCGCGCTCGATGGCGATTGGCCATCTGAAGCAGCGGTTTCCAAGAAAATCCAGAAAAACGCGCAGTCCAAAGGTCAGAAGCTTTCTGATGTGGATGTGCTGCAGGCAACACGCGACAGTGTGCGCGCGCTAATGATGATCCGCGCTTATCGTATGCGTGGGCATTTGCATGCCGATCTGGATCCGCTTCGTTTGGCAACACCGGGTGATCACGAGGAGCTGCATCCAGCGACCTATGGCTTTAAGGAAAGCGATTGGGATCGCAAGATTTTCCTCGACAACGTGTTGGGCATGGAATACGCCAGCATCCGCGAGATGCTGGAAATCCTGAAGCGCACCTATTGCTCCACTCTCGGTGTGGAATTTATGCATATTTCGGATCCCGCTGCGAAAGCGTGGATTCAGGAACGCATCGAAGGGCCGGACAAGCAAGTTGCTTTTACCCCGGAAGGGAAGAAAGCGATTTTGAACAAGTTGATCGAGGCAGAAGGCTTTGAGAAGTTTTTGGACGTGAAGTACACGGGTACCAAGCGTTTTGGCCTTGATGGCGGTGAAGCTCTCATTCCTGCACTTGAGCAGATCATCAAGCGCGGCGGTGCGCTTGGCGTTAAAGAGATCGTCTTCGGCATGGCCCACCGCGGCCGCTTGAACGTTCTTTCTCAGGTGATGGGGAAACCACACCGCGCGATCTTCCACGAGTTTAAAGGCGGCTCCTACGCGCCCGATGATGTGGAAGGCTCCGGTGATGTGAAGTACCACCTTGGCGCGTCCTCTGACCGCTCATTTGATGGTAATAACGTGCACCTCTCGCTAACGGCGAATCCGTCGCACCTCGAGATTGTGAACCCGGTTGTGCTGGGTAAGGCGCGTGCGAAGCAGGATCAGCTCGGTGATTGGACAGAAACCACCGAGATTGACCGAGAAACAGTCTTGCCACTGTTGTTGCACGGCGATGCCGCATTTGCAGGTCAGGGCGTTGTTGCTGAGTGTTTTGGATTGTCCGCGCTTCGCGGTCACCGTACCGGCGGCTCTATCCATGTAATCATTAACAACCAGATTGGCTTTACTACTAATCCACGCTTCTCGCGTTCTTCTCCATATCCATCTGATGTGGCAAAGGTTATCGAAGCGCCGATCCTGCACTGTAATGGTGATGACCCGGAAGCTGTGACATTTGCTGCGAAAATTGCAGCGGAGTACCGTCAGAAGTTTGGTCGTCCGGTGGTGATTGACATCATCTGCTACCGCCGTTTCGGCCACAACGAAGGCGATGAGCCTGCCTTCACGCAGCCGATCATGTACCGCAAAATTCGCAAGCACGAGACCACTCTGCAAATCTATGCGAACAAGCTGGTAAAAGAGGGTCTGCTCACTGCTGAAGAAGTCGATCAGGCAAAGGCCGATTGGCGCGCCCACCTGGACCGTGAGTTCGGCGCTGGCAACGAATTCCGTCCAAATAAAGCTGACTGGCTAGATGGTAAATGGGCTGGCCTGAAAGCTGCAAAAGAAGCCGACGAACCGCGCCGTGGTACCACCGGTGTTCCTTTGGCAGAGCTGAAAGAACTCGGTGAGAAGCTTTCCGCGGTGCCTGAGGGCTTTAACGCGCACCGGACCATCCGCCGATTTATGGACAATCGCGCCAAAATGATCTCATCAGGTCAGGGCATTGATTGGGCTATGGGTGAAGCACTCGCTTTTGCGGCCTTGGTAAAAGAGGGCCATCCGGTTCGCCTTTCCGGTCAGGATTGTGAGCGCGGTACCTTCTCACAGCGCCACTCTGTTCTTTATGATCAGGAAGATGAGAACCGCTATATTCCGCTCAATCACATTGCAGAAAAGCAGGGTCGCTACGAAGTGATCAACTCCATGCTTTCTGAAGAAGCGGTGCTTGGCTTTGAATATGGCTACTCTTTGGCCGAGCCAAATGCACTGACCATGTGGGAAGCGCAGTTCGGTGACTTCGCTAACGGCGCGCAGGTTCTGTTCGATCAGTTCATCTCTTCAGGTGAACGTAAGTGGTTGCGCATGTCAGGCCTCGTTTGTCTGTTGCCGCATGGCTATGAAGGGCAGGGGCCAGAACACTCTTCCGCGCGCCTAGAGCGTTATTTGCAGATGTGTGCAGAGGACAACATGCAAGTTGCCAACTGTACAACGCCTGCAAACTACTTCCACATTCTACGTCGGCAGTTGCTGCGTGATATTCGTAAGCCATTGGTGTTGATGACGCCAAAGTCCTTGCTGCGCCACAAGCGTGCAGTGTCCAATCTGGAAGACTTCGCGGCAAACTCTTCTTTCCACCGCTTGTTGCATGATGATGCTGAAACCAAGCCGGGTTCAACTGTCACGTTGAAGAAGGATGAAGAGATCCGTCGCGTGATCCTCTGTTCGGGTAAAGTCTACTACGATCTATTGGAAGAGCGTGAAAAGCGCGGCATCGAAGATGTTTACATCTTGCGTGTTGAGCAGCTCTATCCATTCCCGACCAAGTCGCTTTGTGTCGAAATGGCGCGCTTCAAGAATGCGGATGTTGTCTGGTGTCAGGAAGAACCAAAGAACATGGGGTCTTGGTTCTTTGTTCAGCAATACATCGAATGGGTGCTTGAGCATGTTGGTGCCAAGGTTGATCGTCCGCGCTATGTGGGCCGCCCTGCTGCCGCCGCAACTGCAACCGGCCTGATGAGCAAGCACCTTGCCCAGCTGCAAGCCTTCTTGGACGATGCATTCTCCAAATAGTCAAAGATAGCAACCGCTAGGTTCAACGACTCCTCGTTGTTTCGGGGAGCCACCCAAACTGGAAAGAAATACAAAATGGCAACGGAAATCAGAGTACCCACCCTGGGCGAATCCGTGACCGAGGCAACCATTGCGCAGTGGTTTAAAAAGCCGGGTGACGCCGTAAACGCCGACGAGCCGCTCGTTGAGCTGGAAACCGATAAAGTAACCGTAGAAGTGCCTGCACCCGCTGCTGGCACTCTTGCCGAGGTTGTGGTGAAAGAAGGTGATACCGTAGAAGTTGGTGCGCTGTTGGGCAGTCTGACAGAAGGCGCTGCCGCCGCTGCTCCTACCGCCGCACCAGCTGCGAAAGCGGAAGCGCCAGCTGCTGAACTTGTTGAAGTGGTTGTCCCAACCGCTGGTGAAAGCGTGACCGAAGCTGAAGTTGGCGAATGGTCTGTTAAAGTTGGTGACAGTGTTAAAGCCGACGACATTCTTGTTGAGCTGGAAACAGACAAGGCCGCGCAGGAGGTGCCAAGCCCTGTTGCTGGTAAAATTGTTGAAGTTTTGCAAGCCACCGGCGCCACTGTTAACCCGGGCATGGTGCTGTGTAAGATTGCGGCAGGTGAAGGCGCAGCCGCAGCCCCTGTTGCTGCGGCTCCTGCCCCACAAGCAGCTGTTGTTGCTCCTGCTTCTTCCATGCCAGCGGCTCCTTCTGCTGCCAAAATGATGGCAGAAAAAGGCCTCTCTGCTGATCAAGTTGCCGGTTCTGGGAAGCGCGGTCAGGTGCTGAAAGGCGATGTGATTGCTGCTGTTGCAGCTGGCGCAACTGCTGCTCCACAAGCTGCCGCCGCTCCTGTTTCTGTTCGTGCACCTTCTGCGCCTGCGGATGAAGCACGCGAAGAGCGTGTACGCATGACCAAGCTGCGCCAGACTATTGCGCGCCGTCTGAAGGATGCCCAGAACACAGCGGCTATGCTGACCACTTACAACGAAGTGGACATGAAGCCGATCATGGACCTGCGCAAGCAGTACAAAGACATCTTTGAGAAGAAACACGGCGTCAAGCTGGGCTTCATGGGCTTCTTCACCAAAGCGGTTACCCACGCTTTGAAAGAAATCCCGGCCGTAAATGCTGAGATCGATGGCACCGACATCATCTATAAGGATTTCGCGCATATTGGTGTGGCAGTTGGGACGCCTAAAGGCCTCGTTGTGCCGGTTGTCCGCGATGCAGACCAAATGTCCATTGCGGATATCGAAAAAGAAATCGGTAACCTCGGCCGTAAGGGCCGTGATGGCAAATTGTCTATGGCTGACATGCAGGGCGGCACCTTCACCATTTCCAACGGTGGTGTCTATGGCTCGCTGATGTCCTCGCCAATCCTGAACGCGCCTCAATCCGGTATTCTTGGCATGCACAAGATTCAGGAACGCCCGGTTGCAATCAATGGTCAGGTCGTTATCCGCCCAATGATGTATCTGGCGCTGTCCTACGATCACCGCATCGTTGACGGCAAAGAGGCTGTAACCTTCCTTGTTCGCGTAAAAGAGAGCCTGGAAGATCCGCAGCGTCTGGTTCTGGATCTTTAAGAAAGCATCAGTGCCCGGCGCCACGCGTCGGGCACAAACTCTTTAATATCTGGCGCACAATGCGAGCGGCGCCCTTAAGAAGCTATTGAGGATAAAATGTCCTACGATCTCGTTGTAATCGGTACTGGCCCGGGTGGTTATGTGTGCGCTGTAAAAGCTGCCCAGCTCGGTATGAAAGTTGCCGTTGTTGAAAAACGTAAGAGCCATGGCGGCACCTGCCTGAATGTTGGTTGCATTCCTTCCAAAGCGCTGCTGCACGCCTCTGAAATGTTTGAGGAAGCCAATCATTCCTTCGAATCTCTCGGCATTAAAATCGGCAAGCCGAAGGTTGATTGGAAGGGCATGCAGGCCCACAAAGACAAAGTAATTGAAGGCAACACCGCCGGTATCGATTACTTGTTTAAGAAGAACAAGATTGACGTCTTCACTGGTACGGGCCGCGTCCTTGCACAAGGCAAGGTCGAAGTTATGGGCGAAGACAAGTCCAGCCAGATTGTCGAGTGCAAGAACATCGTCATTGCTACTGGCTCTGATGTGATGCCGCTGCCGGGCATCGAGATTGATGAGAAAACCGTTGTCTCCTCCACTGGCGCACTCGAGCTGGATAAAGTGCCGGGCCGCCTGTTGGTCGTTGGCGCTGGCGTAATTGGCCTTGAGCTTGGTTCTGTCTACCAGCGTCTTGGCTCTAAGGTTACCGTTGTTGAGTTCATGGATAAAATCCTCGGCCCAATGGACGGAGATGTTTCCAAGCAGTTCCAGCGTATGCTGAAAAAACAAGGCATGGAGTTCAAGCTTTCATCCAAAGTAACGGGCGTTGGCAAAAAAGGTAAGGCCCTTGAAGTCACCGTAGAACCCGCCGCCGGCGAAGCTGCGGCTGAAACAATGGAAGCTGATGTTGTGCTGGTTGCCATTGGCCGCCGTCCTTACACAGAAGGCCTCGGCCTTGCAGAAGCGGGTGTAAAGCTTGATGAGCGTGGCCGTATTGAAACCGATGCCCACTACAAGACAAATGTAGATGGTATCTACGCAATCGGCGATGTAATCAAAGGCCCAATGTTGGCGCACAAAGCCGAAGACGAAGGCGTGGCTCTGGCGGAAATCCTTTCCGGTCAAGCTGGGCATGTGAACTACGAAGTGATCCCGGGCGTCGTTTACACTTCGCCAGAGGTTGCCTCCGTTGGCAAAACCGAGGAAGAGCTAAAAGCTGAGGGCATTGCCTATAAAGCTGGCAAGTTCCCATTCTCGGCCAATGGCCGCGCGAAAGCGATGCTGAAAGCGGACGGTTTTGTCAAAGTGCTCGCAGACAAAGAAACTGATCGCGTGCTCGGAGTTCACATCGTGGGCCATGGTGCTGGCGAAATGATCCACGAAGCATGCGTGCTGAAGGAATTCGGCGGTTCTTCGGAAGATCTGGGCCGCACCTGCCATGCACACCCGACCATGTCGGAAGCCGTAAAAGAAGCGGCACTGGCAACATTTGCCAAACCAATTCACATGTGAGATTGGTTGATACGAATAAAAAGAAAAGGGAGCCATTGGCTCCCTTTTTTCTTGTCCAGCCTTAGAAAAAGTCGCTGCATGCACGGCCCCCTTAAAAGCTTAATGGCGAATTACAATGGTCCGAATTCTCTGAATTGCGGTTACTTTTCATTCGCTTAGTTTTAATGCCCAAGGGCAGAAGCGCGCGTACTATGCCTGTATTTAACGAGCTCTACATCTCGAGCACTCATCAAACTGGAGATCCAACGAAACAATAATAAAATAGAGATCGTAAACCTTGCAGAAGCTCCTTATCATCGCAGGCACACGGCCAGAGTGTATTAAGCTGGCGCCGTTATACCTTGCGGCGAAGCAAAGCCCCCATTTTAAGTGTCGTTTTCTGTCAACCGGACAGCACCGGCAGATGCTGGATAAAGCTCTTGCCGATTTCGCAATCACACCCGATGATGACTTGGCGCTCATGCGTGCAGGCCAAACACTTGGCTCGCTTAGCGGCGCGCTATTTTCTGCCCTTGACCAATACTTTGAAAAGCACCAGCCAGACATTGTTGTTGTGCAAGGTGACACGACCACCGCTTTGGTGGGTGGGGTCGCAGCGTTTTACCGAGGCATCAAAGTGGCGCATGTCGAGGCAGGCTTGCGAACCAATACAATTCACGAACCCTTCCCGGAAGAGTTCAACCGTAGAGTCCTGTCCCTTGTGGCGGATTATCATTTCGCTCCAACCACTTTGGCCAGAGATCACCTCTTGCGTGAAGGTGTCTCCGCCAACAACATCACGACATGCGGCAATACCGGTATCGACGCGCTACTCCTCACAGTGCAAAAGGTTAGAAACAACGAGAGCTTGCTGGCACATCCAATTCAGTTGTTTTTAGAAAGCTTTCCCCAGTATGTGCTGGTTACAGTGCACCGACGGGAGAATCATGGCGACGGCATAAACAGCATTTGCGCCGCGCTAAAGCAGCTGGCTGAACAGTATCCCCAGCTCGGTTTCATTCTACCGGTTCATATGAATCCCAACGTCAAAGACGTGGTAGAAAGCAATCTTTCTGGCCTCGGCAATGTCTTACTAACGGGGCCATTGGACTATCAACCCTTTGTCAAATTGATGAGTAGCTGCCATTTTCTGCTTACGGATTCAGGTGGAGTGCAGGAAGAAGCGCCCAGCCTGGGCAAGCCCATCCTTGTCCTGCGACATGTAACCGAGCGACCTGAAGGCATCGCGGCAGGCTGCGCAAAGCTGCTTGGCAATAACACCGAAAACATCGTTTCCGAGGTCAATCATTTGTTGAGTGATATGGGAGCATATAAAGCCATGGCACAGGCGAAAAATCCATATGGTGATGGCACTGCTTCCCAGCAGATCTTGCAGGTGCTCGCCAATGGGGATCGTGCTGCCAGTTAGTCGCGCTCCAGTTTATAGCTGCGATACGCGCTAGGGCGTTTCCCGTCTTCAAAATGCGTGTAAACAGATATCTCTAGGCGGTTGCCAAGAGGCCGCATTGTTAATTCCTTGCGCGAAAAAAAGCCCGAAAACTCAGCCGTTAACACGCCGTCTGGTCGTCTGTACGCCGATGTCCAGCCCCATTTGCAATCACGCGGCGCGCAACGTGTAAAGACGCGTGCTTTTAGTTCCACTGGCTTGATGCTGCAATCGACTTCGATTTCTACGCGTGCTGGCTCTTTTGCATCGGCGGCCTTGTTAATCCAAGTGCCAGCCTCAAAAGGTGGGCAGGGTGCGGCGTCTACAGGAAGCGTTGCCAATGCCAGAAACATCCCCTGAACCACAGGCACAGCAGCAATGCATACGTGTTTGAAAGCAATCCTCATCAGCCCCTCACCAGTAACTCCCCTGCGGATCTGCCAAAAGCCTAGCGGATCCGCAGGGAAAAACCAACAATATATAGGGGGCGTTAGAGCTTGCGCACTTTTTCCGCCATTGCGCGTGTCGCTTGCAATGGAGAGGGAGCCGCACAGATAGCAGAAATAACCGCAACGCCTTGCCCGCCTTTGGCGATGACATCTCTGGCACGCTCGATACTGATCCCGCCAATTCCTACCACTGGTAGGGTGCTTTGTTCGGTCAACTTGGCAAAACCATCAAGCCCGAGCGCAACAGCATTATCTTTGCTCCCAGTTGCATAACAAGCGCCGATACCTAGATAATCGAGCATGCCCATCGGGGCCTCATCTAGTTGTTCTTGTGATGAAACGGAAAGCCCAAGCAACTTTTTGGGCCCCAGCAAGGCGCGTGCCTGAGCCGCCTCCATATCCTCTTGCCCGACATGCAGGCCATCAGCATCTACCGCTAACGCCACGTCCAGCCTGTCATTGATGATCAGGGGAACACCAGCAGGGCGAGTTAGATTTAGCAGCGCGTGCGCCAACTCAATCTGTTGACGCGTGCTGCCAGATTTGTCGCGCAGCTGCACCACACTCGCTCCGCCCTGTACTGCCTCGCCGACAATATCCAGCGGAGAGCGTGACCCGCAATCCTGCGGGCCAATCACAAGGTAAACGGAAAGATCAATAGGATTAGCTGACAAAGCAAGCCTCCCCTTTCTCATGCAAGATGGTTTCATCCAAATGGTAAAGAGCATCTATGATGTCGAGTTGCAGGCTTGCCGGGCCGCTGCAATCCTGCGCAGCCACTTCGCCGGCAATGCCAAGATAAAGTAGCGCATAGGCTGCCGCCAACAGCGGGTCTTTGCACACAGCAAGTGTTGCGCCGGTAAGCGCTGTTGCAGTGCAGCCAAGGCCGGTCACATAAGGCATCATCGCATCACCATTCTTAATGGCTACGGTTCGCTCCCCATCACAGACAAAATCAGTCGGACCCGAGATTGCAATAACAGCGCCGCTGTTTGCCGCCAATGCTTTTGCACTTGCTAGCGCCTCATCAGAGCTATTGGTGGAATCTACGCCTTTGCCGCCAACGGCAACACCGGCAAGCGCCATTATTTCAGAGGCATTCCCGCGAATAACCGAAGGCTTATGCTCCAGCAGTTCTTTGGCCAGTTGGGTGCGGAAGCTCAGCGCGCCAACGGCAACAGGATCAAGCACCCATGGCACGCTAGCTTCCTTTGCCACTGCAACGGCAAGCTTCATTGCTTCTGCCTGGGAACGGGAAACAGTGCCCACATTTACCACCAACGCGCCTGATACACGGGCCAACTCCGGTGCCTCTTCATGATCATCCACCATTGCGGGCGATGCACCAATGGCAAGCAGCGCATTTGCTGTGGTATTGGCCACAACAATATTGGTCATATTGTGAATGAGAGGCGCTGCCTTGCGCAGCTCGGCAAGGGTTTGACTGGCGTTGTCAATTAAGTTCATAGTGTCCTCCGCCCATGCGGGGAGCAAGCATCTATCACACCGGCAAGCACAGCCGATGCAGTGTGAGCGCTCCCTTCGCTGGCATTATCCAGATCAGGTTTTACGAGTATAGTCTCAGCCACTCCCCATCAGGAGGGCACCCCGTGTCACAAAAGCAGGCTAGGCGGCTTTATAAAAACGTGCAAGCGGTCTATCTCGGAAAGAATCCGCAACGCACATATATCGAGGGAGCGCTTATGCTACTTGCGTCGTTGCGCCTTGTCGTAGACATCGAGAATCTGCGCGGCATTGACTTCGGTATAAATCTGCGTGGAAGAAAGACTGGCATGCCCAAGCAACTCCTGAATGGAGCGCAGATCTCCGCCGCCGACAAGCAAGTGCGTCGCAAAAGAATGACGCAGCGCATGCGGTGTCGCTGTATCAGGCAGCCCCAAAGCGCTGCGCAACTTTTGCATGGCAAGCTGGATCAAACGTGGGTTTAGTTTGCCGCCGCGAACACCGCGAAATAGGGGGGCATTTGCCTCCAGATGGTGTGGGCATAGCAGAATGTAGTGGTCAACGGCCTCACCAACCACGGGCAATAGTGGCACCACACGTTCCTTGTTGCCTTTTCCAAGGATGCGCATGGACTTTGCCGTCGGCAGCGGTGCCTGTTCCCGTGTGAGCGATAGCGCTTCAGAAATGCGCAATCCGCAGCCATACAGCAGCGTAAACACTGCTGCGTTGCGCGCGCCGACCCACTCGCTATTCTCAAAGTTCAGGTCTTGACTCACCACGGCCCGTGCTTCTTCGATGCCTAGCGGCTTTGGGAGGCTACGCGGCAGTCGCGGTGTCCGAACAGCAGAGGCACCTGCAGCATTTGCCAGCCCTTGCTGCTCGAGAAACGACAGAAAAGAACGCACACCAGCGAGGTTGCGCGCTAGCGAGCGTGTCTGCGTACCCGCTTGTCTACGCCTTGCGAGAAAGCCGCGAAAGTCTGCCGGCTTTAGTGTTTCCAAATCTATCAGGCGGACGGGCGCCGCCAAATGCTCGGCAAGAAAGCCGAGAAACTGCCGCGCATCGCGCTCATAAGCGATCAATGTGCGATCTGAAAGCCTGCGCTCACTGCCCAAATGCGTAAGCCAATCATCCAGTGCAGCGCCAACATCAGGCCTATGGGTGATGAGAACCGTAGATTCACTCATTCCCCTGTGCCTCGACAAGCTTATGTAGCAAACCGGCCAGTTGCCTTTGCTCATCCTCGCTCAGTGCTGTTAGGGCTTGTTGTTCGTTCGCTAGGTGCAGATCAAACAAATGTTCTATCAAAGCAAGGCCTACATCAGTAAGCGCGACCAGTGTTCCACGACGATCTTCTGGATTAGGTTCGCGGCGCAGATACCCTGCTTTCTCAAGTCGGTCGAGCCGATTTGTCATTCCGCCCGAGGAAATCATAAGGGTATCGTAAAGCTGCGTTGGCGTTAGTGTGAATGGCGCGCCAGCGCGGCGCAATGTTGCCAGCACATCAAATTCACCAGACTTCAGTTTATGCTGGGCAAACAACCTTTCAATTCTGCCACGGACGATGAGCGTAAATGCTTCACTCAGCAGGCCAATTGTCTCCATCGGCAGCAATTCTGCCTCTGGCTTTTCACGGGTCCATTGTTTGACTGCATTGCTTGCTCGGCTCAAGGTTCACCTATTTATCTTGACATTAAGATACTTGATATCTAGATAGTGCTCTCTGTGAAACATAACGAGATATCAGTATGACCATAAATCAAAACTTGCATGCAGCGGGAGAGCCAGCGCCTGCTTTTGCAAGAATAATTCCTTTCGTGCTGTTGCTTTTTGTCGGATCAATGATCGCACTAACTGTCATTCTTGGCAAAATGACAATTGCAAACGGCATTGATCCTCTCATCACACTCTTTCTGGCAATTACCAGCTCGGGTGCGTTTCTGCTTTTGTTATCGCGTTTGCAACAGGGAAAGTTACGCCCGGATCGGCGTTTTCTCGAGTATGGTTTCTGCGCAGGCGCATTGTTTGTCCTGCCAAATATGCTGAGCTTTCTTGCAGTCTCACACGTGGGCGTCGGTTATATTTCCTTCACGCTCGCCTTCCCAATTTTGCTGACCTATGTATTGGCGCTGCTGTTCAAGATCGAGCGTTTTTCTGCGCGCCGTGCCAGCGCGGTTACGCTGGGGCTAGTAGCAGGCACTATGTTGGTAGCATCAAAAGCAGCGCTCGTCCCACAAAATGCGCAGTGGGCTATAGTTGCTGCCATAGCACCTATTCTGATTGCATTTGGAAATATTTATCGGAGTTTGCGCTGGCCGCAAGGTCGTAGCCCTATCTCGCTTGCTGGTGCTATGCTCTTCTTTGGAGGTGTGCTGATGGCACCACTTGCGCTTCTGCGCTTAGATGCCGGACAGCTCCAAGGCATTGCGACAAAACCAGTGTTGTTCTTGTTTGTGCTCCAGTTTGCAGCCTATAGCGCGCTCTACCTCGCTTACTTCGCGCTGCAAAAGCTCGCTGGTGCTGTGTATCTCAGCCAAATAGGCTCGGTTGCCGCGCTCGTTGGCACTGTCATTGCAGTCGCCGCATTTGGAGAGGCCATGCCAGCGGCGTTTCCCTTTTCAGCTGCAATGGTGGTGATTGCTGTGGCTCTCTTCCAGTCGGCTGGGCAGCGCCAAGTCCCTAAAAACCCGGTGCGATAAACGGATTAATATTGCCCTGTAGCTCGAAGATTAAACGGTTTCGGCGCAGCTCTTCCGGCGAAACTGGATCGGCAGCAGACCAGCTTTCATAAAGAGCAGCTTCAGCATCTGTAAGCGCCAAACCATAAGTTGCGCGCATATAAAGGTAAGCCCTCGCCACCTCGCCGCGCACCG
Source organism: Polycladidibacter hongkongensis (assembly GCF_001561995.1). Taxonomy (GTDB): domain Bacteria; phylum Pseudomonadota; class Alphaproteobacteria; order Rhizobiales; family Stappiaceae; genus Pseudovibrio; species Pseudovibrio hongkongensis. The sequence goes on from NZ_LLWC01000009.1 coordinate 41,404, forward strand.
CCGCGCGTGGCTCGGCTACATCTGTTGCAAAGTCGACCTCAAAATCACAGGCACCATAACTGCGCTGCTCACCGGCCACTTCGCCAAGTGGCCGGTTCGACCGATCGCCATTTAGTTCGCCCACGGCGGGAACCAGATTATGCATATCCGCTTCCATTCGCTGGAAGCTGGCATTTACTTTTGCGCAGCAACGACGCCCCTTGTAGCTACGGCCCGAGCGGCTGACACAGTCATCATGCCCCTCGCGCCAGCAGCTGAGCGGTTGGCCAAAGCGGGAAGCTGGCACAATGTGCTCCCACTCTATGCGCTTGCCGCGTTTCTCATTCTTACGTGATTCATAGCCGCACTGCTGAGGTGCAACTTGCTTATCTGAGTCAAAAGCACAAGCACAGTAAAAGCTGTGGCGCACCGATGCATCGGCATAGACACGCTGTTCAAGTAAGCGCTTTGCACCACTGAAGCTGATCGACTTCTGTTGGGCATAACTGCCGGAGCTGCTGCCAACAATGGTCAAAGCGAAGAGATAGGCAAGAAGGCGGTAAATATGCTTCAAAACGTGGTCCAGCATGTCATGGGTGTTTTTATCGTTGCCTCCGCGTTGTGACAGGCCGGCCTTGCGCCAAGCGCAAAGATCCCCACGACGCTGAGCGCACGGAAAACTGATTGGCAGATAACGCAGGAAACTAAAAGAAAATCTAACGCAAATTCAATATGTCGAATAAATGCGTCAACACATGTCCAGAGCGGGATCACAAATTATTGCTGCTTATCGAAAATAAACGCAATCCAGCCAAAAACACGAATCTACAAAAGTTTGCGTCGATCTAAGGAAATATCTATAACTATTTGAAATTAATGATAAAAATGTGAATAAAGTTTCAGTGTGAGGGTGATGTTATGAGCATTGCATCAAAAAAGGCTGACAAAAGCCAGCCTTTTAGGAGTAAGTAGTTCGACGCTTAAAGCGCTGATTTCTATGTAAAGCGCCTAGACGATCTTTTGTCCAGTTGCAGCCCAATCTTGCATAAAGGCTTCAAGACCTTTGTCTGTCAGCGGGTGCTTCACCAGCCCCTTGAGAGTTGATGGCGGAATTGTTGCCACATCCGCGCCAACCAGCGCACAATCTTTTACGTGATTTGCGGTGCGGATCGACGCTGCGAGAATTTCGGTGCCAAAGCCATAATTATCAAAGATCTGACGGATTTCAGCGATCAGGTCCATGCCTTCGATGTTGATGTCATCCAAGCGGCCGATGAATGGCGAGATGAAAGTTGCCCCGGCTTTTGCTGCCAACAGTGCCTGGTTTGCGGAGAAGCAAAGCGTCACGTTGGTCTGCACGCCTTTGTCAGCCAGCGCGCGGCAAGCTTTCAAGCCTTCAAACGTAAGTGGCAACTTGATGCAGATATTATCGGCAATTTTAATCAGCTCGTCCGCTTCTTTCAGCATCCCTTCGTAGTCCATAGCTACGACTTCAGCGGACACAGGGCCATCCACAAGAGCGCAAATCTCTGCGATAACCTCTTTCATGTCACGGCCGGACTTTTTAATAAGGGATGGGTTGGTGGTCACCCCATCCAAAAGGCCGGTTGCTGCAAGCTCTTTGATCTCGGCGGTATCGGCGGTATCAACGAAGAATTTCATCTTGTCGGCTCCTGTTTTTGCTGCCTACACTCTGGAATGGCGCTAGATTTTAGCACCCAATTGGTTTTGTTGATCAATGTTTAGCTCAGTACCGCACAATGAGACAGCCCCAAACTGCGGTTGCGCACATAAGGAACACGTGTAGATGGAGCAGGCAGACATCTTCGAGGTAGAAAACGGCGCAGGCGCGTCGCAACATCGGGCGCAAATTGTGCCGGTAATGGTGCCCGTTGCTGTCGACAAAACCTATTCCTATAAGGTGCCTCAAGGCTTTCATCTTGAGCCCGGTACAGTTGTCAAAGTTCCACTAGGTGGACAGTTGGTTATTGGTGCCGTTTGGGAGGGCGAAGCAGATACTTCGTTAGACCCGAAAAAACTACGCGAAATCATCCATGTTTATGACTGCCCGCCACTGAGTGAGAACATACGCCGTTTTGTTGATTGGGTTGCGGCATGGACCCTGAGCCCACCGGGTATGGTACTGCGCATGGTACTTAGGTCTGAAGAAGCTCTTGAGCCAGAAAGACCGGTTCCAGGCGTTCTTTGGGATGGCGAGAGCGAACCAGATCGTATCACTGCTGCGCGCAAAGCCGTTCTTGAAATCGCTGCGAACCGTATGGGGTGGACAAAGGCCGCGCTCGCAGAAGCCGCTGGCGTAAGCACCTCTGTTGTCGACGGTTTGCGCAAGCAAGGGGTGCTGCAGGACATTGAAATAGCAAGTAAGCCGCTGCCGGTGCCTGACCCAACGCGGCCGGGCAAACAGCTAACCGAGCAGCAGCGAGAGGTGTCCAGCATTCTTACACAGCAGATAGGTCAGGGGTTCACGGCCTTCTTGCTAGATGGTGTCACCGGATCTGGAAAAACCGAGGTGTACTTCGAGGCCATAGCTGAAGCGCTGCGGCAAGGGCAACAGGCCCTTATTCTCTTGCCGGAAATCGCGCTCACTGCCCAACTCTTGGAACGCTTCGAGGAGCGGTTCGGTACCAAGCCTGCAGAGTGGCACTCAAAAGTGCCAGGTCGTCGCCGAGCGCAGACATGGCGCGGCGTCGCAAGCAGCGAGGTAAAAGTTGTCATCGGAGCCCGTTCAGCTCTCTTCTTACCATTTAAACAGCTCGGCTTTATTGTGGTTGATGAAGAGCACGATGGCGCCTACAAGCAAGATGACCGCGTTCCCTATAATGCGCGTGACATGGCAGTTGTCCTTGGCCATATCAGTGCCTTTCCCGTTGTCCTTGCCAGCGCAACGCCGACAGTTGAATCGCGAATTAATGTCGAAATGGGTCGATATCGACTGCTGAGCCTGCCAGAGCGAGCGTCCGGAGCTGCCCTGCCAACTTTGACAAGCATTGATATGCGGGTCGATGGGCCAGAGCGCGGCAAGTGGATTGCACCGCAACTTATGACCCGCCTGCGGGAAACATTGGCAAATGGCGATCAGGCCCTGTTGTTCCTAAACCGGCGTGGCTATGCCCCTTTAACACTCTGCCGAACATGTGGGCACCGCTTCCACTGCGAAAACTGCTCGGCATGGCTCGTAGAGCACCGCTTTAAAGGCAAATTGGTCTGTCATCACTGCGGCTATTCACAACCAACACCCCCGGCCTGCCCCGAGTGCGGGCGAGCAGACTCGCTTGTTGCCTGCGGTCCGGGTGTTGAGCGCGTGGCAGAAGAGGTTATAGATGCCTTTCCAGAGGCGCGGGTGCTCGTTCTATCGTCTGACATGGGCGGCGGAGCCGAGCGCATAGCCAAAGAAATGAAGCTGGTAGAAGATGGCGAGGTTGATATCGTTATTGGCACGCAACTAGTTGCCAAGGGGCACAACTTCCCTCAGCTGACACTTGTCGGCGTGATTGATGCGGATCTCGGCCTCGCCAATGGCGATCCGCGAGCTGCAGAGAAAACCTATCAGCTGATGGCGCAGGTTACTGGCCGTGCGGGGCGAATCCACGGCAAGGGTGTCGGTATTTTGCAAACCTATAATCCAGAACAGCCTGTCATACGTGCATTATTGAGCGGAAACCCAGAATCATTTTACGCCGTAGAAACTGAGTCGAGAAAAAATGCAGCATTACCGCCATTCGGACGCCTTGCAGCGCTTATTATTTCGGCAGAAGACAGGCTGTGGGCGGAAAAATATTCAAGAGTTCTTGCACAATCTGCACCCGCTTGTGAGCAAGTTACAATTCTAGGCCCGGCAGAGGCCGCAATGGCACAAGTGCGTGGTCGCTTCCGTTTTAGATTGTTAGTAATGACCCGTAGAGCCTTTGATTTGCAAGGGTTTCTGCGTAGCTGGTTGCAATCTGCACCGCCACCAACTCGGGGCTTGCGCGTACAGGTAGATATCGATCCCCAGAGTTTCTTGTAGTCATTTGCTCTTATTTGACGGCTTAACTTGCATGAGGGCGTACTTAGTCCGTATTGCAAGCGTCTTATCGCTGTGCTATGCGGAGCGCGGCTTTATGGATACAGCTGTTCTGGCTGTGTCTTCCACATTGAATTAGACGCGACTTTTCAGGTCGTTGGGGGTGGGTCAATAGCTTGCCTTGAACACTTGAGTGCGCCGGAGAGCACGGATCCTGTGACTGACAACGTATCTCTCATTTCAGGCGTGGCCTTGCGCTATGCTTCTGCCCTTATCGACCTTGCTGAAGAGCAGGGCGCTTTGGCTGAAGTTGAGACTGGCCTTAATCAATTAGAAGCTCTTCTTAAGGAGAGTGAAGATCTAGACCGTCTCGTCAAGAGCCCCGTATTCAGCGCGGAAGTGCAAACAAAAGCCATTTCCGCAATAATGGACAAGGCCGGTATCACTGGCCTGACCGCAAATTTTGTAAAGCTTGTCGCCACTAACCGGCGGCTCTTTGCGATTGCAAGTATGATTGCCGGTTTCCGTGCGCAGCTCGCTGCGCGTCGCGGTGAAGTTACTGCTGAAGTAACCAGTGCGTCGGAACTATCCGGTGAGCATATTGCAGCCCTGAAAGAAGCATTGAACGCTTCAACAGGTAAGAACGTGAATATCGCAGCAAAAGTTGATCCATCCTTGATTGGTGGTCTGATCGTTAAGATCGGCTCCCGCATGGTGGACACATCGCTGCGCACGAAGCTTAACTCTCTTAAGTTCGCGATGAAAGAGGTCGGCTGATGGATATTCGGGCCGCGGAGATTTCCGCCATCCTCAAGGACCAGATCAAAGGCTTCGGCCAGGAGGCTTCTGTCTCCGAAGTTGGTCAGGTTCTTTCTGTAGGCGACGGCATTGCCCGCGTTTACGGTCTGGACAACGTCCAGGCGGGTGAAATGGTTGAGTTCCCTGGTGGCATCCAGGGGATGGCACTCAACCTTGAAAGTGACAACGTCGGTGTCGTTATTTTTGGTAGCGATAAAGGCATTGTTGAAGGTGACACAGTAAAGCGTACCGGCAACATCGTAGAGGTGCCAGTTGGTAAAGGCTTGCTCGGTCGTGTTGTAGACGCGCTCGGTAACCCAATCGACGGCAAAGGCCCGATTGAAGGTTCTGAAATGCGTCGCGTGGACGTGAAGGCTCCAGGCATTTTGCCTCGTAAGTCTGTTCATGAGCCTATGTCGACAGGCCTTAAGGCCATCGATGCGATGATCCCAATCGGCCGCGGTCAGCGCGAGCTGGTAATTGGTGACCGTCAGACCGGTAAAACCGCGATCATCCTCGACACCTTCTTGAACCAGAAGCCGCTGCACGCTTCTAACAACGAGCAAGACAAGATCTATTGTATCTACGTTGCTGTTGGTCAGAAACGCTCTACAGTTGCTCAGTTCGTTAAGAAATTGGAAGACGCCGGCGCGTTGGAATACTCCATAGTTATCGCCGCAACAGCTTCTGACGCAGCACCTCTGCAGTACATTGCACCGTTCGTGGGTACCACCATGGGTGAGTTCTTCCGCGACAACGGCATGCATGCTGTGATCGGTTATGATGACCTGTCCAAACAGGCCGTTTCTTACCGTCAGATGTCTCTGCTTCTTCGTCGCCCACCAGGGCGTGAAGCATACCCAGGTGACGTGTTCTATCTGCACTCTCGTCTGCTGGAACGTTCTGCTAAACTGAACGAAGACCACGGTTCCGGTTCTTTGACCGCGCTGCCAGTGATCGAAACCCAGGCAAACGACGTCTCCGCCTACATTCCAACCAACGTGATCTCCATCACCGACGGTCAGATCTTCTTGGAAACAGACTTGTTCTTCCAAGGTATCCGCCCAGCTGTGAACGTAGGTCTGTCGGTTTCTCGCGTTGGTTCTTCCGCGCAGATCAAGGCGATGAAACAAGTAGCAGGCCCAATTAAGGGTGAACTTGCTCAGTACCGCGAAATGGCTGCGTTTGCTCAGTTCGGTTCCGATCTTGATGCGACCACTCAAAAACTGTTGAATCGTGGCTCCCGCTTGACAGAGTTGCTGAAGCAGCCTCAGTTCTCTCCTTTGAAAACTGAAGAGCAAGTTGTCGTTATCTTCGCAGGCGTTAACGGCTATCTGGACGACCGTCCAGTAGACCGCGTGCGTGAATTTGAAGATGGCCTGCTGCGCTTTGTGCGTAATGAACACGCCGATCTTCTCTCTGCTATCTGGGAGAAGAAAGCTCTGGACGCAGACCTGACAGAAAAGCTGAAAGCTGTTCTGGACGCATACGTCAAGACCCTCGGTTAATCGAAGCAACGGATAAGGAACGGGGGCGCCCATGGCGAGCCTTAAGGACCTAAAAAACCGCATCGCTTCGGTCAAAGCGACGCAGAAAATCACCAAGGCCATGCAAATGGTGGCCGCGGCGAAACTGCGTCGTGCTCAGGAGGCCGCTGAAGCTTCCCGTCCCTATGCTCAGCGCATGGGGACGGTGCTTGGCAATCTGGCAGCCGGAGTACAAGGTCGAGATGATGCGCCGAAGCTGATGACGGGTACCGGCAAGGAGCAGGTGCACCTGCTCCTCGTTTGCACAGCAGAGCGTGGTCTCTGCGGTGGCTTCAACTCGTCAATTGTTAAACTAGCGCGTGAGCATGCCAACAAGCTGCTTGCTGAAGGCAAAGATGTAAAAATCATTACTGTCGGCAAGAAAGGCTATGATGCTCTCAAGCGCGAGTTTGCACAGCACATTATTGAGAAAATCGAGCTGCGCGGTCTAAAGAACATTGAGTTCAAAGACACAAAGGCAGTCGGCGAACTTGTCTTGAAAATGTTCGAAGACGAGAAGTTCGATGTCTGCACATTGTTCTATGCGCAGTTTAAATCAGTGATCAGTCAGATCCCTACCGCAAAGCAACTTGTTCCAGCGCACTTTGAGGCGCAAGAAGAAGTGGCTGAAGAGGGCGCTGATAACGCACTGTACGAATATGAGCCCGGCGAGCAGGAGATCCTCGAGACTCTGCTGCCACGCAATATCGCGGTTCAGATCTACAGCGCAATCCTTGAAAACGCTGCCTCTGAGCAGGGCGCGCGTATGTCCGCAATGGATAACGCGACCCGCAACGCAGGTGAGATGATCGATAAACTGACCCTGAGCTACAACCGCCAGCGTCAGGCCCAGATCACCAAGGAACTGATCGAAATTATCTCGGGCGCTGAAGCGCTCTGACCGATTTGAGACGAGGATGTTAAGCGATGGCTGACATGAAAGTCGGGAAGATCAAGCAGGTTATCGGTGCTGTTGTCGACGTTGAGTTCGACGGCCACCTGCCTGCTATTCTGAACGCTCTGGAAACAGAAAACGGTAGTAACCGTCTGGTTCTGGAAGTTGCCCAGCATTTGGGTGAAGACACAGTACGTACCATTGCGATGGACGGGACCGAAGGTCTGGTTCGTGGTCAGGAAGTCCGTGACACCGGCGCCGCCATTGCTGTGCCAGTAGGTGACGGTACTCTGGGCCGCATCATGAACGTAGTCGGTGAGCCTGTTGATGAGGCTGGCCCGATTGTTCATGAAGCAACCCGCGAAATTCACCAGGACGCTCCTGCCTTCACCGAACAGTCCACTGAGGCTGAAATTCTGGTGACCGGCATTAAAGTGGTTGACCTTATCGCGCCTTACGCAAAGGGCGGTAAAATCGGCCTCTTCGGTGGTGCGGGTGTTGGTAAAACCGTTCTGATTATGGAGCTGATCAACAACGTGGCGAAAGCCCACGGTGGTTACTCCGTATTTGCCGGTGTTGGTGAACGTACCCGTGAGGGTAACGACCTTTACTGGGAGATGGTCGAATCTGGCGTTAACAAAGAAAAGGGCGGCGAAGGTTCTAAAGCTGCACTGATCTACGGTCAGATGAACGAACCCCCAGGGGCCCGCGCACGTGTGGCGCTTACCGGTCTGACCGTTGCGGAACACTTCCGTGACCAAGGTCAGGACGTGCTGTTCTTCGTGGACAACATTTTCCGCTTTACTCAGGCAGGTTCTGAGGTGTCCGCGCTTCTCGGCCGTATTCCTTCTGCTGTGGGCTACCAGCCTACTCTGGCAACCGACATGGGCGCCATGCAGGAACGTATTACAACCACAACCAAAGGTTCTATTACCTCGGTGCAGGCTGTATACGTACCAGCAGATGATTTGACCGATCCGGCACCAGCTTCCACTTTTGCCCACTTGGATGCGACGACGGTTCTTAACCGTGCGATCTCTGAAAAGGGTATTTATCCAGCTGTTGACCCGCTTGACTCCAGCTCGCGTATGCTTGATCCACGTATTGTTGGTGAAGAGCACTACAACATTGCGACGCAGGTTCAGGAAACACTGCAGCGCTACAAGTCGCTTCAGGACATCATCGCCATCCTTGGTATGGACGAACTGTCTGAAGAAGACCGCCTGACAGTGGCACGTGCACGTAAAATCGAGCGCTTCATGTCCCAGCCGTTCTTCGTTGCTGAGGTATTCACCGGTTCCCCAGGTAAACTGGTTGACTTGGAAGATACCATTAAAGGCTTCAAAGGTCTGGTTCGTGGTGAGTACGATCACCTGCCAGAAGCCGCCTTCTACATGGTTGGGTCTATTGACGAAGCCATCGCGAAAGCTGAAAAGCTGGCTGCTGAAGCTGCCTAATCACCAATGCATCTCGGGCGTGGTGTTCTGCACCCGCCTGATTTGGCGCTAAGAGGATGAGTAACATGGCTGAAGCATTTCAGTTCGAGCTGGTCTCGCCAGAGCGCCTGCTGTTGTCGGAAAAAGTGACCTCCGTGGTCCTTCCCGGCGCAGAAGGGGAGTTCGGTGTTGGTGCCGGTCACTCGCCGTTTCTGTCTACCATGCGTCCAGGTGTTGTTAAGGCACTCAGCGACAATGGGGAAACCTTCGAATACTTCGTAAGGGGCGGTTTTGCTGATGTTTCTGCATCTGGCACAACTGTGTTGGCTGAAGAAGCTATTCCTATGAGCGAGATCAACGCAGAGTTTTTGGCTCAGCAGATCAAAAACGCTGAGGAAGATGCTGCAGATGCTAAAACAGATGAAACCCGGCAGAAGGCGGATCTGGTCGTTTCGCAGCTTCGCGAGGTTGAACAGGCAGTTGCGGCTGCATAGGCGTGCAGCAATGTACACAAACAAAAAGGCCTCGCTTTGCGGGGCCTTTTTTGTTTGTGTGGGGGAGTGTTGGACCTTAAGCGGCAATTTGCCGTTTATTCGGCACAAATTTGTTTTGTTCTGCTCGCTTTTTGCGTTGCTCAGGTGTTTCATACACGATCTTGCGGTGATCTTCGCAGTAAGAACCACCTTCAACGGCTTTGTTGGTGCAGGGGAAGCAGTAGGAGCCACTATCGCCTTCAGTCCATTTGCATTGACCAGCACGTGGCATCATTGGTGCAGGCATTGTTTTTTCCTTTGTCGTCTAAGGATAACGCAATGTGCAAGCAAGCGGCGAAACCGCTGCGCTTCTGCGAATTCCTTGATAATCCGTGGGGTGTTCAACGTGGAAAATACTTGATGTATGCATCACGTCGACCCGCCTAGACTAAAGCCTGACCTCTGAAAATTCCAGAGAAAAATTCTACAAATGAAAAAATATTCTTAATCAGAACTTAAGTAGCGCTGTAGAATTGGATCTAATAATCTTTAATCGTCTTCATTGAATAGCTGCCAAATGTAGCGCCATATCGGCTAAGTTCTTCCGCATCATCGAGATCAAGGTGCGCACCTTTACCAATTTCGCAGAAGTAAGTGCTTTCTTTACTTTTTGAAATCAACTGCTTACCACCAATATCACCTTGTAGCTGGCTAAGCGCAGAAAAGAACCGCGATGACCAAAGGACTGGGTTGCCACGCTTGCCGTCGCAAGTGGATACACCAATTAGCTGTCCATTTGCTGGATCATAGCCGGAAATTAGGCGGTTAATATCCTCTGCAGTAATCTCTGGCATATCGCCAAGCAGCAGCACACAGGCATCAGGTTCTGCAATCATGCCTTTTAGTCCTACACGAATCGAAGATGAGATTCCTTCTTGCGCTGCGCTATTTTGATGCAAGATGACAGGAAGATCGCTCAATATAGTTCGAATCCTTTTGTCTTCATTCCCTGTTACTACGTGCACACTGCGTAAGTCGCTTGCCAAAGCCTGTTCAACGACCAGACGAATAATTGCCTTACTATCCTTTTTTGCAAGTAGCTTGTGATGTGCGCCGCTCCTTCGCGAGGCCCCGGCTGCCAAAATGATTCCATCGACTGCCGCACGTTCGCGATCAACGCTTTCAGCTCTCGCGTTACGGGGCTGAGGTCGGCTAACAATTTCCTTCAAAAGTCCGCCTACACCCATCGCCTGTATGGTTTCAGTATTTACGTCAATGTTGCACAGCAGACGATCGAGCACAAAATCGAAGCCGTTCATCTGAACAGAGCGTGCACAGCCTGGCGCGCCAATCACATCCTGTTGGTTGAGCTTGCCAAGCACAAGGAGATTGCCGGGGTCTACTGGCATACCGTAGTGAACAATCTCACCGCCCGCTGCGCAGATGCCAGCAGGAATGATATCTGTGATATCACTTGTCGCGCTGACTCCGAAAACAACAATAATGTCCGCCACACGCATCATGTCATCTTTAAGAGCAGCGCTCAGCGCTTCATCATCATGCCGACAGGCTTTTACCCCGATGAGTATGGAACCAGAGCGCGCCAAGCGAGCTTCCAGCGCCTTTAGGCTTTTCGTCGTGAGTTTCTCGTTTGCATCTTCAAGCGCCGTAACCACAAGGGCAACACGTTTTGCATGAAATGGCCACATTTCTACCGCCCCGGAAAAGGCAAGGCGTGCGCGCTCGATTGCGGCGCTAGAAACACCATAGCTAATGATCTTAGCTGTAGCGATCATTGTTCCTTCTTCTACGCGTGTGAAGGGCTCTTTGGTAGCAAGCGTAATGGCAGGGTCGACCTGATTGCCAGAATCTACGCGACCCCTGTTGATTTTCACCAACCCAGCCGTCTGCGCATAGAGGTTGGCGCGCCCTGTAAACGGCTCATTCACGCGTACATGAGCCCCAGCCGCCGCACGTGCGATCCTCTCTGCCGCGTCATCTTCGTGGACATCATTCGCAGCAAGCCTTGCGGCAACAACCTGCGCAATACCGGCCCGGCGCAACAGGCTTATATCGCTCGCGCTGAGCACGCGACCCTTTCGCACGCGGCCCTCCGAGGTTTGCAGCGAGTGCGCGAGAATACACCCTTCTGCTTCATCCAGTGCAATCGGACCAAACCACATCTCTACGCCTCCTGTAATGGCTGCTGTCGTAGGCTTGCGATCACTTCCGCAATCACAGCAACTGCAATTTCAGGCGGAGTGGCAGCACCTATGTCTAGGCCAATAGGGGCTTTTATGCCTGCAATGTTTTTCGCATCAATACCTTTTGCCTGTAATCGATCTTGCCGTTTTGCGTGCGTACGGCGGCTTCCAAGGGCGCCCACATAAAAACAACCGGCCTTCAATGCAGCTATGAGGGGTAAATCGTCGATCTTGGGATCATGACTAAGGCAAGCCAAGGCGGTGTATTCATCAAGCTTAAGCGTATCAAGCACGTCTTCCGGCCAAGCTGCCAACAGCTGGCAATCACCAAACCGTGCCGGACTGGCAAATGCACTTCGTGGATCGACAACGCTCACGTCAAGTCCAACCGCCTGCGCCATTGGAACCAGCGCTTGTGCAATGTGTACAGCGCCAATGATTACAAGCCGTGGCTCTGGCACATGGATTTCAAGAAACTCAAAGGAGCCTGGGAACGCATATCCACTGCGCCCGCTTTTGCAGGCACTGTTAAAGGCTTCTAGCGCCGCGCCGTGCTTGGCTGCATCATAGAGTGCACGCTGCCCACTCGTAGTATCAATGATAAAGCCGCTTGGTTGTCGCGCGTTCTTTGCAGCTTGATGCGCCGCCAGCATGTCGCGGTGCTGCCCTGTGCCTAAGGGTTCAATAAAAACGCTGATTTTGCCGCCGCAGGACAGCCCGACTTGCCAAGCTGTTTCATCTTCGACTCCGAAGCTAAGGCGTCGAGGCTTGCAATCCTCTAAAGCTTCGACGGCCTCTGCCACCACAGCTCCCTCAACGCAACCGCCGGAGACAGAGCCCTCAAAGTTACCATCTCCATCAATCACCAGATGCGATCCCACTGGCCGCGGCGCGGAGCCCCAAGTTTCCAGCACGGTCGCAAGTGCAACCTTCCGGCCAGTGATTAGCCAGTTTAAGGCGGTCCCGAGAGGATCCTGAAAAGAGGGGGGCGTCGATGATTGAGTCAAGCCTGGCTCCTAAACCTACGATTAAGCCGTAAGTGTACTTGCCAATTAACCCAATACAACACTTGCAAATAAAAAAAGGGCGTCAGCCGTTAAGCTGACGCCAAGTTGCAAGGAACGAAGCTGGAAACCCAGCTTCGAGAGGTAAACTTTAAAATCTACTCCGCAGCGACCTGTTGGAATGGCCCAGCAGCGCAAACATCAGCGTCCACGTATGCAGCGTAGTACGCGAAGTTCTCAGCGAACATGTTTACAAGCTTAGCGGCTTGCGCATCGTATGCAGAAGGTTCAGCCCATGTGCTACGTGGATCCAGCAGTTTCGCATCTACACCGGCCACTGTGACAGGAACTTCAAAGCCAAAGTTTTCGTCACGGCGGAAATCGCTTTGCTTCAACTCTCCGCTAAGCGCCGCGCTCAGGAGTGCGCGGGTATCGCCAATTGGCATGCGGTTGCCGGTGCCATAAGCGCCACCTGTCCAGCCTGTGTTGACCAGCCAGCAATCCACTTCATGTGCCTCAATTAACTTCTTCAACAGACCACCGTAAACAGAGGGGTGCCGCGGCATAAATGGTGCGCCAAAGCAGGTGGAGAAGGTCGCTTGCGGCTCTGTGACACCGCGCTCTGTGCCGGCAACCTTCGCAGTGTAACCTGAAAGGAAGTGGTACATCGCTTGGTTTGCGGTGAGCTTCGCAATTGGAGGCAGCACGCCAAACGCATCAGCGGTGAGCATGATGATATTCTTCGGATGACTAGCCCGGCCACTTGCACTCGCATTAGGAATGTAATTGATCGGATAAGCGCAACGGGTGTTTTCAGTGAGCGAATTGTCATTGAAGTCCGGCTTGCGCTGTTCGTCCAGCACCACATTTTCCAAGATCGTGCCAAAGCGCTGCGTCGTAGCGTAAATCTCTGGCTCGGCTTTCTCAGAAAGGTTAATTGTCTTGGCGTAACAGCCACCTTCGAAGTTGAAGATCCCATTCTCGCCCCAGCCATGCTCATCATCACCGATGAGGATGCGGTTGGGGTCAGCGGAAAGGGTTGTCTTCCCTGTGCCAGAAAGGCCGAAGAAAACGGCGGTATCACCCTGCGAACCAGTATTTGCAGAACAATGCATCGGCATTGTGTTCGCTTCTGGCAGCAAGAAGTTCAGCATGGTGAACACAGACTTCTTCATCTCACCTGCATAGGCGGTACCAGCGATAAGCACGATCTTGCGGCTAAAATCACACGCAATCACAGTTTCACTGCGGCAGCCATGACGGGCCGGATCTGCCTTGAAGCTCGGCAAATCAAGGATAGTCATATCCGCTGCAAAATCTGCCAGTTCTGCAGATGTTGGGCGCAGCAGCAAGTTGCGGATAAACAGCGAGTGCCAAGCAAGCTCAGTGTAAACACGTGTTGCTAGGCGGGACCCGGTGTCCGCACCACCGAATAGGTCCTGCGAAAACAGCTCCATGCCCTTTGCGTGAGTGCGCATGTCTTCAAGCAGCAGATTAAACTGCTGCGGGGTCATGGCGCCTGAATTATCCCACCATACGGCGTTCTCAGTGCGCGCATCTTTTACGACAAACTTGTCCTTCGGAGATCTTCCGGTGTGTTCACCAGTATAGGCGACAAGTGCCCCTCCGTCAGCAATTTTGGATTCCCCGCGCTGGATAGAATACTCGTAGAGTTGCGCAGGTGACAAGTTGCGATAGAGTGCTTTTAGATCCAGAAGTTCGAGCGCATCTCTTTTGGTTTCGGAAGTGAGTGCTCCCAGCTCGCTCATTTCTCTAATCCTTATCTGCCTATTACTCTTTGGGAAGGTCAGTCTAGTTGGCGTTTATTGCCAAAATACTTTTCTCTGCCTTCTGGGGGTAAATTAATAGAGGGGGGGGGAGGCGGCAAGAGAGGCAAAATTTTTTAAAACGATTGAAATGTGAATCGAGACCAACTTTCTTTTATTTTCTTTGGCGAATAAATTCATTTGCCGGTTAAGGGGCTCCGTAAGGCGGTTCGACCAGCCGCCAGAGGGATTTCTACAAGCCAAAATAGAATCATTTTAAGTTTCAATCCGCCAACTAAAATTGAATGCCCTAACGGCACTCTTACAAATCTGGTGGTAGCCTCGCCATTGTCAGGCTTTCGCCCCATTTGCTTCGCATTTGCCCTGTTGTTGTCTTTCCTATATTTCTTAGGATCAAACTTTAGGCGCTTGGCGCGAAACACAAAAGGCAAGCCATATGCCAACGATTGCTTTGGTCGATGACGACCGCAATATTCTCACCTCGGTCTCCATCGCGATGGAAGCTGAAGGATACCGTGTACAAACTTACACAGACGGTGCCTCTGCGCTGGAAGGCCTTCAGAGTGATCCGCCTGACTTGGCGATCTTCGATATCAAAATGCCGCGTATGGACGGAATGGAATTGCTGCGCCGCTTGCGTCAGCTGACTGACCTGCCGGTCATCTTCCTTACCTCCAAAGACGATGAGATCGATGAGCTGTTCGGTCTGAAAATGGGGGCAGACGATTTCATCCGCAAACCATTCTCCCAGCGTCTGCTTGTCGAGCGCACAAAAGCTGTTTTGCGCCGCGCCCAAGCCAAAGATGGCACCGCCGCTGCCACTGATGCGAGCAAAATTCTGGAACGCGGCCTGCTCACCATGGACCGCGAGCGTCATACTTGTACGTGGATGGGAAAACCGGTGACGCTCACAGTAACAGAATTTCTTATCCTTTATGCTCTGGCGCAGCGCCCGGGTGTCGTGAAAAGCCGCAATGCGCTTATGGATGCGGCCTATGATGATCAGATCTATGTAGATGACCGGACAATCGACAGCCATATCAAACGCTTGCGTAAAAAGTTCAAGGTGGTTGATGACGACTTCGATATGATCGAAACGCTCTATGGCGTTGGTTATCGCTTTAAAGAAGGCTAAGGGGCTAAACGATCCTTTAGATGTTTCCCAAGGCGAAAGACGAACAAGCGCAGTGTCCGAAGACGAACCACAAGCAAAAAACGCAGGCAGATCCGCAAGTGCAGAGCAGCAGCCAGAAGCAAAAACCTGGCGCTGGCTGCGGCGCACGCGCTTGCGTCGTTATGTCTTCGGCCGCTGGGTGGGGTTGCTCGGCACGCATGTGTTCTCCAGCCTGACACGGCGCATTTTGGTTCTCAATCTCGTTGGCCTGCTCGTCATGGTCAGCGGTATTTTGTATCTGAACCAGTTTCGCGCCGGGCTTATTGACGCCCGCGTACAGTCGCTGCTCACACAAGGGGAAATTATCGCCGGTGCGATTGCAGCAAATGCGACGACCGAGAACGACGCGCTCATGGTAGATCCTGAGCAACTGTTGCGCCTTGAAGCGGGCGAAAGCGTAAGCCCACGCAACGCGATCGGCGCTCTTGATTTTCCCATAAATCCAGAGCTCGTGGGGCCAATTCTACGCCGCCTGATTTCTCCAACACGCACAAGGGCCCGCATCTATGATCCCGAAGGGGTCATGCTGCTCGATTCCCGCCAGCTGTATTCGTACAATCAGATCTTCCGCTTCGATCTTCCTCCCCCTGATGAAAGCGAGCGTAATCTCCTTACGCGCTGGGGAGACAAGCTAAAGTTATGGATGCGTCGCGGCGAATACCCTGTTTACAAAGAGCTGGGCCGATCTGAAGGCAGAGATTACCCCGAAGTTGCCGCCGCGCTTTCCGGCTCTCCCGCATCTGTCGTGCGGCTGTCGAGCAAAGGCGAGATGATTGTATCCGTGGCGGTTCCGGTGCAGCGTTTCCGCGGCGTGCTTGGCGCATTGCTGTTGTCGACGCAAGGTGGCGATATCGATGATATCGTTGCCGCAGAACGCAGCGCAATCATCAAGGTTTTTGTTGTTGTTGCCGTGGTTGTCATGGTGATGTCCGTTTTAATGGCGGGCACCATCGCCGGGCCCATGCGCCGCCTCTCGGAAGCGGCAAAGCGCGTGCAAAATGCGATTAACAGCCGCGAGGAAATCCCGCTCTTCCCGGATAGACGAGATGAAATCGGCGATCTTGCCAGAGCCTTTCGTAATATGACCAAGTCGCTCTATGAGCGCATGGATGCCATCGAGAGCTTTGCAGCAGATGTTGCACACGAGCTGAAAAACCCATTAACATCGCTGCGCAGCGCGGTAGAAACCTTGCCGCTTGCAAAAACCGATGCATCGCGAGAGCGCCTGTTAGAAGTGATCCAGCATGATGTGTGCCGGCTTGATCGCCTTATCACCGATATTTCTGAGGCGTCGCGCATCGATGCTGAGATGGCTCGGGCTGAAACCGGCGAAATTGATCTGAAGACTCTCATCACCACATTGGTTGATGTCGCCAATGAGCGTTGCAAACAGGGCGCAGCCTTTATCCAGCTACAAGTGGATGACGAGTCAAGCGAGAGTGCGTCGTCGTATATGGTGGCAGGTGCAGATACGCGCCTGTCTCAGGTGCTGAACAATTTGCTTGATAATGCCCGCTCTTTCTCGCCTCCGGATCGAGTTGTTACCCTGCACCTATCCCGACAAGCAGATCAGGTGGTGTTCACGGTTGAAGATGAGGGGCCGGGCTTGCGGCCAGATGTGATGGAGCGCGTGTTTGAGCGCTTCTACACAGATCGCCCTGAAAGCGAGGGCTTTGGTAATAACTCGGGGCTGGGCCTATCCATCTGTAAGCAGATTGTAGAGGCACACCGTGGGACGATTACCGCTTCCAACCGCTATGATGATGATAATCAGAAGCCACTTGGCGCTTGTTTCTCTGTTAAGCTCCCCGCGCTTAAGGCTGGAGGGTAGCGCGTGACCCTTACCTCTGCATCTTCATTAGATGTCGGCACTAAGCAAGCTGAGCATGCAACCACGCTTGTTTATGGCGGTATAGGTGTGATGATTCGCGGTCCCTCTGGTGCCGGAAAGAGTGGACTGCTCTTTGATTTGATTGATGATGCACATCAATCGGGCGAATTCTGTGCCCTCGTTTCTGATGATAGAAGCTACCTACGCGAAAGTCATGGGCGGCTGCTTGCTGTTGCGCCCCAAACAATCCGTGGGATGGCTGAGTTAAGAGGACAGGGAATTCTATTTATTCCAAGTTTAGCACAGGCAGTAATCTCTCTATGCCTCGATTTTAGCTCGATGGAAGACATGGAGCGGTTGCCAGATCACTGTGATTTAACTGTAAGCATTCAAGATGTTACCTTGGCTCGCCAACCCGTGCCGCAAAACAATCCCAAAGTCGCCTTGCGTCTTGCTCGCTCCGCAATTCGCACCGTTGCCGAACAAGATAAAAATGCGTTAATCTGAACCTCTGCTTATTTTGCTTGCGTTTCTTCGCCTTGTTTAGGAAAGTAGCGCCGCAGCAAACAAGAGAATGAAAAACGCATAAGGTTCTCGTCACGTATGATAGGTCTTGTCCTCGTCACCCATGGCCGTCTGGCCGAAGAATTCAAGGCAGCGCTCGAGCATGTCGTTGGCCCACAAGAACAAATCGCAACGATTTGCATAGGGCCGGATGATGATATGGAGCAGCGGCGGCAGGACATCGTTTCCTCTGTGTCTGCGGTTAACACCGGCAAAGGCGTGGTCCTGCTAACCGACATGTTCGGTGGGACGCCCTCCAATCTCGCGATTTCCGTGATGGAAGGTGGTGCAGTAGAGGTGGTGGCCGGGGTAAACCTGCCAATGCTGATCAAACTGGCGTCCATCCGCTCGGATCTGTCGTTGGCTGACGCGGTAGAACAAGCCCGCACTGCAGGACAAAAATACATCTCGGTTGCCAGCCAAGTGCTGTCTGGCCAAGGATAAGACTGAAGGAATGCCTGTGCTCGAACGTGATCTGACAATCGTCAACCGCCGCGGCTTGCACGCCCGTGCTTCTGCAAAACTTGTGCGCCTAGTTGAAACCTTTGATGCCGACGTCTCTGTTTCCAAAGATGGCCAAACTGTTGGCGGCACCTCTATAATGGGTCTGATGATGCTTGCCGCATCTCCCGGATGCTCCATCAAGGTGAGTGTATGCGGGAATCAGAGCGAGCAAGCTCTTGCCGCGATTTGCGATTTGGTGGAAGACGGTTTTGGTGAAACGGACTAGGTTTCATTTCGTTAGAATAGACATTTTAAGGCGCTTTCTAGCGCCTTTTTTTTGTGCCTCCATTGTCAGCGGGACCAAGCCCCCAACTATTGGCGGGCGATATAAAGATAGCTTTATATCATGTTTGCTATTGCGGCGCGTTTCGGTTTATATACCGGCAGAGCGAAAAGCGGGTCGGGCATCGCCGCATGGTTCCTCGTTTCTCGCAGCTGCTGCAACCTAAGGGATCTCGTCATGAGCACCACATCCGATTACATCGTCAAAGACATCTCTCTGGCCGAATGGGGCCGCACCGAGATCGAAATCGCTGAAACCGAAATGCCCGGCCTGATGGCATGCCGCGAAGAGTTTGGCGCCTCCAAACCGCTGAAAGGCGCACGCATCGCCGGCTCCTTGCATATGACCATTCAAACCGCAGTTTTGATTGAGACACTGGTCGCGCTGGGTGCGGAAGTTCGCTGGGCGTCTTGCAATATTTTCTCAACGCAGGATCAGGCCGCTGCTGCCATAGCTGCCGCTGGCATTCCAGTCTTTGCCGAAAAAGGCGAGACCTTGGAAGAGTACTGGTCTTACGCTGATAAAATCTTCGACTGGGGCAATGGCGAAACTGCCAATATGATCCTTGATGATGGTGGCGACGCGACCTTGATGATCCTGCTTGGCGCAAAAGCAGAGAACGACCCTTCAGTTCTTGACAATCCGCAGAACGAAGAGGAAATCGCGCTCTTCAACACAATCAAGGCCCGTCTTGAGCGTGATCCGGGTTTCTTCTCTAAGGTTAAAGGCAACATCCAAGGCGTTTCTGAGGAAACCACCACTGGTGTGCTGCGCCTTTATGAAATGCAGAAGAATGGTGAGCTGCCTTTCCCGGCAATCAACGTTAATGATAGCGTGACCAAATCCAAGTTTGATAATCGCTATGGCTGCCGCGAATCCTTGGTTGACGGTATCCGCCGTGGCACGGATGTGATGATGGCAGGTAAAGTTGCTGTCGTTGCTGGTTATGGCGATGTGGGCAAAGGCTCCGCTCAATCACTTCAAGGTGCTGGTGCGCGTGTTATTGTCACCGAGATCGATCCAATCTGTGCGCTGCAAGCATCCATGGATGGCTATGAGGTCAAAACCATGGAAGAAGCTGTCAAAGAAGGCGACATCTTCGTCACCGCAACAGGCAACAAAGATGTCATTCGCGCCGACCACATGCGCGACATGAAAGACATGGCAATCGTTTGTAACATTGGTCATTTTGACAATGAGATACAGGTTGCTGCCCTGCGTAATTACAAATGGCGCAATGTAAAACCTCAAGTGGATATGATCGAGTATCCAGATGGTAAGCGCTTGATCCTTCTCTCCGAAGGTCGCCTTGTAAACCTAGGGAACGCAACCGGTCACCCTTCCTTTGTTATGTCGGCGAGCTTCACCAACCAAGTGCTTGCCCAAATCGAGCTCTACAAGAATGGCGACAACTACAAAAATGAAGTTTATGTGCTGCCTAAGCAGTTGGACGAAAAGGTCGCACGCCTGCACTTGAAAAAACTTGGCGTGACGCTCACAGAGCTTAGTGACGACCAAGCCTCGTACCTCGGCATCGAGAAGAGTGGCCCGTTCAAGGCAGAGCACTATAAATATTAATAGGTCAGCGACGCAGGGTAACTTCAGTAACTAAGGTTGCCCAGAAAAAACCTAAATATCAAGCCGCGGAAATCAGCAGCGCAAGCCCTGAAATCCGCGGTTTTTTGTTGCCATTTCGCCGTCGATCTGGGGAAACGCGAGGATAATCGATCAGAAGGCTTTAGCCGCGCATTCAATCACGTTATGGTTAACGCTGAATCAGTCGTATTGTTGGCGGTAGAGCGGCTCGTTCCCGATCAGAAGACTGGTCATTATAGCGGCGGAAAATTTGGGGGCATGAATGCCATTGAACCGGCAGGGGCGGGTGCACGCTTGTTGTGCCCAGCTCGTGAGGCTTCGGCAACAGATATCTACAGGGCAAGCGCTTAAGCGCGTCTGGGTTCTGCTGCTCGCCGCTACTTCTTTGCCAGCCCATGCCGCCGAGACGCAGCCAAGCGCGGCGCCACTTTTAGTGGTATCCCTTGCGGTGCTGGGCGGCGCGCTGCTCTTTGCTGGTTTGGTCGCAAGATCCAATCTCCGTTTGCGCGCGCAGCTTGCAAAACAGTCAATGCAGCAGACAAAAGAAGCCCGCTTGCACTCAAGCAGTGTCGATTATCTGCAAAGCCTTCTGGAAACAGAAGATTGCCTTATGCTTGTTTGGGATCATCCTCAAGCAGCGCCTAAGTTGCTCGGCCATGCAATCCGTAATGCCGAGGTGCCAATAGAGGCACGTCAGATAATAGCCTTTGAAGATTGGTTGGAAGGCACGTCCGCAGAAGCCTTGCGCGCTTATCTGCGCCATTTACATGGTCATGGTGAGGCGTTCCGTGCGACGCTAACGACACTTGATGGCACCTATTTGGAGGCGTTAGGGCGCACCGCTGGCGCAGCACTGGTCTTACGTCTGCGGGATTTGACTGATGACCGCCAGCTTAGTGCTCGCCTACGCGAAAACAACGTTTTGTTGCGCCACCAGCAAGCAAGCTTGCGTAACTTACTCGATGCGATGCCCGGCCCCGCTTGGCAGCGCGACCGATACGGAAAGCTTGTTTGGGTTAATCAGGCTTATGTTGAGGCCGTTGATGCGCGCACGCGCAAACAAACTCTGGAAGGGGCAACCGAGCTGCTTGATGCAAAGGGCCGGGAACGTCTTAGCCTTATGCGAGATGCCAGCGGTTTGTTCTCCGCTCCTATGCCCGTCGTTGCCGCTGGGGAGCGTCGCGTATTCGACATCACGGACGTGAGGTCTGAAGATGGTGCCGCGGGGCTCGCTGTTGATATCAGCGAACTGGAGCGCGTGCAGCAGCAATTACGCCGCACCTTGGAATCGCATCGCCGTACGCTCGATCTTTTGCAAACAGCAGTTGCAGTTTTTGGTGCTGACAAACGTCTTCAGTTTTACAATGCAGCGTTCGCCCAATTGTTTGGAATGGAAGAGGCACTACTGCAATCCAGCCCTGAAGAGGGCGCTTTGCTTGATGCCATGCGGGCCGCACGTAAACTGCCAGAGCAGGCCGACTACCGCCTTTGGCGCGCAAAGCATTTGGAAGCCTATCAATCTCTTGAGCCCCAAGAAAACTGGTGGTACCTGCCTGATGGACAGGCGCTACGCGTAATCGTCAGTCCCCACCCGCAGGGTGGCGTCACCTATATCTACGAGAACGTGACTGAAAGGCTTAATCTGGAAAGCCGCTACAATGCTTTGATGAGTGTACAGGGGGAAACCCTTGAAAATCTGAGTGAGGCAGTCGCAGTGTTTGGTTCCAATGGTCGCCTGCGCCTCTCTAATCCAGCCTTTGCATCATTGCTACGCTTGAAGGAAACAGACCTAGAGGGCGAGCCGCATATAAGCGCGTTGGTTTTGCGCGCAAAACCGCATTTCACCAAACCAAATAAGTGGGAACACTTGTCCAGCGGCATTACAGGCCTTGACGATACGCGTACTCACACACAAGGTCGGATGGAGCGCACGGATGGCGTCGTCACCGATTATGCATTGCTGCCGCTACCCGATGGTGGAACTCTCGTCAATTTTGTTGATGTGACCGCCTCGGTAAACATCCAGCGGGCGCTGACCGAAAAGAACGAAGCCTTGCAAAAGGCAGACCAGCTCAAAAACGCATTTATCGAGCATGTGAACTATGAGCTACGTTCACCACTTACCAACATTATCGGCTTTTCCCAATTGCTCGCAGACCCGATATTCGGTGCATTGACAAACAAGCAACGTGAATATGTTAGCCATATTGAAAGCTCTTCTGAGGCGCTGCTCTCAATAATCAATAACATTCTTGATCTGGCGACCCTTGATGCAGGCATCATGAAGCTGGACCTCGATGACGTTGATATCAAGGCAGCGGTTGATGAGGCGGTCCAAGGGCTGCAAGATCGACTGCTTGAAGGCAATATCCAGATAGAAACAGTGTTCTCGCCCAATCTGGGTTCGATGCGCGCAGATGCTCGGCGGATCCGCCAAATCCTGTTTAATCTCTTGTCAAACGCTGTCCGCCACTCTGTTAATGGCAGTAAGGTAGAGATCAGCTGCAAACGCCTCAGCGCTGGGGTGGTGATTAAAGTGAGCGATCATGGCAGCGGCATCCCAGAAAACATGGTGGAAGAAGTCTTTTCCCGCTTTGTTTCGCAAGAAGGGGATGGCGGAAAGCAGGGCGCGGGCCTTGGTCTGCCAATTGTTAAGAGCTTCGTCGAGTTACACGGTGGTTCGGTAGAGATCGAGACATCAGAAGGCATGGGCACCACTGTGATTTGCCGCTTCCCCCTGCAGCCTAACACAAACTCGCTTGACGCTGCCGAATAGCACTGGCAATTCTGCCTGTATCCCCTTTGGCGAATAACGGAATATCATGCGCATTCAACTTGATACCCAACAACAAACCGAGGCGCTTGCCGCAGATATTGCCGACTTGCTACAACGCGGCGATGTGATTACCCTTAACGGCGATCTGGGGACGGGAAAATCAACTTTTTCGCGCGCCTTGTTGCGTTACTTGGCGCAAGATCAAGCGCTGGAAGTGCCAAGCCCGACTTTCACAATCGTGCAGACCTACGATCTCCAACCTTTGCCCATCGCACACTATGATCTTTACCGGCTTGAAGAGCCAGAAGAGCTGGAGGAGCTTGGCCTTGAAGATTATCTGCAAACCGGCGCGGCGCTTATCGAGTGGCCACAAATGGGAGACTCGTCCTACTGGCCCGGCGCATTAGAAATGACGCTGGAAGAAACCAGTGATCCGCTACAGCGCGTTTTCACTCTGGCGAGTGACAATCCTACATGGCAACAACGCCTAGCTCGCTTGGAGAAAAGGCGACATTTTTTGCAAGAGGCCGCTTGGAACACAGCGCAGCGCGCCAGAATGAAGGCGGATGCGTCACAGCGAACATTTCAGCGCCTTGTTAGCGCGCCCCATTCAGCTGTGTTGATGGACTACCCCGCACGAACGGGAGAGCCAGTGGCAGAAGGAGACAAGCTGCCATACAGCCAGCTGGTTCACTTGGCACAAAATACACAGCGATATCTGGATATCACCCGCCTGCTACAACGCGCCAACATCTCGGTGCCCGATGTTTTCGCCGCTGAGACAGCTCATGGTTTTGCCCTTCTGGAAGATCTAGGGAGCGAGGCATTCACCACAGGCAATGATCCGGAAGAGGCGCGCTATCTGGCCGCTATCGAGCAGTTGAGCGCCATACATGGCAAAGACTGGCAGGCGTTGGAAGCGGAAACTGGTGTAAGCCTGCTGCCCTACAGTACTGAGGTACTTCTTCGAGAGCAGCGCCTTTTTGCGCAATACTACCTGCCTTTCACGCAGGGCGGGGTGATAGCCTCAGAGGCATTCGAAGCATTGGAAGCACAGTGGCGTACTCAACTGGCAAAGCTAGAGGTCGCACCGCCCACCTGTGTCCTGCGCGATTATCACAGCCCAAACATTGTTTGGCGCTCGCAAGAGCAAGGGCTAAAGCGCCTCGCACTGGTTGACTTTCAGGATGCGGTACGTGGCCCCGCGGCTTACGATGTCGCATCGTTGATCTGGGATGCACGTGTGGATATGCCCGAGGGCCTCACAGAAAAACTACTGGCCTACTACTGCGAATTACAAGAGGCGGCGGAGCCAGCGTTCGATGCAGGGGTGTTTAGGCAGCAAGTGCATTTGTGCGGCGCACAGCGCAATGCTAAAATACTGGGCGGTTTTGTGCGCCTAGCGCAGGACTATGGCAAGCCGCAATATCTGGAGATGTTGCCTCGAATTGAGCGATATCTGGAGGCGGCCCTCCGATGCGGCCAACTCGAACAGTTACGCCAACTCATCAAGGCAACCATTAGCGATTGAACGAGACTCCGCGAACAATGACAGCCCTTTTCCCGCAAAAAATCTTTGTTCTTGCCGCAGGCTATGGCACGCGCATGGCGCCTTTGACAAACACCATGCCCAAACCTTTGGTGAAGGTTGCCGGGCGGCCTTTGTTGCAATGGGTGTTAGATGCGCCGCGCGCCGCTGAGGTGCCTGAAGCCGTGGTAAACTGCCACTACTTTGCCGAGCAAATCGAAGCACACCTAGCCACTCCGCAAGGCCTTGCAATCACAATTTCAGATGAGCGTGAGCAGCTATTGGAAACGGGTGGCGCCCATATCAAAGCCCGTGATTTACTGGGCGATGCGCCTTATTTTGCCACCAATGCCGATAGTTTCTGGGCACCGGAGAGCGGCGCTAACCTCCGCTCTTTGGCTAAGGCATGGCAAGATGAGGCAATGGATGTTCTGTTGCTGCTTGCCAGCAAAGAAGCCGCTGTTGGCTACCACGGTCAAGGTGATTTCTTTATGGACTCGCAGGGCCGATTAACGCGGCGAGGCAATGCAAACAACGCTCCTTTTGTTTATTCTGGCACGATGCTGCTGCATCCGCGTATTCTCACAGGTGCGCCTTGTGCGCCATTTTCATTTAATCAGTTTTTCGATAAGGCCTTGGCTGGTGGGCGCTTGTTTGGGATCCGCGGGCAGGGGCAGTGGCTGCATGTGGGCGACCCTGCGGCGATCCAGCAAGCAGAGCAGGCCATCACCAAAGCCTAAGACGCAGACGCGTGCGCGCAAGAGGAGGGGCACATGAGGGCACCCAATATCTTCAGCATTTCGCCAGACAAGCCTTTTTTGCCTGTTTTGGTCGAGGCATTGCTTGCGGGAGAGTTGGTTCCCGGGTTCGATCCCCATGCCCACCCCTTGGCACTGGCAGATGTTACAATTTATGTACCGACCCGCCGGGCTGCGCGTGTCCTGCCGGAAATTCTGCGCAAGGCGCTGGGCAATCAAGTTGCGCTGCTCCCGCGCATTCGTCCGCTGGGCGATGTGGAGGAAGACGAACAGGTACTGCGAGGCCGCCCTGATACCGAGGCATTACCACCGGCTATTGATGAAATGGATCGAAAACTTGCCATGACACGTCTTGTCTGGGCGTGGAAGGGGCGGTTGCGCAGCCAAATTCTCGGTTTGCCAGAGGATGAGATCTCGCAAATTCCTGCCAGCGTCGCAGATGCGGCGTGGTTAGCAAGCAATTTGCTTACCTTAATGGATGAGGTGCAAACGGAAGAGGCAGATTGGCATCGCCTGCAAGAGTTGGTGCCAGCAGAGCACGCACAATACTGGCAAATAACGCTGGAATTCCTAAAAATTGTCACCGACCAATGGCCCGCATTTTTACAAGCGGCCCAAAAGATGGATCCAAAGCATCGCCGCTCAGCCCTAATTCGCAAGGAAGCGCGCCGATTGGTAGAGGACCCGCCATCAGGGCCGGTAATCATTGCAGGGGCAACAGGCTCCTTTCCGGCTACCGCTGAGTTGATGAAAGCCGTGCTTGCCCTGCCAAATGGTGCTTTGGTTCTGCCGGGCCTCGATCACCAGATGGACGAACCAAGCTGGCAGGCCTTGCTGGAAGAAGAAAGCGGCAAGCGCATTTCCGGCCATGCGCAATACTCCCTTCGCGCGCTGTTACAAGCCTTGGCTTTGGAGCGAAAAGACGTGCATCCACTCGGTTCTCCTAATAGCGAGCATGGTGCTGCCAGCGCGAACCTGCAAGATCGCATTGAAATTGTTGGTGAAGCGCTGCGCCCTGCGGAGACGACGGAGAAGTGGCGGAATTTCTTTGCCTCCCCACTTGCACTGCGTCGACAGGCTGCCTTCGCGGATATTAGCCAAATAACTGCAAAAACTCAGGCACAAGAGGCACTTGCGATTGCCCTATGCCTGCGTGAGGCTGTGGAAGGCGGCAAGCAAGTAGCGCTGGTTACACCCGATCGTGCGCTGGCCCGCCGGGTCGCCTCTGATCTGACCCGCTGGTCAATCCTTGTCGATGACACGGCCGGCCGACCACTGGAACACACCCCGCCGATGGTACTTTGTATGCTGGTGGCGAAGCTGGCGTTGCAGGGCCTCTCGCCGGTGGAGCTGTTAGCCCTTCTGAAACACCCGCTCGCCCGCCTTGAAATGCAGCCTAAAGAGATCCGCTCGGCTGCCCGGGCTCTGGAGCGTGGCGTTTTGCGCGGGCCGCAACCGCGCCCGGGCACGAGTGGCTTGCTGGCCGCCATCGCCGCCGCCAAAGCACAGCAGCAGGAAAATGCCCATGTCCCACGCTGGAAAAAGGTGCTTGAGGAAGACTGGGAAGTTATAGAGCAGCTTGTAACACGCTTACAACAAGCCCTTGCGCCATTGGAAGAGCAGTTGCAACGCCATGGCGATATCCCGCTGGCAGACTTGGTCAAAGCGCATGTGGAGGCAACACTTGCGGTTGCCAAAGAGCCTGATGGTTCTACGCAAGAGCTCTTCAAAGGAGAAAACGGCCAAGCCTTGGCAGTAACGCTTACCAGCTTACTGGAGGCGGAAGCTGTTGGCCTTGCAATACCGGCAGAAGAGTGGCCCGGCGTTTTTGCTGCATTGACAGCGGGCAGTGCAGTGCGCTCGCGCTTGCCAGCAGATCCGCGCATTCATTTGCTGGGGCCGATGGAAGCACGGCTGCAATCCTATGATCTTGTTGTGCTTGGGGGGCTGAATGAAGGCACGTGGCCCCAAAAAACACGAAATGACCCATGGCTCAATCGCCCGATGAAAGGGCAAATCGGGCTGGATCCGCCAGAGCGGCGCATCGGCACCGCCGCCCATGACTTTTTAAGCAATCTGGGCGCGCCAGAGGTTGTGCTCTCGCGGGCACAGCGGGTTGATGGCGCGCCAACGGTTGCCTCGCGCTGGTTACAACGCATCAACACACTTGCAGGCGCCCCGCAGCAAACAGCAATGCAAGCACGCGGAAGCAAATACTTGCATTGGGCAGAAGAGCTTGACCGCGCCTTTATGGCAGTAAGCCCGGCGCAGCGGCCACACCCCAAGCCACCGGTTGTCGCTCGCCCGCGCCAACTCTCTGTCACCATGGTTGAAACCCTTATCCGAGATCCCTACGAGGTGTACGCCCGCAAGGTGCTTGCGCTGGATGAGGTCGACCCCATTGGCGGCGAGCCCAACGCAGCAGATAAAGGCACAATTATTCACGAGGCACTTGCAAACTTCCTCGATGAACACTTTGAAGGGCCCTACGATGAGCGTGCCGTGGCAGCCCTTCTTGATGCCGGTCGCCGCGCGTTTGGTCCGGTTGAGGCTTTCCCGGAAATTCGGGCCATCTGGTGGCCCCGCTTTGAGCGCATCGCGCGCGAATTTGTCGCCTATGAGCACGGCAATGCCCCAGATGTTTATGATCGCTTCCTCGAAACCTTTGGCAGCGCGAAAATGCAGCGGCCGGGATATGAATTTGAGCTCACCGGCCGCGCAGACAGGATTGACCAGCGCAAAGCAGGGGAGCTGGTGCTGATTGATTACAAAACCGGTGTGCCCCCCACCCAAAAGCAGGTCGAGGCGCTGCTCTCGCCCCAGTTGCCGCTAGAAGTGGCTATGCTGCGCAGAGGCGCGTTTGAGGATGTCCCTTCGGATATGCCGGTAGCGAACATGTCTTACATGCAGCTTACCGGTGGTCGCCCCGCGTTGAAGCTGGTTGCTATCACCCCGAAAGAGCAAAGCGTGGCCGAACTGGCAGAAGAAGCATGGCAAAAGCTGGAGCGTCTGGTTAGTGCCTATGAAAACCCAGCATATGGCTACATGTCCCGCGCGAGGGTACTGAAAGAACGGCAATGGGCCAGTGGCTATGATCATCTGGCCCGTGTGGCGGAATGGTCTCTAAGTGAAAACGGGGAGGACAGCTGATGCAGATCCCTGCAAAAACTCTCGATAGCCAGCGCAGCGCCGCAGATCCGGGGAATTCCGCTTGGGTGAGTGCTAACGCAGGCTCGGGCAAAACCTTCGTACTCGCCCGCCGCGTGGTGCGCCTGCTGTTAAAAGGCACGGACCCTGCGAAAATCCTGTGCCTGACGTTTACTAAAGCTGCCGCCTCGGAAATGGCAACCCGTGTCTATGATTTGCTGGCAGGCTGGACAGAAATGCCCGAGGCAGACCTTGCCAATGAGCTGGAAAGCATCGAGGGGCAGCACCCAAGTGCCGAGCACATCGCCGCAGCACGTCGGCTGTTTGCCAAGGCTCTGGAAACACCCGGCGGTTTGAAAATCCAGACAATTCATGCCTTTTGCGAAGCGCTGCTGCATCAGTTTCCGCTGGAGGCCAATGTGGCGGGTCATTTCTCGGTGCTGGATGACCGCCTTGCGGGGGAGCTGCTGGCTGCTGCGCGCGCGCGTGTTCTGTTCTCAGCCGAGATGGAGCCGGAAAGCCAGCAAGGGCAAGCACTTGCTGTGCTGATTGATAATCTCTCGGATAAAGCGTTTGCCGAATGTTTGGGGGAGTTTATCACCAAGCGGGATAGCTTCCGTAATTGGATTGTGGCCGCTGGCTCGCTGGAAAACGCATTGGATGAGCTGTATCCTCTATTTGGTGCGCCCCAAGGTGCGACAAAGCAAAGTTTGGCCGAACAAATTCAAAGGCAGTGCCTTTTCTCCGCCGAAGATATGCGCGCCGCCGCTTCTGCTCTCATGGAGGGCGGTAAAAGCGATTGTGATCGTGCCGCCCGGCTTAATAGCGCAGCAGATGAAATAGGCAAACCCGGATGGAGCGCGATTTGGCTGGAAATCTTCCTGACGAGCACGCGCCAACCACGCAAAAGCCTTGCAACAAAGAAAATTCAAAGCGGTTACCCGCAAATACACGAAAAACTTTGCCAAGAGCAAGCCCGCCTTGTGGAGCTTCTCCAGAAAGAAAACGCGGTGCAAAGCGTTGTGGTAACCGGCGCCTTGGTGCGCCTTGCTGAAGCCGTGATCGGATTTTACGAGGCAGAAAAAACCCGGCGCGGCTATCTGGATTTTGAAGACCTTGTGGTGCGCACGGCAAACTTGCTCAGCCGCTCTGATGCTGCACAGTGGGTACAGTATAAGCTGGATCGTGGCCTCGATCATATCCTTGTCGATGAAGCGCAAGATACCAGCCCCCGCCAATGGCAAATTATCCGCGCACTGGCAGAGGAGTTTTTCGCAGGGGAAGGCGCCCGCCGCACTGAACCCACCATTTTCGCCGTGGGCGATGAAAAGCAATCTATTTATTCATTCCAAGGGGCCAAGCCAGCTTACTTCGCTGATATGCGCCGCTTTTTCGCTCGCAGTGCTGAAAGAGCAGCCAAGCCTTTCGCCGGTGTGGAGCTTAACCTCTCATTTCGCTCTACGCCGGATGTGCTTGCCGCCGTTGACAAAGTATTTGCCGAACCCGATGCCTATCAAGGCTTGTCGCAGGAGAATGTTGCGCCGGTGCATGAAGCCATCCGCGCCAAGCACGTTGGGCAAGTGGAGATCTGGCCTTTGGCGGCAGAGCAGGAGCTGACAGAGCCGGAAGACTGGGCAGTGCCGATTGACAAGGTCGCCAGCAACTCTGCCATGGTGCAACTGGCCACCCGCATTGCCGAGCAAATACGAGATTGGAATGCGCAAGGCATCGCCTCCCCGGGGGATGTGCTGGTGTTGGTGCGCAAGCGTGGCGCTTTTGTGGAAGCGCTTAACCGCGAGCTCAAGCGGCTGGATATTCCCGCAGCCGGTGCCGACAGGTTTGTGCTAACAGATCACATCGCGGTGAAGGATCTTATTGCCCTTGCGCGCTTTATATTGCTACCGGAAGATGATCTCGCCCTCGCCTGCGTGCTAAAAAGCCCGCTCTTTGGCCTTGATGATGCTGACTTGTTTGAAATTGCGCGCGAAACTCCAGAGCAAACCCGCCCGGGCACCCTCTGGCAAATGCTACTGCGCAAGAGTGAAGATCAGCCAAAATGGCAGGTGCTGCGCAAACAGCTGGAGACATGGCGGGATCGCGCCGATTATGTCCCGCCTTTTGAGTTCTATGCGAAAATTCTCGGCGCGGATGGCCAGCGTCAACGGTTTCGTGCCCGCCTTGGTAGCGAGGTGGATGACGTTCTGGATGAGTTTCTCTCGCTCACAATGAGTTATGAGCAGACAGGCACTCCCGGGTTGGAGGGCTTTGTTGCATGGCTACAAGAATCACCAACCGAGGTGAAGCGCGAGCTAAATGCTGCCACAGGCCTTCTGCGCATTATGACAGTGCACGGCTCGAAAGGGCTAGAGGCCCGCTTTGTTATCTTGGTGGATAATTGTGCCGCTCCGTTTACAGCCCAGCACGTGCCAGCCCTGTTGGAGCTGCCAAGAGAACAGCTTCGTACGATCAATTCGGCAGCAGAGACACCACCAGCCTTGGTCTGGGCGCCAGCGCAAAAAGAGCAAACACCAGCACACATAACAGCAATCGAGGCCTATAAAGCCGAGCAAGAGCAGGAGTATAGACGGCTTCTCTATGTCGCGCTTACCCGAGCCGAAGATCACTTGTTGGTTTGTGGCTGGGCAGGCAAGCGCGGTCCCTCACATGGCTGTTGGTATGAATTGGTGCACGCCGCATTGGCCTCTGATGCCAAAGAGATCATCGATGCCGCAGGCGATATTGCTGCATGGCAATGGACGCTAGGGGGCCGAACGGCTGATCTAGAAGCCCATGAGGTACCAGCTGCACAATCTATTTCGCCGGAGGTATCTTCGCACCCTGCATTACCGCAGTGGATCAATAGCTCGCTTAGCGCACCTAAGAAGCCCTCTCGCTTACGCCCTTCTTCATTGCTGGATGATTTGGAGTTGAAACAAGAGCCTACCGCTCCAACGGCGCTTGATGCTTTTGAGGTCGCCAGATCGCCGCAAAACTGGGCATTGTTAAAAGGCCAGTTGGTACACCGCTTGCTCGAGTTGCTTCCGGACTTGCCAGAGAGTGAACACGCTGCTGCCGCGGACCGATTTTTAAGTTCGGCTTTGCCGCCAGAGTATGCCTCTGAAAAGGAAACTCTGCTCAGCGCCGTTTTTGGCACGTTGGCTATGCCACAAGTAAAAGGGCTTTTCTCCAAAGCGGGCAAGGCGGAAGTCCCAATTCAGGGTGTGATAACAGGCAAGGATGGCAAGCAAAAAGAGGTGTTCGGAATCATTGACCGGCTTATTATGCAGGATGGTGAGGCCATTATACTCGATTACAAAACCAATGTTATCGTGCCCAAAACCGCCGCTGATGTGCCTGACGAGTATGCCGCACAGCTTGCAGTTTATCACCGCTTACTCAGTGA
This sequence comes from Polycladidibacter hongkongensis, assembly GCF_001561995.1. Lineage (GTDB taxonomy): Bacteria > Pseudomonadota > Alphaproteobacteria > Rhizobiales > Stappiaceae > Pseudovibrio > Pseudovibrio hongkongensis. The sequence goes on from NZ_LLWC01000009.1 coordinate 73,094, forward strand.
ACTATATCCGCACTGGACCATCAGGGCGATGTTATTGTACACCTCTGAGCCGAGGCTTTTAGAGATTCCGCCTGAAAGAATGTCAGCTTTCGCTTTTTGACGGAAAATTGAAATTCCGTTTCCTTGACGTTCACTAGGTAGTTTCTTACATTAGAAATCGCTGATGAAAAAGCACTGCGCTTAAAACCCAAGAGGCAAAAATGGCTACAATTCAAGTAACTGACGCATCCTTCCAGTCTGACGTTCTGGAAAGCGACAAACCGGTTCTGGTGGACTTCTGGGCAACATGGTGCGGCCCTTGTAAGATGATTGCTCCAGCACTTGAAGAGATCTCCGAGGAAATGGAAGGCTCCATTAAAATTGCTAAGCTGGACATCGATAATAACCAGCAATCTGCAATGAATTTCGGTGTGCGCTCGGTTCCAACCATGATCCTGTTCCAAGGCGGTGAAGCCAAAGCTATGATGGTTGGTGCGCAGCCGAAAGGCAAAATTGCCGAATGGATTAAGCAGAACGCCTCTTAGGCACGGCCTCTGTTTTTCAAATAGATGAAGCAAACTCGCGATTAACAGATCTCCGGTCATAAATTGGCCGGAGGTCTTTTGTTTTTGCGCTTTTGCCCCTAAATAGGGAACACGTGAAAGACCTAGGCGCATATGCCTTAAGCAAGTAGGATATCCATGAGCGAGGAAAAAAACACGCCAGACGTTGAAGCTGCAGCAGGTGCGAAGGCCTATGAAGAGGCCGCCACAGCGGGTTCTGAGGGTACAGCGGGTGAAGACCAGCAAGGCGCGGCAGCCGGCCTGTCTCTGGAAGCCTTGCAGGCAGAGAACACTGAACTGAAAGATCGTGCCCTGCGCGCTATGGCCGAGATGGAAAACCTGCGTCGCCGCACAGAGAAAGAAGTGCGCGATGCGAAGGCCTATTCCGTCGCCAGCTTCGCTCGTGATATGCTTGTCATCACCGACAATCTGGGCCGCGCCATTTCCGCATTACCGGATGATGCGAAGGAAAGCGGTGATCAAGGCCTGAAAAGCTTGATAGAAGGTGTGGAGATGGTCGAGCGCGATATGCTCAACCAACTGGAAAAACACGGCGTTAAGCGCCTCTCTCCGGAAGGGGACAAGTTCGATCCAAATTTCCATCAGGCGATGTTTGAAGTTCCAAATACCGAGGTACCGAACAACACTGTGGTGCAAGTTGTTCAGGATGGCTACATCATTGGCGAGCGTGTTCTGCGCCCGGCCATGGTTGGTGTTGCCAAAGGCGGCCCAAAACAGGCCCCAGTCGAAAAGCCTGTCGAGGGTGACGGCAACTAACAGCAAACTCTTGCAAGTTTTATCAAGAACACAAAAGGGGCAAGCAAGCCCCTTTTTTAATTGTAAAATTCTTGATGTATAACAACCGCGAAAACCATCCTGTAAGATCACATGACTGCAAACCCAGATCTCTTCTCACAACCGCTTTGGCAATACCTTGACTACCTTGGTGTCATCATTTTCGCTGTTACAGGCGGCCTTGTCGCGGCGCGCCTGCGTCAGGATTTCATCGCATTTTTGTTCTTCTGCGCAATAACAGGTATTGGTGGTGGAACATTGCGGGATCTACTACTCGGGGTGCCGGTGTTTTGGGTGGAAAACAGCTCTTACCTCGCACTTTGTACGGCTGTTGCCGCCGTTATGTGGTTCACGGCCGAATGGGTCGAAGCGCGTGGTCGCCCATTGCGCTGGCTCGATGCTGCTGGCATTTCGGCCTACACCGTAATGGGCGCCGCCAAAGCGTTGAGTCTTGGGCACTCAGCCTCGGTCGCAGTGTTAATGGGTGTCTCGACAGCGACATTTGGTGGCATAACCCGTGATGTGATCGCGGGTCAGCCCTCTGCCCTTTTGCAGCGTGAAATCTACCTCGCAGCTGCTTTTGCAGGTGCCACGACCTATGTCACGCTGATTTACATTTTTGATGCGCAGTTTATTGCTGTTAGCTGCGGGGCGCTTGCTGCGTTCACACTACGAGCTGGCGCAATCGCTTATGGCTGGAGTTGGCCCAGCTACACACCTAGCGACGAAAAACTCACCCATGTGAGCAAAAAGAAAGGCGAAGAGGAGTAAACTCCGCCGCCTTTGTATCGTCTCTAGCGAAATTTGATTGCTAGATGTCCTGTGCAAGCAATGCACCCAATAGCGCACTATCCTGACCAAGAGAACCGGCAACTACATCGCAGTGGAACAGTTCCGGTTCTTGAGCCTGATATGACCGCACCAGTTCCAGAAAGCCCTGCGCAAGCCCAACGCTGCCACCAAGTACAATGCGGTCAAGACCCATCGTTGCGCAGGTATTTGCGCAAAGCTCGGCAATCACAGCTGCGGATTGCTCAACCAGTTGCTTCGCCCAAGGTTCTCCAGCCAGCGCTGCTTCATACACTGCGCGCCCATCAAGCCCCGGGTGTCCCTGTTCCGCCGCGAGGCGGGCCAAAGCACGACCAGCGGCGATGCTCTCCACCGTCGAACGGCGCCCGCACCCACATTCGGTTGTTAGTTGCCTACTTGTGGTAAAGCCTACATGACCGGCCAGCCCGTTAGCGGACATCAGCGGATTACCCTGCAAGATAAATCCGCCGCCGACACCCGTCGAAACGGTTATAAACCCGAGCGATCGCGCCCCGGTACCTGCGCCAATGTGGTACTCTCCCAGCGCCCCTGCCAAGGCATCATTCACCACGCGCACACGCTGCCCTAACACCTCGTGCAGCATTTGTGCAAGTGGCACCTTGGAGATGCCATTCAAAGTGCTGGTGTTAACCGCATACCAGTTGCCATCGCTGTCAATCCGTCCGGTAGCTGCCACGCCAATGCATTCATCTTGGCGAGGCTCCAGCTCTTTTATCAGCTGCGCCATGCGTGCAACTTGCTCTTCAACGCCAATCGCACCATCAGAGCTGACCTGCTCGCGTGCGACCAATTCACCTGCATGAATGCGTGCAACAGCCGTTTTCGTGCCGCCAAAATCAACAGCGATACCGTTGATGTCCTTTTTTGCCACCATATTGTTGCATCCTAACCAAGTTGGCGTTCGATCGCGGTTTTGAACCAGCCAGTGATATGCTCCAGCCGCGTAATAGCGCTGCCAACGGTCACAGCATCAGCGCCATTAGCGAAGGCTGAGGCTGCAAGTGCAGGGGTGTTAAACCTGCCCTCGGCCATGACAAAGCCGTCCAATTCGCCGTACGCCTGTAGCAATTCATAATCCGGCCCGCCATTGCCACGGCCTTCTGTTTGCGCTGTGTAGCCGGACATTGTCGTGCCAATAATACCGGCGCCGCCGGCCAAAGCTCGCTTGCCATCTTCCAAAGTTGCACAATCCGCCATGGCGATAACGCCAGCCGCTAGAATGCTCTTGAGCACATCAGCCGCAGCATCTGGGCGAGCCCGGTCTGTACCGTCATAGGCAACGACATCGGCACCCGCATCAACGAGATCCAGCGCATCCTGCTTATAGATAGTAATGCGAACTGGGCTGTCTTCCAGATCGCGCTTCACCAGCCCGATAATCGGCACTTGAACAGCTTTTCGAACCGCTCGCAGGTTTTCTACACCTTCGATCCGCAGCGCATCCGCACCGCCTGCAACAGCCGCCTGCGCCATAGCTACAACGATGTCCACGCGGTCCATCGGTCCATCGTCAACGGGCTGGCAGGAAACCACCAGCCCGTTTTGCAAGTTAGATAAAACAGTCATGTGCTTGAGATTCCTCGCTAGCGCATCAGGCCCGGCAGGCCAGTGGCAAGAATAGGGAAGGCACAAACAAGGATCAGCACCACAATCGGTGGGACGAGCCAAGGCACAATACCTCTTGCCAAATGGCTGTAAGGAATGTTGCCCACTTTCGCCACAACGAACAGGGCCATACCCATAGGCGGTGTTAGCGTAGAGATCATCAGATTAAGTACCACGATGATACCAAAGTGGACCGGATCGATACCAAAGCCAAGCGCAACCGGCACAAGGATCGGCACGACAATCAACAGGATTGCCAATGACTCGATAAACGCCCCCAATACGAAGATCAGCAGGTTAACCGCAATCAAGAACGTGATCGGGCTATCAGACAACGTAAGGAACATGTCGGCGATTTGCTGCGGAGCCTGCTCCCGTGCAAGCACGAAGCCAAGCAGGTTTACACCGGCAATAATCGTTGCAATTGACGCCGAGGTGGATGTGGTCTCGTAGATCGCATTCCAGAACTTTTTCAAGGTCAGTTCGCGATAGATAAAGATATCAATCGCCAGCGCATAAACAACGGTTACCGCAGCGGCCTCGGTTGGGGAAAAATAGCCACTGAAGATACCGCCAACGATAATTGCAGGAGTTAGCAAGGCCGGGAAGGACTTCACAAACAGTGTAAAGACCTCGCCAAAACCATAAGCGGGATCGCGGGGGTAGTTACGTTTCTTGGCAAGGACATAAACCATCACCATCAAAGCAACTGTACACAGGAAGCCCGGAACAATGCCACCAAGGAACATCTGCCCAATCGAGGCGTTTGAAACAACGCCATACAGCACCATGGTGATGCTTGGGGGAACGAGAGGGCCGATCATCGAGGATGCAGCGGTTACAGAGCCAGAAAAACTGTCATCATAGCCCGCATCACGCATCGCTTTGATTTCCATCTTTCCAAGGCCGCCCGCATCGGCGATGGCGGAGCCGGACATGCCGGAGAAGAAGAGGGAAGCCAGCACATTCACATGGCCAAGACCGCCGGGGAAACGGCCAACAAGCGCGCGTGCAAAACCAAACAAGTGGTTTGTAATGCCCGAAGAGTTCAAAATAGCTGCCGCCAGCAGGAACAAAGGCACAGCAAGCATCGGGAAGCTATCAAGACCGTCCACCATCTTTTGTACGGCAAATGTAGGCGCCATACCAACAGTGGCAAGATAAGCCATAGAAACGAAAATCATGGCAATACCGATAGGAATACCAATGAAGACCATGGCCAACCATGTTACGCAAACAATGAGAAGGGTCATGAAGCTACTCCCCCGCAGCTTTAGATTGGGACGTGAACAGACTACGGAAAATGCGCATACCAATTCGTGCCACGACAAAAACGAAGGCAACCGGGAATGCGGCGTACATTAGGGCATCTGTAAACGGTAGTGTCACCGCTTCATTGTACCAGGAGTACTGAACCTGCCAGTAACCGTAGTAGAGCAGCTGCGCAGCCACGTAAAAGTACACAAGATCGATTGTAAGTGTGAGAAGCCACTGCACGCGCGTTGGCAGCATATCCGCCAAAAAGCCCATGCGTAGATGCCCGTTTGTTCGCTCAACTTCGCCAATGCCGAGTAACGCCATCCAGACCCAGATCCAGCGAGATGCTTCTTCTGTCCAGATCGGTGCTTCGACTAGGCTAGTGCGGCCAAGTACCTGCAACACAATCACACAGATAAGAAACATGAAAAGGAGAGAGGCAACACAGCCTTCTAGGCTGAATTTGCAGTTTTTTATCATTCTGCCCCCCTTTGGCAGAGGTAGATGAAAAAGAAGCCGCCGCAGCCTTAAGACCGCGGCGGGTGGTGATTATTTCTTCAGAAGAGAGGTAACAGAACCTTCACCAAAAGTTGCTTCCAGCTCGTCATAGTAAGGTTTCATGGCAGCCTGGAATGGAGCGGTGTCTGGGTAGGTGATGGTCAGGCCACGCTCTTTGAACTTGGAAACCAGTTCTTTTTCAGCTTTGAAGGTAAGGTCGTTGGATACTTTACCGCCTGCAAGAACAGCTTCATTAACCCATTTTTGCTCTTGTGCAGAAAGACCGTCCCATGCTTTGGTGCCGATCTGGATTGCAGAAGAAGCCACAAAGTGGTTGGTCATTGCAATGTACTTCTGCACTTCGTAGAATTTCATTGCTTCGATGGTTGGAAGTGGGTTTTCCTCAGCGTCTACTGCGTTGGTCTGCAGCGCCAGGTAAACCTCTGCAAATGCCACTGGAGCAGGGCTTGCGCCGGTGTTCTTTGCATATGCGATCAAGAATGGCACGTTCGGGGTGCGCAGGCGCAAGCCCTTCATGTCATCAATGGAGTTGATCGGTTTGTTAGAAGTGGTCTGACGTGTACCGTAGTACCAAACATCAAGGACCTTGATGCCTTTTTCGCCAAACTTCTTGTCCATTTCCTTACCGAACTCGCCGTTGATCAGCTCTTTCAGGTGAGCATAGTCAGATACGACGTAAGGCGCACCGATCAGCTTCAGCTCGGGAATGATGTAGCTCATGTCTGGGTAGCCGGTCATTACCATGTCCAGAGCGCCTGCCTGAACTTGGGAAACCATTGCTTTGAACGCGCCGAGCTGAGAGCTTGGGAAAATCTTAACGGTCATTTCGCCGCCAGATACCTTTTCCAAATTCTCTTTAAATGCAACTGCGCCTTTATAAACGTTAGATGCTTCATTGTCCTGCATACCGAAGCTGAGCTCTTTTTGAGCAAGTGCGCCAGCGGTGGTCATGCATAGAGCTGCAGTAGCAACCATCAGTTTTTTTGCAAGTTTCACTTCCATTCCTCCTTGGTGTGAAAGACAAACCAGCCCCAAGACTGGTTAGGCGTTAAAAGGGCTGAGAAGGCAGCCCCTCAACCTTTGCTGGAGGAGCAAGACGAGAGCGATAAGACCTTGCCAAATGCCGGTCGATGATAATCGCAGCCTCGTTTACATCCCCTGCCAGAATTGCTTCGTAGAGTTGACGGTGCTCTTCGTAGACCATCTGATTATGTTCAATGATGTCGCGCTCGGCAGGGCGCAGCTTTACCATCGATGAAACAAACATATCGTGCAGCGTCAGAATGAGCGGGTTGCCGATAACCGCAACAATTGAGCGGTGAAAGGCAATGTCAGTTGCAGGAAAATCATCGGATTCAATTGCTTTGAAATTCGCCTCAAGTGTTGCTTTTATCTGGGCGATTTGCAGATTGGTCGCCCGTTTTGCCGCTTCGCGGACAGCACCGATTTCGACGAACTGTCGCATCTGCTCTACATGTGCGCCGATTTCGTCATCACTCAGCAGATTGCGGATCAATTCTCCTGCAGAACGAACGATCTGCTCGATAGATGGCTTCGCAGCTCTCGGGCGCTTGCCCGGCTCTGTATCGACATACCCTTTGATTTGCATGAGGGAGAGGGCTTCTCGAACCGTCGGGCGCGACGCATTGAAGCGCTCGCAAAGCTCACGTTCGGTGGGGAGAGGCTCTCCGACCTGTACCGTTCCACTATTAATTTCTTCTATGAGAGCTTGGCAAAGCTGATCTGAGACACGCATACCATCAATGGCAGTTTTCTGCGTTCCTGCTTCAGCTTTTGAAAATGTTTCAGCAACCATTGCTGCTCCTCCACAAACGACAAACTGACCACTCTTACCAAGCGGACACTTGCAGGGGAAGCTCCCGATTCCTCACTACTGCTTGCCTGATATCCAATTTGGTAAGCGTAAAAAAATGTATTGTCAATCAAGAATTGAAATATTACTGTGCGAGAATATCGAGTTTGAAGGATTTGGTGGGCAAAGCGACATTCGTGGGTGTGCTCACCCTACTACAGGGCAAAAAACAATGAAAAAACAACTGGCTGGCATGCACGTGGCGCTAATGTCAGGTTTCTCTGATGATGGCAAACTCTGCGAAAAACGCCAAGAAAACATTATAGGCTACACCGTAAAGCAGAATGTTGCGGGCCTTTACATTGGGGGTAGTAGCGCAGAAGCTGCAACTATGTCGGTTGATGAGCTTTTGGTACAACAAAAAATTGTTATGGACAGCGCAAAAGGTAGGGTAGGCAAACTAATTGCGCATGTGGGTATGCCTAGTATCAAGGATGCGGTTGCTCTTGCAGAAAGTGCAAAGGAACTGGGCTTTGATGCTCTCTCAGCGCTGCCGCCCTATGCTTTCCCACATACCCAAGAGGAAATCTTCAATTATTACAAGGCCATTGCATCGGCCACTGACCTTCCTCTGATTGTTTATGAAGTGCCGATTCGCACTGGCCGGGCGACGCCGACCCACCAAATTGTTGAAATCCTCGATCTTCCTAATGTTGAAGGCATCAAGTTTACTAGCAATGATCTGTTTGCGCTCTCGCGTATTAAGGAGCGTTGCCCTGACAAAACTTACTTCTTCGGTTTCGATGAAATGTATGGTTATGCGGCAACATCTGGCATCGATGGCGGGATCGGCACAACTTACAACGTACTGGGTAATCTCTATACTGCGATCAATGAAGCTGTAATCGCAGGGGATCTTGATCGTATGCGCGAACTACAAGCAATCTCACAAGACTTTGTGGAAGCGATCATCAAGGTTGGCGTGATCCCCGGCGTAAAAGCTGCGATGCAGCTCATTGGCGTTGATTGTGGCCAGGCCCGTGCACCGCTCGCGCTTCGTGGCAGTGACGCAATGGAAATCATGAAAGCGGCTGTTGCGAAGCCCGGTTTTCAGGAATGGATTGCCAAATAATAATCTTGCATAAGGCAATCCCATCCCCCCTATAAACTGGGTCGGCATTCTGCCGGCCCTTTTTCTTAGTCAATTCGCCCAACTAGGGGGATCAACTGCGCAGGAAAATGTACTGAGCCAAGCAGAGGTCTTGCAGTGCGGTCCCCCCACAAGCAAACACAGTGCGTTGCTGATAGTATCGGCGGCCAGCCAGCTGCCCTTGGCAAAGCTCTTGCAAATTTGCTGCAAATTCGGGCTCCCTGCTCGTCCCGCTCATGTAGTCACTGAAAAAACGACACTCATTTAGCGCGTGAGCGTCAAAACACTGGCGGATATTGACGGGATCAAACAGGACGTTCACATGGCAACCAGACGCAAGTTGATCACCAATTAGATGAAAGCCGGATAGTCTGTGTGGCGCCAGTTGCACTATGTCAGCGCCTGCAAGTGCTCCTTCCAGATCTCGTGTCGCGGATGCACGTAGACCCGCTGCATGCAGGCGGCGAAGTGTTGTATCCGCACGCCCCTTTTCAGGTTCAAAAACGAGAACTTGATCAAGCCGCCTCAGGGCGCTCAAGGTCAGCGTGCAATACAGATTTTGCATCGAGGCACCAAGTAACAGCAGATGTCTCGCATCCTCGCGCGCGAGGTAGCCGCTTGCAAGTGCCGCCGCCGCTGCGCGGCGCCAACAATCAAGGGCGAGGCCATCGATTAATGCAAGTGGCGCACCGCTATTTCCAGAAAAAAGAATGTAGACAGAGCTCGCATTATCAGCGCGGCCATCGGTTGTCGGGCCATTGCAGGGGGGGGAGCAAGACACGCGATTGCCGAGAAAGCCGCGTTGTTTTCCCTCTTGGGAGAAATAGTCTGCCCATGCCGAGGTGTTTTCAATCCACCCTGACCCGCCAGGACTGCCCACAAGGGTGATCCGCTTGCCGCTTTCTCGCGTCCGGCCACGGTAGCTGTGTCTAAGTTCCTCTACGATGTCTCGCGCATCAACCACACTGTCAATTTCTCCAGTTGTGATGATGCGCATTCGAACCTCTAGAGCTTAAGCGTGATGCGATATGGCGGTTTGGGTGCTCCCTTCGCCGAGGGTTTTAAGTTGATCACTCTCGGCTCGCAGTTTGTTCACCTCCCGGCGATTTACACGGGCTTCCTTGCGAAATTTTCCTTGGTTGTTCCAAGTGGCGACACCTCCCAATATCACCCCAAGAGCAGCTGCACCAAATAACAGCCAAAACAGCGGAATAGATAGCGTGAGCATTGTATCCGCCGGATCGAACGGATTGAGCGCCAGCGAAACACTGTGACGGTTCGCTACTGCCAACACAATAACGAGCAAGCCAATAGGCAACAGCAACAAGCGCTTCAATAAACGAGTCACACCAGTCTCCGGGTTTTGTTAATCGTCTTCGCCGTGGTCCACGCCATCATTTAGGCGCTCGCGCATTTCCTTGCCAGTTTTGAAAAAGGGTACGAACTTTTCGCTTACTTCCACTTTTTGTCCCGTGCGCGGATTGCGGCCGATGCGTGCGGGGCGGTTCTTAACAGAAAACGCTCCAAACCCACGCAGTTCCACGCGGTCTCCCCGCATCAACGCTGAGGTAACCTCGTCAAGTATTGCATTGACGATGTTCTCGACATCCCGTTGATAGAGATGCGGGTTACGCTCCGCGATTGTTTGCACCAACTCCGACTTTATCATTCCTTGCCCCCCGTTATACCTTGGTTCGCAACAGACGGTGCCTGCCAAACCGACACCAGTCCTTCAACCTCGCCAGTATTTGTCGCTAAACCAGCGAAACTTGAAAAAATCTTTCCCAGAACACTATCAGAAGATGGGCTGATTCCCAAAAAACCTTTCAAATAAATAGGGAAATTGTCATCTGGCCGTATTGGACGCCACGTGACAACCTCTAGATCTTTACTAAGTTTCTTTTCGTCAATCAGCCATGCTCTCGCGGCGAGTTCATCGCCGATGCCATCGACAAGTCCAAATTCTTTCGCTTGATGCCCGGTATAGACTTGACCATTCGCAAGCTCGAGCGCGCGTGCCATGTCCAAGTTCCGTCGCTCCGCTACAATACCGACAAACCAGTCGTAACTATCCATGATAAGAGTGCGCATGGCGTCTTTTGCGTCAATACTAGGTGCACTATAAAAATCAGGTTCGGCCTTCAAAGGGCTGCTCTTGATGGCATCAAATTCCACACCAACTTTTTCTAAAAGTTCGCTGAAGTTTCCATATTGGAACAGAACACCAATCGAGCCGGTCAGGGAGTTGTAATCGGCATAGATGGCGTCGGCACCCAAGGCGATCATATAGCCGGCCGAGGCACCCATGGTGCCAATAGAGGCGACAACAGGCTTCTCTGCGGCCACGCGGCGCAAGGCAGAGTAAAGGCGTTCGCCGCCGCTTGTGGATCCGCCGGGCGAGTTGATGCTGAGGATCACACCCCGCACACTGTCATCTTCGCGCAGATCATCAAGCAGGGTGATCATGGCCCTGTCTTGCAAGATAACGCCGTTAACTTCAACGCGGGCGATGTGTGCCTCGGAGGTAGGATCGCCAATACTGCTAGCGCGAAACACAAGAGCGCCAATTGCTAGGATGGCAACAAGAAAAAAACATACGCGCCAGAAGCTCAGGCTTCGTCGCAAACGGCGGCGTTCAATGATAACATCACTATCCAAACTCACAGCGCCTCGCAGGTGTAAGGTGTTTAAGTTGCTAGCATAAACGCCCACACTCAAAAGCCAAGTGGAGATTTTACGAGTTTGGTCAATATTTTCTATTAGGAAACCATCAACATCAAACCAATAGAACTATCAGTAACGAAGTATCGGCAAGGTTATGCCTTGTCTTGTGATGGCATCAGGTCTTCTTCGTGTTCAATAGCTTGGTCAATAAGCTGTCGCCACAACTTTCCGTAGAAAGCGCCATTCAGGCCCGCCTCGCTTGCGGCGTCTTCCACATTGCGCACCACTTCTTCCACGCGGCTATCTATGCGCGCAGGCAGCTTTAACGCAGGTTTGATTTCCGCCGCTCGGGTGATGTAGCTAAAACGTTCTGCAAACAGAGCAATAAGCTCCTTGTCCATCCGGTCAATTTGTTCTCGGATCTGCGCCATGTTCTGGCAATCTTGCGCGGGACGTTTCATTTCTTCCTCATGCGGTAAACTGATAAAATCCCTAGGGCAAGCGGGCAGAAACATCAATGATAGGCTAAAAGTTGCGCACAAGACAAAAAAAACCGTCTCGTTCATCAGGAGGTGGGGGGGAGCTGAGAACGAGACGGGGTCTTTGACCAATGGGGCCAGGTGGACATTCGTCTTTGCTGCCGCTTTATCTGGAGGTTGTCCCTCTCTTTCAGCGGTCTTTCTTACTTGGCGCGGGCTACTAGGGGCGTAGTTTGCCGCGCTTAAGATGGGAGGCTCTGAGCCGAATGCTGCAAGGACGGCTTACAAAAACGAGCTCCCACACTCTGCAACTTCGGGCGGGTTGCAGAGATCTGATTAGCAAGGCTTCCCTCGCGTCTTCAATGCTATACTTAGGGGTATTTCGTCACTTAAGAGTGAAAATTGCCGCCAAAATTGCGAGCAAACGCATCGTCTGTTGCCATGGTGAACAGCGCGTAAAAAAACCCGGCTCGAAAGCCGGGTTTCTTGAAAGGCTTTATCAAAGCCAATCTTAGTCGTCGGTGGATTTTGCTTTGAGAGCTGCACCAAGAATGTCGCCCAGAGAAGAGCCTGCATCTGCAGAACCGTACTGTGCAACAGCTTCTTTTTCTTCGGCAATTTCCAGCGCTTTGATGGAGACACCAACGCGGCGGGTTTTCTTGTCGAACTGGGTAATGCGTGCTTCGAAGGTTTCGCCAACGTTGAAGCGGGTAGGATCCTGATCACCACGCTCACGTGCAAGGTCTGCACGACGAACGAAGGAGGTCAGGTCGCTGTCTGCCAGCTTAACTTCCAGACCGTTTTCTTTCACTTCTGTAACTTCACAAGTTACAACAGAGCCCTTGCGGACATCGCCGGAAGCGGCTTCAAACGGATCGGACTCAAGTTGCTTGATACCAAGGCTGATGCGCTCTTTGTCAACGTCAACATCAAGAACAACAGCTTTAACAACGTCGCCCTTTTTGTATTCTTCGATGACTTGCTCGCCCGGACGGTTCCAGTCCAGATCAGACAGGTGCACCATGCCGTCAACGTCGCCTTCAAGGCCAATGAACAGACCGAACTCGGTTTTGTTCTTAACTTCGCCTTCAACAACAGCTTCAACAGGGTACTTCTCAGCGAATGCTTCCCATGGGTTCTGCAAGGTCTGCTTGAGACCCAGGGAGATGCGGCGCTTGGAAGCGTCCACTTCCAGCACAACCACTTCTACTTCCTGAGAGGTAGAAACGATTTTGCCAGGATGTACGTTCTTCTTGGTCCAAGACATTTCGGAGACGTGGATCAGGCCTTCGATGCCTGGCTCCAGCTCTACGAACGCACCGTAGTCGGTGATGTTGGTCACACGGCCAGAGAACTTCGCATCCAGTGGGTATTTTGCTTCGATACCGGACCATGGGTCGGTTTCCAGCTGCTTCATACCCAGTGAAATGCGGTGTGTTTCCTGGTTTACACGTACGATCTGCACCTTCACGGTCTGGCCGATGGACAGAACTTCGCTTGGGTGGTTGATACGACGCCATGCGATGTCGGTGACGTGCAGCAGGCCGTCGATGCCGCCCAGATCAACGAACGCACCGTAATCGGTGATGTTTTTAACAACACCCTCAACGGTGTTACCCTCTTCAAGGCTCTGAACCAGCTCGGAACGCTGCTCTGCGCGGGTCTCTTCCAGAACGGTACGACGGGAAACAACGATGTTGCCGCGACGCTTGTCCATTTTCAGGATCTGGAATGGCTGCGGGTTGTTCATCAGCGGGGTAACGTCACGCACTGGGCGGATGTCAACCTGAGAACGTGGCAGGAAGGCAACTGCGCCATCCAGATCAACGGTGAAGCCACCTTTCACCTGGTTGAAGATCTGGCCGGTGACTTTCTCGCCTGCTTCGAAAGCAACTTCGAGACGAACCCAGCTTTCTTCGCGGCGGGCTTTGTCGCGAGACAGGACAGCTTCACCCATCGCGTTCTCAACGCGCTCAAGGTAAACTTCCACTTCGTCGCCAACAGCCATCTCGCCTGCACGGCCTTTCGCACCGAATTCCTTCATAGGAACGCGGCCTTCAACCTTAAGACCTACGTCGATAACAGCCAGGTCTTTTTCGATCGCAACGATGGTGCCTTTTACAACGGTACCTTCGTAGAGGTCGGAGGTCGCAAAGGATTCTTCGAGCAGGGATGCAAAATCCTCAGCAAGATTCACGTTTTCCATAAAAACTCCATTAGGCCATGTCTGGCCATCGCCGGCGGGCTAGTGTTGCAAAAAATGAGACCAGACATCCCGGCCAAGGCACTTTTGCGGCGCCTAGGCTTTTACTGCTTTGCAGCAGGCCGGCGAAAACGGTGTGCCTGATCTCACGAAAATTCAAAGTTGACTGGGGTGTCTCCTGCGCCAGAGCTTTGGGGGCACTAGGCCGCCGCAGCGCGCGTGACAATATCCACAGCCGCTTTGAATGCCGTTTCTATATCCATTTCTGTCGTGTCAAGCAAGTGTGCATCGCTTGCCGGCAGCAATGGAGAATCTTTGCGCGTGCTGTCGCGCGTGTCGCGCCGTTTTAAATCCTCAAGGATTTCGTCAAAAACAGCAGGTATTCCCTTGCTTTGTAGCTCATCTGTCCGGCGTTTGGCACGCGCCTCTGGCGCAGCGGTTACAAACAGTTTTGCCGTTGCGTTAGGGCAAACGACAGTGCCGATATCGCGACCATCCAGCACAGCACCTTCATCAGATTCGGCAAATGCCCGCTGCAAGCGCACGAGTTCCTCGCGCAAACCCGACAAAACAGCGATGCGAGAAGCCGCTTCCCCGATCTCATGTGCAGATAGTTGATTGCGGTCAAGCGCTCCAAGATCTAGGTTTTGTGCAACGGAAATTGCCAGTTTTTCATCGCCAAGAGGCAAGCCACGCGCCAACAGCGCAGCAGCGACAGCACGGTATGTCAAGCCTGTATCTAGATGTTTAAGTCCAAAATGCTCAGCGAGCTGCCGGGCCAAAGTGCCCTTGCCAGATGCGGCAGGGCCGTCAAGCGCAATAATCATGCGGCCTCCTCAGATAAATCGTTTATTTCGCCTCCGAGCGTGCCTACAAGCTCAAGAAATGTCGGAAAGCTGGTGGCAATCGGGGCCGCATCATCTACAGCAACAGGCTTGTGTGCGGCTAGCCCGAGCACGAGAAAGCTCATGGCAATGCGGTGATCTAAATGCGTTACAACGGTGCCGCCACCGATATTGTTTGCACCGCCGGTGACGGTGAGTGTGTCCTCGCCCTCAACGCAAGGGATGTTGTTTGCTTCCAATCCACGTGCCACCGCTGCCAAGCGATCCGATTCCTTCACGCGCAGCTCATCAAGACCAAGCATGACAGTCTCGCCTTGCGCAAATGCAGCCGCAATCGCCAAAATCGGATACTCGTCGATCATCGCTGGGGCACGTTCGGCAGGAACGGTGACCCCCTTCAGCTGCGAGTGGCGCGCTGTGATGTCGCCGATTTTCTCGCCGCCGCTTTCGCGCTCGTTGCTGATGGAGATGTCAGCACCCATTTCAAGAAGCGTGGTGATAAGCCCAATGCGGTGCTCGTTTAGCAAGACATTCTCGACGGTGATTTCAGAACCCGGTGTGATCAAAGCCGCGACAATAGGGAAGGCGGCTGAAGAGGGGTCACCCGGAACAACAACCTCTTGTGCGGACAACTTTGGCTGACCTTGCAGCGTGATCACGCGCTCGCCAGCCTCGTTAATCTCGACAGAAAGATCTGCGCCAAAGCCTTTGAGCATTTTCTCAGTGTGATCACGTGTTGCCACCGGCTCGATCACAGTTGTCGTGCCCGGTGTATTCAATCCAGCCAGAAGAACGGCAGACTTCACCTGCGCAGAAGCCATCGGCACGCGATACGTCATCGGCGCTGGTGCGTCGCTACCGCGGATCGCAGCAGGCAGCCTGTCGCCCTGACGTGCGATCACTTCAAGGCCCATCTCTCTAAGCGGGTTCAGAACGCGGCCCATCGGACGGCCAGAAAGGGAAGCGTCACCGATCATCATCACAGAAATCGGGTGCGCTGCAAAAATACCCATGCACAAACGTGCGCCGGTGCCTGCATTGCCAAAGTCAATCGGAGCTATTGGCTCAAGCAAGGAGCCAAGCCCGACACCGTCAACGGTCCAGCTGCCGTCTTCGCGGCGCTCGCAAACTGCGCCAACTGCATTCATTGCATTAGCGGTACCGATAACATCTTCCGATTCGAGAAGGCCGTGGATTCTGGTCTGCCCTATCGCAAGGGCACCAAACATCAACGAGCGGTGAGAAATTGATTTGTCTCCGGGCACCTTCAGCGTACCCTTAAGCGCGTTGCCTCCTCGGGTGGCGATTTTCTGTGGTGTCAAACTGTTGGACATGTGCAAATCCGGGGTTGCGGCGTGGATAAAAGTAGTCCCTCCTAGCATGTAACATTCGCTCAGTCACCATTGTGACAACAGAACTATTGCGAATATTGGAAACAGCGGCTAACTCTTCGGTTAGATCAACAAGAATTATTTTGACACGACCAGCCGCCAAGGCTAATGGGGCGGTCAACGAAGCAACAAAAGGTGAGAACCGTGGCAAGACCGGAACTCGGAACCAAACGCACCTGTGCCGGCTGTGGCGCAAAATACTACGACCTTGACCGCGATCCAATCATCTGCCCTAAATGTGGCGAGATGTTCGATCTGGGTATGAGCGTCAAAACTGCTAAGGCATCTAAAGCAGTTAAAGACGAAGAAGAGGAAATGGAAGAGGACACCACGCCTGCAAACGTAGAGCTGGTTTCTCTGGAAGACGCTGACGAAGAAAACAGCGAAGATATCCCTGATCTCGGCGATGATGATATCGATACCGGCGATATCGATGAAGATGATGGCGACGTTTTCTTGGAAGACGAAGATGACGACGACGAGAGCGTGCCGGGCATTGTTGTCAGCCACGATGACGACGAAAACTAAATTTCCACAGGCTTTTGAATTGTCTGAGTAAAATTTAGATTTGTACTTGCGCGAAGGAGGCGGCCGGACTATGTTCCGCCTCCAGCAACGGATCTCCTCTCCTGTGAGATCTTGAAGTGGAAATGGGGCCTTAGCTCAGCTGGGAGAGCGCTTCGCTGGCAGCGAAGAGGTCAGCGGTTCGATCCCGCTAGGCTCCACCATTTCCCACTGGAAGCCACCTTCTAAAAGGCACGCTTCCTACTTTAATGGGGCCTTAGCTCAGCTGGGAGAGCGCTTCGCTGGCAGCGAAGAGGTCAGCGGTTCGATCCCGCTAGGCTCCACCATTTTCCATCGTTTAGTTTTTACTTGGGCACTTTGTCGTTCCACCGCAGGTAACCGGCTCACCCTCTGCTTTCCAGAAACTAGCAGCGCGCAAGGAGTTGTGCGGTGGATAGGTAATTTGTTCAGAACCGTCGATAAACACGGTGTTGAAGGCCTTCATAAATTCGCTCAAAGCCGCCATGTCAGCCTTGTTAAGCGCAGTTTCGCAGTATTTTTTCATGGTTTGGTCGCCCAATGTTTGAGTTACGCCCTGTAGCGTGTTCCAATAGGGCTTAAGATTTGCAATGGTCATGGCGTTTTCGTTTGGAGCAGCCTCTTGCTGTGGCAGAAATTTGCCACGATCGGTCAGTTGCCCCTTCGTGATATCGAGGCTGCCATCGGTTGCCAGAAACGAACATCCTTCAAAGCCCATGTAAAGTGTGTTGCTATTGTTGATCGTCTTTTCGAGTGATCGCAGCACACTGTTTTGTGTTCCAGCGTTGGTTCCCGCCGCTTCGCAAGACGTTACATAGATAAAGTCCATTTTGCTTGGATGGGCTTTTTTTAAGTATGAGGCGAACACTTCACCCGGCCAATCGCCCACTTTGTTTACAGCGCCATGCGCTATGACATAAACAAACGTCGCGTCATCAAACTTTGCCTGAGACTGGCTGTTGATGTTGGTAACGGTGCCACCTTCATCCATATAGTAGATCTCGTTGCTATCAACTGTCTTGCGCAACCACTCTGTTGTTAGCAGGTTGTTGGTATCTTGGCATACCGACGGAGTGAGCAAGGTTGCATCTGCTGCAAGCGCGTTGGAGATAGGTAGCAGCAGTCCTAGGCTGAACATAAGTGTTGCGGTGAGGGGCTTTCTTTGGGGTTTCATGGCTTGTTTCCACTTTTTGTTTGGTCGAACGGGACAAACACAAAGACGGCCCTAACTAGCTAGTTGTGAGGGAGGTCTTTCGCCAATGGTTAAAGAGGTCCTTTAATGGTGCGATTATGTCAGAGGCAAAAGTGGTAATGATTGATGCAATTATGTGGTTTCGTCAGGATCTGCGCGTCGCGGATAATCCGGCACTCAATGCTGCCTTGCAGCAGGGACGCGTTTTACCGATTTACATTCATGATACCGCTGCTGCGGGGGAACACGTAGTTTCCGGTGCGTCAGCTCTCTGGCTGCATCATGCCTTGGCAAGCCTAGAGCACACTTTGCAAGGGCATCTTCAATTCTTTAAGGGAGATGCGCTGCAGGTGCTTAACTGCCTTTGTGCCCGCCACAATGTAAGACATGTTCACTGGAATAGATGTTATGAGCCTTGGCGGATTGATCAGGACACGCAAATCAAAGCAACGCTGATTGATAGCGGGGTAACTGTGCAAAGCCACAACGGTTCGTTACTGTGGGAGCCTTGGCAGGTGGCAAAGCCTGATGGCAAGCCATATCGCGTTTTCACGCCATTTTACCGCAAGGGGTGCAAGAGTGCTGCGCCGCCAAGGTCGCCTCTTTCATACCCGTACTTCAAAGCCGAGCATCAATTCGCCGCTAAGATGGATAATGCGAATACACTGCAAAGTTTAGAACTCACCCTAGGAAAAGAGTGGGAGACGGCCACAGCAAAAAATTGGAAGATTTCGGAAATAGGTGCCAGTGAACAGTTGGATACTTTTCTGGCTTCGGGGCTTGTCGATTACAAAACAGGGCGAAACATACCTGCAAGTGCTAATGTCTCGCGCCTTTCTCCTTATCTGCACCATGGCTTGATCTCACCGCACACGGTTTGGCACGCTGTTGGGCAACAGGCAGCAAGCGTGGATACGGAGCATTTTTTAAGCGAGCTGGGTTGGCGCGAGTTTTCCTACTATTTGCTGTTTCATTTTCCACGAATGACCAACCAGAATTTTCAGGCGAATTTTCAGGGCTTCACATGGGAGCAAGATAGTGAGTCTTTAGCTGCTTGGCAAAGGGGCAAGACCGGCATTCCTATCGTCGACGCTGGCATGCGTGAGCTCTGGCAAACAGGCTATATGCACAATCGTGTTCGTATGGTTGTTGCCTCCTTCCTTACTAAAAACCTACGACAGGATTGGCGCGATGGTGCCAAATGGTTTTGGCAGACATTGTTCGACGCCGACCTCGCCAACAATACGGCCAGTTGGCAATGGGTCGCGGGCTGTGGCGCAGATGCAGCACCGTATTTTCGCATCTTCAACCCAGTTACCCAAGGCGGAAAATTCGACAGTGCTGGAGTTTACACGAGAAGTCTGCTGCCCGAGCTGGCAGCTCTGCCTGACAAATACCTATTTGCCCCATGGCTTGCTCCGGCCCAGATCCTAAAAAAAGCCGGTATTGTTCTTGGCGAAACCTATCCCAATCCCATCGTCGATCTGAAGGCCTCGCGTGAAGCGGCCCTGCAAGCCTATGCAGTATTGAAGGCAAATATGGGCTTGAACGCAAGTGATTAAGTGAAACTACAGAATCGCTTTTGGTTTCAAATGAAGATAAACGCGGTTTATTGAAAGCGCATAAGGCGCACCTAATGCGCTTCTGATGGTGCTTTTTTTAGATTTATAACAAGCAGAAACGCCAAAGACAAAAACCAAGTTTACGTAACAGATTGAGATAAAAGCTAAAAATCTAACGATTCCTCTAGGTTCATCTAAAGTTCAAATAACTGTCATTGTTTTGTTTATTTGATCAGTGATACCGATTTGTAGCTGAGCGATTTATGGGGGGCGCCGTAGCGGCGATACATAAGTCGCGAGCAAGAAGACGCTTCAAGCTCTATTTAACTACTGGGGAATTTGGTACATGTCTTTCCGTTTTGCTGCCGCCGGTGCAGTTGCTCTTGCAACTCTGGCAACTTCAACAACTGTTTCTTTTGCCGCAACTGACATTGCATGGTGGCACGCTATGGGCGGCCGTCTTGGTGAAGTCGTTAACGAAATCTCCGCTAACTACAACGCCTCTCAAGACGTTTGTCGGCTTACCCCGGTCTTCAAAGGCACCTACGAAGAAACTTTGACCGCAGGCATCGCTGCATTCCGTGCTGGCGAACAGCCAAACATCCTACAGGTGTTTGATGCCGGTTCTGCGACCATCATCGGTGCCAAGGGCGCTGTTATTGCTGCCGAAGACCTTGTAAACGCTTCTGGCACCAAATTCGAAATTGAAGATTACATCCCGGGTGTTCGCTACTTCTATGCGGATAGCGAAGGCAAGATGATCGGCATGCCGTTCAACTCCTCAACCCCGATACTCTACTACAACGAAGAGGCTCTGGCTAAAGCTGGCGTAGAAGCGCCAACCACTTGGGAAGAGTTCGAAGCGATTGCACCAAAGCTGAAGGCAGCAGGTTATGTACCGCTGTCTCAGTCGCATAGCCCATGGATCTTCACCGAGAACTTTATGTCTCGCCACAACCTGCCATTTGCGACCAATAACAACGGTTACGATGGCGCCAAAGGCACCAAGATCCTCGTTAACAACGATGCGATCAAAATGCACTTCGGCAAAGTGAAAGAGTGGCTGGATAATGGCCTCTATGGCTTCTACGGCACCGGTTGGGCCGACAACCAAAAGCCATTCCAGGAAGGCAAAGTTGCGATGTGGCTTGGCTCTTCAGGTTCCTTCGGTGGCCTCTTGAAATCGACAGATTTCAAATTCTCTGCCAGCCAGCTGCCCTACTGGAAATCTGTTATTGATGAAGGCGCGCAAACCTTCATCGGTGGTGCGGCTCTCTTCGCAATGTCCGGTAAAGAAAAAGCGCAGAACGACTGTGTTGCCAACTTCTTCTCGTACCTGACATCTGCTGATGTTCAGTACACCTGGCACAAAGAAACTGGTTATGTGCCTGTAACCAATGCCGCTTACGAAACCGCGAAAAAAGATGGTCACTATGATCGCTTCCCGGCTGCCGAAGTTGGCATTCAGCAGTTGTCTCTGCCTGCACAAGACAACACCAAAGGCTACCGCATGGGCTTCTATGTTCAGGTGCGTGATGTGATGAACCGTGAGTACGGCAAAATCTTCTCTGGTGAAACCACTGTTGAAGACGCATTCAAGACCATCGAGGCAGAAGCCAACAAGTTGCTGGCTCGCTTTGAAAAAACCTCCGGCTAAGCCAGAGGCACTTGCCAAATAATCATAGCCGAAGGCGCCTTGTTTGAGGTGCCTTCGGTTTGCTGTTTACCCGTCCGCTGCATAACCAAGGTTGATTGCAGCTGAAAGAGCGTAAGCACCAACCGCGCAAGGAATAGGAATGAAACGCGTCCAGTTTTCACACCCGCTGCTGCCCTACATGTTGCTGCTGCCACAGCTCGCCATTGTAGCCGTTTTCTTCTTGTGGCCCGCAGGCGAGGCTATTCGTGCCTCGTTTTACCTAGAAGACCCCTTTGGTTTCGGCTCCACGTTTGTCGGCCTTGAGAATTTCTCCGACATCCTGACCAACGCTGAATACATGCGCACCGCGTGGTTTACTCTGTTCTACACGGTGATTGTTGCGTTCTTCTCGCTTTCCATCGCCTTGTTATTGGCCGTTAAAGCGGATGCCGTTATTCATGGGTCGGCCACCTATCGCACATTGCTAATGTGGGTCTATGCCATCGCTCCGCCAGTGGCTGGCCTTGTCGGTATCATGTTGTTTGATCTGCATGTCGGCCCAATGAGAGACTTCCTTGCCCACTTCGGCTGGGATATGAAAGTGGGTGTAAACTACTGGGATACGGCGTTCGTAATGGCGATCATCGCAGTTTGGAAGCAGATACCGGTCAATTTCATTTTCTTCCTCTCCGGCTTGCAGGGCGTGCCCAAATCTATTCAAGAAGCAGCGGCAATCGATTGTCGCTCGGGAACCCGACGCTTCTGGTCTGTTACCTTTCCATTGCTAGCGCCCACAGGCTTCTTCCTGCTGATAATCAATATCACCTACGCTTTGTTCGATACATTCGGCATTATTGATATCGTGCTCAAAGGTGAGCCGGGCAATAACCCCATAACCTTGGTCTACAAGGTGTATGTGGATGGTTTCCGAGGCAACGATCTTGGGGGCTCCTCCGCCCAATCCGTCATACTGATGGTGTTGGTCTTCGCGCTAACGATTGTGCAATTCCGTATGATCGAACGCCGTGTGCACTACTCGTGAGGATGCTATGAAATCGATCAAATTACTCGACCACGTCATCCTCATCCTTGGTGCCCTGTTCATGTTGGTGCCAGTCGGCTTCGCGTTTTTTACCTCGACCCATGATGCAATCTCGGTCTATCAAAATGGTTTGCAGTTTACCCCGGGCGGACACTTTGTTGATACGTACACCGCTGTCCTGACAGAAGCAGGGGGCTTCACAAAAGAAGTCACCGGCCTCACCATGGCTTGGAATTCGCTGGTGCTTGGGCTTGGCTTTGCAATAGGCAAGATCATCATCTCCATGCTGGCGGCCTACGCCATCGTTTACTTCCGCTTGCCGCTTGGGACGTTCATCTTCTGGATCATCTTCTCTACTTTGCTACTGCCATTGGAAGTGCGCATTTTGCCAAGCTACGAAATCGTTCAGGGGCTGGGCATGATGAATTCCTATTCAGGCCTCATCATCCCGCTCATCGCGTCGGCGACGGGTACTTTCTACTTCCGCCAGTTCTTCAAATCGGTTCCTGATGAACTCGTGGAAGCCGCGCGGATTGATGGCGCCGGGCCAATCAAGTTCTTCATCGACATATTGGTTCCCCTTTCAAAAACGATGGTCGCAGCCATCTTTATCATCATGTTTGTTTACGGCTGGAACCAGTATCTCTGGCCAACCTTGATCACCACAGATGAGGGGTACTTCACGTTGGTGCGTGGGATGAAGCAGATCCTGCAGGTGTGGATTGGCGCGCAAATCCCGGACACAAACCAAGCCATGGCGCTGGCCATTCTGGCAATGCTGCCACCGGTGATTATCGTGGTGATTTTCCAGTCTTGGTTCGTTAAGGGCCTCGTAGAAAGCGAAAAGTGAGTTGTAACAATGGCAAAAATTAAATTAGACGACATTCGCAAAGTCTACGCAGGCGGTGTTGAGGCGGTAAAAGGTGTCTCCATCGATATTGAAGATGGTGAGTTTATCGTGCTTGTGGGGCCCTCCGGCTGCGGCAAGTCTACCTTGCTGCGCATGGTGGCAGGCCTTGAGGCAATCACCTCCGGAACGGCGCAGATCGGCGCGCGTACTGTGAATGATGTCGAACCGGCTGACCGTGACATCGCCATGGTGTTCCAAAACTATGCGCTCTATCCGCATATGAGCGTTTACAACAACATGGCCTACGGATTGAAAAACCGGGGTACGGCCAAGGCGGAGATTGAAAGCCGCGTACGCGAGGCCGCGCGTATCCTGGAGATCGAAGATTATCTGGATCGAAAGCCACGGGCTTTGTCCGGCGGGCAGCGGCAACGTGTTGCGATGGGACGGGCGATTGTGCGCGATCCGGCAGCGTTCCTTTTTGATGAACCACTCTCAAATCTTGATGCCAAGTTGCGCGTGCAGATGCGTATTGAAATCAAGAAACTGCAGAAATCACTTGGTACTACCAGTATCTATGTAACGCACGATCAGCTGGAGGCCATGACATTGGCCGACCGTCTTGTCGTGCTCAATGGTGGTCAGGTGGAGCAGATCGGTGCCCCTATTGATGTCTACGAGAAACCGGCCTCAACTTTTGTGGCCAGCTTTATCGGCTCTCCTGCCATGAACCTGCTTGCGTTGCAAAAGCAAGGCCAGTCTTGGCAACTCCAAGAAGGTGAGGGGCTGGAGATAGAGCTGGACGTAGCTGCTGAGGAAATAACACTTGGCGTTCGCCCGGAAGATCTGCACATAATACCACAGGGGCAAACTTCCCACGGTGTGCTGACAGCGCACCTCATTGTCAGTGCTGTTGAGCCTGTTGGGGCCGAAAGCTATGTTCATGGCACATTGGGAAATGGCGGGCCGGAAGTTATCTTGCGCGCGCCGGGCAAAGCCCAATTCGCGATCGGCTCAAAGCTGGATGTCACCGCAACCCCTGACAAGCTCCATTTGTTTGATGGCAACACGGGCAAGAGAATGGAGATTACACCAATGAGGGTTGTTGCTTAGCGGCCTGAGCTGGGGCGCGGGTGCTCAATGCCCGCGTCAATTTGCTATCTTTACAGCCCCTGAGTTTCTAATAGAGTGGTCGTCAAGATTTAACAGCCAGCAGACGCAACCGTACGATAGGTGTCACGTTTAGCCAGCCATTTGCAAATTGGCTTGAGTAAAACGTGTGCTGCAACTTGAAGAATTTTATGCCTCCACAGACGGCAACCCTCTCACAGATGCTTTTGATAAACGCATAGGCCATATGCCCGGCGCCTCTGCCTTGCCGGTTCCGCAAGAGCACATGAGAATACGCTGGAAAGCGCTAACACAAAAAGAGCGTATAGGCCCATCTGTGATGTACCTACACGTGCCTTTTTGCGCAAACCACTGCCTCTTTTGTGGCTTTTACATCAATAAATGGGATCGCACCTTATCTAAAACCTATACGGACGCACTAATTAGTGAATTGCGGTTGGAGGCAGATGGCAAACACGCACAATCTGCACCTATAAACGCTGTATATTTTGGTGGTGGTACGCCAACTGCGCTTGAAGCTGACGATCTTGCAAGAATAATCCGTGAGATTCGGGGCCTCTACCCTTTGGCACCTGATTGTGAAATCACCATTGAAGGGCGTATCTACCATTTTGATGAGGAAAAAATCACAGCTTGCTTGGAAGCTGGCGCCAATAGATTTTCAATTGGCGTGCAATCATTTGATGACAAAACACGTCGCCGAATGGGTCGGAAAGTATCTGGTGAACGCGCTGTCGAGTTTTTTCATCAATTAACTAGCCGGAACCAGGCGGCAGTGGTTTGCGATTTAATGCTTGGCCTGCCTTACCAAGACGATCAGATCTGGCGGCGCGATTTGGAAACAGTCGCATCTCTTGAGCTTGACGGTGTTGATCTCTATGCCCTCTCTGTGTTTCCGGGAACGCCGCTCGACCTTGCGGTGAAGAAAGGTGCATGTGAAAGCGCTGCTGATCTACCGCGTCAAGCGGCAATGTATGGTGAAGGCTGGAAAACGCTGCGTGAACTGGGCTGGAGGCAGCTGAGTAGCAGCCATTGGGGGGCCTCTACGCGTGAGCGTAACCTCTACAACAGACTGATAAAGTCTGGCGCACACACATTAGCATTTGGATCAGGTGCAGGCGGAACATTAAACGGGCAATCCTATTCGCTCGACCGCAACTTGAAGACCTACTACGAAAAACTGGCAGATGGACAAAAGCCAATGGCCCGGCTCACAGAAGTCAACAAATTTGCACCAGTCAATAACGCCATCGCAGCGGCAATTGAGCGCATGCGTGTTGATCTAGCCAAAATTGAAGAAAGCCACCCAGCAGGGGATGGTTATTCTAAATACATACAACCCTTGCTTGATAACTGGCGGCAAGTCGGCCTAATAACCAGCAACAATCAGGCAGAGCTAACCATGGCAGGTTGTTTTTGGCATAGCACCTTGCTGATGGCTATGAAAACTGCATTTCGCAGCTATCTAGCAAAACAGGCGATTGCCGTTTGAGTCTGCATTAACCAAAGGACGGAATATGAGTGAAAAATCCTCAAAACTGAAAGAAATACTTGCTGAGAAACCAGATGCTTTTCTTGAAACACTCGCTGAGGAACATCAAGCCAGTATGCGGGATGTGTTGCACTGCCTACCAAGCGGCCTATACCGCGCAGCCAAAGGTGAGCATTTTTTAGAGTTGATGCAAGAGCTGCCCAGCTGGGGGACAATGCGGATTATTTGCTCAACGCCTGATATGATCTACGAAGTGGCGACGTCGTTTCCAGAGGGTAGTACCGCACGCGGCTTCTACAACCTAAAGAGCACAAACGGGTTTAGTGGGCATATAAAAGCGGACGCATGTGCAGAAATCGGTCTGCTGCGACGCCAGTTCTTTGGCAAAGAGACGGCATGTTTGATGCTGCTTAACACCAAAGGTGATTGCTACCTCAAAATCTTCATTGGTCGTGAAGAAGACGGCAGTCTTAAACAGGATCAGTTAGAAAAATTTGAAGGTCTTGCAGAACGCTTTGCGGCCCTCTCTCCACAGTAATAATGCGAAGCTGGGCGCATCATCTGTGCCCAGCTTGAAACCGGCGCGGATAATCGCCATATTCTGGAGGAATAGCGGTGTAAACGCCGCAACGGGTGCCACACTATGGGCCCGTCCAAGGTCGCTTCGGAAAGGACTTTGACCATGACGCGCGTATCTGCGTTTTCAAGCCCGTTCATGCTGGGCTTTGATGATATTGAAAGAGTGATGGACCGGGTAAGCAAAGCCGCCAGTGATGGCTACCCGCCTTACAACATCGAGCGAATTCCCGCCGCAGCAAAAGGCGGCGATGTCATCCGCATAACGCTCGCTGTCGCAGGGTTTACCCGTGATCAACTCGATGTCTCTGTTGAGGAAAGCCAGCTCGTCATTCGCGGACGCCAACAAGATGACAAGGAACGTCAGTACCTGCATCGCGGTATTGCGGCCCGCCAGTTTCAAAGAGCTTTTGTGCTTGCGGAAGGGATCGAAATCCTCGGTGCTGATCTTCGTGATGGTCTTTTGTCAATTGACTTGGCGCGACCTGAGCCGGAAAGGATCGTCCGGCGTATCGAGATTAATTCAGCCGACTAGTTAACAACCCGCTCCATGAAGGAGCGGGTTTTTCTTTTGCTATAGATGCTTAGCATAGCTCCTGTGAATTTTAAGAAAGGATTCACCATCTAAATCAAGCAGCGGGTGTAACTGGCCAGCAGCCATTTACCCGGCAAACGGACTCGGGTATCTCCGATCCTCTTGGAATAACAAAACACAGAAAGCTGTGCATGCCCCGTCACCCATCCCAGCAATGTCACTTTGCCTCTGAAGAGCTGTTTACAGACTATGGTGTTGGCAAGCTCTCGTATATTCGTGAAATGAGCCACAAGGATGTTGTGACTCTGTTTCCAGACGCTGAGCTGGAAGGTGTCGAGCTGCCAAACTGGGCGCTGGTCTCGGCAGATGGAACGCCGCTAATTTTGACAGACAATAAGCCAGCTGCTTTGGCCGAAGCTTTTGAGCATGACCTTCAGGCACTAAGCCTGCATTAGCAAGCGCTCGTTCGACAGTCACAAATCAACGAAGGCTGTGGCTTCAGCCACATGACTCCGGTCCTAAGAGCCGCCCTCATTCAAGGTTGCTGTTTGAGGGTCTTTTGTATGTACTAAAAAACCCGCCTGCGACAGCTGGCGGGTTTTTGTTAAAATTCTCTCTTCCAAGCCACGGCGGGCGGAAAGGGTTGCTCAAACCTACGACGGCGCGACAGCTGGCTGCGTAATGAGCGCATAAATCGCATCCGCATCGGTAGTTGCGCGCAGTTTTTCTGCGACATCGCTGTTGCGTAGCAATCGTGCGATCCGCGCCAGCGCTTTCAAATGATCCGCGCCTGCGCCCTCTGGGGCAAGCAAAGTGAACACAAGATCAACTGGCTGGTCGTCAAGGCTTTCAAACTCGATTGGCTTCTCAAGGCGTGCAAACAGGCCGTAAAGGCTATCCAGATTCACCATCTTGCCGTGGGGGATCGCGATGCCACTACCAACACCTGTGGAGCCAAGCCGCTCTCGCTGCAGCAGCGTGTCGAAGATATCGCGCTCGCTCTGACCGCAAATTGCTGCAGCACGCCCAGCAAGTTCCTGAAGCACCTGTTTTTTACTTGTCGCTTTCAGGTTGGCAATTATGCCTTCCGGGCGAATTAGTTCGTTCAGATCCATCTTTGATCCGTTGTCCCATAAAAAATCACAAAGCCGGTGTACACCGGCTTTGTATCTTACAAGACTCTAAGTCTTGGGTTTAGGCAGAAGCCTCGGCACCGTTCATGCCTGGGTCAATCCAGCCGACATTGCCGTCATCGCGTCGGTATACAACGTTTACGGCTCCGCTGCCAGCATTGCGGAAAACCACCACAGGAGCTTCGCTGAGGTCCAGTTCCATCACTGCCATGCCGACAGTGAGCGTTTTAACCTTGGCTTTCGTTTCTGCAACTACGACAGGGTTGTAATCTGCAGGAACTTCTTCCTCTGCTTCCGGGTCCGCGAGAACGTAAGAGTTTACGTCCTCAAACGCAATACCATTTGGAGTACTATGATGTGCTTTCAGCTTGCGTTTATAGCGGCGCAGGCGTTTTTCGATACGTTCAGCAGCAATATCAAAACTTTGACGAGCATCAGAATTGTCGCCGGAAACCTGTAAAACAACGCCGGTGCTCAGGTGTAAAATGCATTCTGAGCGAAAACCGCCTCCTTCACGTCCAATTGTAACATGTCCTGTAAATGCGCCAGGATAATATTTTTCTAACGCCTCAGAAATCCGGTTCTCAATATGGGTGCGGGTAGCATCGCCGATGTCTACATTTCGCCCAGAAATTTGAATTGTCATGGGAACCTCATATTTTGTTATAGGACGTATTCAGGCAACCAGAACAACCATAAATGATTGTCCATGCCTCGACTATAGCACGGCTCTAACGCGGCAGAAAGCATCGCTTTTAGGTTTCGCCAACATGCCGCGGACAAACTGCAACCATGCTGTTTTTAACTAGCCGCGCTAGTGTGCCAAACTCAACCTAACCATAAGTTCTAAGCAATATCAGTTAGTTAATGCACTGTTCTTGACGCGTCTACGTTGCACTGAACTTGGAATGTTCATGGCCTCGCGGTATTTGGCAACCGTCCGGCGCGCGATGTCCATACCCTCAAGTTTGAGAGCCTTCACTAAGGCATCGTCAGATAGGATCTTCTTCGGGTCCTCGGCATCTATAAGCGTTTTTATCTTGTGACGAACAGCCTCGGCAGAGTGCGCTTCTCCTCCTTCAGAGGAGGCGATTGCGGAGGTGAAAAAGTATTTTAACTCAAAAATACCGCGCGGTGTGGCAACATATTTGTTAGAAGTCACGCGGCTTACGGTGCTTTCGTGCATCTCGATAGCTTCTGCAACGGCCTTGAGATTAAGTGGTCGCAGGTGCTGCACGCCCTTGGCAAAAAAACCATCCTGTTGGCGCACAATTTCAGTGGCGACTTTGAGGATAGTATGAGCACGTTGCTCTAATGCTTTCACCAGCCAGTTTGCAGTTTGAATACTATCTGTAAAAAAGGCGGCATCCTTCCTGTCATGACTGCTACTATTCAAGGTTGAATAGTAGGTTTGGTTAACCAGAACTTTAGGTAGGGCATCGGTGTTCAGCTCCACCTGCCAGCCGCCATCAGGAGCTTCCTTTACGACAGCGTCCGGGACAATAGCCTGAACTGGTTCCCCGCCAAAAGCATTTCCTGGCTTTGGGTTCAAGTCGCGCACTTCGCGCACCATATCCGCCAGATCATCCTGATCTACGCCGCACAATTGCTGTAGTTTTGCGAGTTTGTGTTTGGCCAGAAGCTCGATATTCTCCACTAGCGCCTGCATCGCGGGGTCAAAGCGATCTTTTTCTCGCAGTTGAATACTGAGGCATTCCTTAAGGGAGCGTGCGCATACGCCACTAGGCTCGAGGCTTTGCAACACTGCAAGTACCTGCAAAACGTGCGCGGGCGAAGTTCCGAGCAGCTCGGCCACTTCAATCTCGTCAAACTGCAGATAACCGGTCACTTCAAGGAAGCCAATCAGGTGCTGGGCAATCATCTGATCCACCGGTTCCGGCAGCGCTAAAGCGGCTTGCTCCATGACATAATCTGCAAGCGTGGCATTAGATGCAACAAACGCTTCAAGATTATAGTCACTCTCAGTGCCGGTAATGCCGTGGCTTGGCAGTTGCCATTGCTCTTCTTTGCTGGCAGAGCGCGCTTCCAGCTGTTCTTGTGAGCGCTCCTCGGTAAACACGCTGGAAAGGTCAGCATCCAGTTGGCTGGCCAGCCCTTCTTGTGAGGTCTCCATCTGGCTCATCACCAAATCGCGGTCAAACCCATCCTCGCCATGTTCACTAGCATCATTGCGCGACGACGCATCCGCTTGTGCGGAGGACTGTTCCCCATCATCTCTTTCAAGAAATGGGTTGCGTTCCAGCTCACCTTCCACATAGGCGCTAAGGTCGAGGGACGAAAACTGCAACAGCTTGATGGACTGCATAAGTTGCGGTGTCAGCGCCAATTGCTGGCTTTGTTTGACAACTAACTTCGGGGCGAGCACCATCTCTAGCTTGTTTTCTCCATGGCAATTGCAGCGGGCTATATAAATCCAGCGCCATTCTAGTGGAAATTTGCGGTAAGAACCACTGGTTTACAAGGTAAATTGCTCACCAAGATAAAGGCGGCGCACATCCGGGTTTGCAACAATCCCCTCAGGAGAGCCTTCAGTCAGAACTTCGCCAGCAGCGATGATGTATGCGCGATCAATAAGACCCAGTGTTTCACGCACATTGTGATCTGTAATGAGTACGCCGATCCCGCGTTGTGTCAGGTGCCGCACCAGCTGTTGAATATCACCAACCGCAATAGGGTCAATTCCAGCAAAAGGTTCATCTAGCAACATAAAGGAGGGGCGGCTCGCTAGCGCACGGGCGATCTCCACACGCCGCCGCTCACCACCGGAAAGCGCAATACTGGGTGATTTGCGCAGGTGGGTGACGCCAAACTCATTTAGCAGCGAATCCAACTCGTGCTCACGCTTCTTGCGGTTCGGTTCCACCACTTCTAAAACGGCGCGAATATTTTCCTCAACAGACAGTCCGCGGAAAATAGATGCCTCTTGTGGCAGATATCCAATCCCCAGACGCGCGCGTCGGTACATTGGCAACCGGGTCATGTCAAAACCATCAAGCCGGATTGCGCCATGGTCTGGGCGGATCAAGCCAGTGATCATGTAAAAGCAGGTCGTTTTTCCAGCCCCGTTCGGTCCCAGCAGGCCAACAGCCTCGCCGCGTCGCACACTTAAGCTTACATGCTTTACAACCTGTCGGCGCTTATAGCTTTTGCCGATACCTTCCACGACAAGGCGGGCTTCGCCGGCGGGAGCTGCAACACGTACATGCCCTCGGGTTTGCATAGGCGCTTGAGCATTTTGTGAGTGCGGCAGGTGTGAATGGGACAAAGCGGCGTTCCTAGTTCTTTTTCATGGAGTTTGGCTGGAGCAACAGCTTCACCCGTCCACTCTTGGAGGCATCCATATTTACCTTACCACTTTTAAGGTTCACGGTGATTTTCTTGCCGACAATGACATTATCGCCTTGGCTTAAAACGACTTTCTTGCCGGTCATCACCATGAACTCTTTTTCCATGTCAAAGCTGGCATTGTCACCGGTTGCAATCTGGTCATCAGCAGAGATCAGCACATCACCAGAAGCCTCCAAGCGTGAAATGGACTGCTGAGGCCCTTCACCGCCTTCTAGCGAACCGCTATAATAAACCACTAAGCGGTTTGACTTTAGTTTGGATGTGCCTTGTACAACCACGACATTGCCAGAGAAAATCGCACTTTTTTCCTTGTCGCGAACCTCAAGGTCCTTTGCCTCAATCTCAATAGGCTCATTGGAGTTGGAACCAAATCCGGCAAAGGCATCGGAAAAAGTCTCCTGTGCCGCCGCCGCGCCACAAAACACCAATAGCGCAAGCAGACTAGTTGCCGCAGAAAACTTCTTCAAGCCAATCATTTCTTGTCCTCAAGCATGGAAGGGAACAGCTTCATCTGCACCCCGTTTGAAAATTTAAGCACGCTCTTTTTCTGGTCAAATGCCATGTTGCCCGCATCAATATACCCGCCGTCAGATTGGATAGCGACTTTGTCTTGCGTGACAAACCTGCCCGTATTCATATCAATATCGAGATATTCAAAAAAGGCCGAATAACCTTGGCTGTAGGATATCTTTACCCCCAGTCGCAGGCTTAGCGTTTCATCCTGTGCATTGTAAGTGCCCTCTTTGGCAGTAACAGTCGCGCTTTGCTCGCGATCGAGAACCAGATTGGCACTGATGCCTTCCAAATCAATAATCTGGGGATTAGTAATACGTTGAATAGCACGGTTTGCCTTCACCGAATAAGAACGCTCGCCGTCATTCCCGGTCAAATGGGGATTGGACATAACCAATCCGTCCGTGGTTAAGCTAAGCTCTCCAATATTGAAGTTGGCTAGCACGTTTTGCAGGAAAATAAACCCGACCACGCCAATCGCGGTCACCACCCCGGCAAGCGGCAGCAGCACCTTTAATACACGGACAAAAAGAGAATGCCGCCACGCTGCCTTTTTCGCGCGTTCAAACACGTTACGCTCTTCTGCGCTCATCCCATAGAGGGGAGGGGGGGCACTATGCTCGTTCATTGGGTCGTGTAAAAGCCTTCGTCTCATCCCGCCATAAGCCTATCTTTAGGCCTTGGAATGTCGCTATCCTGCTTTGTGCTTAGCTAATCTAGCGGATATGTCCAGCCTTCTAGCTTTATATCATGGCAAAATAACGAAAAAGGGGACGCAATGCCCCCTAAAACAGAGCGCGTAATTTCATATTACGAATGGGCGAAAATATCGTTTTCCGGCCAGCCAGCAAGATCAAGCTGTGCCCGCACGGGCAAGAAATCAAAGCAGGCCTGCGCCATGGCCAACCTGTCCTCGCGTTCGAGCATAAAGGTCAGTTTATCGCGCAGTGCATGCAGGTGCAGCACGTCGGAGGCTGCATAGGCCAGTTGCGCATCGCTCAGCTTGTCCGCGGCCCAATCAGAGCTTTGCTGCTGCTTGGAAAGGTCGACGGACAACAGCTCCCGGCAAATATCTTTCAAGCCATGCCGATCAGTGTAGGTGCGACATAGTTTAGAAGCGATTTTCGTGCACCAAACCGGGCTAACATCGATGTCTAGATACTTCTTCAGGACTGCGACATCAAACCGGGCAAAATGAAAGATCTTGGGTTTATCCTGCGCTTCAAACAAAGCCTTAAGATTGGGAGCCTCGCTCTGACCTTTTGCAATTTGCACCACATCTGCACTGCCATCTCCCGCAGAAAGTTGCACCACGCACAGGCGGTCACGATGCGGGTTCAGGCCGAGTGTTTCTGTATCGACAGCCACAGCCTTGGCGTCTTTATAGGCAGAAAGATCCGGCAAATCGTGCAGATGATAGCGAATAGTCATGGGGAAGGCGCTCCACAAGCGAAAGTAAATCGAATTGTGGCAAAACTACAGGCTCACGCGCCAATTGCAAGCAGTGGCTTGCACACGATACATATTTGATAATTTCTAGGGAAGGTAAATTGAGAATGGTGCCCAGAAGAGGACTCGAACCTCCACGCCCGTAAGGGCACTAGCACCTGAAGCTAGCGCGTCTACCAGTTCCGCCATCTGGGCACATATTCTCATTTAATAGATGCTTGCAGGCCGTGCTATTTGGCATTGACTAAAATCGAAAGCCCGTATCATTCGCAAAATCTTTTGGGAAGTCGCAATGAAACGAGAATGGTGCCCAGGAGAGGACTCGAACCTCCACGCCCGTAAGGGCACTAGCACCTGAAGCTAGCGCGTCTACCAGTTCCGCCACCTGGGCACATCTCTCGAATTTTTAGAGCAAGCGCTCTACATCACAGAGGAAGTTTGGTCACTTCATCTGTGAGGTGGGGTTCTAAGCGTGCGCGCTAGCAAAGTCAATTGCCCATAAAAAAACTTTGGCAATTAATCCACAATGCGCCTTATTAGCTCGGAAAAACATGGATAAAACAGGATGTTATTCATGATTGTTGGTGCAAGTTTCATTGCAGGAGAGCAAGCAAAGGTCGTAGCGTTGGGCTGTTATTTCGCGGCGCTTGCAGTTATAGGTTTATGACAAACAACCCAGGTTTGGCAGGGGCAAGAATGCACCCTGAAGGACGGTGAGGACCGACCTTGCTTTGAGGCTGGCAAGTCAACAGCGGTTTCACCGCCATAGCATAGAGGAAACTTAGGCATGTCTACTACACAATCCGGCAAGCTTGTCGTTGTGTTTGGCGCTTCCGGATTTGTCGGGCGCCACGTGGTGCGCGCATTGGCGCAAAAGGGCTATCGGGTTAGGGCAGCTGTACGCCGGCCTGATCTGGCAGAGCACCTGCAGCCACTAGGCAATCCCGGACAGATCATGCCTGTTCAAGCAAATCTGCGCAATCCTCAGTCTATTGCAGCAGCATTAAAAGGGGCGGATATCGCGATTAATCTGGTGGGCATCCTGTTCGAAACCGGCAAGCAAAGCTTTGCAGCTGTGCAGGCCGAAGGGCCGAAAGCGGTTGCTGAAGCGGCGAAAACAGCTGGTGTTGGTCAGTTCATCCATGTGTCTGCAATTGGAGCTGATGCCGACAGCGCTGCGGAGTACGGCCGCACAAAGGCCGCAGGCGAGCAAGCCGTACTGGCAACCCTTCCAGAAAGCATAATTTTGCGTCCCTCCATCATTTTTGGTCCAGAAGATGATTTCTTCAATCGATTCGGCCGCATGGCGATGGTCTCGCCTGCACTACCGCTAATCGGAGGCGGTCACACAAAGCTGCAACCCGTTTTCGTTGGAGATGTCGCCGCAGCCGTGATGGCGGCGGTTGAAGGCCGGGCAAAGCCGGGCACTACCTACGAACTGGGCGGCCCTCAGGTACGCACTTTCCGCCAGTGCCTAGAGTTGTTGTGTCGCCAGATCAAGCGCAAACGTTTACTCGTCACCATACCATTTGGCATTGCCCGGTTGAAAGCGCGCGTCTTGCAGATCTTGCCAAATCCACTACTGACAGTGGATCAGATCAATTTGTTAAAGCAGGACAACGTCGTTAGCGAGGCCGCTAAAACAGAAGGGCGCACACTCGCCGATTTGGGCATTGCGCCACACTCTTTAGAGGCGATCCTGCCGTCATACCTTGAGCAATATATGCCCCATGGGCAATTTGACGTACGTCGCCCAGATCAGGTTGACGCTGAATAAAATGACAACGGCCGCGATGCATTGGAGCACGCGGCCTTTTGTGCGCTGCGTGAGGCAGGGCAAGCTAGCCAAATACCAGCAGCGCTGCCATGCCAACCCCGCCGACAATAATTCGCCAATAGGCGAACAGCGCAAAGCCATGGCGGCTAACAAAGTCGAGAAAGCTGCGCACCACAAATACGCCAGCCAGGAACGACATAACAAACCCAATGGCAATGAGCGTTGCATCATCGCTGCTTAGTACGTCGATGTTCTTGTAAAGGTCGTAGGCGAAGGCCCCTGCCATTGTCGGCATGGCCAAGAAGAACGAAAACTCTGCCGCAGAGCGCTTGTCTGTTCCCATCAACAGAGCGCCTACAATGGTCGCGCCGCTGCGCGATACGCCGGGCACCATAGCAAGACACTGGCAGAAGCCAATTTTTATGCAAAGCCCTAGCGGGTAATCTGCGATATCGGTGTAGAGGGGGCTAGCCTTTCGCTTGTCCACCCACAGCATCACAAACCCACCCAGCACCAGCACCACACAAACAAGCATGGGAGTTTCAAATAGAACGCTCTTGATAAACCCGTGCGCCAATACGCCAATAACAGCTGCAGGCAAAAAAGCCAGCAGTACACCCGCCGTTAGATGGCGTGAACGCGGCTCACTGCCAAGGGTTATCGCAATTTGCCACAGCCGACCAAAGTAGACAGAGAGAATCGCAAGGATCGCTCCCAGTTGTATCAAGACCTCAAATGTACGTCCGGTGCTTTCAAACCCGAGAAAATGCCCAATGAGCAGCAGATGGCCTGTGGAGGAAACCGGCAAAAACTCGGTTAACCCCTCGATGATGCCCAGCAGCACCGCTCCCACAATTGTTTCGCTTGTCATAATTATCCCGTTTGCATCAAAAACTTGCGCGCGTCTTTTCGCTTTTTTTACCCAGGTGAATTAAGAGACATGAATTCGCCACGTTATGGTTAAAAAACAACTATTTGGTTACTGGTTCCTGCTATCGGTGTGTCATGCTCAAGCTATACCATCACCCGTTTTCTCCGGCATCTCGTTTTACGCGTCTTATTCTTAGTGAATATGGCATCCCGTTCGAGTGCATCGTTGAGCTTCCTTGGGTGCGCCGCCGCGAGTTTTTGATGCTCAATCCGGCTGGTACTCTTCCTGTTTTACTGGAGAATGATGGCAAGCCTGTGTGCGGTGCCACAACTATCATGGAATACCTCGATGAAACATGGGGGTATTCCCGCGCGGATCGGCGATTGCTGCCAGATCACCCGCGTCAGCGGGCAGAGGTTCGTCGTTTGGTGGACTGGTTCCTGCACAAGTTTGAGGATGAGGTCTCCCGATATCTGGTTTATGAGCGGATCTATAAGCAGGAGATGCGTCATTCTGATGGCGGCGGTGCTCCCAATTCCGAGGCCCTGCGGGCCGCGCGCACGAATTTGCGTAATCACTTGCGCTTCATGGGCTATCTGGCTGAAACGCGACGTTGGTTGGCGGGGGACACCATGTCATTTGCTGATCTAGCTGCAGCTGCGCACATATCCTGCGCCGATTACTTGGGTGAAATCCTCTGGCAAAATGCGGAGTCAGTGAGAGGCTGGTACGCAAAGATCAAATCCCGCCCGAGCTTCCGCCCGATTCTCACAGACAAAGTCTTGGGTATGCCACCCTCGCCAACATATGCTGATCTAGATTTTTAGCGGGTAACTTGCTAAGCCCTGCTGATTCTCAGCAGAAAGGGCAACAGTGCAGAAAACCAAGGGTCAAAAGCTGAAGGACGAAGTTTCCAAGCGCGCAAAAGCGCTGGGATTCGATCTTGTCCGTGTCACTTCCGCTGATATCGGCAGTGTGGCTGGCGACCGTCTGCGCCAATACGTGGCGGCAGGCTATCATGGATCGATGCTATGGATGCCCGAGACCTTGGAGCGCCGCTCTCACCCGCAAAATCTCTGGAATGAAGTCCGCAGTATTGTCGTTCTTGCTATGAATTACGGCCCTGATGAGGATCCGCGCCCTGATCTTCAGCACAAATCAAGCGGCAATATTTCGGTCTATGCTCGCAATCGCGATTATCATGACCTCATCAAAGGCAAGCTGAAAGAGGTGGCGTCCTTGCTAGCCTCGCGTGGTGGTGAGGATGTCAAAGTTTTTGTAGATACAGCGCCGGTCATGGAAAAGCCCATCGCCCAACTGGCGGGCACGGGCTGGCAGGGCAAACACACCAACCTTGTTTCAAGAGAACTGGGCAGCTGGTTCTTTCTGGGCACGATTTTCACCAGCGCCGAGCTGCCAGAAGATACGGCAGAAATAGATCATTGTGGCAAGTGTTGGCGGTGCTTGGAGGCGTGCCCGACCAATGCCTTCCCTGCACCTTATCAGCTGGATGCACGCCGTTGCATCTCTTACCTGACGATCGAGCACGCTGGGCCAATCGCCCATGAATTTCGCGCCGCAATGGGCAATCGTATCTATGGTTGCGATGATTGCCTTGCAGCATGCCCATGGAATAAATTTGCCCAATCCGCCAAGGAAATGAAGCTGCAAGCCCGCACCGATCTGGTGCGCCCGCCGCTGCAACAATTTCTAAGCTTTGATGATGCGACGTTTCGCAAGTTCTTCTCCGGCTCGCCCATAAAGCGCATTGGCCGCAACCGCTTCATTCGCAATTGCTTAATTGCAGCAGGTAACAGCGAGGATGCCAGCCTCATTCCCCAAGTAACAAGCAAGCTGGGCGAACCAGACGCCGTTGTGCGTGGTGCAGCTGTATGGGCACTCTCGCGCCTGTGTGATGCACAAACTTTGCGCAGCCTTCAGCTCGCTAATGCACCATTTGAACAGGATGCAGCAGTTCTGGCAGAGTGGCAGCAGGCCACAGCCTAGGCAGTATGCTGCGAAAACGCAGCAATAACTTGTTGGTAGACTTCTCGTTTAAACGGCACAATGAGTTTGGGCACCTCGTCCGCGTCCACCCATCGCCATTCGCTGAATTCTTGCGCGTGCCCATCAGGTGGGGTCAGGATGTTAATCTCGCTGTCGGCACCGGTAAACCGCATGGCAAACCAGCGTTGTTTCTGTCCCTTGTAGCGGCCACGCTTGCTGTTAAACTGCACCTCCGGCGGAAAATCATAGCTAAACCAGCCAGAATTCTGCCCAAGGATCTCGACGGAGCGAACAGAGGTTTCTTCAAAAAGTTCGCGCAGTGCAGCTGCTTGCGCATCCTCACCTTCGTCAATCCCTCCCTGCGGCATTTGCCAGGCGAAGGCATCATCAACAGGGGTCTTGTCGCCAAACCGTTTGCCAATCCACACTTTACCGGAGTTGTTGATCAACATGATCCCCACGCAGGGACGATACAAACTCAAATCTATCATTGGGATTTCACTGCAATATTAGGGTCGGTTGCTAAAGCGCTGACTGGCACCAATGCGAGCCCGCGTGCTTCGAGCCCCTCACTCCACTTGGCTAATTCTCGCACTGTCAGCGGAAATGCTGTCGCCGAGGCGACTGCATATCCGCGGCGGCGCGCAATGCTCTCCAGCTCCATGAGCTGCGCGGTGATAGCCTCACTAGAAAGCTTGGAATCAACCACCAGATCAGCCTTTGCAAACGGCAACTTGAAGTTCTTGGCGGCTTTGGAAGCGATCGATGTCGCCGCGCTGCCATCATCCATAAACATCAAGCCGCGAGCGCGCAACGCGGCCAGCAAATCTTCCATCGGTTTTTGCTTGGCCATAAACCTGCCACCCATGGCATTAACAATGCCAACATAGTTGGTTGATTGTGCCAGAACCCACTCCAACTTATCCAGATTGTCGGCTGCCGATGCGCCAATCAACAGGCTATGTGGCCCCGGATCGTTGTTGGGATAGTCAAACGGCTCTAGCGGCGCTTGCATAAGCAGTTCGTGCCCCGCGTCGCGCGCCTGTTTCATCCAAGTGATAAGGTCATCGCCATAAGGGGAGAGCGCAAGAGTAATGTCGGCAGGCAAATCTGCGATAGCCATATTTGACACCGCTTCGCTTTGACCAACGCCGGACAAAACAATGGCCACACGCGCTTGACGGGCTGCAAGCGGTGAAACTGGCCGGGCATAGGCATCTACCGGCCGCGTTCCATCCTCGCCTATCTGCGGGAGAAGACCATAACGGCCTGCTTCGGCCAAAGCAGGAATAGGGGCACTCGGCAAGGATGCTGGCGCAGTAAATGTGTTGGCAGCTTCAGTCGCTTGCGCCTTTGGATCTGCGCCATCTGCTTGCGCCATATCCATGTCAACAACGCCGATATCCTTTTGGGAAATGCCATCCAAATGCTGCGAAAGCGCAACCTCTGCACTTGGCTCCCCACCAAATGGATCATCTACCACCGATACCCAGATTGCGCCAGTGGTCACCAACAGCGTAATAACGGCGATACCGATCAGCCCGTAAGGCAGCCGAAACAGTCGCTTGCCCTTATCAAGGCCTAGAGGTGCGGTTAAGTCGCTCCCAGCCATGTTGCCCCCAAAAACGTCAAGAAAAGCGCCCCGTAAGGCGAATTGAACAGGGCACGGCAAGCGCCCTGTTCCAGCTATTGTCTTACTTGGATGCGCGGTTTTCGTCTACCGGCGGAAACGCTTCATCGGTCTTTGTGCCGCGAAGCAGATCCAAGGCCATATTGAGCTGCGTGTCTTTGGTCTTATCACGCGGCACGTAGGCTTGACTACCGGAGCCATCCTCATCTTCCTGATCGCCCTCTAGGTGACCGCGCAGGCCTGCCTCACCCTTGGTTTCAACCAATGCGCCCTTTAGCTCCTCAGGCAACTCCTGCAGCACACGGATATCCGGCTTAATGCCTTTTGCTTGGATCGACGTGCCTGATGGGGTGTAGTAGCGCGCGGTTGTTAGACGAATTGCGCCATTTGCGCCAAGTGGGATGATGGTTTGTACCGACCCCTTGCCGAACGTGCGTGTCCCAAGAATGGTGGCCCGGCGATGATCTTGCAACGCACCGGCAACAATTTCGGAAGCAGAAGCCGAACCGCCATTTACCAACACAATGATTGGTAGCCCATCACTCAGATCGCCATTGCGTGCATTGTAGCGCTGGGTTTCTTCTGGGTCGCGCCCTCGGGTGGAGACAATCTCGCCGCGATTAAGGAAATCATCGGATACCGCAATGGCTTGATCTAGCAGGCCACCAGGATTATTCCGCAAATCCAGAACAAAACCCTTAAGCTTGTCCTTGCCGATTTCCTTTTCCAGTTCGCTGATGGCTTTTTCTATGCCCACTTGGGTTTGTTCGTTAAACTGAGTGATGCGAATATAACCAACATCTTCCTCAGAGTTCCAACGGACCGAGCGGATCTTGATAATGTCGCGCGTGATGGTGATTTTTAGCGGCTCATTCGCGCCTTTGCGACGCACAGTGATCTCGATGTCGGTATCAACTGGACCGCGCATCTTCTTAACTGCGTCGTTCAGCGTCAGGCCCATGACCTGCTCGCCATCAAGGTGGGTGATAAGATCGCCCGCTTGCACGCCTGCCTTGTAGGCGGGTGTATCGTCAATCGGCGCGACAACCTTGACCAAGCCATCTTCCATAGTCACTTCAATGCCGAGCCCGCCAAACTCGCCACGGGTCTGCACCTGCATGTCCTTGAAGTTCTCAGGCGGCAAGTAGCTGGAATGTGGGTCCAGATCTGTCAGCATGCCGTTGATTGCGGCTTCGATCAGCTTGGAATCTGTCGGCTCTTCAACATAGTCCGCCCGCACACGCTCGAAAACATCACCAAACAGGTTAAGTTGCTTGTAAGTGTCTGCTGGCGCAGCCATCGCCGGCTGAGTGATCTGAACCTGTTGCTCGCTGGTGCTGATAACAGCAAGTGCTCCAAGGGCCACACCTGCAAGCATAAGCATGAGATTTCTCATCATCCACGAACCTTTTTGTTGTCGGCACTGGCCCACCATGGGGTCGGGTCTATAGCCTTGCCGTCTTTCCTAAATTCTAAATAGAGCACTGGCGCCTCCGAGCTAATATTCAAAGTCGCAGCACTGGCTAGTCGTTTTTCGCCCATGCGGGCAATGGGTTCTCCGGCCAGAACAAACTGACCCAATTCTACATCAATCTCATCCATCCCCGCCAACAACAGCAAATAGTCATCACCCACATTCAGGATAACCATCTGCCCGTAGGAGCGGTATTCTCCGGCAAAGGCCACCCAGCCATCCGCAGGAGAGGTGACTTGCGCCTTGGGCCGCGAAATGAGCAGCGCACCTTTGGTTGTCCCGCCAAATCCATCATCGCTACCAAACTCTTGCACCACCGTGCCGGAAAGCGGTAGCGGCAGCAAGCCCTTGGCTTTTGCGAAGGCGACTTTGGGGGCAAGCCGCCCCGGATCAGAAAAGGGATCGCCCGCTGCGGGGTTAATCAGCTGCTGCTCCTCCGCCTTTTTCGCAGCCTCCGCTGCCAGCTTGGCACTGGAGATTTCACTTTGTAGTGTAGCAAGTAACTCTTTCAAAGAGGTTGCTTTGGCGGCAAGCGCTTCTGCCTTGGCTTTTTCTGCGGCCAGCTGTGTCGCGCTGCGCTCGCGGTCCTGCCTTTTTTTCTCAAGTAATAGTTTAACTTTGGTTTGTTCTTCCGCCAGTTGTGTTGCGCCAAGCTTGTAACGGTTTCGCTCGGCTTCGATCTCGCCGCGCAATCGCGATAACTCCGCCAAATCACTAGCCAAAGCCTCTGCTTCTACGCGGATTTCTGGCATAACGGCATTGAGTAGGATAGCGCTACGCACCGCGGAAAGCGCATCTTGAGGCCGAACAGCAAGGGCAGGAGGCGGACGATGACCAATGCGCTGCAGCGCGCCCAAAACCTCTGCAAGGACATCCCGTCGCTCGTTAAGTGACACGCGAACGGCATCTTCGTTCACCCGGTGGCGCGCCAACCGCCCCTCGGTGGCAAGCAGCTGGCTCTCCAGACGTTTCATGCGCTCACCTGCACGGATTAATTCACTGTTAAGAGTTTCTCTGTCGCGATCAAGCCCACGAATTTCGCGAGTTATCTCCTGCAGGCGCGTTTGCCCAAGCGTAATAGAGCGGTTGAGCTCTTCCAGCTCTGCTTCCCGAGCCCTTTTTTGTTCTAGCGCTTGCTGCTCTTTGGCAACAGCATCGCTTTTTGCTGAAGCGCGGGCCTCAGGTGCAGCGGTCGCTAGCCCCAACAGCAACGCGATGAGGCATAGCCCGAAGCGTCCGGTGCATTTGCGCGCTGTTGAAACTGTCATTGACCGTAATATCCCAAAATGAAACCCGAGAAAATAATGGGGGCAGGGCGTTAAGGAAGTGTCAACCACAAATCAACAAATCCATTTATTAGGTCTTAT
Source organism: Polycladidibacter hongkongensis (assembly GCF_001561995.1). Taxonomy (GTDB): domain Bacteria; phylum Pseudomonadota; class Alphaproteobacteria; order Rhizobiales; family Stappiaceae; genus Pseudovibrio; species Pseudovibrio hongkongensis. The sequence continues at coordinate 115,337 of NZ_LLWC01000009.1, forward strand.
ACAGCAATTACGGCGAACAAGGGGCGTGTATCATACTTCACAAATAGATGGTGTGCTGACCGAAAAATTGCATCAGACAAGCGCCACAGCAGCGACTTGACACTTAGCGCCAACACCTGATACCAAATGCTCGTCTGGGCTGGTGCCGCCCGCCGCTCACAACTCATGGTGAAGGTGCCCTCGTGTTCATCCAACATGCTTAATTTAGAGATCGCGTGTCTGGTAATGTGAGCAACTGACAGTTTTGGCGATGTCTTAAAGAGGCATGGAAATGACCAGAACCCGAAAAAACCAAGCACCTAAGCTCCAAGAATTAAAGAATAACGCAAAATCCTTGCGTGCGGCGCTGGCAGAAAAAGATCAGCTGATCAGCCACTCCCAGTCACTGGAAATTACTGCGCGCCAACATGGCTATAAGGATTGGAACAGTGCTGCTGCTGGCACTGTACAGAAGCAGAAATCTCAGGCCTTACAGCTCGGGCGGAGTGTTGCGGGAACCTATCTCAACCAAGAGTTCAAAGGCCAGTTGCTAGCAGTTCGTACACTCCAAGGTGGACAATACATGCAGATAACAGTGCAGCTTGAAAAGCCGGTTGATGTTGTGTCGTTTGATAGTTTTTCGAATTACCGCAGCCGCATAACCTGCACACTCGATAAATCGGGCAGATCACTCGACACCACCAGCGATGGCACCCCCCATATGCAACTGGGTCATTCGCGGTGATAGGGATGGCCGCTTAGAATTGTAATCGCGCGGTATATTTGCTCCGCGCACAGGATCCGCACAATCTGGTGAGGCCATGTCATCGCACCAAGTGCGAGTTTGAGGTCGGCGCGGGTAAGTAGGTCTCCCCCGTGCCCATCTGCACCACCAATGGCTAACACCACATCACTAGTGCCTTGACCGCTCCAGCTGCCCAGCTTCTGCGCAAAATCTTTTGAACTTGGCGTTTTTCCGCGCTCATCAAGCACAATTAGCTTGGCGCCACTAGGCATAGCTTTCAGCAGCGCAGCGGCTTCTTCGGCTTTTCGCTCTGCGCTCCGCCCGGCGCGGCTCTCCATAAGTTCCAGCAGTTTTACATCGGTAAAGCCAACGCCGCGTCCAGCTTTCCGCGCGCGATCAATATAGCGCTGGTACAATTCACGCTCTGCGCCGGCTTTCATTTTGCCAACGCATGCAATGGTAATCTTCATAGGAGCTCTAAAAAAAGCGCAGGCAAGCAATGGCGGGCGCCACAGCCTGCGCAACAAAACCGTAGGCGGCGGGAGAGTGCGTTGCCACACGCGCCCGTAGCACCCTAGCTTATATACTGTGTCGGACCGTCGTTCTCGGTAGACCACATGCGCTCTACGTTGTAGAACTCGCGCACTTCGGGGCGGAAGATATGGATGATTGCATCGCCAATATCAACCAAAACCCAATCACAGTTTGGCAAGCCTTCTACGCGGGCAGAGCCATAACCGGCTTCCTTGAGATCGCTGAGCAAGTGGTCTGCCACAGCACCGACATGACGATGCGAACGGCCTGAAGCCACGACGAGAAAGTCTGTTAGCGACGTTTTGCCAGCAAGATCTAGTGAGACAATGTCCTCTGCCTTGGAGTCTTCAAGGCTGCTGAGGATGGTTTCTAGCACGGTCCGATCAGCATCGTTTGCGTGCGGGTGAAGCGGCTCGATAGGATCGGTCCCTTCAATATCGGTAGTCATGGTCAGCTTGAAAGCCCTCGCCATGGTTTGAAGTTAAGCAGTTTCTGCTGTGAAAGCACTCTGCAATGCACAGATTCCGCGCTCTCGTCAAGCAGGATAACGCCATGAACTGAGATATTTCAAGGCGAAACTGCTGGTGTTATGCCCCTGAAACTTTATGGCGTGCAGCTATGTCCCTGAGGAAACTAGAAGAAGTCGCGTTCAGCGGACAATGCAAAAACGTCCAGTTCGGAGCAGGGCGCTTCAGCAAAGCTGCGGCGTTCGCCTCTTTCAACCGTGCACGCCCATAGCGTATAGCCATAGGCGAAAATAGCGGCGATAAGGTGGCTCCTGGTCGGTTTACCACCGCAACAGGAACAGCCTCCATTATCTCTCGCCACGCTTGCCACCGGTGGAAACCGGCAAGATTATCGGCACCCATAATCCAGCAAAACTGAAGCGAAGGCCGCATAACCTGTAGCCGCTTCACGGTGTCTGCCGTGTAGGCACTGCCAAGGCGTGCCTCGACAGCGCAAACCCTCATTTGCGGATGCTGTGCCAGCTTTTCGCAGGCAGACACACGTTCGGCGAGCGGCGCAAGGCCGCCATGGGACTTGAGTGGATTGCCCGGTGTCACCAGCCACCACACCTGATCCAGCTGCAAACGTTGCAATGCCGTATGTGCAACCATCACGTGCCCCGGGTGAGGCGGATTAAACGACCCGCCAAACAGGCCGATCCTATTCCCTGCCTCGGCATGGGGCAGACGCGTGAAAGCGGCTGCATTTCCACCAGATGCAATCATGGGCGGCTCTGGCCACTCCCCTGCACGCGGTATTTGAAACTGGTGAGCTGCTCTACACCAACAGGCCCGCGTGCGTGCATACGGCCAGTGGCGATGCCGATCTCCGCACCCATGCCAAATTCACCACCATCGGCAAATTGTGTCGAGGCATTGTGCAGCACGATCGCGCTATCCACTTCTGCAAGGAAGCGCTGTGCGGCCTGCGCATCTTCGGTAATAATGCAATCAGTGTGGTGGGACGAGTAGCGGTCAATATGCGCGATTGCTTCATCCAAGCCGCCCACAAGCCGAACGGAAAGAATCGCGTCCAGATACTCGGTAGACCAATCTTCTTCGCTCGCTGCATTGACGCCACTACACAGCGCCTGCACGTCGTCATCGCCGCGCACTTCGCAGCCTTTGGCTTGTAGGGCATCCACAATGGGGCGAAGGTGCGTGGCCGCAACCGCCTCATCCACCAATAGTGTTTCCAAGGCACCGCAAATGCCTGTGCGCCTCATCTTTGCATTGACAACGATCTCTACTGCTTTTTCCAAGTCCGCAGCCTTATCGACAAAGATATGCACCAGCCCCTCAAGGTGGGCAAACACAGGTACGCGTGCTTCGCTTTGCACACGCGCAACAAGGCTCTTGCCCCCGCGCGGCACAATTACATCAAGATTACCATCAAGCCCCTTCAGCATTTCGCCAACTGCACTGCGATCTGCAACAGGGACAATCTGGATGGCATCCTCAGGCAAGCCTGCCTCGGCAAGCCCGCTTTGCAATGCAGCGTGAATAGCCTTGTTCGAGCGGATGGTGTCAGAGCCGCCGCGCAGCAACACTGCATTGCCAGCCTTCAGACACAAGGCACCGGCATCAGCTGTTACATTCGGGCGGCTTTCATAGATAACGCCAATCACGCCAAGCGGGGTACGTACGCGTGCAATTTGTAGACCATTAGGTCGCTCCCACTCGCTTATGACCGCACCAATGGGATCCTCAAGCAGTGCGATGCTCTCCAGTGCGCTTGCAATCGCTTCCACTCGCTCCTCGTTCAGTGTGCCACGGTCCAAAAAGGCTGCACTTTGTCCTCCTGCCTGCATCGCGGCAACATCCTCGGCATTTGCCGCAAGTATAGTTGGTGCTGCAGTGCGGATGGCATCGGCCATTTTTTGTAGGGCGTTGTTTTTCTGTTCTGCGCTGGCATTGGCAAGTGTTTTTGCTGCCGCGCGGGCCTTTAGGCCCATGTCTCTCATTAGAGTGCTAATATCGCTTGTCATGCTGTTTTCACCCATAAACTCAAAGAGGTTAACTACGCCAGTGAGGCCGCATGTGCATCTAAAACCAGATCGTCGCGATGCATCATCTCCGCGCGGCCAGAATGGCCAAGAATAACTTCTATTTCTGTTGAATTTCGTCCGATGATAAGGCTGGCCTCACCAATATCATAGGCCACCAGGCCGCGTCCGGCTTCGCGCCCTTGGCAATCCACCAGCCGGACAGCATCGCCGCGGCGAAAGCTGCCCTCGCAGCGCGTGATACCGGCTGGCAACAGGCTCTTGCCTGCTTGCACTGCTTTAAGCGCGCCCGCATCAAGATGCAGCGCTCCGGTAGGCTTCAAGTGGCCGCTGATCCACTTTTTTCGGGCGTTTGCCGGGCAATCTGCAGCCGGGAACCAAGTGCAGCGCGCGCCGTCTTCCAGCGCTTGCAACGGATGCATCACTTGCCCAGATCCAATCACCATGGTGGTGCCGCCAGCTTGCGCGATTTTTGCCGCATCCACTTTGGTTTTCATGCCACCGGACGACATCGCTGTTCCTGCGCTGCCCGCCATGGCTTCAATTTTCGGGGTTACCTGCAACACCTCCGGCAAGAACACGGCGTTCGGATCCTTCTGCGGGGCTGCGGTGTAAAGCCCGTCCACATCCGAAAGCAGCACCAGCAAATCGGCTCCGGCCATTGTCGCCACGCGCGCGCCAAGCCGGTCATTGTCACCATAACGGATTTCGTTGGTGGCAACGCTGTCATTCTCGTTGATAATCGGCACAGCGCCGAGTTTCAGTAAGGTGCCCATGGTTTCGCGTGCGTTCAGGTAGCGGCGCCGCTCCTCGGTATCTTGCAGGGTCAACAGAATTTGCCCTGCCGTTAAACCGCGTGCGCCGAGTATTTCCTGATAAGCCTGTGCCAGCGCAATTTGCCCCACAGAGGCCGCCGCTTGCGCTTGTTCCAGCTTAAGCGGGCCATCGGCAAGGCCAAGCACCCGCCGACCCAGCGCAATTGAGCCAGATGAAACCACCAGCACCTCTTTGCCAGCTTTGCTAAGCGCTTGCAAATCATCAGCGAGCGCTTCCAGCCATGCGCGCTTAAGGCCGGTGTCACCCACCAGCAACGCGGAGCCGATTTTAACGCAAATGCGGGAATAGTCGCTTGGCTTGCGCATCATTAAGGCGCCCACCCCTCATCTTTTGCAGAAGGCACGCTGTTGGCCTCTTCTTGCTTGTCGCGATCAATCTCGCGAATAATCATCCGCTGTGCTGTATCGATATTTTCGCCTGAGGCAGAAGAAATTATCAAAGGCTTCTGCCCGCAAGCGGCCTCAAGCGCTGCAAAGCGCTCTTCTCTCAGTTCTGGCGAGAGGGCATCAGCTTTTGAAAGACAGACAATCTCGGGCTTTTCGTCGAGCCCGTGGCCATAGGCCTCCAACTCTGCGCGAATGGTGCGATATGCGTCTGCCGGATCTTCTTCGCCCGAACCATCAACCAGATGCAACAACACGCGGCAACGCTCCACGTGGCCAAGGAAGCGATCCCCAAGGCCGGTGCCCTCGTGTGCCCCTTCAATAAGGCCCGGAATGTCGGCTAGCACAAAGCCACGGCCATCAATTTCACAAACACCAAGGTTTGGGTGAATGGTCGTAAACGGGTAATCGGCTATTTTGGGCTTGGCGGCAGAAACCGCAGAAAGAAAGGTCGATTTGCCAGCATTCGGCAGGCCCACCAAACCTGCATCCGCAATCAGCTTCAAACGCAGCCAAATCCATTTTTCTTCGCCCGATTGGCCGGGGTTGGCATGGCGCGGTGCCTGGTTGGTCGATGTTTTAAAGTGGGCGTTACCAAAACCGCCATTGCCACCGCGCATCAACAAGAGGCGCTGCCCCTCTTCTGTCAGATCAGCGATAACGGTTTCATTGTCTTCCTCGAGGATCTCGGTACCCTGCGGAACACGCAGCACCACATCATCGCCTTTTGCGCCTGTGCGGTTACGGCCCATGCCATGCATGCCGATTTTGGCCTTAAAGTGCTGGGCATAGCGATAGTCTATCAGCGTATTCAGCCCGTTGACACATTCAACCCAAACATCGCCGCCACGGCCACCATCGCCGCCATCAGGGCCGCCTTCCGCCACATATTTTTCACGGCGAAAACTGACGCTACCTGCTCCGCCGTCGCCGGATTTTACGAAGATCTTTGCCTGATCGAGGAATTTCATTGTTGTCTCTTAAGTCTTGTTCTGTGTTGCGGCGGGCCACGCTCCTAAGCAGGTGACCATTTTGCCGAGCTGGCATAATGGGCGGAAGCGGCCAAGCCGAGATAGGGGAGTGCCTGCAAGGCACGCTTGCAGGCTGTTAAAGAGCTAGCGGGCGGTGCTGTCAAGCACTTCTGACAAAAACACCTCGCGTGGTAGCTCGTAGAGAATGTGCGGGATTTGCTCTTCACCGCGCGCCGCGCTCAGGGCAAGCTCCCGTCCGACTTCTTTAAAGCCGAGCTTACCCAGCAAATGCTGCGAGGTCGGGTTCTCCTCAAAGGCGCCTGCATACAGCTTGGGAAGCTCCATCTCGACGAACAGATGCGCCGCCACGGCGCGGCTTGCCTCGCTCATAATGCCTTTGCCCCAATGCGGCTTGCCAACCCAATAACCAAAGGAGGTCTTACCCTTCAAATTGCGTGCGCCAACAGTGCCAATCAGCCCACTGCCATCGTCAATAACCCAGTTACGCGCCTCGCTAGGATCGCTGCTGAGATTAAAATCTATCCACTCTTGCGCGTCTTTAAGGCTGTAAGGATAGGGGACCGGAATGAGCATCTTCGAGATGTCATAGTCCCTCAAGTATTCATGGGCGCGGTGAACATCCTCGGGCTCATACGGGCGTAGAATAAAGCGTTTTGTCTTAATAATCGGAAACATAAATAAACCTCCAAAATGATACTAAGCTATTGTAATTTAATGGCTTCATATTCGGAACGTGTGAGCGTGAATATCTGGTCTGGCAGGTTCTCCTCACCTCTGGCAAGGCTAGGGCTGACACAGCTGCCTGTAATAGTGAAACCTGCACGTAGCAACACATTGGCAGAGCGTTCGTTATCAACGAACACACAAGCCGAAGCGCTCTTCATGCCGCGCTCGTCAAACAAATAGGCAAGCACGCGCGCCAGCGCTTCGCGCATGTAACCAAGGCCATGAAATGGCGGTCCCAGCCAGTAGCCCAGATGCGCGCTCCCGCTGTTCAATTCCTTCGCCACGATAAGGCCAATCATACCCGAGCCATTATCAATCACCCAGCGCAGTGTGTCGCCGCTTTTACGTTCTTCCAGCGAGGCAAGGTAACCGTTTCGTGCATCTTCCAGTGTGAATGGATGCGGGACATTGGCAAGCATGCTGGAGACTGCGTAGTCGGAGAGATATTGATGGAAGCTGGAAATGTCCCGCTCTTCAGGCGCGCGCAAGAGCAACCGTGAAGTTTCCAGATTTTCAGTGAAAGTGCTTTGCATATCTATGATCCTATTGTTTCAAGAAAATCGTCATGAGTAACTATCAAAATATGGCAAGCCACGGTTTCTCCGCGGGCTTTACTGTAGCGCTCGCAGGCCCCAACTATCTTAAATCCAGTCTTGGAAAGAACGTTAAGCGAACCGGCGTTATCTTGAAATGCGCGCGCAGCAACTGTGCCTACACCCTCAATTGCAAACGCCTGCTGCAGGATTAGACGCACAGCACGGCTGGCAAAGCCCTTGCCCCAGAACGGCTCACCCAGCCAATAGCCAAGTGTTGGCAATTGCGGGAGGTCATCAAGGTCGCCAGGCAACGCGAGTTCAATGGTGCCTGCAAATGCTCCGTCTACCGTAATGGCGCGGCGAATGGGAGCGAGCGGGTAAGGCGCGCTGGAGAGCTGCGAAAAGAAATCTTCGGCATTGCTACGCTGAGGCGGCCACGGTGCGCCGGTGAGCCAGCGCACCACGTTATAATTGCAAGAGCCCAAGTTCCAGAACACCTCAAGATCTGCAGCTCGAAGGTTGCGTAGTTGCACATCATGCAATCGCGAAGGCTTCTGCTCTCTCATTATTACGCGCCCCCCAGCGCTTTAAGGCTTTCCATGTGCTGCGCTTTAAACTGAAACGTTCGACAGCAACGCGCCCGCTGGCTGCCATACACGCCGCCATGGACTGTTCCTGAAATTGGAAGCCACAGCGCTCTAGCACACGTTTGGACGCAGGGTTGGTCAAGCGGCAACTGGCGACAAGCTCATCGTGACCACACGCTTCAAACGCGTAGTCAATCACGGCTTGCGCCGCTTCTGTTGCAAAGCCAACGCCCCAGAACGGTTCACCAAGCCAGTAACCCAAATGTAAGGCACCCGGCTCATCAAGGGAGGGGGAGAAGCCCACTGCACCAATAAGCCGGCCAGTGTTCTTCATGCGGATCGCGAAGAGCGCCTGCTGCTGACCGCTCTGCTGGGAGCGGGTCACAATTGCCTTGGCGTCTTCAAGCAAGAAGGGATGCGGCATATTGGAAAGCGCTTCAGCAATCTTGCGGTTATTGGCCAAAAACAGGATGTCGGCCATATCATCCTTGCGCGCTGTGTCGATGCGCAGACGCGCGGTGTCCTGCGGCAACCCGGCCGCAATGCAACTGCTTTCCTCTGGGATTTCCTCGTATTCGATAACCATGATAATTCTCCGGCAGGTAGAAATGAAAAAAGGGAAGATGGCGCCCCATCTTCCCTTTTGATCTTTCGATCTAGTGCCGGATCTTCATCCCGCCGGGTCGATGAGACGCCGACGGTTTGATTTGATCACGTCGGCTTTACTCTGCGGCTTCCGCCACTGGCATCACGTTAATGTAAGTTCGGCCATTGCGTTTGGTTGCAAAGGAAACATTGCCATCAACGGTTGCAAAGATGGTGTGGTCTTTGCCCATACCAACGCCATTGCCAGGGTGCCATTTTGTGCCACGCTGACGTGCAATGATGTTGCCAGCTACAACAACTTCACCACCGAATTTTTTGATACCTAGACGACGGCCCGCGGTATCGCGACCGTTGCGGGATGAACCGCCAGCTTTTTTATGAGCCATAACGAAACCTCGTTTTTTCTCTTAAGCGTGTCCTGAACTGCTTACTTAGCAGCCAGTTCCTTAGCTTGTTCAACCCAGTTGTCGCGTTCGAAGCGGCCTTTCAGGCCCTGTTCTTCTTCGATGCGGGCGATATCGTCAGCAGAAAGAGCTGCAACTTGAGCGTAGGTGGTCAGGCCAGCTGCGTTCAGTTTTTTCTCGATTGCTGGGCCAAGGCCGTTCAACTTCTTCAGGTCGTCTGCACCTGCAGGAGCTGCTTCAGCTTTCTTGGCTGCTGCTTTTTTAGCCGGTTTTGCGCCACCAGTCAAAATCTCGGAGATACGAACGGTGGTGAAAGCCTGACGGTGGCCGTTGCGACGACGGGAGTTCTGGCGACGACGCTTTTTGAAGATGATGATCTTGCGATCACGACCCTGCTCTACAACCTCTGCGGTTACAGATGCGCCTTCCACGGTAGGGGCGCCGATGGTGGTATCACCTTCAGAACCAACAACCAGAACTTCGTCGAATACGACGGTTTCGCCAGCTTCGGCAGAAACTTTTTCGATCTTCAGAAGATCGTTAGCAGCAACGGTGTACTGTTTGCCACCGGTTTTGATGACTGCGAACATTGTTCACGTCCTTTTATTAATACGCGCGCTCTTCGGCGCCGCGCTGTGGCGGTCTTTGGCCTTTCCCGCTGTAGTCGTCCCATCGGATTTCAGGAGTAATCGACAATCTGTCCAAAACTCTGGAATTTTGAGTAATGAGAGCGTGCAACCAGAAAGTAGCCTCGAGCAGCGCAATGAAGCGGGCGAACCCGCTAAATTAAAGCTCGCGGAATATACCTTCTAAACAGCGGGAGTCAAGGGACTTTCCCTACAAATCAAACAGGCCTCATAAAGAGCAAAAGCATACGCCACCAAATATTGGTCTGTGGTGAGCAACGCGATCACATCTAAACAGGTTCAAACGCTCAATACCTGAAACTGTTTCATCAAAACGAGCCTTGAAGAAATCACGCTGCTCACAAGCGACTAATTTGCTTGTCGTTTAGAATTTTATTTAAAAAATCGCAGAGTCTTAATAAAAATAAAATATTGCTTCTCCGCAAATGGAGGGAAATAATGGTGCAAATCCAAGACAAATAGATGAAATTCAACCCTCGATTGTTGAAAATTCTGTTATGAAAGCGTCGATGGTCTATATTTAGGAAGCGACAGACTTCTAGGGGTGGGGTGAATGCGTGCACTAATAAAAAAGCTGGGTTCTTTGACTTGGCTCTATTCAGTCGTGACAAGAATTATGTTGTTGGGATTGCTACCAGTTGCGGTATTGTTAATCGCAATTGTATTGTTTAATGACCTCCAGCAGCAAAACCAGCTTAGCCGTGAAAAGGCGAAGATTTATAGCGAAATCGCCAGAGATGCTATTGAAATTGGTTCTATCACCGAGCGACTTCGTCTCATCAATACTGAGTTTGAGGCCTCGCCGGATCTATATGCAAAGCAGCTAGCCCAGGTCGCGGTTGATAGTGCACACAAGAAAGTGGCTGAGGTTAAAGAGCTTAGCATGGGTAAGGGTGAGCGACGCTCGCTGGATCGAATCGAAGAGCGAATCGATGCCTACCTTGAAGCTTTTGCGTACTCAGTAGACACCGTCACTGAAATCGGCTTTAGTAATTCTGAGGGTGCTAAAGGCGCGGTCTATGCTGCCAGTGCGGCTTTGCAAAAGGAAGTGCAAGCGCAGCGTCGCAAAAACCCCATGAACCCTTCATTATCCTCGCTGGCAATTGTGAGTCTGCAAATGGATAAGTTGAACTGGTCGGTTGTTGCCGAAGGCTTCGAAAAAGAGCGAGAACAGTTTGATGCGGCCTTGAAAAAAGGCGCAAGCAAAGTCGCTGGTATTGCCCTTACCAAGGAGGCCAAAAAGGCAATTACTGAAAAATGGGATGCCTATGTCGGAGCTGTTGAGAGTATTGATGGCCTTCGTAAAAAGGCAGCAGCTCTGCGTCAGCGCGCCAACAATCACATTTCTGCGGCAACGCCGGCTGTGCGCTCACTGGTCCGAAATGCGGAAAAAAGTGCAGCAAAGGCGCAGGCAGAGTTTGACGAAGCCTATTCTAGTTTCCGCCATGTATTTGTCATCGGTGCACTTGGTTCGTGTTTTGTGATTCTTGTTTTGGCACTGGTTGTCGGCTTCTTCATTACGCGACCTCTCCGTCGTCTGAGTTCGGAGATGATCAGTCTTGCTAATGGCTCCGTTGATCATGAGATCAAAGGCACTAAGGGTAAAGACGAGTTCGCCGCGATGGCGCGTACACTACTTGTTTTTCAGGAAAATGCGCGCGAGCGTGAGCGCCTTAACATCGAACGTGATCAGCAAAACGAGCGCCGCGCTAAACGAGAAAAGCAGCTGCGCCAAACCGTCGCTGGCTTCGAAACTGGAGTGCAGCTGTCAATCGGTCAGTTTGACAAGTCTGTCGGCTCTCTGCGAGATGCCTCTGCAACACTACAAACATCTGTAGATGCGGTTTCCAGTCAGGCTTCCAATGCAGGTCAGGCTGTCTCTATGGCAACACAGAGTGTCGCAACCGTAGCCTCGGCAAGTGAAGAGATTTCGCTGTCCATTCGCGAGGTCGCAGGTGAGGCAAATCAGTCAAATCAAGTGGCTGCTCAGGTTCAGCAACAGGCCGAGGCGACATCTGCAACAGTGACGACGCTATCGGATGCCGCGCAACGTATTGGTGAAGTTGTGGAGATGATTAAGGACATCGCCGATCAAACCAACTTGTTGGCACTAAATGCGACAATTGAAGCTGCACGTGCTGGCGAGATGGGTAAAGGCTTTGCTGTTGTTGCCTCTGAAGTAAAGAGTTTGGCAAACCAGACGGCTACTGCAACAGAGGAAATTTCGCAGCAGGTTACGTCGATCCAGACGGCGTCTGGTGAAGCAGTCGAATCCATCATTGAGGTGACAAATATGATGGGCTCGCTTGCAACGTCATCATCAGCAGTGGCCGCTGCAGTTGAACAGCAATCGGCGACGGTTGCAGAGATTTCCCGCTCGGTCGCCGAGGCCTCGACTCAGTCGCAGACAGGTGAGCAAGAGATGTCCGGCGTGGTCGCGTCTATTGGGGACAGTGCCGAAGTTGCTACTAATGTTGGTTCGCAGGCGGATATTCTTTCCAAAAATGCCGAGGAACTTTCGCGCAAGATAGATGAATTCCTGCAGGAAGTTCAATCCGCTTGAGCTTGGAAAAGAGTGTGCGGGCGGGCGGTATAACTGCGCGCCCGCACTTTGGCTTGTCAAAACCACCGCGCTTGTGGGAAAAGCGTGTAAGTCTTTCTCACCCCTTGCGATTTTTGTAGCCGCTGGCTATTGTGCGGCCCACACGATCACACCATACGCGGAGAGTTGCCGGAGTGGTCGAACGGGGCGGTCTCGAAAACCGTTGAGCGCGCAAGCGTTCCGAGGGTTCGAATCCCTCACTCTCCGCCATGCTTTTCATTCTCAATACATTAATCGTGTATAGATAGGTTCAGTGCCACTGCTGCAATAGTGGAGCACGTGGCTATTATCGTGAGAATACCAATAACTACAAATCCGCTAGATAGAGGAGAGTATATACTTGGTATAGCAATGAATATATCTAGGGCGACACTACCAACTGCGATTGCAATAAGGACGCGGACGCGGACGCTGCGCGGTTTTATCAGCAGAACTAGGTTAACATAAAGTAGGGCTAAACAAGCTACTCCTAGAGCAATTCTATTTTGAATTACGTTGTTTCCTGCATCACCGAACCAAGAAGTGTAGAGAGCGTGAGCTAGAGCAAGGCAGCATAATGCAAGCCCACCTATAGCAAGATTGTGAATGCTTCCTCCAAAATGAAAGATGCATGACAGGGCGACCAGGCTATAGAAAGCAGCAGCTGCGGTCGATAAAAGTATGTTTGGTACGAATTGGCGATCGTTGGCAAACAAAAGTGTGAACACACCTATTAGGCCTGCAATGAGGATGATAAAAACAAAGGAAATCGAAAAAAAGTTCTTCATATAAAATAGCCTCGTATTGAGAGGGAGTATAGTAATAGTAAATTGTAAATCTAAATTATGTTGAATTAATATTCTAGTGCAGCTTCAAGATGTTTTGAAAAGTAATGTCACAGATTATTTTTGTTATAGGCCTGAACAATAGCCTTGGCGCGCCTGCGCACATCATCTGCGCTCATGCCGGGTTTGTAGATGCCAGTGCCCATGCCAAATCCGGTAACACCCACTGCAAACCAGTCAGCAAAATTCGCCGGGCCCACGCCGCCCACAGCATAGGTTTTGGTGCCCTTTGGCAGTACAGCTGAAACAGCGGCAAACCCACTTGGCCCGATAATCGAGGCGGGAAAAAACTTAAGCCCGTCCGCGCCGTATCGTAACGCTGTAAGACACTCTGTTGGCGTTAAGACACCGGGAATGGAACGCATTCCAACATTTTTGGTTTCCGTGATTACTTCGGCGTTGCAGTCAGGCGAAACGACAAAAGATCCACCTGCGCTGCGAACGTCCTCTACATTCTGGCGCGTTAAAACGGTGCCAGCTCCGATCATGATTTTATCGCCAAACACCTCTGCCAAACGGGCAATGGAATTCAGCGGCTGAGGCGAGTTCAGCGGCACTTCTATCTGGTTAATTCCTTCTTCCACCAGAGCTGCTCCTACCTCTAGGGCTTCATGGGGCTGTACACCCCGTAGGATTGCAATTATCTCTCTTTTCACGCTGTTAACTCCTTAAATGCAGAACGAAGGCCTGATAATACAAGGGCTTCACCTGAAACAATTCCGGCTTCCTTACCGACTTCTCTCAATGCGACTTGGTAATTCTCGCATAGACTAGGGTCACCGATTAGATGTACGTTCTGGTCGCGCCAATAATGCTCTGCGCCATGTAGCTCTACCCCAAGCAGCAGTCCGGAAAGGCGAGAGCGAGCATGCGTTGGCGAAACACCGTGCAAAAGTGAGCTGGCCCGTATCGAGAACAGCGCTCGGGTTGTTGCGCCTGGTGCGGTAAAGCTATCTCCAACTGCTTCAACAAATGCGCGCCGGTCCCATGTGCCATCTTCTACAGCGTGACGTAGAACTGAATGCGAGCCGAGCAAAGCAAACATCTCTCCGCTCATAAACGTCGCAAAACTTACAATGCGGCCATTGGCAACTTCAACCCACTTGCTATGCGTTCCAGGTAAACAAAGGGAGCCGTGATACTCGGGCATATCTCGAAGAAAGCCAGCAATCTGCGTTTCTTCGCCGCGCATAACATCTGCAGGGCTGTTCTGTTTAACGCCCGGTAGAATTTTGACAGTTATGCGCTTGTCGGTGAGGTCGGGGTTTGCCGCACCTGTAAGGCTGCCGGGTTGGCAGGGGGCGGCGGTATAAGGCGCCTCGCACCATCCTTGCTTTGCCCCAACCATGCCACAAGCAAGCACGGGAGTGCATCGCTCGGGGCTCAGATAAGGCTCAATAAGCTCAAGAAGGGCGGGTTCAAATTCATCTCTGGTAAGAGCGGCCATGCCCTTTGCGGAGCTGTGGGCAGCGATCACGCTGCCTTGCTGATCGACTATCCAAACACGCAGATTGGAAGTCCCCCAGTCTGCCGCGATCCACTCTACGACCTGTTGCATATTCTCCAAGCATCCTTTTGAAAAAAATTCACATCAACAACAGTGATTATGTCTGTGATTGTAGGTTTTCGCAATGATTGTGTGGTTGAATAACGACAAATAGTGAAAAATAATTACAAAAAATCTGGTAGGGTGATCACATTCAACTAGATGACTGTTCCCTAAAGCACAACAGGCACTGGCTTAGACGCGTAGAACCTTGGAAAAGAGGTAGGTAAAATGTGTTCTGTTTGTGATAAAGACATCAAAAAGCTCCGCCATCCAAAGGAGCGTCCGCTGTTTTTTCTCTCTGTTATCCTGACAGTAGTGTTTTTCTTTGTGACACTGGGTTTTTCACTGGGGGGTGAAGAGCTTGTTGCAGAGTTGAAGCAAGAGCAAATTGTAGAGTATCGGCTTGATAATCCTGAAGCGGAAGAAATGACGGACCCGCAAATCTGGCAGGCGCTGGATCAGGAAGAGCGAGAGCTGGTCGAAACCCTTGAAGAGCTAGACACTGTGTATGTGTTGATAGCGCCGATTGGACTTATCCTGTTTATGTTCTGGAGCTTTGGGCAGGGCTATGGCCACGCGCGCTCAAACGCAATCCATGTGACAGAGCGTCAATTTCCGCAGCTCTACAAGCATTGGAAAGAGCTTGCTGATGAGCTTGGCATGAAGGTCACGCCCGAGCTCTATATGATTAACGGGAATGGCCAAATCAACGCCTATGCAACCTGTGTCCCCGGCTACCGCAAATACGGCATGGTGTATTCGGATGTTGTAACCAAGGCGCTCAACGGGGCAGATCCAACAGCCCTGCGCTTTATCCTTGGTCATGAGCTGGGTCATATCCGCTTCGGCCATGTCACTTTGTTCTATGCATTTTTCCGCACGCTTTCGATGCTGCCCGGAATTGCGTGGTTGATTGGTCTGCCAATGTCACGTGCTGCGGAATACGGCTGCGACAAAGTCGGTTACAAGCTTACAGGCGACCATGATTGCCGCGGGTTGTTTATGCTTGCCGCTGGAAAACACCATAACCTTGATGTGAATGCGCAGGAGTATCGTTGCGAACAAGTAAACAAAGGCAGCTTCTGGAGCTTGATCGCCAACTTTGGTAGCTCCCATCCAAACGTCGCTTGGCGTATCACCGCTATTATGGAAAATCGTCACGGCCCTCTCATTTTTGGCCGCATTTTCAATAAGAAGCAGTGATTTCTAGTTGCCCGCTGATTACTATCGGCGGGCAACTATTCCTTTTTGGGCGTACTAAGCTAGAAAGCTAGATGCCATCCACCAGTTCAAATCCTTCTGACTGCCAACCGAGTACGCCCCCGAGCATCTTCTTGGTTTTTCTCCCTAACGCTGCCAGTTTAAGCGCCGCTTTGTCTGCTCCGTTACAGTGCGGCCCTGCACAATAAACGATCAATAAGGCAGAGGCACTAAATGGCTCTATTGCCTTGCTGCAAATCTGGGAGTGTGGAAGCGAGGCTGCGCCCTCAATGTGCCCGGTAGCAAAAGCATCTTCTCCGCGCACATCAAGCAAAATAAAGTCGCCTGCTCCGGTTTCTAGGTCTTGGTGTACATCACTGCAGTCGGTTTCAAATGCCAACAACTTAGAAAAATGTGCTGCTGCGCTTAGCGAATCTGCTGCGGGGTACTCAGTTGCCTTGCCCATTGGTCTCTCCATCTTTTGAGTTGATGAACAGAGCATAAGCATGATGCCCATGTAAAATGAGTGGCGCAAAATGCATTATTCGATAGGATAGTGCCAATCTTGATGATGTTGGAGAACAGGTGTGGCAAAAACCTACCGTGTTGTCGCTTTGGCTTATTCGGGGCTGTGCCTTTTCGAATACAGCATGGCCTATGAGGTTTTTGGCCTCCCGCGGCCAGAGTTTGCAGGTGACTGGTTCAGTTTTGAAACAGTCGCTGTCGATCCAGCGCCACTGATCGCTTCAAATGGAATGGAGTTCTTCGCCAAGCCCAATCGCGCTGCCTTGAAAGATGCGGATGTTATAATCGTGCCCGGCTGGCGGGATCTTGCCGCAAAGCCCCCAGCGGATTTAATTGCGGTGCTGCAAGACGCTGCAGCCAAGGGTACCCGTGTCGCCTCCATCTGCTCAGGGGCGTTTCTCTTGGCGCAAGCAGGGTTGCTGAACGGAAAGTCCGCGACAACCCACTGGCGTTATGCCGATGAGTTTATCGCTTCCTTCCCAGAAATAAACTACAAGGCCAACACACTTTATGTCGAGTGTGGCTTTGTTTTAACATCTGCCGGCAGTGCGGCTGGGTTGGACTTGTGCTTGCACATAACCCGCCTGTTTTATGGTCAAGCAAAAGCAAATGCAGTTGCCAAGCGACTAGTGGTTCCCTCTCTAAGAGAAGGCTTTCAAGTCCAAGTTCACTCGCAGCCGGTATTGCCCGAAAACCCTTCAAAACGGCTGCAGGAAACAATCGAGTATCAAAAAGCCAATTTGCAACAGGCCTACTCGATTGCGGAGTTGGCTGAGCATGCTGGCATGTCGCGCCGTACCTTTCTGCGCAAGTTTAAAGAGCACTTGGGCCAACCTCCTGGGGAGTGGATCCGCGGCCTCCGATTGCAAAAAGCGCAGGAATTGCTAGAAACGCACTACGATATGGGGCTGGATGCGGTCGCTTTTCATGCAGGCTTCAACAGCGCGATTACACTGCGTCATCACTTTAAACGGCATCTGGGTATCAGTCCCTCGACTTATCGGCAGCAATACCGTTTGACACGGGCCTAGGTTGCTTCTCTCGCTGTAGTGTCTTTTGAAGGGCGATAAAACAGCCGCTCGAAGGTGCTGTCAGGAATCAGAGCCAGCAGTCGGCTAAGCGCAATCATAACCACAATTGAGAACACAAATCGGCCAACGACAACACCACTCCAATGCCCGCCAAATGCCATGATAAACAACGGGTCTTCAATCAATCCGTGGCAGATGCCCATAAAGGAGAGGGAAAGCACCACATCCCTCGCTCCGAGGTGGCCCTCTTTAGCTTCCTTGATGATCAGGCCTCCGCCGTAAGAAAGGCCCATCAACACCCCAATCATAGTGATGTTAGTTGCGGCTTTGCTGATGCCCATAATGCTAAGAAATGGCGAAAATATCTGCGCTAAAAACTCGGTCACTTTGAAATGATCCAGCACGCGCAGCAGTGCAACCAGCGCTAAAATCACCCAAAACAGCGAGAACAACAGGGATGCGTTGGAGAGGGCCCAGCTTGTCAGGGGGTCTTCACTGCCGGTGTTCACCGTCATCCATGAAAGGTCGAGCGGATGTTGTAGGGTCTGCGTGCTACTATAGATGAAGTGAAGCAATGCGCCGTAAGCAATAGCGGTAAGAAACCTGAGACCGGACGAAAATACAAAGCTAATGCCAGCCTTGCGGCTAATCCCTTGTTCCACTGGCAGCGCGTGGGCGAACATAACCATGGAAAGCAACACGGTTGCCTGAGCCACAGAGAGCGGTGTGAAGGGGAGGATTGCCACCAGAGCAGCGCAGGCGGCATAGTTGTTAACCAGCAAGCCGGAAGCAAAGACGATACCCGCGGCTGCGGGAAGCCCCAGCGCCCCCATGACGGGCCCAAGAAGCTGCGCAAGATAGTCAAGCGCCCCGATCTCAACCGCAAACTTGACAAGAACAATTGTCGGCACCATGGCCTTTAGCAGAACTTTGTACAACTCAACGGTATCAAAAAAGATCTTCTTACAGGCTGGCGCAAACATACGGAGAGGCTCTTGTTGGTAAAGGTAGCGTTTCCTAGCCAGCTTTGTGCAATCTGTAAATCCCGCAGGGACAACACAGAGCATAGATGAAGAGAAATAACCTCAAGCGACGCATCGTAAAACTCTATTGAGAATACGCGCTCATTTGTCTTTTGGGAAAGGGTGGGCTCCGCTGCTTAAGGGGTAAAGAGGGTATCCTCTAGCGGCGGGGCAGCGGAGCCAGCAACATTATGAGGTTGCTTTACACTTATATACACCTAATGGTTGTGTAAAGCTGACTATCCGACATCTTTGGCAGTGTCGCTTTACAATTATGACATAAACGGCCCATGTGCAGGGCGGGTTGGTCGATCCAGCACACGCTTGCCAAATAGGCTGGCGACGAAATCAACCATCAGGCTTGCTGTTTTACCGCGCTCATCTAGAAATGGATTAAGTTCCACCAAATCAAGTGAGCTAACCAATCCGCTGTCCGCCAGAATCTCCATGATCAGGTGAGCTTCGCGGAAAGTGGCGCCGCCGGGCACCGTCGTACCAACCGCAGGGGCGATGTCTGGCTCAAGAAAGTCAACGTCAAAACTAACATGCAAGAGCCCGTTGGTGTCTCTTACGTTTTCTAAGAAATCTTGCAGAGGCTTCGAAACTCCCTGCTCATCTATTGCCCGCATGTCATAGGCCAACACGCCGTCCTCCTGCAGGAAATCGTGTTCTGCATCGTCTACACTGCGCAGGCCCATCATACATATGTTTTTTGGAGAAACCGGCGCTGTAACCGGCGGGAAATAGCCCTCAAACCCTGCTCTGCCTGTGTAGTAAGCAACGGGAGTGCCATGCAAGTTGCCACTCCTCGTGGTTTCAAGCATATGATAATCAGGATGTGCATCAAGCCAGAGTACATAAAATGGCCGATTCTGCTCTTTGGCCACTTGCGCCAACCCGCTTACACTACCCATAGCGAGAGAATGATCTCCCCCCATGATAATCGGGAAGCTGCCGCCCCGGGCTGCCTCTGCTGTTTTCTTTTGTAGGGCCTTGGTCCACGCAACGATTTCGTCAAGATCGTGAATGGCCTTGTTGGGGTGTACGGGCCCTTTTTCAGGCACGACCCGTAAGTTGCCCCAGTCGCAAACCAGATTGCCAAGAGCCTCCAGAGTTTCGCCAAGCTTGGCACAGCGCAGTGCATCCGGTCCCATTCGGCAACCAGCCAGATGCGTGCCTGTCTCTATTGGCGCACCAATCAAAATAATATCTTTTGCCATCGGGTCCCTCCGCGTTTTTAGCAGCGGGATCTTAACTTTGAAGAATTATAAGTTAAAACCTAGCAAAATTTACAAAAAAGTCGACTTTGGTGATGATTTTAACAATGAGATTGTCGAAAGTGCAAGGCGCTATAACCTTTCAAGCACAAGTAGCGCTCGGAAATCATTGACATTGGTGTGAGTCGCTCCAGTGATCACTTGGTCGTTAAGCACCTCGAAAAAATGGTGCGCGTCGTTGTTGTCCAGAGCCGCTTGCGGCAACAGCCCACGTGAGAAAGCCCGGGCCAATGTGTCTGGCCCAAACACGGCACCTGCAACCGCCTCTCTCCCGTCGATCCCGTCGGTATCTGCTGCTAGGCCGTAAACACCTTCCATTCCACCAAGAGCTTGCAGACAGGAGAGCAAAAACTCTACATTGCGTCCGCCGCGCCCTTTGCCGCTTACAGTTACTGTGGTTTCTCCTCCGCTCAAAATCAGGCATGGCGGTGCAAAGGGTTGCCCATGTTTAGCAACTTGCCGGGCAATCGCGGCATGAACTTGTCCAACATCACGCGCCTCACCCTCCACAGCATCAGAAAGGATGTAGGTGGCCACCCCCTGCGATTCTGCGTAGGCTGCGGCTGCCTCCAGCGCTTGCTGCGGTGTGGCAATAAGGTGGCTCGTAACACGGGCTAACCGGGGATCATTTGGCGAGACTGTTTCAAATTGCCCTTTTCGCAAAGCCTCTCGCCAAGGTGAGCCGATAGAAATGCCATAGCGATCAATAATTTGCAGTGCGTCTCTGCAAGTTGTCGGGTCGCCAACAGTAGGCCCCGAAGCGATGTCACTCACGGCGTCGCCCGGCACATCGGAGATCATCAAATTCACCAGTCTTGCCGGGGCGCACGCGGCCGCCAACTGCCCACCTTTAATGCGGGAGAGGTGTTTGCGTACGCAATTAATTTCGCCAATGCGTGCGCCGCTTTTTAGTAAGTCTTTGCTAATGCGTTGTTTTTCTTGCAAAGACAGTCCGTACTGCGGCAGCGGCAGCAAGGCAGAGCCACCGCCGGAGATCAGAGAAATAACCAAATCCTGATCACTCAGTCCTTGCACCAGCTCAAGCATGCGCGTCGCAGCGCGTGCACCTGCCTCATCGGGAATAGGGTGCCCCGCTTCTTCCACCTGGATATGCTGGCAAGGGCTGCGGCTGCCATAGCTGGTGACAACCAAACCGCTCAAAGGGCCGTTCCAGTGGGTCTCCAGCGTTTGGGCCATGGCTGCTGCTGCCTTGCCAGCGCCAAATACGAGAGTGCGGCCATTCTCAGGCGGCTCCGGTAAAAAAGCAGGGAGGCGCTTGCTTGGTTGCGCCGCTGCAATTGCATGGGCAAAGACATCCTCAAGAAAATGGCGGGGTTTGGTTATCATGGCAAGCTCAGGTGTCTGGAATTGGGTCCAGTGCACTTTAGGCCAGTGTTGTAGCGCCGCAAAACGCTGTTGCGCATTCAATCGCAAATTCCACCAGATTAAATCGCTCGGCTATCCTCGCAAAACATCCATGCGTACTTAATTAGTGCGTCGTGGTGCCCAACGGTTCACGTGGCGCCGCTGCTTGCAGGACCTCTTCCTGCTGTAATCGCTCGACGATCCCGCAAATAAGCGGTAGGTCACTGCGTTCTGCGCTCCATCGGTCTGCATTGTAGATCTGCGGCAACAGCACAATATCCGCTAAGCCAATCCTGTCTTTAAAACAAAAGCGCCCCGGCTTGCCGCGTTCGAGCAGCTTTTCAAAGGCGCAGAGGCCGCGGCGAATATGGCGCTGCATCCATGCCTTCTTTGCTTCATCGCCTGCATCGCTTAGCAGAGCTATTTCCTTCACGATGCTTAAGTTACAAACCGGGTGGATATCAACGGCCAGGGCATGCGCAAGGGCGCGCACCTGTGCCCGTTCAAGAAAGTCTTCAGGCAAGAGGGCCGGCGTGGGAAACCGCTCCTCAAGATAATCAATAATCGCCAGAGATTGGGTGAGTTCCACCCCTTCAATCTCCATAACTGGCACAAAAGCTTGCGGATTGCGCTGTAGATGCGGCGCTGCTTTATGTGCGCCCACCAGCAGATTTACCGGATGCGTCCTATACTCCAGCCCTTTAACGGCAAGCGCAAGCCGAACGCGGTAGCTGGCAGAGGAGCGCCAGTAATCGTAAAGTGTGATCCCGCTCATTATCCTCCCCCATGGGTTGCAGCAAGCGCCCGCACCTAATTAGGTGTCCTGGGTCTCAGCCTCTTGACTGCGCAACTCTCCTTGCAAGGCAAAAGCTTGTGCCTGCACCTTTTGCATTAGCTGTGCCAATTGTGCGCGTTCGCCCTTTTCAAGTGGCTCCAGCAGCTTTTTTTCCACTTCGCGAACCAGAGGGATGAGCGAAGCAAACACAGCTTGCCCGTCTTCGGTTAATCGCAATACGGATTTGCGACGGTCATCCCCATCGATATCCCGTTTGAGATATCCGATCTTGCGAAGGCTCTGAACAGCGCGGCTAACACTGACTTTGTCCATACTCGACCGGGCAACAATCTCGCTAGCAGACAAAGCCTGATGACTGCCCAAGATTGCCATGGTGCGCCACTCACTCACGCTAAGTCCGTATTTCGCGCCATAAACCTGCGCGATGGTTTCACTGATGACAGTTGAAAACACCCGCACCTGATAGGGAAAAAAACCGGCAAGATTGAAAGCTTCGCTCATTCTTTTTCTGTCTGTTAGCGCCATTTGTGGCCCGTTGATACCGTGCAATGTACTTATGCATACTTATATTGTGCCATTGATAGTATCAAGTGAAACTAAAAGTCAATTTATCATTTTCTCAAAATTCAATATGATAAACATAATATAAACAATGATTTAAGGATACGTTGAACTAAAGTAGTATCGAAAAAACTGCAAAATGATCGCGCAAGTAATTGACAAAGTTACATATGAAACTAATTTTATGGCGTGAACGACAACGTGAATTTGCGCTCGCATATATTCATGAGTTCCACGCCACCAACACACGTCCTGACAACCTTATTTTAGGTGAGATATGCAAAGCTGGGTTCTCTCCGCCAACGAAGCGGATAGCCATTTCCCAATTCAGAACCTTCCCTATGGCGTTTTTGCGCGTAAAGGGGAGGAACCACGCTGCGGCGTCGCCCTTGGTTCGTGCATTATTGATCTGGCATTTCTGGAAGCTGAAGGTCTCGTGCAAGCCGCCGATGAGCCGGTATTCAATCAGCCGCAGCTCAATGCCTTCATGTCTCTAGGCGCAGCGGCATGGGATAATGTGCGCTCTAGCTTGCAAGAGCTGTTCCGTGAAAACGGCAACCCAGTGCTAAGAGAAAGTTCAACTCACTGCGAGCGTGCGCTTGTGCCGATGGCTGAGGCACAGCTTTTCCTACCCTTCCAAGTGGCTGAGTACACTGATTTCTACGCCGGAAAACAGCACGCCATGAATATTGGCAGCATTTTGCGCGGGCCGGAAAATGCACTGCCGCCCAACTGGCTGCATATCCCGATCGGCTATAACGGCCGCGCTTCTACGGTTGTCGCTTCTGGGCATGATGTGCGTCGGCCACTAGGTCAAGTCAAGGCACCAACGGCAGAAGTGCCATCGTTCAAGCCATGCGCCCGCCTTGATATGGAATTGGAGATGGGCGCTGTTGTTGCAACGCCAAGCCGCATGGGCGAGCCTATCAGCGTCCAGCAGGCGGATGACATGATCTTCGGGTATGTGCTGCTCAACGATTGGTCCGCCCGAGATATTCAGGGGTGGGAATACCAGCCGCTGGGGCCGTTTCAGGCAAAGGCGTTTGCTACCACTATCAGCCCTTGGGTAGTCACCAAAGCGGCCCTTGAAGAGTTTCGCTGCGCAACACCTCCGCGCGAAAAGGAGCTGCTGCCCTACCTCCACGAACCCGGCCCAATGCTCTACGATATCGAGCTGGAGGCCTATTTACAGCCCGAAGGCGCTGCATCACCCACCCGCATCACCCGAACCAACTACAACCGCATGTATTATTCGGCCGCCCAGCAGTTGGCGCATCACGCCATTGGCGGCTGCAAGATGAACACAGGCGATCTGCTAGGCTCCGGCACAATCTCCGGCGCTGAAAAGAGCGAGTTCGGTTCGCTTATGGAGCTGACATGGGGTGGTAAGGAGCCTCTGCAATTAGCCGATGCTACGTCGCGCATTTTCCTTGAGGATGGCGACACGGTCACTCTGACCGGCTGGGCACAGGGCAATGGCTACCGCATCGGCTTTGGTTCCTGCTCAGGCACAATCACACCAGCCCCGGCTCATGCGCCGGTTAGTAAATTAACGCAAGAGGCCTAAACAATGGCAAAAACTTTCGCATCCGCTGGCGATCTGACCGAGAAGAAAATCTCCTTCACCGAAGTCGGCCGCGATCTCTACGCCTTCACAGCCGAAGGAGATCCTAATTCCGGTGTGATTATCGGCGATGACAGCGTCATGATCATCGAAGCGCAAGCCACCCCGAAGCTGGCGAACAAGGTGATTGAATGCGTCCGTTCCGTCACCGATAAGCCCATCAGCCATGTGGTGCTCACGCACTACCACGCGGTGCGTGTGTTAGGCGCCTCAGCATTTGGGTCGCCGCAAATCATTATGGGAGAAAAGGCCCGCTCTATGGTTGCCGAGCGCGGTAAGGAAGACTGGGCCAGCGAGTTCGAGCGCTTCCCGCGCTTGTTTGAGGGCCATGAGAGCATCCCGGGATTGACGTGGCCAACAACCACATTCAACGACAGGATGACAGTTTACCTTGGCAATCGTCGCGTTGATCTCATGCATCTTGGGCGCGCACATACCGCAGGAGACATTGTCGCCTACGTGCCAGATGAAAACGTGATGTACACTGGCGATATAGTCGAGTATCACTCGGCCTGTTACTGCGGTGATGGCCACTTCCATGATTGGCCAACAACGCTGGAGCGAATCCGCGGGTTTAATCTGGATGCCATAGCCCCAGGGCGCGGCGATGCGCTTGTTGGGCAGAGCATGGTCAATGCGGCCCTCGATTCTACCAAGGATTTTGTCACCTCAACCTACAAACCCGCCGCCCAAGTGGCTTTGCGTGGTGGTTCGCTTAAAGAGGCATGGGATGCTGTCCGTGCTGAGTGTGATCCCAAGTTTAAAGACTACGCGATCTACGAGCATTGCCTGCCATTCAATGTGGCCAGAGCCTATGACGAGGCCTTGGATATCGATACGCCACGCATTTGGACAGCTGATCGTGATCGCGAGCTTTGGGAGGCCCTGCAGGGCTAGCGGACCTGCAGGAAGGTGGCTGTTGGGAGGCAGCGCATATGACGCATATATTTGAAATCCCTTTGTACCCCTATGAGCGATCAGTAGATCAGGATAGCGCCGAGCCAGCACATCATCAGGTGGTTGTTGTCGGAGCGGGGCCAATCGGTCTTGCTACTGCAATTGATCTTGCCCAGCAAGATGTGCCGGTGTTGGTGCTGGATGAGAATGACCGCGTTAGCTGGGGCTCGCGCGCCGTGTGCTATGCCAAGCGCCCCTTGGAAATTCTCGATCGCCTTGGCTGCGGTGACAAATTCGTAGAAAAAGGCGTGCAATGGAATATGGGCAAGGTCTTCTTTGAAGATCGCCAGGTTTATTCCTTCGATCTTCTGCCGGAAGAAGGCCACAAGCGGCCCGCCTTTATCAACTTGCAGCAATACTACCTTGAACAATATCTGGTGGAGCGGTTGCGCGATCTGCAGGCGGAAGGCAAACCTATCGAACTGCGCGGCAAAAGCAGGGTTACCAAAGTTGCTCAGTCGGGCGAGCGGGTTGATTTAACAGTAGAAACACCGGAAGGTCCCTACACCTTGAGCGCCGATTGGCTCATCCCTTGTGATGGAGCTGCCTCGCCAATTCGCGCCCTGCTTGGCTTGGATTTCGTTGGCCGGGTGTTCGAGGATAACTTCCTTATTGCAGATGTGGTGATGCAGGCCGACTTCCCGACAGAACGTTGGTTCTGGTTTGATCCACCCTTTAACAAAGGGCAATCTGCACTGCTGCATAAACAACCCGACAATGTTTGGCGGATTGATCTGCAGCTTGGTTGGGATATCGACCGAGAGAAGGAAAAACAGCCGGAAAACGTCATTCCCCGGTTGAAGGCCATGCTGGGCGAAGATGTAGACTTCGAGCTCGAGTGGGTGTCAATCTATACCTTCCAATGTCGCCGCATGGAGAAGTTCCGCCATGGGCGTGTCTTGTTCGCAGGTGATGCCGCTCACCAGGTTTCCCCCTTCGGTGCCCGCGGCGCAAATTCCGGCCTGCAAGATACTGATAACCTGTGCTGGAAGCTTAAGCTGGTGATAGATGGCAAGGCACCGGCAGCCCTGCTGGATACCTATGACGATGAGCGCATTTTGGCTGCGGATGAGAATATTCTCAATTCCTCCCGGGCAACAGACTTTATCACACCAAAATCTGCGATGAGCCGCACTTTCCGTGACGCAGTGCTACAGCTTTCTGAGAAAGCTGCGTTTGCACGGCCCTTGGTAAATTCCGGCCGTCTTTCTGTACCAAGCACCTATGATGGCTCACAGCTCAATGGTGCCGATTGTGAAAAAATGCCAAGGCGTAGCAGGCCGGGCAGCCCTGCCAGCGATGCTCCGCTAGGAGAGGCTTGGCTGCTTGATCAGTTGGGCAATAACTTCCAGCTTCTTGGGATTAATGTTGATCTGCCCGCTTCTATCGAGATTGAGGGCATTTCTGTTGCGAGCCTGTGCCTGACCACCGCAGCTGGCGAGCAAAGTTTGCTGGCCGAGCGCTACTTGGGGGAGGCGGCGCAGGCAGTCTACCTCATCCGGCCAGATCAGCACATCGCAGCACGCTTTGAAAGCTATAGCGAGGCTGCAATCACACAGGCCTTGCGCACAGCCATAGGGCAGAGAGTCAAGGAGGTCGCTCAATGACGATTGCAAGCGCCAAGCTGGAAATCAAGCCAAACATTATCGATCCGGATGGCTTCTACAACGAGCTGCTAAACGCACATGAGGGCCTGAGCGAAGCGCAAAGCACCGCTTTGAACGCGCGCCTTGTGCTTATTCTGGCAAATCATATTGGTGCCCGGGACGTGCTTAGCGAGGCATTTCGTCTAGCCAAAGCTGCTGGCACCCCATCGTGAGGAGGACGATGACATGAAAGTGGAACAAATTCACCATGTGGCCTATCGCTGCAAAGACGCAAAAGAAACCGTAGAGTGGTACACGAAGAACCTGAACATGGATTTCATCCTCGCCATCGCTGAGGACCGTGTACCCTCAACCCATGAACCAGATCCGTATATGCACCTCTTCTTGGATGCGGGACATGGCAATGTACTGGCTTTCTTTGAGCTGCCAACCAAACCGGAGATGGGCAAGGACCCCAACACACCAGAATGGGTGCAGCATATCGCTTTTAAAGTGAAAGACCGGGAAACTTTAATAGGCTTTAAGGAAAAGCTGGAGGGCAATGGCATCGATGTGCTCGGTGTCACCGATCACTCTATTTTCCATAGCATTTATTTCTTCGATCCAAACGGCCATCGTGTCGAGCTTGCTTGCCCGGATCCGGCAGAAGAGGAAAAACTAAAGCGCCTTGATGCCGTTAAGTGGGAGATGCTGGAAGAATGGAGCCGCACCAAAAAAGCCCCAAAACACGCTGATTGGTTGCACGCCAAAGAGCTAGGCAAGGCCTGATATGTAGAACACTTGGTCCGCCCAAAAGGTACCGCGGACCAAGTGATCTTTCATGCATCGACGAAAGTCGTATAGGCTATCATTGGCGTGCGCGTAATATACCGCTTGCAGGAAATCTCCGGTTTTGTTTAGTTTTTATGCCTGAAAACAAAACCGCTTGAGAAGGTTCTGCGGGATCCCGCCTCGACAGATGCACTTAGCAGGTGTAGGTTAAACGTATAACTAACCAGTGATATACGCCGATGCATAATCAATCGTCAAATACGGCACTCGCCTATAAGAAGCTAAAAGTCGCTATCCTCTCTAACGAGATTGCATCCGGCACTCAGATGCTTGAGCGCGAAGCGGCGGAACATTTGGGAATGAGCCGCACTCCGGTTCGAGAGGCCATGCTCCTGTTGCAGCGCGACGGGCTTGTCCAAGTGCGCGCCCGCCACGGCATGACGGTGTTGCCGATCTCCCAGCAAGACTTGAAAGAGCTTTTTGAATTATTTTTCAATCTGGAAACCGTTGCTGTTCGTCAGGCAGCGCTAAACTGGCAAGAATCAGAGCAGCTGGAAGAGCTAAGCCAAGCAATCAAGCAGATGCAATCGGCCATCGAGCTGCATAATATGCTTTCTTGGACCTTGGCAGATCGCCACTTCCACGAGCATATACCGCAAATCGCGGGTAACTCTCGAATGCTGCGCATTCTGACAAGTTTGCGCGATCAGAGTCACCGCCTGCATTTGCAGTTTGCCACCGCAATGAGCCGGCCCTTGTACCAGCCAAAGCAGTTGGAGCAGATCTATTTGGCAATTCGCAACAGAGAAGCCGAACATGCCGCAGAGCTGCACTTGCGCCATCTGCAAGACCAGTTCGAGCTGTTATCGCTTTACCTGCAACAGAGCGAGTTTGCTTAGCAGCCTGCAGCTTAGTTTGTGAAAAGGGCGCGTACACCGCGCCCTCAATCATTAATCAGCCCACAAATGGCCCGGCTTGCCGCCCACATAGCCATTCGCTAACGCCCCCGGTAGAGGCAAGCTGCGCAGGCGCGCCTCCAGCTCCTCGCTGTTGATGCGATCAGCCAGCATCGCCGCGTAATCCTCGCTGACTTTCACCATGTCAATGCTATGGGGTGACAGCCGTAGGCGCCCGACCCCATTGGCCCGAAGCTCATCGGCAGCCATAGTCAGCGCTTGGACACTATGGGAAAGAGTTTGAATGCCATTGGCAGCCAGAAATTGCTGGTTGTCCAGCGTGTCCACATCCATGCCATCCAGATCACGATCGCAGATAAACTGGCAGCTATCTTTGTGTAGCTTATGCGCCCGCGCATGGTAGCATCGCCCCGAGACCGCAAGCGGTAGACGGCCAAAGGCAAACAATTCCGTCGTGATCTGCGGACATGCCTTGGCAATAGTGGCAAGAGAGCTTAGCGGCAACTCCACAGGCGGGCACAGGCTCTCCATGCCGCGGTCAATCAAAGTTTGCGCCGCGCCCTCGTTATAGACGTTAAAGAATGGCCCAACGGCAAATGGCTTGCCCGCACGCTTGGCAAGCGCGGCCACATCGTTCACCTCGACCAGCATGTCCATTTCGCACAAATCGGCGATAGAGTTGCGGTCACGCTTGGTCACAGGCAGCGCAATTGTCGAAAGCACCACCTGCTTTCCACCGCGCTCCAAACGTTCGATCACTTGCGGCCATGCTTTGTCGTTAAACGGCATGCGCTTCCCGCAGATCACCTCACCGATATAGACACGGCTCACCGGCGCTTCATCAGCAACTCGGGCATAAAAATCATGCAGATACTCGGCAGACCAGTTAAAAAAAGACGGGCCGAGGGCAAGTTCTATGGCGCTCATGATTATCTCCAGATCTTTTTATAGGCACCGGTGGTCTCGCGCCCACCCTCTGTCATCGCACTCAGCATGGCAGAAACTTCGGCCTCTGCATTGCCGCCGGCATCCAGCACATCCACCGCTTGCCTGAAGGCTTTAACCACCTGCGATATGTAGGCCTTGCCTCTCTGGCGCCCTTCAATTTTGAGGGCGGTAATCCCGGCCTTCTTCAGCCTTGGTAGGAGGGCGGCAGCGTTCAGGCTCACTGGGTCTTCAAAGAGATAGGAAGTCTCGTCATTGGCGTTAAACCGCCCCTTGCAAAGGGTTGGGTAACCAGCGCTTTCACCAGCGTTAAACCCATCAATAGTAAAGCCGCCCAGCCGGGCAAACAGCTTGTCACCCTCCTCATCGTAGGAAACATCTCCCGGAGGCGAGCAAACCCCAGTAAGATTAGGGGATTTCCCGGTCGCATAAGATGACAGCGAGCACCGCCCTTCTGTCATCACGCACAGTCCGCCAAACACGAAAACCTCTGTCTCCACGTCGATCTCGGCATTTAGCTTTTCGATCTCCTCGACCGACATAACCCGCGGCAACACCACACGTTGCACACCAAAGGTTTCAGCATAAAAGTTGATCGCCTCGGGCGTCGCTGCCGCTGCTTGCACGGATAGGTGCAGCCGGATTTGTGGATGGTGTTTGAGTGCGTAGTCAAGCACGGCCAGATCAGCGGCAATAATCGCATCAGCCCCGCAAGCTGCGATATCATCGACAGCTTTTGTCCAGATGCCCACATCACCCGCCCGCGCAAAGGTGTTAACCGCTACCAGCACGTTGGTGCCGCGTTGATGCGCATAGCGCACCCCCTCTCGCAGTTCGCGCACCGAAAAATTCAAGCCGGGGAAGTTGCGTGCGTTGGTTTCATTGCGAAACCCGCAGTAAACGGTGTGGGCCCCAGCATCAACGGCAGCTTTTAAGGCAGCAGGCGTTCCTGCGGGGCACACCAGCTCCATTGTTTTCGGGGTATTGGTCATTTGCAAGGACATGGGACTTCCTAGGATTAGGGCAAAACGAACAAGACAGCTGCGCGCCTGAAAGAGCGCAGCGCGTCAACCGGCCTGCGGCGCATTGAGCAAACGCCGCAGCGAACGCAGCGAGGCATTTGCCGCCTTATCGGCATAGGTTTGCAAGGCGCCGCTTAGGCCCATCAGCTCTGCAGGTGTTAAATCGGCTTCTTCCATGGTGTTCCGCAGCGCCAACACTGCATCCGTGTCACCCTCGATCACCAGATCACGCGAGAAGAACATCGCATCGCCATCATACGTGCCATCCACAAGACCAAGCAGCACAACCAACGGGCCTCGAATGCTGGCAGCGCCCTGTGGGGCTTTGGCACGTGGTAGCAACTCAACGCTCGCATGCACGCCATTGGGGACCAGTTTAAACACATGCGGCAAATCAACCGGATCAATGACAAAATGCGCCCGCTTGTATTGGTCCAGCCGCTCAAACAGGTCTGGTCGACGTCGCGCCAGAAGCCGCACGGCTTTCGTCAGCACAAAGCCAAGCGGCGGGGCAGGCAAGAAGCCCAGTGCTTTTTGTAGGGTAAGGGGGAACTCCCCTCGGCGCGGCAGCTCGCTCATGCGCGGCCTCCTTGAGAATGCGGTACGCTCTTTGTGTTAGTAAGCCCCGCAGAGACGAACATTGACGAAGGTCAACGACGAAACAGCAAACTCCCTGCAAACGAATAAAACAGCAAAATGCCAGCACGCGTCTGGCTCCTTTCTAAAAGTGTCTACGCAATACCCCTCAGCCTCTCGTGAGCATAAGTGGATAAAACAATTCGATATGTACCGCCGCAGTGAATCCCGTTTCCCCACGCTACAAGCCTTCACGAGCGCTATGGCAGCGCGCGGCGATCTTGTCGAGGTGGCGGCTCCGGTCAGCACGCATCTGGAGGCGACGGAAATCCACCGGCAGGTGATAGAGCGCCAAGGCCCCGCTTTGCTTTTTCAAAACCCACAGAACCGCGCAGGACACAAAGCGGTAATGCCGCTACTAACAAATGTTTTCGGCACGCAAAGTCGTGTCGCTGCCGGGCTAGGGTGCGCGCCGGAAGATTTTGGCAAACTGGGTGAGCTGATGGCCTTCTTGCGTGCGCCCAAACCGCCCCAAGGGCTGCGCGGCTTGCTTGAGGCCTTGCCGCTGGCAAAAGCCGCTCTGGCCTCTCGCCCCCGAAAGCGCGCCAGCAATACGCTGCATGATCTCCCGCTGGATTTATCGCAATTGCCCGTTCAGACCTGTTGGCCAGAAGACGCAGCACCTCTCATCACGTGGGGCATCGTCATTACCCGCCCGCCGGGGCCAGATGATCCACGCCTCTATAATCTGGGCATCTACCGCCTGCAGGTGACAGGCAAGGAAACGGCAATTCTGCGTTGGCTGGCCATGCGGGGCGGGGCCGCACACCATCGCCTATGGACGGCGCGGGGCGAGAAAATGCCCGTCGCTGTTGTCATTGGTGCTGATCCGGCCACCATCCTCTCCGCGGTTATTCCAACGCCCTCGGATGTAAGTGAGTTGATGATCTCCGGTCTACTTTCTGGCAGCAGGCCCAAGCTTATGCCTTGCAAAACGCTGCCGCTACATGTGCCCGCATCAGCTGAAATTGTTCTGGAAGGCTATGCCGAACCAAAGGAAACCGCGCCGGAAGGCCCGTTCGGCGATCACACAGGCTATTACAACGGCGTTGAGCCCTATCCCGTTTACCGCCTCACCCGCATCAGCGCGAAAAAGGACCCGCTTTACATGAGTACGTTTACCGGCCGCGCGCCAGACGAACCCGCCGTCCTCTCGCAAAGCATGAATGATGTCTTCCTACCCTTGCTGAAACAGCAAATCCCCGAAGTGCTAGACCTCTGGTTGCCTCCAGAGGCATGTTCCTATCGCATTGCCGTCTTGCAGCTTAAAAAGAGTTATGCCGGTCAGGCTCGCCGCGCCATGATGGCCATGTGGTCTCTCTTGCCACAGTTTACCATGACAAAGCTGATCATAGCGGTAGATGAAGACATAAACTGCCGCAGCTGGTCGGATGTTATGTGGGCTGTTGCAACCCGCATGGACCCCTCGCGCGATCTTGTCATTCTGGATCGTACCAGCGTTGACACACTTGATTTTTCATCTCCTGTTGAGGGTTTGGGCGGTAAGCTTGGAATTGACGCCACGACGAAAATCGGCGTGGAAACCACGCGAGAATGGCCACAGGTGCTACGCATGCCAGAAGAGTTGACCAAATCTGTCGAGGCGCGCTGGGATGAGTTGTTCCCGCAAGGGCTGGCCGCCTCGGTACCTAAAAGCGGGTCAAAACCACACCAGAGCCTTGATGAAGGGGAAAGCCAGTGAGCCGTTCCGATGTTTCAGTGCCGCAAGCAGGCTTGCCAGCGCAAATCCGCGAGCAACCGGCCGCGGCACCTGTCGTTGTTGGCGTTACCGGGGCCTCTGGTGCATGCCTTGCCTTAAAAACGCTGGAAATATTGCGAGATCTCGGGGTGAAAACGCACCTAGTGTTCTCCGGCGGAGCCCATGCCAGCGTCACGCATGAGCTGGGCACACATGGCATTGCCATGCTGTCCGAACTGGCTGAGCATACTTACGATGCGCAGGATATGCTCGCCCCCATTGCCTCGGGTTCATTCCAAACCAGCGGAATGATTGTGACACCTTGCTCTATGCGCTCGCTTTCGGCAATAGCCTATTCGCTGACCGATAATCTGCTGACCCGCGCAGCGGATGTTGCGCTGAAAGAGCGGCGCAAGCTGGTTATCGCACCGCGCGAAGCACCGCTCCATGAAGGCCACATCGAAGCCATGTTGAAGGTAACGCGCATGGGCGGAATTGTTTGCCCGCCCGTACCGCCGTTCTATGCTGGCCTAGCTTCGCTGGATCAATTGATCACCGAAGTGGCAGCCAGAGGCATCAACTCCCTCGGGATAGACCCCAAACACACGCTCACCCGCTGGCAGGGCGGTGCATTGTAAAACCGCCAAAAAACAGCTCCCGTAGCAACCCGCTATCCCCGTTGATGCACGCAATTCCCCGCCACGTAGGTGGCCGATATGGCGCGATCATCCCCAAGGATCATTTGAATGAACAGCGCCTCCATCAGATCATTGGCATAGGCCATCCGATGCGCAATAAGGGGCGTCGAACGCGGATCAATTACCACAAGATCAGCCTCCATACCTGCCTGAAGGTTGCCGATCTTGTCTTCCAGATACAGCGTTTGCGCAGAGCCAACCGTCGCCAAGTAATAGGCTTGCGCCGGATGGAGAGAATAGCCGCGCAACTGCGCCACTTCATAGGCGCTGCGCATGGTGGCAAGCATGGAGAAGGAGGAGCCTCCGCCCACATCGGTCGCCAAACCGGTGCGGAAAGGGTGCGCGCCGCGCTGCGAGCCATCAACGTCAAACAGCCCGGATCCAATAAACGTGTTAGACGTTGGGCAATGCGCCACTGCTGTGCCGCTTTCGCTAATCACCTGCTTTTCCCGCTCACTGAGGTAGATGCCATGGCCCAGTACGCAGCCCTTGCCAAGCAATCCAAAATCCTCATAAACCCCGACATAGTCCTGCGAATTCGGGTAAAGTTCTCGCACCCACTCAATTTCTTTTTTGTTCTCGCTGGTGTGCGTTTGTAAGCGCGCCTCGGGAAATTCGCGCCATAAGCTTCCCGCAGCTTCTAGTTGTTCAGGTGTCGAAGTGGGCGCAAAACGCGGTGTAATGGCATAGATCGCCCGTCCCCGCCCATGCCATTTTTGCAAAAGCGCCTTGCTGTCATCATAGCTGCTCTGAGCGGTGTCGCGCAGCGTGTCCGGTGCGTTGCGGTCCATCATGACCTTGCCAGCAACCATACGTGCGCCCACCACCTCGGCCCGCTCAAACAATGCGTCAACAGATTCAGGATGGATGGTGCAATAAACCGAAGAGCTGGTTATGCCATTGCGGAAGCTTTCAGCAAGAAAAACATCCGCAGCCTTAAGGGCATACTCCTTGTCGCCAAACTTGCTTTCGGCAGGGAAGGTGTACTTGTTTAGCCACTCGATGAGCTGAGTGCCGTAGGAGGCAATGACTTCAACCTGCGGAAAATGCACATGGCAATCGACAAAGCCAGCCATGACAAATTTGCCGGAGTGATCGTCGATCTGCGTACCCTCGGGCAGCTCGCTTCGCAGCGAGGCATAGTCTCCGACCTCTGCAATCTTGCCGTCACGAATAACCACCAGCCCGTCGCTGTAATCGCGCAGAACCGACATCGGGTCTTCGCAAAATGGAGAACCGACGAACTGCAGAATATGGCCTCGAACCGCTGTTACCACGGGCGTTGCAGAATGTTGCATAGGGGGTGCCTCGTTTTGCACAAAAAACACCCCAGCCTACTAAAGCCGCAGCGTGAAATCCAGCGTGTTTTCACGTTGCTCTTTAAGATCGTTAAGGCGCAAGAGGCGTTAACCCTCTGTTACATCCTGCTCGATCTCGATCATGAGATCGCCGGCAATTTCCTCAAGAGCTTCGAGGAGTTTATCCATGTCGAGCGTTTCTGGCAGGATGATCTGTGCAGTGGCCTTAAACATCGGTTCACCGCTCATCGATCCCGGCTCCACCAGAGAGTCCAACCTGTCAATGCTGACGCCGTGCGCACCCAACACGGCGGAAACCTGCGAGATCATTCCCGGTTGGTCCTGTCCTATGAGCGAAAGAGAGGCCACAGAGCCGATAAGCTGGCTCTCGTTTTCGTGGGCATGCAGGCCGATGCTGATGCCTTTTTTATCCAGCGCACTTAGTGCTACTTCGAGCGCCGCGGCACTTTCCTGCGCAACGCCAACACGCACGACCCCCGCAAACTGGCCGCCAAGGCGCGTCATAGCGCTGTCAATCCAGTTGCCTCCATGGGCAGCAACAACTGCGGAAATCTCGCCCACGAGCCCCGGCCGGTCTTCCGCCACCGCGGTAAGGACAATCTCGGTTTTCATCAGCTTCCTCCTTGTCTGGCAGGTCTGTGCGCCTTTGGCAGCACAGGCCACGCTACTTTTGACCGAAGCTTTGCTGGTTTTTCCCTTTAAATCAACTAGGTATTTGCGATTTTATGGCACGACAGACGGCACTAAACGCCTTAAACCAAAAAACAAGAAAACGCGGCTTGCCTTTGTCAGGCTCTGTCTATAGCGTGGCGGTGAAATTCGACGGCGTCCTGTGATGGACTGAAAGAGATTCTAAAAGCGGTTGACCCAAATCGGGGACTTAATTTGGAGCTGTCTAGCAATATGCGATTGCGCTTGATGCGCGTTGCCTTGCATTGGCCTTTCTTAAAATCACCAGACGTCTCTTATAGCCACGCCTTGTGGGGCAACTGTCCTTCTTTGGCTGCAAACGGAGATACTGATGAGCTTTTCTTCCCGTGCTTTTTTGAGCTGTGTGTTTACTACACTGCCAACGGTGGCATTCGCCCATGGCGGCCATATTGGCGAATTGGCAGGTCATGCCCACTGGGTCGGTGCCGCTGCGTTGGCAGGTGCGGCCATTCTTGCTGGCCTTGTTGCGCGTGAGCGCAAAAAAACCAAGCAACAAGAAGTAGAAGAAACCGCAGAAGACACCGCAGCCACACCGGAAGCCGGTGAAGCCGAGGCCGTTTAAATGATCCCTGAATACACTGCGAATAACGAAAAAATCGGCATCATGGTTTGTGGCCATGGCAGCCGAAACAAAGGTGCTGTGAGCGAATTTGCGCGCTTGTCAGAGGGCATGCGTGCCCGTTTCCCTCATGTGCCGGTAGACTACGGTTATCTGGAATTTGCCAACCCTGTGATCCATTCCGGGCTGGATGAGCTACGCGCTCAGGGGTGCACGCGTATTTTGGCTGTGCCGGGCATGCTGTTCGCTGCTGGCCACGCGAAAAACGATATCCCGTCTGTGCTGAACACCTATCAGGCCAAGCATCCCGAAATCACTATCGACTACGGCCGAGAACTGGCTGTTGACACGCGCATGGTGCGTGCTGCCAGCGCCCGTATTCAAGAAGCCATAGATGCAGCGCCAACCGAAGTGGCCAATGAAGATACGCTTCTTATGGTGGTCGGGCGTGGTGCATCAGATCCCGATGCAAACTCCAATGTTGCGAAAATCACGCGGCTGATCTGGGAGGGCATGGGCTTTGGCTGGGCGGAAACCTGCTATTCTGGTGTGACTTTTCCGCTTGTTCAGCCGGGCTTGGAGCATGCGGCAAAGCTAGGCTACAAGCGCATCATCGTTTTCCCGTATTTCCTGTTTAACGGGGTATTGGTGCAGCGTATCTACAATTTTGCAGATGAAGTGGCAGCGGCGCATCCACAAATCGAATTCATCAAGGCAAGCTATCTGAACGATCATCCCTTGGTGCTCGATACTATGGCAGAACGCCTTGCTGAGATTCTCGGCGGCGAAAACAACATGAATTGCCAGCTCTGCAAATATCGCGAACAGGTGTTGGGGTTTGAAGACGAAATCGGCTCGCCGCAAGAAAGCCACCACCACCATGTGGAAGGCCTCGGCGATGAAGCCGAATGCAAGCTGTGTGATACCACGTGCTCAGGAGCTTGCGATAAAGCAGCGCTTGGAGAGGATGTCTCGGGCCATCATCACCATGACCACGCGCACGAGCATACGCATAGTCACGACCATGCCCACGGGCATCACCACCACGATCGCGCCCATGATCACGACCACGGCCATCACCATCATCCGTATCCACATGCAGATCACCCGCACGGGCCACGCTCGATGTTGAAAGAGCATCGGACAAAGAGGCCCTCGTGAGCGATACCAGCGGCGAGAACTATCAATACATCCGTGATCCAAAAGCGATCTACGAGGCATCCTTTCAGATTGTCCGGCAGGAGGCCAACATGGATCACCTGCCAGCGGATCTGCATCCGGTTGCCATTCGTCTGATCCATGCTTGTGGCATGACAGACCTGCCAGCGGATCTGCGCTTCAGCTCCGGCGTGGTTGCCACTGCCCATGCTGCCTTACGTCAGGGCGCGCCTGTGTTGTGTGATGTGGAGATGGTTGCTCATGGCATCATCCGAAGGTATCTGCCAGCGCAAAACGAGGTGTTTTGCAGCTTGAATATGCCGGATGTACCGCACATTGCATCCCGCATCGGCAATACGCGCTCGGCGGCGGCTGTTGAGCTGTGGCACGAGCGGTTGGAAGGCGCTGTTGTGGCCATTGGGAATGCGCCAACGGCTCTGTTCTATCTAATGGAATTGGTCGCACGTGGCGGCCCGCGCCCCGCTGCCATTCTCGGGTTTCCTGTGGGCTTTGTCGGTGCGGCAGAATCAAAAGCTGCTTTGGCGGCAAACAGCTTGGGGCTGCCCTATCTCACGCTTTTAGGACGGCGCGGTGGCTCTGCCATAGCCGCAGCTGCGGTAAATGCCATGGCCGCGGGTCTGCCAGAAGAGCAACCGAGAAAGGAACAGGGCTAATGGCCAACCTGCCTGCACCCAACCTGCCTACACCATGGCTAACCATCGTAGGCATTGGCGAGGATGGTCCCGCTGGCCTCTCCAATGTTGCCCGTGCTGCGTTAGAAAATGCACAGCATATCTACGGTGCAGCCCGTCACTTCCAGTTGATTGGCAACACCAAGGCGGCACAACATCCTTGGCCCTCGCCCTTTAAAGCAGGCATAGAGGCGCTTGGAAAACGGCGCGGCTCTCCGGTGGTGGTTCTGGCAACAGGTGACCCGCAGTGGTTTGGTATTGGTGCGACATTATCCCGGCATATTCCGGCTGAAGAAATGCTGTGCCTGCCGCATTCCTCCGCGTTTTCGCTAGCATCAGCCAAGCTGGGCTGGGGCCTGCAAGAGGTTGACTGTCTTTCCGTGCATGGCCGCCCCTTAGATGCTTTACGGGCCGCGCTTTACCCCGGCGGCAAGCTCTTGCTGCTGACAGCAAATGGCGAAAGCCCCGCGCAAATCGCAGATCTGCTGGTTGATGAAGGGTATGGCCGCTCACGCTTGACAGTGTTGGAGCATCTGGGCGGGCCAAAGGAAAATCTACATTCAGATCTGGCTGAGCATTTTACAGCAAATGTGGCAGATCTGAACATTGTCGCAGTGGAGCTGGAGGCAGGCGCCTTTACGCCTTGCTATGGTCGTACGCCGGGCCTGCCGGATACCGCCTTCAATCATGATGGCAAGTTGACCAAGCAAGAAACCCGCGCGGTTACCTTGGCAAAACTGCGCCCATTGCCCGGGCAAACCCTTTGGGATGTGGGGGCAGGGTGCGGCTCAATCGCCATTGAGTGGTTGCGCGCCGCGCCGCGCACCATCGCTTATGCGCTGGAGCCGGATACAACCCGCCGGGCCCGGGCGTTGGCTAACGCTGCGGCGCTGGGCGTGCCGCAACTACACTTGCTTGAGGCCCGCGCACCAGAGGGCCTTGACGCCTTGCCAGAGCCGGACGCAATCTTCATTGGTGGTGGCCTTACAGCACCGCAGATGATCGAGACGTGTAGCGCACGGCTGAAGCCATCGGGCCGTCTCGTCGCCAATGCGGTAACTCTTGAGGGGGAGGCCATCTTGCTAAGCGCCTATCAAAAATATGGC
Organism: Polycladidibacter hongkongensis; assembly: GCF_001561995.1. Taxonomy (GTDB): domain Bacteria; phylum Pseudomonadota; class Alphaproteobacteria; order Rhizobiales; family Stappiaceae; genus Pseudovibrio; species Pseudovibrio hongkongensis. The sequence goes on from NZ_LLWC01000009.1 coordinate 153,998, forward strand.
GGCGAGTTGAGCCGCCTTGCAGTCTCGCGGGCAAGCCCAGTTGGAACACTCACCGGCTGGCGCCCGCTGATGACAGTGACACAATGGAATTGGACCAAACAATGATAGGGACCTTGTATGGCGTTGGCCTTGGCCCGGGTGATCCGGAGCTGATGACGCTCAAAGCCCACCGCCTTATCGCCGCAGCTCCGGTGATTGCCTATCCAGCCGCTACTGGTGTGCCCAGCTTTGCCCGCGAAATTGCGGCGCAGGCCATTGGCGCTGGCACTGAAGAAATTCCCATGGAAATGCCCATGCGGACAGACCGTTTTCCAGCCATAGAGGTTTACGATAGAGCCGCAAAAATCATCGCATCTCATCTGGTCGAAGGCAAAGATGTTGTGGTGCTGTGCGAGGGAGACCCATTCCTGTTCGGCTCCTTTATGTATCTTTATGAGCGTTTGGCCGCCGACTTCCCCTGCGAAGTTGTGCCCGGCGTCTCTTCTGTGCCAGCTTGTGCAGCCGCGCTTGGCCGTCCGCTGGCTGCGCGCAATGATGTTCTTACCATTGTGCCCGGGCCACTGGAAAACGCGCGAATCCGTCCGTTGATCGAGGCCGCAGAAGCGGTCGCCATTATGAAAGTTGGCCGCCACCTGCCACGTTTAAAAGCGCTGCTGGCTGAAATGGATCTTCTGCACACAGCAGGTTATGTCGAGCGGGCAAGCCTGCCAAATATGCGGGTAATGCCGTTAGCAGACCTAAAGGCGGAAAAAGCGCCTTATTTCTCAGTTATTCTTATCTACAAGGGAGAAGAGCCATGGCAACTGCCCCGGCAATCCTAGTTGTCTCGCCCGTCGCCCTCCAAACCGCGCGCAAAATAGCGCAGGAGCTGGACGCCGCACTTATTCACGGATTCTTGCGCGAAGGCGAGAGTGGGGCAGAGTATGATCTGACCTTTTCCAACACAGCAGAGCATATGCGCGGCTTGTTTGAGGCCGGCCGGCCTATTATCGGGGTTTGTGCAGCGGGGATTATCATCCGCGCGCTTGCGCCGCTGCTAAGTGACAAACAGAGCGAGCCCCCCGTTTTGGCTGTTTCCGAGGATGGCTCTGCCGTTGTGCCACTGCTGGGTGGTCACCATGGTGCCAATCGTCTAGCAAAACAACTTGCGGAAGCATTGGACGGTACAGCGGCAATTACCACCGCAGGAGATACAGCCTTTTCTGCGGCGCTGGATGAAGTGCCAGAGGGCTACAGCATAGGCAATCCGCAAGCTGCAAAGCCTGTGATGGCGGCGCTGCTTGCTGGAGAGCAGTTGAAAATCAATGGGGAAGCTGGCTGGCTTGTTGGCAGCGATCTACCAATCAGCGACAGTGGGTCGCAGCAGCTCACAGTGACACCACAAGCGAAAACCGCGGCGGACGGTGAGCTGATTATTCACCCCAAAACCCATATTGTTGGTCTTGGTTGTGCGCGCGGCTGCCCTTTGGAGGAAGTGGAAGCCCTGCTGCTTAGCGCACTTGAGCGAGCAAACATAGCCATCGGCGCTGTGGCAGCCTTTACGTCGATTGATCTGAAAGCTGATGAAACGGCCTTTAACGGGCTCTCGCAGAAATATGGCATTCCCCTGCGTGTGTTTTCAGCGGTAGAACTGGAAAAGCAAGCCTCGCGCTTACAAAACCCATCCGATGTGGTTTTCGCTGAGGTTGGTTGCCACGGCGTGAGTGAAGGCGCTGCGCTTGCCGCTGTCGGTACAAATGGGCATTTGGTTTTGCCAAAGCAAAAAACCGCAAATGCGACAATTGCGATTGCCTCCTGTCAAACGCCGATCAGCAGCAACAGTATTGGTCGCGCCCGTGGCCGCTTGCATGTTGTGGGCATTGGTCCGGGGCGTGATGATTGGCGTACGCCAGAGGCCTCACAGTGGCTCAGCGCGGCCGATGAAGTCGTTGGCTACGGCCTTTATCTGGATTTGGTAGCGCCGCTCATCAAAGGAAAACAACGCCATGCATTCCCTTTAGGTGCTGAGGAGGAGCGGGTCCGCTTTGCTCTGGAACGTGCAGCAACGGGGCGCAATGTGGCTCTGGTCTGCTCGGGCGACAGCGGTATCTACGCAATGGGAGCGCTTGTTTACGAGCTGTTGGACCGCGATGAGAACAATGGCGGTGTGAGCGATGCGGCTCGCCGTATCGAGGTAGCTTCTTCGCCAGGTGTGTCAGCTATGGTGGCACTTTCAAACCGCATCGGCGCGCCACTGGGACACGATTTCTGCGCGATCTCGCTTTCAGACCTGCTAACCCCGTGGGAGACAATTCAGCAGCGTGTGACAGGCGCTGCCCAAGGTGATTTCACCATCGGTTTTTACAACCCAGTCTCCATGCGCCGGCGCACGCAATTGGCATGGGCTAGAGATAAGTTGCTGGAGTATCGCCCCGCTGAAACGCCTGTTGTCCTTGGCAGTAATATCGGTCGGCCACAGGAAAAGCTCACTATTACCTGCCTAGGCGCTTTAGAGGTTGATCAAGTGGATATGCTGACCACTGTGCTCGTTGGCAGCTCACAATCAAAAACTGGCGGTAACGGCTGTTTTGTCTACACCCCGCGGGGTTACGCAAAAAAAATAGATGCCCAACTGGAGCAGGAACAGACAAAGGAAGAAGCCAAATTATGACCGTACACTTCATTGGGGCTGGACCTGGAGATCCAGATCTGATCACCGTTCGTGGCCTAAACCTGATCAAATCCTGTCCTGTATGCCTTTATGCTGGCTCGCTCGTGCCTGAGGCGATAGTTGCAGCAGCGCCGGAAGGTGCCCGTGTTGTCGACACCGCGCCGATGACGCTGGATGAGATTATTGATGAAATTGTCGCAGCCCATGAAAAAGGCGAGGATGTCGCACGGGTTCACTCTGGCGACCCGTCAATCTATGGTGCCACAGCTGAGCAAATGCGCCGACTGGATGCTTTGGGAATACCCTATGATGTCACGCCGGGTGTACCAGCGTTTGCTGCTGCAGCCGCCGCGTTAAAGACCGAGCTTACCATACCGGAAGTCGCGCAGACAATTATTGTGACGCGTACAGCGATGCAATCCTCAAAAATGCCGGAGGGGGAAGATCTTACTACACTGGGTAAATCCGGCGCCACGCTGGCCATTCACCTTTCTGTGCGCAATCTGGGCGAAATTCACCGGCAACTTGCGCCGCTATACGGCGAGCAGTGCCCCGTGATTGTTGCCTACCGTGTGGGCTGGCCCGATGAACAGTTCATTCATGGCACATTGGCAACCATAAAAGACAAGGTCAAAGCGAAGAAGATTACACGGACAGCGTTGATCTTCGTCGGTCCTGCCTTAAAGGCTGGGCAAGAATTTCGCGACAGCGCGCTTTATGATGCGCAGCATGTGCATGTGCTGCGCCCGAAGAAAAAAGCTACAGCCTAAGCCAGCGCTGTAAAGGGGAAAGTAAGCGGCGAGGGGCGTTCCGCCCCTCACATTTTTCGCGTCTTTTCGCATATTACATGCGCAAAAGAGCCGGCAACGCGACCGCGTTGCAAGCCCATGTCTGCAAGGTGTGCGCCAGTGGCATCTTGTGCAGTGAATAGAGCTGGGGCATTGCCAGTGCCCACAGTGCTGGCATAATGAAACTCGTGGGCCATAAGCGCCCTCTTCCATGGCAGGAAGTTATTGGCGCAGAGGTGTAATTGCCGATAGCCTAAATGCAGTTTGCGCTGCTGGAAACTGGTTTGCAGGGGCAATAACCCCAGCATCGCATGGGCGTGGCCATCCTTGTCAACAAGCGTATCGCCAAGACACATATACCCGCCGCATTCACCATAGACCACCACTCCTTGCTCGGCAGCCCGCTTCATACCCTGCCGAAAAACATGGGCACCGGCCAGTTGACCGGCATGCAGCTCAGGATAGCCGCCGGGTAAAAAGACAGCATCGGCAGCTATATTGGGGGCTTCATTCGCAAGAGGGGAGAAGAAAGAGAGCTCCGCCCCCTGTTGCTGCCAGCTCCGCAGCACATGCGGATAACAAAAGGCAAAGGCAACATCACGCGCAATTGCAATCCGTTGTCCCAATGGGCGCAATATCCCGTTAGCCCCGGCCGGGACTGGTGCTTGCGCCAGCGGGCGGCTGGTGCCAAAAAGCCCCTGTAAATCAACTTGCTGGGTTATCTTCTTGGCAGCATTTTCTAAAAAAGCCTCAAGGTTGGCGTGCTCTCCCGCTTGCACCAGCCCCAAATGGCGCTTAGGCAGGCCGAGCTCTGAATCACGGTAAATTACTCCAACAATAGGTATGGCGAGGGGCGCAAGGGCCATGCGCAGCATGGCTTCGTGTTTTGGCGAGGCAACGCGGTTGAGTAGGACGCCGGCTATCCGCACATCCGCGCGATAGCTTGCAAACCCATGCACAAGGGCAGCGACGGACTGAGCTTGCTTCTGGCAATCGATAACGAGCAGAACTGGCAGGCCTAGCAATGCAGCAAGATCGGCGCTGGAGCCGCCGCCATTGGCAGCCCCGTCAAACAGCCCCATTGCCGCCTCTAGCAGGAAAACATCCGCACCCTTGCAGTGTTGGCGAGAAAGGGACTGGATTTGTGCGCCGTCCATCGCATAGGCATCCAGATTAATGCATGCCGCACCGCTGGCCGCTGAGTGAAATGCAGGGTCTATGTAATCTGGGCCCGATTTTGCCGAGCGGACGCAGTAACCCTCATTACGTAAGGCGCGCAACAAGGCGAGTGTTACAGTTGTTTTTCCGGCGCCAGATGAAGGCGCGGCGATCATCAGCCCTTTTGCAGGCATCATTGTGCCGCCTCAGCTGGCGCATCTGCAGGAGGTTGCGCAAGAGGATTGGCCTCAAGCTTGCGCCCGTGGAGGGCTCCCAGCCAGTCAAGGCCATTGCGCAAACGCACCACTTCGCCGACAACCACAATCGCTGGCGGGCAAATACCTGCTGCTTTGGTGTCTTCCACGCACCGGCCCAATGTTGTTTCCAGCACCGTTTGTGATGGCAAAGAAGCATTACAAACAAAGGCCATTGCTTCTTTTGGGCGCCGCCCGCCTGCCAACAGTTTATCCCGTATGGTGGCAAGATGCTTCATCGCCATATACATCACCAAAACGGGGGAGCCCTGCGCCAGCGCTTCCCAATTTAGCGCATCGGGCGTGAGGCCGTTTTGATCGTGTCCGGTCAAGAACGTAACAGCCTGATTGATACCGCGATGCGTGGAGGGAATACCGGCATAACTAAGGCCGCCGATACCAGCGGTAATGCCCGGGATAATGCGAAAAGGCACCTCTGCCTCCACAAGGGCCAGCGCTTCCTCCCCGCCACGGCCAAAGACAAATGGATCTCCGCCTTTGAGCCGCAAGACCTTTTTGCCCTGCTTGGCCAGCTCCACCAGCCGCAGAGAAATGGAGCGCTGCTTGGGCGAAGGTTTGCCGCCGCGCTTTCCAGCATATTCAAGCGTGGCAGCGCTTGAAGCCCAGCCTAAAATGCGCTCATCTACCAGTGCGTCGTAAATAATAACCTCGGCTTGTCGCAGGCCATTTAACGCATGCACAGACATTAAGCCCGGATCGCCGGGGCCAGCACCAGCCAGCCACACCCACCCAGCGTCTAGCGTAGGTAAGCTGTAATCGGAAAGGGGAAAAGCATCTTCAAATTCCATAGAGAGACTTTACCGGTTCCAAGCAGCATCGCCAAGTCATCACATCCGATAAACCTAAGGAATTCCAATCTTTCCTATGGTTTGCATCTAGGTTTTTTACCTGCCTGCGCTATAACAAATTCATGAGTTCAAACAGGCAAAAGCAAATGGAAGAGCGCGGCAATGCGTCCTCAGCTCTGCGCAGTGGCTGGACAACGGGCGCCTGTGCCGCCGCCGCAGCCAAATCTGCCTTCACTCGGCTGCGGCATGGCGAATTTTCTGATCCTGTTTCCATATGTTTGCCGCGCGGTGATGAACCGTTTTTCCCGTTATGCAGCGAGCTGGCCGGGGAGGGGGAGAGCCCGCTATGGGCTGAGGCAACCATAGTGAAAGATGCAGGCGATGATCCTGACGTGACCCACGGCGCTCATGTGTCTGCGCGGGTGGATCTTTTGCCAGCGGGCAGTGGCTTGCAGTTTTGCGCAGGCGAAGGGGTAGGGAGGGTCACACGGCCCGGGTTGCCTATCCCTGTTGGAGAACCCGCGATCAATCCGATGCCGCGAAAGATCATCGAACAAGCACTGCGAGATGTGATTGGCCCCGATGCCCCATTAGATGTGAAGGTTACAATCAGCATCGCAGGCGGTGCGGCGCTTGCACTCAAAACCATGAACCCGCGGCTGGGTATCGTCGGCGGGCTATCCGTTTTGGGCACAACAGGTGTTGTGAGGCCATTCTCCTGCGCGTCATGGATTGCCTCTATTCATCGCGGGGTTGATGTCGCGCGGGCAAGTGGCATACAACACGTGCTTGCGGCCACTGGAGCAACATCCGAAGACGCCTTGCGGCAAGTCTATCCGGATATGGCAGAACACGCCTATCTGGATATGGGTGACTTCGCAGGTGGACTACTCAAATACCTGCGGGCGCACCCTGTTCCCCGTCTGACCTTGGCAGGTGGTCCTGCCAAACTCCTCAAGCTGGCCCAAGGGGCGATGGATCTGCATTCCGCCCGCTCACAAGTGGATTTCAAAGCGCTCTCGAATTTTTTAACGCAGCGCAGTGCCCCAGCTGAGCTTGCCGCACAGGCCGCACAGGCTAACACGGTGAAGCAAATTAGCGACCAAGCGGTAGAGCTTGGCTATAATCTGGGGGATGAAATCGCCGAGAGTGCAAAGGAAGCCAGCCAAAAAATTCTTAGAGGTGCACCTGTACAGGTAGAAGTCTTCGTATTTGACAGACAAGGGAAACAGCTTGGTTCAGCCCCTTGCCGTAAGGAGGGAGTGTGAGCAAAAAACTCCTAGTCCTTGGAGGTACAAAGGAAGCGAGAGAGCTAATCGACCGCCTCGCACTATGTGACAATGTCGAAACAACCGCCTCGCTAGCAGGGGCTACAAAAGCTCCACTCCCGCTGGCTGTAACAGCGCGCAGCGGCGGTTTTGGTGGCGTTGTGGGGTTAAAGAAATATCTGCAAGAGCATCAGATAACCACGCTGATCGATGCAACGCACCCCTTTGCCACGCAAATAACCGCCAATGCACGTCATGCCTGTGAAGCCAGCGATGTTGAGTACCTAAGGCTAACCCGTCCACCTTGGCAGCCAAGCAACGCAGATACTTGGTACCAGTTCGCTGATCTATCGCAAGCCATCGCAGCTTTACCGGCAGGCGCGCGTGTCTTTTCTGCCATTGGCAGCAAGGAAGCTGCGCGCCTCTCATCAAGACCAGACGTTTTCTGGGTCGTTCGGGCACTTGATGCCGAGTTGGAAGCCAAGGTATCCGACACATGCCAAGTGATAATCGAGAAGCCGCGCACGCGTGTCGAAGATGAGATCCACTTGCTGAGATCCTTGCGGGTCGATGCTGTTCTGGCAAAAAACAGTGGTGGTAGCGCAGGTTACAACAAGATTGCCGCAGCACGCCACCTCTCTCTACCTCTCTACCTTGTCGATCAACCCAAGAATACCGCGCCAACTGAGCGCGTGTTTCATTCGCTCGACCAGCTGCTTGAGATGATCAGATAACTTGATTCATTAAAGTGTATCCCCCTCATTGGGAATATGGATTGTTGCCCCGCAATGCTTGCAATGCACCGCATCCGGATCGTGGCGTTTTAACCCGCACGTCTTACAGGTAACCTTGATCTTTTGTGGGCGGAAAATCGTCTGCACCAAGCGCAAGAACAAAGCTACCCCAAACACCATGATCAAGATTGTCAGCAGTCGGCCGACGCTATCGGTCATCGTGATATCGCCATAACCGGTCGTTGTCAGTGTGGTCACAGTGAAATACAGCGCATCAAAGAAGTTGTTAATGCTCGGATTTACATGGACTTCCAAGACAAAGACAACCGCACTTACCACGAAGATAAACACAAGCAGGTTCATTGAAGACGAGATAATGTCCTCGTGTCGCTTGAACCACTTGAAATGCTCCCGCAGCTCTTTGAGAACATGGTAAGAGCGCAGCAGGCGCAGCATCCTTACAACGCGCAAAAAGCCAAGGTTCTCTATGTAAAGCGCTGCGAATAAAGAGATAATTACCAGAACATCAATTAGTATGTGGAAGCTAAGCAATGCCCGCAATGGGCGAATGCTTATGATTAGTCTTGCCAGCAAGTCACAAAGCAATATCGCGCCGATAACATAATCCACGACGATGAAAGATCGAGGCAGGTCGATGAGAGAGCTGACAAGGAAATAGCAAACCGTAACAAGGTCAAATAATAGCAATGCTATGCGCCAGTGCTGGCCCGGCTCATCCGCGCCAAAATACAGCCGTCGAAGTGATGTGCGCCACCCTTGTTCTTCCAATTGCATGCTACGTTCCCAATTCCAGTTTTTTCAAATCACCGCTCTTTGGCAAGGTAAGCCACGCCAAGGCAAGCGCAAATTGATTTGCATTCCAATCTAGCAAATCGCATCGACAGATAACAAAGCCGCACCGAAATAGCCAATAAACCCCCTAGAATTCATAGATCACCATTACACAATTAGTTACCTCCGGCTTCTAGGATCGAATGCAAAACCGGTGCTCTAGCGCGGAGAAGCAACGAATGATAACGATATGCCAGCGCATTACCCCATTTGTATTGGCGTTGTTTTTGGGCTCGGGTGCGGTTGCACAGGAGAAAGATGCCGCTGCCAAGGTGCCCCCGCCAGCTGTAATTGTTGAAGCAGCTTCAATGCAAACCATCGACTCTGCAAAAAAGTTCGCTGGGCGCACTGAAGCGCTGAACAGGGTCGAGCTGATTGCACGCGTTGGGGGGTTTCTCGACAAGGTAAGCTTTAAGGAAGGGCAGCTCGTTAAAGAGGGGGATCTGCTCTATACGATCCAGAAAGCACCCTATAAATTTGCCGTTGATCGCGCCAAGGCCAGTGTGGATGCGGCCCAAGCACAAGTAGATCTCGCTAAGGTTGATTTTTCACGGAAAGAAACGCTGGTAAAAAAAGACACCATCTCGGTGTCTGAGCTGGATACGGCCCGCGCAACATTACAAGAAGCCGAGGCAACACTTGAGCTACGCAAAGCCGATTTGGACCTTGCTCAACTAGATCTCAGCTACGCGGAAATATCTGCTCCGGTCACAGGGCGCATCAGCAAAAGCAACTACCAGCTTGGGGCCTACGTCACAGCGCAAAGCGGCACACTGGCAACAGTCACCTCCATGGATCCGATCCGTGTGGCATTTCCCGTGCCGCAAGCCGTTTTGCTCGCGGGAAAGAAACAAGGTCTCGATTCTTCGGACAAACTCAAGGTAAACATCATTCTCACAGATGGAACCACCTACGAGCACTCCGGCAAAATTGACTATCTCGACGCTGCTGCTGATGCGAGCACCGATAGCGTTACCGCTCGAGCCCTGTTCGCTAATCCTGATGGCCTGCTTTTTGATAACCAGTTGATCGACATTAGCGTAAGTCAGAAAGATCCCCAGCCGGTGCTTACAGTTCCGCAGGCGGCGCTGCTTATCGATCAGAAGGGGCCGTTCGTCATTATGGTCGACAAAGACAACGTCGCGCAGCAGCAGCGCATCACAATACGCGAGCAGATTAACGGCCTCGTGGTGGTCTCTGAGGGGCTGAAAAAAGGAGACCTTGTGATCACCAACGGCATTCAAAAGGTGAGACCTGGTCAACCTGTAAACCCCAAGCTCGCGGGGCAATAAGCGATGATTTATGATGTCTTTATTCGTCGCCCGCGGTTGGCGTTGGTGATCTCGATCCTGATTGTCTTGATCGGGTTCATTTCGATTACCGTTATCCCAGTTTCGCAGTATCCCACCATCGCTCCGCCCACAGTGCAGGTTGCCGCGACTTACATCGGCGCCGATGCAAAGACAGTAGAAGAAAGTGTCGCTCAGCCGATAGAGGGGGCGGTGAATGGCGTAGATGGTATGCGCTATATGAAGTCATCAAGCGCAAGTGACGGCACCTACTCGCTTACCGTCTATTTTGATCTCACTACCGACCCTGACATTGCCTCGGTAACCGTGCAAAACCGCATTAGTGCAATTGAATCTAAGCTGCCTCAAGAGGTGCGGGATCTCGGGATAACAGTGCAAAAAAAGGCAGGCGACATGCTCATGGCCTTCGCCTTTATATCTCCCGAAGAAACCCATAATGGCCTATTTATTTCAAATTTTGTGACGATCAATATTATCGATGAATTAAAACGCCTTAACGGTGTTGGCGATGCGCTAGTTATGGGTGCGCAAGACTACTCGATGCGTATCTGGATCGATCCAGACAAGTTACGGTCCTATTCGCTGGTTGCTGAAGACGTAATCAACGCCGTGCAAAGGCAAAACAAGCAAGCCGCCGTTGGCCGTGTCGGTTCTGCGCCTGTCTCGAAGGACCAGCAGCTACAATTCACCGTGACAGCGAAAGGCCGCCTTAATTCCGCAGAGGAATTTAGCAATATTGTCCTGCGCGCCAATACAGATGGATCTTTCGTGCGCCTTAGAGATGTTGCGCGGATAGATTTGGATTCAGCATCCTATGATGCGGTTGCGCTCTTTAATCAGCAGGATTCAGCGATGATCGGGATATTCCTCTCCCCCGGTGCTAATGCTGTGGCCGTTGCCGAGCGCGTCAACAAGCGTCTGGAGGAGCTTTCACAGCGCTTCCCGGAGGACCTCAGCTACATATCCGTTTTCGATACTTCGCTGTTTGTGAATGAAATGATCTCGAAGGTCTTACATACGCTGATCGAGGCGTTTGTTCTGGTGACCATTGTTGTCTATGTTTTCTTGGGCAGCATGCGCGCAACAGTTATTCCGCTTATCGCGGTTCCTGTGGCCATTATCGGCGCAGTCGCCGTGTCATACATGCTTGGTTTTACAGCAAATACGATTTCTCTTCTGGCGCTTGTCTTGGCCATCGGCATTGTCGTTGATGATGCGATTATCGTGGTAGAGAATGTCGAGCGCATTATGCACGAAGAGCCTGATTTGTTGCCGTCCCAAGCGACAAGTAAGGCAGTCTCTGAAATTGCAGGGCCGGTGCTGGCGATCACCTTTGTCTTGCTCTCTGTGTTTGTTCCTGTCGCCTTTCTCCCCGGTTCGACTGGGGTTTTGTTCCGGGAATTTGCGGTTACGATTTCCGCGGCGATGGTATTGTCAGCCATCAACGCTTTAACCTTGTCTCCGGCTCTTTGCGCGATTTTCATGCGTCCGGGTGAGTTGACGGGTCTTATGGCTAAAATAACCGCGGCCATTGACAATCTCAGCCACACATATGCCGGCCTCATCAAGCGGACAGTGCATCTGTCGGCCTTCTCGGTGGTCGCTGTTGTCGCATTTGCGGGCCTTGCAGTGTTGGTGCTTAAGTTCACCCCGGATGGCTTTGTTCCTGCCGAGGACAAAGGCTATGCGATGGTCTTGGTGAACCTACCTCCCGGGGCATCTTTAAACCGCACGGAAGAGGCCATGATTAAGGCCGACAACATCATCCGTAAAGATCCCGCCGTGTTCGCAACCACGATGGTACCGGGCTACAACTTGCTTGGCGGTGGTGGCACCACATCTAATGCGGGTGTCATTTTTGTGAAGCTGAAAGATTATGAAGAGCGGAGCACAAGGGCACTCTCGTCCTTTGCCTTTATCTACAGGATGTACCCGCAACTTTCCTCCCTACCAGATGCAACCTATTTCCCTGTAAACCCTCCGGCAATTGATGGCCTCGGTTCTGTCGGTGGTTTTGAATACATAATGGAAGCCCTTCAAGGGCAGGATCCGACAGAATTAGAGGCCATTGGTAAGGCTCTCACCGTCGCGGCAAACCAAACAGCTAATATCGCAAGCTTTTTCACAACGTTTGATGCCGCGACCCCGCAAATCCATATCGAGCTGGATCGTGACAAAGCCCAGATTTTGGGTCTTGAGATCTCCAGTATCTTCACAGCGCTGCAAGCGACACTTGGTGGCTATTACATCAATGATTTTAATCTCTACGGCCGGACATGGACCGTTCGCATGCAAGCGGAACAAGGCTTTCGCTCGCAAATAGGCGATATTGGAAAAATTAATGTCCGCACCAACACCGGCGAGATGGTTGAACTGTCCTCGGTGCTGCAAACTGTGTTAACACGCGGCGCGAACGCTATCACCCGCTACAACAACTACCGCGCTGTCAGCTTCAACGGCAACGCCCCGGCGGGCGCAGGGTTGGGTGAAGCGATGACGACAATGGCGGCAGTAAGTAAGGATACCCTTCCTGAGGGTTACGCTTTTGAATGGACCGGTTTGGCCCTTGAACAACAAGAGGCGGCTGGCCAAACAACCATCGTCCTTTCATTGGCGTTCCTATTTGCCTATCTGTTTCTTGTCGCTTTGTACGAAAGCTGGAACACACCCATACCGGTGTTGCTCTCTGTTGCACCTGCAATAGCTGGCGCGTTGGCTGCAATCTGGTTGCTTGGTTTGGCTTTTGATGTTTATGCGCAGATTGCGCTGGTTATCCTCATTGCGCTTGCGGGTAAGAACGCAATTTTAATGAACGAGTTTTCACTGGAGAAGCGCACGCATGGGCTAAGCCTGTTTGACTCTGCCATCGAGGGCGCGCGTCTGCGCTTTCGCCCTGTGATGATGACGTCCTTGGCGTTTTCGGCAGGTCTTGTGCCACTGGTATTATCGACGGGGCCCGGTGCCGGTGCGATGATCGCCGTTGGTGTGCCGGTGTTGGCGGGGATGGTAACGTCGTTCACGCTCGGGATTTTCCTGATTCCCACGCTCTATACGGCGTTTCAGTGGCTGCGGGAGCGCGCCGGCTGGACACCAGAAAAGGAAAAAGCTGCGCGCGATGCGGGCCTCGGCGATATCTAGGGCTACGTAGCGCCTCATCCCGTCGCTTTTCTGCACAGATAACTAAGATATTGTCGATAAAACAGATAAGTGCTTTGCTTGACGCAAGGTTATTGCGTTAAGGCATCGTTGTGGTAAAAAGTACATACATACTATCGCTCATGAAGAAGGCGGCCTATCAACTCTCGATTGGAGACAGCCACAAACGTGATTGCTTGTATGCAACCATTGATGGCATTTCCCGTAGTTGCGACATTTTAATTGAGACGGCTGGTGATTTGCGCGCGTTAGAAAAGCAGATGCAACACCATGGCAATGGTCCTCAAGCGCTGCATCTGCCCAGTAGCCTAATTGGAAGCTTTGCGGAAACGGTGCTCCCTAAACTCAAAACCCCGACAGTGCTTGTAACCAGTTGCGAAGAGGAGCTGGTGACACCCGAGAAGATAGGGGCAGGAGCTTTTGAGGCATTAGCTAACAACGAGCACCTGTGTAAGTGGTATGGGCAAAATCTAGCGATCGAACATCCAAAAATGCACCCATTGCCAACAGGTCCTTACTACTCTGCTTTGCTCGGGAACGTCCGTTGTGATCAGGGCGATTTCGCCTCTCCGGTAGCGTGTGAGCTAAAAACACTATACCTGCGAAGAGAACTCACAGCTCAAGAGCAACGCCCACCCTCAATAAGCCTTGTTTCTAAAACCAGTTTGCAAATGAGACAAAACACTACGGTTATTGATGCCGCGAAATCCACCGAAGCATACTACCGCCAGCGCATTCCTGCTGGAACAGTGCTGCGTACGTCGCGAGAGACAACCTACGAAAAGTTTATGGTCTCAATGGCTGATAGCTTCTTTGTCCTACCCGAAGAGGCAGGGCACGATGGTGCTGCAATTTGGCAGGCCGTTTTGCTTGGGTCAGTGCCAATCGTCAAGCGGTCTAGCTTGAGCAGGCTCTACGACGGCCTACCGATTTTACAGGTGGAGAACTGGGCGCAGCTTACCCCAAATTCTCTCAGAGAAACAAAGGCGAAAATGCTGCGTGAAAGCTACTGCTTTGCACCGCTGTATCTAGAGTACTGGCGAGACAGAATTTCAGAGGTGGTGCCCCGCAATTTTCCGTCGCAAAGCTTCCAAGAGTTTCTGGCGACAGACCTGAAAAATATGTTCAGCATGGATGCGCCTTAGTAAGCAAGCGGAACCGGCAGCTGCGCTTGCCGGTCCATTTTTACCGCCGTAGCTGGCAGAGCCAGCATGTGGCGCAGTTAAGTCCGCTTCACACTTTATGCCTCATGCGCAAGTTTGGTAAGGAGGGCTGTGGTTTCTTTGCGCAAGCTTTCGCTCTGCGCCTTAAGTCCTTCTGCGGAATGCAGAACACCAGTCGCCGTTGAGCCAGTAGAGCTTGCAGCTTTGCTAACCTCTTGGATACTTGCTGATACAGCTTCGGTGCCTTTTGCAGCTTCATCTATGTTTCGCGTGATCGCAGAAGTGGCGGCGCCTTGCTCTTCGACAGCTCCGGATATGGCTTGAGCAATCCCGCTAATGCGTTCGATTATGCTTGCAATACTCTCGATGGAGTTGCGCGCTTCCGTCGTTGCGTCTTGAATAGCGCCAATCTCGCTTGAAATTTGCACCGTTGCATTGGCTGTCTGTTCGGCAAGGGATTTCACCTCGTGTGCAACCACTGCAAAGCCCTTGCCTGCCTCACCAGCACGAGCTGCTTCAATGGTTGCATTAAGCGCTAAGAGATTGGTCTGAGAGGAGATTTGATTGATAAGCTCGACTATGTTGCCGATTTCATCGGCCATCTTGTCCAGCTCGCTGACCTGTGCAATTGACGCACTGGATAATCCGACAGCTTCATCGACGGTTTCCGCTGCCTTTGACACCTGCTCCGCAATTTCTCGGATTGAGAGTGTTAGCTCATTAGCCGCCGCGCCAACCATAGAGACATTGCTGCTAGCTTCTCCGGAAGCGTATGCGACGTTCTTTGACGATTGTGATGTCTGTTCCGCAGCTGACGACAGGCTCTGCGAAACGCTGTATAGATCTTGCGCCGAGGCATTGATCTTTTCGGAAACTTGCCCAACTGAAGCTTCCAGCTTACCTGCCACAGAAGCAATGAGGGATTGTCTATCCCGTTGAGCTGCTTGCTCATATACCTCGATTGCAAGATCCATATCCAGAATAACAACCTGAGTTAGAACGCGGCTGAGACGATTTGCCGATCTGCTAATTCCGCCAGTGATCGTGGTTTTGAATTGGCGTTCTAAGCCACGAAGCATCTCTGCAAGCAAGAAGCTATAAGCGCCGATATACCATCTTGGTGTGAGCCCCAACCTATTGTGCGTCTCTCCAATTTTGAGTACAGACTCCGCGTAGTCTTGATCAAGTTTACCCGTACAGATGAGCTCCCAATGTAAAAGCTGTTTGCTCTTGGCCTTATCACGATGGCTACCAGAGTTGAAAAGCCTGTCTGTTTCCTCAAAGTTTTGTACGTGTTGGTAGAATACATCAAGAGCCTGCGGCACGACCCTACGCAATCCAGCTGCATGGTCCGCGAGGTAACTTAGATCCTCTGGTGTAATACCATGAAATTTGAGTCTTTCTGAGATATCTGTTTTCATAAAATTATACTGGAGATAGACAGTCAAAGAGCAACGAATAACAACCAAACAACTAAGAGGAATGACTGTAAATATATCACTTCAACTATTTGGGGTTAATAATAGTTTGTTCAGTCAAGTTTATTACATTTCTAGAAAAAGTATCCTTGATTTGAATCAATGAATATTTGGAATGAAGATTTCACTATAATTTGCAAACTGTCGTCCTAATAAAATACTTAGAATATTTATAAATTTGAAGTAGAAATTACACAATCAAGAGGTGCGGGATGAAACTCACTGGCATGGCTGACGTCGCTCTGCGGATCTTGATGTTTATGGCTGTACAACGTAGCGACAAGTGGACAATTGATAAGCTGACAATTGCCTGCAGCACGCCTCGACCCCAAGTTGCAAAAGTCGTTCAGATACTAAGTAAGGCGGGCTACATTAAGTCGCGAAGAGGTCGCTTGGGTGGTTTGATGCTGGCTCTTTCTCCATCTTCCATAAATGTTGGCAAGCTTGTGCATCATGTTGAAGAAAATTTTTTACTGACGCCCTGCTTCGGGTGTAACGAAAATGTAGGCCTCTCAAGAGACATTTGCCCCCTGCAAGAGGTTTGCCAGTTTCGTCTTGTGCTAAAGAATGCGCTCGACCTCTTTATGAGTGAGTTGGGAAGCGTGTCACTGGCCAACTTGATAGAGGACAGTGAGAGCATTCGTAATTGTCTCAATCAGCAATTTTCAGGGAAGCAGTCTGTGCCCGGCTAAGAGAAGTTTTAAGCTTTTCTTACAATTCTAACCCTACGGTAATTCCTTGGTGCAACTATACCGCAAAAAGCGGAAAACGCGCTTGGAGACTGCGCTTTGCCTGCCTACCGCCCTACAATCACAATCAAGATTGCAAGCTCTGCGATCCTGCTGATCTTGATAACCTTTACAGGGCTGTCAATTCTTGTTCCCTATCAATTGGAGAATGCCTTCAAGGAGCACTCTTTGAATTTGGAGGAACTCGCGCGGCAGCAGTTCTCTAGGCTTCAGCAAAGTAACATCTCGTTCTTGAGTTCAAAATTTAATCTAGAAATGTCCCGTGCGGCGCGCGAAGTCAGCGCCTTGGCGCGGGAGCCCGATTTTTTGTCTGCGTTGGACTCTGGTTCTTACCTCAGCACTTCATTGGTGCTGCGCGATCACAAGTTACGCTCCACTATCGATGCAATGATTGTGTTTGATAGTGAAGGGCAGATACTTGGAACGTCAAAAGAGTTTATCTCGCCTGCGGAGGTGGCGACACAGCTAGGGGCCTTCGGGTTTTTCGAGGAGCTGGCCCAAATAATCCGCAGAAACAGCACAAATGAATTTCTGGAGTATTTTGGCCTAGTGGCCAATGACAGGGTGGGCTCACTGCTGCCGGGCATACCGGAGGGGGCGCTCTCAGAGATGATTATTGCGCCAATTCTTGATGCCGACAAAAACCTACTGGCAATCATTGTCGCTCAGCGATGGTTCCGTTTTCACCAAGAACTCCTCATGGATTTAAAAGATGTTGCCAATGTCGACGCCGTTTTAATCCATAATGGAAAAATCGTTGCGGATACACGCGGTGGAAGCCTAAACAACGAAGCCCTTCAATATCCCGAACAGGCAACGGGTAAGTTGACGCGGATTGGCGATTACTTTGTTCTTTGTGAAAAGCGCAGCTTTGACCTAAATTTTTGTACGATGAAAACCTTTGCAGAGCTGCAAAGGTTTCAAGAAAGGCTGCGCGCAATTGCAGATGCGTCAGCTGCAAAAACCACCAAGCGGGTGCTTGGACTTGGCGTCATCGTCATTGTGTTTACAATATTCGCTGCAGTAACATTTGCTCGGAACATCGCAAAGCCTCTCAAAGATGTAACACGCGTTATTGCGGCCGTTGCAGAGGGGGATTATGGACGGGATATCAAAGCGACGCAGCGCTCGGATGAAGTGGGGGACATCGCCAGAGCGGCCGCAAAAATGCAACGTGCGGTGGAAGAGCGTGACAGCCTCCGCCTTAGCTTACATACTAAGAATGTGCAGCTTAGTACGCAGGAGCGGCAACTGGCTCAGCAGAATGTGCTATTTGAAACAGCGCTCGATAATATGCTTCAAGGTCTTTGTATCTTTGACAGTCAAAGACGGCTCTTACGTGCGAACAAGAGCTTCGCGTGCATGTTTGCGGCACAAAACGCAGAACCTTACCTTGGTTTAGAGTGGGAAGCTGTTGCCAGTCAACTTGCAATTAACACCACCAAAACTCATCAGGGGCAAAAGATCAGCCTCAGTCAGCTTTGGCGCACTGCACAAGAAACTCAGGCAGTCTTAACACTGGCAAACGGCAGAACCATTGAAATGTCGGTTGTACCAATGGAAAGTGGCATGTGGTTGTCTACGTTCGAAGATACGACAGAAAGAAAGCGAGCCAGCGATCATCTGGCTTACCTCGCCACGCACGACAACCTGACACGTTTGCCAAACCGGCTGCTGATGCATCGCCATCTCACCACTCAAATGCAAAAGCTGAAAGAAACGAACGACGCATTCGGCATTGTCTGGTTGGATTTGGACGAGTTTAAGACCATCAACGACTCTCTCGGACATGCGTTTGGTGATCGTTTGCTTTGTCATGTTGCAGATACGTTGCGCGCGAATATCGGTGAGGGTGAATTGGTTGCGCGGCTGGGCGGCGATGAATTTGCAATTGTTACCTCTGCGCCGATCTCCCGCGAGTTTTTAGAGGCAAAAGCGAAGCGCATTCTTAATGCGATCAATTCCCCTTGTGTACTGCAAGGGCACGAGGTCATTGTTTCCGCTTCAATCGGCGTTGTCTTGGTTGATAAACCGCAGGATAGAGTAGGGCGCCTGCTGCGCTTCGCAGATCTTGCGCTTTACAAAGCAAAGGAAAGCGGGCGCAACACATTGCGCTTCTTTGAGGAGAGCATGGAAGCAAACATCCGGTCACGGCAAGAACTTTCTACCGATTTGCATCATGCAATTGCGAAAGGAGAGATGTGGGTTGCTTATCAACCGCAAATCGATTTGAAGACCGCGCAGATTGTCGGTTTTGAGGCGCTTCTCAGGTGGGATAGTCCAAAGCATGGCCGCGTTTCTCCAGCAGATTTTATCCCTCTTGCAGAGGATACCGGGGCAATTGTCGATATAGGTTTATGGGTGCTAACGCAGGCCTGCGAACAGGCCGCTAAGTGGCCAGCCAACCTAACGATTGCGGTAAACCTCTCAGCGAAGCAAATCCAATCGCCGGAACTCATAGGAAATGTTGATAGGATATTGGCGCAAACCGGATTACCCACCAACCGGCTTGAGCTCGAAATTACAGAAACATCTCTTTTGCAAGATAATGAAAACAACTGCAGGACAATAAAGAAACTTAGGAAGCGCGGGATTCTTGTTGCGCTCGATGATTTTGGTACCGGCTACTCTTCTTTGAGTATCCTCACACGGTTTCGTGTCGACAAGATCAAAATTGACCGCTCCTTTGTTGGCGCCATGCTTACTGATGATGACTCGCGCTTTATTGTTGAGGCAATCATTAAACTGGCGTTGACAATGAGTATCCGCGTCATTGCCGAGGGTGTTGAAAATGAACAAACCAAACAGGCCTTGTGGACCGCTGGTTGCGTAGAGGCACAAGGCTACTATTTTTCAAAGCCGGTTTCCGCCGATAAAGCCCTTGAATTGCTTAAGGATCCTTATGCGAGATAGTCAAACACTCTCCATATTGGATAGTTGTTCCGCCTCTGCCAGCGCTTGATCTGAAGGTATAAGATATAGAACGGGTTTGATTGTTGCCAAAGCAGAGCGCAATTTCTCAAAAAAATCAAAGGAACCAGTTGCATGTACACAATCAAACTCATTTAGATCACCTTCCGCAGCAAGGAGGTTTTGCGCGAAACTCGCACTGCATCGGCTTGATAAATTAGCAAAGCGGTACGCAACATCATGCTCGGCGAGCCAAGAAAAGGCGCGCGCAAAACTTGGCGCTTGGTACAATTGGTCGAAAATAAAAGTTTTCGGGCGTTCTCTTAGTCCGTATGCACTGTTTACAGCGATCGCCCAAGCAGCAGAAAAACCTCCGCGCCCGCAAATTGTCACCAATCGCTCTTCTTCTCGGCGCAAAAAGGATGTGCCAAATGGTCCTTCCAATCGCATTGGTTTTCCCTCTGCAAAACGCCCGCGTTCCAAGGCCGTCTCGAAAGAAGGATTATTCCCCCGTTCCAATAAAAAAATTAGGCTACTGAACTCCGTTCCTCCATCCAGCGTAAAGCTGGGGTAGAGACGTAGCGGAGCGAGCCCGCGCGGCAATAGCTTAAAATATTGACCAGGGATCCAAGCCAAAGGTCTTTCAAAAACCAGTTGTATCTGGGAAAGCTCACTATGCAGGGAAATGGCGGAGTCCACATGTCCTCGGATCGAACCAACCTTAGGCGCAGGTTCAATATAAATTTCGCTATCACATTCAAGCGTAGCAGCGCAAGCAAGCACTCTTCCGCGATGAATTGGTGCCTGTGAATTCACACGGCCATGCACTAACTGTACGCGGCATCCTTCGCAAAACGCTCCCAGGCAATCAGGCTCAAAAGGTGCCTTCGATCGTTGGATTACGTTTGCAATAAGTTCATCAGCTTCTGCGGTAATGCTTGTTCCATTTACAATGAGTTTTAGGTCATCGGTAACCATCTGAAATCACCCTCGCAAAAAGTGGAGGTAGACTACAGCCCTTACAAGGAATGCAAAAGACAAAACTGCGCTTATTACTTTATGTTTTTACTAATCGCTTCGATTGATTAAGTTGTTTCATCGGTTTGCCGTAATGATTAAGGCAAAATATCGGCCTATGGCTTTTTCTGGTAAATAAACATATGTCCGGGTACAGGCTGCCCCTGCTCATAGCGAACAGTGATTGGTTCGCAGTAAAGAGTTTCGAGCCTTAGTTTACTTAGAAGAGAAGTAATGTAAGGAGTTGAATGTGCAAAACGGTGATACTGACCAACAGAGTAGTCGGGGCTCTGGTGGTGCACGTCAAAAAGTGTTTCGGACGAAAAACAAAAGTGCCCGCCAGGTTTCAAACTAGTCTCTGCTAGAGAAAAGAATTCTTCCAATTCACCCATGTAAGGTAAAACGTCTGTGGCGGTAATCAAATCCCAGCCCTCAGCCTTTTTGTGTTTCAAAAAGTTCACGACTTCGCTGACATAGAGCTCGTCAAATAACTCTTTGTCGTCACACACTTCGATCATTGTATCTGACAGGTCAACGCCACATCGAAATTCTGTCGCGTCTTCAAATGCCTCTGCCGTAAGCCCGGTCCCGCAACCCAGATCCAGCATTCTGCTAAAAGTCGAAAGCCCGAGTTTATTAATCGCATCTCGAAGCATTAGAGGAACAGCGTAGCCAAGCTGCTCGACTAGAACAAGATCGAATACCTCTGCGTGTTGATTAAATAGTGTTTTAACATAGGCATCTGGAGCTTTAGCTGGTGCGCCAATTGCGCCAAGGCTGGCCAATCTAACGGACGCGCCAGCATGATCCGCCGGATCGAGCTCTAGCACTTTCTGATAGAGGGAAACAGCTGCATCAGTTTTTCCATTTTTTTCCTGATCAAGCGCCGCATTGTATGCCTGCTCAAGCTCTTCAAATCGCGCTAGATCTTCCATTCTTTTCCCTGCGTCTTTGTCACTTGAGATGGCTGATTAACACGCCAAGTTCTATTTGTCATTCGCTTCTATGCCGTATCAGTATTAGCCTCTCAACTACCGCATATCCTCCAGATTCAACTCTGGTCAACTCCATTAGATGGTCATTGATTAAGCGACCCGATAGAATTCCCCGGTTTGGGTGTTGCACGAAGCTAATCTGTTCGTTGTTCCATCCAATGAGGCCTATCAGCTGATCATGGCCGGAGCGGGCTTGTGTTGCTCCATTGTGGTCTTGCCCGGCATGAGCTGCATGTGCCCAATGGTAGATGGCTTCCAATGTAGGGCCTTCTTGCTTTTTAATTTCTAGTTTTGCGCTAGAGTTATTTTCATTGGTACGGTCTCGATGCCACAGGATCGCGTCTTTCTTTTTGACAAGCCACACACCCTCAAGGTTCGGTACCTCAGGTTGTTGTGCTGCACTAGGCCCACTCCAAAGCAAAAGACAGAAGGCTATAAAGCAAGCGATTCGACTGGCAATAAACATGCCTGTTCTCCATTTGCACCGTGTTTGTGCCAAAGATTAATGCGCTTACCTGCTTTTCCCAATTCCCGAATTTTCGGCTAGGCGATACGAGTGGCAACATCGTGGGGGCAAGAAAACAGAGTTTATAGGTTTTCACTTTTGATATAAACAAAAAGGGAACGCGTATTGCGTCCCCTTTATCAAACTTGCTAATACAGTGTTTAGACAGAGAGAGTTGTTACGCCGCCATGTCTTCCCGACCATTCCAATGGGTTTTGCAAGAATGCCTCTACCTCATTCAGTGTTTCTGGGGTGAAGTACTCATTCTTTCGACAGACTTTAAGGATATCGTGCCATGTCGCAAGATAATGGAGGTTCACTCCATGCTTCGCGAGGCCTTCTTTTGTATCAGGAAATATATCATAATAGAAGACAACAAGCGTATGTTCTACTTTCGCTCCGGCTTTCCGTAGAGCTTCACAAAACTTGACCTTCGAGCCGCCATCTGTTGTTAAGTCTTCCACTAATAGCACCCGGCTTCCCTCTTCAAGGTCGCCCTCGATTTGTGCATCACGGCCAAAGCCCTTTGGCTTCTTACGGACATATTGCATGGGAAGCGCGGTTTTATCTGCAATCCACGCGGCAAACGGAATTCCGGCCGTTTCTCCACCGGCAATCGCATCAAATTGTTCAAAGCCAACATCGCGGTATAAAGTGGCAACAGCAAAGTCCATTAATGCACTACGTATACGCGGATAGGAAATGAGCTTTCGACAGTCGATGTAAACAGGGCTCGCTAGCCCTGAGGTAAGTTTGTAAGGCTCTTCCGGACGGAAGTGAACAGCGCCAATCTCCATAAGCATTTTTGCTGTTAATTCGGCGATCAGCTCTCTTTCTGGAAAGGAGTTTGCAAACATGGTGTGTTTCTCCGTCTAATTGTTACGGCAGTCGGCAGTAAGGGTGGCATCCCAGTGTGATTTAAAGCCTGGATCAAACACGGTTACATTGCCCGCGCCAGTAATGATCTGTTTGGGGAATATAGTCGGTTTATCGCGCTTGATCAGCGTCATGCGCTCCGAGTTTGCTGGCAAGTTGTAAAACTTCGGGCCGTTTAGTGAAGTAAAGGCCTCCAGCTTATCCAGCGCGGCTTCCTCTTCAAAGACGTGGGCAAGGCAACTCATTGTATTGATCGCAGTGAAGATGCCTGCACAACCGCAGGCACATAGTTTGTTATCATCGTTATGAGGGGCGGAATCTGTCCCAAGGAAGAAACGATCACTTCCGCTGACAGCGGCTGCCCTTAGTGCCAGTCGGTGCTCTTCACGTTTCGCTACAGGGAGGCAGTAGAAGTGTGGTTTGATGCCACCTGCAAGAATGTCGTTGCGGTTGATAATCAGGTGGTGGGTGGTGATCGTCGCCGCGAGATTTTCACCACCTTGTTTCGCATAGTCCACACCGTCCTTCGTTGTGATATGCTCCATTATCACGCGCAGGTCTTTGTGGTGATTGCGAAGTGGTTCTAAAACCCTGTCGATGAACACGGCTTCCCTATCGAATATATCGACGTCGCTATCCGTTACTTCTCCATGCACGCATAGTGGTAAGCCAATCTCGGCCATGCGTTCCAGTACGGGCGCAATTTTGGAAAAGTTACGCACACCACTTTGTGAGTTGGTGGTTGCGCCAGCTGGGTAGAGCTTGACCGCCTTGATCAACCCGCTATCAGCCGCAGCTTGCAGATCATCGGGGTTTGTGTCCTCCGTGAGATAGAGGGTCATAAGCGGCTCAAAAGTATGATCTGCGGGTATCGCAGCACGAATTCGATCGTGATAAGCCTCTGCATCGGCTTTCGTCACAACAGGTGGCACAAGGTTTGGCATGATGATTGCCCGGCCAAAATGCGCAGACGTGCTCGGAAGTATTCCCTTGAGCATTTCACCGTCTCGCAGGTGAAGGTGCCAGTCGTCAGGGCGACGGATGGTTAGCTGCGTCGTCATAGATGAACTCGTCGTGTTTTTTGATTGTGGATAGACCTTTAAAGCCGAAAATCTAAGAAACTCAAGCGCAAAAAGCACAAAAAGGATGAAAGGGCATGGGAATGGGGGCGAGAACACGCATTTACCGCAGGTGCAGCGTAATATACTACAAGTGCCGAAAAACTATGCTGTTTGTATCGCCTCCAAGCGCTTAATAATCATAAGGTTGCCTTTTAGATATAAGTCCAGTATACTGGACAAATGGACATAAATTCAGCGCTAACAATCTTCTCGGCATTTGCGCAAGAAACGCGCCTTGTTGTGTTTCGAAAGCTTGTTAAAGCCGGGCCACAGGGCATGCCAGCGGGCGAGATCAGCTCTGCCCTTGCAATCCCCCACAATACCCTCTCGTTCCATCTTGGTCATTTAAAGCGAGCTGGCATTATCAAAGCGACCAAGCGAGGGCGTTCTATAATTTATAGTGCTGACTTTGAGCAGGTGAACGCTCTTATTTTGTTCCTACTCCAAGATTGCTGCTCGCCGCAGGTGAATGGCGACGAAGCATTGCAGAATTGCGTTGTTGGCGCGTTACCCGAGCTGCTCGCTGCTCTGTCAGCTACACAAAACTCAGGAGCTTAATCATGGCTGCCGAAAGCAAATCGCCTATGGGGCTATTTGAAAACTATCTATCAATCTGGGTGGCTCTGGCCATTGTCATTGGCGTTTCTGCTGGGGCGTTCTTGCCGGGGGTGTTTGAGACTATCGCAGCGCTTGAATATGCATCGGTAAACTTCGTTGTTGCTCTTCTGATCTGGGTCATGATTTACCCAATGATGATCGGGGTAGACTTTGCAAGTATCAAAGATGTAGGGCGACGGCCTAAGGGCCTGTGCGTCACGTTGGTGGTAAACTGGCTGGTTAAGCCATTCACAATGGCGCTCCTTGCAATCCTGTTTTTTGAAGTGTTCTTTGCCTCGCTTGTTAGCCCTAGTGATGCGAAAGAATACATCGCAGGCATGATTTTGCTAGGCGTTGCCCCTTGTACAGCGATGGTGTTTGTCTGGAGCCAGCTGGTAAAGGGCGATGCAAATTATACGCTTGTGCAAGTGTCAATTAACGACATCATCATGGTGTTTGCCTTTGCGCCTATCGCGGCTTTTTTGTTGGGCGTAACTGAGATCGTGGTGCCATGGCAAACACTTCTGCTCTCCGTCGTGCTTTATGTGATCATTCCCTTGGTAGCAGGGTACCTGACAAGGCAAGCGCTGCTGCGGGGCGCAAAAGAGGATGCAGAGGCGCGCCTTGCGGAGTTCACACACAAAATCAAACCTTGGTCCATCATGGGGCTACTGGGAACGGTTGTTTTGCTGTTTGGGTTGCAGGCCAATACAATTCTGGGGGATCCGCTGGTTATTGCGCTGATAGCTATCCCGCTGATATTGCAAAGCTATGGCATCTTTATCGTCGCCTATGGCTGGTCTTACTTGTGGCGCTTGCCATTCAATGTTGCAGCCCCCGCAGCGCTCATCGGCACGTCGAATTTCTTCGAGCTTGCAGTTGCAGTGGCCATCAGCCTGTTTGGCCTGCATTCTGGTGCTGCACTGGCAACCGTTGTTGGCGTGCTGGTTGAGGTACCTGTGATGTTGTCACTCGTTGCAATTGCCAACCGCACAAGAAAGTACTTCCCAGCCTAAGCTCGTGGTGCCTGCCTTTGAGCAACTTCAAAGGCAGGCCTCTCCTAGTTCTTTTTGACAAACTCCGTCAGAATAACAATGCGCTGGTCGTTCACTCGGCCTTCAATATGCAAGGCATTGTCGGGCACAAGCGCAATATTGCGAACTGCTGTGCCGCGTTTTGCAGTAAAGCCAGCACCTTTTACCTTGAGATCCTTGATTAGCGTCACGGTGTCCCCCGCACTCAAGACCGCGCCATGGGTGTCTTTATGCACTACCAGAGCTTCATCCCCACCCGCATTAGCAAGGCCAGCCTGCGCCCACGCAGCTGTCTCTTCATCCAAGTATAGCATATCGAGCAGATCACGTGCCCACGCCTCTGCGCTCAGCCGATTGAGCAGCCGCCATGCCACCACTTGCACGGCTGGCTCACTGCTCCATGCAGCCTCGTTTAGGCAGCGCCAATGATTAGTATCAAGATCTTGCCGACCGTCAATCTGTGCCTCACATACCTGACATGACAGCACAGTCTGAGCCGCCGTACCATCGGCATCTGGCCCCACTGCCATTGCGGCCAGATCGTTGGTTGATCCGCAAAACTCGCAGGCACTGCCCGCACGGGCGTTCAAATCTGCTTCCAGTGACATAAGCTGCCGCCTCCTTGATTACATTCCTCGCAGAAAAGGCGACCAACGGCCGCCTTTCATAAACTCACTCTTGCAAAGATGCAGGGTTTAGTCGTCCATCTTCAGGGCTTGAATAAAGGCTTCCTGCGGGATTTCCACCTTGCCAAACTGACGCATCTTCTTTTTACCGGCTTTCTGCTTCTCCAGAAGCTTACGCTTACGGGTCGCATCACCGCCATAACACTTGGCCGTTACGTCCTTACGCAGCGCGGCAATTGTCTCACGCGCAATCACACGCCCGCCAATCGCGGCCTGAATTGGGATCTTAAACATATGCCGCGGGATCAGGTCCTTCAGCTTTTCACACATGGCGCGGCCGCGGCGTTCAGCTTGCGAGCGGTGCACCAGAACGGAAAGCGCATCCACGGGCTCCTCGTTAACAAGGATCGACATTTTCACAAGATCGCCGGCCCGGTAATCGCTAATCGCATAGTCAAAGGAAGCGTAGCCTTTGGAGATCGATTTCAAGCGGTCATAAAAGTCGAAAACCACTTCGTTGAGAGGCAGGTCATAGGTGACCATGGCACGGCTGCCAACGTAAGACAGGTCAATCTGCAAGCCGCGACGCTCCTGACAAAGCTTCAGGATTGGGCCGAGATACTCATCTGGCGTCATGATATTCGCGCGGATCCATGGCTCGCGGATTTCGTTGATCTTGACCACATCAGGCATGTCCGCCGGGTTGTGCATCTCGATCTGGCTGCCATCTGTCATGCCCATTTCATAGACAACAGAAGGCGCGGTCGCGATCAGATCAAGATCAAACTCGCGAGACAGGCGTTCCTGAATAATTTCAAGGTGCAAGAGCCCAAGGAACCCACAGCGGAAGCCAAAGCCAAGTGCTGCCGATGTCTCCATTTCAAACGAGAAGGAAGCATCGTTGAGGCGCAACTTGCCCATGGCGGAGCGCAAGTCTTCAAAGTCATTTGCATCAACAGGGAAGAGGCCACAAAAAACCACCGGCTGCGCCGGCTTAAAGCCCGGCAAAACTTCTGCGCACGGTTTTTTATCGTGGGTGATGGTATCACCAACCCGAGTATCAGCCACTTCCTTGATAGAAGCAGTAAACACGCCAATTTCGCCCGGTCCCAAGCGATCCACATTAAGGAATTTGGGTGTCATCACGCCAACCCGATCAAGATCGTAGGTTGCGCCGGTCCCCATCATTTTGATGCGATCACCCTTCTTGATCTCGCCATCAATCACGCGAATGAGCACCATCACCCCAAGATAAGTGTCGTACCAGCTATCCACCAGCATCGCCTTCAGCGGAGCATCAATATCTCCCTCAGGCGCAGGCAGGCGCTTAACAATCGCTTCCAAAACATCGGGAATGCCAAGGCCGGTCTTTGCAGAGATCATCACCGCTTCAGAGGCATCAAGGCCAATGACGTCCTCAATCTGCTCTTGGATGCGCTCCGGCTCGGCCGCTGGCAGGTCCACCTTGTTTAATACGGAGACGATTTCGTGATTGTTGTCGATGGCTTGGTAAACGTTTGCCAGCGTTTGCGCCTCAACCCCCTGGGACGCATCAACAACCAGCAAAGAGCCTTCAACAGCCGCCAGCGAACGGGAGACCTCATAGGCAAAATCCACGTGGCCCGGCGTATCAATCAGGTTCAGGATGTATTCCTGACCGTCCTCGGCTTTGTAGATCAGGCGCACTGTTTGCGCCTTAATTGTAATGCCGCGCTCGCGCTCGATATCCATGGAATCAAGCACCTGATCCGACATCTCCCGGTCGGTCATGGTGCCTGTTGACTGGATCAGGCGATCAGCAAGCGTCGACTTGCCGTGGTCAATGTGGGCAACAATGGAGAAGTTGCGGATATTTGAAAGGGTCTTGGTCGTCATGATGGCTCAAATAGCATTGCTTTGAGCCAAGGCAAAGCCCCTTTTGCGGGGCTTCAAGCAGTTTTTCCAGCAAGGACCCTTTTGAAACCCTGTTTGCCTCCTCCTTTAAAAACTATAGCGCATGCCAGCAGTGAAAATGTGGTCTTCAAGATTGGTTTTGGTAAAGCGTTCACCTAGGCCCTCAACTGTCACTCTGATGTGGTAATCACTGGAATATAAATAAGCGTACTCAAGAGAAACATCGATTTTTTCAGAGAGCTTGGCGCTAACTCCGGCAACTGCTTTGGCACCCATCACAGCGATATCCTGCGTCGAAAGCTTTGTGCTTGTGGCAGTATCGTCAAGAGTACCGTTTGTAATCGGGGTCAAGACGCCAACCCCAACCCCAAGGAAAGGAGTAATGGTCGCCTCGGGCATAAAGTCGTAATAGGCAGTGACGGCGGTAAAAAAATTATGTGTTGTGCCGCTGGCTTTCCAAGCATTGTCACTCAGTTTGGACTGGAAATAGGTTAGGTCCAATTGCATACGGAAATTAGAATGCGCGAACTTCCGCCCGTAGCCAATTTGGACAACAGCACCACTGTCGAAGTGCATGGCATTTCGTAGGCGAAAGCCGGTCTCTGGGTTTTGCGCTTTTGCATCTTGCCCAAGGTGATAGCCCGCAGCGCCAACAAGATATGTCCCCGAGCCACTTGCTCCAAAGCCGAAATTCGGATCTTCCAGCCGGTCCTGCGCTTTTGCTGGGTTGAAAAATAATGTTGTAAACATTGTCGCAAGTATTATTCGTGTAATATGCACGTTAAATCCCCATGGGAAGC
Organism: Polycladidibacter hongkongensis; assembly: GCF_001561995.1. Classification (GTDB taxonomy): domain Bacteria; phylum Pseudomonadota; class Alphaproteobacteria; order Rhizobiales; family Stappiaceae; genus Pseudovibrio; species Pseudovibrio hongkongensis. The sequence goes on from NZ_LLWC01000009.1 coordinate 182,741, forward strand.
TTTGAAATACAAGTAAATATTCAGTAGTTATAATTAACAATTAATAAACATAATGATGAGGAGTTGTATTGCATTCTTCTAGTTCGTTCGCATGAGTTGATGGCAATCGACTAGAGCAATTTTCTCAAGAGATGCCGTAGGTTGTTTGCTTTCTTTGAGGTGGTCTTGGCGGTATTCTTGCTGAGACATAAGGGGAATTAGATGAATTTTCGCCAAGCAATTGCCGCCGACCTGCCCAGCATTCTAGAAATCCATAATGACGCCGTTAGAAATCTAAGTGCAATCTGGACAACTAAACTCGATACGCTTGAGGATCGGCTGGCATGGCTGGAGGAGCGAACCGTAAAAGGCTTTCCCATTCTCATCGCTGATGATGATGAGGGAAACATCCTTGGTTTTGGTAGTTACGGCACGTTTCGCGGGAAATCCGGCTATGATTTAACAGTCGAGCATTCCGTATATCTCAAAGAAACCGCACAGGGCAAAGGTATTGGCCGTGCTCTTATGCAGCAACTCATCCAGCATGCACAGTCCGCAGGCTTTCATGTGATGATCGGTGCTATAGAGAGCGGTAACACGCATTCAATTGCCCTACATGAGAAGCTGGGCTTTGAGATTGTGGGCACGCTGCCGGAAGTCGGTCATAAGTATGGGCGGTGGCTGTCTTTGTGTTTGATGACACTAAAGCTCAGCGACGCAAAAGCGCCGCCACATCCTTAGTGCTCCATCCATAATAAAGACCTCACTATTGCTAGTCAGATGTGCTGCCGAGTAGCTCCGCCTTGATGATACCCCGCAAGGAGTTCATTACAAATATCGCCTCCGCATTTTGCAGGTCGCTAAGCGATACATCTGCCTCCCTTATCATGCGCAGCTCCAGCAACCCTGCGCGAAGAGTGCCGGGTAACAGGCCGTGATGCCAGGCGGGTGTAACAAGCCCGTCGCCGGTCTTTATCATAATATTGGTAATGGTGCCCTCTGTCAGATAGCCGTTTTCATTAAAGAAAATAGCTTCATCCGCCCCGCGCGCCAAAGCCTCAGCACGCGCATTGTCATAGAGGTCCCGCTGCGACGTTTTATGGTAAAGCATCGGGTCAGCTGGATCGACCCGTTGGTCAGCTATGTGCAAGAGCCAGTTTGCCTGAGGAGTCGCTTGCTTAGGCAGTGCCGTTTTAGTGACAGCAATAGTGCCATCCTCTGCCAAATCTATGCGTACACGATAATCGTCGCCGCAATTAGAGACAGCGCCAAATAGTGCGCGTTCGATATCATTCGGATTAAACGACCAGCCAAAGTACGCCGCAGATTCCTTCAGGCGCTCCAAGTGCCTATAAAGCAGTAAATAGCCATCATCTTCGGTGTATTTCAGTGTTTCAAAAAGGGTAAATGGCTTGGCATCACCTTTTAGAAAGCGCAGTTTTAGCTTGCACTCGTCATACTCAGCAGTAGTTCCGCTATCAAACACAACCCCCGAACCGGTGCCAACCACTCCGCGGTAGGTGCCCGGTAAGTCGGTTTGATCCAGTTCCAATGTACGAATTGCCACATTGAATCCGAAATCGCCATTTGGCTCAATAAACCCGATCGAGCCGGTGTAAACGCCGCGAGGGCAGGCCTCAAGGCGATCAATTGTTTGCATAGCGCTTAGTTTTGGCGCACCTGTAATCGAGCCACAGGGAAACAGTTCCTCGATAATTCGCGGAAACTCAATGTTATCCTCAAGCTCCCCAACAACAGTAGATGTCATCTGGTGCAAGCTCCGAAACGCTTCAGTTTGGCAAACATCCTGCGCTTGCACGCTGCCAGCTTTGCACACGCGCGAGAGGTCATTGCGCATGAGATCTAGGATCATCGTGTTCTCAGCGCGGGATTTCGGGTCCTTTGCGAGCCATTCAGCCTGTTGCAGATCCTCAACATAGGTGCGACCACGAGCCACTGTTCCCTTCATTGGCTTCGAGCAGATCTGCTGCCCTTTGCGCTCTAAAAAAAGCTCAGGTGAAAGTGAGATGATTGCCTTGCCCCCAACAAAGAGCAGTGCGGCGTAGTCTACAGGCTGGGCTGCGAGCAGCCTCCTAAATAAAGCTACGGGGCTGCGCGCGCGCTTTATCGCAGCGCGCATGGTCAGGTTTATCTGATAGAAGTCACCTTCGGCCAGATGTCGCTGAGTGCGAGTGAAAGCGTCGCCATACGCATCAGCCTCCAAATCGAACGCGCCTAGGGCCAAATCTGCTGGGTTTGCTTCACCGCGTTCGGCCTTAGCAAGAAGCGCCGCAAGGTCCGTTGAATTCAAGTTCAAGTAGTCAGTGTAAACTCCGAACCAAGCAAGGGGAGCCACAGAACGAGGTTTTTGCAGCGGAGCGAGTTTAGGTTCGAATGCATAGCCGAGTTCGTAGCTCAGATATCCGGCAAGATGAGCACCAGCTTTGCGCTTTGTCTCGAGTTCTTGCAAAAACGATGGCACGTCCGCAACTGTCTGTGGCGTTAAAACATGCTGTGGTGCCTTGTAAAGCCGCCCACCATTTTTGTGTTTTGCAGAAACAAGAAGGATTGTGCCATCTTCAAACACGAAGTCGCCCCTAGGCTAACGAAGTACCGATTGCTGTGCATATCAGGAAATCGCAGACAGGGTACAGGCCAAAGGAGAAAATCCCCAATGACCTGCAATGAAAGTTGGCAAGGAGGGCCCTCAGCCCTGAGAGCACTGATGCCGCTTAGGCTGGCTCTAACTGTTCACTAACAGATGGGTTCATTGGATCGCCCTTACAAAAGCGGCCACACCCAGGTGTCTGTGCGAGCAAAAGTACACGAGCCATCAATGCGGAAAGCTGCTGCATGCCATCTTCATCCAACCCGGCAAGCATGCTTGCCGCCGCATTGTTGCGCGCTTCCGCGAGTTCCTCCGCCTTTCTCTGGCCGCGAACTGTAAGCTCAACCATAACCTCACGACCGCGTCGGCGCAGGCGTCGCACAAGCCAATCCTTTTCAAGGCGGTCAATAAGGCGCACAGTGGCGGAGTGACTGAGCTGCACTTCCTTGGCGACAGTGCCAATGGAAATGCCGGGGGTTTTACGCATAGCAAGCATGGCAGCAACAGCACTGGAGGAAAGATCTCCATAAGAGTTAATGCTGGCGTCTTCAAGTGCCGTCGAAATAGCAGAAAGTTGATCTGCAATAAAATCTGTTTTCATCAAAATAACACCGCTCATTTAAAGGAATTAGAGAGCTGGTCTCCCAAGTACATAATAGAGAAAATGCAGGACTTATAAAATTAATAGTTTTCAGTCGTAACATTTCGGGGTTTTAACCTGAATCAGCATTAGCATTCGGCGTGCATATTAGATCAACTGAAACGCAATTCAATACTTCTTGGCATAAATGCATCAATATACAAAAAAGAATGAAGATTTTTCAGTACTATATGTGCTTTGCGCATTTGAAAAGATCATATATCCGCGCAACTACGATATGATAACTGTTTGTCGTGCTATAAAATTCGAAATTTCAAATTCATTTAAATAAAAGTTGCTATACTTCTATCCAGAAGATTGAATTAAAAAATATAAACCATCTAGGGTTGTGGAAATGTGCAGGCGACTCTTTTCTTTTGGATTTAGGCGGAAATATCTAGAGCAGCCGACCAGTTCTGTAGCGGTTACGATCACCAAGCCATAAAAGCAGCAGCCCGATCGGGCCAAGGGTTGCCCAGGGTGGTAATTGTAGAAATTGCTGCATCACCGGATCCCAAAGAAAAGGTGAGACGTTTCTTTGTGTGGCAGCTTGAAGAGCATTGAGGCTTTGAGGAGCAAATTTATACCACATCTCGCCAGCTGAGCTGGTCGTCCAGTTCGAGGCCGCGAGCGAACGTGTGCAGTCAATGATAAGGGCGACAAGAGCACTGGCGCTTAACCAAAGCCCGAAGAAGCGACAGATGAAACCGAGCATCTCTGGAAATCCGTTTTTATAGTTGTTTCCCGCAAATTCTTCCGAGCAACAGCTTATGTCAATTGCATTTCCTCGGCAATCCGCAGATGCTTAGGGAGCGAGAGCCCGATTAACAGCCCAATAAGGCGGGAATAATCGCCGCAGCCATCACAGATTGGGGATATGCACAAAAATAATGAAATTAAGCACTTGCGCCATGCCCCCTGATTTGTATATACCCCCTCTCACGCACCGAGCAGCACAGCTTGGGCAAGCGGAGAGGTGGCCGAGTGGTCGAAGGCGCACGCCTGGAACGCGTGTAGGCGGGCAACCGTCTCCAGGGTTCGAATCCCTGTCTCTCCGCCATAATTTTTGGTTTGCTTGCAGGGATTAAGTTATAAACTTTTCGCTGTAGGGATTTTCCCCATTCAGTTCTCGTTTTTTGCGAATCTAGCTACTTATTGCGCGATTTCTTTACATGTTCCAAAGCTCACGTATGTGGTTAACCCAAGCGAGGCTATTTCAGAGAATTGCTTTGAGCGCATATCAATCCTAGCAACTACGCTCTTTCCCTGAATTACTATATTTTCAAAAATACCGGACTTAAAAGATGTGTAGTCATAGTGATCGCACCCATAACGGTCACACCGCGCATACTTCTGATTGTCCCAATCAACAACATTGTATACAGAGGCAGAGATTGATTTGCAGCCTTTATCTGGAAGGCATGCATTCTTATCGTTAATCGAGCATTCGAGCACGCTAGCATTTCCAGAATTTAAGCAGGCAAGGCCTGAAAGTAAGCTGATAACAATCATTTTGTTTTGTGATTGCATTTGCAAGCCCCCGCACCGACTATTCTCTAATTAGTTGCGAAAACCAATTAGCCTATGCGTAACCTAGGCAATAATGTCAAAGAGGACAATCTCAATCTAAATGGCGCTTTCTTGTAAAGATATCCATTTATTTTACATGCTACGGTGCCTTGTTGGTAGAATGTGGTAAAACCCACCCCGGCCTAGGGAAATGGCAAGTGTACCCATTCGGAATCCGCTGCAGATAGTTCTGATGCTCCGGTTCTGCTTCCCAGAAGTCTCCTGCAGGCTCTAGCTGCGTGACAATTTCACCTGGCCACAACCCACTTGCTTCAACATCCGCAATAGTCTCTTTGGCGGTTTGTGCTTGCGCAAGTGAGCAGTAGTAGATTGCGGAGCGGTAAGAGGCGCCAAGATCATTTCCCTGACGGTCAACTGTTGTCGGATCATGGATTTGAAAAAAGAACTCAAGCAATTGGCGATAGCTAAGCGTTGTGTTGTCAAACACCACCTCTAACGCTTCTGCATGGCTACCGTGGTTGCGGTAGGTTGCGTTTTCTATGTCGCCGCCGCTGTAGCCAACGCGCGTGGAGATCACGCCCGGCATATGGCGCACCAGCTCTTGCATTCCCCAAAAGCAGCCGCCTGCCAGAATAGCCTTCTCTTGCATTTGCATAATCTCCCACGCTAATAGTCGCACGACATTTAATATAGTGAGAGTTTCATCAGCGTCTATACCTTGCGCACCGCCGCAAGTCTCTTGCACCAAACGCCTTGGCGCGCTAATCTCTGCGCGAACGCCAACCGCCAAGAGCGCGAGAATGAAACAGTTGTCAAATAGGACCGCTCAATCTTTCTATGCTGGCCATCATGGCCCGGCCTGCGGGCGATTTATCGCCGCGGCTAGGTAGAGCCGCGCGCCATGCGCTAAGCAGCACGCTTCCCTTCAAATATTTGGTGATCAACAGCGCTCCTTCTGCGCACATTAATTGCGTTTGAAGCCGCAGCTGCCTCTTTATTGCGCTGGCATTTCTGCTAAAACAACTCCACGAATTCCGACAGGTGAACCTTGGCTAAGGCGATGACGCTGCATTTGGCAGGCTTTTGTCAAGAAGTCACCAAAACCGATGAAATGAGATCATGTCCGACCTCAATACCTTAGAAGCTGAGATCAGCGCCGCTATTGCCGGCGCTGAAACCGAGGCAGCACTGGAAGATGTGCGTGTCGCCGCCCTTGGGAAAAAGGGCAGTGTCTCTGAAAAAATGAAGACACTGGGCAAAATGTCCCCCGAAGAGCGCAAGGAAATGGGTCCTGCGCTGAACGGTCTGAAAAATCGCGTGGCTGACGCCATTAACGCGCGCAAGGGTGTGCTGAAAGAAGCTGCGCTGGAAGCCCGCCTTGCCAGCGAGAAAGTGGATGTCACTCAGCCACTGCGCTTGAACCCTGCCGATGAGGGTCGTATTCACCCGGTTTCGCAAGTGGTGGACGAGCTGACTGCCATTTTTGCCGATATGGGCTTTGCCGTGGCTGAAGGCCCAGACGTGGAAAGCGATGAGCTGAACTTCACCGCACTGAACTTCCCGGAAGGCCATCCAGCTCGCGAAATGCACGACACTTTCTTCTTTAACGAGAAAGAAGATGGCGAGCGCAAGCTGCTGCGTACGCACACTTCACCAGTGCAAATCCGCACCATGCGTTCTCAGCAGCCACCACTGCGCGTAATCATGCCGGGCCGTACCTACCGCTGTGACAGTGATCAGACCCATACGCCGATGTTCCACCAGCTGGAAGGCTTGGTGATTGATAAGTCCGCGCATATGGGCCACTTGAAAGGCACATTGGAAGAGTTCCTCAAGGCGTTCTTCGAGGTAGATAACGTTGTGCTGCGGTTCCGTCCTAGCTTCTTCCCGTTCACCGAGCCTTCCATGGAAGTGGATGTGCAGTGCGACCGCTCTGGCGCGGAAGTGAAAATCGGTGAAGGTCGCGATTGGATGGAAATCCTCGGTTGCGGCATGGTGCACCCGAACGTGCTGCGCAATTGCGGCCTTGATCCCGATGAATACCAAGGCTTCGCATGGGGTATCGGCATTGATCGTCTGGCCATGTTGAAATACGGCATGAACGATCTGCGCGCCTTCTTCGATGCGGATGTCCGCTGGCTGAAGCACTATGGGTTCCGCCCGCTTGATATGCCCACTCTACTTGGCGGCTTGTCCGACTAAGTGGTCTTGAAGCAAACAGAATTTAAAAGAGAAGCGCAATGAAATTCACTCTCTCCTGGCTGAAAGACCATCTGGATACAACAGCCAGCCTTGACGAAATCCTCGAAAAGCTGACCATGATCGGCCTTGAGGTTGAAGAGGTTAACAATCCTGCCGACAAACTGGGCGTTTTCAAAATCGTTCATGTGCTCGATGCCCAGCCACACCCGAACGCAGACCGCTTGCAGGTGTTGAAGGTGGACACCGGTGAAGGCGAGCCGCTGCAAGTTGTTTGTGGTGCGCCAAATGCTCGTAAAGGCCTGAAAGGTGTGTTGGGTAAACCAGGCGATTATGTCCCGGGTTTGGACATTACACTGGCAATTGGCAAAATCCGCGATGTAGAAAGCTATGGCATGATGGCTTCGGAAAGCGAATTGCAGCTTTCTGACGATCATGATGGCATCATTGATCTGCCGGAAGATGCACCGATTGGTGTGCCCTTTGTGGAATATGCCGGTCTGGACGATCCGGTTATCGAAATTGGCCTGACGCCGAACCGCCCGGACTGTGCCTCTATCCACGGTATTGCCCGTGATCTGGCAGCAGCTGGCCTTGGTACGCTCAAAGCTAAAGACCGCCCGCAAATTGCCGCTCAAGGTGAATTGCCGTTTGAAGTGAAACTTGAGCTTGGCGATAAGCCGCAGGATTGCCCGGCATTTGGCTACCGCCTTGTGCGTAATGTCAAAAACGGTCCATCGCCGAAGTGGCTGCAAGATCGGCTCACATCTATTGGCCTGCGCCCGATCAACATCCTCGTTGATATCACCAACTACATGACCTTTGATCAGGGCCGCCCGTTGCATGTGTTTGATGCTGATAAGGTTGCTGGTGATCTGGTGGTGACCCATCATCAGGGCGAGGCTGTCGAGTTCAAGGGGCTGGACGACAAGAGCTACAAGGTTGAAGCCGGTACACTGGTAATCCGCGATGATAACGGGGTTGAATCTCTTGCAGGTATGCTTGGCGGTGAAGCCTCTGGTTGTTCGGATGAGACGGCAAATGTGATCATCGAGGCCGCGTTATGGGATCCGTTAATGGTTGCGCGCACTGGCCGCAAACTCGGGGTAAACTCTGATGCCCGCTACCGTTTCGAGCGCGGTGTTGACCCTGCATACCTTGCTGAAGGGCTGGATGTGGCCACGCAGATGGTGTTGGACATGTGTGGCGGTGAGCCGACAGATGCACGTATTGCCGGTGAAGTGCCACAGCCAGAGCACATCATCGATTTCCCGCTTGCAGAAGTGAAGCGTCTCACCGGCCTTGATGTTTCTGAAGCTGAAATCAAAGCGACTTTGACACTGCTTGGCTTCTGGGTTTCCGGAAATGGGGCGGTTGTTAAAGTGGCAACGCCAAGCTGGCGCCCTGATGTGCATGGTAAGTCCGATCTGGTGGAAGAAGTGGTGCGTATTGTCGGCCTTGACAAGCTCAAGTCCGAGGCACTGCCGCGCATTCATCCGGTTAGTGAAAAAGTACTGACCTTGGGCCAAATCCGCCGTGGTAAAGCCCGCCGCGCACTGGCTACCCGTGGCATGCTGGAAGCGGTCACATGGTCGTTCATTGCCAAGGACCAAGCGGAGATCTTCGGTGGTGGCGGGGCAGACCTGTCGCTCGCCAACCCGATTTCCTCCGATATGTCCGAGATGCGTCCATCACTTCTGCCGGGCTTGATGTCCGCCAGCCAGCGCAATGCCGACCGGGGCTTTGCCGATGTGGCGCTGTTTGAAGTAGGGCAGACATTCGCCGATGACAGCGAAAAGGGCCAGAAAATGGTCGCGGCTGGCTTGCGCCGTGGCACAGCCAAACTCACCGGCGCCGCCCGCCATTGGCAGGGCAACGCAGCAGATGTGGACGTGTTTGACGCAAAGGCAGATGCCGAAGCCGTTTTGGCAGCCATTGGTACGCCCTCTGACCGTTTGATGGTGTTCACTGACGCGCCGAGCTACTACCATCCTGGTCGTTCAGGTGCATTGAAGTTGGGCCCGAAAAACACATTGGCATATTTTGGTGAAATTCACCCGAAAGTGTTGGAACAGCTCGACATTGAAGGCCCGATTGTTGCCTTTGAAGTGTTTGTCGATGCACCGCCAGCACCAAAGAAAAAGGCAACCCGCTCTAAAGGCGCTATGAACGCCACCAACTTGATGCCGGTCCGCCGTGACTTTGCATTCTTGGTGGATGCGGATGTCCCAGCAGAAAAACTTCTTAAGGCGGCCAAAGGTGCTGATAAGGCTCTGATTGCCGGCGTCAACCTCTTCGATATTTATGAGGGACAGGGCGTGCCGGAAGGCCAGCGATCGCTCGCCATTGACGTCATGCTGCAACCGATAAAGAAAACCTTGAGTGATGAGGATATCGAGGCGGTGAGCGACAAGATTGTCAAATCTGTTGCCAAAGCAACTGGCGGCACGCTGCGCAGATAAGTAGTTGTTTGAGGTGCAAAAAGGGCGCAGGAGTATAACTCCGGCGCCCTTTTTGTATGTTTTAAAATTTGCTCAGAGCCCCCGATTTCTTTGTAGCTCAAGCGCTTCTTGGAACGCCTCGCGGCGGACATGGCCATTAACATAAGCATGGGTCTTGGTGCCAAGGCTCTTGTTGTCATAGTAGCCAGAGATACCAAGGTAAATTCCACCATTCGCTGCGGAATAGAATGTCGAGCGTGCCAGCGGGACAAAGCCTGTCAACTTGTAGAGGTAGGGGCCAATTCCTACGCGTTCCTTCCACAAGGCTTGAAAAGGCATTTTCTGACCGTTTGCAATCACATAGGAGTTGAACGTCAGCGGGAAATCACGTGAGGTCATTTCCATCAACAAGCCGTAGCCACGTTGTTCGCTAAACACCGCCCTGACGCGCACTTCCTCCATATACTGCCCACGCAGGTAGAAATTGCTGGAGGAGACCATGTTGCCCATACGTAAAGGCGGTGTGAATATATTAGCCTCGCCCCGCGGCTTACATGCAGCAACAACAAACAGTGACAGCACAATAGCTGCCAAACGGAAAAAAGGTGTCTTCATGGCTTAAACCGCGCGACTAGTTAGGATCCTGCGTGAAAACTAACCAGTGCAGCTTGCGGGAAGCTAGTGGGGGAGCGCAGAACCTTGGATATGCAAAGGAGTTGGCGTGAGCGCTCTTGGCAAATAACCCTGCTCGATTAAATGCATGGTCAAGCCGGTCACAAAGGGCAGCTGCAGTCCATCCTCAAAATCGCAATTGCGTTGCGGCGAAAAGTCAGGGCATACCCGTAGGCCGAAATCACTCTCTTCAACATCGGTTGCGAGAATTCGCTTTAGGGCTACGCCACCTTGCCCAAGTAGTGCTTTACTTGCTGCCCAGCCCGCTAAAAAACCAGCATCTCGCCACTGCTCAGGCATGCGCTTTGCCCGCAGCTCTAGGCGCTTAAGGTCAAACCTAACAAATGGCAGAGTTGCTTTGCTCCCCATTAGATTCTTTAGTTGCGCTTCTTTGAGCTGCCAAAATTGTAAGGGGGCAACGCTGCCAGCATATGGGGCGAACAGATAAAGAAAGCTGTTATCGCCATCAATATCGTCAAAACTCGTTCCGCCAAAGCCATCGCGAGCGCCAAGGTCAAATTCTAGCCAAACGCCGTTTTGGAAACTGTAGATTGTTTGCTCTACGCAGCAATGCGCCCCGCCCGTGAACCGCTTTAGCACCACTTGGGGGTAAGGGCTTGTTGGATCCAGCCTAATCAAATCGATAGACTGGCCGTGAGCGGCAAATTCGCCGGCTGGCGTCGTTGTCTCCAGAAGTGGGCTGCCTTTAAGCCAAAGCATCAAGTGTATTGAGGAGTTGCTATAGTCATCCAGATTACAACCGGCCTCACCACACACAAGCTTGGCCTCCGCGCGCACATCACCAAGCTGCAGCTTAGCTGTTGCACTGCCGCGCAGCTCCGCATGTACCCTCTCAGGCGCCTTCCAATGTGTTGTAACGAACCGGCTTCCATCGCTCAAAAAGGCATCCTGCGGCAGGTAAAGACCAACTTGCTTCTTAACTTCGTCCATGTTGCGTACAGCGAGCGGGCCCATCACCACGGCGTAGTATCCGTTCTGGCTTTTCACGATCCGTAGCGGCGCGCTGTTCCGCCCATCCATCAGCCACCAAGCGCGCATGCGTGCTGCTACCAATGTTTCTTCGCTGGCCAGAACAACCCATTTCTTCCCGCTCTCGAGGCTGAGAGAAGCAGCACTGGCAGAAAGAACATGGGCGGATATAAAAAAGAGAGTTAACCAGAAAAGTCTCATGACAAATGTACCAATAAACCAAGATGAACGAGGCGAAGGATAACTGTGATTTCTAAAGAAATTGCAGTATCTGAAATCTGGCAGTTTAATAAGTCACTATTTGACATAAAAAAGGCGCGACCAAGCCGCGCCCTTTAAACTAATGGTTTTGCAAAGTTTATTCAGTGTCTGTCATATCAATCAAAACTTTGAATGTGCTGGAGCGAACACTGTCCCAGTAGTCAAAGGCTTGCGCGGCGTCTTTCCACTTGAAGACCTTTGAAACCAGCGCATCAGTCTTATCACCTGCTTTTTCAAGGTAGGCGATCACATCCAAGAAGTCTTGGCGAATGGCATTGCGTGAGCCGAATATGTTCAGCTCTTTCATGTTGAAGAATTTGGTTTCATAAGAAACTTCTTCTTTTGCGTAGCCCACATAGACAACACGTCCTGCGAAGCAGGCAAAGTCAACAGCTTGGCGGAAAGTAATCGGTAGGCCAACAGCTTCAACCGTTACATTGGCGCCATCACCATCGGTCAGCCGGTCAACTTCTGCTGCCACATCAACTTTCGTCGGGTTGAGCACTTCGCTAACACCAAGGTTTAAAAGAGTTTCGCGCTTCTCTTCACTCACCTCAACGGCAATAACGCGTGCGCCACGAGAAATTGCGCCAACCATCGCGCCAACGCCAATCATGCCAGCGCCAAGCACAACGACAGTTTCGCCCTCGCGCACACTCGCCCGGTCAATCGCATGGAAACCAACAGAAAGAGGCTCCACCAGCGCCAACTGAACATCGCTCAAGGTGTCGTTTAGAATCAGGCGCTCGTGATGGGCAACCATATAGTTTGAAAGGCCGCCATCTTGCTGCACACCCAGCGTCTTGTTGTAGCGACAAGCGTTTTTGCGCCCTGCACGGCAAGCTGTACAGTCGCCGCATTCGGTGTAGGGCACCACGATAACGCTTTTGCCCTCAGCAAATTCTTCAGGAACATCAGCACCACTACAAACGATAGTGCCGCCGATTTCATGGCCGGGAATGCGGGGGAGTGCGGCAAGCGGATTCAAGCCCTTAAAGGTATTCAGGTCACTGCCGCATAGGCCGCCATAACCAACTTTGATCTTAACTTGACCAGCGCCTGCTTCAGGTTCGGCAATTTGCTTGAGTTCGGCTTTGCCAACCTCGGTAATCATCAATGCTTCCATGGCGAACTTCCCATTCTTGTGCCAGACCAAGCCATCCCAAAGTCAAAGGCCCGGCAAAACATGCAATAAAGCTCAAAACTTGAGCGCTTCCTGTCATTAATACCAGCGGGCTTAAAGCCTGCTGTCCTTCGAAGGGTTTGAGCAACAACGAAAAAAGCTGAGAGCTGCCGCTTGCGAAAGAGGAAACAACGAAGACCAGTAATAAAGGGGAGAGATCTGCGTCGTTGTATATTTTCAATAAAAAACTTTCTATACGCGCAAAGTCAACCGTCTTTTATGCATAAAAAACATTCATGCACGATCACATAACTTGCAGGGGATAATCTGCCACAAATCTGGGTTGAATTGTCGCGCTAACCATATTTGCAGAAATGCAATCCGTACCCTATTTCACCGGCGCGTTCAGCACCATGGCACAGGCGCTTGGAAGATTCGCCAGTCGCATTTGCGGTTTGCGTTTACGCGGCTTCGGTTTTGCCCCGGGCTTTGGCTTTTGCGGAACCCACTTTGCATCACTCAGCCAGTTGCTAAGTTCAGTGCCACATCCATCTCCCGCTGGAGGTGGCGCTTGGTCTTTGCATTGCGGACTATCGGCGGGGCATGCCATGCGAACGTGGAAGTGGTAGTGATGCCCCCACCATGGCCGCACTTTACGCAGCCAGTCTCTGTTCCCGGTTTCAAATTTGCAAAGGGCGCGTTTGATCACCGGATTAACAAAAATCCGCGCCACTTGCGGTTCCTGTGCAGAGCGGCGGATCAAACGTGCATGGGCGTCGCTCCAGCGCTGAGGATGCACTCGCCGATCTGCACCCTTTATGTTTAGCGGGCCTTTGAGCATGGAAATCGCGCTAACTGTTTCTCTCTCTGCAGAGTTAAACCGCTTTTTCGGCATTGGTCGCAACCAAATATCGGCATCTAAGCCAATCTGGTGGCTGGCATGTCCGGATAGCATTGGCCCGCCCCGTGGCTGCGCCATATCACCGATCAGCAACCCGTTCCAGCCGAGGCCCGGCGCATCTTTCGCCAAATCTTGTAAAAAATCCACAAGAACCGGATGTCCCCAATTGCGATTGCGAGACAAACGCATCGCTTGCCATGAGGGGCCATCAACGGGCAACTCCGCCGCTCCGGCAAGACAGCCCCCGGCATATCCGCCGAATGACCGCGGCGGCATGTTCGCGGCTTTGGAGACACTGCCAAACAGCTGTTTGGCGGCGACAGTCTCCCGCCTTGCTTTTTCAGCTGCGGCGGCCTCAACAGCGGTTAGCGCGGGCTTACTATCAGGAAGAGGAGCGCGATCAGGTTGCGGCGCTGAGGCTGCCAAGCCATACCCCCCGCCGCACAAAGCAAGCAGTGCTGCAAGCCCGAGCGCAAACCCGGCGTTGGAAACATCTCGCAACATGACCATGCCTCATTCCCTCCTAGTCGCCGGCTTTGCTCTTAACACACAGCGCAGCCACAGCATCGCACATGCGCTCCAAATCTTCTGGCCGCGATAAACGGTGATCCCCATCTTTAACCAGCGTCAGCAAAACGTCCTCACTCATTGCACCTTCGACGATCCGCAACGCATGCTTCCAAGGAACGGCCTCGTCCCGTTGTCCTTGCAAAATGGTAATAGGGCAGCCAGTGGCAATGGGGGCATCAAGCAACAGGTTACGCCGCCCATCCTCAATTAGTGCCCGCGTGATAATGTAGGGCTCGTCGTAATCGGAAGGGCGTTCATAACGACCAGTTTCCATGATCTGCTGTTTCACGGCCTCAGAGAACTCGTGCTTCCACATAAGTTCTTCCGTGAAGTCCGGTGCCGGAGCGACCAGAACTATTCCGTTGAGGTGGCCGCTACCTAGTGTGGCCTCCTGCAACGCCTTGGCCAGCAGCAATGCCATCCAGCCACCCATAGAAGAGCCGATCACCACAGTCGGCCCTTTGCAAAACTGCGCAAAAACAGTTTTTACTTCCTCTAGCCAGCGCGAAATGGTGCCGTCAGTAAAAGCCCCCTCGGATTCGCCATGGCCAGAGTAATCCATGCGCGTGCAAGTCAGCTCGTGCTCTTCAGCCCACTGTGCCAGCACTTCTGCCTTGCTTCCCAGCATGTCGGATTTGAAGCCAGACAGCCATAACACCCCTTGCGCCCCGCGGGCGTCATGACGCACTGCAATTTTGCGGGCGTCTTCCCCTTTGCCAACCTCGATAAATTGCGGTATTCCAGCTTCCATCCCTAAAGGCTCCCGGCCGTTTTTTCATAGTATATAAAGAGGTCAGAGCCTTGCCCAACTCCCCAACATTAGCACAGCTTAATTCGCCTGCCGCACAAGGCAAAGGGCACAGCCGCACCATTTTGCAAATTGTCCCCGACCTGCAAACAGGTGGTGCCGAGCGCACCACCGTTGACATGGCCGAAGCGATCATAGCCAAAGGCTGGCGGGCGCTGGTTGTCTCGCAAGGCGGCCGGATGGTGCCAGAGCTCGAAGCGTTGGGGGCTCAGCACATCACCTTGCCGGCAAAATCGAAAAAGCCTTGGGTGATCCTTCAAAATGCCAAGCGACTGCGGGAAATATGTAAGCGGGAGAGTGTTGACCTTATTCATGCCCGCTCTCGTGCGCCAGCATGGTCTGCGCGCATCACTGCAAACAAACTCGGTCTGCCTTTCGTCACGACCTATCATGGCATCTACAAACAGACTAATGCGCTGAAGGCATGGTACAATTCTGTCATGACTCGCGCAGACTGCGTTATCGCCAATTCACTCTATACGGAAAGTTTGATTTTACAGCGTGATCACAGCGCAACCGGCAAAACCCAAGTGGTTTATCGCGGCACAGATGTTGATGCGTTCGCACGCCAGAATGTATCAAAGGAACGCGCTGCACGCCTGCGAGAACGTTGGGGTCTTGATGAAAACGCGCGTGTTATCCTCACCATCGCTCGTATCACGGGCTGGAAGGGGCACAAATGCATCATCGAGGCTGCAAAAGAGCTGTTTGCCAAAGGCGCGCCTAAAGAACTCACGTTTGTGTTTGCTGGAGATGCGCAGGGCCGTGACGCCTACCTTGAAGAGTTGGAGGCGCTGATCAAGGCAGAGGGTTTGAGCGAGAATATCAAATTGGTAGGGCACTGTGCAGATGTCCCCGCAGCGCTATGCCTTGCAGAGCTGTCTGTCGTTGCCTCCATCGAACCAGAGGCGTTTGGCCGCGCAGCTGTGGAGGCTCAGGCCGCAGGCGTGCCGGTTATTGTATCTGATATTGGTGCCGTACCTGAAACAGTATTGGTGCCGCCTCAGGTGACAGAGGGCGCGCGCACAGGCTGGCACTTTCCAGTAGGTGATTCTTCAAATCTAGCGGCGTGCATCTCCACCGCGCTCGCGATGATGCCGAAAGAGAGGCAGGCATTGGCCGAAAGAGCATATCAACATGTGCGTAGTAGCTTCACAAAGTCGCAAATGTGCGCGCAAACCCTCGCTATCTACGAGAAACTGCTTAATCAAACCACTTGATTATTTTAGGCAGACTCGCCATATCTAGAGATATATTGGCTAAATATATTGGCCAGCAAGCTTGGGGCGCTTGAATGCTGCTATAGAAAAGCGGCCAAGAGCAATCTTGTCTTGACGAGTGCGAACAATCTTGTCATTGAACAGGCTCAGGTTTTCAACCACCATCGGCAACTATAGAGGAGAACTCGACCATTCGCCGTCCGTTTCGCGCACCACCCCCCACTAAGGAAGGGCCGCGCACCAACAAAGAAATTCGTGTCCGTGAAGTTCAGCTGATCAACGCGGAAGGGGACAATCTCGGTCCGACACCGACAGAGCAAGCGCTAGAAATGGCGCAGGAGCAAGGTCTTGATCTGGTAGAGATCGCGCCAAACTCCCAGCCTCCTGTCTGTAAAATTCTGGATTATGGTCGTTACAAATACCAAGCCCAGAAGAAAGCAGCTGAAGCACGCAAGAAGCAGAAGGTCGTCGAGATCAAAGAGATCAAGATGCGCCCGAACATCGACACCCATGATTATGAGGTGAAGATGAAGAACATGCAGCGCTTCTTCAACGATGGTGACAAGGTTAAAGTAACCCTCCGTTTCCGCGGCCGTGAAATGGCCCACCAGGACTTGGGCATGAAATTGCTCAACCGGGTGAAAGAGGAAACCGTAGAATACGCCAAGGTGGAGCTGCAGCCAAAGCTGGAAGGCCGCCAGATGATGATGGTACTTGCACCGCTTAGCAAATAAGCGAAAAGCACCATCTTGAGTGTTTTGAAAACGCCCGGGCCGTCAGGTTCTGGGCGTTTTTGTGTTTCTTAGCCGGATCGCTGCCTTTCCTCTTGCATTTACACGGCGCTTTTCCTATAACGCGCCGGTTCAGAGTCGCCCGGCTGTATCTGCCAAACCTGATTCAGGAGTAGGCAGATGAAAAAGGGCATGCCGTGGCGGCTCATGATGCATCCCAACATCACTTGGTCCACTTGAAGGACCAAATAAAAGAAAGGACGCAAAAATGCCCAAGTTGAAGACGAAGTCTGGAGCAAAAAAGCGCTTCAAACTCACCGCGACTGGCAAGGTTAAATGCGGTCAGGCTGGTAAACGCCACGGCATGATCAAACGCACGACCAAGTTCATCCGTAACGCACGTGGTACCACCACTTTGTGTGAAGCAGATGCACGTATCGTGAAAAAATATCTGCCTTACGGCTAAGCCTGAAAACCGGATTTAGGAGACCTCCATGTCACGTGTAAAAAGAGGCGTTACCGCCCACGCTCGTCACAAAAAAGTTCTGAAGGCTGCCAAAGGTTACTACGGTCGTCGTAAGAATACCATTCGCGTTGCCAAACAGGCGGTTGAGAAAGCGGCACAGTACGCTTACCGCGACCGTAAGGCACGCAAGCGCAACTTCCGCGCTCTGTGGATCCAGCGTATCAACGCTGCTACCCGCGAGCACGGCATGACCTACGGCCGTTTTATCGATGGCCTGAACAAAGCTGGTATCGAAGTTGACCGTAAGGTTCTTTCCGACCTTGCAATCAACCAGCCAGTAGCGTTCAAAGCGCTGGTAGAAAAAGCTCAGGCAGCTATCGCATAAGCTATTTGCGGATACTGAGAGTATTTTGAAAGGCATGTCCACTCGGGCATGCCTTTTTTATTTGCCCGCGCACCGTCAACTACTGCGAAAGGACAATAGTCGGCTAATTCCCTATGCAGTAGAAATATCTGCCACATTTCATTGCAATGCAGCTTTAAGGACTACCCGAGACATGGCCGTTTCTTCTCTATCGCACGCGCATGCAGAAAAACTGGATGAAACTTCGGCCTCGGTTTTGCATCGCCTTGATCAACTCGGAATGGATATCGCCGAAAACAAAGCACAGGTTGATGATGTTCAGCAAAGCGCCAATACACTGGCCACCGCAATGCAGTCCCTTGAGACATCTTTAACGCAAGTAAACGATGCTCACATGTCTGTTAGCACCGCAGTAGAGGAAACAACGCATCGCACCGGCGAACTTGCCACTGCAATGGATCAGGCCGATGCAGCCGTAGGACAGGCAATCAATTCGGCTACTGGCTTAACGCAAGTCGTCACCGATATGAGCAATCAGTTGCATTTGATGCAAAGTACACTGCAACATGTCCATGCGTTCTCCGAGACCATCGAGAAGATTGCAAAGCAAACCAATTTGTTAGCACTTAACGCCACCATCGAAGCTGCAAGGGCCGGTGAGGCCGGTCGTGGTTTTGCCGTCGTTGCCAGTGAGGTGAAACAGCTTGCTACCTCAACAACAGGGGTAACCGAGCAAATAAACACTACGCTGCAAAGTCTTGGAGAAGAGGTTGCGCGGCTCGTTGCCGCGGGTTCCGAAGCTATAACCTTGACGGACAAGGTAGAACAAAACTCCGAGATCGCCACCAGCGTTTTCCAGTCTCTCGGCGCAGCGGTGCATTCAATCGAACAAAACGCCCGTGCTATCGAAGAGGAAAACCACAACGCACAACAAAGCGTCACTCAACTAGCCCAAGAAGCCCATGCGATGGGTATGGCAGTGCAATCAAACAGCGAGCAGTTGCACGCTGTCTCGCAAGGGATGACGAATACGGCACTAAAGTCCGACCGACTGCTCGGTGAACTAAGCCTTCAAGATACGGAAAGCGACAATGCCAAGGTAATAGCGACAGCAAAAGAGACCGCAGGCAAAATCATGGCGTGCTTGGAAGAAGCTGTTGCGGAGGGGGATATCACCCTAGAAGATCTGTTTGACCGCGAGTATCAGCCAGTTTCCGGGAGCAATCCGCAGCAGTACATGACCAAAGCGACACTGTTTTTTGATAGGGTTTTGCCGCAATTTCAAGAACCCGTGGTGGATGATAACGAGCGCATTATGCTGTGCTGTGCAATCGACCCCTCTGGTTACATTCCAACTCACAATCTGGCCTACTCACAGCCTCAAGGAGATGATCCGGATTGGAACATGCGCTACGCCCGAAATCGGCTGCTTTACACAGATAACGTCGGTCTTGCCAGCGGTGGCAACAAAGAGCCCTACATCATGCAGACCTACCGCCGAGAGATGGGGGGCGGCGAGCACATTATGCTGAAAGATGTATCCGCACCGATCTGGGTGCAGGGGCAACACTGGGGCAATTTACGTATAGCCTATCGATCGGATTAAGAGCCGCCGCTAACAATACCAAGGCGTGCGTATACATCGCGGCGCGTCTGATCATAATGTGCCTGCGATGCAAAGTATTGGGCCGTGGCGCTAAGTCGATCAAATTCGAGGTCATCGCGCTCATCGCGTAGAGACGCTTTTTTCTTCCGACAGCTTTTGCCTTCTTCACCGCTCTTGCAGTGCAAGGCTCTGATCTCGCTACGCACAGAGCGCAGTCGTCTGTCGATACGTTCCATACGCTCTTGATCTTCTTCTAAGTTGCTGCGTGCGAGGTGCAGCTCTTTGCCAAGTCTGTATCCTGACAAAAAGCGTTGTTCTGCTTTGCCTTGGCACACTCCGGCATAGCTCTTGCCTTTGTCGCCCTGCGCAAAACCACTATCCACTTTGCAGTAACTCACCAGCCCGATTTTTCGGCCAGCCTCGTAGGCAGTGGTATCTGGAGAAATGCCATACTTGCTGCAGGCTTTGGTGTGATCCTTCAGCCGGGACATTGCCTGCCCGCTTTGTCCATCACGCAGACCGATCTGCTGCCAATCTCCGTCGATACAATCTTGTTTGCTCAGCGAGGCGCACGAGCAAAGGGCTAGCCCCAGCAAACTAGAGATTACAGCATTTCTAATCATACTTTGCCCCATATACGTGACCATTGCCCTAAGTATTTGCATTTTTAGCAATGGCATTATGAACAGGGTCTGAACATTAGACGAGCTGAAGCATTACTTCCAGCCATGCGCCCACATATGGGCTAGCGCTTCGCGATAGGTGGGATAACGGAAGCTATATTGCAACTCGCGTCGCACTTTTTCGCTATTAATCCGTTTGACCTCACCATAAAACGAGCGCGCCATTGGGCTCATGTCAGCGCTCTCGAAGTCGACAGCAGGTGGTGGTTCAACGCCCATCATTTGCGAGGCCAATTCTACGACATCCTGTGGGGGCGCAGGTTCGTGATCGCTCACGTTTAAAACTCCCGCGTAGCGCTTGGCGCTTGCAGCGGCAAGCACGCCGGCAATATCTTCGCAGTGAATGCGATTAAAAACCTGACCCTTTTTAATAATGCGCTTGGCGGTTCCGCGCTCCAGATTGACAAAGGCGTTGCGTCCGGGGCCATAGATACCAGAGAGGCGAAGGATGGCCAAAGGCGCATCAATGCTTTTGGCAAGCCGTTGCCAAGCCTGCTCGGCAATCAGCCTTTGGTGGGAACGCTCGGAGACTGGATAGCAAGGCGTATCTTCATAAACCCAAGCGCCCTGATGATCACCATAAACACCGACGGTGGAAAGGTAACCAATCCATTCTGGTTTGGAGGCCGCAATGAGCGCGCCATGTGCCTTCAATACCGGATCGCCAGTCTCGTCAGGTGCAATGGAGATCAAAACATGCGTTGCATCGTGCAGCGCCGCCTCGCCAGCAGCATCTAGCGCGCCGTTAAACTGGTGCGCATCGATGCCCAATTCCCGTAGAGCCTCGCATTTCTCAAGGCTTCGGCTGGTGCCGCTGATGTGATCAAACCTGTCGGAATATTCCTGTACAAAGGCTTTAGCGGAAAAACCGCAGCCGAAAATAAACAGGCGCATAGCCACTCCAAACGATCGTATCAGGTCACATCAAAGCAAACTGGAGCGCGGCGTATGTCGCGCCCGTAAAACACATTTATTTTGCAAGTTGCAGCTGCTCTCGGCGCACCTCAAACAACATGATTGCCGTCGCCACAGCAAGATTGAGGCTGTCCGCCTGCCCTTCCTGCGGAATTTTCACCAAGGTGTTGCAGGTATCCGCTAGGTTATCTGAAAGTCCGGATTGTTCGTTGCCCATCACCAGCAGCACCGGCTCGTCATAACTTGGCTCTCGGTAGTCCATCGTTCCGCGCAGATGCGTGCCCACCACTGGTCCAGGCCACTTTTGCCGCCAATCGATAAACTCGTCTTCGCGGCAACGAACCAACGGCATATGAAAGAGCGAGCCCATGGTAGCGCGCACGGCCTCCACCGCAAACGGGTCGGTCGTGTCTCCAATCAGAATTACTCCCGAGGCACCCACCGCATCGCCGGTACGAATAATTGTGCCAAGGTTGCCCGGATCCCGCACCCGGTCTAGGCAAATCCATGTCTTTGCCGTTGCAGGATCAACGGCTGAAAGCGGCAGCACATTCTGTTCATAGACGCCAACCACCATCTGCGGATTATCCCGGCGGGTAATATTGGCAAGTACCGCTGTGGTAACCTCCAGAATGAGCGCGCCGCGTGCTTTGACCTTGGCTGCTATCTCAAGTGCAACTTGGTTTTCCCGCGCTTCTGGCCCCAGCGCCAGATAGCGCACGCCCCAGCCCGCATCCATTGCATCAGAGGCAAGCTTTAGCCCCTCGGCAACAAACAAGCCGCTATCGCGTCGGTGTTTACGCTGTGTGACCAGCCCTTTAATCTCTTTAATGATCGGATTGGAATGGGAGGAGATTTGCTTAACGCCGCCCTGTCTTTCTTTGCCTTGAAAGCTCATTCTTTGCCCTCCTCAGGTGCGCTCCAGCGGCTAAACAGTGACGTTGAAAGCAAGCGCCCACCGGCTTTCTCACGAATAGCCAGCTCGCCGGACTCAATTTGCCCCGGCAGCCCGGCCAAGTATTCTTGCATCAACGCATGCGAGGCAAGAAAAGAGGCGCGGATTGCATAGCTCGTCAGGATCATAAAGCGCGCATTTGGCGATAGAATCTGCCGCAGTGCCGCCATCATCTCTGGCATGCTTTCAAAGAAATCCCAGACTTCGCCTTTCGGCCCGCGGCCATATTTGGGCGGATCAAGAATAATGCCGTCATAAGTGTTGCCGCGCCGAACTTCCCGCTGCACAAATTTCATGGCGTCATCACAAATCCAACGGATCGGCAAATCCTCCATGCCTGAGAGCGCTTGGTTTTCACGTGCCCAGCCGATGGCTTTTTTCGAGGCGTCCACATGGGTTACTTTTGCCCCTGCAGCAGCAGGCAATAAAGAGGCTAGGCCGGTGTAGCCAAACAGATTGAGCACATTCAGTTGCCGTTTCGAGGCTTTGATTTGCTGTTGAACCCAATCCCAGTGAGCGGCCTGTTCTGGAAAAACGCCAAGATGGCGAAAGGACATAAACCGGCCATTGTATGTTGCGGGTCCATACTTCATGTGCCATGTTTCTGGCAGCTGCTTTTTATAGCGCCAGCGGCCAGCGCCTTCTTCATCCACATCACCGGAGAAAACCGCGTCCGCTCGTTCCCATTGCGCTTGTGGTAGCGCTGGGGCGCCCATGGCCTGCGCCTCGGGGCGCACCACCGTGTAGCGGCCATAACGTTCCAGCTTTTGCCCATTGCCCATGTCCAGCAATTGGTAGTCTTTCCAGCCATCCATTTCCAAAAGGACAGGAAGGACGCTCTTAGGTGTGTTCACACCACCCTTCGGGTAGCCCCGGCTTGTTTCATTGTTGTTCAAGACATGCCTCAAGTGGTTTGCCGCGCCAGTCGATGAGCTTGGGGACAAGGACAAAGCTGCCCCGCACCTCCAGCTGTACTGCGCAAGATCTTGGCTTAGGGATTACGCCGCACTGCCGCGCCGGTCAACAACCCAGATCCATTATCTGGCGAACAAATCAGCCTTTCGGCAACCTTTAGTTTAAGCTTTGGCAACTTTTTTGCCTCTTTGGCTTGCCAGCTCGTCTCTCCTGCGACAAGCTAGGCACCATGATAATATGTCGCAGAAGGGTTCTGTGGCTAAGGGAGGACAAGCAAGCCCCATGGAAATGTCAGGTGAACAGACAATCCCCGCCAGTAAAGCAGATGTATGGGCGGCGTTGAATGATCCGCAAGTGCTGAGCGCCTGTATCCCCGGTTGCGAAAGCCTTGAAAAAACGTCCGACACTTCGTTTTCAGCTGTTGTCACTGCGAAGGTTGGACCGGTCAAAGCCAAGTTCAAGGGCGAGGTCAACCTGGAAAACATTGATGCGCCAAATGGTTATACGCTCGTGGGCGAAGGCAAGGGCGGCGTTGCAGGTTTTGCCAAGGGATCGGCAGATGTCACCCTAGCAGAAGATGGGGATGGCACCCGCCTAAGCTATGCGGTTAAGGCGAAGGTTGGCGGCAAACTGGCTCAACTGGGGAGTCGGTTGATTGATTCGACAGCGCAAAAGCTGGCTGGCGAGTTTTTCGCAAACTTCTCAAGGCATCTGGGGGGGGAGCCTCAGGTGACGGAAACGACTGAGGATGAGAACCTTGCCGAAGTGCCGCTAGATGAGGGTTTGATCGAAGAAGCCAAGGAAATTGCTGAGGAAGATGCTGAAATTCGTGCTGTTGAAGTGCTACACGACGTTGAGCACTCGGTAGAAGAAGCGGTGAAAGACGCCGAGGAGAAGGTGGAAATCGCCGCCGCGCGTGGTGTCTGGGGCGGTCCGATGGGCTGGGGCCTGATCGCTCTTGCCGCAGGTATCGGCCTCTATCTCCTGCTTGGCAATGCTGGATAGATCGCGGATAGGTGGCACAAGCAGATTGCCTAGCATCTAGGCTCTCGCCGCCTTTGCCCTAACTGGAATAGATTAAAAAACCGCAGGAGTGCGCGATAAACTACTGAAAACGTGAGATGACCTATCAGTAGTGCTGAGCCAAAGCACTGCAACAGGGAACAGCCAGACATAGGCAGACGCGGCCTATGACGGCGTTTAGGGAGGGAAAATATGGCAAATGTGAATCTCACGATTAACGGTAAGGCCGTGAGCGCCGAAACCGATGATCGAACCTTGCTTGTCGAGTTCATTCGCGAGCATCAAGGCCTGACAGGTACGCATGTGGGCTGTGACACATCCCAGTGTGGCGCTTGTCTTGTTCTGATGGATGGCAAGGCAATTAAATCCTGCAGCACCTTGGCCGCGCAGGCCAGCGGCAGCTCTATTATCACCATTGAAGGTATAGCAACTGGAGCAGAGCTGCACCCCGTTCAGCGGGCGTTTAAAGAAAACCATGGCCTACAATGCGGGTTTTGTACGCCCGGCATGGTAATTGCCGCCATCGATATGATCGAGCGACTTGGACCAGATCTGGACGAACCCACCATACGCAAAGAATTGGAAGGCAATATCTGTCGTTGCACCGGCTATCACAACATCGTCAAGGCTATCAAGGCCGCGTCGATGCAGATGGCAACGCAACTGGAGGCGGCAGAATAGCCAATGCTGGGGCAAAGCGCTGGGCCTGATGCCCTGTGTTTTGCGTGGGAACTGCGTTATCCGGGAGGGACTCGCAATGAAAGCTGAAGGAATTGGTGCACGCGTACTAAGAAAAGAAGACAATCGCTTTATCAGTGGCAAAGGTAACTACACAGATGATGTCGTGTTACCGCGCATGGGGCATGCCGCCTTTGTGCGCTCGCCGCACGCCCATGCCAAGGTACTGGGAGTAAATGCCGAGGCCGCATTGGCCATGCCGGGCGTTGATGCCGTTCTAACCGGTCATCAGCTGGTTGCTGATGGCATTGGCAATATCATTTGCGGCTGGCTGGTGCACTCCAAAGACGGCTCCCCGATGAATATGGGCGCTTGGCGCGCCTTGGAACCCGAACATGTCCGCTTTGTTGGACAGGCTATCGCCGTTGTGATCGCCGATACTCCGCAACAAGCCAAAGATGCTGCCGCGGTGGTGGATGTCACCTATGAAGAGTTGCCAGCTGTTGTTGATAGCCTTGCAGCACTGGCGACGGAAGCACCGCAGCTGCACGAGGAGGCCCCAAGAAACACCAGTTTTGATTGGGAGCTGGGAGAGGAACAGCAGGTGGCAGACGCATTTGCCAATGCCGCGCACATCACCAAGCTTGATCTGACTAACAATCGCCTTGTGCCAAATCCGATGGAGCCACGCGCGGCGCTGGCAGATTATAACAGCGCCGAAGAGCATTACACGCTCTACACCACCTCGCAAAACCCGCATGTGGCCCGGCTGGTGCTCTCCGCGTTTTACAACGTTGCCCCAGAGCACAAACTGCGCGTGATTGCACCGGATGTCGGCGGTGGGTTTGGGTCCAAAATCTACATTTATCCGGAAGAAATTGTATGTCTTTGGGCTTCGAAAAAAGTCGGCCGTCCAGTAAAATGGAATTGTGATCGCACGGAGGCGTTTCTCACAGATGCTCATGGGCGCGATCATCACTCCCATGCCGAATTGGCTATGGATGCAGATAATCGCATCACCGCACTAAGAGTAGAAACCACGGCAAATTTGGGCGCATACATGTCGCTGTTTTCTTCAGCTGTGCCCACATATCTTTATGCAACGCTGCTTTCTGGCCAGTATGACATTCCGGCCATCTACGCCAATGTAAAAGCCGTTTATACCAACACAACGCCGGTAGATGCCTATCGCGGTGCCGGGCGGCCGGAAGCCACATATCTGGTGGAAACCATCGTAGATAAAGCCGCCCGCGAACTGGGCCTAGATCCGGCTGACTTCCGCAGTCACAACTTTATTCGCAGCTTCCCGCATCAAACGCCGGTAATCATGAATTATGATGCAGGTGATTATGATGCCACGCTCTCAGCCGCCAAACAGGCTGCAAACTATGCAGATTTCGCCACGCGCAAAGCAGAGGCCGCCGCACGAGGCAAGCTGCGCGGCATCGGCCTTTCCTGCTATATTGAGGCGTGCGGCATCGCCCCCTCTCAAGCTGTGGGCTCGCTGGGCGCAGGTGTCGGCCTTTGGGAATCAGCCGAAGTGCGGGTAAACCCTGTCGGTACCATTGAGGTCCTCACCGGTTCGCATTCACACGGGCAGGGCCACGAAACAACCTTTGCGCAGCTGGTGGCCGAGCGCTTCGGCTTGCCAACGGATAATGTTACAATCGTTCACGGCGACACAGATAAGGTGCAGTTTGGTATGGGCACGTATGGCTCCCGTTCCGGCGCTGTGGGCATGTCTGCACTTGCCAAGGCACTGGATAAAGTTGAGGTCAAGGCCAAACGTATTGCCGCTCATCTTTTGGAAGCCGATGAGGCAGACATAACCATTGAAGATGGTGAACTGAAGATCGTCGGCACAGATAAAAAGCTGAGCTTTACTGATGTCTCGCTTGCCGCCTACATGGCGCACAATTTGCCTGAGGGGATGGAGCCCGGCCTAAAAGAAGGCGCGTTCTATGATCCGCAAAACTTTACCTTCCCTGCCGGCACGCACGTTTGCGAGGTGGAGATTGACCCGGCAACCGGGAAAGTCGAGATCGTGCAATTCGTCGCCGCGGACGACTTCGGTCAGATCATCAATCCGATGATTGTTGAAGGGCAGGTGCATGGCGGCCTTGTGCAGGGGATAGGGCAGGCACTGCTGGAGAACGCGGCATACGATGCCGACGGGCAGCTGCTCAGCGCTTCTTACATGGATTACACCATGCCAAGAGCCGATAACGTGCCCTCATTCAAGCTGGAAACCAACAGCACCCTTTGCCCAAGTAACCCCTTGGGGATGAAGGGGTGTGGCGAGGCCGGTGCAATTGGTGCGCCACCTGCCGTGATGAATGCCATCAGCGATGCGCTTGGCGGCGTGGAAGTCTCCATGCCTGCAACACCGGAAAAAGTCTGGCGCCTTGCACAAGCCGCGCTGCCCAAACAAGCCGCTGAATAGTCTTGGTGCGACAGCAGGCGGCATATTGCCCGCGGCTGTCCACTAACAGAATTTGGAGTATGATATGTACGAGACCAGTTACAATCGCGTGTCGTCCGTGACCGAGGCGGCAACAGCGCTAGACGCTGCAGACGATCCAAAAATCCTCGCCGGCGGACAAACGCTGATCCCTACCATGAAACAGCGGCTTGCCGCCCCGTCTGAGCTTGTCGATATCAGGCAAGTTGATGAGCTGCATGGTATCAGCATGCAAGCAGATGGAGCCATTCGGATTGGTGCAACCACCACTCATGCTGAGGTTGCTGCCAATGCGGATGTCCGCGCCCAGCTTCCCGGCCTTGCCAGCCTAGCAGGACATATCGGCGATCCGCATGTGCGCTATATGGGAACCATTGGCGGCTCTCTGGCGAACAACGACCCGGCAGCGGATTACCCTGCCGCGGCCCTTGCGCTGGGTGCTACGATAACTACCAATAAAGGCAGTTACAGCGCCGAAGAGTTTTTCACGGGCATGTTTGAAACCGCTTTGCAAGAAAACGAAATTGTCACTGCGGTGACTTTCCCGGTAGCGCAGCGCACAGCCTACGCCAAGTTCCCCAATCCCGCTTCTCGCTATGCGATGGCAGGAGTGTTTGTTGCCCAAACACCGTCAGGCCCGCGTGTGGCGGTGACGGGTGCAGGCCAAGAGGGCGTGTTCCGCATGCCGGCAATGGAAGCAGCGCTTGCTGAGAATTGGGCGGCGGACAGCCTGGGGAGCATTCAGCCAGATGCCCAGGATATGCTTGCAGATATTCATGGCTCGGCAGAGTACCGCGCTAATCTTGTGAATGTGATGGCGAAACGCGCCGTGGCCGCAGCTTAGCTTTTTAAAACATGAAGTACCTCCAGCGAAGAGCGGTTTAGCCTTTGCTGGGGTTGCGCTTACTGAACCACCCGCTTCAAGAAACCGTCGATTTCCTCGTGTAGCGCCCAGCTTTGCGAGCGTACCCGGCCAGCGCCATCGTAAACGCTGCTCGCATGGCTGCTTGTTTCGTCAGAAGACCCAGCAACGTTAGAAAAGTGCTCACTCAAGGTCTCGGTGCTTTGAGCAGCAAATTCGATGCTCTCGCTAATTGCTCCAGTGGTCTCGACTTGCTCGTTAATTTCCTGCGCGATAGCGCTGGTTAAATGATCCATTTCACCGATTGATTTAACAATCTCGGCAATCGTGGTTGCAGCATGGCGTGTGTTGCTCTGGATCTCCTCGGTCACTTGCATAATCTCTTCCGTCGCTCGGCTTGTCTGGCTGGCAAGATCTTTTACCTCACCTGCCACAACGGCGAAGCCGCGTCCGGCGTCTCCCGCACGCGCGGCCTCAATTGTTGCATTTAGCGCAAGCAAATTGGTGCGGTTGGCAATCTCTTGAATCAACTCGATGACTTGGTTGATCCGGCTGGTGCCCTCCACAAGACTATGCATCAACTGAGTTGATTCTTCTGCTGCGTGAGATGTTTGTGTCATTGCCGAAGAGGTTGAAACGATGCTGTGATTGATCCGTTGGCTGGTTTCGCTCAAAGACTGGATGGCTGCGGCAATGGAGCTGATCTGCGTAGCTGTTGAGCCAAGATTGCCATTGGCTGCATTGGCCCCCTGCGAGCTTTGAGAGGCAATCGAGGTGAGTTGATCCGCAGCGGCGTTAAGCTGCTTGGCATCACGGCTCATCTCCTTTGTCATCGCATTTGCTTGTGTGCGGAACTGCGCAATAATCTCGTTGAGATAGTCCGCTCTCTCTTTAGCCGCTTCATGCTCCTTTGCTTGCTGTGCTGCCAAAGCTTGCCGCTCGTGCTGGGTCTCTTTAAAGGTATCCAACGCGCTGTAGATCTGCTTGAGCTCTAAAATGCGTAGCTTGCGCTTTGGCTGGCGATAATCTAGCGCACCTTCCGCCATGTGCTGCAACTGCGCGGTTGCCTGGCGCAGTGGTTTGACCAAGGCAAGTGTAAGTACTGCAATCATTGTAATCCCAACAACCAATGCCAACGCGCCAGCGGCAATGGCGGTGTTAAACAGGGTGGCGCTTTCCGCCTCGATTTGCGCCTCCAGCTTGGCGTTGTTGCGATTGAGCTGGCTCAATACGGCATTGGCATCGTAGGCAAGCGCGGTCAATTGCGATTTTACTTTGCGTAGCTCGCGTTCCTCTCCTTGGGCGGCGCCGTAATATTGCGTGGCGTTCTGCATGAGCCTGTCCCGATCTCTACCGGCGAACTTGAGTGGCTGTTTTTCACTGCGGCTCAAGCCTGCAAAGGCGGATTTGGCATCGCGAAGTACTGTAGCGTAGGCCGCCGCAGCGCTTTGAAAGGCTTCACGATTGCTCTCACTGGTGTGCAAGGTGAGCTGCATGGCAGCGGCCAGCGTTGCTGATGCACTGGCCCCAATTTTGCCTGCATGCACTTGGGCATCGGGGCCCATCCCGCTTAATACGGCAACAAGAGAATTTGATGATTTAGCAACCGTAATGCTATCGTTGCCAACACCTGCAACTGCAACATCCTTTTCTGTGCGGGCGCGGAAATACGCCACGAGCGCTGGCCGCAATTCGTCAATGCGCTCCTTGATCAAGGTGGCGGTCCCACCCAGTTCATGCTGGCGCATCCAGTCCGCGGCTTTTTCATTAGCTTTTGCACTGGCCGCCATCATACGCATTGCCAATACAGGGTGTTTACTGACACTTTCCGGAATCTCGGCGCGCAGCAGCTTCGGCTCAACTTCTGCAACCACTCTGGAGAGATAGGCAAGCTTCTCAACGCCCTTCCGTTGCGAACCTATCTGTATGATATGGTGGTCGATGGTGTTGGACTGAATATAGATGATAGTTGACGTGGTTGCTGTTAGCGACATCATAAACAACAGCGCAACTATAACGCGAAATTGAATGGATTGGATTTCTCTGGCGCAATAACGCCACAACCTCAGGACAGGGTTTTTCATGCGCAACTCTATACAACTTTGGTGAGGCTTCGTTAAAAGCGAACATTAATCGGCGAAATACAGAGTGACTATGAATGTATTGCGAAGGTAAATGCGAAAACACGCAGCAACCGATGGTTTAGTTGGGGATAAGTAAAAATATTTAAGAGAAAAGTAAAAACGTAACCAGGGAGTGAAAATATGCTTATTTTAGATAAAAAGTGTATTGATTTTTATCTAGTTTTTACTGATTTTTGCTTGGAGGTTTGTGGCGGATTAAACGTGTTGGCCGCCGTTGACGTGGATTTCCGCCCCGTTGAGGTAGGTGGAGTTTTCCGAACAGAGATAGTAAATCGCTTCAGCAACTTCCGCTGTGCTGCCAAGCCTTCGCAAAGGAATGGTTTCAATCAGCTTCTCTGTGCCAGGTGATAGAATGGAAGTGTCAATCTCGCCAGGTGCAATTGCGTTAACACGCACCCCGTGCGGCCCAAAATCGGCTGCCATTTCACGGGTCAAAGACGCCAGAGCAGCTTTAGATGTTGCGTAAGCGGTGCCAGCGAAAGGGTGCACCCGACTACCGGCAATACTGGTCACATTGACCACCGATCCGCGCGCAGTCTTCAATTCATCCAGTAGGCCGCGGGCCAGCTGAATAGGGGCAAAAAAATTCACTTGGAACACACTTTGCCATGTATCCATCGGTGTCGAAATGGAATCAAGTCGCTGCCCCTGTTCATCTTTGGGGCTGATACCTGCATTGTTCACCAGAGCGTGAAGCATACTGCCATTGGCTTGCAAGCGCTCTTTGATCTGGGGGATGGCAGATTCAATGTTTTGCGCGTTGGCCAGATCAATCACTATGTGATCCTCTGGTCCAGAAGGCCATGGGCACTTTACAGAAAACGGCTGCCGCGAGCAGGTTATCACCCTGTATCCGGCCTTGGAGAAACG
The DNA here is from genome assembly GCF_001561995.1 of Polycladidibacter hongkongensis. Classification (GTDB taxonomy): domain Bacteria; phylum Pseudomonadota; class Alphaproteobacteria; order Rhizobiales; family Stappiaceae; genus Pseudovibrio; species Pseudovibrio hongkongensis. Next base: position 213,356 of record NZ_LLWC01000009.1, read on the forward strand.
CTTTACGGTCGCATGCCCGATGCCTCGGCTTGCCCCTGTCAACACTATTGTTGGGCGTGTATCCGTGGTGCTTTCGCCTACACTCATCCTAAGCTCCCGTTAAAACAAAAAACTGGAAACAAAAACTCTGGTTTAAACCTGCGAAACTCATATATAGTAGGATACAGCTAGCAATGAAACCGATAAGCGCCGCCAGATGATTATTTGCCACTGTAACGTTATCAGCTGTAAGGAAATCCGCGAAGCCACCTGTGAGCTCTCGTTGAAGCAAGGGCGCAGTGTGCCGACACCCGGTTCAATCTTCAAACAGTTGGGTAAAAGACCACAATGTGGCGGTTGTTTCCAAAATGTTATCGATCTAGCCTACGATGCAGCCTCAAAAGATGCCACCTAGCGTGGTTTACAATAAAGTAGAATTATTCTAAACTGAGGCAAATCGCTAAAGGAGAGATCCCATGAAGGGTGAACCAAAGGTCCTTGAATACCTCAATAAATCGCTGCGTCACGAGCTTACGGCTGTAAATCAGTATTGGCTGCATTATCGCCTGCTGGAAGATTGGGGTTTTGCCAAGCTTGCAAAGAAAGAGCGCGAAGAATCCATCGAGGAAATGCAACATGCCGATAAGATTATCGAGCGCATCATCTTCCTTGAAGGTCACCCGAATCTGCAAACCCTCGATCCGCTGCGTATCGGCCAGAACCTGAAAGAAGTGCTGGAAGCAGACCTCGCTGGCGAGTACTCTGCTCGCGCGCTCTACAAAGAAGCGCGTGAAGTCTGCCGCGAAGTTGGCGATTATGTCACCATGAAGCTTTTTGAAGACCTTCTGGGCGACGAGGAAGGACATATCGACTACCTCGAAACACAGATTGAGCTGCTGGAAAAAATCGGCGTTGAAAATTATGGCCTGCTACAGGCAGCGCCAGCCAACGAAGCGGAATAAGTTTCCCTCGTTGATCAGAGTAAGAAAGCCAGCCTATCGGGCTGGCTTTTTCTATGCGAGCTCAGCTCACCGGGGAGTTTACTTGCGTGGCTTTGCCCGGCGCGTTGCCTCAGCATCAAGTGGATCGTCTGGCCAGTGATGACGTGGATAGCGCCCGCGCATATCCGCTTTTACATCCTGCCATGAACCGCGCCAGAACCCTGGTAAGTCCTGTGTGATCTGAATGGGTCGCTGCGCAGGAGAGAGCAGTTCCAGAACCAAAGGCAATTGTCCGCCCAGCACACTGGGGTGCACACCAAGCCCGAATAATTCTTGTACACGCAGCCGCACTGTCGGTCCCACAGCGCCGCCATAATCTATCGCAGCTTTGGTGCCGGTAGGTGCGGTGTAATGCGAAGGGGCAAGCCGCTCCATCTCTGCTTGTAACTCATATGGAACCAATGCGCTTAAGGCATTACCCATAATAGCGGCATCAAGCTGCTCGGGGCTGCTCAACCCGGCAAGAAACGGCCGCAGCCACGAAAAGTCGGCACTCAGCGCTTCATCACTCACATCGGGCCAAGCGGTGCCTTGCTGCGCGCGAAGATATTGCAACCTAGCCCGCTGCAAACCCTGTTCCTTGCTCCAAGGTAGGCGCCGTGCTCCCTTTTTTTGTAACGCGTTACATACCGCATCGGTGATGAGTTCGGGGTCTGGCGCATTAATGCGCTTTTCCTCTAGCACCAAAGCCCCGAGGCAGCGCTGCTCCACGGCCTTGGCCACACCATCTGCACCCAGATTAACCTGTGTGCGTGTGATCACGTGCGCTCCGTGCCGCTCAAGTAAATCAGCGCTTGCCAGCGGCGCGCACAGCATAATGCGTGCATGAGCAGCCTTGCCAGTCACTTCTGCTGCAACAATAAACGCTTCTCGTGCCAACGCGTCCTTATCATCAAGTGCAGCGCCGCGCCCATTTGCAAGCCGAAAGCGCCCAGTTGCTCCGCGCTGTTGCCCTATTCTGTCCGGGTAGGCCAAACTAAGCAGTTCGCCGGCCATCTCCAAGTTTGGTCGATTGCCTTTGGCGCTGCTCACCATTTTTTGCCAGCGCCGTGCCTGTGCAAGTGCTTCCTTTTCGCGGCTGCCATCAGCGCGCAAAAGCCCCTGTAATCTTTTACGAATATCTGCAGACTTGCCGCCTAAATTTGGCTCACTGGCAACAACAGCCATCAGCGCTGCAAGAGGATGCTCATCCTCCTTGGCTGCGAGCAAAAGCATATGCGCCAACCTTGGTGAAAGTGGGAGTTTGGCCAGTTTCTTGCCATGGCTTGTTAAATTCCCGTCTTTGTCGAGGGCATCCAGCTCTTGTAGCAATGAACAAGCCTCTGCCCACGCAGCCTTGGGCGGCGGGCTTGGAAAACGCAGATCATCAGGGGAGTGAACGCCCCAATTGGCAAGCGCCAGTACAAGATTGCTTAAGTCGCTCTCGAGAATTTCAGGGGTATCTGCTTTGGGCATCGCGCCGGTTTGCGCCTGCTCCCAAAGGCGATAGCAATGCCCGGGTGCTGTTCGTCCCGCGCGCCCGCGCCGCTGGTCTGCACTGGCTTGCGAGACGCGCAAGGTTTCCAATCTGGTCAACCCGCTTGCCGGATCATACTTGGGCACCCGCGCCAAACCGCAATCAATCACCAAAGTGACGCCATCAATGGTAAGGGAAGTTTGGGCGATAGACGTGGTTAGCACCACCTTGCGGCGTCCATCACGGGCAGGGCGGATAGCTTCATCCTGCGCTTTGCCATCAAGTGCGCCATAAAGCGGCAAAACATCAACCAGCGGGCCTAGTGATGTGCCCAATTGGCGCTCGACTGCGTGAATTTCCCGTTGCCCCGGCAGGAAGACAAGCGCAGAACCAGCATGTGCCTGCATTGCCTCGCGCACCACCTTGGCCACTTCTCCCTCAAAGCTTTTGCTGCCATCTCTGCCGCGGTAATGCGTCTCAACAGGGAATTGGCGGCCCTCGCAATGAATGAGGGTCGCATCTCCAAGCAGTGCCTGCACGTGCGCGCCATCCATTGTTGCGGACATCGGCATCAGCCGCAAATCTTCCCGCAGCGCTCCTTGTACATCGAGCGCCAGAGCCAAGCCCAAATCCCCCTCCAGCGAGCGCTCGTGAAACTCGTCAAACAGCACAGCGGCCACATTCGTAAGTTCAGGGTCCTCTTGAATGAGGCGAGTGAACACGCCCTCTGTCATCACTTCAATGCGCGTGTTCGGGCCAACACGACTATCCATTCGCACGCGATATCCTACTTGCTCGCCCACACTCTGCCCCAGCGTTTGTGCCATGCGCCGTGCCGCAGATTTTGCCGCCAAGCGTCTGGGTTCTAACACAAGGATTTTTTGGCCCTGAGCAAACTTCGCATCCAGCAAAGCCAAAGGCACTCGCGTTGTCTTGCCAGCGCCGGGTTCCGCTACCAGCACCGCATTCTGTTGCTCTTCAAGGGCTTGTAGGATTTTGCCAAGCACGCGATCAATAGGAAGCGCGGATGAGAAAGCAGACATAAAACGGGCCTTGCAAAGAAAGAGAGCTGTACTGAAAGGCCTTATCAGCAAATTGTCGCGATGAGATCAAGCACAATCCCGCTAAATGAGATGCGTCCAACCAAAAAAGGCACCTGCCGGAGCAGCTGCCTTTTTCTGCGAGTTTCGTGTGTCTTGGCTAATCTGCATATTGTGGGGCATGCCAAAGGCGTCCGTTCAGCTCCAACAAGTAGCCAATCGGGTTGCGTGCATATGCTGCCAGACCTTCAAGCGCAGGATTATCATGTTTGACGATAAAGGTCGGGATCGACTGCATAATCGCCTCATGCGGTGCTTTTGCCTCAAATGAGGCGCGAAAGTGCCCATCGTCCAGCCATGCAGCCAGCTTGGGCGCGATCCCCCCTGCCAGATAGACCCCGCCCCGAGCAAGTGTCGTCAATGCAAAATCACCGGAAACGCGTCCCAATGCACTTGCAAACAGTCGCAACACTTTCTGGGCTGCCTTATCGCCCTGTTCTGCTGCCACCGCAACATCCGCAGGTTTTGCGAATGTTCGTTCTATGCGATCAGCCGTCAGCACTGCTCGTGAAAGACGTAGTAAACCACTTCCGCAGATTATTTGCTCTGCCCCAATGCGCCCGCCTTTGCGCTCAATGAACGACCAGACGGCGTATTCTTCCGGCGAGACAGGTCCAATCTCCACATGCCCACCTTCTCCCGGCACAGGGATCCATTTGCTATTGGAATAGAGCATTGCTGCCGCGCCTAGGCCTGTTCCCGGACCAAGCACAAACTTGCTGCTCTGCGACTGTACAGTGCCACCGCCAAGTTTGATCAAGCTGGTCTCATCTAGCACAGGAAGTGCCAAGGCTTGCGCCTCAAAATCATTCACAACAATCATCGAGGACAGGCCAAGTGCGGCAATGACCTGCTGGGGTTCAATCACCCACGGTGCATTTGTTAGCGGAATCTTGTCACCCGTTACCGGCCCCGCCACCGCGACGATAGCCGAGCGGGGTTTTTGAATGACCTCGGGAATCACACATTCAGTAATAGCATCTTGTAGGCTGGCAAAGGCAGAGGTAGAAACCTGACCACAAAAATGTGTTTCGCTGTCAGGATTTTCAACAATCGCAAAGCGGGCGTTAGTGCCCCCAATATCTGCTACCAGCACCGGAAACCGCAGGTTTTGCGGAAGGTTCGTTACCGGGCTCATAATATTTTACCTTGAAACTTCTGGAGTATCTGAGGAGGTCTTCAATCCGGCCAAACGCGCAGAGCGCAGCAAAATATCTGCTGTACTCCGGTTCTGAGCCAAAGGAATATCGTAGAGCACAGAAAGCCGCGTTAACGCCTTAACGTCCACATCATGTGGCATCGGCGATAGCGGATCAACAAAGAAGAACAAACCGTCCAGCCCGCCTTCACAGATCAATGCCCCTAATTGTTGGTCGCCTCCCAAAGGACCGCTTTTCAAGGGTGTTAGATCAAGATCGGGGCAAGCCTCTAAAATGCGACTGCCTGTCGTACCCGTTGCATAGAGCTTGTAGTGTTTTAGTTTATCGTAGTGCAGTTGCGCGAATGATACCATTTCGTCTTTTTTTGCATCATGCGCGACAAGAGCGAGAGTTTTGGGGCTCATATTCTGGGGCTTCCCTGCTCATAACTATTAATAGTACTAGTCACACAACGTGTAGCGCGCAGCCCGCGCTAATGAAAGACCTAAAAACGTTTCAAAGCGCTTTGGAAGCCTGCGGCATTTGGTGATGCTTTGTCATAAAAATTATAAAATAATTATAATAAACAATATGATAGGCTAAGTGTCCGGTGTGCCTCAATAGGGTGCGACCAAAGGACCGTTACCCCCAAAGCCTAGTTGAAAATCGCGCAATTTACGGGTTTACGTTGCTTGGCTGTGTGTAAGTTGTTTAATTGTTTTTTGATTCCCGCTACTTCCATAATTAATTTAATTTGTATAGCATCTTTGAAAGAATTCTTGTCACGAACAGGAATTGCAAAAGAACCCGCACCGCCAATTACGCAATCATTATAGTAATCGTCCAGTTTTAATATAGATTGCCAAGCCAAGTTTTGGTCTTTGAGCATTAATGGCAAGCCATTAATAATCACACCAGCTGAAACCGCTTCATCTCTTGCGTCGACAACTTTCCTCCCCTGATTGTTCGGACCATCACCGGACACGTCGAGGACTTGGCGTAATCCTTTGTAGCTGTTGCTCTGGAATTGTGCCCGCGCAAAATCGATGCTGGCGGAAAGGGAGGTACGCTGTACTTTCCGTAGGGGAGATTCGGCTATGCGATTGGCAAATTCAATTGCTGAGGCGCGGTCCGAAATTATTTGCCAGTCCGCGACGATAAACTGCTCATTCTCTCCGCCCCACTCATAGTACATCGCCGCGATACGGCCCGATGGCCCAAATTCGATCGTATCAATAAATGCATCTGAAGTGAGGGCAGCCACATAGCCCTCTCGCTGAATCCGCTGTTCGTCCGGATCCATGGATTGCGAAATATCGACAGCCAGAATCAGCTCAACGTCAACAGGGAACTCCGCCTGCGCTGTTGTGGGTGGTGCGAGCAAACAAAGAGCTGTGAAACAGGTGCAAAAGCGAAGGAATGCAAGGGATTTCCTAGAGGAAAAGAACTGAAGCAAACGTGAGGGGGTCATTGAGTCAAAGGCCTGTTCTTATTGTTATTGGCTTGAACAGATAGGCTATCAGGCAATTCCCAGAGGGCCGTTAAAACGGCCACTACAGCTTTAGCGAACGAAGCAAGAGAATTAGGTCATAAGAGTTGACATAAATTAGTATGTTTTAGCGATCAGAAACATAGGCTGTGAAATATTCACCACCAATCGCAAGAAACTGTGTTTTCCTTGTGGCTTGTTTGACTCTGTATGCCGCACTCTTTATTGAGACGCCTAAGAACACAAGGAAATCCGCCAAGAGATCAAACGTCACTCCCCGCAATATGCCAGTGGGAAAATGCATCGCTGGCTTTCTATCGCTAGGTAGTAATACCAAACTCTAAAATATTAGCTGAATGAAAGCCGGAAAGCCCTTGACCTGAATGCCAAGCTGAGGCACGGTCTTTGTGAAATATTTGTCAGGCGATGAATTTTTCTTCGGAATTTTGCGGAGGGTCAAACGCCCCTAAGGAAGCCGCTGAAAGATGACCTTCCTGTCGAACTGGCAGTTTGTCTATGGCGATAATAGCAAGGCAACTTTGGGAGACCAACACATTGAAGACCGGCGACAGCACAAATTCTCTAGCAGTACGCGCAGCATGGATGTCCTTTATCGGCCGCTCGACACAGGGCGAGATTGCCAAGCGCCTTGGGGTTTCTGCCGCAAAAGTTCACCGCCTTATCGCCCATGCGCAAAAAGAGGGTCTGATCAAGTTTCAGGTGGAGGCGCGTCCTGCCGAGTGTATGGAGCTGGAAGAAAGCCTCGTCAGCGAATTCGATCTTAACAATTGCATCATTGCCCCGGATCTGGGGGGCAGTGAAGATCCGTTTTCGGGTGTCGCCTCTGCTGCGGGTCAGTTTATTCATCGCTTGATTTCGGTGCCTGAAGTGCGTCGTGTAGGCATGGGTATGGGCCGCACGCTGCTTGCTAGTGTTGTTGCCATGCCGCATTTGCACAAGCCAGAGCTTGATGTGGTTTCGATATCCGGTTCGTTGACACGTCGTTTGTCCGCCAACCCGTTTGATGTTGTTCAGCGCCTGCAAATGGATACGGGCGCAGAGGGCTTCTATCTTCCTGTCCCGTACATGGCGGAGACTAAAGAGGAGCGCGACATGTTCCTCTCTCAGAGATCTGTTCAGGAATTGCTGGCTCGTGCCCGTGCATCGGATCTATTTGTGCTTGGCATTGGCTCCGTCAGCCGTGACAGCCACTTGGTTCAGCGACGTTTGATCACCGAGCAGGAGCACAGCGAACTGCTGTCTTCCGGTGCCTGTTGTGATTTGCTTTCGCGTTTCGTCAATCCAAACGGCAGTATCTCAAGCGTGTCACTAAACGATAAGGCAGTCGGCCTACACTATGAAGACGTGCGTGGCGCGCGCGTTGTGGCTGTTGCCGGTGGTACCGAAAAGGCTGAAGCGACACTGGCCGCCCTACGCACCGGCGTAATAACTGATCTGGTGATTGATGAGCCGCTGGCCCGCGACATGCTTTCGCTCCTAGAGCGACAAAAGATTTCTCTTTCCCAAGATTAATGCGTGGGGAAGTGGGATTGGCCCGGTCCCAATCGGGTTTTGGAATAACGAGGATGAAAAAGTGAAAAAAACAAAAGCAATCATCTGCACCGCTGTGCTTTCCACGGTTATGGCTGGGGCTGCCTTGGCAGACAGCATCAAGCCCGGCATCGTCTATGATTTCGGTGGCCGTAATGACCGCTCGTTCAATGAAGCCGCTTACCGCGGTGCCGAGCAATTTAAAGCTCGCACCGGCGTTAAGTTTCGTGATTTTGAAATCCAAAACCCGTCTCAGCGCGAGCAAGCCTTGCGCAATTTTGCACGCCGCGGCCTAAATCCGATCATCACTGTCGGTTTTGCGCAGGCTGGCGCACTTGAAAAAGTAGCCAAAGAGTTTCCGGATACACAATTCACAATCATCGACACTGTCGTTGATCTGCCAAATGTGCGCTCTGTGGTCTTCAAAGAGCAAGACGGCTCTTACCTCGTCGGCATGCTTGCAGAAATGGCATCTAAAACCGGCAAAGTCGGTTTTGTTGGCGGTATGGATGTTCCGCTCATCCGCAAATTCGCTTGCGGTTACAAACAAGGTGTCAAAGCCGCAAATCCTGATGCAGAAGTGTTTATGAACATGACCGGCACCACCGGAGCCGCATGGACAGACCCGGTTAAGGGCGGTGAGTTGGCGCTTTCACAATTTGCCCGCGGCGCGGACGTTGTTTATCACGCGGCAGGCGGCACCGGCATCGGCGTTTTGCAAGCTGCAGCTGACCAAGGCAAACTCGGCATTGGCGTAGATTCAAACCAAAACCACTTGCATCCGGGTCATATCCTAACCTCTATGGTGAAAGGCGTTGACGCCGCAGTCGACAAAACAATGACCGATGCCATGAACGGCGCATGGACACCAGGCGTATTGGTGTTGGGCTTGGAAGGCGATGGTGTTTACTGGGCACTTGACGAATTCAATAAGGACTTGATCACACCGGAAATGAAAGCGGCAGTCGATCAGGCGCGCGCTGATATCATCAGCGGAAAAATCAAGGTGCATGACTACATGACGGACAATTCCTGTCCGCTTTAAGCAAGATTAGGTGGCCGGGGCACCTCGGCCACTCTCCAACTGCGGTTGGGAATGGTCGGTTTAATTGGAGACGAGCACACTAGGGGTAGTGTTTTCTTCTCGGCGAGATCGACCTCCGCAATTTGACAATTCCTGCAAATCAGGGAGCTGCAGGGCGGTCACCGTTTCGCAAGAAATGGCAGTTGAGTATTAACTAGGGGACGTAAGGGCATATGAACGCTCAAGCACATCAAGGACCAGCAATTGAGCTGAAGGGAATCGGCAAAAGCTTCGGTCCGGTTGTCGCCAACAAGGATATTGACCTTGTTGTCGGCAAGGGCTCGGTTCACGGGATCATCGGAGAGAACGGCGCCGGGAAATCGACCCTTATGTCGATCCTCTATGGCTTCTACACTGCTGATACTGGCGAAATTCTGATATCTGGTAAAAAAGCGCATATTCCAGATTCAAAAGCCGCAATTGAATCCGGCATTGGCATGGTGCACCAGCACTTCATGCTGGTTGACACTTTCTCAGTCGTCGAGAACATCATGTTGGGCGCTGAAGGTGGTGCCATGCTTGATAAGGGTATCGATGATGCACGCAAGGAGCTCAAGCGCCTCGCCGAAGAATACGACATGCATGTCGATCCTGATGCGATTGTGGGCGAACTGCCTGTGGGGCTGCAACAGCGTGTTGAGATCTTGAAAGCGTTGTACCGCGGTGCAGATATCCTCATTCTCGATGAACCAACCGGCGTTCTAACTCCGGCAGAAGCTGACCACCTGTTCCGCATTCTTGATGTGTTGCGCAATGAAGGCAAAACCGTTCTTTTGATCACTCACAAGCTGCGCGAGATCATGCATATTACCGACACTGTATCGGTTATGCGCCGCGGTGAGATGGTGGCCACCCGCAAAACTGCTGAAACCAGCATGAGCGAATTGGCCGAGCTAATGGTTGGCCGTTCTGTCTTGCTTGAAGTTGAAAAACAGCCAGCCAAACCCGGCGCCCCGCTGCTCAAAGTTGAAAACCTTAACGTCAAGGACGAGCGCGGCGTGATGCGCGTAAAAAATGCGTCTCTGGAAGTGCGCGCAGGCGAAATCCTAGGCATTGCAGGCGTGTCCGGCAATGGCCAGTCGGAGTTGCTTAAGGCCATCTCCGGCATTGAAAAAGCGCAAACAGGCAAAGTGACAATCGGTACCCATGTTATCGACCTCACAGGTGAGTGCGACGCGGCGGCAATGCGCGACTACGGTATGAGCCACGTGCCGGAAGATCGCCACAAGATGGGCCTTGTTAACGCGTTCTCCGAAGCAGAAAACTCCATCCTCGGATATCACCGCGAGCCAAAATACTCCAAGGGCCTTTTGCTGGATAAAGAGTTCATTCGCAAAGAGGCGATGGAACGCATCGAGAAATACGATATCCGCCCGCCTAGCACAGAGCTGAAAGCAGCAAAATTTTCTGGCGGCAACCAGCAGAAGATTGTGCTGGCACGCGAAATCGAACGTGATCCGGATGTTTTGATTATCGGTCAACCCACCCGCGGCGTTGATATCGGCGCAATCGAATACATCCACAAGCGCATCATTGAAATGCGAGATGCCGGTAAGGCCGTATTGCTTGTTTCCGTAGAGCTGGACGAGATCCGCTCCCTCTCAGATCGCATCATGGTGATGTTTGACGGAGAAATCATGGGTGAGCGCGGGCCTGAAGCAAGTGAGCAGGAACTCGGCCTGCTTATGGCCGGTGTGAAGAACACCGAGGCAGCTTAACGCGATAAAGCAGCGCACGCCCGAAAACAGCGTGCGACTATGGGTTTAAGTAATTCTGGCACAGGCGCTTTTGCAACGATGCAAAGCAGACTGTGAAGGGGACACGAAATGACAAAGCAAGGGCAACTGCCACGCTGGGTGGACTATGGTTTGCTTCCGGCACTTAATCTGATCGCCGCGTTTATTGTCTCGGGCCTCGTCGTCGTAGTAATCGGCGAAGATCCGTTCGAGGCTGTAAAGTGGATTGTCTATGGGGCACTGGGGTATGGCGAAGGCGTCGGCTTTACTCTGTTTTACGCAACCAACTTTATTTTTACAGGTCTGGCTGTTGCCGTCGCATTCCATGCAGGGCTGTTTAACATCGGCGGTGAAGGGCAGGCCTATGTAGGCGGCTTGGGCATCGCGCTGGCCTGTCTGGCGCTGGATGCTTACATGCCGTGGTATGTAACCATGATCTTTGCGGTATTGGGCGGCGCGCTGTTTGGTGCAGCATGGGCGTTTATTCCCGCTTGGTTGCAGGCCAAACGTGGCTCACATATCGTAATCACAACGATTATGTTCAACTTCATCGCCTCCTCCTTGATGGTCTACCTATTGGCAAACCTGCTTATCCCGCAGGGCTCTATGCAGCCATCTACCCGCAACTTTGATGTCGGCGGCCAACTGCCACTGCTTCGCAATATGTGGCCGACTCTGGATCTTGGACAATCTCCTGTTAACCTCGCATTCTTTATTGCACTGGTTGCATGTGTCGTCGTTTGGCTGTTGATTTGGCGCACCAAACTTGGTTTCGAAATCCGCTCCTTCGGTGCAAACCCAACAGCAGCACAATACGCTGGCATCTCGCCTGTGCGCATTATTGTTGTCACCATGCTGATCTCGGGCGCACTGGCTGGCCTCATGGGCATGAACGAGGTGATGGGTTCCCAAAGCAAGTTGCTGCTTGATTTCACCGCTGGCTATGGCTTCGTAGGCATCGCAGTTGCGTTGATGGGGCGTGGCCATCCAATCGGTATCATTCTGGCCTCCATGTTGTTCGGTCTGCTTTATCAGGGCGGCGCGGAGCTTGCCTTCGAAATCCCGACCATCTCCCGTGAAATGATTGTCGTCATTCAAGCACTGGTCATCCTGTTTGCGGGTGCTTTAGAGCACATGTTCCGCCCGGCAGTTGAAAGTTTCTTTGCAAAAATCTCACAGACCAAGCAAGCAGAGGGGGCAGCCTAATGTATGAGACCCTGATCCTCGTTCTCGATAGTACCGTTCGTCTTTCAACGCCGTTGCTTTTTGCCTGTTTGGCGGGTCTTTATTCTGAGCGCTCTGGCGTTGTAGACATCGGCCTTGAAGGCAAGATGCTTGGCGGTGCTTTTGCTGCAGGTGCCGCCGCCTATGTTTCCGGCAGCCCGTGGATCGGCCTTGCAGCGGCCATCCTTGTATCTTGCCTGCTGGCGCTCATTCACGGCTACGCCTCCATCACTCAGCGCGGCAACCAGGTTGTCGCCGGTGTGGCAATCAACTTCCTCGCAGCGGGCCTCACCATTTTGCTCGGTCAAGCATGGTTCGGGCAGGGCGGCCGCACCCCGCAGCTCGACAAAGCCTCTCGCTTTAGCGAAGTCACCTTGCCGTTTGCCGATAGCATTCAGGACGTCCCCTACATTGGCCTGCTCTATTCCGAGTTGATTTCCGGTCACAATGCACTGGTTTACATTTCGTTCCTCGCAGTGCCTCTGACATGGTGGATTATCTTCCGCACCCGCTTTGGCTTGCGTCTGCGCGCTGTTGGTGAAAGCCCAGCTGCGGTGGACACCGCAGGTATCTCGGTTGGTTGGCTCCGCTATCGCGCTGTGCTGATCTGTGGCATCCTTTGCGGGTTCTCTGGCACTTACCTTGCGATCGGCCAATCTGCGGGCTTCATCAAGGACATGAGCGCAGGTAAAGGCTTCATCGCATTGGCAGCGCTAATCTTCGCTAAGTGGAAACCGGTAAACGCCATGTACGCTTGCTTGCTCTTCGGCTTCCTTGATGCTGTGGCGATCCGTATGCAGGGTCAGGAAATTCCGGGCATTGGCGAAGTACCGGTACAGATCTTCCAGGCACTGCCATACATCCTCACCGTTGTCCTGCTGGCAGGTTTTGTCGGTCGCGCTATTCCGCCAAAAGCCTCTGGTATCCCGTATGTGAAGGAGCGCACCTAGCATGAGTGTTTTTGATCAGCTCTTTGCCGAGGCAAAAGCAGCAAGAGAAACAGCCTATGTGCCATACTCCCGCTTCAAAGTAGGTGCAGCTCTGCTGACCAATGACGACAAAGTTGTCTCTGGCTGCAACGTAGAGAACGCCGCTTATCCTGAAGGTACTTGTGCCGAGGCTGGCGCTATTGCTGCCATGATCCGTGGTGGCAGTTCTTCCATCAAAGAAGTGGTTGTGCTTGCCGATGCCGCGCTTTGTACCCCTTGTGGCGGATGTCGCCAAAAACTTCGGGAATTCGCCGATGAGGATGTGAAGGTCCACGTGGCAAATCTCGATGGTTTAAAGCAAACATTTACTGTTGGCGAATTGCTGCCAGCAGGTTTTCAACTCGAAGAACAGAACTGAGGTCGATCATGGCAAACTATGCAAAAGACAGCGCCGGAATTGTACGCGCCGCTCGCGCTGGAGATTATAAGGTCGGGATCATTCTTGGCTCGGGCCTCGGTTCTCTGGCAACTGAAATTGACGATGCTGTCCGCATTCCATATGCGCAGCTAGCAGGGTTCCCTGTTTCCTCTGTTACCGCGCATGCCAGTGAACTGGTGGCAGGCATGCTGGAAGGTGTGCCGGTGGTGATTCTTTCCGGTCGTGCGCACTATTATGAAAGCGGCAACCCGTCTATCATGCGCACCCCTATGGAAACTCTGAAAGAGTTGGGCTGCGAGATCATTGTCGCAACCAACGCTGCAGGCTCCCTGCGTGAGCAGATTGCTCCGGGTTCTGCCATGCTCATCAACGACCATATCAACTGGTCTGGCCTAAACCCGCTCATCGGCGAAGAAGATGAATCCCGCTTCTTGGATATGTCCAAAGCTTATGATCCAGCCCTGCGAGAACAGATCAAGGCAGCGGCAAAGCAAGAAGGCATCGAGCTGCCTGAAGGCGTCTACATGTGGTTCTCTGGCCCATCATTTGAAACTCCGGCAGAAATTCGTATGTCGCAAGTGCTGGGCGCGGATGCGGTAGGCATGTCCACTGTACCAGAGGTTATTCTTGCTCGGTTCCTCGGTATGCGCGTCGCAGCCTTCTCTACCATCACCAACATGGGTGCTGGCTTGCAAGCACACGATCTCTCGCACGATGAAACCAAGGAAATGGCACCAAAAGGCGCCGCCAAGATCAAAGCGATCTTGAAAACCTTCCTGCGCAATCTGGACAAGTAAGGGACGAATGATGACCACATCCATGCAAGACGTCGCCAAACGCACGCTTGGCCTGATTGATCTTACCAACCTGAATGACGACTGCACCCCCGCAGACATCGAAACGCTGGTAAGTCGCTCGCAAAACGAACATGGCCATGTAGCTGCCATTTGCATCTACTCGCGTTTTATCAAACAGGCCGCAGAGCTTTTGAAAGATAGCCCGGTGCGCATCGCCACTGTGGTGAACTTTCCAGGTGGCGGTGAAGACACAGCGCCAGTTCTGGAAGAAACCCGGCAAGCGGTAGCCGATGGCGCCGACGAGATCGATCTTGTCATGCCATACCGGGCGTTTGCTGAAGGGCGCCACGATGTTGCTGCCGAGCAAATTCGTGCAGTCCGCGCTGCTATCCCGGCCCCGGCGCAGCTAAAGGTGATCTTGGAAACTGGTGAACTAAAAGACGCGCGCTTGATCCATCTGGCTTCCGAAATTGCCATTGCTGAAGGCGCTGACTTCATCAAAACCTCCACTGGTAAAGTCGCGGAAAACGCAACGCTCAAATCTGCGGAAATCATGCTGAATGTCCTTCGGGAAACCGCAAAGGAAAACCATCGTCAGATTGGCTTTAAACCTGCCGGCGGCATCCGCACTGTTGAAGATGCACGCGAATACCTGGCGCTCGCTGATGAGCTGATGGGCCAAAACTGGGTCTCCGCCGCAACCTTCCGCTTCGGCGCGAGTGGCCTGCTTGATGCGGTATTGGCCGGTATTGAAGGCCGGACAGAAGAAAGCAAGGAGACCTACTAGGATGCTCCCTCAAGAGATTATTCGTAAAAAGCGAGAGGGCGGTGCCCTAAACAAGGACGAAATTCAATTCTTCGTTGATGGCATCACCAACAATGGTGTTACCGATGCGCAGGTCTCATCCCTTGCCATGGCGATCTTCTTCCAAAAACTGACATTGGAAGAGCGTATCAACCTGACACTGGCAATGCGCAATTCCGGCGACATCATGCGCTGGGATACGATCGATGCGCCTATCGTTGACAAGCACTCTACGGGCGGAGTTGGCGATAACGTCTCCCTGATGCTGGCTCCAGCCTTGGCGGCTTGCGGCGCAGCAGTGCCAATGATCTCCGGCCGTGGCCTTGGCCATACAGGCGGCACGCTGGACAAAATGGAATCCATTCCCGGCTATTCGGCAAAGCCAAGCAACGAGACCTTCTTGAAGGTCGTGAAAGAAGTGGGCTGTGCCATCATTGGCCAGACAGGCAATCTCGCTCCGGCAGACAAGCGCTTCTATGGCATCCGCGATGTAACCGCCACGGTTGAAAGTATCGACCTGATCACAGCCTCCATTCTCTCCAAGAAACTGGCTGCAGGGCTGGAAACTTTGGTGCTGGATGTAAAGTGGGGCACAGGCGCTTTCATGGCATCCTTTGAAGATGCGAGAGCCTTAGCCGAAAGCCTTGTGAAAGTTGCCAATGGCGCCGGTGTGAAAACCAGCGCGCTTATCACCGATATGAACGAGTCACTCGCCTCTGCAGCTGGTAATGCGGTTGAAGTACAAAATGCCGTTGACTTCTTAAAGGGCACGCACATTGACAGCCGCTTGTGGGACATTACCGTTGCGCAAGGCGGGGAAGCACTTGCCAACGCCGGTCTTGCCGCAAGCGCAGAGGCTGGATGTGACGCCATGACCAAAGCCTTGCAGAGCGGCAAAGCTGCTGAGCTGTTTGGTAAAATGGTGCATCAGCTGGGTGGCCCTGCTGATTTCATGGAAAAGCCGGAGCTTTACCTTGAAAAAGCCCCGATGGAAGTGCCGATCTACGCCGATACTCCTGGCATGGTCACCCGTGTGAACGCCCGCCAAGTGGGTGTTGCAGTGGTCGAGCTGGGCGGCGGACGCGTTAAGCCAGAAGATGCGGTAGATCCTGCCGTTGGCCTGACACATATTGCAGGTGTAGGCACTACCGTCGACAGCGACAACCCGATTGCCATCGTGCATGCCCGCGACGAAGATCAAGTCGCGCGGGCAACTGTCGCCTTGAAGGCGGCATACGTCATTGGTGATGCTGCCGATGTCGCAGAGTACCCAGCTGTACGCGATCGCATCGCGCCAACGGTTTAAACTGAAGGAAAGCCTGTCTGCCGCTCAGCAAGCGCCTATCCGCTAGCCAATAAGGCGGCAGACACTAGGTTTAAGGATAAAAGAAATGCCACGCGCAATACTGTGTGTACTTGATAGTTTCGGCATTGGTGCAGCGGATGATGCTGACAAGTTCGGCGATGTCGGCTCCGATACGCTCGGCCACATTGCCGCCGCCTGCCAAGCTGGCAATGGCGATAAAGAGGGCTTGCGTCAAGGCCCACTTACTCTTCCCAATATGGATCGTTTAGGCCTCAGTGCCGCAGCGAAAGCCGCTACGGGCAAAAACACGGCAGGCCTTAACAGGCAGGATTCGCCAGAGGGCATCTGGGGTTTTGCCGCCGAAGTCTCCAATGGCAAGGATACCCCCTCCGGTCATTGGGAAATTGCGGGCGTACCAGTCACATTTGATTGGGGCTACTTCCCTAACGAAGTGCCTTGCTTCCCCAAAGAGTTGTTGGACAAAATATATGCAGCATCCGATTTTGATGATGCGCTCTGTCTCGCCCATGGCTCTGGCACACAGGTCATCGAAGAATTCGGCGCCGAACATGTGAAAACCGGAAAACCGATTTTCTACACGTCCGCCGACAGCGTTTTCCAGATCGCGGCACATGAAGAAACCTTTGGGCTCGAACGCCTGTTAAAGCTCTGCGAGAGCGTGCGCGAGATCATCGATCCTTACAATATCGGCCGCGTCATCGCTCGCCCGTTTATTGGCAACGAGACCGACGGCTTCGAGCGCACGGCCAACCGTCGCGACTACTCGGTGTTGCCACCGGCGCCAACCGTGTTGGACCGCTTGGAGCAGGCAGGTCGCGAAGTCATCGCAGTTGGTAAGATTTCCGATATCTACGCCCACCAAGGCATCACACAGCTCCTGAAAGGGGCGGGGAACGACCAGCTCTTTGACAAAACGCTGGAAGCAATGGACCGTGCGCGCGATGGCGATCTTGTCTTTGCGAACTTTGTCGATTTTGACATGCTCTTCGGTCATCGGCGCGACGTGCCTGGCTATGCTGCGGCGCTGGAGCACTTTGACCGCCGCCTGCCGGAAATGATCGAGAAGCTGCAAGAAGGCGACCTGCTCCTGCTAACGGCCGATCACGGCTGCGACCCCACATGGCAAGGCACCGATCACACCCGCGAGTTTGTGCCAATCCTCGCAATGGTCAAAGGCAGAGCGGGCTTCTCAATCGGAAGACGGCCAACCTTTGCAGACATTGGCGAGAGTATCGCAAGCCATCTTGGCATTGAAACCGGCGAGCACGGAACGAGTTTCCTCTAAGAATGCAGCAGTTTGGCCGGGGCCCATCTCCCCGGCCTTTTTGCAAAACTAAGTAACGCAGAATAACAAGCAATAACGGTATTTGAATATGTTAGAAAACCCAGGATTGATCCCACGCGCCGAGCTGCACGCCCATATTGAAGGGGCAGCGCTGCCAGATCTCGTGCGCCAGCAGGCCGCCAAGTACAATGAGGATGTCTCTCGTCTGTTTGACGAGAATGGCGAGTACAACTGGACGGATTTCACCACCTTCCTCAAGCAGTACGACGACGCAGCAGCACTTTTCAAAACAGAAGAAGATTACGCCCTGCTCGCAGAAACCTATTTCCGTTTTCTCGCAGCTGAAGGTGCTATTTACGGTGAAGTCTTCATTTCGCCAGATCATGCAAATCTGGCAGGGTTGAGCTACCGTGCCTATCTGGATGCTTTGGGCGAAGGCATTTTGCGTGCACGACAAGCCACCGGCGTCGAAGGCCGTCTTATCGCCACTGGTGTTCGCCATTTTGGTGTAGATTCAGTGGAACGCGCGGCAAAGGCGGCTGTTGAGACACCACACCCGCTGATGACTGGTTTCGGTTTTGCCGGAGACGAGCGCCAAGGGCATCCATCGAACTTTGCCAAGGCCTTCGATATTGCGCGCGAGGCTGGCCTCGGTCTTACCGCGCATGCTGGCGAATTTGGCGGCCCTGAAAGCGTGCGTGATGCGCTGGACTTCTTTAAGGTCAGCCGTATCGGCCATGGCGTTCGAGCTATCGAAGACGGCGCCCTTGTAGAGCGCTTGGTTGAAGAGGGCATTACGCTTGAGTGCTGCCCTGGCTCAAACATCTCTCTTGGTGTTTATGAGCATCTGCGCTTCCACCCCATTGAAAAACTCCGCGCCGCGGGGGTCAAGGTGACCGTTTCCTCTGATGATCCACCGTTCTTCCGTACCACATTGGGTAAGGAATACGTCAACACAGCAAAGCAATTCGGCTGGACGCTGGATGTTGAAGCACAGATGACGCGGAATTCTATTGAAGCCGCATTTTGTGATGCACAAACCAAGGCAGACTTAATGGCCAAGCTCGATGCAGCTATTGCGGACCTACCTACCTGTTGAGGTGAGTAAAGTTGGAAAGCGCGGCTCGCCCGCGCTTTTTTTTTGCTCCAGCTTGTGCGACAAACAAGCAAGATCAATCCAGCAAGAAACAGTTTTACTATGATCGATAGCGCCGGCCAATCTGTAAAGCCATCTGCCGCCATTCACCTTCTCTCTCTGGGCGCGATCATGCAGCGCTGCCAAGCGGTCTTCGAACTTGTCTCTGGCGACACTATTGATGGATTGCAAATTGACAGTACAGCTCTGGACCCCTTGGCTGCGATGGTTGAAAGGCAGCTGGTTGAGGCAAACGAGGCAGGAGCAATACTACCTTATACACCGTGGCGTCTCTTAGAAGCGGGAGGTGTCGACCGCTGGGGTATTCTTGCCGGTGCGCGGCGTTTTGCAGATTTACAGGACATGCAACGCGCTGCGGCTGATGTCGCAACCCTTATCGCTCTTCTTGGCGGTTCTCCGGGAGAGGGTTGGCGCTATCTGGATCCGGTAACTGGCGAAACTCTGAGTGGGCGCGAAGGCCTTGCCGCGGCAATACTCAACATGTTTGCCTCTGGTGCCTTTTCGGAAGATCCTGCAGAT
This sequence comes from Polycladidibacter hongkongensis, assembly GCF_001561995.1. Classification (GTDB taxonomy): domain Bacteria; phylum Pseudomonadota; class Alphaproteobacteria; order Rhizobiales; family Stappiaceae; genus Pseudovibrio; species Pseudovibrio hongkongensis. Next base: position 232,372 of record NZ_LLWC01000009.1, read on the forward strand.
CCATTGCGCGCTGATGCCGCCATTTTGTTTGCTATGGAAACGGACGAGCTGCGAGAGGGGCTACAAGGCACTGCGAACAATGTGGTTGTTGGACTAGAAGCCCGCGCTGCCTTGCTAAGGCGCATTGGCGAGGCGCTGACCTTGCGCTCTGATCTGTTTGAAAAAGAAAGCGCTGTACGTCCCGGTAACTTGCTTGCGAACTTGCAGCTCGAAGATACTCCTTTAACAGCGGCGCGCATCTTTGATGCTCTTCAAGACGGCCTGGGCGCGATTTGGCAGAGACGTCCCGAACACACTGGCGTAGTACTTGGCGATTGCTGGCCACTTGCAGCGCTCGCGCCTGTCGATCAAGATGCCTCTCTTGTTCCCATACATGCGGCGATGCTGTGGGCCACCTCCGCCATTATTGAGGTGCTCGCATGGTCGGGCGCACAAACTTTGGAATTTGACGACCTCGGTGCAGTTGCAGACATAAACCTGGTTAAGGCGCTTTCTCGCGCAGGGGTATTGCGCTTTTCGCCCTCTTCCCAGCCTTTACCTATTGACGCCGATGTCGTTATCGCTGCACGCGCTGCCGCGCACTCTTTACTCGCTCATATCGCGCAGAAGATTCGCCGCAGCACTGGCACGTCTGCCGAAGAGCTGCCGCTGACTTGTGTGGCATTTGGCCTCTATCTTGCCGTGCAAGGAGAAAACTACTGTAAGAGCAGCGATTTAAGAGCGGATTTTCCCAAGATTAGCTCAGATGGCACCACTATTTAGCACCTGTGCTATAGACAATTGAGTATGCCTGAGGCACAAGCGCCTCAATTTGCTGGGAGCTGAGGCTTTTCAAGATTTCTCAGACAACAGCACGAACGCGCGCAGCAAACAAGGAAAGAGAAAACGATGTCCGCAGTCACCGTCATCGACCACCCACTGGTCCAGCATAAGCTCTCTCACATGCGAATGAAGGAGACGCCGACGCAGGATTTCCGTCGCCTTCTGCGCGAGATTTCGCACCTGCTGTGTTACGAAGTGACCCGCGACCTGAAGATGACAACCACCAGCATCGAAACGCCACTTGAAGAAATGGATGCGCCTGTTTTGGCAGGCAAAAAGCTGGTATTCGCTTCGATCCTGCGCGCCGGTAACGGTCTTTTGGAAGGGATGCTGGAGCTGGTGCCATCCGCTCGCGTCGCTCATATCGGCCTCTACCGTGATCCCAAAACGCTTGAGGCGGTAGAGTACTACTTTAAGGCCCCTGCGGCGCTCGATGAGCGCTTGACAATTGTTGTTGATCCTATGTTGGCAACAGCAAATTCCGCAATCGCAGCCGTTGAGCGATTGAAAAAACGCGGCGCAACGAACATGGTCTTTGTCTGCTTGTTGGCCGCACCAGAGGGCATCAAACGCTTTTCTGAAGCGCATCCAGATGTGCCGATCTTCACCGCATCTATCGATCGCGAGCTAAACGAAAAAAGCTACATCCTGCCCGGCCTTGGTGATGCCGGCGACCGTATGTATGGCACCAAGTAGTTTGATACAGCAGCTGTAGCGCTTGCAAAAGACCCGTCAGCCAGATCTGGCGGGTTTTTTTGATGAGTAAGCCAGTTCAACTGTGACACTAAATCAGTTGATAAATGCATCTGCAAATTGCGCAATACATACACAACTGTTTTGTTGGTCATTATTCGGGATATATATTTAATAAATCCGATATATAAAAGGACTGTGCTTATGATTGTGGTTTTTGGGTCAATAAATCTCGACCTTGTTGTACCAGTGAAGCGTCTGCCAAGCCCGGGTGAGACTGTTTCAGGGCCCAGTCACGAGCATTTTCCCGGTGGCAAGGGAGCCAACCAAGCACTTGCTGCCGCTCGTGCTGGGGCAAAGGTGGCAATGGTCGGTGCGGTGGGGTCCGACCCCTTCTCCGCAGCGGCGCTTTCCAATATGCAACAAGCTGAAGTAAACCTTGATTGTGTTCACCATCTTGATGGTGCAACCGGCCTTGCGTTGATCGGCGTTGATGAAAACGCTGAAAACCAAATAATCGTAGCGAGCGGTGTTAATGCTCAGGTGGATGCTCGCTGGCTACCAAAATCAATGGTCCTGTCAGATACGCTCGTCGTACAAATGGAAGTCCCCGGCGTGGCTGTGGCCGATGCTATGCGCAAAGCAAAGGCAGCGGGTGCCAGAACGCTATTAAACACAGCGCCATTCCGCGTTGACGCCGCGCCGCAGCTTCTGGAGCTTGCAGATATTGTCGTTGCGAATGAAACGGAAGCGCAAGAGTTGGCAGCAGCGTTAAAGGCCCCCGAAGCACTTGAAGATTTTGCGGCGTTCCTCGCGGCAAGCGGCAAAAAGCTTGTAATAACGTTAGGAGCTAAAGGGGCCGTTGCGCACGATGGTGAGCGTTTCATGCGCGTTTCCAGCCCAAATGTGAAGGCTGTTGATACCACTGGTGCTGGAGACGCATTTGTTGGCGCATTCGCAGCGGCGCTAGACGCTGGGAGGTCATTTGCCTCGGCAATGAAGTACGCCAGTGCCGCTGGCGGGCTGGCGTGTACAAAAACCGGTGCTCAATCAAGTGCGCCAAGCAAGCAGGACATAGCCGCGCTCGCGGCAACCATTGACCTCGTCTAAAGTGAGGTTTCCCACTATGCTTAGGGTTGCAACTGGCTAGCACGCTTGGCAAACTATGCCTAGATTAATAGCGTGGCCCTTGCAAGCCACGCATCTTCGGGGGCTAGGTAGGCACGAATGCGCTTATATCTTTACATTGCCGCGCTTTGCATTGTTGCGGTGGTATTCATTGCACCTTCACTAGAAAAATTTACCAAGGAAACGGCTCCCGAGCTCGCCCAGAAACAGAGTAAAAAACAAGCCCGCCCTTTACACATTTCTGCTAATGCCAATGAACAGTTCGTTGTTGGCGTGCTACTCAATGGTTCCCGCGCTCAGGCTCTGATTGATACTGGCGCAAGCCGATTGACTATCCCAAGGTCGGTTGCCCTTCGCGCAGGTATTCAGCTTTCTGAAAGCGACTTTCAGTATCCGGTGTCAACAGCGTCGGGGCGTACACTGGCCGCGCGCGCTAATCTGCAGAACTTGCAAATAGGTACTTTGGAGGCACTCAACCAAGAGGCGATGATATTGAAAGACGAAGATTTGAACGTCGTCCTCATTGGCATGCCTACCTTAAATGCGCTTGGCGATCTTTCTGTCACCATGGGGCGCTTGGTCATTAACCCGCGTTGATACTCCGTAAGTTGCAAGGCTTTAATAGCATTGTTTGCCAATTGAGAACCTTGGTTACGGCTTCTGCCTAGCACCTCTCGTAACAAACCGCCGCGCAGTGCTATACTATGGACAAAACACTTGGAGTCTGCGGCTAATGAGCATAAAGAGTTTCGGAAGTTACCCAAGCATTGGCGAGGTGCATCAAATAACGCTGCGCGCGGGGCAGCTTGAGGCCTCGATCTTGACATGGGGCGCTACTTTGCAAGCATTGCAGCTGGCCGGTGAACACATGACCCTTGGCCTCTCAACACTCGCCCAGTATGTCGAGCACTCTCCAAATTTTGGCAGTACAATTGGCAGGAGTTGCAATCGCATCGGCAATGGGCATATCAGCATTGATGGCGAACAATTCCAGCTGGATTGCAACGAAGGCAATAAGCACCACTTGCATGGGGGAACACAGGGATTTGCCAAGCGTCTCTGGACTGTTGAAGAGGTGAGTGCGGACGCGGTGACTTTGTCACTTCAGTCATTAGCAGGGGATCAAGGCTATCCCGGTACGGTCGATGTTCAATGCCAATATCGACTGACGCGGGAAGATCGTCTGCAGATGGAGTTTACCGCCCGGACAACCCAACCCACCATCGTAAACTTATGTCACCACAGCTATTTCAATCTAGATGGATCAACTGATATCTCCCGCCACAAGCTGCAGATCCCCGCTCGCTGCTATTTGCCGGTTGATGAAGACAAGATCCCCACGGGCGAAATCCGAGACGTCGCTGGCACGGCCTTTGACTTCCGCTCACTGCGCAGTCTGGCAGATGCAGATGTACCCCCACTCGACCATAACTTCTGCCTACGTACCCAGAGACTGGTAAAGCCGGAGTTATCAGCCGTTTTGCTAAGCGAAGCCTCAGGGGTGAAAATGGAAACGTGGTCGACAGAGCCGGGCCTGCAGGTATACGACGCCAGTGCAATGAATGTCGCCCCAAAGGGCCATGGCGGCCGCAGCTATGGCCCAAGGGCGGGCCTTTGCCTTGAGCCGCAAGCATGGCCGGACAGCCCGAACCACAAAGACTTCATTGACACATTACTTCGACCAAATGCTGAGTATCGTCAGTTGACAGAGTATCGCTTTAATTGATCTGCTGCGCAAAACTGCAAAACATATGGGGGACTTATGCAGACGATCTTTTCGCAGCTGCAACTTGGCCACGATCCGGCACACGAAATATCCGATGGGCAGTTGCGCCCGGCTAACGAAGTCCCGCAACGAGCCAAAACCGTGCTACAGGCTGTGAAACAGCGCGCGCTGGGGCCGATCTGTGAGCCGCAGGAGTTTTCCCTAGAGCCAATCCTGCGCGTTCATGATGCCGCTTATGTCGAGTTTCTTGAAGACGCTTGGCAGCAGTGTTTACAAGAAGGTCGCGCGGAGGCTGAGGCCTTCCCGTTTGTCTGGCCCGTGGGCCGCCTGCGCCGCGATGTGGTGCCAGATCACCTTGACGGTAAACTTGGGTTCTACTCTTTCGATGCCGGCACGCCCATTGGCGCCAATACATGGGCTGCCGCTAAAGCCAGTGCATTTACGGCACTAAGCGGCGCAAAACTGCTGCACGATGGTGCATCCAGTGCTTTCGCGCTTTGCCGTCCTCCCGGTCACCACGCCCATCGGGATATGTTTGGCGGCTACTGTTTCTTAAACAATGCCGCGATAGCCGCGCAATATTTGCGTGATCATGGCGCCGCAAGAGTAAGTGTGTTGGATATTGACTACCACCATGGCAACGGCACGCAGGATATTTTCTATGAGCGCGCGGATGTCCAGTTCATTTCCTTACATGCAGACCCAAAGCAAGAATTTCCTTATTTCCTTGGGCATGCGAACGAACAAGGGGTTTGCAAGGGCGTGGGGTATAACCACAACTTGCCATTGCCACACGGAACAGAATGGCCGCAGTGGCAAGAGGCCCTTGAGGTTGCATTGCAGCGCTTGCAAGAATTTCGGCCAGATGCTCTGATCGTGTCACTGGGAATGGACACGTACGAACATGATCCGATCTCGCAGTTTCGCTTGCAATCAGAGCATTTCTTGCAGATTGGGGCTATGTTGCGCCAACAGCAATTACCCACGTTGTTTGTGATGGAGGGTGGCTACGCTGTCGATGTGCTTGGCGAAAACTGTCTGAATGTGCTGCAGAGCTTTGAACAAGCCTAAGAGGCTCCCTAGGGAAAGCTGGGGCGGAGGCGTTTCTATGTGCCGCGCCCCTTGAATCCGCCGTAGAAACTGCGTAGATGCTAGGCAGAAAATTTTGGTGGTGGGACGAATATGCAGCAGCAAACATCCAGAACAGGCATTTTTTGGCTTTTCTTTAGCCCGGCTGGACGTATCTCGCGTCTTGTCTTTTGGCTGGCCTACCTGTTGATGTTCTGCGTCATGTTCCTTGCGTTCAATACAGCAACAATTGGCGTTTTCGATATTCTGCCAGAAGAAGTAACAGTGGAGCAGGTTCTTGTTGCCATTCTAGAGTCAAACCCATTGTTGCCGATAATGCTGCTCATCAGCAAGTGGTGCGAATTGGCGATTAACGTCAAGCGCTTGCACGATAATGGCTATTCAGGTTTCTTCGCTGTTTTAAGCTTCGTCCCTTATCTCAACTTCCTGCTTATTTTGGTTTTGGGTATTATGCCCGGCCAGAAAACGTTAAATCGCTTTGGGCCCTGCGCCAACTCAAGAAACTAAAAAAACCGAACCATCGGAAGATCTAAACACAATGACCGAGCAACTCTCCCTTGCAACAAAGATCTGTCAGGATCTCATCCGCTGCCCTTCTGTGACACCAAGCGAAGCTGGCGCTCTGGAAACGCTGGAAGCCTACTTGGTCACCGCCGGATTTACCGTAGAGCGTCCGGTTTTCAGCGAACAGGGAACGCCGGACGTTGAAAACCTGTTTGCGACCATCGGCTCAGGCAGTCCGCACTTCGTTTTTGCAGGCCATACAGATGTCGTACCCGTGGGGGAGGAGACAGATTGGCGGCACCCACCATTCTCGGGTCAAATCGCCGATGGGATGATTCATGGCCGCGGCACAGCGGATATGAAAGGTGGTGTCGCCTCGTTCACAGCCGCAGTGCTGCGCTATCTTGAAGAAGTCGGCGGGACCCCAGCTGGCACCATCTCTTTCCTTATCACCGGCGATGAAGAAGGCCCTGCCATTAACGGCACGGTGAAGCTGCTGGAGTGGGCCAAGCAGCGAGGCCACACCTTCGATGCTTGCATCGTGGGAGAGCCAACCAACCCGGATGCTCTTGGCGATGCGATTAAAGTCGGTCGCCGCGGCTCGCTCTCAGGTTTTATCGAAGTTGAAGGCGTACAAGGCCATGTGGCCTACCAGCATTTGGCCTGCAACCCAGTACCAGCCATGGCGAAGATCGTGAGTGCCTTGACTGAGACCAAGCTTGATGAAGGCAATGAGCGCTTTCAGCCTTCCAATCTGGAAGTCACCACTATCGATGTTGGCAACGCCGCCACCAATATCATCCCTGCAAGGGTGAAGGCCGGATTTAACATTCGCTTTAACGATATTTGGAACATTGATACTCTGAAGGCGAAAATTGAAACTGTTGTTACTAAGGCAAGCCCTGATGAGGTGACGGTCAAGCTCTCGTTCAAGCCAGATAGCTCCGACAGCTTTCTAACACATGATGCCACTTTGATTGAAGCGCTAAGCCAATCGGTCGCGGCAGTAACTGGCCGCACACCTGCGCTTTCAACAAATGGTGGAACATCTGATGCACGTTTCATCAAGAATTACTGCCCGGTGGTGGAGTTTGGCCTGGTCGGAAAAACCATGCACAAGGTAGATGAACAGGTAGCGGTCGCTGATCTGGATCAGCTCGCCATAATCTATCAGCGCTTTTTGCAAGATTACTTCGCGGCTGCAAACTAGCCTGCTTTCAGGTAGTGGGCGGCAGTCCTTTGCTGCCCGCGCTAGCCTTTCGATCCAAGATGAAAGACATGTTCCTATGGCCAAGCCAAGCCTGTTAGAAATCGAGTGGGCGCTTAAAGGCGCATGGATGTTGGCGAAAGGTGACAAGGAGGGCCTACACTGCTTTGATCATAGCCCGGCAGCCTTCTGGCGCTCGTTTTGGGTTGCAGCATTGCTCGTCCCCTTCGTGCTCGTTTCAGTCGCGACAGACCGCATGATAACCCTGCAGGAGTTGCCCGTTGGCAAGCCGGAGGAAGTTGTCGGGTTTTCGTTGCAACCGCATATTCTCAAGGCAATGCTCTCGCTGGGAGTTGAGATGGTCACATTCCCGCTGTTGGTAGCTGTTTTGGCCGAAACGCTCTCAATGAGAACCCGTTATGCCTCGTATATAGCGATCAACAATTGGGCGACGTTACTTGTCGTCTTCCCCTTCACGTTCCTGCATGTGCTTTATCTTGTTGGCTTTCTTGGCCTTGGCCCGTTGGTAATGCTGTCTTTGTTGGCCACTGGTTGGATGGGCTACTACCGCTACGCACTGGCGAGAGTGGTTGCAGAAGTAAACATAGCAAGTGCGATCGGGCTGGCGTTACTGGGTTTTTTACTATCTCTGGTGATTGATTTAGGCCTGACTCACCTAATACTATAGACTTCCCTCAGATTTTATAATTGGAAATTGCATTGATATATCAAGGTGCTTAGCGTTGTTCCTCGTACCCGGTCATAAAAAAACGATCTAACACTCTGGTCAACTAGGTATTTTCCCTGCACTCTGGCTGCGGGAGAAAACTTGGGAGGATACCATGAGCGACAACGGAATCACGTTGGATGATGCCAATGGTGCGAGAGCTTCCTCGGAACAACAACGGCTCGCACCCCCGAAAGTGAACCGCATAACCAGCGCCGATATCGTCGATGCGCTTGAAGCAGGCATGCGAGATTTTAAACGTGCGCCGCTAATCGGTCTGTTTTTTGGGCTTGTTTTTGCAGTGGGCGGCAACATTGTTGTCGGCACGTCAATTCTGACTGGCCATGGTTATTTGAGCTACCCACTTGCTGTGGGTTTCTGGATGATCGGTCCCTTTATCGCCGTTGGGCTCTATGAAGTATCGCGGCGCTTGGAAAAAGGTGAACCCATTAAATGGGGGAGTGTGCTGGGCGTGATTTGGGCACAGCACCGCGGCGAACTGGCTTGGATGGCCTTCGTGGTAATGTTCATCCTGCTCATGTGGATGTTCGAGATCCGCCTGTTGGTGGCTCTGTTCCTAGGCTTCCAAGGATTCGCGACACTTGGTGACTTTGTTCAAACCGTAGTTTCAACCCAGCAAGGGCTGATCTTTCTAGCCGTTGGCCATATCGTTGGTGCGATCTTCTCGCTGATTCTGTTTTCAATCACAGTGGTCTCCTTTCCAATGCTCTTGGAGAAGGACTACGATTTCGTCACAGCTATGATAACCAGTGTGAAAGTGGTGCTGGCCAGCCCTACCGTGATGATCCTGTGGGGCCTTGCGATTACGCTGGAGCTTTTGATCTCTATGGCACCATTCTTCCTAGGCTTGGTTTTTTCCCTACCGGTGCTGGGGCACACAACTTGGCATCTTTATCGCCGCGCGGTGAGTTACCCTGAAGCCGAACAGGCCCAAAGCGCAGATAGTGCCAGTAAAAGCGACTAGAAAAATGTAGGCAGGCAAGTGGAAAACGCCGCTGGTCGCGGCGTTTGCATTTTACGCAAGGCTCTCCAAATACTCTTGGTAGAGCCTTGCATCTTCCTCAGGTGAACGGTAGTCCACCCTCGTCAGATAGAGCCCCTCTGCAACCGCCACAGGCCCACAGGCCTTGCGGTCTTTTGCCTCTAGCGCTGCTTTCACATCAGCTTTGTTCCAACGCCCCTCGCCAACGAGCTTGAGCGTGCCCACCATGGAACGCACTTGGTTGTGCAAGAACGAGCGTGAAGAGCACTCCAAAAACACGCTCTCCTCTTGCCGGTAAACCCGCATCGTTTCCATTGTTTTCATCGGGCTTTTCGCCTGACAGCGCGTATGGCGGAAAGTGGTGAAATCATGGTGGCCGAGAAACACCTGCGCCGCCTCATTCATAGCCTCCGCATCCAGCGGCGGTTTCACATGCCATGCGATGCCATTGTCGAAAGTTAGTGGCTCGGGGCGATTGACGATCCGGTAGCGATAGTGGCGGCGGATGGCGGAAAAGCGCGCATCAAAGCCGATGCCTGCCACCTCGCAGGCGCGAACCGCCACGGGATCGGGGAGTGCGTGGAAATTGATCGCGTTCTTGACCGTTTGAACAGGCCACTCTTTTGTAAGATCAAAATGTGCGACCTGTCCGGTGGCATGCACGCCAGAATCCGTCCGACCGGCACCGCCAATGGTAACCTGTTCGCCGGAAAATGCCTTGATGGCCCGCTCAAGCACCCCTTGTGCGGTCGGGCCATTATCCTGCCGTTGCCAGCCCACAAAGGGGCGGCCATCATATTCAACGGTAATTTTGTAGCGGGGCATCTGCTTTGTTGTCTTGTCTGTTTATCGCGACCTAGCCAAGGGCTTGAAACGGCGTGGCGTAAGTCACCTGACAAGCATTTTCTAGCTGCGCTTCGCGGGTGAAGGCCACAGCCATATAGACCTTGCCACTGTAGGGGCCTTGATACTTTTTCGCCAGCTCGCTGTCAAAGCCGAAGCGGGTGTAATACTCCGGCGCACCAAGCACGGTAACCACGTCCTCGCCTAGGCCCTGCAGCTGGTCCAGACCGCTTTGGATAAGTGCAGCCCCAATGCCCTGCATTTGCCGCTGTTTGGCAACGGAGACCGGCGCCAAACAGCTAATCTGCAAAGGATGACCAACCTGACAACCTGTCATGCGCGAAAAGGCGATGTGCCCCACCAGTTCTCCGGCCGCATCTTCTGCTACCAGTTCAAGCACCATGGCCTTGCAGCGGCGCAAATCATGCACCAGTTGTGCTTCCATATCTCGTTCGAAAACATCGCGAACCAGTGTGCCCACAGCCTCAGCATCTCCTTGCACAAACGGACGAATGCGGATCTCTGGATCTTTAAGGAAACGTGGCTCTTCCATTTCAGCCATAATGTCTCTCCCAAGCATCAAAGGTTGAGTTTAGCCCAGCTGCGCGCCTGCTTCCAGTTTGGCTCCGCGCAAGAACTCAGCGCACTCTGCGGGCTTTTTGCCAGCACGTTGCACCGCCAGAAAACGCACCGCCCCATCGCCGCAGGCAATGATGAGTTCACCATCTTCGGCTTTCATCACTGTACCGGCATCGCCTTGCATTTGACTGCATAGCGCAGAGCGAAGCACTTTCACGCGCTCTTGCTTGCCAGAAAGCGGCATTTCGCACCACGCGCCAGGGAACGGGGAGAGGCCGCGAATGTGATTGTGCACTTCCAGCGCGGGGCGGCTGAAATCAATCTTTGTTTCATCCTTACGCAGCTTCTTGGCGTAGGTCACGCCTTCTCTGGCTTGTGTTGTCTCTGCAAGGCCGCCGCGAGACAAAGCCGCTAGCGCGCGCACCATCAGATCACCGCCCAATTGTGACAGCTGGTCATGGAGCTCACCCGCGGTGGTGTTTTCACCAATAATCACGGTCTCTGACATGCATACCGGGCCAGTGTCCAGCCCTGCATCCATCTTCATCACCTGGATGCCGCTTTCGCTGTCCCCTGCCATAATCGCGCGATTGATCGGCGCAGCGCCGCGCCAGCGAGGCAAAAGCGAGGCGTGGCCATTCAGGCAGCCGTAAACAGGAGCCTCTAGGATTTCCGTGGGCAGCAACTGGCCATAGGCGACAACAACAGCCACATCCGCGCCATGCGAGCGGAAAATCTCTTGCTCGTCAGCTCCTTTGAGAGAGTGCGGCGTATAAACCGGAATACCGAGGCTTTCCGCGGCTTCATGCACGGGCGATTTTTTCAGCTCCATACCTCGCCCGGCCTTGCGTGGCGGCTGCGTGTAGCAGGCCACCACATCCCAGCCTTGCCCGACAATTTCCATCAGTGTTGGAACGGAGAAATCAGGTGTACCCATAAAGACAATAGAAAGGGACATAGATGTGGCCTTGCGAAAGAGAAGGGGAGGGGCGGGCGCGATCTATCCGCGCCAACTGCACAGGAAGATAGGCGGCCTTAAGAGCCCGCTTTAACGGATTTTTTCACTTTTTTGGTGATGCGATCACGCTTCAGCCTAGAGAGGTAGTCGATAAACAGCACCCCATCAAGGTGATCCATTTCATGCTGAATGCAGGTAGATAGCAGGCCGTCTGCTTCAATCTCTTGCACAGCCCCATCACGGTCAAGATACTTGACGCGCACTTTTGTTGGGCGCTCCACTTCCTCGTATATCCCGGGAATAGAAAGGCAGCCTTCTTGGTAGATGTTCTTCTCATCACTGGACCATACAATCTCGGGATTGATGAACACCATGGGCTCTTTTTTCTCTTCGCCGTCTTCCAAGCCCTCTTCGCGCTCTGCGACATCAAGTACGAAGATGCGTTTCATGACGCCAACTTGTGAAGCGGCAAGGCCAATGCCCGGCGCGGCATACATCGTCGCGAGCATCTTGTCAGCCAAGGCGCGAATTTCATCAGTGACTTCTGTGATCGGCTCACACTTTTGGCGCAAGCAGGCCTCGGTCATCAAACAGATATCAAAGGTTTCCATAGTTACCATTTTTGTTGTCCGGCTTAGGCAGTCACAGCTGCGGCGGAAATTCTCTTTGCCTTCCTCATAGACAAAGAAGGGGCATTACTTCAATACTAACTAACGCAGGAAACCAAGCAAAAGACCAAAAAACTGCGCTAAGACCCGATCACATCAGCCAGAAGCGTTAAAACCCATGCAACAACAACCCGTCATCGTTATCACAGGGGGCAACCGCGGCATTGGTGCTGCCACCGCCCGTCTTGCTGCCAAAAGTGGTTTCGCTATTGCCATAACTTACCAAGGCGGTGAGCAAGCCGCACAAGAACTGGTCGCGGAGCTGCAACAGCAGGGCCACACCGCAATCGCCCTCAAAACGGATGTTCGAGACCAGGAACAACTACAAGCCTTGTTTGCAAGAGCTTCCCAAATCGGCCCGGTGACTGCGCTGGTAACCTGCGCGGGCATTATGGGTGTAAACAGCGATCTTCACCAAATGGAACCCCAGCGCATTCGCGAGGTGTTAGATATTAATGTCCTTGGCACTATCCTTTCGGCCCGCGCCGCGCTGCCATTTCTATTCAAGAATGGAAAGGGAGCCATTGTCACCGTCAGCTCTGTTGCTGCTAAAAACGGCGCAGCAAACGCAGGCGTTGAGTATGCTGCTAGCAAAGGAGCAGTGGAAGCCTTTACCAACGGGTTGGCGAAAGAAGTCGCGCCCAAAGGCATTCGGGTGAATTGCGTCCGCCCAGGCTTGACCAGAACCGACCTACACGCGCTGACTGGAGATCCGGACCGCATCAATACGCTCGCACCTAGCGTGCCCCTGCGCCGAGTGGCCGAGCCTGAAGAGATTGCCACAGCTATCATGTGGCTGGTCTCGGAAGAGGCGTCCTACTGTGTTGGCACAGTTTTGGAAGCTGGCGGCGGTCGCTAGCCACTATAGTTGTTGCAGACAGGTGCGTCTTTAAGGCCGCTACGAGCGCTGTTGAAAGAAGGCGCCTAGCGTTTTTTGTGGCTAACGATAGCGGCAGAATCGTTCTATCTTTGTTTCATGAACGATGCATCTACTCTTCCTCTGCCTGATCTTGGTGTCTCCCCCGCGCAGCTGCTTTGGCTGCTCGTTGCTGCTCTATTTGCGCTCGCGCTCGGCTGCTTGTGGAGTTTATTTCGCAATAGAGCCTTGCAAAAAGCGCTGGAAGACAGCTGGGGGCAAGAGGATAATCAGGAAGCCCTGTTGCAATCCTTATTGCAATCGCAATCCGAAATTTCTGGCCGCATGCAAACCATGGCAGAAGTCTTCGGCACCCGTCAGGCCGACTTGGTGCGGGTGATGAATGATCGTATCGATGGAATGGGGAGGAACCTGGGCACATCGTTGTTAGAGGGCAGCAAGCACACGCAAGAAAACCTACGCAATCTTGCCGAGCGCCTTGCCGTACTTGATACCACGCGCAAAACCATGGGTGACTTGGCCAGCCAAGTGGGCGACTTACGCGCATTGCTATCCAACAAGCAGGCACGTGGCGCTTATGGTCAACGGCAAATGGAGGCCATTATCGCAGATGCCCTGCCTCCCTCTTCCTACAGCTTCCAAGGCACTCTTTCTAATGGGACGCGGCCAGATACTCTTATCAACATGCCTTCAAATGCGCCTGCATTGGTGGTGGATGCAAAGTTTCCGCTTGAAGCCAGCCAGTTGGTGCAACGTGCAAGCACGCGCGAAGAACAGCGCTTAGCGGATGCAGAGTTCCGCCGCCATATGCTCAAGCACGTCTCCGACATCTCGCAAAAATACTTGTTGCCGGGCGAAACTCAAGACACAGCCTTGATGTTCGTTCCCTCAGAAAGCCTATTTGCATTGCTGCATGAGCGCTTCCCCGAGTTGGTGCAACGGGCGCTGCGCCAAGGCGTGGTAATCGTATCACCCTCGCTGCTGATGCTGGCCATACAGGTGATCCGCTCTGTGCTGCGGGATGCAAACTTACAAGAGCATGCGCATACGATTCAGGTGGAGGTAGTAAAGCTAATCGAGGACGTGGCAAGGCTGGAAGAGCGCGCATCCAAGTTGCAAAACCATTTTTCAGCTGCCCAGAAGGATAGGGCTCAGCTGGAAGTATCTCTTTCCAAAATCTCGTCTCGCGCCAAGAAGATCGCGGCGTTGGACATGGGCGTTCCTGCAAATACCCCTGAAAATCAGGGGGAGGGTGGTGCATTGGCATCATCAAATCTGCTAGAAGAACATGAGAAAGAGCTGCTAGAAAAGAAATAATAGAGGCGCCTTATGTCGATTATCGTTTCCGCCAGCAATGGTCTTGCCGATGCATGGGCTCAGCGCATGCAATCGCGCTTTCCAGATACCGATGCGAACGTGTTTGGTGATGCTAATGTCGATTATGAGGCCTGTAGGTTCCTTCTGGCATGGAAGCCTGATCCCGATGTTTTCACCGCCTGTAAAAATCTAGAGGTTATTTTCTCGCTCGGTGCTGGTGTTGATCATCTGCTTGATGTGGAAGGCCTACCTAATCTGCCTATTGTTCGCATAGTCGATGAGGATCTGACTACCCGCATGACCGAGTGGGTCGTGCTGCAAGTGCTTCTGCATCAGCGCCAGCAACTGCACTATCTAAGAGCGCAAGCGGGCAATCAGTGGCTGCCACGTTCCCATCCCGCGGCAAGGCACCTGCGGGTGGGTATCATGGGGCTAGGCGAGCTTGGTTCTGCTTCCGCAAAAGCGCTTTGCGCTCTCGGATTTCAAGTGCACGGTTGGTCTCGCAGTCGCAAAAGGGGATTGCTTTCGACAGAGTATGTCGGCCCAGATCAACTGCAGCCGTTTCTATCGCAGACGGATGTACTCGTTAATCTATTGCCATTGACCCAGCAAACACGGCACTTGGTCGACACGCAGGTCTTAGGTGCCTTGGCACAAGATGGGGCTCTCGGTGGGCCCATATACATCAATGCTGGCCGAGGTGGGACACAGGTCGAGGCCGACGTTGCTGCCGCGTTGCAAAGCGGGCAACTTGTTGGTGCCAGCATTGACGTGTTTGAACAGGAACCACTCCCGCAAACCAGTCCGCTTTGGTCCGCTCCCAACCTGATAATGACACCGCATACAGCGGCTGAAAGCAATCCAGAAGCCCTGAGTGACTACATCGCAAATCAAATCTCCGCTTACAGGCAAGGTCTGCCCCTTAAGAATTTGGTTGATTCTCAAGCTTCCTACTAGTTTTTACCAAGCTTTTTTGGGAGAAACGCGGTACAACTCTAGGAATAGAAGGATTTAACTAAAAATTTATGGGGTGAAAAATTGTTAAGCAAGCTGGTCTTCTGGAGTTTCCCATTGCTGGCGCTCTCCGCAGCTTTTTTTGATTTATTCACCATGCGCATTCCAAACAAGCTTGTGTTGGCTATGGTCGCTTGCTTTATACCCGCGGCTTTGTTGGCGGGCCTGCCGCTTGATGATCTCGCGCTTCGCGTCGGTTTCGCGCTGGGTGTTTTATTGCTTGGGTTCGTTCTGTTCTATTTTGGGGTGATGGGTGGCGGAGATGCAAAGTTTGCCGCTGCCATTGCGCTTTGGCTAGGGACAACGGTCGACGTTGTTACCTTCTTGATTTTAATGGCGTTTTATGGTGGAGGCTTGACGTTGGTCATCCTTGGGTTTCGCAAAGTGCCTTATCTCCCTGCGCCACTTCGTTACGAGTGGTTGCTACGTCTGCATGATAAAAAAACAGGTGTGCCCTATGGTATAACAATTGCCATTGCTGCCGTTATAGTATTCCAAAAAAGTGATTGGGTTATGCCCTTTCTTCTTCTTTAAAACCCTAAAAATGCAAGAATCAAAAGTGTGTTATGTGCAAACTAAGCTTGCGCAACCAGTGAGTTCACTAAAAACAATCAAATATTATTATGCAAAATTAACCATGCCTTGACTTTTTGAGGGTTAGTTTAGCTTAAGAATTTGTACCTTTTCGTATTGAGGTCAGTTATGCGCAACGCGCGGATGCTCGTTTTAGTTGGTGCTTTGGTGGCAGGTGTGCTTGCTGCTGTACTTATTGTGAGTACACCAGAGCCTGAGCCACAGGTCATAGTTAAAGAAGGTCCTAAACAGGAAATCGAGGAGGTTCTGATCGCGGCAGTTGATTTGAACCTGGGAAAACCGCTTGGGCCTGATGACATGGAATGGCAGGAGTGGCCAAAACAGTTTGTTGGTCCATCCCTTATTGTAAAATCTCAAAGTCCTGAAGCAATGGAAGATCTTGAGGGTAGTCTGGTCCGCTTCACCATGTTCGCTGGTGATCCTATCCGCGAGCAGCGCTTGGTAAGCTCAGACGGTGGCTATCTCTCTGCTCTGCTTCCAAAGGGGAAACGCGCGCTTGGTGTGTCGGTTAAACCGATCACGACAGCAGGCGGGTTTATTCTTCCAGGTGATAAAGTGGACGTGCTTTTAACTCACAATTCTGAGGAAACGGACGAACTGCTAACTGAGATTATTCTCGAGAATATCCGTGTGCTTGCAATCGATACAACAACACAAGGGCAGCAGGAAAGCGGATCGGTTATTCCAAATCGAACGGCTACACTTGAGTTGAAGCCGGAAGAGACAGAAGTAATCGCACTAGCACAAGAGCGTGGGACCATAACTCTCGCCCTGCGTAGTGTAGCCGATTCCGCAGATAACGCGCCGCGGCTTTCTCTCAAACGCGAGAAAAAGACGACGAACACGATAACCTTCATTCGTTATGGCCGCACCGCGCAATCGGCCACAACTTCAGCTGGAAACTAGCAGGTGGAGACGAAAATGATAAACTACCGGTTTCTCACCTTGAAGTCGCTCATTGCAGCTGTTGCTTTGATGGTCGTTGGCACGAGTGTTGTTGCGCCAGTTGCAGCTAAGACGCCGCAAACAATTCATGTTTCGACTAAAGGAGATGTCGCAACACAGGATCTGCGGGTGCCACTTGGCACTTCAGTTATTCTTGAGATTGACAAGGATGTGAAAGACATTCTTATCGGTCGACCAGAGGTTGTTGATGCTGTTGTGCGTACCAAAAACAGGATATTCCTGTTCGGTAACAATATGGGGCATACCAATCTCGTTCTCTTCGGCGATGGGGGAAAGCAACTGGCGTCTTTTAACGTTAATGTTGTCGTGGACACCACCGACCTTGAAGCGCTTATTAAGCGGCTGTTGCCAAACTCTGCGATCGATGTGGAAACATACCGCAAAAATATCATTCTTTCAGGAACGGCGCTTAATGCAGATGAGGCACAGCGTGCCCGAGACATCGCCTTGAAGTTTGTTGAAGACCCAAACCAGCTTCTTGATAGCGTTCAAATCGCTGAAAAGCAGCAAGTGCAACTGCGGGTGACTGTCGCGGAAGTAAACCGCGATATCATCAAGCAACTTGGAGTAAAGTTTGGAGGCACATTGACGGCCGGTGGCAGTACATTTGGTTTCAACAGTCGGCCCGGCTTCAATGTGAATTCGAACATTGCCAATGCCACAAACGGTCTTGCGAACATGGTGATGGGCAACGCCACATTGCGCACAGAAGTAAATGCGCTTCAGCGAGATGGTGTGGTCAAAATGCTTGCTGAACCTAACCTTGTAGCCGTGTCTGGTGAGACAGCGAGCTTCCTTGCGGGCGGCGAATTCCCAATGGTGGTAGGTTGGGACGATGGCAAAGCGTCCTATGACTTCAAGCAGTTTGGTGTCGTGCTGGACTTTGTGCCCGTTGTTCTATCGGGCGGTCGCATCAATATGCGCATTAAAACAGAGGTTAGTGAGTTAACGCAGGATGGCGCATTGTCAAATGGTATCATCACTATTCAAGGACTAAAAGTTCGCAGGGCGGAATCAACGGTGGAGCTTCCCTCAGGTGGTACGCTGGTAATGGCTGGATTGCTGAAAGAGGATTACTCTCAAGGCATGGAAAGCACGCCGGGGCTTAGCGATATTCCAATTCTTGGGCAGCTCTTTAAAAGTAGGGACTTTAGGTCGAAACTCACTGAGCTGGTGATTTTTGTAACCCCTTATATCGTTCGCCCGGTTGCTCAGGCTGACCTTTCAAAGCCTACCGACAACCTCATGATCCCATCCGACTCAGCAAGCATCTTCATGGATCATCTCAATCGCGTTTATTCCAAACAGAACAAGCCGGTTAAGGGCAGCTACCATGGTGAAGTCGGCTATATCTACGAATAGAGGTTTGGGCAAATGAAAATGAGCAATAGCATTTCGCGGAGTATGGTTTGCCTGATCGTTTTGTTGGGCCTTGCAGCGTGCAACAACACGTCTTCCAAAAGCTTTGTGACCACAGCTGACTTTAACCCAAAAGAGAAGCATCCAATCGTAATCGCCGAGGCCGCCGAGAATTTCGACATTCCACTGTCCAGTTCCCTCCGCACAATCGATAAGCGATTGGGTATGGCGATTATGGCATTTGGCCAACAGGCAGTGAGTGAAGGTAATGGATTTGTAGAAGTGTTAACACCTGCAGGAGCGGCGAACCACTCCGCCGTTCGGGCTGTCACACCGCAAATCAAGGCAGCACTGAAATCAGGCGGAGTGCAGTCCGGGCGGATCGTAACTCGGACCTATCCGGTAACTGATCCTGCTGCCTCCGCGCCGATTCGTCTTGCTTTTGCTAAAGTGAAGGCAACAGTTCACGAGTGCGGGCAGTGGCCAGAAAACATCCGGTCAAACACCCAAAATACAAACTTCGAAAATTTTGGATGTTCCACACAAGCCAACCTAGCGGCAATGGTAGATAATCCGGCGGATTTGCTTCGCCCGCGCGCGATGACACCGTCCGACGCTACGCGGCGTAATGTTGTTATGGGCCGTCACCGTGCTGGTGAAGCTACAAACTCGGCGTACAGCCTAAAAGACTCCAGCACTGGCGCTGGATTGTAATGAGCTAAGGGCAAAACATGTCGCAAGCACTCGAAAACATGAGCTCCGAGCTCTTACAGCAAGAAATAGCTCCAGGCGCAGGGGTGGATCTGCAAACGGTTTCGCTGCCACGAATCTCCATTCAGGCATTCTGCGAGACCAAAGAGCAAGCAGACATTCTTGAAGCTGCCGCGCGAGATCGCCGTATGAGCCGGACGCATACCAATGTGTATGGCGGTGGGATCCTCGCGGCGGTAGAGTACTACGCAACAGCTGCGACACCCAATCTTCTGGTTGTCGAGACTTTGGAAACCGGGACAACGCTTTTTGAGCAGCTTGGGCAGCTGGCAGAAGTTTGCGATCCGGGTACTCGAGTGATGGTCATTGGCTCCATCAATGATGTCGATTTGTATCGTGCATTGATCGACGAAGGTGTCAGTGAATACCTCGTAGGTCCATTATCAATTCAGAAATTGATCACGACATTCGCACGTTTTTTTGCAAGTCCGGATGCTGAGCCGATAGGCCGCACCATCGCAGTTTTAGGGGCGAAAGGCGGAAGCGGTGCCTCAACTGTTGCCCATAATCTGTCTTGGGCCATTTCTCGGTCTCTTGAAAATGATGTTGCGATTGTCGATCTGGATTTGCCGTTTGGAACAGCCGGTTTGGATTTCAACCAAGATCCCCTGCAAACTGTTTGGGATGCAATCAATACCGATGAAGAGTTGGAAAAAACTTACGTTGATCGTTTGCTGGCGAAATGCTCTGATCGGGTTCGGCTGTTAGCAGCGCCTGCAATACTTGATAAAGCCTATGACTATCACGCTGATCAATTTTTGCCCCTGGTTGAAGTCATGAAGGAATCTTCACCAGTTGTTGTGCTGGATATACCACACGCCTGGAACGAATGGACACGCCGTACTATAGCAGCAGCTGACGAGGTGGTTATTGTTGCAGAGCCGGACTTGGCAAACCTGCGCAATGCAAAGAACTTGACAGATGCGTTGGCCGAGCTTCGCCCTAATGACCAAAAGCCTCTTCTGGTTTTGAACAAGGTTGGCGTTGCCAAGCGTCCGGAGATCAAGTCTGAAGAGTTTAGCGGCGCACTTGAAACACCAGTCGCGGCACAGTTTGCATTCGACGCCCATCTATTCGGCTCCGCATCAACCAATGGGCAAATGGTTGCAGATGTTGAACCCAAGGGCGGTGCAACGCGGACATTTGAAGAGCTGGCGATGTACGCTATGGGGCGCACCACTGCAAAACTCGAGAAGAAGTCCGGGATTGGCGCGCTGCTTGGCAAATTGAAGAAAAAGTAATTGAGCTTGGGGGATTAAGCGATGTTTGGTAGACGAGGAAGTGGTGCGGCAGCGGCCGCAAAACCGCCAACTTCGGCAGCGTCAGCTCGCCCTGCGCCGCCCGCGGCAGCAGCAGCTCCCCCGCCACCGCCGCCAAGTCCTGCCGCATCTGCTCAAGTGGTAGCGGCAGTGCCAAAGCCACAGGTGCAAGAGAAGGCACCTGCCAAAGCGCAGGGGCGCAGAAGTGAGGAGTATTACGCGACCAAGGCGCAAATCTTTAATGCGCTTGTTGAATCTATCGATCTTTCTCAGCTTTCGAAGCTAGAACGAGATGACGCGCGCGATGAAATCCGCGATGTTGTGAATGATATCATAGCATTAAAAAACATCGCCATGTCGATTTCGGCTCAAGAAGAACTGCTTGAGGACATTTGTAACGATGTTCTTGGCTATGGGCCATTGGAACCGCTGCTTGCGCGAGATGACATCGCCGATATCATGGTCAATGGTGCCGATACAGTTTATATCGAAACCAGCGGTAAGGTTGAGGAAACCGGAGTCCACTTCCGCGACAACAAACAGTTGATGAACATTTGTCAGCGTATCGTGTCGCAAGTGGGTCGCCGTGTTGATGAATCCAGTCCGATCTGTGATGCGCGTCTGCCTGATGGTTCGCGTGTCAATGTGATCGCCCCGCCATTGTCGCTGGATGGTCCCGCACTTACAATTCGTAAGTTTAAAAAGGACAAGCTGACTCTTCAGCAGCTGGTCAATTTCAAGTCAATCTCCCCTGAAGGTGCCGAGATTCTAGAGATTATTGGCCGCGTTCGTTGTAACACTGTCATTTCAGGCGGTACTGGTTCCGGTAAGACCACGCTGTTGAACTGCTTGACCCGATACATCGATACGGATGAGCGTATCATTACCTGCGAAGACAGTGCGGAATTGCAATTGCAGCAGCCTCACGTGGTACGCTTGGAGACAAGACCGCCTAACCTTGAAGGGGAAGGCGAGATCACCATGCGTGATCTGGTTAAAAACTGTCTGCGTATGCGCCCTGAACGAATTATCGTGGGTGAGGTACGTGGCCCTGAGGTGTTCGACCTTTTACAGGCTATGAACACTGGTCACGATGGCTCAATGGGTACAATCCACTCCAACTCACCGCGCGAGTGCTTGAAGCGTATGGAAGCGATGATCGCAATGGGCGGGTTCTCTTTGCCAGCACGAACCGTGCGCGAAATTATTGTCGGCTCAGTGGACGTTATCGTGCAGGCCGCTCGTCTGCGTGATGGCTCTCGCCGGATTACCCACATCACAGAGGTCGTGGGCATGGAAGGGGATGTGATCACCACGCAGGATCTGTTTGTCTACGACATCATCGGCGAAGATGCGCAGGGCAAGATTATCGGTAAACACCGCGCCAACGGTATTGGCCGGCCGGCCTTCTGGGATCGCGCTCGTTACTATGGTGAGGAAGAGCGTCTAGCAAAAGCATTGGACGCCGCTGAGCTGGGAGGGGCTTAAGCTATGGAGTTTAGCCGCGAAACACTCCTGATGGTTCTCGTAGGTTTTTGTGTAGCAGGTGTGATCTATGCGCTCCTTATTCCGCTTTTGAGCAGCGGCGCGCGAAAATCTCAACGTATGAAACTCGCCGTAAAACGCGAAGAACATGCGGAAGAAATTACGCAACGCGCCTCGCAAAACACCCGAAAAAAGAACATTCAAGACCAATTGCGCAATATGGAGGAGAAGCAAAAGCAGAAGAACAATAAACCTTCTTTTGCTGATTGGATTGCGCAAGCGGGTCTTACTTGGAGCAGGCAGTATTTCCTTTTCGTTTCTATCGGGCTGTCTGTTGTGGGGTTTGCCGTTGGCATGGTCCTTGGTGCAGGGCTTTGGCTCAGTATTGGCCTAGCATTTGTTGGCTTCTTGGGTATGCCCCGTTGGGTCGTTGGCTATTTGCGTAAGAAGCGGTTTAACAAATTTCTTGAGGAGTTTCCCGGCGCGGTAGAAATTATCGTACGTGGCGTAAAGTCCGGTCTGCCGTTGAATGATTGTATTTCGATAATTGTACGCGAGGCAAATGAACCGGTTAAAACGGAGTTTCGTAAGATTATTGAGACACAGCAAATGGGTGTTTCGCTATCAGAAGCAATTCAATCGCTTCCAAAGCGTGTCCCGTTAGCAGAGGCCAATTTTTTTGCGATTGTTATTTCTATCCAATCGGAATCGGGTGGTTCATTATCCGAGGCGCTGGGTAACTTGTCCAAGGTGCTGCGCGATCGTAAGGCAATGAAGGGCAAGGTACAGGCTGTGAGTCAGGAGGCAAAATCTTCGGCGGCGATTATTGGTTCCCTGCCAATTCTCGTGGCGACCGCAGTTTATTTCTTGTCTCCAGACTACATTATGCTTTTGTTTACCGAAACGACTGGCAATATTATTCTCGGCATCTGCGCATTCTGGATGTCGCTAGGGATTTTGATTATGCGCAGCATGATCAACTTTGAGATTTAAGAGGTAGGCAATGACACTTGCAGATATTGCCAGCCAACAAGGCCTGATCGCTATTTTAACAGTCCTTGCGGTCACAGGGACGATCTATACGCTTGCCATGCCGTTACTTGATCGCGACGACCTGAAAAATCGCATGAAGGCGGTAGCAACAGAGCGCGAGCAAATTCGTCAGCGTGAGCGTGCGCGCCTAGCTGCAGAAAAAGAACAAACCCGCGTCTCTTTGCAGAATAAACCCAAAGACGGTCTTCGAGACTTCGTCGAAAAATATAATCTTCGCAACTTGTTGGCTGATGAAACGACAGCGAATAAGCTGCGTCAGGCTGGGTATAGAGGGCAAGGCCCACTATACACTTACTTGTTTATGCGTTTGGTTATGCCTTTGGTTCTAGCTGCTGTTGCGGCGCTGTACTTGTTTTTCGTGTTAGCGGGAACCTTTCCGGCAACTCAAAATTGGTTGATTGTCTTCGGTATCACGATTCTTGGTTTTTTCTCGCCGAATATCTTTATCTCAAATAAAATTACCAACAGGCAAATTGGTTTGAGACGAGCGTGGCCTGACGCAATGGACTTGATGCTCATTTGTGTCGAGTCTGGGATTTCGATTGAGGGAGCATTTAAAAAGGTCGCCGAAGAAATTGGCGTACAATCACCCGCTCTTGCAGAAGAGTTAAGCCTCACCAATGCGGAATTGTCTTTTTTGGATGACCGAACAACGGCCTATA
Organism: Polycladidibacter hongkongensis; assembly: GCF_001561995.1. Taxonomy (GTDB): domain Bacteria; phylum Pseudomonadota; class Alphaproteobacteria; order Rhizobiales; family Stappiaceae; genus Pseudovibrio; species Pseudovibrio hongkongensis. The sequence continues at coordinate 255,676 of NZ_LLWC01000009.1, forward strand.
TGAATTTTGCGACAAGAACAGGTCTATCCCAGATTAAGGACACCGTGACTGCGCTCATCCAGTCAGAGCGTTACGGTACACCTGTAGGGCAGGCGCTTCGCGTTCTTGCGGACGAAGGACGCCTACAACGCATGCAGGAGGCGGAAAAAAAAGCCGCAGCACTGCCGCCAAAGCTCACTGTGCCGATGATTGTCTTTTTCCTACCCGTGCTACTTGCTGTTATTCTCGGTCCGGCAATGATGCAGGTCGCTGAAAATATGTAGCAAGACTGATCTATTCTACTGAGCTTCTCAGCCTTGCCCCAACATACTTTGCAAGTAGGCAATGTTACGTTCGGCTTGAGCAGGGTCCAACTCAGCACGAGCCAGCGCAATGGCATCATCGTAGCGCCCTTGTAGTCCCATAGCCAACGCGAGATTTTGGCGGATTCGTGTGTTGCCAATACCATCTTCTATGGCCTTACGCAGCACGCTTTCCGCCTTTTTAACATCGCCAGACAATAGGTAGGAGAGGCCAAGGTTATTCAGGACTGTTGGCTCGTTAGGCGATATTTTAAGTGCTTGCTGATAACTGGCGCGCGCCGCATCGCCATGCCCTAACTGATCGAGTACAGCCCCTTTTGCAGAAAGTAGCTTCCAGTCAGGGTTGCCGGGGTCAAGTGCCGCATCTATTGCCGCCATGGCTTCGTTAAGCTTGCCATTTTCCGCCAACACCTTGCCATAGGCAGCGGCGATCATAGAGTTTTTTTGATCTGAGATTACCGCGCGACGTAAAATAGTCTCAGCTTGCGCGCCTTGACCGTTGACGCGTAGCGCTGCTGAGTAGTTAAGCACAGTCGTCGCCTGTTTCGGGTCTTTGCGGTATGCCTCACCCCAAAAAGCAAGTGTGGAGTTAAGTTCTTCTGATCCTGCGCGCATGTTCGTGGTGATCTTCGCGGCAGTACGTTCAGAAGAGTTGGCGGGCGATTGATTTGACGTTGAAGCACAGGAGGCTAAAACAAGTGCACCACCAATTAGCATCGCACCTAGTTTAAGCTTGTAGACTGGGCGCATGATATGTGCGCAATTGTGCCACATGTCAGACATTGCCGTGCTCCTATTGTAAAAACTTACTAAGCAATAACTTGTTAACCCTAACAGAGTGTTAACCCCAAAGCCTGTGTGAGGTGCCGCTTAAGCAGTGTGGCCCGTGCTTTGACGGAATAAACACAGTGTCCTCTTGCATTCGCTGTGATGAAGCATAAAACAACCTGAAGCTAACGAATGCGCATCGGCAACGCGCGCCCCGCGAAAGGAGTTTCTTGTGCAAGTTTCACTCGTCGAATTAACGCAGAGTCTACCTATACTACCCGTTTTCGTTGAAGAGGAGGAAACCCTTTCAGCACGCCTAGAAGCTCTGCAGGCGGAAGATTGGGTAGAGATGCAATGCAAGTCGGCAGCTGAGTTAAACGAACTGCTAATCCCGACTCAGTCGGGCCCGGTTGTTGTTGTTCGTCGAGCTGCCGGTGAAACGGATATGCAAGTCGGCGCCCGGTTAGCCGGTCTTACATTAACAAAAGCGTTGGCCCTTCAAGGCAATACAGAGCAAGAACCTGCTGTTGCGCTCGGTTTTGCTCTGGCAAGCTATCGCTATGACCGCTTTACCAAACAGCCAGCTAAAAGTCAGCTTGCCGTCGCGCCAGAAACCCTCACAGCCCTTGAACCTGTCTTGGCAGGTTCGTTTCTTGCAAGAGATCTAATCAATACACCGGCAAATGAGCTCGGTCCCAAAGAGCTTGCCGAGGCAGCATGTGCATTGTTTCAGGAAAATGGCGGGCAGGTTAAAACTTACCACGGCGAAGAGCTGGAGCGCGAGTTTCCACTTGTGCATGCCGTCGGAAATGGTAGTGACCGCAAACCAATAATGGTTGATGCCCATTGGGGCGACACAAGCCACAAAACGCTAACTCTCGTTGGTAAGGGCGTGGTGTTTGATAGTGGTGGGTTGGATATAAAACCAGCTGCTGGCATGGTGCTAATGAAAAAGGACATGGGCGGCGCGGCGAATGTGCTGGGCCTTGCGGCGATGATTATGCTTGCCAAATTGCCCATACGCCTCCGTGTTGTAATTCCGGCTGTTGAGAATGCGGTTTCCGGTTCCGCTTTCCGCCCCTCTGATATTTATGTAGCAAGAAACGGCGTGAGCGTGGAAATCGGCAATACGGATGCCGAGGGCCGATTGGTGTTAGCCGATGCGCTTGCATTGGCAGATGAGGACGCACCGGATTTGTTGCTTGATATGGCAACTTTAACAGGTGCCGCCCGTGTCGCTTTGGGCCCAGACTTGCCGCCATTCTATACTGATGATGAAGAGTTGGCAGAGAGCATAGCGCTCGCTTCTGAGGCTAGTGAAGATCCGCTGTGGCGCATGCCGTTGTGGGCACCTTACAAATCCTACATTAAATCTAAAGTGGCAGACATCGCTAATGTGAACACGAGTGGAGCCGGTTTCGCTGGGTCAATTACCGCAGCGCTGTTCCTGCAAAACTTCGTCAAAAATTCTAAAAGCTGGGCGCACTTTGATCTGTTTGGTTGGACCCCCATCCAGAAATCTTTCAAGCCTCAAGGCGGGGAGGCGCAAGCCATACGCGCTCTTTTCGATATGCTTAAAACCATCTACAAGTAAACGACTGGCGGCCTCACTAGGAATAAGTGAGGCCGCATGAAAAAACCGCCCGTTTTACAAGGGATACGGAAAACAAATATGCCTCTAGAAATGCGAGGCGCACAGGCCTTGCACCTTTGGCACCAAGTGTCATTGGCCTTGGTTCGTAATCAATCGCAAGACCTTAGTGCCCGACAGCTAACAATACTGTTAAGTGTTTATCTCACGCCGCCGCCTCATACGGTTAAAGGCCTTGCGGAGACGATGAATGTGGCAAAACCCGCCATCACGCGCGCTTTGGACGCTTTAAGCGCGCAAAAGCTAATTGCTCGCAGGCGCGATGCCGCGGACAAACGTAATGTACTAATAAAACGTACGGTCCAAGGCGCAACCTATCTGGAAAACCTCTCTGAACTGGTGCTAGAAAAGGCGAGGGAACTTCCTCGCTAAGCAACACAGTTTTCAAAAGGGCCAAGGCATGCAGGCAGATCGGCGTACAACACTCGCATCAGCAAATGTGTTAGTTGACCAGTTTGGTTCCGCATGTTTACCGATTGCTCCAGCACAGTTGAGACAAATCGCCGAGGAGCTCGTCGACCTCAAGCCAACACCAGAACACCAAACTGGTATCGATACGCAGCTTCTTTTTGGGGAGAAGGTCGAAGTTTATGCCGAACTAGACAGTGGATGGAGTTATATCCGCGCCATTAAAGACGGCTATGTCGGCTGGTTGCGCTCTGAGGCGCTGGATGTGCTACATACCGCTACCCATAAGTTAAGTGCACTGCGTAGCTTCTGCTATGACGGACCTGACCTTAAAAACAAACTCTTACGCACATTGCATACTGGCAGCCCTCTCACCATTACCGGCTATCAAGAAACCCGAGGTACGCGTTATGCACGTCTCATTGACGGTAGTTTTGTGATTGCTGATCACATTGTCGAACTAGATTATTTTGAGGTCGATTGGGTCGCAGTGGCCGAGCGGTTTGTGAATACTCCGTATCGTTGGGGGGGGCGCTCTTCATCCGGTGTTGATTGCTCTGGACTGGTTCAGCTCGCGGCAGCGTCTGGTGGGCATGCGTTGCTTCGCGACGCAGACATGCAGGAGCAAACAGCAGGAAGATTGCTCGCGACAGAGATCAATAACACTGCCATTAGCCGGGGCGACCTTGTGTTTTGGCGAGGTCATGTGGCCATCATCATAGATGCGAACACCTTGCTGCATGCCAATGGCCACACCATGACAGTAGCTTACGAGCCGCTTGATGCGGCGATCAAACGAATTGGCGCTCACGAATTCGGCGAGGTGACATCGATTCGTCGCTTAGCTCCATAGAACCCTGTGATAAGCACAATGCATGGCTACCGTTCTAGTAATTATTTGATTCAAAATGTCTTTATTGGGCTATCGCACAAACCAAATATCTTGTATAAAAACTTAGTCATTTCTTAGGATGTTATCTGAAATATAGTTGGACAATTCTGTCTATTTTAAAGGAAGTCCAGCATGTCTTTTGGTGCTGCTGCAAAACAAATATGTGTTGCTGTTTCTGTGATTGTTGCAATTAGCTCCAGCCTGGCGACCGCCGCGGAGGTGGCTGTTCAGACGGATCAGGCAAAAGTCTTTAGAACGGAAGAGCCCGCAAAAACTGTCATTATCGGCAATCCGATGATTGCAGAGGTCACAATTCATGATGGTTCTACTGTCATTATCACTGGCAAGGCCAATGGGCGCACCAATCTAATTATTCTTAACGAACGCTCAGAGCCAATTGTTGATGAGGAAATTGTTGTCAGCAATCCGACAGAGCAAGTGGTTATGGTGCAACGTAATACCAATCGCAGCTCCTACTCGTGTGAACCAATCTGTCAACCAACAGTGCAATTGGGCGATGACACTGAGTTTCTAGGTCAGACACTGAGCAGTATTCTGGCGCGCGATAGTGCAGCTGTTGCAGGGCAATAGCAAATAACGAGGGGAACATGGGTAAAAGTCAGGGCAAACTTCCATCAATTAGACTCAGGTTTGCTAAGGATAATAGAGGCGTTACAGCGGTTGAGTTTGCCCTTGTGGCCCCTGTCTTCTTTTTGCTGATCGTTGGCATTTTAGAGGTTGGTCTCCTCCTGTTTTCAAACCAGATGCTAGACCATGCAACCCATGAAACAGCACGGCTTGTCAGAACAGGGCAGGCAGTGGGCTCTACTAAAGAGGATCTGCGGGCTTATTTCTGCGAGAAATCGGTACATATGTTCTGTCGCAAGGGCTCTCAGGAAGATCTTGTTATCTCGGTGCAGCCCTATGATTCGTTTTCGAAGATCGGTGATGTGCCACCCCCAAAATATGATCCGGAAACCGGCTCTTGGACACCTGAGGACACGGCATTTAATGTGGGTGGTAGTGCCACGATTATGTTGCTGCGAGTGAGCTACCGAAAGCAAATGCTGACGAAAAAGTTTGTGGAGTTGTTTTCAGCAGATAGCTCTGGAAGCTTGGTTATCACCTCTGCTGCCGTTTTTCGTAACGAGCCATTCTAAATATCGGGGTAAAGATTGTGCTTAAGCTTTTCTTCAAGTGTACTCGAGCAGTCGCCGCGATCGAGTTCGCGCTCATTTGCCCAATACTTATAATGCTCATTATTGGTGTGTTTGAGCTCGATCGGGCTTTGACATTTGATCGCAAGCTTTCAAATGCTGTAGCCTCGGCAGTAGATTTGGTTGGTCGCGAAAAGGACGTTAGCGCCAATCTGGCTGATGTTTTCGAGGCCACTGAGCAAATCCTTGAACCGTTCCCACTTACTACAGTTGCCGTCGATATGGCCGTTGTTCAGGTGAATGATGCGAAAGAACCGGAAATCGTTTGGAGTAGGCGCTATGATCCTGGCAAGAAGACAAAATTGAGTGAGGGTTGGACCACGGCGAAATTTCAAAGCGAAATTGATGTCCCGGACGAATTGCTACAGCCAGCGGAGTTTATTATTGTTGGCAGGAGTGTTGCCACCCACTTTCCGACCTTCTCGACCTATTTTAAAAGCCTAACCGACATCTCTAAGTTCGAGCTTAGCGAAGTGTTCTTTGCTAAGGGGCGCCAAGTACCATGTCCAGAATATAACGGCAATTGCGCAACCGCGTTGTCTGGTTCCTAGGCTGAATACTTAAGCAATAAAACGCGGTGAGATATTTCAAATACGCGCAGCTGCTATGTGTTTTTTTCAAGGCTTGGTTGAATAGTCTTGAATATTCTTTGTTTACCTTATTTTTCAATGGGTTGCGCGATGTGTGTCATAATCGCGCAGCTCCCTTCCCTCTCAAATTAAATCAGGTATATGTGATCAGGATCAATGGCGCAGCCAGTGTTGTGGCGCACTAATCATCTTGAAGGCAGGGTCTGGGCCGCGTGGCTATCATGCTCCTGTCGTGCCCATGTGACACCCTGTACGCAGCTATCCTCCCATATGCTGCCAGCCGATTGAACGCGGCGCCAAGGATCGATAAAAATTTGAAAGAGGCCCCTATGGCAACTAACCGCACCTACGATCAGATTAAGGTCGGAGATACTGCGACCCGTTCGCGCATTTGTACTGCAAACGATCTCTTTGTCTTTGCCCACGCATCAGGCAACATTAACCCGCTTCACTTGCCAAACGCCCAATGGCAAGGCGAAAGCAAGAATGAGGGCGCATCTGCCCCCTTCATGTGGGGCGCGACCTTGATTTCCGCCGTTGTTGGCAATGTACTTCCAGGTCCTGGCACAGTTTACCGCGATCAAACCTTGAAATTCCATAGTAAAGCCAAGGTCGATCAGGTTCTGGATGTCACTGTCACCGTCAAAGAAAAACTACCGGAAAACCGCGTACGTCTGGAAACTACGGTAAAGCTGGATGACGGCACTCTAGTTGCAGAAGGGGAGGCACTCGTCATCGCCCCCACCGATGTCATCACCTATGACCCAGAAAAACTGCCAAGCTTGCTAATGAAGCGCCACCAGCACTTCGAGCGTTTGGTTTCTTTGGCGAAACAGCTGCCCGCGATCCCGACTTCGGTTGTATGCCCGGATGATTCCAATTCACTTGGTGGCACTGTTTTGGCGGCGGAAGCTGGTCTGATTGTTCCAATCCTGTGTGGGCCTGCGGCTCGCATTCACGCTGCAGCAGAAAAAATCGGTGCCGATATCTCCAGCTTTGAGCTGATCGATTGTGAAGACGAAAACGAATCCGCTGCCCGCGCTGTCGCACTTGTGCATGAAGGTCGTGTTCGTTCGGTCATGAAGGGGCACCTGCATACAGACGACTTGCTGCGCCACGTTGTTAAACGTGAAGGTGGACTGCGCACCAAACGCCGCATCTCACACGCATTCGTGATGGATGTACCTGGTCGTAACACCCCTGTGATCATTTCTGATGCCGCAATTAACATCGCGCCAGATTTGGTGACCAAGGTTGATATCACGCAGAACGCTATCAATGTGGCACGCTCCATCGGTATGGAGCCACCTAAGGTCGGTATCCTATCTGCGTTGGAAACCGTCAATCCGGCTATCCCGTCGACAATTGATGCGGCGGTTCTTTCAAAGATGGCAGACCGTGGCCAGATTAAAGGCGGTATTGTCGATGGTCCTCTGGCGATGGATAACGCGATTGATCTGGAAGCGGCACGGACCAAGGGCATTGAATCCCATGTTGCAGGTCGCGCAGAAGTGCTTATCGTGCCAAATCTTGAAGCAGGGAACATGGTCGCAAAAGAGTTGACCTTTGTGTCCCACGCCGAAACTGCAGGACTAGTCGTCGGTGCACGTGTGCCGGTCATCCTGACCAGCCGTGCAGATAGTGATCGGGCGCGCCTTGTCTCTTGTGCTTTGGCAAGTCTGTTTGACTACTTTAAAACCAATGGTGTCGCTTTTAATGGCGAAGAACTGAAGAAGGCGGCTGAATAAGCATGAGCATTGAAACAATCCTCGTTCTGAACGCTGGTTCATCTTCTATCAAGTTCCAGCTTTTCAAAGGCGAAGCATCTGTTTTGTCCGGCCAGATTGATGGACTGGGTGCCAAAGCTTGGATCAAGGCGAAAACAGCGGAAGGCGACAAGATTGTCGACCGCGCCATGACCGATGATGAGGCCAAAAACCACAATTCCGCGCTCGGTGTATTGTTGGAAGCGCTTAAGGCATTTGATCCCAATCTGGAGGTTGATGCCATTGGACACCGCGTGGTCCACGGTGGGCCAAATATGTCAGAGCCACAGCTGGTAACGCCGGAAGTTCTGGCAGAAGTTGAAGCCATCAGCTCCATGGCGCCGCTCCATAACCCACACAACTTGGCAGGGGTTGCCGGTGCCGGTGCAGCGTTTGAAGGCAAGCCGCAGGTGCTGTGCTTTGATACCGCATTTCACCGTAGCCAGAACTTCAACAACGAAGCTTACGCCTTGCCGCTCAGCTACTATAAGAACGGCTATCGGCGCTATGGCATGCATGGCCAGTCTTATCTCTACATTTCCCGCGAACTGCACAATGTAGCGCCAGAAATTGCAGATAAGAAAGTTGTTGTGGCGCACCTTGGCAATGGCGCTTCCATGACCGCAATCGAAAATGGCAAATGCATAACCACAACCATGGGCTTTACGGCACTTGATGGTTTGGCGATGGGCACACGCTGCGGTACCATTGACCCCGGCATATTGCTTTACATGATGCAGGAGAAGGACATGAGCGTCGATGAAGTGGCGCATGTGCTCTACAAAGAATCCGGCATGCTTGGGCTCTCCGAAATTTCGCAGGACATGCGTGAGCTGGAAAACAGTAATGATCCAAAGGCCAAGCAGGCTTTGGAATACTACGATAACCGCATCAAGCGGGAGTTGGGTGGCCTTGTTGCCTGCATGGGCGGCATTGATGCGCTTATCTTCACTGGCGGTATTGGCGAAAACTCGGCGAAAACTCGGGCAGGGGTCTGCAAGGGGCTGGAGTTCCTCGGTATAGAGTTGGATGAAGCAGCCAATGATCGCCGGGCGAGCGAAGCGATCACAATTTCTGCCTCGTCCTCTAAGGTTAAAGTGATGGCAATCCCGACAAACGAAGAGGCAATGATCGCCGCGCAAACCCGCGAAATCTGCGAGGCGCTCTAGCCAAGAGCTAAAAGCCAGTCAAAATGAAACAAGGCCGCCTGCTTCATTCAGGCGGCCTTTTCTGTTTATGCACTTGTATCGATAATTGTTTGAGCGACCCCGCCCATCAGCATTTGGCAATTCCTGCGTGTTTTCGCAGCGCCGTCCAGCTTGCCATTCCATCCGCTTAGGGAAAGTGCGACAACGTCATTCTGCGAGGCAAACCGCTGACAGGCTTCAAGAGTTTCTGTAAGGCGAAGTCCGCCCGGCGACGTGTAGTTGTTCGCAGGCGTATCTTCAGGGCAAACAACATCATTGTCGATATGCAGGTACACTGGTCGCTCCAGCTTGAGCTGCGCCAGTTCCTCTACACCGATCTGCCGGATCTGCGAGGCCTTTAACGCTTCAGCTTCAGGCGGATCGAGATCCCGTGCCCCGACCAGCCAAACATCTTTCTGTTGGACGGGTGTCAGACCAACGCTTTCTCCATGACTAAGATCTCCGCGACCCACCATCATCGCTAGCGGCATGCCGCCCAGAAAACCGCTGGGTGAGGTCTCTGGTACATTGTAATCTGCGTGAGCATCGAGCCAAACAAGCACCGGATCATGACCCGCGGCCTGTAAACCAGCCATCACACCAAGCGTTGACAGGCAGTCGCCCGCTATCGAAACCGGAAGTCTGCCCGCAGCGCTCGTCTTCTTTACAAATTGGGCAATCGGTTGCTGCCTTACCGCAAGTGAGACCGCGCGCCGGTCTGTGATATGTGCAGGGCTGTTAAATACTGCCGATGCACCGTCAGGAACCGCGCCGGCCAAATCAATGTCATATTCATCAAAGAAGTAAGGCGTAACCAGCCAATGCGCCTCAGTCATACCGCCACCATTATCACAACTCATCTAATCACCGTAAACATAGCTAGAATGCAAGAGAGCTACTTTGCGTTGCTTCCTGTGATATGTACAGCAGTTTCTATGATGCAGGGAGAAACATACCAAGGCGCGCGCCGGTACGCTTCGCATTTAGCCAAAGCACAACGAGGCAGGTCAGCGCAGTGAGTATTTCGCCGCCCGCCATAGACCACCAGACCCCGTCAAGGCCAAGATAGTGCGGCAAAACAAGCAGCATAATCGGGCCAAAGACAAAAAACTTTGACAAGGAAACAACAGTTGCCTTCACTGCGTCGCCGAGCGCTTGGAAATAGCTGGAAAGGATGAAGCTGATCCCGGTCAGTGACAGGGCCGCTGTCATGATTGGGATGATATGCGCGGCTTCGTCAATCACCGCCTGATCCTTGACAAACATGCCAGCAAGTTCTGCCGCGAAAACAACAAATAAAATCTGCGCGCCAATGCAGTAGACAAATGCGACATTCAAGGCAATCTTCAGCGCAGTGTTGGAACGAGCAAACTCTTTTGCCCCGTAATTATTGCCAATTATTGACTGCGAGGCCAAGGCAAGCCCAAGCAGCGGCAGAAAGAAAAACGCAAACAGGCGCGACACGATCCCGTAGGCGGTAACCGACAATGCACTGTCAGCGACGATGAAGTTGATAGATAGGAGAAACGTTGCGGCCTGAAAGCTGACGCCCAAGTTGCCAAAGGAAGAGGGCACTCCCAGCATAAGCATTGCCTTCCAGTCCTTGCCAATCTGGGCAAAGCCATTTGGCAGAGCAGGAAGCTTGGCTCGCCCGCTCGCCCGATACCAAAGCACAGCGGCAATACTCGCTGTTTGTGCAAGCGCGGTACCGTAAGCGGAGCCAGCAACGCCCAAATGCAGGTGCGCGATCAGCACGTAGTTGAAAACCCCGTTTAGCACAATTGCCGCCAGCATCATCAGGCTCATCGCCTCAACATGCCCTTCAGAGCGCAGACTATCCCCTTGCATGGACAGGAAAAAGGTTAGCGGACTAGTCAAGAACACAATTCGGATATAGGCCTCCGCCATTGTCAGGATGTGCGGGTTATCATCGCTCAATAAGGTGATCGCCCCACCGCCAAACAGCAGGTAAGTGGCAATCAATACAGCGCAGACAACCACACTTAGCAAATAGGCCTGCGCTAGAATCTGTTCTGCACCTGCTTTGTCGCCAGCGCCAAGTCGGCGGGCCATGATGCTCGCCATACCGGATGCAACCATGGTTGAAATGGCGACAACTACCATAAATAGAGGAAAGACAGAGGTTACGGCACTAAGCGCATCAGCGCTAACCAAAGTCCCGACGAAAATGCCATCAACAACAGTAAATGCGCCATTGACGAGCATAATGAACACGATTGGCAATGCGGTTTTTAAAAACAGGGAAGCTAGCGAATCTGTGAGATAATGATTGCTTTGTGCACGGCTGTGCGCATCGCCTTGTAGGGAGGGTTCCATGCTATTTCCGATAATGAACTAAAAAAATACGGGGTGCATTAACAGAGCCAACTTCTACTTTTTTTGTCAAGTAGTGAAAAGAAAATGCGACACTACGGCAGTAGAAAGCAGAATAGCCGCAGTTCAATTAGCGCCACTGCTGCAAATTCGTCACATTTCCCTTGAAAGTTAGTCGTATAGTCTAATGTTGTCACTTGGCACTCATGGGTAAGATTATTCGATGAAACATGAATATAAAAAAGTTGTTTTCGATATTGGAAACGTTCTGATCCGTTGGGATCCTGAAAACCTTTACCGCAAGCTCATTCCCGACGACACGCAGCGCGATTGGTTCCTCAGCACCGTCTGCCCGATGGAGTGGAATTTGGAGCAGGACCGTGGCCGAAAATGGGATGAAGCGCTTAAAGAGCGTATCGCCCTCTATCCAGAGCATGAGCCTCTCATTCGCGCCTACAGCGATCGCTGGGAGGAAATGCTGGGCGGCGCTATCGACGAAACTGTCGAACTGCTACAAGAATTGCGCGACAAAGGCATAGAGGTGTACGCCATCACCAACTTTTCACGAGAAAAATTCGATCTTGCCCTAAGTATTTTCCCCTTCCTGCGGGAATCTTTCCTCGACACGGTGGTCTCCGCCGATGAGAAATTGCTTAAGCCGGAAGCAGGGATCTATGAGCGGCTGTTAGAGCGCAATAAACTCAGCCCGCAAGAGTTGATCTTTATTGATGATAGTGCCGCCAATGTGGAAGGAGCCCGCAGCGTTGGCATGGGCGCTCTGCAATTTAAATCTGCCGCGCAAGTGCGCAAGGATCTGCAGTCACTCGGGTTTCCGGTTTAAAGCGACCCATAATTAAGCCGGGCAGCACGCCTCTTCAAAGGACCAGACACCATAGTCTTCGCCCTCTTGCAGGCGTGCCCTAACTGTATCAAGGTCGATCCCCGGTGGTACATCGATGCTGAACAGTGGCAGATCACCTTCAATATCTTCGCAGGTGCAGCCAAGCGCGTCCAAACGCCCCCAAAACTGGTTGACTTCCTCTGGTGAGGCCTCGTCCTCGATAATAATCCGGTAGGTTGCGTGTCCTGAGGGTGTCATCACGGCCTCAAACAATAGTTTCCCTTTGGACTTGCGCGCCCGAACAACATCGCCAAGCGCAAGGCCGTGCGCGAAAAATGGCGTGTTTTCCAGTTTGTAGCGCCCATCCCCAACCGCGCTCGCCCAAACTTGCTCGCTGGTGTAACCATGCCAATCCTGCGGATTGAGTGGCAATGAAATTTCAAAGATGTCACGAGGTGAGGTCATGGGAAGCGGCCTTGTTATATGCTCCGGCACTATAGCCATGCACCATGTCATGGCAAATAAAAAGCCGGGTAAACCCCGGCTTAATCGCGATTTGATGACCAAATCCTGATCAGTCACGCAACAGATCGTTGACCGAAGTCTTTGAGCGGGTCTGCGCATCAACACGCTTTACGATTACCGCGCAGGAAAGGCTTGGCCCCGGCGTGCCGTCTGGCAGAGGTTTGCCCGGCAAGCTGCCCGGAACAACGACAGAATAGGCAGGCACTTCGCCAACAAATACTTCGCCTGTGGTGCGATCAATAATTTTGGTCGTTGCGGAAATAAATACGCCCATGGAAAGCACAGCGCCTTCACGAACAATCACACCCTCAACAACTTCAGAACGGGCACCGATGAAGCAGTTGTCTTCAATGATAACCGGATCAGCCTGCAACGGCTCCAACACGCCGCCAATGCCCACACCGCCAGACAAATGCACGTTTTTACCAATCTGCGCACAAGAGCCAACAGTCACCCATGTATCCACCATGGTACCTTCGTCAACAAACGCACCAAGGTTTATAAAGGACGGCATCAACACAGCTGATTTGCCAATAAAGGCAGACTTGCGCACAACTGCGCCCGGCACGGCGCGGAAACCGGCTTCGGTGAATTCTTCAGCACCCCAGCCAAGGAATTTTGAAGGAACCTTGTCCCACCAAGTTGCGCCATCAGGGCCACCCTTGATGATTTCCATTGGGTTCAGACGGAAGGAAAGCAGCACGGCCTTTTTCGCCCACTGGTTCACGTTCCAGTCGTTGTTCTTACGCTCGGCAACACGCAAAATGCCCTTGTCGAGTAAGTCCAGCGTCTTCACAACAGCGTCGCGCACATCGCCGGTGGTTTCAGTGGTAATATCATCGCGTGCGTCAAAAGCAGCGTTGATGGTGGCCTCTAGGGCAGCAAGTTCGGTTTGCAGCATGGTATCGGCTGGCCTCGGGTTAGAAAAGAAAACCAAAATAAGTGCTCTTTGCCTACGCGATACTTTAATGCCCTGTCAACCAAGACAAGCTCAACAAACCGCTGAGCCCTGCGGCCTAGCGCAGCAGACTGTTAGTTTCCTATAAATGAAAAAAGGACCAAAACTGCGCGCACAGTTTTGGCCCCAACAACATAGTTCTTCGAGTGTTCGGCGATGCTAGGCTTCTTCTGGCCGATCACTAACGGCTTCAGCCTCTGCCTGCTCAATCAGCCAATCGCGGAATGCAGCAACCGGCCGAGTGAGCGGCCTGTTTGAATTGCGCACAAACCAGTACCCGGTATCAAGAGTAAACTTTGGCCACTCGGGCACCATCAGATGACCGGCAGCAACCTCCTGCTCGACAAAGTGCGTGTCGATAGCGATTGCGCCCATACCGGCAACAGCGGCCTGAATTGCCATGTTACGGCTTTCAAACATCGCGCCAGCCCCTTTGTCCGGGTGCTCGTAGTTCGCCCGATCCAGCCATGTCGGCCAATCTTCCCTGCGGGACGAGGTATGCAGCAGCTTCATCTCTCTCAGCATGGAAACATCTGGCTGCTTGCCTTCGCAAAGCTGCGGTGCAAAGGCGACCACCAGATCTTCTTCCCAAAGCTTGTGGCGCTCCACATGCGGCCAAGCTCCATTCCCAAGGCGAATGGCGCAATCGTAAGATTCTCGATCAAGATCCACCAGTCTCATACTGGTTGATATCAGTAGCTCGATATCAGGGTGCTTCGCCTGAAAATCTGGCAAGCGTGGAATTAGCCATCGTGTTGCGACAGTTGAGAGGGTTGAAATCCTCAACTCCGTTCGGCTTCTTCGTCGGAATGCTTCCACTGCATGTTCAATTTGATCAAACGAAGTGCCTAAATTGGAGGAAAGCCGTTGTCCCTCTTCTGTTAAGGCTAATCCACGACCATCTCGAATAACCAGCGCTGCGCCGAGCTCGCTTTCCAGCGAACGCAGCAAATGTGTCAACGCGGAGGGTGTAACCCCCAAGTCTTCAGCCGCTCGGGCGGCTCGCCCATGTTTGGCGAGCAAAGAAAATGCGTGTAGCGCGCGCAATGAAACCATGTCTGACGATCCTTACCAGCTCTTTGGTGAGCCTGATTATTATCTTGAATAATCCTCAATAAAGCCCTGAGGGAAAAAGTCTAGATGTCCACGGTATTTTTTTAGGGCAAAAATCCCCATGCGAGCTTTTGACGCGACTCAAACCCATCGGCCAAGGCCGCGAACTAAAGTTACTCAGTGCAACAGCAGGACAAAGTGCTTAGCTCTGCCACAATTTCAACTTTAACGTACATTATTTAAATTCGCATCACATGCTATTGAAACCGACAAGAAGAACTAATTTATGCGCCCTATCAAATTAGTTGCAGCGCTAGCAACAATAATGGCAATTGCAGCTACCAGTTTTGTCCTCTTTGCCCTCTCCGTGTTTTCGAGTTTTGAGCATTCCGATGGCTCTCAGGTTTTTCCTGATGATATCGATACCAGCGCAAGTCCATCGGGCGTAGTTGCTTTGCCTGAGCAAGTTCCTCCTGCCTATCGCGGAGCCTTTGTGAATTACACCAAGGTAATTGCACCCAATGGCAAGCCGATCCATATCCTCGCGCAAAAGAATTGGACAGAGGCGCAAATTGTGAAAGGTCGCAGTGTATTGGAGCATATTCTGCGCGATGCACCAAACTCTCGCTTCGGAAAAGATAAGACGAACGTCGCAAATACAATCGCCAACACCAAAGGAGCGATGGTGTTTTTAAACACAGAGGCATCCTTCAATACGCCAGAATTTGAAGAGTTCATGCGCCGCAA
Organism: Polycladidibacter hongkongensis; assembly: GCF_001561995.1. Classification (GTDB taxonomy): domain Bacteria; phylum Pseudomonadota; class Alphaproteobacteria; order Rhizobiales; family Stappiaceae; genus Pseudovibrio; species Pseudovibrio hongkongensis. Next base: position 270,915 of record NZ_LLWC01000009.1, read on the forward strand.
TGATTTTGGCGGAATTCAGGATCTGCGGGCAAATGAAACCCCGGTTGAAGGCACAGTAGACTACCTAGAGCACCGCACACGCGATGCTTCATTTGAAGAAATTCTCCACTTCGTTCATGACTACGGTATCAAACCGGCATTGCCTGACTTTCAAAAGCAGATTGAAGCTGCATCAGATGCTGCAACAGCTCGCGGTTTTCAAGGGTGGCCGGAAGACGAGCCGGAAAATCACAACAACGAGTATTTTGCTGCGGTCTATGATGTTTATCTAGATTTGTGGAAGCGCAACCCGACCCTTTATGAGGGGCAGGACATGAGAGGAGAAGTTCCAGCAGGTACAACCCACTTTGGCGCCTACCCGTTGGCAACAAACCGGGAAGAGTTGGCGGCTAATGACCCGAAGGGGCTGGCGATCATCAACGGGTTTTTCCAACCCTTTTTAACCTATATTGCTGAGTTACCCGAGAGTTTCTCCGGCACTTTCTCTCTGCGGGAAGATGGTGGTTTTCCATATAGTTACAAGGCTTCCCGCTTGGCCTATGTGCGCCTGCACGGCGATAATCCAGCGAAGATTATCGGTAATGCCTATGACAACCGTTTCTGGGGCAACGCTGGTGACAACGAATTTGATGGTGGGGCAGGGCACGATACCACATATTTTTCTGGCAACTTTGCTGAGTATTCACTAACTGCGGCGGGTGAACGTCTGACAGTCCGTGATAACAAGCTGGGGCGTGATGGCACTGACACGCTGAAAAATATTGAGGCGTTGCAATTTGCCGACAGAACGGTTCCAGTACCAGCAGACTAGCTCCTACTTTTGTAGAGGTCAGCGGAGTGACTCCGCTGGCTCATCTGTGGCGCTGTCTCCCAGCATCAGGTCCTCCAAGAATCCGTCAAGATTTGATGTGAAGTGATCCACATGCGCCGCGTGCTCACCAGCGATCTGCGCAAATGCTTGCGGGCCGCCGCCGGAGCTTTCCGGTAAGACCAATACGGTTTCCATACCAAGCTTCTTAGGAACGACGAGGTTCTTTGGTAGATCCTCAAACATCGCCGCGCCAGCCGGATCGATATTATGGCTGTCAAGAAACATCTGGTAGGTTTCTTCCTTGGGCTTGGGGATGTATTGCGCTTCGCTAATACCAAAGACGCCATCAAACAGCCCGCTAATGCCAAGCCGTTCTGTAATATTCTGCGCGTGCTTCCTTGTGCCGTTAGTCAGGATAAACCGTCGCCCGGGCAATTGCTCCAGCGCTTGCTTCAGCCTCCCATTGTGCTGCAAGGTGGAGTGGTCGATATCATGCACAAATTCCAGATAGTGCTCAGGGTCCACATCATGCTTCAGCATTAAGCCATTAAGGGTGGTACCGTATTCCAAATAGTAACCATGCTGAATCTTGTGCGCCTCTGCGCTGTCCTTGCCAGTAATCTCTTGCACATACTGGGCGATCTTCTCGGCAATCTGGCCAAAAACTTGAGAATCCGCTGGATAAAGCGTGTTGTCCAGATCAAACACCCAAGTGTTTACATCCGCAAATTTCTTGGCAAGTTCTGGCAAGATGACCTCGTTGTTCTTGGAAAAAAATCGTCTCACCCCCTTATATAGAGATGAGACGACAAAAATACAGCATTGCTATCACTGAAGGGGAGGGGCTTAGCGCACAATCAGCGTACCGGCACCGTGATCTGTAAACAGCTCCAGCAGCACCGAATGTGGCACCTTGCCATCGACAATCACCACGCCCTCGACACCCCGCTCCAGCGCTTCGATGCAGGTCTCCACCTTGGGGATCATCCCGCCCGAGATCGTACCATCAATGATCAGGGCACGAGCTTCAGCTACTGTGAGTTGTTTTATCAGTTTGCCGTTTTTGTCCAGAACACCAGGAACGTCGGTAAGGAACAACAGGCGCTTCGCGTTCAGCGAGCCCGCAATGGCCCCGGCAAATGTGTCTGCGTTGATGTTGTAGGTAGCGCCATCCAGTCCCGGCGCAACCGGAGCCACCACAGGAATAAGGTCCTTTTCCAAAATCATGCGCAGTACGGTTGGGTTCACTGCTTCAGGCTCTCCTACGAAGCCCAGATCCAGAACCTGCTCAATATTTGAATCGGGGTTGCGGTGGGTGCGGTGCAATTTGCGAGCTGTAACCATCCCGCCATCCTTGCCGCACAGGCCAATGGCACGTCCACCTTCTGCGTTAATGTGTTGAACGATGTTTTTATTGATGGAGCCTGCGAGCACCATCTCGACCACTTCTACTGTTTTTTGATCGGTAACGCGCAAGCCGCCTTTGAACTCGCTCTTGATCTGCAACCGGTCGAGCATAGCGCCAATCTGCGGCCCCCCGCCATGCACCACAACAGGATGCACGCCAGACTGGCGCAGCAGCGTGATGTCGCGGGCAAAGGCTTGCGAGAGTGAAGCGTCTCCCATTGCATTGCCGCCGTATTTCACCACAACAGTACGATCATCATAGCGCTGCATATAGGGCAGGGCCTGTGCGATAACGTGGGCGCGATTGGTGGAATCTGTAGAACTCATTGGCGTCTTATCCAAAAATGTCTGTGTCAGGGCTTTAGCATCGCCCCGTGAGAAACTGCGTTGGCAATTTATAGCGCGAGTTCAACGCGCAGAACAATTGTTGTTTTGCGGCAAATGCCTCGCAAGATTTGCAAGTATCCTCGCGCAAAACAAAAAAAGGCGAGACCAGCTGGCCTCGCCTCAAAAACCTTTAGCCTTGCTCGGCCAGCTGCAACATGGTGGCCCGCACCTCGTCCATGCCGACACCCTTTTCTGAGGAGGTTGCAAGCACCACAGGGTGTGCCGCTGGGCGCTTTTTCAATGCATCCAGTGTCGCTTCCTTCATGCGCGCCAATTGGCCGGGCTTGATCTTGTCAGCTTTCGTTAGCACCACCTGATAGGGAACGGCAGCCTTGTCTAAAATCGCGTAGGCCTCAAGGTCGTTTTTTTTAATCCCGTGACGACTATCCACGAGTGCAAAAACCCGGCGCAAGGTAGCTCTACCGCGGAGATAGTCAAACACCAGCGAGGTCCATGCATCCACCATGTTTTTCGGTGCCTCCGCATAGCCATAACCCGGCATGTCGACAATATCGATCGGTGCATCAACCTCGCCGAAGAAATTGAGCATCTGCGTACGGCCCGGCGTGTTGGAGGTGCGCGCCAGCCCTTTGCGGCCGGTGAGCGCGTTGATCAGGCTGGATTTGCCCACATTCGAACGGCCACAAAAAGCGACTTCTAGCTTACCAAGCGGCGGAAGTTTTTTAACTTCGGCAACACTGGTGATAAAATCCCAAGGGCGCGCAAACATCAGGCGGCCTTGCTCAATTTGTTCTGGGCTGAATTCTGTCTCGTCGGTCATAATGGCTTTTTAGCCGCATATGCGCTTTGCGCCAAGGGCTATCCAGAGTGCACTTGCATTTATGGCATGAAAAAGCCCCCGCAACAGCTGCTGCGAGGGCCAATGGATTACTAGAGAGGCAGTGCTAGCTTTTCTCGCCGTCTTCTTTGGCTTTGCGTGAGAACATGGATTTGAGATTATCAAACAGCTCCAGCTTCACACCTTGGCGCTTCATGATGATGCTCTGCTGCGCGATGGACAGTGAGTTGTTCCATGCCCAATAGATCACCAGACCCGCTGGGAAGGATGCGAGCATGAAGGTGAACATCACGGGCATCCAGTTGAAGATCATCTGTTGCGCAGGCTCAGCTGGGGCTGGGTTCATCTTCATCTGCAAGAACATGGTCACACCCATGATGAGCGGCCAGATGCCGAGCATCAGAAGTGCAGGTGGATCCCACGGGATCATGCCAAACAGCGTGAACAGGTTGGTTGGATCCGGCGCGGACAAATCCTGAATCCAGCCAAAGAACGGCGCATGGCGCATCTCGATGGTGACGAACAGAACCTTGTAGAGCGAAAAGAACACGGGAATCTGGATGAGCATCGGCAAACAGCCAGCCATCGGGTTGATCTTCTCGGTCTTGTACAGCTCCATCATTGCTTGTTGCTGCTTGGCGCGGTCATCCTTGTACTTTTCGCGGATGTCCTGCATTTTCGGCTGCACCAGCTTCATCTTACTCATTGAGACGTATGATTTGTTCGCCAGCGGGAAGAACACAGCTTTCACAAGCACGGTCACCAACAAAATCGCGATACCGAAGTTGCCAACGATGGAATAAAGCAGATCGATGAGCCAGAACATAGGCTTGGTCAGGAAGTAGAACCAACCCCAGTCAATCATCAACTCGAAGTTTTTGATGTTGTCTGCAGCTTCGTAGGCATCAATCAGATTGGACTCTTTTGCCCCTGCAAACAGCTTGGAGCTTACTTCTGCAGTGCTGCCAGCTGCAATCTTCGTCGCTGAACCGAGGTAATCTGCTTGGAAGTTGGTGCTCGCAGGGCTATAGAGGAAACGGCCTTCGTATTCCGCGCCAGCTGCTGGCACCAGCGCTGTCGCCCAATACTTGTCGGTAATACCAAGCCAGCCTTCAGAGGCCTTGGCGTATTTCTTAGAGCCCTCTTCAATCAAGGTGGAGTAGTCCACTTCTTGCAGGCCGTCCTCACCAAGAACACCGATCATGCCCTCGTGCAAGACAAAGTAGCCAGAGGTCTGCGGTTCGCCCTTGCGGACCACCAGCCCGTAAGGGTAAAGCGTTACGTCCTTGCCACTGGTGTTCTCAACAGCTTGGGTAACGGAGAACATATAGTTCTCATCAACAGTGATCGTACGCTTGAACGTAAGGCCCTCACCATTGTCCCATGCAAGTGTCACCGGGGAGGTAGGGGTCAGCTTGTCGCCTTGTGCAAGGCTCCAGATGCTGTCTTCAGCCGGAACTTTGATGCCAGCGCCAGCGCCCGCGACCCAGCCAAGATCGGCATAGTATGGCTCCGGGCTCTGTTTTGGCGACAGCAGGATGACAGTATCGGAATCAGCTGCCAGTGTTTGTCGGTAATCTTTCAGGTGCAAGTCATCAAGGCGTGCACCAACCAGATTGATCGAACCGTTGACCCGTGGCGTCTCGATAGCAACACGCGCACTCAAATCAAGCGCAGCGTCGCGGCTCAGCACCTTGTCATTGCTTGCAGTGCCCGGCGCACTTACCGCCCCTGCAGAGGTGGACTGCGCTCCATCAGGCTGCGACGGCGCGGCTGGAACATTGCTCTGCGCCTGTTGTTGGTTGGCTAGTTGGGCTTCCAGCTGTGGCTGACCGACAAAAAATTGCCAACCCAGCAGCACAAGGCCGGAAAGCACGACCGCCAAAATCATGTTGCGATTATCGTTCATCGACTGGATCACTCATCTTTGAAACGTGTGGTGAATAGGTCTGCTCTTTAGCAGATTTTTCAATAGGTGGTGAACAATTTCCCCGATCACCCTGCGGCTTTTTTCGCCCTTTGCCCTTGGAGCTGCCAAAGGAGCGCTCGCGGCTTTTGGCGCTAAAGGCCTGCTTCAGGCTACCACGCAGGTCGCGCAACAGTTCGTCAAAGGGCTGGGAAAGGGCAGCTCTGCGGCCGATCAATACATAATCAGCACCAAGAAGTCCCGCGCCATCTTCCAGTTTGGCGACAGCGCTACGCAAGCGGCGTTTGATACGGCTTCGCTCCACCGAGTTGCCTGTTTTCTTCGTAACAGTGTAGCCCATACGCGGGGCGCCATCTTCACGGGTCTTGCAGGCTTGCAACAAAAAAGCGCGCCGAGGTGTTCTACCGCCTTTTGCAACGGCTAGAAACTCGGAGCGCTTTTTTAATGTTTTCATTGGAGTGCGGCGGTTTCGTTGACTTTTTGTAAAGGCTACGGATTGAGCCGCCGCGCACCCTAGAGAATTAGGCACTCAGGCGCTTACGGCCCTTGGCACGACGACGTGCAAGAACTTGGCGGCCATTTTTGGTTGCCATGCGGGCGCGGAAGCCGTGACGACGCTTGCGAACAAGACGGCTCGGTTGGTAAGTACGCTTCATTTTTCTAACCTATGCGCAGGGTAAAAACCCCGCAGTTAAATAGTGGGCGGATCTGCCTAGCCAAACCCGGGTTAAACCATCATGGCGGCGCGTGGCCGCAGGTTTGTTGGCACTCCTAGTCGAGCGCGCTTATATTAGGCGCGGCGGGGCAAGTCAATGTTCTGCGCCCGCTAAACTGACTCAATTTTGCGATTCTTTTCGCTTTTGTGCCGGCGCAACGCGAATTTACCGCGATTCATCGTCTTTCCCCAAAAGATACAGGGCTCAGTAACTCAAAACCCACGAACCTGTGATTGAGTTGTGAGAAGATATCACCCCCATAAACAAGCAGTTTCCGCTAATTTAGAAGGGTAAGGCAGGCGCCCATTGTAGGATTCGTGCCTTAGGCCCTTAAATGAAAATCTAACCTGAGAAAGACGCCAAACTCGATGACGCAGGGCAAAAATAACACGGGTCAACCCAGCCTCAATAGAAAGCGCCGTCTGCAGCGGTGGTTGCCGCTTGTTGTGCTTGTCGTGTTGATGGGACTGGCGTTTTCGCAGGGATGGCACAGGCAGGTCTCGGTTTCCGCGCTTATCATGCATCGTGAAGGCCTACTAAACATCTATGCGAGCTATCCGGTTCTCGTGCTGCTGTCCTATGCTGCGTTCTATATTCTTGCAACCGCATTATCCATACCCGGTGGTGCGGTGCTCACCATCGCCTCAGGTTTTCTGTTTGGCTGGTTCATTGGCGGTGCGATAACTGTGGGAGCTGCGACACTCGGGGCGATTGCGGTGTTTGTCATTGCAAAAAGTTCGCTCGGGGCGGAACTGCGTGAAAAGGCAGGTCCCATGCTTTCCAAAATGGCGGCAGGTTTTCGCCACAACGCCACGTCTTACATGCTGTTCTTGCGCTTGTGCCCCATTTTTCCGTTCTGGCTAGTGAATATTGCACCTGCGCTATTCTCTATCTCATTGTTTCGATATGCATGGACCACTGCGCTCGGCATTATTCCTGGCACCTTCGCCTTTGCTTTCGTTGGATCGGGACTTGAAAGCCTGGTGATGGCGCAAGAGGCAGCGAATCCGGGCTGTGCTGCTGCCGCAACCTGCTCTCTCGAGCTAAGCGCCCTAATAACACCGCGAATTTTGATAGCTTTAACCGCCCTTGCGGTTGTCGCGTTGATACCCAGCATATTGCGCCAGTTGGGTTGGTTCGCGCAGGGGGGACATGCTGCGAATGCTCCAAAAATATCAGGTAAGCAGAAAAGCAGCTCCGCAAAACTAGGGGAAGACGATTAATGTCTGAGCAGACGACCTTATGTCCCGATACATGCATTATAGGTGCGGGCGCCGCCGGATTAACAGCCGCGGCTGCCCTAAGTGCCTTTGGGCGGCAAGTTGTATTGATTGAAAAAGGTAAGATGGGCGGCGACTGTCTGAATTACGGCTGCGTTCCCTCCAAAGCCCTGCTCGCCGCTGCCGAACGTGCTAACGCCGTGCAAAGCGCAGGCGACTTGCTTCCTCAACTTGTTTCCGGGCCGATTGATTTTGCGGTGGCGCGGAAAAATGTAGAAGACGCCATTGCCGCTATAGCGCCTCATGACTCAAAGGAGCGGTTTGAAGAGTTGGGCGTGAGCGTCCTGCGTGCGGAGGCGCGCTTTATCAGCCCGCGGCTGGTGCAGGCAACGGCCCTGAACGGGGCGCAAGTCTTGGTAAAAGCTCGCCGCTTCATTGTCGCAACCGGAGCGACAGCCACAGTGCCGCCAATCCCGGGGCTGGAGCAAACCCCATACCTGACCAATGAGAACCTGTTCTCTTTGCAAGAGCGCCCTAAGCATCTTCTAGTTATCGGTGCAGGGCCAATTGGTGTCGAAATGGCACAGGCGCATGCGCGTCTGGGCTCAAAAGTCACAATAATTGAGTCTGCTCAGCCGCTGTCCGGCTTTGAGCCGCGTCATGCCGAAATGGTATTGGCGCAATTGCAAGCCGAAGGCGTGGATCTGCTTTCAGCCGCACATGTCAAGAATTCCCACTACAACGCAGATGCCTCTTGCCAAGAGCGGGTTAAGCTCACTGTGGAAACGCAGGCAGGGGTACAAACAATTGCTGGTTCACATCTATTGTTGGCCACAGGGCGCAAACCAAAGCTTGATAAGCTGGGTTTGCGGGAGGCTGGGGTCGCAACGCGAAACGGCTTCATTACAGTTTCGAGCAATCTTAAGACCAGTAATCGCCGTATTTTCGCGCTGGGAGACGTAAATGGTCTGCACCAGTTTACCCATGCTGCTGGAGGACAAGCCGCCCTTGCTGTGCGAAACATTCTCTTCCGCTTGCCGGTCAATCATAGGAAAATGGTTGTTCCTGCCGCGCTGTATACCTCGCCGGAGCTTGCTTGTGTCGGAATGCTGCCATCTTCAATTACACGGGGCGATGGGTTACAGGTGCTATCCGCTCCCTTTAGTCAAAATGATCGCGCTGTCGCTGCCGGGCATGCCGAGGGTGAGCTGCAAATCGTCGTAGGCAAAAAAGGCAGGCTTTGCGGCGCCTCAGCTGTCGGTGTCGGGGCAGGGGAGCTTATTGGCCTGCTCGCCAGCGAAATGAGCCGTGGTAGCAAAGTGGGGGCACTACTTTCCAATAGCTTCCCTTACCCCACCTATGGGGAACTGATAAAACGAGTGGCGCTGCAATATTATGCAAATGTGCCGAAGAAGCCGTTGCTTCGCCGCGCCGCCGCGCTGCTTGCCCGTTTGGGCTAGCCTCTCCTACCATTGTCTCCCCCGTAAAACTACGAGGGGGCAATTGCAAGTGTGACACAACCTGATAGACTGGCGCCTCCATAAGTCGCTCAAAACCCAGCGGCATTAACATGACTGCAACAATTGGCAAGTTTGCTCAGGTGCTGGATAAAAACGCTCCTTCCATTGGCGAAGGTACCACAGCTGAAAGCCAAGCCACCGGGCAACAACAGGTGTCGCACCAGCGCAACCCCTATCGTGGATTGTCAGCAAAGCTGCTCGCGTTAACTGCACTGTTTGTCATGCTCTCCGAAATCCTGATTTTTGTGCCAAGCATCGCCAATTTTCGTAACTCATGGTTGGCAGACAAGGCTGCGGTGGCCGGGGTGGCGGCGACGCTTCTCACCGAGGCTCGGGGCCTTAGTCCGGTGCGGCAGCAGCAGCTGCTTGATGTAACCAAAGCCGAGGCAATTTCGTTGATCCGCGGGGACAACCGCTGGCTTATTGCTATTGGCAACCCGCCGGCACCCATTCGACAAACAATCCAGCTTGAAGAGCTGGAGCCGCTAAAATCTATTGTCTCTAGCATGAAGATTTTGACTGGTGCGCAAACAGGCAGCCTCCGTATTCAGGCCGCCGTAAACATGGATCCTAATACGCAGGTTGATCTGATTATTCCCATCAAGGCTGTTCGCGCCGATATGCTAAAATTCTCCGCGAACATCTTTTGGCTTTCTCTGGCGATATCGATCATAACTGCCACGCTTGTTTATTTCTCGCTGCGGGCACTGTTTTTACGGCCAATGCTCCGCCTCACGCAATCTATGGCAGAATTCGCCCGCCAGCCGGAAAACACCAGCAAGATCATTAGGCCCTCCGCGCGCAAGGATGAAATCGGCTGTGCAGAGCAAGAGCTGGAGCGCTTGCAGCGTTCGCTCAACCAAACCTTGCAGCAGCAGCGGCGCATGGCCGCCCTTGGCCTTGCTGTTTCAAAAATCAATCATGATTTGCGCAATCTGCTTGCCTCGGCGCAATTGTTTACCGAGCGACTTGAAACACTGCCAGACCCGACAGTGCAGCGTCTCGCCCCAAAAGTTCTCAGTACGTTGGATCGTGCAACCAACTACACAAAGGCGGTTATGGATTACGGGAAGGCTCAAGAAGCGATCCCGCAGCCGCGCATTGTTTGCGTCGCTGCGGTCCTGCGCGATGTCGCGGAGCTTTTGGAGCTGGAGCATGGCGGTTCTGTACAGTTTAAGAACAACCTTCCCAATGGCCTAGAAGTGAACGCAGACCCTGAACAGCTCTTCCGTGTCCTCTTGAATCTATGCCGCAATGCTGTGCAAGCTATGCAAAGCAGTGGCGGCGAGGAAGTGGTCAAGCGCTTGAGCGTGTGGGCACAGGAAGACGAAACAGAAACAGCACTCTTTATCGCAGATACGGGCCCCGGTATTCCAGCAGCTACCCTAAGAACGTTGTTTCAAGCTTTTCACAGCTTCGGCAAACAGGGCGGGACCGGTCTTGGGCTTGCAATTGCCAGAGAAATCGCTCTCGCTCATGGCGGAACATTGGATTTGGTAAAGACCGACAGCACCGGCACCACATTCTGCCTGAGGTTGCCTCGCCAGCCGCAGTCTAAAAGTGGGCAGTGAACGCAGTTGCCAAGTAAGTCGCCCATTGTGCTATTTTCTCTGTGCACATTCGACGACAAATCGGGGTTCCTTTTCCCCAATTCGCGAAAAACAAAGAAAAAATTCAATTTGGCGCTTGCCAACAGCAGAAGCTACGGCTACATAAGCCCCCGTTCCCGACGGAACAATAGACCTGCACCGGTAGCTCAGCTGGATAGAGCACCAGACTACGAATCTGGGGGTCGGGGGTTCGAATCCTCCCCGGTGCGCCATTCTTCTACAAGAAATGGTTACAGGCTATTAAATGATACAGGCACCGGTAGCTCAGCTGGATAGAGCACCAGACTACGAATCTGGGGGTCGGGGGTTCGAATCCTCCCCGGTGCGCCATGTTAAAGCGCGTATGCCGTATCTGAAAAGGTGCGGCTATTTTTGTTTTATGCCTTTCCCCTGTTAGTACCGTGCAAATTTGGAGCGCCGGGCAGTTTGCGCCAAGCGCTTTTTTGGTGCTCAAGTCACCTTGGCTTTTGTCATATACTCTGGCTGTCGCCACAACTCTTCTTCCAGCACCTGTTGCAAGGTCTGCGCCGCCTTCACTGTGTCCTCGTAGCCGATGTAAAGCGGCGTAAAGCCAAAGCGCATCACATTTGGCGCGCGAAAGTCGCCAATAACACCTTCCGCTATTAGCGCTTGCACGATTGCATAACCGCTCTCGTGCCGGAAAGAGACCTGAGATCCATAGGCGGACCGGTTTTTACTGCCCACTAACTCAACCTGCGGGCAGCGTGTCTGCACTTCTTCGATGAATAAATCGCACAACGCGAGCGCCTTTTTGCGCAGCTCTTGCATGTCCACGCCGTCATAGACGTCTAGCGCTCTGTTAAGGGCAGTTAGCCCCAGGATAGGTGGCGTACCAACGCGCAGCCGCCGCACCCCTTCTGCTGGTTGGTATTCATGGTCAAACGCAAAGGGGGCCGCATGGCCCATCCAGCCAGAAAGCGGGCTGGCGAGAGCTTTGTGATGCCGCTCTGCAACATAACAAAAGGCTGGAGCGCCCGGCCCACCATTGAGATACTTATAGCCACAACCCACGGCAAAATCCGCGTTGCACGCATCAAGCTCCACTTGAAATGCACCCGCTGAATGGGCGAGATCCCAAAGTGTCAATGCGCCTACGGCCTGTGCCTTCTGGGTCAGCTCCGCCATCGGGTGCAGCTTGCCACTACGATAATCGACCTGCGTGAGCATGAGCACCGCCACGCTCTCATCAATTGCTTCTGCAACATCTTCAGGCGCAACGGTTTTTAACTCGTGTCCCTGTGCAAGCAGTTGGCTAAGTCCTTGCGCCATATACAGATCAGTCGGAAAATTACCAGTGTCTGAAAGGATTATCTTCCTCGCAGGCCGTAAGGATAATGCCGCTGCGAGCGTTTTAAACACATTGAGCGATGTGCTGTCGCCGCAGCTGATGCAATGCGCCTTGGTGCCAAGCAGCGGCGCAAGTTTTGATGCGACTTTCTCTGGCAAATCGATCCAGTCATGCTCATTCCAGCCTCGGATAAGCGATTTGCCCCATTGATTGGTCACCAGCTGTTGCACAGCTTCCTCGACGCCGCGTGGCAATGCGCCTAGTGAGTTGCCATCTAGATAAACAACACCCTCGGGCAACTTGAATTGCGCGCGTTTGGTCGCAAAGGCATCGGATTGGTCGAGATCACGAGCTTCGGCAAGTTTCATTGCATGTAGTTTCCATGTAATAGCAGCGAGTGCATTGTTTTGTTTGAATATTTCTAGAATAGCAAACAAAACAAAAAACGTCGCGAAAAATTGAAGATTGTCATTCAGATATAAATAGAGAAAAATTCATCTTTAATTTTGATGTTAAAAGCCATCACAGCGTAACTTTCTTGCAGTGCTATCATCAAATGCTAAGGAAATTGAGGACTTGTAAAAGATAGAAAGCTTCCCATATCTCTCCAAGAAACATCTATGCGATTTTTGATGGTTGAAGCATTCGCGGGCAAGGTGCATAATGTGCGCATCCGAAGCAAAATTGAAGAGTAGAATTCTCGCACCCATCGGGCTCAAGTACCAAGGGCTCGTCTCTTGAAAACAACAGTTAAGGCATAAGAGACGGCATATGAAAAAAATGACGAAGGCCGAAGCCAAAGGGTTGGGCACGGCGCGGCAATACGCGGCGCTTCCCTTTCGCAAGCTAGGCAAGAACAAAACCGAAGTCCTGCTCATCACCTCGCGTGAAACGCGGCGGTGGGTTGTCCCCAAGGGATGGCCGATGAAGAACAAGACTGGGCAGGAAACCGCAGAGATCGAGGCTTTTGAGGAAGCAGGCGTTGCCGGCGTCCTCTGGCATCGCGCGCTGGGCAGCTTTGGTTACCTTAAGCAGCGCGTCGGCAAATTTCCGATCGCTTGTGAGGTCGAGCTTTATCCGCTGGAAGTGACAGAGGAGCTGAGCGCGTGGCCAGAGCAAGACGAACGCGAACGCAAGTGGTTCACGCCCTCACAAGCAGCAAAGCTGGTACATGAGCCTGAGTTAAAAGCTTTGCTTCGCACTTTTGGGGCGAAAAAGAGTATTAAAGCGCGTGAGCCAATGGGTTACCCACGCGGCCTGACGCGTCTGGCTGCGCAGCGGGCAGGCAAGTTGTTTGACCGCATTGGCATCTAGGCTGTTTTCCTCTATCAAACACTCTATCTACCAAGCCGTGCTTGGCTTTGAGTGTTTGCTGCGGAGAAAGACATATGAAAATTGCTGCCGTCACCATCTCTGATCGTGCCTCAGCTGGCGTTTATGAAGACAAAAGCGGGCCGGCGATCCTTGCCTATCTGGAGGCCGTAGTTACAACACCTTACGAACCGATCCATCGCATAATACCAGATGGCATTGAGAGTGTGGTTTCCCATTTGCAGAAGCTGGTCGACGAAGAAAAGGTCGACCTGATCCTCACCACAGGCGGCACAGGTCCTGCCCTGCGCGATCTAACGCCAGAAGCCATGCGGCAGGTAATGGAAAAAGAGTTGCCCGGCTTTGGAGAGCTGATGCGCGAAGTTTCCCTGCGCGAAGTCCCTACCGCTATTTTATCTAGGCAAACCGCCGGAACACGTGGCGCCAGCTTGATCATCAACCTACCCGGTAAGCCATCTGCAATCAAAACCTGCTTGGATGCAGTCTTCCCAGCAGTTCCATATTGCTTGGATCTCATCGGCGCCGGCTTTGTTGATACAGATCCTGAGCTCATTAAAGCATTCCGCCCAAAGAAGAAATAGGGACAGCGTTCAAGGCCAAATGCGCATCAAATCGCTAGCGTTTGGCCTGCCTTTACTCTGACGCTGCTTATCACTGCTACCTATCGAGATGAAGCAAACGAATGCTTCATTACTTTTTAGGCTAAGCATTTCGCCGAAGGCTGCCTCCCGCACTGCTTCTCCAGACGTGACACGGCTGGCAAATCCAAGAGCTTGCGCCATCAGCAAAACATTTTGCAAAGCGGCCCCCGCGCTGATCAGGCGGTCGGTATCGGGTATGTTGCGATGTTCCAAGGGGTGCGCGACAATCATCGCTAATAGCATCGGTCCATTATAGGCCTTTTGCCTTGCGCGTGTGCGCAGCTCCTCGGTCAAATCTGGTTGTCGGCGCAATGCGCTTTGCTCAAAGTAATCAGCCAATTTCGCTCTACCCGCATCGTTGATAACTAAGAACCGAAATGGGTGTTGCCGTCCGTGGTCCGGCGCTGTTGCCGCCGCTTCTATAATTTGAGTAAGCTGGGCATTGTCGGGTGCGGGCTCTTGCATGTGCTTCAGCGAAGCGGAGTTCCTCTCGTGCATTATGGCGCTAAGCTCATCAGCCGTCATATCAATGCCTTTTACTATCTCTTTCAAACACAGCAATGCCACTCCCCCTGTGATTTGCCAAGAACAAGCAGCATTATTCCTATCTCCTGCGTGTTTTTGTTGAAAATAACCCAAATTTGGCGCGCGGGCGCTGGAAATATTCTGTTGCGGGTCAAACTTCTCTACAGTTTTTGCGCAATATTTCCGCGGGATCGGTGCAAAAACAGCTAGAAACTACCAATTCTCAAGGAAAACTCGTTTTGGACCCAAAAACCGGTTGATCGTTGGCGGCTGCACAATGTACTCACTCTATGCGTATTAATACAAATTGGCGCAATTAGTTGCCAATTGTTCAGTTGAGCGATGCTTGTAATGGCATATATCTTGCCATCCGGTGCATCTGGGGGAGAATAAATGCTGGAAGTTGACCAGCTGACAAAGAGCTTCGGCGGGTTCAAGGCCGTTCAGTCTTGTTCGCTATCCGTTAAAGAAGGCACGATAACAGGGCTCGTCGGGCCAAACGGTGCAGGCAAGACCACGCTCTTTAATCTAATCGCCGGCGCATTCCAGCCAACGTCCGGCTCCATTCACTTTATGGGCAAGGATGTGACAAGCCTTAGCTCAGATAAGTTGTTCCACCGTGGTTTGGTTCGTACATTTCAGATCCCCCATGAATTTCATCGGTTAACGGTGCTGGAAAACCTCATGTTGGTGCCGGAAAACCAGCTGGGGGAGAACTTGCTGGCCAATTGGTTGCGCTCGGGGCAGGTACGGGCACAGGAAGAATTAACCCGCCAAAAAGCTTGGGAAACTCTGGAGTTCCTTGAGCTGACCCACGTGGCAGACGAGCGCGCTGGCAATCTTTCCGGTGGCCAGAAAAAGCTGCTTGAGCTTGGCCGTACCATGATGACAGACGCCAAATTGGTGCTGCTGGATGAGCCCGCCGCCGGAGTAAACCGGACCCTATTGCGCAAACTGGAAGAAAAGATCCAGATCCTCAACAAAGAGCGCGGCTACACATTCATGCTGATCGAGCACGATATGGAAATGATCGAAAAGCTCTGCGATCCCGTTATTTGTATGGCCGAAGGCTCTGTCCTCATTGCGGGTAGTTTTGCCCAAGTGCGCTCCGATAAACGCGTGCTGGAAGCCTATTTGGGTGAAGTTGTAGGAGATGCGGCATGACCAACACATCTAAAACAACACCTACCTTGGTGATGAAAGACGTGCGCGCCGGCTACGGTGATGCTGATATCCTGCATGACATCAATATCAAGGTTGCGCGCAGGGAAATAGTCTCCATCATCGGCCCCAATGGAGCTGGCAAATCGACAGCAATGAAAGCTGTGTTCGGCCTTTTGAATGTCCGCGGCGGCTCCATTACCGTCGCCGGGCAGGATATGACCGGCTGGAAGCCGAATAAAATTGTGCAAAATGGCGTTTGCTACGTACCTCAGGTGAACAACGTTTTCCGTGAGATGACGGTGTTGGAAAATCTGGAAATGGGGGCATTTTTGCGCAAAGGCGACTTCACCGCCGCCCTTGACCGGGTTTTCTCCCTGTTTCCGGATTTGCGCGAGCGCCGTTCCGCCATGGCCGGTTCCCTCTCGGGCGGTCAGCGCCAAATGGTGGCTATGGGCCGCGCCTTGATGCTGGATCCGGTATTGCTATTGTTAGATGAGCCAACAGCAGGCCTCTCTCCAAAATACATGGAGCAGATTTTCGAAATCACCCGCTCGGTCCGAGATACGGATGTTTCCATTTTGCTTGTTGAGCAACATGCCAAGCAGGCACTGACATTTTCTGATCGTGCCTATGTGCTTGCAGCAGGGCAAAACCGCCACGAAGGCACAGGCGAGGGGCTGCTGGCCGATCGCGAAGTCGCAGAAATGTTCCTTGGCGGATAGGCAGGGCAAGAGAAAATGACACTCCTTGAACTAATGAATTTCTACGTGATCCCCGGCTTGGTGCTCGGGTCGATCTATGCTGTCGGCGCTGTCGGCATTACCCTTGTTTTTGGTATCCTGCGTTTCGCCCACTTGGCGCACGGTGATCTGGCCACTTTCGGTGCCTTTGCCGCGCTTGCCGTCGTCACGGCCTCTGGCATAAGCCCGTGGGCGGCGCTGCCGATTGCCATGGCACTATGTGCACTTATCGCCATTGGTATCGATAAGGTCTTCTATGATTACCTAACCGACCGGCCAAAAATCATTACCGTGATGGCCTCGCTTGGCATCGCGCTCATGCTGCGGGCCGTCATTCAGGTAATCTGGGGCGTGGATACGGAAACATACAGCCGAGGCCTCGTCCGTCCCGAAAACTATTGGGGCCTGCGCCTTCGAGATCGTGAGATTTTCACCATGCTTGCGATGTTCGCCATTGTTGGTGTGCTCTGGGTGTTCTTGCAAAAGACAAAATGGGGCAAGGCCATGCGCGCCATGTCGGATAACCCGGATCTGGCCTTGCTCTCTGGTGTCGATAACCGCCGTACAACCATGCTGACCTGGGCCATTGTCGGGGCGCTTTGCGCCGCCTCGGGCTTCTTCCTCGGTCTAAACACCGAGCTGAAGGCTCTCATGGGATGGACAATGTTGCTGCCCATGTTCGCTGCGGCAATCCTTGGCGGTGTCGGCCGCGTTGAAGGCGCGGTGCTTGGCGGGCTTGTCGTCGGCGTGGCTGAGGAGCTGTCCGTGCTGGTTCTGCCTAGCGAGTATAAAGCCGCCATGGCCTTTGTCATCCTTCTTCTCATTCTTTTGGTCAGGCCCACGGGCTTGCTCAAAGGCAAACTACTTTAAGGGGCGGCTGGCATGGAAATTCCAGGGATCCTGATCTACGCCATGTCCATGGCAATCTTCATGGGCATTTACGCTATTCTTGCACTGGGGCTGAACATCCAGTGGGGCTTTACCGGCCTGTTTAATGCTGGTATCGCCGGATTCTTTGCGGTTGGCGCCTACACCTCCGCCTTGGTAACCAGCGCGCTAAGCGCTAACCACTTGGGCGGGCTGGATTTGCCGGTGCCCGTGGGCTGGGCCGCTGCCATGCTCGTGGCGGGCCTCGTCGCGTGGCCTATCGGCAAAATATGCTTGCGCTTCCGCTCCGATTATCTGGCCATCGCCACCATCGGTGTGGCTGAGATCATTCGCTTGGTAATTAAGTCAGAAGGCTGGCTCACCGGCGGCGCACGCGGTGTCACCAAAATTCCACGGCCTCTGGCCTCGGATAATTATGCACTCTCCGAGCTCTCTTATCTTGCGCTCGTCGTGATTGTGCTTTTCTGTATTTACCTGCTGGTTGAAAAGCAGTTGAAAGCGCCTTGGGGCCGCATGATGCGCGGTATCCGCGATAATGAGCTGGCTGCAAACGCCATGGGTAAAAACATCGAGCGCCGTCGCCTAGAGGCGTTCATCTTCGGTGCGGCCATCATGGGGTTGGGCGGGGCAATGCTGGCCCACTACTACCGTTCGATCACACCAGAAGCGATTGATCCGATGATCGCCACTTTCCTTGTCTGGATCATGTTGATCCTTGGCGGCTCGGGCAATAACCGCGGTGCCATTTTGGGAGTGGTCGTTGTCTGGACGATCTGGTCCATGTCCGAGTTCGTTACCGATCAGCTGCCAGAGGAATACGCGATCAAAGCCAAATATATGCGCGTGTTTATCATCGGCTTGATGCTGCAACTGGTCCTGCGTTTCCGCCCCGAAGGCATCTTGCCAGAGGCGGATCAGAAATCTGCTCAGCGTCGAAAATAACAAGAAGCAAGAGGAGGGGATGCGCAGCCCGCGCACCCAACTTCCCGATAATCTTTGTGAATACGCCTTGCCTGCAAGGCATCTAAAACCCTTTTAGGAGGAAACTATGAAACTTACTCATCTCGTTGTTGCTGCAAGCCTGTTTGGCTCCACCGCACTTGTTGCAAATTCTGCTGCTGCCGATGTGAAAGTCGGTCTGTTGGGCGGTATTTCTGGCCCAATCGCTGCGATGGCCCCGCCAATGATTGATGCTGCAAAGCTGGCGTTCGCACAGGTGAATGAGCAGGGCGGCGTTCTGGGCGGCCAGAAAATCGTAACCGTTGTGGGCGATAGTGCATGTAATCCGCAAAACGGTGTGGATGCAGCCTCCAAGCTTGTCAACGTAGAGCAGGTGACCGCTCTGGTCGGCCCACATTGCTCCGGCCCGGTTATCGCAGTTGCAAACTCCGTTGCAGCACCTGCAGGCGTTGCCTTGATCACCCCGTCTGGCACGTCCCCGGAAATCACCGGTCTGGACGACAAAGGCACCGTCTACCGCACCGTACCTTCTGATGACTACCAAGGCCGTGCGCTGGCTCGTACGCTGGTTGCACAAGGCACCAAGAACGTCGCCGTTGCATACTTGAACAACGACTATGGATCCGGTCTTGCTGGTGCGTTTAAAGCTGAGTTTGAAACACAGGGTGGCAAAATCTCCGGTTACGCGGCGCATGAAGAAGGCAAAGCATCTTACCGCACCAACCTTGCAGAATTGTCCCGCGGTGGCGCCGACACACTGGTTATTTTTGACTACGGCGATGGCTCCGGTCTAACCATTTTGCGCCAAGCGCTTGAGAATGGCTTCTTCACCAACTTTGTTGGCGGTGATGGCATGAAGTCTGATGCACCTATCAAAGAACTGGGTGCAGAAAACCTCACCACATTTGTAGCATCCTCCCCAATGGGTGAGGCCTCTAGCAGCCTCGATAGCTTCAACAAGGCCTTCACCGCAGCTGGCGGTAGCGCGGATGCGATCTTCGTTGCCAACTCCTACGATGCTGCCTTTGTGCTTGCTCTGGCAATCGAGAAAGCTGGCGGCGACAAAGCCAAAGTTCCTGCTGCTATTTCTGCTGTTTCCGATGGCAAAGGCGAAGCTGTTGCCGCTGGCGAATGGAAGAAAGCTGTTGAGCTGATCAAAGCTGGCAAGGAGATCGATTACAAGGGCGCCGCTGGCGACCTGAACTTCGATGCGAACGGCGATGTACCTGGCGCCTACGGCCTCTTCTCTATTGACGGTGAGAGCTTCAAGCTTCAGACCCCGATGAACTAAGCACGTAGTGCAGCAATTAAAACGAAAAGGCCGGGTCATAGCACCCGGCCTTTTTCATTGTGGATAATCGTGGGGTCGGAGCCTGATCAAGACTGATTCTCAAGGCTCCAAAGTACCACTAGCCTACTTCGTCAGAATCAGTTTGCCCAGCTTGGTTATGGTTAGGCGATAGACATCATCATTGTGAGAAATCTGAATTTCTCTTTCACCTTCAAACAGGTCCTTGCTGCTAAGAACCTTACGCATGTCGCTAGAAAATTTAGCTGTTTCAACGCTTTGTTGTGCAACTGGCATGAGGGAGATCTCCTGTTAATCCCAAAGCTGTCTTGTCCCTGCATGCGTTTTCCAAAAGCACAGGGTCAAACAATATAACTTGACTTTCATATTCATATTTAAGTACAAGTGCAATGCCTGATGTCGCTGAATTGATTATCGCGTCACTCAATTGAGCATAAGATGTCTGGCCGTACTATCGTTTGCAAGCCAGTTACGCCTCTCTCCCTCAGTAACAAGCCAGCCTACGGTACTCACAGCAATCATTACCCAAACAGGATAATCCAAATGTCGTTTGTTGGTTTATGCAAAGGCAAAATTGCATTTTTTATTGCTCCACTAATTTTCTCTGCCTTCATCGCCTGTTTTCCCGCTTCAGCGGCGGCAACCGGTTCTGGAAAGCTGATTAAGCTTCAACTGCTTAAGGATGAGCAGGTTGCAGATTCCTGCAGAGTGTCGTTTCTTGCAAAAAATACAATGGGGACCAGCATTGAGGATCTCTCGCTTGATCTCGTAATCTTTGATCGCGAGGGGGGGCTGGTTGACTTGTTAAGCGTATCGCTCGGGCGCTTGCCAAACAAAAAGACGCGCGTTCAAGCCTACGATATTGCGGGTGTGAAATGCGAGGGAATTGCAAGCCTGCTCGTCAATGATGTGACCGCCTGCACTGGTGAAGCGCTGAACAATGCCGCTTGCTTGGATGCGATGGATATCTCCCATCGCGGACAAATAGAATTGCAGCTTTAAGAAACACTTTTAACAAAGAAATTAGACATGTCATTTGCCGAACTAACAAAATCCATGGGTCCACTAGGCGAGATCATTGCTATGGGCGGGCCCGTTGTTACCATCCTATTGCTTCTCAGCATTGTCGCTCTGGCATTAGTAATCGCTAAGTTGTGGCATTTTCGCTGCCTCCATGTTGGTCGCCATCGGGATGTGCGTGGGGCAGTTGCCTTTTGGTCATCGGGCCAAAAGGAAAAAGCCATCCTTTCTATACAGAGAAGCAATGGTGCATTGGCCCGTTGCCTGTCTGCTGCGATGAAAAATCACCAGATCGGACAGCTTAACGAAACGGCACAACGCGAAGAGGCCGAAAGCCAATGCAGCGCTCAGCTTGCCAATATGCGTGCCTACTTGCGTCCACTCGACATGATTGCGCAAATTGCGCCGCTTCTGGGCCTATTCGGAACTGTAATCGGGATGATCGAGGCGTTTCAGGCGATGGCAGACGCTGGCGCGCAAGTTGACCCTGCTGCTCTGGCTGGCGGTATTTGGGTCGCACTGCTGACAACAGCCGTCGGGCTTGCTGTGGCAATTCCAGCTTCGGTAATGACAAGCTACTTTGATGGTCGCGTTGAGAACGAGCAGCAAGAAATGGAAGTTTTGCTGACCGCAGTGTTTACTCGGGCCGGGTCACGCGCTCAGGAGCCGCAGCGCGCGGCAAATGCGGCAATGGCACATTCTCAAGAAGTTACAGCACCCCATGCCATTAGCGCAGCGTAGGCTTCAATGCAGATTTCAAGGCAGATAAAGCCGCGCCGTGCCCCCGGACTCACATCGCTGATTGACGTCATTTTTCTACTGCTCATGTTTTTTATGCTGGCTTCGACTTTCTCGAAATATCAGCAGCTAAACATCGCCGGAACACAGCAAGGAACAGGGGTAAGCGAAAGCTCTCGCCCTATAGTGCTGCGAATTGGCAAGCAAGAGGTGGTGTTCGCAGGTAAATCGATGTCCGCTGAAGAGCTTGTCACGCACCTTGACGCCAAAGATACGGACAAAGAACGCCTTATTGCGCTGCTGCCAAAAGAAGAGGCAACAGTGCAAGACGCGGTTGATGTCCTCGGAGCGCTCGGGATAGCTGGGTATAATGCAAAACTGGTTGGCAAATAGCCAGCAGGCGATGGATAGCAAACATGCGTTTAGCCGCAAAGAAAACAAAGCCGCCGGTTGAGAACACGATACCTCTGATCAATATTGTGTTTCTAATGTTGATCTTCTTCTTGTTCGCCGGGACGCTGGAACGCGATCCTGCACAGGAAGTATCGCCGGCAATTACACAAGACATGCCTCAAAGTGAGCGGGCTGCAGAGGCTCTGCAGGTTACATCGGGCGCCAAACTGTTCTACGGCGATACGCCGGTTGAGGTAGAAGATCTAAAAGAATTCTTGGTTGAAAAAGAGATTTCGCCCGATGCACCACTTCGTTTGGTACCAGACAAGGAGTTAAGTGCGCGTAAGTTTGCCAAGATCCTCTCGGAATTACGTAAATACGAGTTTGACAATGTCGTATTGCTGACCAAGAGGGAAAAGTGATGCAAACCTCAGTAAAGTCGCTGTCTAAGTGGTCATTGGCAATTGCGTTCGTCATCTCGTCAGCCTTGCATGCTGGGACGTCACTCAGCTTTGTTGAGGAAGAGGAGAAGGTAGAAATAGCCGCTGCCGCTGGGATGGATGTCGCGGTTGTCGGTTCTCTTGAAGATCTTGTTGCTGGAAACAAGGCAAACATTAGCGCTGCAAAACGATCCGAGCCAAAGACTGCGCCTCCCAAAAAGCTGAAACCACTTAAAGAGCCCAAGAAACTGAAGAAGGCTGAATTGAAGCAAATTCAGCCAGCTGCTGAGCCGTTGGAAGAGCCTTTAAAGGCGCCAGTAGAACAGGTTGAGGGCATTCGTCTGGATGCGGCCAAGCAGCACAAAGCGGCAAAGCCAGTAAAGCCTGTCGCACAAGACAATAAACCGAAGCCGGTGAAGCCAGAGGACACGACGGCTGCTAAGCCTGTTGAGGTAGCGCAGTCTGAAAAGGCCGAGCCGGTCAAGGCGATAAAGACCAAAGTCAAGCCGGTAACTAAACCAAAGCCTAAGAAGGTAGCAAGAGCGCCACAAAAAAAAGGCGCCAAGCTCACCCAGAAGAAAGGCCAGGCAGGGCAAGCAAAGCGGGCGACACAAGGCGGTAGCAAGGTTAATACCGGCGTTAGCGCGCAAGCGGGCAATGCTGCAAGGGACAACTATAAAGGGTCTGTACAACGCAAGATACGTAATGCATTAGAGCGTGAAGTCAGTCGGCGGCGCCGTTACAGCAAGCTCTATGGTGAAGTTGTGTTTTCTTTCACCATTGATCGTTCTGGCGGGGTCTTAAAGGCAGCTATTATCAAAGGCAGCGGTAAGGCCGCCTTTGATAAGCTTGCGTTGAAAGCCGCAAGCCGGGCATCATTTAAAGCGGTTCCAAGGGAAATTCCCGCGCCAATAAAGTTCAGCTTAACCTTTAGGCGAGGACGCAGATAGTAAAATGCCCGCTGAGGTTTTTACTCAGCGGGCTTAAAAGCAAGCGCAACAAGCGGTCAGTTATGCACTTCCCACGGCGTTGGCCAATGGTTGCGAGCCATCCATTTGCAGCAAATGGCGCAGCCCCATTCGGTTTTCGGCCAGATCGGCAATAGTGCACTTATCTAATACCGCCAAAAATGCCTCTAATGCTTCATGCAGCACAGCATTAAAGCCACAATGGTTTACCAAGGGGCAATCGGGTTTACCGCCGTCAAAGCATTCAGCCAGCAAGAAGCTCTCTTCCGTCGCGCGCACCACCTGACCAACTGTGATCTCGGTTGCAGCCCGGGGCAGAACGATACCGCCGTTGCGCCCGCGAATTGTTTTCATCAGATCTGCGTCAACCAGCACCTTCATGATCTTAAAAAGGTGGGTTTCCGACATGGTGAACGCTGCAGCGATGTCTGCAACCTTGCTCGGCTTATCCGGATTGGCCGCACAATACATCAGCGCGCGCACTGCATAATTTGTCTGCTGTGTCAGTCTCATAGCATTAGTATGCGCACGATGGCGCTCCCGCGTCAATTTAAAATATGGCTCATAAACTCAACTATAGCACAGCTCTAGTTTAGAGTCATTAAAAACTATAGGGCAATACGACTATTCTTAGCAAGCGGTCTTCGCCCGAGGATATGGCCTTATTATAGGCGCTGAATCTGATCTCAGCCAGTGCCAGACATACGTAGATAAGACACAATTGCTCTGATAGTTCTACGACAGCTTTGCGCCCCAACCTTCATTGTCGGTCGATCCTCTGATCGCTGCTGGCGGACCCACTACTTGCTAAAGTTGAGTTCGTGCAGGAAAACTAAGCTTTCAAAAAGTGCTGCTCCAAGCTCGTTTTCGCTTCAATGAAGCTCTTTGAACGAACATTGACAAGCTCCGCATTCTCGCTCCAGCGATGGTTTATGGGTACATGATACCCATTATTCTTAAGATGCTGAACGAGTTCCAAAAAGGCATCTGCATTTTTTATAAGAACAATATTGTCTCCTGCAAAGCGCATGCTGTCAGGAAGGATCGCCGTCATTGGGTAGTTGTCCGCCTCCACACTCCATGGATTTCCAGAGTCAGCACCATGGTGGAATACTTCCTGCCCTTTTTCGCGCCCTAGTGCGGCATTGAGCTGTGGTATGAGCTTCTTTTCATAATCGGATGCAATACCCAAGCTACGCATGGGCCCCGCTTGGGGGAGCAGGCCTTGTTCCACAAGGCTTGCTCGATTTTCCTCGATGTTTAGACGAGTTAGTTCATCCACATAGGCGGTGTCTGCTGCGATTTCTTGTAGTTCTTCAGCCGAAGCATGCGAAGATATTGTTTCTAGTGAGGCGCGCCGCAATGCCGGATAATCGACCTGTAAGAAGTTGCTATCCTGTCCATCAAGCGCGGGGACTGCCTCGTATTCTTCTGAACCACGGCGCAGCGCCTCGCTCACATCGACGTTGTAGAATGCCGCCCGCGCTTCAGTGTCATCGGCTTGGTGAATGCCCAGGGAGACGGCCTCTTCAAAACTGCCAACTTTAAGTGCGGGGGTATGTTGGCTGTCATAATCGCTCATGTGAGGCGCATTGATCGCCAAATCATAATCTGCGGTGACCGCGCGCCCCTCCCGATTTCCCATCACTTGGACAGGATCTCCTTTTTGCCAGCTCCCACCTACTTTTATGGCCTCAAATAATTTGATGCTTTCTCCGTCTTTCACCCCCCAGAATGGGAACTGCTTCCCATCAGGGGCATCTTTGCTGATGAAGTCGGTCCCGATCATCAGCCCCTCACCACTGTCAGCTTGTAGCCACGTGCCGTGTATTTCTAATCTCCCAGTTTCCTCGACCAGCATGCCAAGCCGATTTGCGGATATTTCCGCGTCTACGAAAGTTGCAGTTTTTTTCTCACGCGCCTCATAGTTTTTCTGGGTGAAAGCGGCGGCAGCTTCGGGATCTGCCCCCTTTTTTCCGTAGTCTTGTTTTACAGGTATTAAAGCGTTCAAAGGCGGTAGGTTGGAGCTTTTGGCTTTGATTGACATATCCTTAGTGCCAAAGCCTTCTCGGATAAGGTCAGTACTAAAGGGGTTCACACCGCGAATGCACAAACAGGTATTTTCCTTCGTGCAGAATGCTTGCAAATCCAAACTATGCGCTTTCACAATGCCGCCGAATGTTTCTGCGCGTTCCGCTTGTATTTCTAGCTGGCTGTGGTGAACAAGATCGCTTTTAGAGTTGAACTTGGAAGTTTCCGCTCTGACCGAAGAAACAGAGCTCTTGCCATCAAATTTTTCAATAAGGGACTTGATGTTGCCCTTCGCAGCAGCGTTTTGGCTATCTGTTGACTCTTTTGCATTAAGTTGAGCCATGGGAACGATTGGGGACGGGATTCTGTCAATAGGCATAGTGCGGATCTACTCTAATAAAACTAATATGCAGATCCTACGTATTTCAAACTGTCATGCTGTCTTGATCAACACATATCGCGCAAGAGGGTGCGTTGGAAAGCCTCCATTGCTACGGGTCACGCCTATTGCAAAAACTAGCAGGATTGTTTTAGCTGGTTTCAAAAAAGTAGGACTTCAAGGAGGCGAAACGATTGCGGCGCAAGTGTATGCGTTCGTTTTCTTTACACATTGACCTTGCGATCAGACCAACGCTAAGTAACACGGACACACGGTCTTGTAGATCAGTCTCATCACACCCTGTCCGCTCTTTCAGCTCTCCCCATGTCAGGCCAGTGTTTCCCGCACGGAACAGTAGCCTGAGAATCAAAAGACGATGCACACACCCCAGCGCCGCGAAAATGCAGGCAGAAACCTGACTTGTCATGTTAATACCCCAAGCACCCATTAATCTAGGTGTTTAGACGATATGCTTTACAAATGAAATTGTCACAGAAAACTAAGTGGGTGTAAACTGAGGGCCTTATACAAATTGTCCGGCAGCGTGACCGGAAGACCACGCCCATTGGAAGTTAAATCCCCCAAGATGGCCGGTGATATCTACTACCTCACCAATAAAGAAGAGACCGGATATCGCCTTTGCTTCCATTGTTTTTGAGGAGAGCTCATTGGTATCAACGCCGCCTCGCGTCACCTCAGCTGTGCGATAGCCCTCACTGCCAACAGGCTTTAGGGGCCATGCATGTATCCCCGTAGATATGGCGCGGAGCACCTTGTCTGACTGATCCGCAAGGCGCCCTCCTACGTTTAGTTGTGCAACAAGAAATTGCCCAAGCCTTTTAGGAAACAGTTCTTTTAGCGTTGCTGCTACCTCCTTACGTGGATTGCTCTGCCGCAAGTCGCGTAACAGTTCAAATAGATCGCTATCGGGGAGTAAGTTTACTTTTATTGTCTCCCCAGCCCGCCAGTAGGAAGAGATTTGTAAGATTGAAGGTCCGGAAAGCCCGCGGTGCGTAAACAGTAAGCCTTCGCGGAATTGCGTTTTCCCGCAGGAAACTGTGGCATCAATGCTCACACCGGCTAGCTCTTTGCTTCCCGCCAGAAAGCTTTGGTCAAATGTGAGTGGTACGAGCGCCGGAAAGGGCTCTACCACCCGTAGATTAAATTGGCGGGCAATATCATAGCCCAATCCTGTCGCCCCCATCTTGGGAATTGATGGCCCGCCTGTTGCTACCACGAGGCTCTCGCTACGCAATGGTCCTTTGCTGGTTACAAGCAAGAAACCATCATCATCGCGTGAGATCGCCTCGATTTTGGTATCAAGCATCAGGCGTGCCTGCGAACCGCGGGCAAGGTCCAGCAACATGTCAATTATTTCTTGAGCACTGTTATCGCAAAACAATTGACCGAGGGTTTTCTCGTGCCAACTTATACCATGGGCATCGACGAGATCTATAAAGTCATGCTGAGTGAAGCGTTTCAATGCAGAAACGCAGAAGCGAGGGTTTTCGCCGATAAAATTAGCCGGTGAACAATGCAAGTTGGTAAAGTTGCAACGGCCCCCGCCCGAGATGCGGATCTTTTGTGCTGGCTTTTTCGCGTGGTCAATTACAACGACAGAGCGCCCGCGCGCACCGGCTTCGATTGCACACATTAGCCCGGCGGCTCCGGCCCCAAGCACAATGACATCTGTTTTCTGCATTCGCTCTGTCTAAAACGGACGGCAAAAAAGTCAATCTTAAAGAGTGAGGTCCGTGTCTTCTTTTAACCCGGGCCAATCTCCAGATTTTAGAGCTCTATCCATCCATTGCAGCATATGCACGGTCTCTCCCTCTGCCACCGGGAGGATTTGAAAGATCTGTTGGGCGCGAATTCCTTCCACCGCCATATAGGCAAATCTGGCAAGCTCAGGATGCTCGGACTCTGCCATAATACGATTGTAAACCCGCGAATGAAAATCACGCACCGGATCGAGCATATCAGGATCATCAACAATCGCCGCAAGCATGCCGCTATGTGGCCCTTCGTTTTCCTGACACTTCTCGGAAAGACCAACCAGTAAGGCGCGCATCAATTTGTTGGGATAGGGGTCTTGTGACAGGCGTGCTTCTGCTTCGGCAACAGTTGCCTCTAGGTCGGCAACAAAATGCGCGACAATTGCGCGAATAAGCGCGACTTTGCTAGGAAAGTTGTACAGCAAACCACCTTTGGACACACCAGCATGTCGTGCGATCTCTTCTAGTGAAAAGATAGCCCCATGCTCGTTGATGTATTCAACAGCTGTCTTAACGATATGCTCGCGAGTGCGAGCGGCCTTGCCGTTTTCTTTCAAAACTGAACCCTGAATAAGTAAGTGGTATCCAGTCTATAATTTAAAAGCGCTGACCGGCAAAGGCAATTGGTTCAATATCTAATAGTAATAAAAAGAAAAGGGCACCGTCTCGCGGTGCCCTTAAAACCAGCAATTATGCCAGTTCGATCTGCGAAGCCTGCATACCGCGGCCACGACGGTCTTCTTCAGCGATGAAGGTCAGTGCAGCGCCTTCAGCTGGAACAGCAACGCCGGAGCGCTCGAATGCTGTGATGTGAACGAAGATGTCTTTGCCACCGTCTTCTGGGGTAACAAAACCAAAGCCACGATCATGATTAAAGAATTTAAGGGTACCATTTTGGCGCATGGAAGAACGTCCTCTTTACCCGTTATAGTTTCCGCTCTTGCGAAC
Source organism: Polycladidibacter hongkongensis (assembly GCF_001561995.1). Taxonomy (GTDB): domain Bacteria; phylum Pseudomonadota; class Alphaproteobacteria; order Rhizobiales; family Stappiaceae; genus Pseudovibrio; species Pseudovibrio hongkongensis. Next base: position 298,872 of record NZ_LLWC01000009.1, read on the forward strand.
GAGGTTAGGGACGAGCAGTCAATTTAAACGGGTAAGTCAACGTTCGGCCAAACGGCAGTAATCGTAGTCTCATCCGGGTCTTAAACAACAGCCCGGTGATATAGCAGCTTTTTGCTTCTGTTGCGTTCGAGGCCGGCTCGAGTACACCAAAACTCCGCTCTCATTCGGCTGAGAATATCACGGAGCGAAAGCTACCCGTTTATTGCGGCCAAAACAAGGGCGAAAAAGAAGGGGCGAATATGATTGCTATCTGAAATGGCTGTATTGCCTTTTATACTCTTTTAAGTAGTAATTAATACCCTGTGCAGCAGCCTGCGCTGTGGCAAACACACCCTGTAACAAGTAGCCCCCCGTCGGGGCCTCCCAGTCCAGCATCTCGCCTGCTACGAAAACACCTGCCAGCTTTTTTAGCATAAAGGATTTGTCCACTTGGGTGAACTTGATCCCACCAGCGCTCGAGATCGCTCGATTTAACCCGCGAGGGGCAGAGAGCTCTAGCGTAAGGGTCTTAATCCGCGCCGCAATGGATTGGGCATCCGTCGGCAAGGGGCCTGCCTCTCGCAACAAGGCAAGGGCGACGGGGCTAAGGCCGGTACACTTCCTCAAAAAATTGGTAGTGGATTGTTTCCCCCGTGGGCGCTCAAGCCGCTTCTGCAATGCTTGTTGAGACAGGTCAGGTTTCAAGTCGAGTTGAACTGATGCGGCGCCATTCGCACAAATTGCGGTGCGAATTGCTGCAGAGAGGGCATAGATAGCGCCACCTTCGACACCACTACCGTCAATCATAAGTTCGCCTTCGATACATTGCTGCTCGAAGCGCAGTGCGATCCGCTTGAGGGGAACACCTTTGAAGCGCTCGGCAAAGTAAGCTGAAAAGCCTGCTTCAAATCCGCAATTGCTTGGTTGAAAACGGGAAATGTCGATCCCTTTTTCTTCCAGCCATGGTACCCAAGCCCCGGTGGAGCCAAGTTTCGGCCAACTTGCGCCGCCAAGTGCGAGCAACACGGCTTCTGCATCCAACTTGATATGCTGCGTGCGGGTGTTGGGCGCGCGGCCTTCGCTTTGCGCAATTTTCAGATAGCCTTCATTGTCAAAGCCAATCCACTGTGCGTTGTAGTGGATTGTTACACCAAGAGCACTTAACCTATGCAGCCATGCACGCAGCAGCGGCGACGCTTTAAAGCTTTCTGGAAACACTCGCCCGCTCGAGCCCACGAAAGTTTCCTGCCCAAGCCCGAGGGCCCATGCCCGTAAATCATGGGGTGTGAATTGTTCTATTGCCTGAAGTAGCAGGGGGGCTTGTGGCCTATACTTTTGCAAAAATGCTGGCAGCGGTTCGCTGTGAGTGAGATTCAACCCACCATGTCCGGCCATGAGAAATTTGCGCGCTGCCGTTGGCTTGGCATCATAAAGACTGACAATATGACCGTTTTGCGCCAAAAACTCGGCGGCAAACAATCCTGCAGGTCCCGCCCCAATTATCGCGACTTTCGCCATGCCTACACCAGACTTAATAGCTATTTACAAGTTGCTGTCTTTTCCCACTCTTCTGGAGGAACAGCAAGCCTAGCAAGCATTTTTATGCATTCAACAAAATGCAACCAATAGTTGCTTTGATCAAATAGTGTTCAATCTCATATTTAAAATTAAAGAAGCATTTGAGTGCATTGTTACTCAGATAATCGGTCTGTAAAATTTAATAAGTATGGACCCTGCAATAAATAATAATCAATAATGAGGGGGATCTTCCTCTGGGGGGTCGGGGTGAGATCTGCAACATTTTCAATATAAGTTTGTCTGAAAACGTGTTTCTTTGATGTTGCACGTGTTGAATATTCGCGGGTCTCACTGAATTGATGAGTTTCATTCAGGAGATATCAAGATGTTCCCACGCAATCAGGCCGCAGCCTTACACGAAAAAACAATGGAGCAGTTCACTGGATCTGCATCCGGATTGCAGGGCACTCCAGCAGTGGCCGCAACCATTTCATCTAGCGCACAAGAACTGGCCTCTCTTAGTGAGGTATCGCTAGAGCGACAGTTTGCGCAGTCAAGCACACAGTTGGTTGACCTGGAGTATGATGCGACCCGCAAAGCACTTTGGCTTACTATGACACCAGAGGGTAGGCCCTGTTTCTCGCCGCAGTTACTGGAGGAATTGGCCGCTTCGCAAGCCACGCTCACGCGCCTTTACAAGAGTTACCAGCCGCGCATCAATCCGCCAGTGGCATATAAAGTTATCAGTTCCGATGCCCCTGAAGTCTTTAATCTAGGTGGTGACCTAGCGTTGTTCATGGAGTTGATCAAGGCAAAGGATAAACATCGCCTCGCACAATATGCCAAGTCCTGCATCAATGTTATCTATCGCAACCATATTGCTTCTAATCTTCCTGTCGTAACAATCGCTCTGGTGCAAGGGGATGCGCTTGGTGGCGGCTTTGAGACAGCGCTTTCCTGCGACATGATTGTCGCTGAAGAGCAGGCAAAGTTCGGTTTACCAGAAGTCTTGTTTAACCTTTTCCCCGGTATGGGCGCCTATAGCTTTCTTGCTCGAAAAATAGGGCACCTGAAAGCTGAGGAAATCATCTCTAGCGGAAGACTTTATTCTGCATCAGAGCTGCATGACATGGGCCTTGTGCATAAGGTTGTCGCCACCGGGCGGGGGCGCGCTGCAACTGCGGAAATTATCGAAAAACAAGGCCGCCGGCATAACGCGCAGGCGGCGATTTATGCAGCAGGAAAACGCGTGAATCCGGTCCACTATGAAGAACTAATCGATATTGTGTCGATTTGGGTAGATGCGGCCATGAACCTTGGCGAAGCTGATACGCGAAAAATGGCGAGGCTTGTTTCGGCGCAAAACCGGCGAGCAGGCGTTTTATAAGGGGGGCCTTTTATTTTGGCATGCTTCAGCAAGCGCGGTACAGCTTTGCATGTGCTGCGCAGCCAGAGCCCTCATTTTTTTCGACCCATCTCGGCGCAGAGCCGGTGCAGACATGTTTTCAATTTCGTTGCATATCTGGGCACAGTGCAAGAGGCCCAGATATGCGCTGGAGGACCTTAGGGCATGCGCATATTGCCGAAGCGCTGTAAAGTCTCTTGCAGCAAGCGCCGCTTCCATTTGCTGCAGTAAGCTTGCGCCATCGCGGCGGAACTCCTCATAAAGCTCCTGCAGGAAGGCGATACCACCCAAATCGATAAGCTGAGCGAGTACCGAAGTGTCAACCTGCGCCGTAGCTTCGTTCCGCCCATCAGAGTAATGATCGAGCTCACCTTGGGAACCCGTCGGTAGTACGACAAAGGAAAGAGCTGCTGCAAGACGCTTGATTGTAAGTGGCTTAGCCTCGCATAAATTCGCTCCTGCGAGTTTCGCATCTTCTTGCCCTGCCGCCGTGGTATTAGCGCTCAAGGCGATGATAGGTAAACGCTGCTGCGAGCCACGTTCCAACAGGCGAATCGTTTTGATTGCATCGAGCCCATTCATAATCGGCATGTTGATGTCCATAATCACCAAATCAAATTGCTCGGTGTCTATGGCATCAAGTGCCGCCTCGCCGTTCTCTACCAAAGTGCAGCTGTGCCCAAGTAGGATCAGCATACGCTCTAGTACAAGCCGGTTGGTCGCGTTGTCATCGGCAACTAAGACATGCAAAGGCGCCGATAGCTCCGCAAGACTTTCTTGAGCTTGGTGTTGTGCTTCTTGCGAAGGGCGCGTTGGGGACAAGAGCAGAGCAAGCAAATTCTCCGACCTGCCTATTGCACGACAAAGACTAGGCAACCGCAAACTGGAGCCAAAAGAAAAGTCAATGCTCCGAGAGGCACTTATGCCAATAACGCCTCCAGAAAAAAGCAGTGCCTGCTCATCGCTGATCGATGCTGCGACCAGAGATGGCAGTTGGCCGACGAGAGTACCGGCCCGCGGCGCTCGCTGCAGCTCTGCACAAAGAGCGGCAAACTCGCGTGGGCTGTCAATCGAACGCACGTGGAAGCCGCTTTGCGTTAACTGAGCCATGGCGTAGCTTAGGGAGTGATCGGGCATCAAAACCCAAATCGTTTCATGGGTCAGCTTGTTGTTGCACAGAACGCTCGGAGCTGGTTGTAACGGCACATGAAGACAGAATACGCTGCCCTCCTTCGGGCGAGAGTGAACAGTGATAGTTCCTTTCATTGCCCGGGCCGTGTGTTTAGCGATAGCCAAGCCAAGCCCCGTGCCGCCGAACCGGTCAACAATCGTTGCATCTGCTTGCGAGAATTGATCAAAAATCTTCTCTTGCACCTTGGCAGAAATACCGATGCCGCTATCGTGCACACACCACTTTAGTACCATTTTTCCTGTGCGCTGCGAACGTCTTGTCGTAACGCTGATCAACAAAAAGCCTGTGGGCGTAAACTTTAGTGCATTGCCTGCCAGATTGAGGACAATCTCTGTGATATGTCGCGGATCGCCTACGGCGACATCCGGTACATCGCCAATCACACAGGTGTTAAAGTGCAAACCCTTTGCACGCGCTTGCGGCTCGATAATCTGTTCTACGCAATGCAGAACCTCGCGAATACAATAGGTGGTCTGCTGGATATCAAGGGAGTGGGTTTCAGCCTTCGAGTACGTTAAAATTCTCTCGATCAAACCACTCAAGGTCGATGCAGATCCTGCGATTGTCTGCACCATTTCCTGTTGCTCTTTGCCAAGGTGGCTCGCATTCAGCAAATCTCCCATCCCGACAATGGCGTTCAACGGTGTCTTAAGTTCATGGCTAACTGATGCGAGGAACATAGTTTTGGCACGGTTGGCCTCTTCTGCTTGCGCTTTTGCTTTCGCCAGTGAGCGGATCAGGCGCATGGCGTAAAGTGGAACAATCACGAGGCAGAGCAACAAGCCCACAGAAAGCCAAAGATGGTCCTCAAGCCATTGGGCTTTAAACAAGACGACCAGAAAACCGGAAAAGGAAAACAGGCAAGCTGCAAGGAGATAACGTTGCCCGAAGCGAAAGCCATTACCAATCGTCACCCATAAATAAATGGGAAACAGTACTTGCATTTTTTCGCCACCATACCAAAGCGTAACGGTCAATACGCCGAGATCAAGGACAAGCGCCGCAATCCGCCTTATATGATGCTCGTAGGGGTCGAGAAAGGTCGCAAGTGCGAGAAAACCGCTGCAGGCGCAAAAAAAGTACAAAAGCGCGAAGATCGGTCGGTCAGCTTCGGCGCTGTAGTCTAACTGTATATGGACGAAGAGAAACAGAATAAGGGCGATCAGCAGCCGGTTCAGCACCATTTCCAATTCGCCGCCGGTTGCTCGCTGGGTGGTGCGCAGATAATTCGCGATATCTCTAGTCTTTGCGCGCAAGAGGTGAATCAATGACGTATTCACGAAACTTCAGGTGCCCCCGGTGGAGTTGCGACTATGCCGCTGGAAACGTTGCCGCAAGTGCGGTGCCGACAAATGCCTCACTTGGCACACCCTGACCATAGTAAAAACCCTGCGCATTGACGCAACCAGCCTGACGTAACCAAACAGCTTGTTCACCGGTTTCAATGCCTTCAGCCAAAACGGTAAGGTCAAGGGTGCGCCCAAGCCCGATGATTGCATTTACAATCGCTTTGCTGGAGTTATCGGCAAGCAGGTCCTGTGTGAAGCAGCGGTCAATTTTCAGGCCATCAATTGAAAAGCGATTGAGATAGGCGAGTGAGGAATAGCCTGTGCCAAAGTCATCGATAAGAATACGGCAACCGTTCTCGCGCAACCGCTCCATTTGCGGGGCAATGGAATCAGGGTTGAGCATCACCACTTGTTCGGTGATTTCCAGTTCAAGGGCCCGTGCTGGAAGGCCCGTTAGCTGTAAGGTTTGCTCTACAAGCTCACAGACATTTTGACGGCGAAATTGCGTTGCAGATAAATTCACTGCAACATGCAAATGGGTAAGGCCGCATTCATGCCAGTGTTTGGCCTGTCTGCAAGCCTCAAGCATAACCCACTCGCTTATGGGTAAAATCAGGCCGGTTTCCTCCGCAGCTCCCAAAAAGATATCCGGGCTCACCAGTCCATGTTCTGGCCTGTTCCAGCGCAACAGAGCTTCGGCACCTATCAATTGTCTGCTTCGTAAATTGTATTGCGGTTGAAAGAACAGCTCGAATTGCCCTTCTTCCAAAGCCCGGTGCAGCGCGCTTTCTAGAGAGATGGTTCGTTGTGCTTGCTCATCCATTTGCCGTGCGAAGAGTTGGAAGCCGCGCCCACCCTCCGCTTTGCTTTGATACATAGCCAAATCGGCATGACGTAGCAGCTCGTCACTGCTGCTTCCATCATTGGGGTAGATCGTGACGCCAACACTTGCGCTTACCCGCAGTTCTTTGCCGGAAATAAACACCGGTTCAGTGAGCAGTTCAACCACGCGATGGGCGTAGTTGCTCGCTTGCATTTCACAGACAAGGCCAGGCTGCAAAATAGCAAACTCGTCTCCACCGAGGCGAGCAATCACGCATGGTTCTTCTTTATCAGCAAGCAGCCGCTGTGCCACAACCTCAAGCAATTGGTCGCCGGTGCGGTGCCCAAGCGCATCATTGATTGACTTAAATCGGTCTAGATCGAGAAAGTGCAGAGCAAACATGCCACCATTTCGACGACAACGCTGCACTTCTTCATCAATACGTTCACGCAGGTAAGTCCGATTGGGCAAACCGGTCAAACCATCATGATGCGCCATGTGCAAAAGGTGCGCTTCAAGCCTCTTGCGCTCGGTTATCTCAAAAGATGTTGTGACCACATGGCTCACGTGGCCGTTCGTGTCCAGCAAGGGTTTTTTCTGCACGAGAAAGTGCAAAGTCTCGCCATCGCTATGAGTGACTTCCACTTCATAGGGGGGTAAGCTACGGCGGCTTTCAAACACTTTGGCATCAAGTCTGGTGGTGCGAATATTTGCCGCTTTCGAAACGGCTTCGCCGATCGGTTGGCCAATGATTTGCTCCCGCGCTTTGCCAACAAAATCAGCCATGGGTTGATTGACGAAGGCGACAATACCTTGCCGGTCAACAACAGTAACAAACGCTGAGATATCGTTTATGAGCTTGTCACTACTCAATGCAGCAAGGGGGTGCTCGCATGGGAGTTCTGCCAATTGGGGTGTTGTGAGCTGCGTTGCCAGCAGTTCCTGCACGCGCAGTTCAAAAACCCTATGATCAATTGGGCTTTGAATGAAACCAGAGGCGCCAGCTTCCAGAGCACGAGTTTTGAAAGAGCTGTCAGAGTAAGCTGTGATAACCAGAATTGGGATTGCGTCCAATCCCTCGATACCGCGAACGGCTTGGGTAAGTTCTGCACCGTCCATCTCTGGCATGCTGTAGTCAGTTACAATCAATGCTGGCTGATTGGTTCGCATATAATCAAGAGCGGCAAGGGGATCTGCAAAGGATATACTTGCATAATCAGGCGCTGCCACAGCTGTCAGCCGCGTCAGGATCGATCTGTTTACTGCCCGATCATCAATGACAACTATCGTCGATGAATTCGCCATAAGTTAAGCCGCAACCATTCCCCAAGGAGTCCCTCACATAAAACATGCTTAATGCATGATAATGGGGCCGACAATGCCGCGACGGACTTTTGCCAAGCTTGTTCTATGGGTTTTAGGTGTTTTTTTGTGGTAAAGCGGCGATTAAGCGAGAGTTCCTGATGATATTAGTAATATGAGCGTACAAATTTAGTAAAAATCTCTATGAATTTCCCTATTTATCCTGGTTTACTTGCAAATGGCTGTGATGTGGGGAGGTGGCGTTTGCTTTTCTTGTATTTAGATTTCGTGTTACATAATTAATCCAGCGGCTATTAAATGTTGGCTTAATAATACTTTGGCGATGTGTAGTCGGGAAGGGGAGAATGATCACCCCTTCCATAGCCAAACTGCCAAAAAATCCGCAAAAATTAGGCTAGTGCTTTAGCTTTGTCCTCATGTTGTTGTAAAAGAGGCAATGCCACACCTCCTGCGTCAAATAAATGTAAATGCGCATCTACGGGTTGTAGATTGCATTTTTCACTGCGTCTTGCCTTCGCATCGCCTTTGCCCTGTACTGTGATAAGCTCACCATCGCCCATCCGCACGTAGAGGAAGTGGCTCTCGCCGAGCTCTTCAATCACTTCTACGGTACCACTCAGCGGGCCGGTTGCACTTACAGCAAGGTGTTCGGGACGGATGCCGAGACTGACACGATCACCAACACTCAGTTGGCTCCCCTCCACTGGAACAACAACGCTGCCACTATCAAGTGCTTTGACGCGCACACCATCAGCAAGCAACTCAACCACTTCAGCAGGCAAGAAATTCATCTTCGGAGAACCGATAAACCCAGCGACGAACTTGTTTGCTGGACGATGGTACAGCTCAAGCGGTGACCCAACTTGCTCAATGCGCCCCTTGTTAATCACCACAATTCTGTCTGCCAAGGTCATCGCTTCGGTCTGGTCGTGGGTGACGTAAATCATCGTTGCCTGCATATCCCGGTGCAGCTTGGCGATCTCGATGCGCATCTGCACACGCAGCGCTGCATCCAGATTTGATAGCGGCTCGTCAAACAGGAACACCTTCGGATTGCGCACAATCGCACGGCCAATGGCCACCCGTTGCCGCTGCCCGCCAGAAAGCTGCTTGGGCTTGCGTTCCAGCAGCTCTTCCAGCTCGAGGATCTGCGCCGCGTCCATCACCTTGCGGCGAATGTCTTCTTTGCTACCACCGGCAAGCTCCAGACCAAATGCCATGTTTTCAAACACACTCATATGCGGGTACAGCGCATAGGACTGGAACACCATGGCGATTTGTCGCTGTTTCGGGCTCATTTTGTTGACGACTTCCTCGTCAATGAGCAAGTCACCGCCGCTAATGTCCTCCAGCCCGGCCACCAGGCGCAGCAAAGTGGATTTGCCACAGCCCGAGGGGCCGACGAAGACGATGAATTCGCCTTCTTCGATTTTCAGATCAACACCTTGAATGATGCGGGTGCTGCCAAAGTCTTTGATAATGTTTTGCAGCTCTACACTGGCCATTGTTCTGCCTCCTGCATCATTTGCTAGTCAAGAATGCGGCTTGCCACGCCTCAAGCGTCACAGCACCATCGCGCAGCTCTGCGCTAAAACCGGTGTCATCTTGCAAAGCAAGGTTGCTTGCAACAGACACTGTCCTTGCCTCATCTGACAAGTTGAACAGGCAAAGCACAGCGTGTCCCTCGTGCTTGCGCTCTAGTGCCAAGACATCAGCAGCGCCAATGTCGATAAAATTCAGCTCACCTAGCCGTAGAGCAGGGAATTTGCGACGCCAATGGAAGAAGGCGCGCACTTGGTTATAAGGCGACGCCGCGTCACCCACTTGTGCTTCTGCCGCCTGCCCGACATGCTCCGGCGCAACTGGCAGCCAAGGCGTGCCTTCTGTAAAGCCGCCATGAGCGTTGTCTTTCTTCCATGCCATTGGCGTACGGCAACCATCGCGGCCTTTAAACTCCGGCCACATCTCTATGCCGTACGGGTCTTGCAGCAGCTCGAAGGGAACATCGGCTTCGGTAAATGCCAGCTCCTCACCCTGATAGATACAAGGCGTGCCGCGCAAACAGCTCAGCATAGCTAGCAGGGTCGGCGTGGCTTGCTTGGCGTCCTTGTTTGCGCCAAGGCGGCTCGCCATGCGCTTTACATCATGGTTTGACAGCGCCCAGCAGGCCCATCCGCCCCCGATTTGGGCTTGCAGATCTGCCACGTGCTTCTGCACATAAGCCGCGGTTGGTTCGTTGGAAAGCAGATCAAACACATAGGACATGTGCAGCCGATGCTCGCCTTCGGTGTAGGTGCGCAGCAGCTCTGGTCCAAATTCTTCAGAGCCAATCTCGCCCACCATAGTGCGGTTTTCATACTCGTCCGTTACACTGCGCAAGCGTTCCAAGAAGGCTAGATTCTCAGGGCGGGACTTATCGTAGAGGTGATACTGCCAAGAATAAGGGTTGCTTGCCGGTGCTGTGCTCAGCGAAGCAAGATCTTCGTTCGGCGGGTTGTTGCGTAGCAACTTGTCGTGCACGTAAAAGTTCACTGTATCGAGGCGGAAGCCATCAACACCCATATCCAGCCAGAAACGCGCGACATCGAGCAGCTCATCCTGTACATCCGGGTTATGGAAATTCAGGTCTGGCTGGCTGCGCAAAAAGTTATGCATGTAATATTGCTGGCGCCCGGTATCCCATTGCCAAGCTGAGCCGCCAAAGATCGAAAGCCAGTTGTTTGGCGGCGTGCCATCCGGTTTTGCATCAGCCCAAACATACCAGTCTGCCTTAGCATTGTCGCGGCTTGCTCGGCTCTCTTTAAACCACGGGTGCTGGTCCGAACTGTGCGAGATCACAAGATCTATCAGTACGCGCATTCCCAGATCGTGCGCTTTGTCAACGACGGCTTTGAAGTCTGCAAGGCTTCCGAACATCGGATCAACATCTCTGTAGTCAGAAACATCGTAGCCAAAATCGTCCATCGGTGATTTCATAAATGGTGAAATCCAGATCGCGTCGGCGCCAAGGTTGGCAATGTAGGGCAGCTTGTTCAATATGCCTTTCAAATCGCCAATTCCATCGCCATTGCTATCGGCAAATGAGCGCGGGTAGATTTGATAGAGCACTGCACCGCGCCACCAGTCTTTGTCTTTGCTGAGCGGCTGTGTCTGAGCGTGTTTTTCTAGTTCGATAACAGACATTGGCTTAACCTTTAACTGCGCCAGCGGTAAGGCCCGCGACGATTTTACGTTGGAATATAAGAACAAGAACCACAATCGGGACGGTCACGACCACTGAGGCGGCCATGATGTTGCCCCAAGGCAGTTCATACTTGCTGGCGCCAGACATCAGTGCAATCGCCACAGGTACCGTGCGAACTTCATTGGATAGAGTGAAGGTGAGGGCAAACAGGAATTCGTTCCACGCACTGATGAAAGCAAGCAGCCCGGTTGTCACCAGTGCAGGCCACATCAGGGGTAAGAATACACGGCGCACGATCACCAGCGAGCTTGCGCCATCGACAATAGCAGCCTCTTCAAGCTCTTTTGGCAGTTCTTTCATAAACGTGGTCAAAACCCAGACTGTAAAGGGCAGTGTCAACACCATGTTGGGCACAATGAGGCCCGGAAGGCTGTTATAGATGCCCATGGCTTTAATGAGTTCGAACATACCGGAAAGAATTGCAACCTGCGGAAACATGGAGACCGAAAGGATCGTCATGAGCAGCAGGCCGCGCCCGCGAAAGGGGATGCGCGCTAGTGCATAAGCTGCTGTCACCGCCAGCACCAGAGAAATGATCACAACAACAGTAGCAACAAAGATCGAGTTGAAAATGTTGGTGCCAAAGGGCTGTTCCTTAAAGATCGACAGGTAGTTGCCAAAGTCGATCACGCCGGGCAGCGCGGAGGGGTTAAACAACTCGGTACCAGAGCGGAATGACGTGATGATTGCATAGTAGAACGGAAACACCGAAACCACGACAATTGCAAGCACCAGCCCGTAAAACAGGAGAGATTTCAGGGAGAGTTTCATTATTTGCTATCCTCTGAAAGATTGACCTTGCCTGCCATCAGCGTCAGCGTGGTGATCAGCGCGATCACAAGGAACAACAGGGTTGCTGCCGCTGAGCCATAGCCCACCTCTTGGAAGTCTACCAGCTGCTGTCTTGCATAAACGGACATGGACATCGTGGTAGTTGAGTTGGAAGTCAGTACGTAAATCAAGTCAAAGATGCGCAGCGCATCAAGAGCACGGAACACAACAGCCACCACAAGCGCAGGGCGAATGAGCGGCAGCGTCACCTTAAAGAAAACCTTTACCGGGTGTACACCGTCCACTTTTGCAGCCTCGTAAATATCGCCGGGCAGCATTTGCAAGCCAGCAAGGATGAGCAGGGCCATAAATGGAGTGGTCTTCCAAACGTCCACCATGATAACAGCCCACATGGCCGTGTCAGGGTTTGCTGTCCATGCGATCGGTTCTGCGATAAGCCCAACACCCATAAGCAACTCGTTGATGATCCCGAGCTGGTCGTGCAGCATCCAGCTCCACATTTTCGCAGAAACAATCGTCGGTATTGCCCATGGCACCAAAACTGCTGCCCGAACCAATCCGCGGCCTTTGAATTGCAGGTTCAAAACCAGCGCCACAGCCATTCCAAGTGCAGTCTCCAGACTCACAGAAATGACGGAGAACCAAAGCGTATTCCAAACAGCATTCCACCATTCAGGATCTACCAGCAAGCCAAAGGCCTCGCCGTCATAAACAGCGTAGTAGTTCTCGATGCCGATAAACTCGGTAACGCTGAGATCAACAAGGTTCGCGTCAGTGAATCCGAGCCATATCGTGCGCACCAAGGGCCAACCGGCTACCACGCCGAGCACGGTCATCATCGGTAGCAAAAACAGGAAGGCAGCGCGCAGGCGGCTGGATGTTAGGTCGGAGCGTTCAGTACGCGCCGCCCTTGTCGGTGGGGCTGTTTTGTGAACAGCAGCGTCAGTGGGTGTCATGGAGCTAACCCTACAGCCAAAATGCGGGGACAGGGCGAGGGCGTCGTAGGTGGCGTGTACATCGGTGTAGCGCGCAACGGCAGCAAGCCTCGCCGCCGAAAGTAAAAAAGGCCCCGCCCGTGGGCAGGGCCAGGTGTCCTGGGCTTACCAGGCCTTGCGCTTAATGCGCTTCAGGTCTTTTTCCAGCTTAGCAAGAGAGGCGTCGGCCTCGGACTTGCCGCTGATAACATTGTGCACAGCGTTATAGAATGCGTTGGACACTTTGTTGTAGTTTGCGCCGGTTGCGCGGGAAGGACGAGCAACCGCGTTGGTAAAGGTCGCTTTCAGGTCACCCATAAACGGGTTCGCTGCCAGCACGTCTTTATCATCGTAAAGCGCAGTAATGGTTGGGTTGTAAGACCCTTCGATGGCGTTGTTCTTCTGCTGTTCTTTCGAGGTCAGCCACAAAGCAAGGCTCGCCGCAGCTTCTGGGTCCTTGCTGTACTTGGAGACAGCCATCTGCCAGCCACCCAGCGCACCAGAGGCTTTACCGTCTGCGCCGCCCTTAGGCACAGCCGTTACACCGATTTTACCTTTGATCGGAGAATCAGCACCCTGACCAAGCGACCACGCATAAGGCCAGTTGCGCATGAATACGGAGTTGCCAGATTGGAACACGCCGCGGGCATCTTCTTCCATATAGTTCAGAACGCCTTCAGGGGCGATATCGCCAACCCAGCTCGCAGCAAGCGTCAAGGCTTCAGCAGCTTTCGGATTGTTAACTGTGATGTCGCCTTCCGCATTCACGATGTCGCCACCACCGAAGCTGTCGATCCACTCGATGGCATCACAGGTTAGGCCTTCATAGGCTTTTGCCTGATAAACAAAGCCCCACATCTTGTCGTTGCCAGCAGCGCGCTCTTTTGCCTGCACGTCTTTTGCAGTTGCAGTCAATTCTTCCCAAGTGGTCGGTACAGATTTGCCATACTTTTCCAAGAGGTCTTTGCGGTAGAACATCAGGCCAGCATCCGTGTAGAACGGCATCGCAACGAGCTTACCTTTATAGGTGTTGTTCTCGATGATTGGCTTGAAGTGTTCGTTTTCAACGCCTTTGGAATAAGGCTTCAGGTCCAGCAGGTGGCTACCCAGAATACCTGGCCAGATCACGTCAATCTGAAAAACATCAATGTCATTGGAGCCGGAACCAAGGATTTGCTGGTACAGGGCCAGACGCTCGGTTGCGGATTGGGGTACACTAACAATCTTCGCGGTGTGGCCGGTTTTTGCTTCCCATTCCTGTACAGCTTTAACACACAGGTCATGAGCCTGACCAACGGTGTCACAGGTTACGGCAACCTCAGCAGCAGATGCACTCCCCAGAGCACCAGCAGCAGCAAAAACAGTTCCCAGCAATACGCTACGCATTTTCATCGAGATTCCTCCAACTCGAAACATCCTAACCCACAACAATTGTTGGGCCAGAACACCAATAATTTGAAGAGGTTACAAAATGAAATAGATCCCCAAAGACCCCTCCAAAAAGCCAATGGAATTTATCCAAAGCGCTTTGGTAAGTATAGTCCTCCAACACAGATTGTTAGTCAAGCGTGATTTATATCACCTATCGTGTGCAGTGCGCATTCCTGTGCATAATGACCTAACGAAATCAGTGTTTTCTACGTTATGTCATAGTGTTCTTCGTTATGCATGCGTTGATGATCCTATTGATATATATGTGATTTTAGTCACATATCTCGTGATAGATCACAGGTGGTACACTATTTCCAAAGCGCTTTGATTTTCTCCTGAGGGCATTTGTGTATAGTACTGAGTGGGCACATTGATTGTTTGGGATCTATTGGAATTAACTCTATGAATAATAACGGAAAACCTGTTGGATCCTCAGGAAAACGTGCGAATCTGAAAGAGCTTTCTGCGCATTTGAGCCTGTCGCAAACCACAGTGAGTCGCGCCCTGAATGGCTACAAAGATGTTTCCGAAAAAACGCGAGAACGTGTAATCGCGGCGGCAGAGGAGCTTGGCTATCGCCCAAATTTTAGCGCTCGCCGTTTGGCGACCGGCAAGGCGAAAGTCATAGGAATTGCTTTTCCCTCAGACCATTCATTGCTGGTTGACCCCAATTTCTGGGAGTTCCTCGCTGGCCTCTCCGAAAAAGCATCCCAAAGTGATTGCGATATTATGATTTCTGCAACAGAGGGCAGCGTAGAGGACGCCTATAAGCGTTTTGCCATGCGTGGTTCCGTTGACTTGGTCGTTTTATCGAATGTGTACCTGAGTGAAGATCGCATCGGCCAACTAAAACAACTGGGAATGCCCTTCGTCGTGCATGGCACTGCGCCGTCGCGCTATAACTACGCCTATCTCGATATTGATAATTTTAATGTCTTTTACGAGCCCGCCAAGCTTCTACTTCAGTTCGGGCATAAGAGAATTGCTATAATTAATGGTGAGCGAGGCCGCTCGTTTGCAGTTGATCGCGAGCGCGGTTGGAGACAGGCGTTGGAAGAGGCTGAACTAACCGCGCCGGAGGAGTATATCCATCGCGGCGAGATGTCGGAGGATGTCGGATACGAGGCGGCCAAGCGCTTGCTCGCTCTGCCAAATCCGCCAACGGCTATATTGTGTTCCCATGTGTTTTCTGCCAAGGGGGCATACCGTGCGTGCCGTAGAGCAGGCCTGCAAGTGGGGAAAGACATTTCCATAATCGCGCATGACGATGTTCTGCCGGTCAACCGCGCGGAAGAGCTAGAGCCCGCGCTAACAGTGACTAGATCACCTTTACGCGCTGCAGGGCATGAAATAGCAGAAATTGCCATGAAGGCGTTGGACGGCGTGCCAATAGAGGAGCTGCAGATAGTTTGGCAGCCGGAGTTCGTCTTGCGGGGGTCCGTTGGCGCAGCGCCCGGTTCATCCTAGGTGATTGGGCAGGTGATCCTATCCTACCGTCTTATTGCATTGCAGCGTAACTGGTGAAAACATCCTCCAAGGTATCAAAATGCTCGCGGCCCTTGCCGCACACGGAGGCAAACATGGCAGCAATTATCGGTTGGGCGCACACGCCCTTTGGCAAGCTCGCGGACGAGACCGTTGAAACGCTCATCACCAAGGTCACCGCTCGGGCAATAGCGGATGCGGGTTTGGAAGCCAAAGACATTGATGAAATTTATCTTGGGCATTTCAATGCTGGCTTTAGTGCTCAGGATTTTACGGCGTCTCTCGTGCTGCAGGCCTCAGATGATCTGCGCTTTAAACCGGCAACCCGTGTAGAGAATGCGTGTGCCACCGGCTCTGCTGCGGTGCACCAAGCGGTGCGCTCTGTCGATAGTGGTGCCGCCCGCCATGTGCTTGTTGTCGGTGTCGAACAGATGACAACAACGCCCGGCCCTCAGATTGGCGCAAATCTGCTTAAAGCCTCCTACTTGCCAGAGGATGGAGACACACCTGCTGGGTTCGCCGGTGTCTTTGGTAAAATCGCGGAGCTATACTTCCAGCGTCATGGCGACAACACGGAGGCGCTGGCGCATATCGCCGCTAAGGCGCACAAAAACGGCTTTACCAACCCCCTAGCGCAGATGCGAAAAGAGTTCTCTGTTGAGTTCTGCCAAGAAGAATCCGAGAAAAACCCGCGGGTCGCAGGGCCGCTAAAACGTACGGATTGCTCACTGGTGTCCGACGGGGCAGCCGCTTTGGTGCTGACCAACAACACGGTTGCGTTGTCAGCGCCAAAGGCGGTGGCGTTCCGCGCGCGCGCACATGCACAGGATTTCCTTCCGATGTCCAAACGGGACATCCTGCGCTTTGATGGCTGCCGCATGGCATGGGGCAAAGCGCTGGAAGAGGCGAGCCTTAACATCTGGGATCTGGATCTTGTCGAAACCCACGATTGCTTCACCATCGCAGAGCTGATCGAATACGAAGCCATGGGTCTGACAGAGGTAGGGCAGGGCGCTAAGGCTATTCTGGAGGGGTGGACGCACAAAGAGGGACGTCTGCCAGTCAATCCTTCTGGCGGGCTCAAGGCAAAGGGGCATCCCATTGGCGCCACAGGCGTTTCCATGCATGCGCTCAGTGCGATGCAGCTGTGTGGCGAGGCAGATGGCATCCAGATTGATGGCGCAGAACTGGCTGGCGTGTTTAATATGGGCGGCGCCGCAGTTGCCAATTACGTATCTGTGTTGCAGCGCTGGCGCTAACGATTCCACCAGTGGGTGACAATGCGGGGCAGTAGTTTTTTCTGCTGCCCCCGTATTCTCCTCCAAAAACGTCACGCAACATGAAATGCCATTTTGAAGACGAGCAATCCCAAGAAAACTGATTGTGAAAAAGGCGCAATCTGCGCAATCAAATTCGAGCATCGGCACGGTGCGCGCAACTGAAATCCTTTTCTAATTCCCTGCCAAGCTTTGAAACCACATGCCGCGCCTCTTTAGGGGCTTCTGCGTAGGCTACCGCTACAATTAAACGGGTTGCTTTGCGTAGAAGGAGGATGTGATGTTCAGCAATGCCACTCGCGCCGCTGGCAGCAGCAGCGCTTCCAAGCGCAAGCTTGATGTTTTTCCGATTTTCCAGAAAGTCGCAGCCAGGTCAGTCGTTATTATCGGTTTTGATGGCGAGGCAGCAGCAAAAGTGCGCCTACTGTCTGAAACCAATGCCAATCTGCTGGTTATCACGCCCCCTTCCATAGCAGCGGGGCCGGATGCGGCACTGCAACAAGCCATCGACAGTGCAGGCGCGCAGCTTCTACAAGTCGAGCCGCAGGCAGAGCATATCCAAGAGGCCGCCCTGCTGTTCACCGCCACGGGCGACGAAAAGCGCGACGGGCAGCTGATCGAGTTTGCACGCGCCCACGGCGTGCCCGCCAATGCGGTGGATCGCCCGCATCTCTGTGATTTCTATGTGGGCGCGCTTGTTAATCGCGCGCCTGTTGCCGTCGCCATTACCTCAACCGGCGTTGGTCCGGTATATGCCCGCCATATTCGTGCGAAAATAGAGAGCCTTTTGCCGCTGCAAGCTGGTGATTTAGCGCAGCTGGCCGAAAGCTTCCGCGACACTGTGGCAAGGCTGTTGCCTAGTGGTATCGCGCGTCGCCGTTTCTGGGCGCAGTTTTTCTCAGGTCCTGTTGCTTATAATGTGTTGGCCGGACAGCCGGAGAAGGCCCGTAGCGCCGCGCAGCGCCTGCTGAATGGCGCACAGCAACAAGAAGGCTTTGTCTGGCTTGTGGGCGCAGGCCCCGGTGCCGAGGATTTGTTGACACTGCGCGCACAACGCGTGCTGCAAGAGGCAGATGTGATCCTATATGATGCGCTTGTGCCAGAAGCTGTGGTTGCCATGGGGCGCCGCGACGCGCAGCGCATCTATGTTGGCAAGCGCAAAGGTGCGCATGCCTATTCGCAAGAACAGATCAGCGCAAAGCTGGTTGAACACGCCGCCGCCGGGCGCCGCGTTGTTCGCCTTAAGGCCGGTGATCCGCTGGTCTTTGGCCGCGCCGGAGAGGAAATGGCCGCGCTACAAGAGGCCGGCATCTCCTATGATATCGTGCCGGGCATCACCGCCGCAGCTGCCAGCGCGGCTTCTACCAAACTGCCTCTTAGTCTGCGCGGCGTGGCATCCTCCATTGTTTATGCAACCGGTCACGACCAGCACGGGCAAATCCTGCCGAACTGGGGGCACCTTGCTCTTTCTGGCAGCACTGTTGCTGTCTACATGGGTAAAAGCGTGGCGGCCAAAGTCGCCAATACACTGCAAGAGGCGGGCCTTTGCGCCCTTACGCCCGTCTTGGCGGTAGAAAATGCCAGCCAACAGGCTGAGCAGGTTTACAGCGGCTGTTTGAGCCAGCTGCAGGACCTTGCAAAAAATGAAGAGGTAACCGGCCCCACACTGATCATTATCGGTGCAGCCGTTGCCCATGCCCAAATAGAAGCGGCCAAACCATTTGGGGCCGCAACCCAAAAATCCAGCCAGTACCAAAGCGCCGCCGCTTGAGGAGAAGCCAATGAAAGTTTTTACAGCAAATCGCCTGTTGGATGGCGAAGTCGTATGGATGACACAAAGCGGCGGCTGGGCAGATTTCCTGCCCCAAGCATGGGTCTACGAGCCGCAAGAGCATAGCGACGCCGCACATCTGCTGGCCAAGCAGGCCGAGAACGAACAAGTCGTTGTAGGTGCCTACGAAATCGATGTGGAAGAGGATGCAGGCCGCTGGGTTCCGGTTAAGCTGAAAGAGCTGATCCGCGCAGCAGGCCCAACCACCCGCAAAGACCTTGGCAAGCAAGCGCAAGCAGGCGCCGCTGCGGCAGGAGCACTTTAAGATGTACCGTTACGACCAATTCGACCAGCAATTCGTGGATGAGCGCGTTAGCCAGTTTGAAGATCAGGTGCGCCGCCGTTTAAGCGGTGAGTTGACTGAGGATGAGTTTAAGCCTCTGCGCCTGATGAATGGTCTATACCTGCAGCTACATGCTTACATGCTGCGTGTTGCCATTCCCTATGGCACGTTGAGTGCGCGCCAGATGCACAAGCTTGCCGATATTGCAGATAAATATGACCGTGGCTACAGCCACTTTACCACACGACAAAACGTGCAATTCAACTGGCCAACCCTGAGTGACACACCTGCCATCCTGCGGGATTTGGCAAGCGTGGAGATGCATGCCATCCAAACCTCGGGCAACTGCATTCGCAATGTGACCACCGATCAGTTTGCTGGCGCAGCGGCTGATGAGATTGCCGATCCGCGCGTCTATGCCGAAATCTTGCGCCAATGGTCTTCACTGCATCCGGAATTCTTGTTCTTGCCGCGCAAGTTCAAGATCGCTATCACCGGCGCAGCGCGTGATCGCGCGGCGGTGCAAGTGCATGACATCGGTCTCCAGTTGACCCGAAACGAAAAGGGCGAAACCGGGTTTGTTGTGTTTGTTGGCGGCGGGCTTGGCCGAACACCAATGATCGGGCGCAAGGTGCGTGACTTCTTGCCGGAGGCCGACTTGCTGTCCTACAGCGAGGCGATCCTGCGTGTATACAATCGTTATGGTCGGCGCGATAACAAATATAAGGCGCGTATTAAGATCCTCGTCCATGAGACCGGGCTTGAGGAGCTCAAAGCGGATATTGAAACGGAGTTCGCGCGCATTCGCGGCAAAGTCCTTACCCTGCCTGCAGAAGAAGTTGCGCGTATTGATGCCTACTTTGCCATGCCCGAGGGCGTGCAGGCGGATGTAACTGGTTGGCAGCAGCTACAAGATGCGATGGCCAGCGACGCCGCGCTTGCAGCGTTTGTGAGCCGCAACTCACACCCCCACAAGGTGGAGGGCTACACCAGCCTGACCATCTCACTAAAGCCGGAGGGCGGCGCGCCGGGCGATGCAACATCGCAACAAATGCGCGTTGCAGCAGATTTGGCGGCGCAATTCAGCCACGACGAGCTGCGTGTGTCACACGAACAAAACCTCGTACTACCGCATGTTAAGCTGGCCGAAGTGGCTCAGGTTTTTGCGCTCTTGCAAAAACACGGTCTGGCAACAGCAAATGCGGGCCTTATCTCTGATATGATTGCCTGCCCGGGCCTCGATTATTGCGCCTTGGCAAACGCCCGTTCTATCCCGATTGCACAGGAAATCTCCACACGCTTGGCTGACGAGCAAAAACAGCGCCAGATCGGCGATCTAAAGCTGAAAATCTCAGGCTGCATCAATGCGTGTGGCCACCACCATGTGGGTCATATCGGCATTCTTGGCGTCGATCGCAAAGGTGAAGAGCTCTACCAGCTTACGCTTGGCGGTTCGGCGGATGAAAATACCGCAATTGGTAAGATCATCGGCCGTGGCTTTCCAGCAGACGAGATTGCAGAGGCCGTTGAAACAGTTGTCGATACCTATCTGGAACAGCGCTCTTCTAACGAGGAAAGCTTCATTGATGCCTACCGCCGTTTAGGGGCTGAACCGTTCAAAGAGGCGCTTTATGGAACCAGCTAGATATTTGGGCGCATCCTTCAGCCCGCAGCCAGTTCAAAACCTTGAGGCAAGAGCACAGCTGCTGAATGAACGCTATGGCGATCGGGATGCGCAAACCGTCTTGGCGGCAGCTCTTGCTGGTGAGGCTGGTGCTAACACCGCGCTAGTCTCCTCCTTTGGTGCGGATTCCGCTGTGCTCCTCCACATGGCAGCCCAGATCGATAGAGACGTAACGGTGGTTTTTATCGATACCGGCAAATTGTTCGGTGAAACGAAAACTTATCGAGATACCTTGATCGAGCGCCTTGGCCTCACCGGTGTGCGATCAATCAAGCCAGAGGTCAGTGTACTGAAGCAGCAAGACCCTATGGGCGCATTGTGGATTAAGGATACTGACGCCTGCTGCCACATTCGCAAGGTTGTTCCCCTCGCAACGGCTCTTGAAGGCTTCGATAGCTGGATTTCCGGTCGCAAGCGCCATCAGGCCAGCACTCGTGCGCAGTTGCAATGGTTTGAGGCCGAAGAAGGCCGGATTAAGGTAAATCCGCTTGCTGACTGGAGCGCAAAGCAGGTCCTAGACTACGCCAAAGAGCACAAGTTGCCGCCGCACCCTTTGGTGGCGCAAGGGTATCCTTCCATTGGTTGCATGCCATGTACTGACAAGGTCGCGGAGGGGGAAGACCCGCGCTCTGGCCGTTGGCGAGGTAAAAACAAAACTGAATGCGGAATTCACTTCCCTACCCTTGGCAAACAGGCTGATGGCAGTGGTATCTAAGGTGGCTAAGGATAAAACAATGGGCGAGATAATGCGTGAAGTCTATAAAGATGGTGCAATTAGCGAAGACCGCTGGCAGAGGCCGGAAGCGGAAGCTGCTGTAGATCCCGCAGTGCACTCTCTTATACCTCTGCAAAGGTTTTTGCTGGAACGCGAAGCGCTTGCAGAACCACTGGAAACAGGCCATCTTGGGGTAATTCTAGGCGCCGGGGATGACCCTCTCGCTCTGCAGGATGTGCTCACACTCCTGCCAATCGTCGCCTTGGATTTCCCTTCATTTGCGGATGGGCGGAGTTTTTCATCGGCGCATATCCTGCGCGAAACCTTAGGCTTTAAGGGCGAATTGCGCGCAGTTGGTCCGTTTATTCTGGATCAAATTGGTTTTATGCAGCGTTGCGGTATTGATAGTTTTGCGCTGGATAACCCCCGCCTGAAACCCGCTCTTGTGGCGGGAAACCTGAATGAAGTGACGGTCTACACTCAGCCCGTTACCACTCGGGCTGAAGAGGCACCTTCCAATCGGCCATGGCTGCGCCAAGCGCAGGTATGAACGGGTAGCAATTGCCTTTTCTGTTAGGGCTTTAAGCGGCAACAGGCGGCGCAAAGGCTCCGCCTGTTTCTTTGTTATCTCGGTGTTCAAGCCGCCCGCGGCTTTCCACCTCGGGTTTGTGTTGGCGATGCCAGAAGTTTTCGGTTTAGCTTTAAGAATAGCCAAACGGTGATCAGCTGTAACAGTACCAGCGGCGCATAAAGTGCCAAATGCGCCAAAGACAGGCTGGTGACCAAACCAAGTTTGACCAAGCCGATATTGACGAAGAAATTACCAAGAACAAACAGAGCGACACCCGGGCACACCAGCGTGTAAGCGCCAGCAGAGCGCTCCGGCCCAGAGATCCAGCGGCTGTAATAGCCCACACGCTTCATCACGGCCCAGCCAAGCGCGGCAAACAGCAATTGGATCGCAAGTATAGCTGTGAAGAATGCGAAGCTACCTGCTGCGCTGACTGGCATGTCGAAGTTGTGGGCCAGCGCCATTTTCAAACGATAAAGGGCAATGGCGACAACAGTGGTGAGAGGGATAAGAATCCATAGGGTTGGAGTTGTTTCTGCTGCAGCGCTGTGCTCCATCATCGCACGGAAGCCTAAAACCAGCTTGATTAGCCCCAAAACAATCGCGGCTGTGATGAACAAAGTCGCGCCAACAAAGCCAAGCACGCTAACAATCTTGACATGGCTCATGGCAGCAACCGCAGAAAAGCCCACACCAATCATCGAGAAGGCAAACACCGCAACCATTTGCCCGAGGCTGTTGTTTTTGGCGCAGTCAAACCCACCCTCGGCCAGCACTCTGGAGATGAAATTCAGATAAATACGCGTGCCATAAATCCCGATTGCGGAGAATGCCAGCAATGAGACCGGAAAGAGCAGTTCGCGTTGTTCCCACAGTTCGGGGACAAACAGAGCCCCGGCAATAAACAGGGCGTTCATCGTCATTGCGAAGGTGAGGGGCAGCGCCATCACTTGGCTTTCTGCATTGCTTTTGACAAATGTCGAATACGCCGCCGATTGCCGCCACTTTTTAAACTGGCTTAAGTTCCACAGGAGGAGGCGCAGATGGGTAAAAGCGAAATAGGCGACCCCTAAAAGAGCAAGCACAGCCATAATCTGTAAGCCAGTTTGATGTCCTGCGAACAGGGCTTGTAGGGAGGTAAAACTTGGAATTGGCGATCCCTTATGAGGAGTGAGCCACATAAGGTACATAAAAAATGAAATGGCCAAGCCGCCAGCTCCAACTGAGCTTAAAAAGTAGAGCGGCGAATAACTGCCTTGCATATTGTCATTGAGTTTCATCTTGGTTCTCCTTTGCTAAAAAGAAGAATATTAGTTAATGCTAAAAAACAAAAGTACCGCGCGCCGAATGCTGGTTTTCATTATGCTATTGTAACTTATATGATATTTTCAACGACACACATTTATGATCGTAAATATGCGATGATTAATTACCCAATATTAGGTTTATCTAAAACATAAGACTTTGGCGAATCCTGCAATTCAAATCGCTTAAAGCTCTGATGCCATGATGACTTTGTTACGTCCCGAACGCTTTGCTTCGTAAAGACATGTATCTGCGGCGCGCAGCCCATCGCGTAAAGTCGCCTCGGTACCATCAGAGACGCCGATGCTCACAGTTGGCCGCATGCTGTCATCATTTGCCCCGGGAATAGACAACGGCATTGACAAGCGCAAGCTTGATAATAACGCCTTACAAGCCTCGCGGTCTGTATCGGGAAGTGCGAGACAGAATTCATCGCCGCCCATGCGTATCGCAAGCGCCGTGTTGGGGAGCAACTCATCAATGCGTTCGGCGATTTCAAGGATGAGCCAGTCACCAACATCATGACCAAACTGATCGTTCACTCTTTTAAAGCGGTCAATATCAACCATCGCGTAGCGTAGGGACTTGCCCTCATTACGTAAGCGCGCATGCAAGAGATCAACCTCGCTGTAGAGGTAACGTCGATTGTAAAACCGTGTCATTGGGTCTTGGTTTGCCAGTACTTTCAGCTCTTGAATCCGGTCGAGCTGGTTTAAGTTCTGCGATATTCTAAGGATGAGCTCCTCTGGGGAGCTGGCTTTTGCCAAAAAATCACTCGCGCCGCATTTCAAAAACTTTGCCGTGAGTTCAGGTGTTGGCGACGCGGATATGCCAAGAACCGCTAGGTCGCGTACCCCGCGCATCCGCCGCACTTGCGACAAAACATCAAAGCCACTCATGTCCGGAAGTCCATGGTCAAGCAGCATTAAGCGGATATCCGGTCGTTCCGTGAGGATTTGTAGAGCGTCTTGGCCAGTACTAGCCATGAGAACGTTGAGGCAATAGCGTTCTAGGCGTTGTCGCAGCACACTGAGATCGACAGGCGCATCATCAACAATCAGAACGTGCGTCGAGCGGTTTAGGTCAATACGGCGTACAAGATCACTTAAATAGTTCAGGCTTGAAGGGGTGTCCTTTAAAACATAATCAACAACGCCCTTACTTAAAATACTCCGGCGGATCGTCTCGTCAAATCGTCCGGAGAATACAACAGTGGGCAGCCCAGCCGCCACAGTAAGATCAACAATCTCGCCATTTCGCGCATCTGGCAGGGTTAAGTCGACAAGCGCCATAAAGGGTGCAAATGCACCTGAGGCCAGCAATTGCTTCGCTTCTTCAAAAGACCGCGCCGTGGCAACTTCATAGCGACCACACTTCTCAAGCTCATTGGAAATGACGCGGGTAAAGAAGTTTGCATCCTCTACCAGCAAAACCCGCTTTTTTGGGCGCACATGTGCGTCCATGCTTTTTTTTAGCGGCAAGTTCAATTCACTACCCGTTTATCTGCAATCATAAAAACCTAAGGCACATTTATTAGGGAAAAAAGACAGGAGAAAAAAGATAAAATTTTAACTATTTTAGCACTGCAAGTATATCTTGCTTGAGTTTAATCTGTAATGATACCTTAGAATATTGTAATTTAGTGTGAATTTGAATATTTGTCCTATTTTAAATAACCGTGGTAAAGCGTCTCAACCTTTAGTAGGTTGGCCAATAAAACTAAGGTACTTGGCAAATAATGTATACATAAAATGCTGAAGCATCTGATTTTACACGTTCATTAGCAAATATTCGCGCTCCCAAGCACTAATAACAGACATGAAGGTTTCGTACTCCTCGAGCTTAATCGCGCGATAAGTTGCTACGAACTGTTCCCCAAATAGCTCAATCAAGTCGAGGTTAGACTCAAACAGCTCAACTGCATGCAGCATCGTACGTGGTAATGCAGAAACCATCCCGCTGTAATCTGTCTGCCGTGCTTCGTCGGGCTCAATATGGTTTTTCATTCCAAGGTAACCCGCGGCCAAGCTAGCTGCGATCACCAGATACGGGTTTGCATCAGAGCCGGGCACGCGATTTTCCAAGCGGCGTGCGGATGGATCGGAGGAGGGAATCCGGAAAGCCACTGTGCGATTGTCATCCCCCCAATAGAGATTGGTTGGCGCCGTAGAGTTTCTTGCAAAGCGGCGGTAGGAATTAACAAAAGGCGCCATAATAGGCGTTAGTGCGGGCATATAGGTTTGGTGCCCGCCAATGAAATAGCGAAATAGCGGGCTTATACCACCATCGGCGTCGCAAAAAATATTTTGCCCCGACACAACATCTACAACGGACTGGTGAATATGCATGGCAGAGCCGGGCTGCAACGTCATCGGCTTGGCCATAAACGTCGCGTACATATCATGCCGCAGCGCGGCCTCTCGGATCGTACGCTTGAACAAAAAAACCTGATCCGCCAGTTCAAGCGGATCCCCGTGGCGCAGGTTTATCTCCATCTGCGCAGCACCTTCCTCGTGGATCAAGGTATCAATCTCAAGCCCTTGTGCCTCGGAAAGGTCGTAAATGTCATCAATCAGCTCATCAAACTCGTTAAGGGCAGAAATGGAATAACTCTGCCGCCCCACCTCCGGCCTGCCAGAGCGGCCAACAGGAGGCTCCAGTGGGTAGTCAGGGTCGCTGTTCGGCTTCACCAGATAAAATTCTATCTCCGGTGCAATAACCGGTTTCCATCCCTCTTTTGCGTAAAGGACGAGAATTCGCCGTAAGATGCTTCGCGGAGCCACTTCGCAGGCACTACCATCCTTATTAAAGGCATCATGAATAAGCTGTGCTGTGGGGTCGCTCTCCCAAGGCACAGCGGTTAGCGTGGCATAATCGGGTTTGAATATCAGGTCGCCATCGGTCGGGTTGTGCTGAAAACTCCGATTGTCCTCTGGGTAGTCCCCGGAAATCGTCTGGGCAAAAATTGATGAGGGCATTGTCAGCGCGCTGGAGGAAAAAAACTTCTCCGTGGGCATCATCTTGCCCCGTGCTACTCCGGCCATATCCGGCACGATGCACTCGATATCGGCGATGTTTCGATGCTTGAGCCACGTGCGAGCCGCGTCAATATCATCAACGCCGCGCACGGATTGTATTTGCTTATCAGACAACATTTTGAGCCAATCTTTTGAATGTAAAAGGTGTACTCTTCTCCATGGCGCTTCTCAAGCGTTAGCGGCCAAGCAAATCTACACATACTTAAACATAGCACGGGGTTTCCTGTATAAAACCACGCTACTCAGGGTAAAATACGCTAGATTTATTGGCCAAGTCTTTACAATGAAATGCGGCGGGGCTAGCAACCCAAAAGCTGAAATGCAGAGAGAAAATGTGACTGGAAGGTGCAGCGCTTCCAGATAGTTTCAACGTCACTTAGAGGATCGACTATGGTGACACCCACCGGATAACAGCCAATGATGCTGTACGATCCGGCTTCCTCATGGAGAGTAAACCAATGCAGAAAACCATTGTGGCCCGCGGGGCTGTCGCACTTTTGGCAGGGCTTCTTGCAAGCAGCGCAGGCGCGGCAGATAAACAGGTCAACGTCTACAACTGGTCCGATTATGTCGATACCGACGTTTTGAAGCAGTTTGAGGAAGAAACGGGCATCACTGTTAATTACGACGTGTTCGATTCCAATGAAGTACTGGAAACCAAACTCCTGACCGGCAACACCGGCTATGATGTCGTCGCTCCCAGCGCCACGTTCTTGGCGCGCCAAATTCAGGCCGGCGTTTTCCAAAAGCTCGACAAAGACAAGCTGCCTAATCTGGAGCATATGCGCAAGGACATCGAAGCCCGCACACAGGTTTATGATCCGCAAAACAGCTACTCGATCAACTATATGTGGGGCACCTCCGGCCTTGGCGTAAACGAGGAAAAAGTAAAGGCCCTGTTGCCAGATGCGCCGCTCGATAGCTGGAAACTGCTGTTTGATACTGAGGTGCTCAAGAAAATTTCTGGCTGCGGTGTCTATGTGCTTGATGAGCCGGACGAGATGTTCCCCGCCGCGCTGCACTATCTTGGCTTGGAGCCAGATTCAAATTCCAAAGGCGATATCAAGAAAGCCACTGAATTGCTGGAAAGCATCCGCCCTTATGTGCGCAAGTTTCACAATTCGGAATACGTAAATGCGTTGGCAAACGGCGACATCTGTCTCGCTTATGGCTGGTCCGGGGACATCTTGCAGGCAAGTGACCGCGCCGCAGAGGCCGATAACGGCGTGGAGGTGAGTTACGTTTTGCCGATTGAGGGCGCGCAAATGTGGTTCGACCAGTTTGCAATTCCTGCCGATGCGAAAAACGTTGAGGCTGCACACGCATTCTTGAATTTTATTATGCAGCCTGAGATTGCGGCAAAGCTGACCGATTATGTCTGGTATGCAAACGGGAACGCCGACGCGACCCCGCTGGTTGACAAGGAAATTACCTCAGACGCTTCGATCTATCCCACCGAAGAGGTCATGCAGCGTTTGTATACCATCACCGCGAAACCCCTGAAAACTCAGCGTGTGATGAACCGTGCTTGGACAACAGTGAAAACTGGTCAATAATCGGGACACTTATTGCAAAGAAGATAGGGCAGTTTGCTAGCATTCTGCCCTTATTTTCCAACAAAACGCTTTCGCCTGCGATCCTGGGAGATGGGAATGGCAAAAAAACCGTTGGGTCCCGTACGCCGTACGTTCTCGCCGTGGGAAGAACCGTCCAACCAGCCTTTCATCGAGTTCCAAAGTGTCACCAAAACATTCGGCGACCATATTGCAGTCGATAATCTCTCCCTAAAAATCTACAAGCGTGAGTTTCACGCGCTGCTTGGTGGTTCAGGCTGTGGTAAAACCACCATGATGCGCATGTTGGCCGGTTTCGAACAGCCAACAAGTGGTTGTATCCTGCTCGAAGGCGAGGATATTACCCGCGTTCCGCCTCATAAGCGGCCAGTCAACATGATGTTCCAGTCATACGCCCTGTTTCCGCACATGAGCGTATGGGACAATATCGCGTTTGGCTTGAAGCAAGAGGCCTTTTCTAAACGGGAAATAAGCGCCCGCGTTGCCGAAATGCTGCGCCTTGTGAAACTGGAGCCGTTTGCCCGCCGCAAACCCCATCAGCTTTCCGGGGGACAGCGACAGCGTGTTGCGCTAGCGCGCTCTCTGGCCAAACGCCCCAAAGTGTTGCTGCTTGACGAACCACTGGCAGCGCTTGACAAGAAGCTGCGCGAGGAAACGCAGATAGAGCTCATGAATCTGCAAGAAGAGCTGCGCATGACCTTCCTAATCGTCACGCACGATCAGGAAGAGGCGATGAACCTCGCGGACCGCATTTCTGTCATGGACGCAGGCCACATTCTGCAAGTTGCCACACCGGGGGAAATCTACGAGCAGCCCAGTTCCCGCTATGTTGCCGACTTTATTGGCGATATCAATTTCTTTGAATGCACAGTCAAAGGCATGAATGCGTCAGTTGCCACGCTCGACAGTGCAGAGCTTGGCACAACCCTACAGGTCGAGGTTGGAGAGAAGCCGCAATTAGGGTCATCAGTCACCTTGGCTGTACGGCCAGAAAAACTTCGGATCTCCTTTGAAAAACCAGAGGGCGAGAACCAGAACATCCTGCAAGGGGAAGTTTGGGACATCGCTTATATGGGCGATGTGTCTATCTATCATATAAAGGTCTCGCAGGATCATACCATCCGCACAATCGTCACGAACACCACCCGGCTCGTTGAGCGCCCGATCACTTGGGAAGATAAAGTGTGGCTCGCGTTTGATTATGATGCCGGTGTGCTGTTAACAGCCTGAGTGAGAGGGGACTATGCAAGCATTGCCAGAAAACGAGCCCGCCTCACCTCAATTAGAGGCAGAACAGCATGTTGCTACAACATCGCATAGCCGCTGGCGCTGGTTGGTAATCGCAGTTCCCTTCCTTTGGTTGCTGGTGTTTTTCCTTGCTCCGTTTCTAATGGTTTTTAAAATCTCGCTGTCCGGGCAAGTGCTTGCAATTCCCCCCTACGCACCGCAATGGGATTGGGCAACGGGTTTGCAAGGCTTGCAAGCGTTTTGGCAGGAGCTATCCCTCGACAACTACATCTGGCTGAGTGAAGACGAGCTCTATTGGAAAGCCTATCTCTCCAGTATCAGGATCGCTGGAATGGCTACCCTGCTTTGTTTGCTTATCGGTTTCCCAATGGCCTATGCCATGGCCCGCGCGCCCAAGCGCATGCAGCCCTTGCTTGTGATGCTGGTGATCCTCCCGTTTTGGACCAGCTTTCTCATTCGCGTTTACGCTTGGATAGGAATACTGAAAACGGAAGGGCTGCTGAATCAGTTTCTTTTGGGCCTCGGGGTGATTAATGAACCACTTGTGATCCTTAATACCAACATCGCTGTCTATATTGGCATTGTTTATTCTTACCTGCCTTTTATGGTTTTGCCGCTCTATGCAACGCTGGAGAAACTCGATACCAGCTTGTTGGAAGCTGCTCAGGATTTGGGGTGCCCGCCGCTGAAAACGTTTTGGACGATTACCCTTCCTCTTGCCAAACCCGGCATACTGGCAGGTTGCTTCTTGGTGTTGATCCCGGCCGTTGGCGAGTTTGTAATACCGGACATCCTTGGGGGCTCCGAAACCCTCATGATTGGTAAAACCTTGTGGGTCGAATTCTTCTCCAACCGTGACTGGCCGCTGGCATCCGCTGTTGCCATTGTTTTGCTGGCTATACTCATAATGCCCATCATGCTGTTCCAGCGACAACAACAAAAAAGCGCGGAGGTTGGCCTATGACCCAACGCTCCAGCTGGTTTAACATAACTTCACTCGGTCTTGGTTTTGCCTTTTTGTATTTGCCGATCCTGATCTTGGTGATCTACTCGTTCAATGCTTCAAAATTGGTGACTGTGTGGGGCGGTTTTTCCACCAAGTGGTATGCGGAGCTTTGGCAAAACCAGCAGTTGCTGGATGCCGCTTGGGTCACATTCCGCATTGCATTGGTATCCGCTTCTCTGGCTGCCGTGCTTGGAACTGTTGCCGCATTGGTACTGGCGCGTTTTGGGCGTTTTACCGGCCGGACATTGTTTTCAGGGATGATTTACGCACCTCTTGTCATGCCTGAGGTAATTCTTGGTTTATCCCTATTGCTATTGTTTGTTGCTGTTGGACAAGAACGTGGTTTTTGGACAATCGCCATCGCCCACACGTCTTTTTCCATGTGTTATGTCGCCGTGGTGGTGCAGGCTCGTCTGGCAGGATCCGACCGCTCGCTGGAAGAGGCGGCGCAAGATTTGGGCTGCCCGCCCTTTAAGACCTTCTTTGTCATCACTCTTCCGCAAATTCTGCCCGGAATTCTAGCGGGTTGGATGCTCGCTTTCACTTTGTCCTTGGATGATTTGGTGATCGCCAGCTTCACCACCGGGCCCGGTGCAACCACCTTGCCAATGAAAATTTATTCGCAAGTGCGGCTGGGCGTCACCCCGCAAATCAACGCAATATCGACCATTCTCATCGGCTTGGTAACTCTTGGTGTCATCATTGCCTCCCTGCTCGCCAAACGCCAACGCCTCGCGCAGACGAAAAGGGGCTAGGCAAGCGGACGGGCGTCTTGGTCAGACGCCCGGCTTTTCGCATGGGGCAGAGCGCCAATGCGCGCATTATCTGCATGCTGCGTAGTACCCCTTAGAATTTGCAGGCATTGCGGGGAAAGTCCGCTTGGCCCCGCGGCAATTCACCGCTATCAAGATACGTGAACAAGACTGCCGCAGCGGTGTTTCCCGGGAGTGTGGGAACACCCGGCGGTTTAAGGGCGAGGGGGGAAACCCGGCCCATCTTGGCTTGGGAGACAGTGATGAACAAAATATACGAAAGTGCTACTGCGGCCTTGGAGGGACTAACCTTCGATGGCATGACTGTGATGGCAGGTGGCTTTGGCCTCTGTGGTATTCCTGAAAATCTGATTGTGGCGCTGCGTGACAGCGGTGCAAAAGGCATCACCGCCATATCAAATAATGCCGGTGTGGACGATTTTGGCCTAGGCCTGCTGCTGCAAACGCGGCAGATCAAGAAGATGGTTTCCTCTTATGTGGGCGAGAACGCCACCTTCGAAAAGCAGTATCTGGACGGCGATCTTGAGCTGGAGTTTAACCCGCAAGGCACTTTGGCTGAGCGCATCCGCGCTGGCGGTGCTGGCATTCCCGGCTTCTATACCAAAACAGGTGTGGGCACGTTGATTGCCGAGGGCAAAGAGCACAAAGAATTCAGCGGTGAAACCTATATCATGGAAACGGGGCTGACAGCAGATGTCTCGTTGGTGAAAGCATGGAAAGCCGATAAGGAAGGCAATCTTGTTTTCCGTAAAACGGCACGTAACTTTAACCCGATGATGGCGACGGCTGGCAAAACCACTGTTGTGGAAGTTGAAGAGATTGTCGAAATCGGCGCCTTGGATCCGGACCACATTCACACACCAGGTATTTTTGTCGATCGCATCGTCAAAGGCACATTTGAAAAGCGCATCGAACAGCGCACCATTCGCACCGCTTAAGGGAGGGCACTGCATATGGCTTGGACACGCGACCAAATGGCTGCCCGCGCAGCACGCGAATTGCAAGATGGGTTTTACGTTAACCTTGGCATTGGCATTCCAACACTGGTTGCCAACTATATTCCCGAGGGAATGGACGTTGCCCTGCAATCGGAAAACGGCATGCTCGGTATGGGCCCGTTTCCAACGGAAGACGAAGTGGATGCGGATCTCATCAACGCTGGCAAACAGACAATCACAGAGCTGCCACGCACCAGCTACTTCTCTTCAGCCGATAGTTTTGCGATGATCCGCGGTGGTCATATCGATTTGTCGATTTTGGGGGCCATGGAAGTATCGGAAAACGGGGATCTGGCTAACTGGATGATACCGGGCAAGATGGTAAAGGGCATGGGCGGCGCCATGGATCTGGTGGCTGGCGTTAAACGCGTTGTGGTACTGATGGACCACACCAACAAACGCGGCGACAAAAAGCTACTGAAGGCCTGCGCTCTACCGCTAACCGGTGTGAAGTGCGTTGACCGGATCATTACCAATCTCGGCGTGTTTGATGTTGTCGAGGGTGGATTAAAACCGGTAGAGCTTGCAGACGGCGTAAGCATGGACGATGTGCGTAACAACACCGAAGCCACGCTGGTTGACGCTGAATAGCAGCGCCTCTAGCATGATGTGAAGCGGCGGCGGCCTCAGGGCCGCCACTTTTTTATCTGGAATTGGAATGTAAAATGCTGCCCTTAGAGACTTTGAGTGCCTTTTTCGCTGTTGCCGTTGTCCTAGCCCTTGCGCCGGGGCCAGACAATATCTTCGTATTGACCCAGTCAGCGACATCTGGTTGGCGTGCGGGCTTACTCGTTACGCTTGGTCTGAGCACTGGCATCATTTTTCACAGTGCCGCTGTTGCACTTGGGGTCTCAGCAATCTTTAAAAGCTCGGAGCTGGCGTTTTCCCTCGTAAAATATGTAGGTGCAGCCTATTTGCTTTATCTTGCTCTTGGCGCCTTTCGGGCCAAACCAATGCAGCTGGATGCCGAAGGCAGTAAGGCGCAAAGCGTGGCAGTAAACGCTCGCGCACTCTACCTGCGTGGCGTTATTATGAACATTACAAATCCCAAGGTGGCGATTTTCTTTTTGTCCCTACTTCCGCAATTCGTATCGCCTGAACACGGGGCGCTACTTCCGCAGTTTCTACAACTGGGCGCCTGCTTCATGCTGGTAACGCTACTCGTATTTGGAGGCATCGCCTTGGCTGCTGGCCATGTTGGCCAACGGCTTTTTGCTTCCCAAACCGCGCAAAACGTGATGAACAAAGTCACATCTCTGGTATTTGTTGGTTTGGCGCTCAAGCTCGCCACAGCAACCCGCTAGGTTTGCCTTGCAGCTTCCGTGTGAGAACCCAAGGTGGTTTTGGAAGCTGCCGCAGTGTGATACCGAACTTTGTTGCGAAAGCTGGCTGAGCTGGTGCGGGCAAGCATGATCACAGGTACAATGCCCACGGCGACGATCACGAGCGAGGGCAGGGCCGCATCCTCAAACGCTTCCATTGAGGCATGGTTGTAGACGGTGGTAGACAGCGTTTCAAAATTGAACGGGCGTAACAACAAGGTTGCAGGCAGCTCCTTCATGCACTCCACAAATGCCACGAGAATGGCGGAGAGCAAAACAGGACGCAGCAACGGCACATGCACTTTCCCAAGTGTTTGCATAGGTCCATGGCCCAATGTGCGCGCCGCCATGTCATAGTGCGGGGTAATCTTGCCAAATCCGCCATCAAGCTGCCCATAGGCCACAGCAAGAAAACGCACGCAATAAGCGTAGATCAAGGCGGTGCCCGAGCCCAACAACAACAAACCGGTACTGAACCCAAAATAGTGCGTTGAGAACGAGGCGATCATGTTGTCCAACCCGGCGACAGGCAGCAATATGCCAACGGCAAGAATAGTGCCGGGAATTGCATAGCCAATAGAGGCAATGCGCCCGATCCATTGATTGGCGCGACTTGGCAGCAGGCGGCGGTTGTAGGTGAGCATCAAGCCCATCGCCACAGCAAAACTACAGGCAATGATTGCCAGCCATAGCGAATTGACAGCAGCTTGCCATAGGGCAGGGTCTGCCAGCTGGTCTAAACGGCGCAGTGAGCGGCTAAGCAGCATTCCGGCAGGCAGGATAAAACCAAGTAACACCGGCAACGCGCAGGCTGCAAGCGCCGCAAGTGCAGAAACACCGGTGAGCTGATAAGCCTGCAAACTGCGATAGGTACCGGTGGATTGGTGGAAGCGCTGCTTGCGCCTTGCAAAACTCTCCAACCACATAAGGCCGAGCACCAGCGCCAGCATTACAACAGCAATTTGTGCCGCACCTGCCAGACTAGAGCGGTTCAGCCATGTGTCGTAGACAGCAAAAGTCAGTGTTTTGACGCCAAAAAATGTAACCGCGCCGATATCGTTTAAACACTCAAGCAATGCAAGAGTTAGACCAACCACAATCGCCGGGCGCGCTAGCGGCAACGCCACAGAATAAAACAGCCGCAATGGCCCCGCGCCTAAGGTGCGTGAGACATCCAATGTGCAGGCAGATTGAATTAGAAAACTCGCACGCGCCGCCAGATAAACATACGGGTAGAGCACAAAGCCCATCACGAAAACCGCGCCGCCGAGTGAGCGGATCTCAGGGAACCAGTAGTCTCGCGAGGTATGGAAGCCAAAGACATCTCGCAACAGCGTTTGCACTGGCCCCGTGTAGTCCATCAGCTCCACATAGGAAAACGCGATAATATAGGTGGGAACAGCAAACGGTAGCAGCAGAGCAACATCCATGAGGCGCCGTCCCGGAAAGCGGCACATGGCAACCAGCCAAGCGCACACCACCCCAACCACAGCGGTCAGAGTGGCCACGCCCAGCATTAACAGCAGTGTGGTGATCGTCGCCTCTGGCAAGACATACTTGGAAATATGCGGCCAAACCTCGCTTGAAGACCCAAGTGCGAGATAAACGACTGCCAGCAACGGTGCCAGCGCGATAGCGGAAATGGCAAGAGATAAGACGCGAACAACGCGCTCCCCGGTGAAAACCGAAGTGCGCGCTGCAAACATGCGATAGGATTTCGTCATCTGGCTATGAAGCATTCTATTCCTGGCTGGATGATATATCCGTGTTCACTATTAGGACTGCGGCCCGTTATCAAAGCCAACCTGATCGACCAGTTCACTTGCCTTACGGCGCTCGAAGCCAATCTTGTCAATGGAAACTGCGTCTGGTTTCAAAGTACCCCAAGACTGAACACGCTCGGAGACCGGCGCGCCCTCCAATACCGGATACTCAAAATTCTGGGCAGCGTAAATGCCCTGTGCTTTTGGAGAGGACAAGTATTCCATCAGCTTAAGTGCGTTTTCCCGGTTTGGCGCATGCTTCGCCATGGCAACACCGGAGATATTCACGTGCGAACCACGCCCATCTGCATTCGGGAACAATACTTTAACCGAGGCCGCCCAATCTTTTTGCTCTGGGTCTTTCTCGTTGGTTTCCATTTTGCCCATGTAGTAGGTGTTGCCAAGTGCAATATCACACTCACCGGCATAAATAGACTTCACTTGCGCGCGGTCATTACCGGTTGGCTTGCGGGCGAGATTGTCGCGCACTGCCTCAAGCCATTCTTTGGTTTCTTCTTCTCCGTGATGCACCAGCATGGAGGCGATCAAGCCAATCGTATACACATGCTGGCCAGAGCGTGTGCACAATCGGCCCTTCCATTTCGGATCCGCCAACTCTTCATAGGTAATCGCATCTTGGGCAACACGGTCTTTTGAGGCATAGACAATGCGCGCGCGCGTGGTGAGGCCAAACCAATGCCCATCAGGATCACGCAGGTTCGCTGGGATATTGCCGTTAATCACATCGCTGTTCACTTCCTGCGTCACGCCGAGATCTTCTGCCGCCTGCAGCAAGCCGATGTCAACAGTCAGCAGCAAATCTGCCGGAGAGTTTTCGCCTTCCGCGTCAATGCGTTCCGCCAAACCTTTCTTGGCAAAAACCACATTTGCCTTGATACCGGTGTCTTTGGTAAACGCCTCTAGCAATGGCTGGATCAGATCGGGCGAGCGGTGGGAGTAGATATTGACCTCGGCTGCATTGGCAAGTGCAGGGGCACAAATAACACACATTCCCAGAATACTAGTGCGAATTCCGCGTAGTGCACGCATAAGGTGATCTCCGATTAGAACTTGTAGGCTGGTCCAACTCAGACAAGTCGACCTACATTCTCTTAGTAAACCTGAGTTTTACTGTCAATATTTCTTTGGGAACTTGCAAATAAATATTACTAGCACTCGCAGCTTGTCTGATAGGCTGGGTATTATTGTGGCGAAGGTGTCGCCCCGCTCAAAACTGTCCGCATTTGCACTCTGTCGATGTTTTGCCCGCAAAGTGGAATTCCCACCTGCTTACCTCTCCAGCTGGCCTTTGTTTGCATCACTCCGGCCAGCGCTGCTGCCCCCGCACCTTCAGCCAGATTGTGGCAGCAGCGGTACAAAACGCGAATTGCTTCTGCAATTTCGTCATCATCAACGAATACCAGTGCATCACAGCCTGCTCGAATTTGCGCCAACGCCGCTCCACTAGGCTGGGAGCATGCCATGCCATCAGCAAACGTACGGCAGGCGCCCGCTCCCTCTCCCTGTGAAAGAGAGCTGGATTTATGCGCAACTCCGATGATTTTGAGATCAAGTGCCAGTGCATCGCGTACGGCCAATGCGCCACATATTCCAGCGCCCATACCGATCGGAAGGAACAGTGCATCAAGCTCTTGGTGCGCTGCAATCAGCTCCATCACATAGGTTGCCGCGCCGCAGACGAAGGCGTGATGAAAGCTGGGCACGTGCACAAACCCTTGCTCTTGTGCCAAGCCCTGTGAATACGCCTCTGCTTCAAGGTAGGAATGTCCATGCTCAACAACGAAACAGCCCATCGCCTGCAAATTACTGGTTTTACCAAGTGCGGCCCCGACAGGCATAACCGCCGCGGCGGTATAGCCAAATTTTTGACAGGCAAAGGCAAGTCCGAGCCCGTGATTCCCTGTCGTGGCAGTGACAAAACGAGCGCCACGTGGCTGATGGAGGGCTTGTTCGTGAATATAAGCAATTGCGCCGCGCACCTTGAAAGACCCGGTCGGTGCATGGTTCTCGTGTTTTACCACAACTCGGCAATCCAGCTGCGCATCAAGCAAGGGCCAAACATACTGTGGTGTCGGTTGCATAAATCGAGAGAGTAACTCTCTCGCTTCCTCAATCGCGGCAAGTGTCAGCATGGTCTCTCTATGGATCTGACACGACGCATTCAGAGGCTAATCCGCTAAAACCCGCTGTGTCGGGAAGATCATCCGCACCAAGGTACCCTCAGACTCCTGCGATTCTATGGAGAATTCCGCTCGATTTGCCTCAATCAGCGCTTTTGTGAGCGGCAAACCCAGCCCACTGCCCTCGCCACTAGCGGAAGGCTCCAGTTGTTTAAACGGTTGCAACGCCAATTCCAGCGCCTCTGCGTTCATCCCAATGCCGGTATCTCGCTGAGAATAGGTGAGGTTACCATCCGCGCCGTAGCCCACAGAGCAAATGATTTGCCCGCCAGCAGGAGTAAACTTCAATGAGTTCGATAGCAGATTGAGCAAAATCTGTTTGATACAGCGTGGATCTGCCACAACATCTGGCAGCGCACTGGGGATGCTACTGCGTAAAACCACACGGGAGAGCTGGGCTTGATGCTGCATTAAGGCAATGCAGTCTTGCGCGATGTCTGCAAGGCTTACTGCCTCAAAGTGCAGCTCCAGCTTGCCGCTCTCGATCCGCTCTAAGTCTAGCAAGTCACAGACAAGGCTCAGGACATAACGACTTGAGTTGAGGATGTCCGCCAAGTAGTCCTCTTGCTTCTCTTTGCTTAGGCGCTGGCTTTCGGGGCCGGTAAGAAGCTCTGCAAATCCGACAATTGCATTCATCGGAGTTCGGATTTCATGACAAACTTCAGCCAAGTAAGCACTTTTTCGGGCGCTTTCTTGAGTGCTTGTCGCCAGTCTGGTTTTAAGCAAATGCGTGTTTGCATGAACCTGCCGCCAATCTTGCAACAACAAACAACTCGACGGCCGTTCCTCAAGATCACCATCAGGAAGCTTGATCAGTTGCGCACGCACCGGAATTGCCGTGCCGCTATCGGCCAGCGCATCCACAAAAAGGGCTTCACGTTGTACGGATGGAACACCAATGCCGCTTTGCCCTTCAAACAAACCCTCCACGGCCTGCTTGTCTTGCTCGGCAAACAGATAGCTAAAAATTTGTCCTTGCAAATCCTCGTTCGCACATTCAAACAGCTTTTCTGCCTGCCTGTTAATGTTCATCACGCGGCCCTGCGCATCCAGCCAAACAAGTGCATCTGCTATCATGTCGAGCGTCGCCTGCAATTGCCGCAGCTCGCTTTCGTGGGTCGGCGTTGCCTCCCCCGCTGGCACGGTTTTGGGACTATCTGGAGCGGCAGCATCTTTTGCAGGTGCCAAGTTATCAGTGTCAGATTGATCGGTTCCTTCCGTTTCCCGTTTTTTCTCGTTAGAGACGAGCAAGGGGGCAGCGGTAGCCTCTTCCTTGTCTTTCTTTTTCCCCTTTTTCTTCTTTTTCTTGGGCTCGGTCAGGTTTGAAAGCAACGTCCCGTCTTCTTCACTCAAGGCGCGCGCGATCTTGGCAAACGCATCTCGCTCTGGCTTGCTTAGGCGATCATCGTCCAGCTCCAGCAAACCTACCTCGCCGCTTTGAGTAACCCCTGCTGAGTGTTCATCATAGTCTTTCTGCTCTACTGCGGTTACATCCGGTGGGGTGGGCTCTCCCTGCGGGGTAGGGTGCGCTATGGATGGCGATGGTTTTTGCGGTACAGCCCCTCGGTCTACCAGTTGAACAATAGAGGATGTCAGTTCCGCAAGGCTTTTGGGTCGGTCACGTGGCGCGTTGCGTTGCGGCGCATCTGGCAAACGGGCAATGAGCGTGCTGAAGTTTTCTTTATCACTGGTATCGACAGCCACTGGGGAGGGGGGGCGCGTTCTGTTTTCAGTTGGCTCGGCTGGCTTGGTATCGTGACCGGCGTCTTTAAACACCTGCTCGGAGAGTTCCTCGGAGATATCAAGATCATAATCCGCACCTGCACCGGAAACAGAAGCGGAGCGCATATCAGGGGACAATAGCCCCGCGCCTTCTTCCTCCAGTTCTTGTTCGGAATCTGGTGTTTGTGCAGTGGCTTTTGTGGTTTCCTTCACCTTTGCTGCGGTGGGCAAGGCGTCCGCAACGCAGATAAGCGGGTCGACATAGTCGGCAGCGACAAAAGCATCTACGCTACGAATAACGCCAAAACCGGCAAATCCCAAAAACTCCCCTTCATCTTCAACCGGGTGCACAGAAACATCAAGCGGTACACGCATATGGCTATGGCATGCTGGCCAATTCAATGTAACGCCGGAAAATCCTTCGTTTCTCTGCAACGCATCTAAGGCATTGCTGGGTAGCTTTAATTGCAGCAGAGCGCCCAATTCTGGCCATGTCTTGCCAAGGATCAAATGCGATTGGGGTCCTAACAATTCATAGAATTCGTCGGAAACGCGCAGCAACGCGCCGGTGGCATCGGTGTGCCATGTAAACCGGACTGGCCGTTGACGGCGTTTAAAAACAAATTCACTCATGACACCTGCGCCTCACTCATGCCTTGCTGTTTGCGGCTGCCAAGTCAAACACGCAGCACAACAGCAAGGGCCCCCACTCTTCAACTCCATTATATATAGTTTGCAAGGCCGCGCTAAGCGTCCAAGCATATCTTGCCTTCCACAACATAAACCACCACGCACAAACCGGCGTCGATGCATTAGCCGCCCGTTAAGGCGTCACGAGGCGACGAACGCCGCACGCGCGTTGCGCAGTGCCTCCTATATTAATGAGAAGACTTGCGATGTTGGTACCATCTGTTTTCGGGGCTGCTGATCTCATCAGGCTTTTCTTATAGTCAGGGCGGGAAGCGCTCGCTTTTCGACCAGAGTAACTCGCCCTCAGATAGGGGTGTTCTTGTTGCGATGCAATATTATGTTGCAACGCAACATGGATCGCGTTATAGTCTCCCTACGGAATGTCATTGGCGGCAGGTTTCCTCCCAGTATTGCTAGCGCGTGTTCCTCCCAAATTCCGCGATGCAGCTGCCGCCAATGGGTTCCTGACGTGTTTAAATCAGGAAGGAATTTCGATTATGGCTACAACACAAGCAACGGCACCAAAGGCCGAATCTAAACCTCGGGCAACTAAGGCGACCAAGGCATCTACCGCCGCAGCAGAATCTAAGGCAAAGGCAGATCCGCTGTCTGCTGCGCCGATGGATTTGCCAGATGCCCTTAAAGATATCCCGGAGACCATTCGTGAAATGGGGCAAAAGGGCATAGAGCAAGCACGCGATGCCTATGAGCAGGCCAAAGGCAGTTTTGAAGATGCAGGCGAAGCAGTTGAGGAGGCGGTAGAGGCAACACGCGAAGGTGTGTCCTCCTACAGTCTTAAGGCGCTGGATGCGGCACAAAAAAATACAGACGCCACTTTCGCGCACCTGCGAGAGCTCATGGCGGCCAAAACAATGGCAGAAGCTGTAGAGCTGCAATCCTCCTTCGTCCGCAGTCAGTTTGATCTTCTGTCCTCACAGGCAAAGGAACTGCAAGACGCCTCAAAAACTCTGGCAGAAGAAATGACTCGCCCAGGGCGCGTGGCCATGGAAAAAGCTGGAAGCCGCTTTAAAACTACGATCTAGGTGCAAATTAAAAAGCGCTCGTGTCTGCTTGGCAATTTGTGTTGCAAACACACGAGCGCTAACGCGAATTCTTTATATATATCAGCGCTTATCCCCGTTCTGTGGAATTTTTGAAATTGTTTCAAATAGGGGCTTGCCAACCTCAATTTTAAAACCTATGTTCCGCGCACTTGCCAAGCAGACGTAGCTCAGTTGGTTAGAGCGTCGGATTGTGGCTCCGAAGGTCGGTGGTTCGAATCCACTCGTCTGTACCATTCCTCTTATCGGCAAGTTATCTCCCTCCATAAATATTGATATAAAGAGCTAACGGGCTGTTCGGCGAAGCGGCCGGCGCTGTGATGCTTTTCGAGATGTTCTCTTCCCGCCGGTTCGGCGCGCTATTCCTGTTTATCTAGAAGATAATGGGGACATGCGTCTTCGCTGTGTGCAGCCTGCTTTTTCTCCCAGTCTTCTGTGCCATGTTGATCCGCCTTTGCTGCGGCACGTAGTGCAAATGCTCGTAAGCCACGGATTTTGGCTGGCCACTCATGCGTAGCTTTTGATGCCTAGCTGTTTTCTTCTGCTAGATATCCACTGTTGCTGTTAGTTTTTGAGAAATTTTGAAAGAAACATCAAAAACTTGGAAAATCGGGTTGACGGTTTTGTTTGGTGTGCCTATAACCCGCCCCACGCCAGACGGCGGCGGCCTTGCGGGGCAGCGGCGGTTGGTTGGAAGTGAGAGAATTGGTTGTTTGATTTTCTCGTGCTCATTGACAATTTTATAATGTAAGAAAGAGAAACGTAGGCGG
>NZ_LLWC01000024.1 GCF_001561995.1 Polycladidibacter hongkongensis
AGGTGCACAACGATTTTGCAGGGACGCCGCGCGTTGAGAATAACGGCCCGGGCCGCTACACCATGCAGGATATCGGCGAGCTGGCCTCGCTGCTCTATCGCCAGCTGGATGCGCTGGCTTTGGCGCAATCGCGTCAACGCTTGGCAGACCGCGAGCCACCGGCAAGATACGGCATATTTGCCGATGCGCATGTGGATGACCGGTTTCGTGATGCGGGGGCAGTGCAGACACTGGCCTCCTCTGGCGGCGTCTTGGCGCTGGCACTGACAACAACCGTGCATAATCTGGCGCTGCAAACGGTAGCGACATTGCCCTACGAATTGGAACCAATTGTCGAGCAGCCCCTTAAAAACGACTGCGTGAAAATCAACCGCTTTGCCAATTTCGAGCCCGATCCGGCAGAGATCGAGGTTACCCCTGCCAGCGATTTCTGGGTGGATGTGCGCGAGGAATGGGCCAGCCAGCGCACCCGCACCATTCGCGGCGGCGGCCCGCGCACAGTGAGCAGCGTGGAGCAACTGGGCGCCCGCGAGGAACCTGCCAGCTTCATCCGCGCGCAAACGCTGGCAATTGAGCTCACCCGCATGGCCGCAGGCGAACGGCTGCAAAAACTTGAATTTGACGGCGTGGACATGACGCCCGCAGGCGCGCATGTGGCTGATGAGGACGGCGCTTTGCAGATCGCCCTGCAAATACCGGCGCTCACATTCCCCGTAGGAGAAAAACTGGTGCGGGTAACGGGGATGGCCGGATCATGGGCCGAGGCGAGCTTTACCGCACGCGGGCGCACCTTGGTGCAGATGCGCCGGCGCGTGGTCACACGGTTTGAGCAGTTGCCACGGCGGGTGCGCCGGCGGCGCAATGATCCTCGCGGCCAGATCGTTATCCTGCCAGATCAGGGCCGCCATCTGGGAGCGTTCTGGGCGGAGTTCTGCGCCATTGGCGACAAAACAAAGCCGGTGGTGTGCGAGCTGCGCGCTGTGGGCGGTGATGGCGACGTGCTGGATGAGGTATTGGCGCAAACGCAGGTGGATATGAGCACTGTGAGCACAGGTAACTGGACACAGTTTGTATTTGCCGATCTGCCCTATCTACCGCGTGACCGGCGCTATGCGCTGTGCCTGCTCACCGGCGATAACGAGCACGCCATATCGCGCGCTATTGTGGGCAATGCGGTGGATTTTAACGACCAGATCCGCGTCACCAAAAACGCCTATGCATTGGGGAATGAGGTGGAGAGCTCTACCGGCTCCAGCTGGAACCATTTGCACGATAGTGACTTAAAATTTGCCTTGCATGCGCCGCGCTTTACCCAGCTGGAAACGCGCCTATCACTTGGCGTGGTGGAGCTAACCGCTTGCTCGGACCTGCTCATTCGCGCCGCTGTGGAGCTGCCCGAGGCGGGCTGCGCGGTACATTTTGAGGTGGAGCGCGCCAGCGGTGAACTGCTGGTGCTCGAGGCCGATACGCCGCTGCAGCTGGACGCGTTTTTAGATGAGCATGTGGAGGTGTTTGCGGTGCTCAAAGGCACGGCCACCGCATCGCCAGTGCTCATGCCCGGTGTGCAGCTGGTTGCAAGCCAGCTCGCCAGCAGCGGCCAGTATGTCAGCCGCGCGTTTAAAGTAGGCGGTGCGGATAGTCTGCCCGTGCGCGTGGATGCGCGCCTGCCAGCCGGGGCTACCGCCACCATATCGGTGCGCGATAAATCGGGCGGCTGGGTAGAGCTGGCGCAGGGTAGTGCCGAACCGCTGGACCTGCCGGGCTGGCAGGATGTTCGTTTTAGCGCGGACCTCTCCGGCCAATTGGGGCAAATGAGTGCGGTAAAAATCGAGCTGACAGGCACACCGGCGGCGCGGCCTTACATTGCCGCCACCCGCGCCGCTGCGATTTAGGAAAGATGAGCGATCATGGCAAAAACCGACAATCTCGGCCTCGATCTGATCGATGGCACCACTAAAAACGTTGCCGAGGAATGGAAGAAATTCAACAGCAACAGCCAAAAACTGGATGGCGCGGTGGCGCAGGTAAAATCGGAGCTGACGGGCAAAGCGGCGGCCGACCATGGCCACCAGATCGAGGAGGTGCAGGGGCTGGCGCTGGAACTGGCCAAAAAAGCCCCGGCCAATCACGGCCATAAACTGGACCAGTTGAGCGATGTTGAGGCGCAGGCCGCGCCCATCGGGGCGGTGCTGGTGAAGCGCCCCTCCGGCTGGCAGCCACTGCCCGGCGCGGCAGAGGAAATCGCCAAGGTCAAGGATAAGGCAGATGCAGCCACCACAGCCACCGCTCTCCAGCAGGTAGAGGCAGATGTACAAACCGCGCTAGAGACGAAGGCGGATAAGGCGGAGGTTGCTGGCTTAAAAACCTATGTAGGAATAGAAGAAAAAATCATTACAAAGTCGGGTCCATTCCCACTACCTCAAAACGCTTTCGGTCCGTTGAGTATCGAAGTTGTTGGCGGCGGTGGAACTAGGATCAGTGGAGAACCCTATACCGGCTCTGGCGGGTATTCCAAAAAAATACTGTCTCCAATCCCGATTGGGCTTATTTTGGATTGCGAAGTGGGGCGCTCCTCTCGGCCTACTGGGGGGACAACATCAGTGACGGCGGTTGGCGTGAGTATGCACGCTACGGGTGGCGGCGAGCGCAAGAATCAAGGGTTGGGTGGCGGTGGAGATGTAAACCTTGGCGGCGGTTATGGCA
Organism: Polycladidibacter hongkongensis; assembly: GCF_001561995.1. Taxonomy (GTDB): domain Bacteria; phylum Pseudomonadota; class Alphaproteobacteria; order Rhizobiales; family Stappiaceae; genus Pseudovibrio; species Pseudovibrio hongkongensis. Next base: position 2,704 of record NZ_LLWC01000024.1, read on the forward strand.
ACTTCCCTCCGGGGGAATATATTCAAACCAAACGCGCCGCCGTATGGCTCGTGCATGGCATGGGTGCGTGGGCGGGGGGTGGTGTTGAAGCAAATGGGCAGAACGGTGCAATCCGTCTCAGGTATCTAGTCAATAAGCCGTATAATGATGCAATCACCTTGTGAGGTCACATGACAGCAACCTTCAAAATATTGTCTACGAAAAATGTGATTGTTGGCCGCGCTACCCCTGAGTTTGAAAACTGGCTCACCGGCAAATACGGCGCGGATGGCTGGGAACGGGTTCCAGATCCAGAACCAGAGCCCCCAACCCGCCCCGAGATTATCACCCAGATTAAAGCCGAAGCGCATCGCCGGATTATCGCGTTTTGTCCTGAGTGGAGGCAGCGCAACCTGACAGCTCGCGGCACCGAGTTTGCGCTCAAACTCTCACAGGGCGGCACTCTCACTGCGGCAGAGCTGGCAGAGGTCGAGGCTGGGCAGGCGATCTGGGACCACATCACCGCTATCCGCAATGCATCGGATGTAATCGAGGCCATGGAGCCACTGCCTGATGACATAACCGCCGCTGAGTTGTGGCCTGACTAAACTCAATACACAGACCTTAATAAGGAGAGGCGTAAATGGACAATCAACACCGTAAAATCAAAGGTTATCGTGAGCTTTCTCAAGATGAAATTGACTTGATGAATGAAATCAAGATCAAAGGGAAAGAACTTGGCGAATTGACAGAAAAACTATTCAGCTCAGATGCAATAGATAAGCGTTGGTTGGCGATTGGCACTACGAACCTACAGCAAGGGTTGATGGCGCTAACCCGCTCAGTTGCAAAGCCAGACTTCTTTTAAGATCGGCCTTATGTCTGAAACTAGGAAGGTTTTGAACATAAGGCAGATCTTATACTCAGTTTCGATGATAACCACCACCCGCCCATTGAGGCGGGTTTCTTATTGGAGACACGCACATGAGCAAGCCCGCGATCGGCATGCAATTCTCGTCGCCCAAAGATCAGTCGTTTCCGGTCACCAAGGGCGATCTAAGCAAAGTTCTGGTAATCGATACCAGTGAAGACGCATCAGAAAGCGAATTCAAGCTGGATACGCCGGTTCGTTTTTCATCCTCTGACACTGAGGCAACGGATGCGTTAGGCACAGGGCTCCTAATGAGCCATATGCGCGGAATTCAGGACCAACTAACCGGCCTCAATTCCTCAGCTGATGTCACTGTTGTGCGCACTAAAAAAGACGCCGACGCAGCAAAAACAGCGGCGTCCATCAAGGGAGTTATTGATGGTATTGACCAAATTCCATCAGCTGTAAACGCAACGCCGGGCGTTGTTGTTGCAGGCTCCACGGCCTACCGCGCCGATGACACAACCGCCAGTCCGGTAGTTGCAGCGCTCGAAGCCAACCTTGGGAAAATCCTCGCTGTTGCGCCAGTTGATGTGGACCCGACCACAAAGGAAAAGTCCATATCAGCACGTGAGAAAATGACCTCTGGTCGCGTGTTTCCTATCGGGGTTGCAGCTCGTGTTTATGAGGGTGAGAATATCGTTACCCGCGGCATGGCGGCCCGCGTTGCTGGCCTCATGGTGCGCACCGATAACCAGCATTTCGGCATGCCATTTCAACCAATCTGCAACCGCCCAATTTATGGGTTAGCAGGGCTCAACCGTACAATTCCGTTTAACTTTCTAGATGGGGGCAGCGAAGGACAGCAGATGCTAGAGGCGGACGTCTCGATCATTGCTGAGGGCGAAACTGGCGTTTATGGGTCGGTTGCTGATGGCGGTTACCGCTTTATTGGTACGGACATGGCTGGGGCCGAGGGTCATTGGAAACAGCTCCACCAAGTGCGCGGCACGGACTATATCAAAACCCAGTTGATCAAGATTACCCGCGAGCGCTTGGGGCCAAAAATCAGCCGCGGGCTTGTAGAGGCTTGGTTGCAGGACATCACCTACATGCTGCGTGACTTGAAAGCCGGAGGTTACATTCTAGGCTATACCCCAGCGGAGAAAATGTTCACAGCGGATAAAAACAGCCCTGAAAACATTCGCTTGGGCGAGTTGAATATTGAAGTGGGCCAAGAAGAGGCGAGCAGCTTTAAGCTCGCAAACATCGAGATGCAGCCCTACCGGCCAGCTGTAAAAGCGCTGGTTCAGGACATCATCAACGGGTTGAACACAACCGTCTAATCCCCCTGATTTCAGGAGCATACTACCATGCAACAGCCGCTAAATATCGTGGGTGATATTGACCTGCGCCGCAAAGACGCACCGGAGATTTCCCGTGCCAACATCCTGACCAAGCTGCACATTCCCAGCCCTAAATTCAAAACGGTTAGCCATGCGCCGGGAGGTGGGCGCGGCAGCGTTGATTTTATCATGCCCCGACTGGAGGCTCTTGAGCCTAAGGCAGAGATCAAGGGGGAGGACCCTGATCTGCGCAAAATGTTTGGCGAGCCGACGGCATGGACTTTCGCAGCTTCCATGCGCGTTTTCCCTGAAAACCGCTGGGTCTCCTATCGCGGCGAAATATATGGGGCAATCGCTGAATTTGAAGGCGATGAAATGACCGGGGAGGAGCTGGCGGGCTTTAACCTAGTGTTCAAAGAGGTGTCCCGCCTTGTCGTGCAGCGAGATGATGAAGAGCTGTTTTACTGGGACTATTGGGAGCGTGAGTTGCGCCCCAGCTCAATGGCGCAGGCATCCAAACGCGCCCTTGGTATTTAAACAATTCTGACCAACTTAAGACCCTTAAGGCATTTGCCTTGGGGCTTTTTTATAGGTGCTGCATGACAGAAACAACAGGTGTTACAGTTAAACTTGATTATCCAGTTACCCATGATGGCCGCGAGATTAACGAGCTTTCGTTCCGCCGGATGCGGGCAAAGGATGCTTTAATCGCCGAGGCCGAGACGAGTGAAGTTAAGGCAGGGTATCTGCTCTTTGCTAATCTGGCGGGTGTTGACGTGGCAGTTGTCGAAGAGCTGGACATGGAGGATTTTGTAAAGGTTGGCGAGGCAGTAGCGCCGCTGCTGGGAAAGTCGGGGCTCGATCTCATGAAAGCAAAAGCGGAGGGGTAGCTTGGCGCTGCCTCATTGCGCAGTCCGCAAGGGAACTCAACACACCGATTGATCAGGTGGAGGAGTGGGAGATCGATAAGCTGATATCATACTCCCGCTCCCTGAAAAGCTTGCGGCCTAATCGATAAAACCTGCCGCTTTGGCTGAGCGGCGGGCCTGCATGCAGTGGGCTGCTTTTTGAGAGGCTCCCATGTCGCGGAGATTGTATTTCGTGCCTTCGATCATCATATCTAACGACCCCATGAAGCTCATGTCATCAGCGGGAATCTTGGCCTCAATCCAGCTTTCAATTGCCGCTTGATCAAGCGTTAGGTCACAAATGTCCTCCGAGGCAATAAGCCCTCCCAGTTCTGTCGCAAGCTGCATTGATACCAGATCGTTAAATGCAAATGCAGGAGCAGAGAGTAAGCCGCCTGCAACTGCTATTACCGCTAGATGCCTCATTGCACGACCTCCTCGGTAATGACTTTCTTGCCTCTGGTAAAAAGTACAAAGAGACCAAGGATAATATCGCCGAGAACCCAAAAGGTCAGCAGCATTCCGCTGCCAATTGTGCCGCCAATGGCAAGGCCTGCCGACTCAGCGTCGCTCTGAATGGATGAACTCATCTCTCCTAATTCCGCCCAGTAGGCGACAAGCCATATTAGCATTAAGGCATTGAAGATTATGAAAAGCCACTTGAATATTTGACCAAAAAATCCCCGCTGCCGCTTTTCTATTCTAACTGTCCTCGTCATTCGCAATACCTCGTTTAAGTAAATGCAGATTGAATTCTTCTGAATTCATGTAGAAACGAACGAAAGAAGTTAATCATGTCTGTTCTTACGTCACAACTTGTTTTGTCTCTCGTAGATAACGCAACGAAACCTGCGCGAGCTGCCGCGAATAACATTGTGTGGCTGAAGGAAAAGGTTCGCGATACGTCAAGGCAGATGGGGCATATGCGCGGGGCGATGCTAGAGGCTGCAGGTACTGGCTATTTGCTTGCTCAAGCGATTTCGCAGCCCATTCAGGCGGCGACAGAGTTTGAGAGCGCAATGTCGGATGTGAAAAAGGTTGTCGATTTCGACACGCCTGACGGCTTTACAGTTCTTTCTCGCGAGATCCGCGATTTGGCGCTAGATATTCCGATGGCGGCCACTGAAATCGCATCGCTTGTCGCAGCAGCAGGGCAGGCAGGTATGGCAGGCGGCGAGTTAACTCAATTTGCCGAGATGGCTGCAAAGGTTGGTGTCGCTTTTGATATTTCCGCAGAGCAAACCGGGGAGTCTCTTGCCAAAATCAAAACAGCGCTGGGTCTTTCTATTGAAGAAACCCAGCTGCTTGCAGATGCCATGAACCATCTATCTAATAGCAGCGCCTCATCTGCACCAGATATTTTGAATTTTATGCGCCGCGTTGGTTCAATTGGGCTACAATACGGGTTCACCGCTGAGCAAACGGCAGCCATCGGATCGGCGATGATAGCGGCAGGGGCAGAGGCAGAGGTGGCTGCAACGAGTTTCAGGAACGTGGGCAAAGCGCTTGCGCGCGGTGAAAGCGCCACGAAATCACAGCGGGAAGCCTTTGCAAAACTTGGCCTTGATGCAACCAAGGTTAGCAAGTCATTGCAAAAGGACGCTGTCGGCACACTCAAGGCAATAATTACGCGCATTCGGCAACTGCCCAAGGAAATGCAAGCGGCGACACTCACGGATCTTTTTGGCGATGAAGCGCGCGCTATTGCGCCTCTCATTGAAAATTCGGAGCTCCTTGAGCAGGCGCTAGGGGCTGTTGGTGATCAGACCAATTATGCAGGCTCAGCTCAGGAGGAGTACAACGAGCGGGCAAAAACAACTGCAAACGCTATTCAGCTGTTTAAAAACAACATGAACGAACTTGCAATATCACTCGGGAGAGCGCTGCTTCCAGCTCTAAACGACATTATGGCTGCGATTATTCCGTTCGTGCAGGCGTTGTCGGAGTTCGCTTCAAATCACCCAGAAATAACAGCTGCTGCTGTTGCGATCGCAGGCAGCCTCGTTGCGCTTCGCGTTGTGACGATTGCATCCCGCTTTGCGTTTCTAAACCTAAAAACTGCTGTGTTTCAGTGCGCTTGGTTTGTCGGCAGGGCAACAGCGGTGATCCGGACAGCGCTTGTCGGGCTGCGCGCTGCGCTGGTTGGCAGCTGGCTGATGGGAGCGGTATCCGGGGGCGGGTTCTTCGGCGCGTTGACCGCTGCTGCCTCAGGGGCTGCGGCTGTGATGTCGTGGGTCGCCGGGGCTGTCGGTGCCGCAGTTGCCGCTATATCTGCTCCCATTGTGGCACTTGTCGCGGCGATCGTGGCTGCAGTCGCTGCAATAGCGCTTGTGATCTACAACTACTGGGAGCCGATCAGTAACTTTGTCTCAGGGTTTGTAGGGGCCATAGCAGATGCTTTGAGCACCTTGTTTGAGACTTTAGGCAGCTGGTTCGCTAGCCTCGCCTCAATGCTCGGCGAATGGGCAACGCAGCGGCTGATTGATATTGCGGGGCTGCTGGGCATTGATCCGGAAACTGTTCGCGCCGCTTTAGGTATGGCCTACAATCTCATCCAGAGCAGCCTCAACAATATCGTAGATTTTGTTCTTTCGATCCCGCAGCGCGTGGGCTCGTGGATCTCTGACATTTTTACAATGAATGATTATTCGGACGCTGCTGAGCAAGGCTTCCGCAACGCGGGTCGGCGCGCTGGTGAGGCGTTGGTGAACGCGATCAAGGAGGCGTTCTGGGGGTTGATTGAATGGTTCAAAAATCTGCCAGATCTGATTATTGATGCAATCGGCTCTATTGACATGAGCAACCTGATCAAATGGCCGGATTTATCTTTTTTGGGTATAGGGACACCTTCTGTAAAAGTCGACGGTGCCCGTGCTGCGGGCGGGCATATCGCAGGCGGGAAAACCTATCTGGTAGGTGAATACGGCCCTGAACTGGTTACGCCTGGCGCCTCTGGATATGTCCACACAGCAGGCGAGACCGCGGCGATGCTTTCGGGCGGGCAGGGTGCGGCGCAAGCGGTCGCCGTTAATTTTGGCGATATTCATATCAGCGGGGTTGAGGATGCCGAGGGCGTAATGGCGCAGCTCATGGATCGAATTGGCGATGCAATGAACGGCCTACAGGCCGACCTTGAACCGGCATAGGGAGGATTGGCTTTGCTCTACATGATCGGGGCTGTGATGGTTGATACATTCCCATTTTCAGCGGATAAAGCCGTACTCACAGGGACTGCAAGCATTGCACGTAAAAGCGTTATCGGGGGCATTCGGCCGGGTGAGTTTACCGGCGATGAAGGGCGCAAGCTCAGCATCTCAGGCACAATCCTGCCCTCTAAAATCGGCGGCCTGACGGAGCTAAACTGGCTCAACTCCATGCGGGCGAATGGTGATGTCGTGCCGGTTACGCGCGGCGATGGGGTTGTGCTTGGGCTGTACGCAATCAAAAGCGTAACGGAAACGCATAAGCACTTGCTCGATGACGGTGTGGGATTTGAGGTCGAGCATCAGATTGTGCTTGATGAAATGCCGCCAGAATTACCCACTCCCAAGCAGCTCATAGGCCAGCTGCTTTCCCTGTTTGATTTGAGGTGATTGGAATGCGTACAATCAAAATTGCAGGCGACAATCTCACTCTGGATCTGCTGCTTGCGCGGGAGTTCGGGGAAGGAGGGGCAGGGCTGCTCAATGCAGCACTCTGGCTTAATCGCGGGGTTGCAGCGGGGGTGCTACTAGAGCAGGGATCCTTGATTGCCTTGCCTGATTTACCTGCTCAAGCAGAGCGGCCCAAGCGAAAAACAATCGACTTATTCGGGTGATTAGCAATGTCAGGTTGGAAAGTGGACTGGCGCGTTGAAATCGAGGGTGAGGACATATCGCAGGACCTGCGGCCTTATCTCATGAGCATCTCTGCAACTGATAAAGTGGGGCTGACATCTGATCGTTGCTCGCTGGTATTGGATGATACGGATGGGCAGATAAAACTGCCTAGCGCTGGCAGCAAGCTCACGGTGTATCTCGAGAACTACAAAGTATTCGAAGGCGTAACAGAGCGGCCAAAATCAACCGGCTCGCGCGGTGGAGGGATGAAGCTCACCGTCAAGGCCAAGGGGACAGATGATGCAAGCAAGATCAAGCAGCCGTTGACACAGCACAAGGACGGTGGCTCGCTTGAAGACTTCTTGCAGGGCCTAGGCAAAACAACAGGCGTCGAGATCGTCGTAGACAAGGCGCTTGGAGGGATAACGCGAAACTACTGGGGGGTGGCGGGTGTAAGCCTGCTGCAGGCTGGCCAACAGCTCGCCAAGGAGCATAGCGGCATCTTTAAAGTGCGGGGCAAAAAGGCAATCCTCAAGGCAAAAGGTACAGATGATAAGTTACCAGAGGTGGTCTGCGAGCGCGGTAAGAACCTGATCAGCTGGAGTGTTGAGCCTCGTGACTTGAGGCGTGTGTTTGCAGGCGGTAAAGCGCGGCACTTTGATCGCAAAACAGCCAAAGTCAAAGAAGTGAAGCGCCCATGGAAGCAGGCCGAGATCGATGGAGGACTGTCAAGCGGGGACGAGCGGGTAGATAATGCTTTGCGCGCAATGGCAGCAGATGAAAGCACCGCAGAAAAAAGCATCGATGCCGCCGAAAGCCGGGGCAGGCGTGAGGGCGGCACTGGCACAGTGACAATAAACCTCGAACCCGCAGCGCAGGCAGAGGCCCCTTGCAGGCTCAAGGGGCTGCGTTCTGGCATTGATGGGCTTTACCGAATTGAAAGCCGCACGCACAAGGCCTCACGAGGGGCAGGGGCAACCACAACGCTAAAGATCAAGGATCCTCAAGGCGGGGCCGGAGAGCGTTAGTTTTTGCTAGTTTATCCGCACGTTATAGCGTGCTGATAGAATTACTTTGGCAGAAAAAGGGGAGGCGGTATTGCAGGATTGCTCTTGCAAATGCAACCAAACACTTTATATCTTTCATATGTAAATGCAAGATTTGTGACTGTTTTATTGGAATGGGGAGGTCGAAATGGTTCGCCAAGATAAACGCGATAACCACGTAGACAATAAAGATAATAAGGAACGTGTAATTAGTGGAGCGGTTTTAAAGGCTGCTGAAAAATTAGGTTTAACCGATACTCAACTTGCTAAGGTATTAAAAATAAGCCCCTCCAAGCTCTCTCGTGGGCGAAAAAGTGGTGCATTCGTGAAGGAGAGCGGAGCCGAGTATGACCTTGCTCTTCAAGTCATCAGAATTTTTCGTGCACTAGATGCGCTTTCTGGCGAAGACTCTGTCTATGTTCAGAAATGGATGACAAACAAGAACCTTACTCTTAATGGGCGTCCAATTGACTTGGTTCAGGATATCGGTAGCCTTGTAAGAGTTGCTGATTACTTGGATTCGAGAAGAGCTATTGTCTAGGAAAAACTTACTTCTTTGTGAGCCTTATCCCTATGAGAAAAGAGTGTGCTGGCGTCTTGTCGAGGCGCAGCACATCAATAGTTGTCGAAAAATTACCGAAAGCACTGAAGACTATGATCTGCTCGAAAGTGAACTGGAAAAGATCAAGCCGCCTGTAAGTGAAGAATTTCAAAATAAACACTTTTTGTTTTTTACACCAACTCGATACAAGCCATATCCAGCTTCGCGGTTTCGAGTATCAGACTCTGATCATGCTGTTTATTACGCAAGTGAAGATGTAAAAACTGCAGTCTACGAATGTTTGTTCTACAAACTAAAAACTTTTGCGGCTTCTCCAGATAGCGGGCTACCTGCGAACTGGATCAATAAGTCAGCGATAAAAACGCCAGTTAAAGCCTGTAGGCATTTAGACCTCACGAAATCGCCGTATGTTGAGCTTTCCAATCAATGGACTGATCGAAAAGACTACAGCTGCTGCATCGGTCTAGCCGATGAGGCATACAAAAATGATGTTGAGCTTATTCGCTATCAGTCAGTTCGGGACCCTGAAAAAGGTGCGAATTTAGCGATAATGCGAGCAAGTGCCTTTCTGGAAAGAGAGCCGAATGTTGCCGGGAGCTGGAAGGTTCTTTTTAATAAAACCAATATCAGCCTTGTTTGCGAAAACCCGGTGCAGCGCTTTGACATATCTTTGGATGCCTTTGATTATGACGAAGACATCCGTAAGTTTGTCAGATCGCTAAGAGGCGATGTATTCGGCGAAGTTTTACGTGAGGATGCGTAGAGACCACCCACAACCCTAGACGCTCTAGCCTTTGCCTTGCGGCCATTCAGGCGGGCGAAACCCTGACAGGAACCAGCCCATAGCCCGCACCATTGTTGCATGGGGCTTGGATGATGATTTCTTCTCTGCCGGTATCTCCGAGCGCTGAACGGTGATCAGGCTAACGCCCAGAACCTTTGCTAGCTCGGACTGGGTGAGCCCGAGCTGTTTACGCGCTGCCTTGAATTCCTCAGGTGCCATTAGACCCAGCCAAAGTTTACGGCCATCAGGCCAAGGATTACGAGGGATAGGGCAATAGAGAGGTAAGTCAGTTTATCTTGCTTTGACATTTCTGTGCTCCTATATTGAAGAAAGGAGTGCAACCCCCTCGGCCAAGGGGGCTGCGTCGCTCACCTTACCAGTGGTGCAGGATGTTTATAATAAACAGCCCGACTTACACCAGTTGGAGAGCGATAGAGACGATTTGCAAGTTCATCTCTTTCTCCTTTCGTATGTGGCGGGGATGGCCTATCCATCCCCCCTCACCACACTTATTTTTATACTACGCAATGTAGTATTTTCCAACCTTAGTTTCAGAAAATTCCGCTGTTTTTCGCCGTTCTGTGAGAAATCACGAGCGGTTTTTTTGTGTTGGTAACCCTGTCAAAACCAAATCAGGAAAATCAATCATGGCAAATCGTTTATCGAGCCGTGGTGCGCGGTTTATTGCGCGCCACGAGGGCATTGTGACGACCGCGTACCGCTGCTCTGCCGGGGTGATGACCATCGGCTGCGGCTTTACCGAGCGCAGTCGCATATTCAAAAGTTGGTGGCGGGCCAAGCACGGCCGCCCGTTGCGGCTGGGGGACAAAATCAATCGTGGTGATTGCCACATGCTGCTGAAAAAGATGTGTGATGAGGAATACGGGGCGGCGGTGAGCCGTATGCTGCCCAAGCTGCGCGGCTATGAGCACGACGCCTGCACCTCTGTCACGTTTAATCTGGGCACGGGCGCGCTCAAGTGGCGGTGGGCGCAGCCGCTAAAATCTGGCGGGGTGAAACAGGCCGCGCAAATTCTGCGAGGGGGCTACAATCGGGCGGGCGGTCGTGTGCTGCCGGGGCTGACTGCGCGGCGTGAAAGCGAGGCGCGCCTGCTCGTATCAGGTGATTATGGTCTTGATGCCCCTGCGCCGCTCCCAGCTAAAGCCCCGGCGTTCCCAACCGCCAAAAAACAACTGGCGGCGCTTGGCTATGGTGGTGCGCATTTTGCCCGTGAGCTCAAGCGGTTTCAGAAAGCCAATCCGCCGCTGGTGGCAGATGGCATATGGGGACCTGCCTCGGCAGCAGCTGTGCGGCGCAAGCTGGAGCGCAAACGGGCCGCGCAAAGCGGTGGCGGGCTGGCAATCATCGGGGCGGCAGCTGTTGGCGGCGGTGGGCTTGATCCGGCCTCGCTCGCGATCGGGCTGGCCTGCGCTGGGGTCCTGTTTGGTCTCTACCAGTTCCGCGGCAAGATTTTAAAGCGCAGGCGCGCGTAAGCGCAAACCTTACATCTCCCAAACAAAGGTTCATGGAGGCACGAATGTCACTTCTAAAAGGTTGGCGCACGCGACTTGCGGCGCTGTCACTGTTTTTGCTCGGGCTATTGGAGGCGGTAGATCCGCATCTGTTGGTGACGTTGCTGGGCGAAGAGGCCCGCTCAGGGGTGCTGTTGTTCTACGCGGTTGCATTTTATGGCCTGCGGCAGATCACCAGCACACCCGCAGGCCGCAGCGGGGAGCCGCCGCGATGACTTGGTTCCTCTCTAAAATTATGGGAGCGTTGGGGGGCGGTTTGTTTGACCGCCTTTTTCAATCCATCGATCACGCGGGCCTGCAGGAAACCGAACGCCAACGCCTGCGGGCGCGGGTGATCGAGGCGCAGGTTGAGGCGGATGCTGCAACGCGGATGCGAGCCATGCAAAACAAATGGTTTTGGCGGGCGTGGTCATTGTTTGCCCTGCCTCTGGGGCTGTGGTGGGCGCTGGTTCTCATCGATACGGCTCTCGATCTGCCCATTGTGGTGCACGATTTGCCAGACTCAGTGCGGCCATGGGCCGATACGATTTTTTATGGGCTGTTTGGGGCAGGCGCAGGCCTGCGTACGGCTGAAACCATAGCGAGCGCCATCACGCGGCGGCGCTAACTAACTGGAGCAAACATGAGCGACCCAATTCAGGCCCTGCTGGGTCTCAAAATTATGCATCTGATCGCCGGGCTCTGTGGTGGGCTCGTCCGGGTGATCGTGCATCCGCGGGCCAGCCTCGCCAACACCATCGGCGCAACGGTGGTGGGCGCGCTGGTGGCGGGCTATCTAACCCCTGTGGTCGCGCCCGTGCTGGAGCGCTGGCTCGGCCCGACTGATGCAGGCGTGGAGGGCGCCACCGGCTTTATGCTGGGCATGTGCGGGCTGGCGCTGAGTGAAGGGCTGATCAAACTCGCCCGCCGCTGGCGTGATGATCCTGGCGTGCCAAAATTTCCTAAATAGAGAGAGGTGCCCATGGCGACGCCACCCGTACCAGATGAGCAGCTGAGACAAGCTGCACAGGCGCTTTCTACTTTTCCTACAAAAGCGGCGGCGGCTGAGGCACTCGGTCTGCCAATTGGGACATTTAATAATCGCATTCGCAGAGCCGCCGAGCGTGGGTTTGTTGAGTTTACCGCGCAACCTCCTGATGGGTTTGCGGTCCGCTCAGTCTCGTTACAATGCGATGCGCAGGGACAGGTAAAAAGCAAATCGGTAAAGCTCGCAAAAGAGGCAGGCGAGCGCCTCGAAATTCCTGCGGGGCAGGCGGTGAGGGGTGTTTCCGTGCTCACCGATGAGGAGGGACGAGAGGTCGCCCGCTGGACTAAAACCAGCCGTGAGGAGGCGGGGCAGCTCGAAGCGCTCAGGGCTGCATTTGCAGCCATGTCAGAGACAATAGAGCGCGTCCCCTCATTACCTGCGCCAAGCACGCTAGATAGCTCACTGACAACAGCTTATATCGTCACTGATTTCCACCTTGGCCTTCTCGCATGGGGTGAGGAAACAGGGGGTGAGGATTGGGATATTCAAAAGGCCGAGCAAACTTTTCAGGGCTTTTTTGAACTCGCGGTAAATCGAGCGCCAAATTCGAAAAACGCGGTCATCGCAATTAACGGAGATCAGTTTCATTGGGATGGCATGGACGCGGTAACCCCTACGAGCAGGCATCTGCTGGACGCCGACACCCGCTTCCCTAAACTGGTGCGGGTTGGGATTCGCTCTATCCGGCGCGCGATTGATCTTGCGCTCTTAAAACATGAACAGGTCAGCGTTTACTGGGTGACAGGGAATCACGATATCAGCAGCTCAATTATGATGCGGGAATGGCTTGCAATTCTCTATGAGCTAGAGCCGCGCGTCTGGATCGACACCACTCCATCGCTTTACCACTGCCACGAAGCAGGGCAAGTCGCGCTGTTTTTCCATCACGGACACAAGCGCAATATGACCAATGTTGCCGAGACGTGGGTTGCTAAGTTCCGTGAAATTTACGGGCGAACGACACACCACTATGGGCACCTAGGACACCTGCATCATAAAGAAGTGCGGGCAAAAGAGAGCGGGTTGATGGTAATAGAGCAACACCAGACCCTCGCGCCATCGGACGCGCACGCAGCGCAGGGCGGTTATATTTCCAAGCGCGCGGCGCAGGTCATTACCTATGATCACGCGCTTGGTGAGGTTGGGCGCCTAACAATCTCACCAGAGATGATAAAGCGGGCAGCTTAGAGCCAGTACTCGGGTTCGAGCTCTTCAAGTTCGGAGCCAAACAATAAAATTCTCTCAAGTTCCTCAGGTGTCAGGTTGATTAAAAGCTCTATTGTTTCATCATCATTGCAAATTATTCTTGCGCGAACAGCGATGTAGTCAATCAAAACCTGAAACATTATTATTCCTAACGCATAGTCATTGAACAAATTACATGAACAATTTTGCGATATGGACAGCGCAAAACAATGGCAACAGTCTCAAAATGCCCTAGGGTTCGCTACTTTAGTATTATTGCATGTATGTGGAGGAGTGTGGATGGGCCGCGCACTATGCCGCGATAGCGTTCACGCTCCATTTTGGCCCACTCAGGGTCAGACTGGTAATGCGGGGTTTTTTGAGAAATTTGTTAGGGGTTGGATGTTAAAACGCTAATGATTTCAAAAGGCGAAATGGGCCGATTTTGCCCCTAACAAGTCCAAGAAACCGCAGAAAACAGCCATTGCTCTAATCCCTCCGTGTCCGCCATCCTCTTTCAAATTCAATAGTTTATGTTTGCCCGAGATAGATACGGTGTTTGGTCTCTACTCGTTTTCGAGTATGCGGGCTTGACTTTGCATTTATCGTCTTTGTCGCAGGTGATGAAACGGAACGCGAGTTCTGTGCCGCCAAGGGGCAGGGTGTAGATGTATTTTCTATCAGGCTGACCAGTTACTTTTTCCAGTTCATGCAGAATTTTATCATCTTGGCGCGTGAAGTTAGCAAAGGTGAATTCGTGGCAACGGGTAACTTTGTCAGTGTAATGTTTTAGGTAGCGACCGGCGTTGTAGTGGGTGAATTTTTCAGGGCCAAGTAGGCGCTCGTTGGTGCCGACCAGTGGCTTGCAGCGACCTTTGCCTGTTTGAAAAACATAGTCTTCACTTTGGTGCTGATGTAAATCTTTTAGGAACATGCCAAAGTCGGCAAGTGTGCCGTTACGAGTGATCAGCTCCTCGTTAAAATAGGCATCTTGCAGGCTTATCAAACCATCGGAGAGCTGAACCAGAGTGACGACATGTGTTGCTTGTACCTCTGGAATGCCAACGTCAATAATTCCGGCTTCAAATCCAAAGAGCTTGTAGAGATCCGCAAGGAAAAGTCCGGTCCCACCGCACCAATAGCCAAGTCCTTGATCGATCGCCATATAGCTGACTTCAAAAGGGGGATGATGATAGATCTGGTAGCCGACTTCCTCCTCAAACAAACACTGTGAATCTGCCCGATTTATGTTTGCGTAGGCCCATTCGCGTATCTTACGAATGCGGCTGCGCTCAGAGTCTGCAGGGGCTATATCTGCTTCTACGGTAATGGCGCGCTGCAGCCAGAATTGCCCGGCGTCCGTGAGCCGTACTTGCTCTTGCGTGAGTTGTTGGTAACGTAGTTTAGCTTGTTTCGCGCTATGACGATGTACATGGTGGGTGATGATTATGCTTGCCGCAATTAGAAAAACAGCGACAATCCAAGAATAAATGAGTGAACGGCGCATCGTGTTTCCTCAATGGGTTCGATGCGCCGATTTTACCTGCTGGAGCTGTGCGAAACAGCCTTCAAATACCGTGGACTTAGTTAGCGAAGATGTGCAGCTTGTCCGTTGGTAACGAGAGGGTCACCTCCGCGTTGCTAGCAAGATCTTGCAGGGTATTATCGGTTGCTGTGATGGTGTTCTTGCCGAATTTCACCTTGAGGTGGTTTTGTGCGCCGGTGGGCTCCACATGGTCCAGACGTCCGGTGATGTTGATCGCGCCCGCTGCTGCCTCGCCTAGATGAAGATGTTCGGGACGCATGCCGATGATAACCCTGCCCGAAGCACTTTGGGGCGCCGTTTGGGGGCAAGGCAAGGTTACGCCGCCGTCCAGTTCGATTTGAATGGTATCGCCGGACTGGGTGAGTTTGCCCTCTAGCAGGTTCATGCTTGGAGAGCCGATAAACCCAGCGACGAACGGGTTGGCGGGTTTGGTGTATAGTTCTTTCGGAGTGCCGACTTGCTGGATGATGCCCTCGTTTAAAATAACGATGCGATCTGCCAAGGTCATGGCCTCGATTTGATCGTGGGTGACGTAGATTGAGGTGGTGCGGACTTTGGCGTGGAGGCGCTTGATTTCCTCGCGCATTTGCACACGCAGCTTGGCATCCAGATTGGAGAGAGGCTCGTCGAACAAAAACAGGCTCGGATTGCGCACTAGAGCGCGGCCCATGGCGACGCGCTGACGCTGGCCGCCGGATAGTTGCGAGGGCTTGCGGGTGAGCAACTCTGTCAGATCAAGAATGGCGGCAGTGTCGGCGACCCGTTGATTTATTTCTGCCTTGGGTACGCCGGAAATGCGCAGGTTGAAGCCGATGTTTTCGGCCACATTCATGTGCGGGTAGAGGGCGTAGGACTGAAAAACCATGGCCACGTTGCGCTCGCGCGGGGTGAGATCGTTGACCACATGCTGGCCAAGAACGACGTCACCGGAGGTGGGCTCGTCAAGGCCGGAGATGAGGCGGAGCAAGGTGCTTTTGCCACAGCCTGAGGGGCCAACCAGCGCTATGAATTCGCCCTCGCTTACATGAATATCGATGTTTTTCAGCACCTCTGTTGCTCCAAAGGATTTGCTGATGCCAAGAAGATCGAGTGAAGACATGAAAATGGATCCTTCTGGTTCGGCCTTAGCCTTTGACAGCACCCGCGGTCAGGCCTGCCATCATTTGACGGGAGAAAAAGAGGAAGGCGATCAGCAGCGGCAACATGGAAAGGAAGGTACCGAGCATAACTGCGCCCCACGGCGTGTTGGCAAAGGATTGCACCGAACGCAGTGCAAGGGTGAGGACGTATTTATCTGGTGAGGACAGGACGATGAGCGGCGAGAGGAAATTGTTCCAAAGGCCAATGAACATGACAATGCCAACAGTGGCCATCGCCGGTTTGATAAGCGGCATGACCACGGACCAGAAAATACGAAAGTGCGAACAGCCATCGATTTTTGCGGCGTCCAGCAGCTCCTTAGAGATAGAGGAGACCATGTATTGGCGTACAAGGAAGATGCCAAACGCGTTGGCCACGCCGGGAAACCAGATGGCAAAGTGGGTATCAAGCAGGCCGAGGAATTTTACCGTTAGAAAGAACGGGATCAACATCAAGACCGGCGGTACCATCATGGAGGCTACCATGAGGCCGAAGACGATGTTTTTGCCGCGAAACTCGAAGGCAAAGAAGCCGTAGGCGCACAGGGAGCAGAAGAACACCGCCCCGATTGTACCCAAGGTGGCAACGGTGAGGGAGTTCCACAGCACCAGCCAGAAGGGCATGATTTCTAAAAGGCGCTGGTAGTTGTTGAGAATGTCATCGCCAAAATAAAAGGGAGGCGGCGCGGAGAAGATTTCCGCCCGTGTGTGCGAGCCCATCATGGCGACCCAGACAAAGGGGAAAATCGTTATCAGCACGCTGACAATCAAGAAGCCGTATTTGGCGGTGGCGGTTGCGCTGAGGGAAAGGGATTTTGTCGACATTAGCGGTTGCCCTCCATGCCTTTGCGGCCATTGAAATAAAAGTGGATCGAGGTAGCAATGGCGATGATGAGGAACAGTATCCAAGAGATAGCGGCGGCGGCGCCCATTTCCAGCCATTCCCAGCCCACCAGATAGAGGTAGTAGGAGGTGGTCAGCCCTGCTTGGCCCACACCGCCGGTGTCGCCTGAGGTGAGGATGAACGGCTCTTCAAAGAGTTGCAGATTGCCGATGATGGTAAGGGTCATGGCGAAGAAGATGAAGGGGCGGATCATCGGCAGGGCCACGTGCCAGAATTGTTGCAGGCGGTTACAGCCATCCACTTTGGCAGCATCGTATACATCTTGGGGCACGGTGACGAAGCCAGCGGAATAGATGACGATGTTGAAGCCGGTGTATTTCCAGATGACCACCGCGGCAATGGCGGGTTTGATCAGGTCTGACTTGGTGAGCCATTTGATGGGCATCACGTCTGGTACCCACGCGAACAGGGCGCCAATGAGCGGAAGTTTGGAGGCGCCCAGCAGCATTTGGTTTAAAATGCCGGTGTTGGCCGAGTAGATAGAGTAGAAGATCAGCGCCACGGCGACAGTGGAGGTAATGAAGGGGATGAACATGGTGGCGGTGAGCACATGGCGCAAGCTGGAGCGCACGGCGTAGACCAAGAGATAGGCAACTGGTACGGCGATTAGGTGTTGCGGTACACCGGAGACAATGGCCAGCCAAAAGGTGTTATAGAGCGACTTCCAAAGCCAAGGGTCGTCATAGGCCTCCACATAGTTTTGCACGCCGACATAGTTCATGCCGGAAAGACCGGTTACTGGGTTCCACTCTTGAAAGGAGAGGTAAACAGAGAAGGTTAGGGGGAAGAGCGTAAACAGGCAGAAAATAATGATAAAGGGGCTGATAAATAGCCACGGCTGAAGAGAGTTAAACAGTCGGCGTCCGCGTTTTTTGGGGGGGCGGATGAAATGGGTTTCAGGCAGCGGGGGATGACTGGTCTCAGCGCTGCGGGGAGCAGGGGATAGGGCCTGATCACTCATGAGTGGTTCCTGATGCTTGGTGTACGGCAGGGCAATTCCTTGATGCCTTGTGCCATGGCACTGGAGAACTGAAAGGCTGCTGTTTGTAAAAAAGAAAAAGAAGCTGCGCACGTTGCGAGAGCCAATAGGGACAGGGCAATCGGGTTGCCCTGCCATTGCTTTTAAACTCTGCTGAGTTTGGGTATTGATCGCCCGCGAAGCTTTGGAGTTGCCAAGCCCCGCGGAGCTTGCCTATTTCACGCGGCGCTTGATGAGACGCTCTGCTTCCTTCAGGGCCTGTTCGACAGGCTTGCCTTCGTTTAGCACCTCGCGCAGGACCCCGTTCAGCACCACATCTTCGGCGATGAGATCGCCTTTCATTGGTGCAACGGCAGGCACGCGCTGGGCCACATGGGCGAAGAGCTGACGACCTTGCTGCCCTGCTAGGAAATCGATCGGCTCATCAAAGGCGCTGTCGGTGTAGGTTTGGGTCAGCACAGGGAAGGCACCAATGTTTTTCAAGCCAGCTATCTGCGCGCGCGGATCGGCACTCATAAACTTGATGAATTCCCAAGCTTCCTTTTTGTTCTTCGCCTGTTTTGGAATGGCGAGGAAAGAGCCGCCCCAAGAACCGTAGATACCATTTGGCAGGTTGGAGACGCCCCAAAGGCCGGCGGTGTCTGGTGCCATCCAGTTTTGCAAGTGCCCCAGTAGCCATGCGCCAGAGAGCTGGGTGGCGACACTGCCGGATTTAAAGGCATCATACCATTCGTTGGTCCATGAGCCGATTTCGGCGTCCAAGCCTTCATCGCGGATGGTTTTGGCCAGATTGAAGGCGGTGACAAAGCGCTGCGACGTGATGAGCGAGTTGCCGTCCTTATCGAAGTAGAAGCCCTCGCCTTCTTTAACTGTCGTGCGGATGATAAGCCCCGCCACATCCGCGGCATCGGCGATCAGGTAGATGTTGCGCTTTTTCAGCTCGCGGCCATAGGCAATGTAGCTGTCCCAATCCTTGATGACACTGTCGATGTCGGTGCCAACGGCTTTGAGTGCATCGCGGCGGTAGTACATAACGCCCGGCCCGATGTCGACTGGAATACCGTATTGATTGCCATCGGCGCCTTTGCCTTGTGCCCATGCATAGCCGACAAACTGGTCTGCAAGGGCGTCGGCGCCGTAGTCCGCACCGGAGAGATTTTCAAAGCCACCGGAATTGATGAAGGTGCCAATAAAGCCCACATCCACAATCGCGATATCACCGGCACCGGAACCGGTGGCAAGGTTGGTGGTGAGGCGCTTGTGGTGATCGCCGTGGTTGTTCATCTGGTAGGTGATGTTGGCGTCAGCATGGTCTTCTTGATAGACCGGAATGATTTTGTCCAAATGCGAGTTGAAATCGGGGAAACCGTCAAGGCGGATGTCCCCTGCTTGAGCTGAAAATGCCATTAGTGACGCGGCAATCCCAAGTGCCAATGTCTTACGCATATAAACCTCCCTATGCGTGCTAAAATCAGGCAATTAATCTATTCTAGCTTCCAAGCGAGGTGACAGACGCACGCTGTTTGACTGTCGCCTCGAACTCTCTCTTTCCGTCAAAAAATTCTTGCTTTCCGGTGAACTCGGCCAGAGCCAAAAGGCCTGCAGCCTTGCCGATTTCATTGAGGGGCTGGCGCATGGTGGTGAGCTTTGGTGTGAGATATTGCGCCGCTTCAACATCATCAAACCCCAGAACGGAGAAGTCAGCGGGGGCGGATAGGCCATACTCTTGTGCTGCTTCTATGCCAGCGATTGCCATCTCATCGCTTTGGAAGAAAATGGCAGTGTAGGGCACAGCGCGCTTTTGCAGCTGTTTGAAGCCATCGTAACCGCCCTTAAAGCCAAAGCGGCTTTTGACAACCAGATCCTCATTGAGCTCCAAACCACGTTTTTCAAAGGCACGTCGAAAGCCTTTGGTACGGGCCAATGCTTCATGAAACTCATCGGAGCCGGTGATCATGGCGATCTGGCGGTGACCGCAATCCAGCAGATAGTTTGCAGCGCGCTCCCCGGCGGCTTCATTGTCCAGATAAATGCAGCGCTGGCAGTAACCCTCCAAGTGCCTATTAAGCAGAATGATGGGCTGTTTTTCCTGCAGGAGGGGGCGCAGCTGTGCGTCCGTGAGCTGGTTGGTATGCATAACAATAGCATCGCACTGGCGATCTAGCAGAGAGGTGAGGGCCTCCTGCTCGCCTTTTGCGCTTTCGCGCGAGGATTCTGCTATGGTTTTGTAGCCGTGCACTTCCAACGCTGTTTCAACTCCCTCCAGCATCTGGCCGTAGTAGGTTGAGGCAAAACGGTTCACGATGACCCCTATGGTGCGTGAGGTTTTGCTGGCCAGAGTTCGTGCATAGTGATTGGGCCTGTAGCCGAGTTCCTTGATGGTTTTCTCCACCAATTCCCGGGTTCTTTTGTCTACCTTTTCCGGCTGGTTTATGACCCTTGATACCGTGGCGGTAGAAACTCCCGCAGCGCGGGAAACAGTTGCTAGTGTGACCAAATTGTTATTCGCCAGTTTTTGTTAGACCGGACGCTCCCTATTTTCTCGGCCCTTTTTTCTTGTCGGTTGCTGCGTAGCGCAACTGCAATCATAATCATTCTGATATATGAAAGCGCTTTCATCAAGTGATTTTAAGCGGTGTGGGGGGCAAATGACTGGAATTCGTTGGGTGAACTTAGCCGGGGTTCTTGGTATCTCTATGAAAAAATTGGGATATTTTGTTGGTATTCTGTCATTTGTGCTGTGTTTTTCCAGTGTCAGCCTAGCGCCGTTGGCGGCAGAAGAGAGGCCGCAAAAAACTGTGGTTCAGTTGTCTATCCCTGAAGTCTCGGGGGATTTATGGAAAAAGGGCCGCTTGAAGGCTTCGATAGATTCGCGAGGCGGCATTACACTGCGTGATGAAACGCAGCAGCCATTTGATGACGCGACGTTCTGGAGTTTGCGTTTTAATCAGGCGCTTCCCTTTGGGCGCAAATATTTTGAGATGCGTATTGAGATCGGTGCTTCTCACACGCCGTTGTGGGCGGGCAAGTTGTTGCAGCCCATACTCAACGGGCAGGAAGCTGTGAGCGCGATGGCAGATAATGGCGTGCCCTCGTTTCAGCTTTCACGCGGGCCAGACGGGAAGGGGTTCCTGCCGCCGCGCGCGGGAGTTTTCCGGATGGTTTTGGGTCGCGATGAACTGTCGCTCTCCGAGTTTTCGTTTATGACCGCCGGTGCCGAGGCCACGCAGATAAGGCTGAGTGATTTTCGGATTGTTGTGTGGCCTGAAAAGGATGAGCGCGTATTTGCGCAGCGTCCGCGCGCATCTGCCTTGCCGTTTGCGCCCAACGAGCCCAAAGGGGTGTTCATCGATTGGCGTGATGGGCTCGGCAAAGGCGACGATCTGCAAGAGTTTGCCGATGTGGCGGTGCAACTGGCGGGACCGGTACAAGCTTTGGATGCGCAGGCATTGGCACATGCGGAGCAGTGGTTGGAGACCGTCCCTGTAAGCCGGGTGCGCTCGCGGGCGTCGCATAGCCGGGTTTCCCGCCTTTATCTGGAGCATCTGCAGGACAAGGGGCATTATCAAGTGTTTGTGCCCGCCACGCATGAGCGGACGACAGGGCAGGCAACCGCAATCCAAATTGGTAAGGCTTATGACGCGGTGGCGCAGGAGGCCAAAAAGGCTTGGGGGGCATTTTATACGCTTTCCAGCGGAGATGAGGGGCCCTATGCCGGGGCGCATAGGCAAGACAAAGCTGCGCTGCTTTTCCCTAATGGCGCGCGCAGGATGGATGTTGCAGGCGGTTGGTATGATGCGGGTGACTATGGCCGCTATACGGTGAATGGTGCCTACTCGCTGGCGTTGATGCTAGTGACAGCCTTGCATGCAAAAGATGCGCTACCGGAGGACGTTTCACCGCTGGCAAAGCCGTCGCAGATGAATGATGCTGCGTGGACGAGCAGCTGGCACGCGGTGGCGCTGCATGAGCTGCGCTGGTTGCTTAAAATGCAAAGGGCGGATGGTGCTGTTTATCATAAGGTCGCCAGTCAGCGGTGGCCGCTGGATACAACGACACCCTTTACCGATAGTGCTGACAAGTGGGTCATGCCCGTCACAACAACAGCAACAGCAGATTTTGCCTCGGTGATGTTGTTGGCAAGTGAGGTTTATGCGCAGCTTGGCGGGCAAGGCGCGGATGCTTTGGCGTTCAGGTTTCGCGAAGCTGGGGAGCGGGCGATGACATGGCTTCGGGCGAACCGCGAGCTTGAAATGGTTGAGCTCATGTATGGTGGCTATGAATATGGCGGGCCATATGATGATGACGATGATCTGGACGAGCGCCTGTTTGCGGAGGCAGCGTATTGGTATGCAACTGGGAGTGAAGTTTCCTTGAATTTTATCACGCAGCACTTGGGGGAGATGGTGGTGTCCACCGTGCATCCGAAGAAGGGGTTGGCGTGGGATGAAATGGCGGTGCTGGCGCACTGGGCTTTGTGGACAAAGCGGGATCAATTGCCAGAACAACTGGCAAGCGACGTGGAGCGGGGCCTGCGCAAGGCGGCACATCATGCAAGAGTGCTGATGCAACGGTCATTCTGGGATATTCCCTTGAAAGAGGGGGAGAACACGGTATGGGGGTCGAACAGTGTTTTGGCCGGAACCGGTTGGCATTGGCTGATGTGGGCGCGAGCCAGTGGTGATGGGCGATACAGCGAGAGCGCGGCGCAGCTGCGGCACTGGTTTTACGGAGCCAATCCGCTGGGCCGCACTTATGTAACCGGTGGGCCGGTGTCGGCGGAGGTGGGCTCGGTTACCAAGTTGCCCCATTTTCGACCGGCGATGTCTGGAGCAATCACGATGCCCGCGGGTTTTCTGATTGGGGGGCCAAATACCACCTTCTTAAAGGGCGACCCGGCCTTGGGCAGGCTAAAGGGGAAAGCGCCGCTTCGCGCCTATGCGGACCATCCTGGCTCATTTGCAACCAATGAAATTGCCGTGAACTGGCAGGCGATGTGGGCGGTGTACCTAAGCTTGCTAATGGCAGAGTGGCCATATTTGCGGGAATGATAAAGCGGACCTACGTGATTTTGCGAATCTGAACAAGCGGGCGCAAGAGCTGCCCTTGAGGGTGCAACGTAAAAAAGCTGCGAGATCTAGTGTCATAAAAAGGATATATTCTGGTGTAGTACGTAGCGTCTATCAACTAGTTACAGTCTGCTTCAAATAACTTTAAAAATAACGTCATCGCACTGTAACATTGCTATGGCCTTTGCGTAGTTGAAAACGTAACGCATGAGGTCTTTCGTGATCCAGTTCGAAGCCGTTCGAAAAGAATTTGGCGCCCATGTGGCTGTAAAAGGTGCAAGTTTTTGTGTCGACAAGCCGCAGATGATCGGAATTATTGGCCGTTCCGGCGCTGGCAAGTCCACCTTGCTGCGCATGGTGAACCGCCTGACGCCAGCGACGGCTGGCTCCTTGAAAATTGATGGTGTTGATGTGTTGGCCCTGAAGGGCGCTGAGAAACGCCGCTGGCAGCATGATTGCGCGATGATTTTTCAGCAGTTCAACCTTGTGCCTCGCCTTGATGTGCTGACTAACGTTATGCTCGGTCGGCTCAACAAGCACTCGACAGTAGCCAGCCTTTTAAAAATGTTTAGCCGCGAAGAGCGGGCGCAGGCACTGATGAAGCTGGAGCGTCTTGGTATTGCCGAGACAGCGATGAAGCGGGCGGAGAACCTCTCCGGTGGCCAGCAGCAGCGCGTGGCGATTGCCCGTGCATTGATGCAGGAGCCGAAAATGCTGCTTGCAGATGAGCCGATTGCTTCGCTCGACCCGATGAATGCGCAGGTGGTGATGGATGCGCTGCGGGCCATTCATACCGAAGATGGGCTGACTGTTATTTGTAACTTGCATACCCTTGATACAGCGCGGAATTATTGTGACCGCGTGATCGGGATGCGTGATGGTGAAATCGTATTTGATGGTTTGCCGAGCGAGCTTTCTACCGCTGTTGCCCGCGATATTTACGGGGCAGACGAGAGCTTTGACGAGGCGACAACGAAAACCTCTCTTGCTGGCAGTGGTGCAACGCGTGCCGATGAGGGGGAAGCTGTGGCAGTGATGCCAATACCAGCTTCGATACCGGCCTAAGGGTCTCTTTATTTTTCTAAAAACACATGGAGTGTTCCGATGAAGTTTGTTGCTAAACTGGCAGTTGCTGCTGCTGTTTCTGCTGCTGCACTATCCGGCTCTGCCGCTGTTGCTGCAGACAAGATCACTGAATTCCGTATTGGTATTCTGGGCGGTGAGAACGAGGCGGACCGTCTGCGTTCCAACCAGTGTCTGGTTGATCGCTTTGAAAAGCTGCTGGGCGTGCCTGTTAAACTGTTCCCGGCTGCTGACTACGCCGGTACCATCGAGGGCCTGAAGGGTGGCAATCTGGACTATGCCGAGCTGGGCGCCTCCGGTTACTCCGCAATCTATCTGGCAGACCCGAAGGCTGTTGAGCCGGTTCTGACCACCAAACAGACAGACGGTGCGACCGGTTACTATTCTGTGATGGTTGCTCGCGCTGATAGCGGCATCGAGACCCTAGAAGATCTTAAGGGTAAGCGTCTTGGCTTTGCGGATCCTAACTCCACTTCCGGTTACCTGATCCCGTCCGTTGCGTTTGACGACATGGGCCTGAATGTTAAAGAGTACTTTGCCTCCACCCAGTTCTCTGGTGGTCATGAGCAAAACGTTCTTGCCGTTTTGAACGGTGATGTTGACGGCGGCGTAACATGGGCCTCTGGCGTTGGTGAATGGGAAGAAGGTTACACCTCCGGTAACCTGCGCAAGATGGTCGACAAAGGCATGGTTGATATGTCTGATCTGGTGCAGATCTGGCAGTCACCACTGATCCCGAATGGCCCGCTCGTGCTGCGCTCTTCTTTGCCAGCTGACGTTAAAGAGAAAGTCATCGCTTCCCTGAAAGCCATGGTGCATGACGACACCGAGTGTTTCTATTCCGCGCAAGGCGGCGAGTATGCTGACTTTATCGATGTTGACCACAGCTTCTACAAAACCATTGTTGAAGCGCGTCGTCGCAAAATCGAAGCGAAGAAAAAAGCTAACTAATTAATGCCGGGCGCGGAAAGAGGAGATCTTTTTCCGCGCCCTTTTTGCGCGGGGTTTTTAAGCTGGCAAACAAGTTGCCAGAATACCCTTACTGCCTCTTCAGGAGATGATCGTGGCCGCTAGAGACTTTGTTGCTGCCTCCCCTAAACTCAATGAAATTGAGCTGGCTTACCACCGGGTTTCCCGGCAGCGAAATTTGTACACCTTGTTGCTGTTGGCGGCATGTGTTTTTGCCATCTTTGGCGGGCTGATGATTGCCAATGAAGCCAACTCGGGAGATTTTTGGGTTGGGCTATCGCAGTTTTTTGATTACCCGGTAGATTTGTTTGTTGGTGCCTATGAAAAAGGGTTGGCCGGGCTTGGCAGTCTTGTGGTGCACTACTTCCCCTTTTTGCTTGAAACACTGAATATTGCGTTGGTCTCGACCGTGATTGCCTTTGGGCTAGGGGGCGCGCTTTCCTTTGTTGCGAGCCGCAATCTGGTGCAAAGTCGGCTGTTGGTGTTTTGTATGCGCCGGATCATGGATGTGACACGCGCCTTTCCTGAAATTGTGATTGCGCTGCTTCTGGTGCTCATATTCGGACCGACGCCTGTTGCTGCGGTGGCTGCGGTGACGTTTCACACCATTGGGGCGCTGGCCAAACAGTTTTCAGAGACCAATGAGAACGCAGATATGAAGTCGGTGGAAGGCATTCAATCTGTTGGCGGAAACTGGTTTGAGCAAGTGCGTTTTGGTGTGTTGCCGCAGGTGCTGCCGAACTTCTTCTCCTATGGTTTGTTGCGGCTGGAAATCAATGTACGTGCCTCAGCCATCTTGGGGTTTGTGGGCGCAGGTGGCCTTGGGGCCGAGCTAAAGGCCGTGGTGGATTGGAACTACGGTGCGGACATTCTGGTGATTATCTTCATGCTGGTTATATCAATCACCACAATTGATTACCTCTCTGGCCTTGTGCGCCGGAAACTTATCGGCACAGCCGGTGCGCACTAGGGGATGGATGCTATGAGCAAGACAAATATTGCAGATGTTGAAGCAATGGCAGCGAAGTATCCCGATGTAGTCGCCTTACCGCTGGCGAAGCGGCTGGTTGGCCCGCTGGCGACATTGGCGGTGGCCTGTTATCTGGTTTTCAGCTTCTTTGCCTTTGATGTATCCGGTGTACTTGGCAAAGCGCGGATGGATATGGCTAGCCTTTACGCGCTGGATGCGTACGCACACAAAGTGCATGTGAAGTACCAGTTCAAAAAGCCAGAACAAGGCTACATTGTTTCGCTTGAGGGCAGCAAGCGGGCTGTTTACGAGCAGCATCCAGAATGGGTGCAGACAAATGGCGCAGATGCACAGATTGACCTTGGGGATGACGGGATCTTACAGATATCGGGTGGGATTATGAGCTACAGCCATCCCGATTATGCCGAGCCGCTGCGCTTTGCTGTGGGGGATGGGGTGCCGCGTTATTTGGGCGGTGAACTGCCGGAATGGTTGAAGCTGTCCAAAACCCAAGTGAATGCAAGGCCGACGCTTTACACCCGTATCTGGGCAACCAAAAGCAAGGTGGAAGTGCAGCGCTATTTTAATGGCTGGGAGAACTTCTGGTTTGATTTTGACAGTGTGCTGAATGGTATGAGCTTTGGGCAGATTTGGGCCCTTGTGTTTTCCGCGGAGCGCATTGAGCCCGAGCGTTCTAATCTTTCACTGGTGTTCTCTGAATTCTGGACGAATGCGGAGTGGCAGCATGGTGAGGTAGCTTATGCCCTGTTGCAAACGCTGGTGATGGCGGTTGTGGGTACGTTGATCGGTGGGATCGTTGCTTTGCCGCTGGCCTTTGCAGCGGCGAATAACGTGAACCCTTCCAAGCTTGGCCGTTTTACTCTGCGCCGCTGTTTTGACTTTCTGCGCGGCGTTGACAACCTGATCTGGTCGTTGATTTTCATCCGTGCGTTCGGACTTGGGCCGCTTTCAGGAACGTTTGCAATTTTCTTCACGGATACGGGAACGTTCGGCAAGTTGTTCTCAGAGGCGATTGAAAACGCGGATAAAAAGCAGGTGGAGGGGATGCAGGCAACGGGTGCTTCGCCGGTACAGAAGTATCGCTTTGGCGTGTTTCCGCAGATCTTGCCGCTGTTCGTTTCGCAGATGCTGTATTATTTGGAATCCAACACCCGCTCGGCGACGGTTATCGGCGCGCTGGGGGCCGGGGGGATTGGCTTGAAGCTGCTGGAAACAATGCGCACCCGGCAGGATTGGGAGAATACCACCTATTTGATCGTGCTGATTATCGCGGTGGTGATTTTGATGGACAACATGTCTGGCTGGCTGCGCCGCAAACTAATTGCGGGAGGTGCTGAGGGCAAGTGATACCACTCTTTGTTTGAATTGAGTTAATTGGGGAGGGCAGGTTGCTGCGCTCCCCTTTAACTTGTTCAGCTCTTACTTGCTGAAAACCGAGCGCCAATCCTGCACCATGTCGATGACAGTCCAGCCGTGTTTTTGGGCGTTTGTCATTACTTTATCAGTGTGGCTGTCGTAGGCGGTTTCGCGCTTGTCATCTGTATGGTGTACCAGCAGCGACAGGCCGCCATTGGCGCTGGTGTATTGCAGCATTTGCAGGTCGCCATTGGAATTGCCAGCTGCCAGTGTCGGCGCATGGCCGAAAGTGGCATTGATCAGCCGTGCTTTGGCGCTCCAGTTGTTGATGTATTGAATGCGGTAGGCGCGGGTTATAGCGGTGCCTTCCTCGCGCATGGTGAAGTCACGATGCACACTGGAGCCGAAGACATTTTGCGGCGGGATGCCGTAGAGCTCTTGCGAGAACAGTTTTAGAAAGTCGCCTTCATCGGCGGTAAAGATGTAAACTTGGAACTGATTGTCTTTTAGATAGGTGATCAATTCGCGCATGGGCGCGTAGGTGAGCTGGTTCAGGGGGCGCTTGAACTTGGGGTGCTGCCAGTCCTTGGCCCAGTTGCGTATCCAGTTCGCGTAGTCGTTTGTGGTCATGCCGCCGTAGGGGACCGCCATTAATTGGCCCACAAGAGAGTCTAGTCCCTGATTTTCATAGAGGGCCTTGAAGTAATCCAGTTTTTTACTGGCAATGGCTGTATAAGGTTGCTGTTTTTTGAGCGATGGGTTTTGCTGCATCTGCTCTTTCATGCGTTCAAAATTGGCGAGCACATGGATATAGAGCGGCTTTTCTGTCCACAAGGTGCCGTCATTGTCCAAAGTCGCAATGCGTTGATCTTGTGGTACAAATCGCGGGTTATCCGGATCGATAACGGCTTGAACAAACGCAGTGATCGCGGCTTTGGTTTGCGTGTCCTGCCATGAGGGGAGCGGATCAGCGGCAGAAGCGAGAAGGGATGTTGGCCCGATTGAGCAAATGCCAAGAAAAATGAGCGTGACGGCTCGTTTGAGTGTTTTATGCATCACCTAACCCTCTAGATAGAATTAAGAAAGGACAGTGCGTCCTTCCCTTTTGCTGGTTTCAAAGGTCAAGGGCTATTGATTGACCTCAATGCCTTGCTTCTTCAAGATCGGTTTTACCTTTTCCATCAAACGGAAGCGGTTGATCGTGATCGGGCCGGTATAGGATTCCGATTGCAGTTTGCGGGGCGGGTACTTCTCGTAGCTCTTGACCACCTTCTCCAGCTCTCCCATGAAGAACGGGACGGTCCATGTATTCTCACGGCCAGTGGTCATGAATATATCGTAGCGCTCCTGCGGGTCTTCCCAGAGGTTGTAGACTTGGGGGACAGTGGCGACATATTTTTCAGCTCCGCGCCAGCCGAGTTCCGGTGCTGGTGCGTCGGAGCCAGCTTTGGCGCCATTGTCACCGCGCATGTTGAAGACCGCTTTCCATGGGCCCATGCGAATGGCGCCGGGTGAGAGCTCTTGCTCTGTGAAATAGAGCCAGTGGTTGCGTGAGGATTTGCCTTCGCCAAACAGAACCGGGCTCATATCGTGGCTGTCGAAGATCATGGGTTTGCCTTCTCGATCTTCTTTGGGTAGATCGACGCCCGCAAGCGCGGCGAAGGTGGCCATGAGATCAAGTCCGCCGACGATTTCCGAACTTTTAGAGCCTGGTTCAATTTTCCCTTTCCACTTGAAGATGGCAGGAACGCGCCAGCCACCATCACGGTCAGTGCCTTTGGTACCGCGGAATGGGGTCATGCCAGCATCAGGGTGGACATCTTGCCAAGCGCCATTGTCAACAGTGTAGAAAACGAGTGTGTTTTCCTCGATACCAAGCTCTTTCACCTTGTCGAGCAGCTTGCCGGTATGGAAATCCAGCTCAACGACCTTATCGCCGTATTTGTTTTTGATTGCCGATTTGCCCACAAAGTCCTTGGAGGGTAGGTTGGGCTGGTGGTTGGCAGCCCAATTGATCGACATGAAGAAGGGCTTGTCTTGCTTTGCGAGCCGTTCCAGTTCCGCAATTGATTTTTGCTGGGTTACCGCATCAAGATTGGCAAGGTCTTCGACTGTCATGTTTGCCGCTGTCAGGACTTCCTTGGTCTTGCCGCCAGCTTCTCCCTCTAGGACACCCGTGGTAATTTTGCGAAAGAACGCGCGTTGTTCATCCGACATTTGCGGATTGAACTCTTTCATCATGTAGGTGTAGGCGTTGAGGTGATAGAGAAAAGTGTTCTCCATTTTGTCGTAGCCATGCGCGGTGGGCAAGGCGTAGTCGCTTTCGCCCAAGTGCCATTTCCCCGCGAAGTAAGTGTTGTATCCGGCTTCTTTCAAGAGTGAGGCCAACGTCCACTCAGCGGCTGGAAGACCGCCGCCTTGACCTTGGAAGGCAACTGTTGTCATGCCGGAGCGATTTGGGATACGGCCGGTTTGCATTGCTGCGCGTCCAGGTGTGCACGACGCCTGAGCATAAAAATCGGTAAAGATCATTCCTTCATGCGCCATTTGATCAAGATTTGGCGTATCCATACCTCGCGCCTTGCCGCCGAAATAGGGGCCAAGATCCCAGTATCCGGTATCGTCGGAGATGATCATTAAAATGTTTGGCTTGCTGCCAGCGGCGCTGCTTGTCTTTTCCGCTTGGGCGTAAGTGGAGGAGGGGACAGCGAGCAGGCTTAGCGTCATGGCATATTTTAGCAGTGTATTCATGACTTCCTCTCTTTAGCGACGTGCTTACCAATTCAACGGTGTTTAAGTTGAGGACTTGCTAAAGAGTCTGGTCAATTTCTGCTTACACGATGGCATAAAATATGAGGGATTGCGCTGTTGACTTGGAAATAACTGGTGGGTGGTGTTTGAGTATTTGACAACTTAGCAAGTGTGGTTTGTTGGCGGATTTTGTTTAGGTGGATTGTTGCTTGGTGACATGAATCTTTGTTGTTTGCAGGGCGAGATATTAATTTTATGGATATTGTATATGTGTAGTATTTAATAACTTTGCTTCGCTTATGACTGTTGTAAATTTTGAATTTACAAAAGTTATACGAAGTATGTAATCTCAATCACAATTTAAAATCTATAGTATGCATCTTTATGTGATCAATATCACAAAGTATATAGTGTGATTTAGATGCAACAATACGTAAATTGATCGGTTTTTATCTTCGTTTGCGGGTTCTGCGTCCCTGATTTTCCATTAGACAAGAGCTGCGGACGTTGGTTCGGGACAGGCTTTCTTAGCGAGTATGCCCGGGCTAGGCGTCTGACAGGAATAAATCTCGATGACAACATCGAGCAAAAACAAAGTTTGGAAGATCGAAATGAACTTTAAGGCTCTTGCAATCGCTGCTGCTGCAGCTGCTGCTGCAACTTCTGCTCAAGCTGCTGACCTGCCAGCAGTAGATGCTCCTGTTGATTACGTTCAGGCTTGTGATGCTTTTGGCGCTGGCTTCTTCAAGCTGCCGGGCAAAGACACCTGCATCCGCGTTGGTGGTCGTGTGCGTACTCAGGTTGTTTCCGGCGACCTGAAAGGTGATGCGAACGACTACGAAGGTTACGCAAAAGGTTACCTGCGCCTGACTTCCATGACCGATTCTGAAATCGGCCTGATCAAGACCTACGCAGAAGTATCTGCAGCGCATCACATTCATGGCATTTCCGATGATGCGACTGCCGAAGATGTATACATCCAGATTTCTTCCAATGTTGGTAGCTTCCTGATCGGTAAAACCACTTCGCAGTTTGACGGTTTCACTGGTAAAGCTGCGGTTGGTGTAATCGGCCGTAACTTCTCCGACACCGGCACCTTGCAGGTTTCCTACACCGCAGCTCTGGGTAATGGCGTAAGCGCAGCTGTTGCAGCTGAATCTTCTTCCTACCGTGGCGGTGAAGATCACAAGGTTGACCTTGTTGGTAAGCTGAAAGTTGCACAAGGTTGGGGTTCTGCTCAGCTGGTTGGCGCTTACCACGATGTATATGGTACGGATGATTCCGGTTACGCAGTTGGCGGTACTGTTAACCTCGGCCTTGGCGCTGTTGGTCTTGCTGGTGCGTCTGCAAACTTCCAAGCTCAGTACGCTGACAAGGCAATGGACTACCTCGGCTTTGAAGCTGCTGGAGAAGCAACCCAAAAGGGTTATGCTCTTTCCGCAGGTCTTGGTTTTGCGCTGACCGAAACTGTTTCCTTCGAAGTTGATGGTTCCTACCTGAAAGTGGAAGATTCTGCCGTAGCATTCGACACCAAGCGTTCCGCAGTTGACGGTTCTGTATCTTGGAAGCCTGCTGCTGGCCTGCTGCTTGCAGTTGACGCTGGTTACGCTGAAACCAAAACCGATGCGAAAACAAAAGAAGCAAAACTCGGTGCGCGCGTACAGTACACCTTCTAATCAGTTTACCAGATAAGCTGGTTATTGTTGGTGAGGCCCGTCAGCCATGTGCTGGTGGGCCTCACTGTGTTTTGGGCTGTGAAAAAGCGATTCATCGCAATTAATTTTCACTTATCGCGGATTTCTGCGGTTTTTTAGCAAATGCTTCGACAATTCTAAATTCACCACGCATAATATGTGTGCTGCATTTGCAACAGAAGTTCCCTACAGAAAGTGGTGTGGCCTTTCAATCGTTCTATCTGGGTTGCGTTCCAGCATTTTGTGATGCACTCATACGTTCGTTGGCGAGGCACGAACACGTATAGTTTGTGCTGCCGACACGGGATTTCAGCTCGGGCGCTGCTCCAAACAGCGCGCAAGAGAAGCTGAATACAGAGACTTATTGGAAGGTCAGGACTAATGAACGCTAAACTTATTGCTATGGCTGCCGCTGCTGCAGCTGCTGCAACCTCCGCACAGGCAGCTGATCTGCCTGTTGCTGCTGAGCCAGTAGACTACGTACAGGCTTGTGACACTTTTGGCGCAGGCTTTTTCAAGCTGCCAGGTAAAGACACCTGCATCAAAGTTGGTGGTCGTATTCGTGCAAACGCAGTAACCGGCAACTTCAAAAAAGGCGCTGACGGTAAATCTCAGGCGAAAGAATACTCTTTCTACACCAAAGGTTACCTGTACCTGACATCCATGACCGACACTGAAATCGGTCTGATCAAGACTTACTCCGAGTTCACTGCAACTCACGATCAGGCAGGTGCTTCTACCGTAGGTATCGGCAATGCTTACATCGATCTGGGTATCGCTGGTGGTCAGCTGGTTATCGGTCGTGCCGGTTCTAAATTCAACGGCTTCACCGGTTATGCAGCTGTTGGTGTTGTAGACCGCAAGATGTTTGATAACGACGTTCTGCAGGTTTCCTACACCGCTTCTTTGGGTAACGGCATCTCCGCAGCGCTGTCCTTGGAAGATTCCAACAAGTACGGCGGCGCAGACAACAAAGTTGACTTTGTTGGTGCTCTTGAAGTTTCCCAGGGTTGGGGTTCTGCGAAAATCGCAGCAGCTGCACACCAGAACGAATACAAGAAAACCGGTTACGGCGTAAACGGTAAGGTTGAGCTGGATCTGGGTCAGTATGTTGCTGGCACCAAAGTTGCCTTCGGCGCTGCTTACGCAAAAGACGCTCTGGCATATGTTGATGCGAAGAACGCAGACGTAACCTACACAGCAGAAGGTTGGCAGAACTTTATCAGCGCAAAAGATTACGCTGATATTAAGCTTGCAGGTAAGCTTGATGCAACCATTCTAACAGCGGCAGAGCAAGAAATTGCGAAGGCAGCAGGCTTGGCTCTCGATGCAGATGGTTCTCTTGATGCTGACTTCGCTGTATTCGATGCGGATGATGAAGCAGCAGCAGTTACTGTAACCGATGAAAACGTTCTGCTGAGCACTGCTCTTGCTGGCGCGCTTAATGCAAAAGGCGCTAAAGCCTACGCATTGTCTGGCGGCGTGAAGTTTGCTGTTACTGAAGAAGTTACTTTCGCAGTTGATGGCTCCTACATGAAGCTCGACAACAAAGGTACACTGGCTCACACCGGTACAGCAATCGCCGCAGCGGACTACGGCTACAACTTCGAGCAAAAAGCTTACGCAGTAGATGGTTCGATTTCTTATGCTCCAGTTGCAGGTCTTGTGCTTGCTCTTGACGCTGGTTGGGAAAAGAAAGACACCACCTTTAAGTATGACTCTGTTGGCTCAATCGTTGGTGGTGCTGCTGTTAAGGCAGCCCGTAAGGTTAAGTCTTCTGCTGACACCGTTAAAGTTGGTGCACGCGTACAGTACACCTTCTAATTGCCTACCGGCCTCGCCGGTGCGTAATGCATGATTTGAGCCCGCCAGCAGCTTGCTGGCGGGCTTTTTTGTGATTTGGCCTGTAGGCACTGACATCAAGGGATCGCGCAACGTGGGCACGCGCCCTTAGGAGCTGCGCGCCTCTCAGAGCGCAGGGGCTGCTGAGGTGTGGCTGATGAACTCACAATCAAACGAGATTATTGCAGTATTTAGGCGTATCCTGCCGATCTGCTGCGAGACCGCTTAGGAAAATTGAAGATCATCAAAAAGGCAGCTTGATAACCCGTCATTCGAGAATCAATATGCAGATGACAGTGCCATTTGCATGAAATCACACAAAGTATGCATGATTTCTGTCTGGTGCTGTTGATAAGGCGTTCTTATGGATTTCATAATAGATATTCTTATTAACGTACTGAAAATATACAATTTATTCCAATAGACAAAACCAAGTTTCTCGAAAAATCGAAAGCATGTGCAGTATGCAAAAGAGGTAAAATTGCAACACAACCTATGAGAGAACAATGTGAGACACATAGAACATTAATTGCATACTTGCGCCAACCGCGCCGTTCATTAGGTTGAAGGCCATCGAAATAAATCAACTTAAGGTTGTTTTTGCTCGTACTTGTGCTGAGCCTGAAGTTATCAGCTTTGCACCTTCCAATGAAATTTCTGAATTTAAGGTCAGGACTAATGAACGCTAAACTTATTGCTATGGCTGCCGCTGCTGCAGCTGCTGCAACCTCCGCGCAGGCAGCTGATCTGCCTGTTGCTGCTGAGCCAGTAGATTACGTACAGGCTTGTGACACTTTCGGTGCCGGTTACTTCAAACTGCCAGGCAAAGACACCTGCGTTAAAATCGGTGGCCGCATCCGTGCGAACATCAAATCCGGTAACCTGAAAGTTAAAAACGAAGGTAAGAACTACGAGTTCTACACCAAAGGTTACTTCTATCTGACCTCCATGACCGACACTGAAATCGGCATGATCAAAACCTACAGCGAGTTCGTTGCGCAACATACCGCGCATGACGTGGACTCCGATAAGGATGGTCACCAGAATGTAGCAATTGGTCTTGGTGATGCGTACGTTCAGTTCACCTTGGGCAACACCGACGTTTCCGTTGGTAAAATGGGCGATGCTTTCGCTGGCTTCACCGGTTATGCTGCTGTAGGCGTTGCGCACCGCGACTGGGCTGACACCGGCTCCTTGCAGGCGCGTGTTGTTTCTTCCTTGGGTAATGGTCTGTCCGCTACTCTCGCAGTTGCAGATTCTGACTACCTTAAAGGTGGTAAGAACAAAGTTGACCTACAGGGTGCTTTGGAATTCGCACAGGGCTGGGGCAAGGTTAAAGTTTCCGGTGCAGCGCACCAGACTGCCTACGACAAAACCGGTTATGCTGTGAACGCTAACGGCGAATTCACCTACGACATGGTTACTGTTGGTCTTGGCGCCCAGTACTCCAAAGACGCGCTGAAATACGTTGGTGCTAAAGCTGGTGATATCACCGGTTTCGGCGTTGATGTTAAGGAAGGTTTGTATCTGGCTGCAAATACCGATGCTGTAAAGTACAAGTACGATGCTGCTAAGATTAAAGCGCTTTCAGACTTGGGTATTGCGGCAAACGCCGCTGGCGACAATCTGGTAGTTACCGCTGTGGATGCGGGTGATTACACCGATGCGCATAAAGCCGCAATCAAGGTGCTTGGCGGTGACGCTAGTGCGAATCTTGATGATGCTGCTGCGCTTGCATACGTAAATGGCGTGTTCGGTTCTGGTAATGCGGCAACTGCTGGTGCGGCGTTCAAACGCGTTGAACTCGTAACTGCCTACAACACAGCAGCTGCTGCTGCGCTGGCAAACAGCGAAGCAAAAGGTGCAAAAGCTTACAACGTACACGGTGGTGTGAAGTTTGCACTGACCGACGAAGTAACTCTTGCGGTTGACGGTTCTTACCAGAAAATCACTGCAAGCGGTTCCTTCTCCGATGCCAAAATCGGCGACGGTAAAGCATACGGCTTTGACACTGACCGTAAGGCATATGGTGTAGACGGTTCTATCGCTTACTCCCCAGTTGCCGGTCTGGTTCTGGCGCTGGACGCTGGCTGGAACAAGTCTGAAACCACCTTCACTGCTGAATCTCTGGACCGTAAGAGCAAAGCTAAGCAGACAACTTCTGCTGACGACGTTCGCGTTGGTGCACGTGTACAGTACACCTTCTAAGGTGATTGGCTAATTCTTGGCAGCATGGCTGCTATAGAGTTGACGGGCTCGCGGGGGGTAACTCCGCGGGCCTTTTTGCGTCCTGCGCAGGGGGGGTGGTGATTGACTCGCGTGGTTGGTGGTTAATAGCCATCTGCCCCTGATGTCATGGGGGTGGTATGGGGGTGGCATGGGGCTCGCGTCGGGGTGTTATCGAGCGGTTTCTTTCCACAGAGCCAATAAATTTAAACAGTTTTGGAAGTATTTATGTATTCTCGATGGAGAATTTTTCCAAGAAACCGAAACTCCAATAGTCTAGATAGATAGAATTTTATCTATGTGGAATGAATAGTAGGCATTCGTTGATTTTGTTGCATTTTTGACCGTGTTTATTTTGACACACCCAATATTGATGGAGCGATCAAACTAGATAATCTTGACAGTGCTGCGTTGTCGGGGGCGCGGAAAAACATATGGTTGGTGCAGCGCTGAACGGCACTCCTCTTGGATGGCTGAACGGGGCTGACAGTTTGCGCGGGGATCTTCCAAACATTTTCGCGCCTTCCAATGAGACTTTATATTCCGAAGGTCAGGATTTATGAACGCTAAACTTATTGCTATGGCTGCCGCCGCTGCTGCTGCTGCAACCTCTGCTCAAGCTGCTGATTTGCCAGCTGCTGCCGAGCCAGTTGACTACGTACAGGCTTGTGACGCTTTTGGTGCCGGCTTCTTTAAACTGCCAGGCAAAGACACCTGCATCAAAGTTGGTGGCCGTATCCGCGTAGATGCGACTTCCGGCGATCTGCAGGATTCCAAAGGCGACGAGTACAAGTTCTCTTCCAAGGGTTACCTGTACCTCACCTCCATGACCGACACCGAAATCGGCATCATCAAAACCTACACCGAGTTCACCGGCAAGCACGATGAAAAGGGTGGCGAGAAAATCGGTTCTGGCGACACCTACATCCAGTTCTCTCTGGGTGCTGGCGATCTGTCCTTCGGTAAAATGGGCGATGCCTTTGCCGGCTTCACCGGTTTTGCCGAGGTTGGCGTAGCTGACCGTGACTGGGCTGACACCGGTTCCTTGCAGGTTCGTTTTGCTGCTCCGCTTGGCAACGGCGTAACTGCAACCATGGCGCTGGCAGATTCCAACGCTCTTGACGGTGCAGATCACAAAGTTGACCTGCAGGGTGCTTTGGAAATGGCACAGGGCTGGGGCAAAGTTAAGGTTTCTGCTGCTGCGCACCAGAGTGCCTTTGACAAAGTCGGCTATGCTGTGAACGCAAATGGCGAGTTCACCATGGACGCGATCACCATCGGCCTTGGCGGTCAATACGCGAAAGACGCTCTGAAATACGCTGGTGCTTCTAACGATGATGTGACCTTTGCTAAGGAAACTGGCGCGTATCTCGCAACTGCTGATGATGCGAAGAAAGTTGCTTTGAACGAAGCTATGGCTGGAAAAGGTGAAGGTCATCTCGTAACAACTGAAGAAAAGGCGCTTTATGCGGCAGCTGGCGTTACTCTTGATGTTGATGATGACGGCGAGTTAAAAGATACATTCACCGCTGTGGACCTATCCGATACTGCTGTAGCGAACTATGCAATTAGTGATGCAGTCTCAAAGGCGCTTAACGCAAAAGGTGCGACTGCATACTCCTTCGGTGGTGGTATGAAGTTTGCCGTTACCGACGAAGTGACCTTCGCCATCGACGGTTCTTACCTGAATGTATCTAACGACGGTTCCGTGTCTTACGAAATCGACAGCGAAGATGTTGCGTTCGGTTATGACTTCAATCAGGTTTCCTATGGTGTAGACGGTTCTATCGCCTATGCGCCGGTTGCTGGTCTTGTGCTGGCTCTGGATGCCGGTTGGGACCGCACCGAAACCGACGTTACCTACGACATCGTAGACACTAAAGACGACAGCAAGAAGGCGTCACGCAAGTCTTCTATCGAAGACGACAACTTCAAAGTCGGTGCACGTATCCA
This sequence comes from Polycladidibacter hongkongensis, assembly GCF_001561995.1. Classification (GTDB taxonomy): domain Bacteria; phylum Pseudomonadota; class Alphaproteobacteria; order Rhizobiales; family Stappiaceae; genus Pseudovibrio; species Pseudovibrio hongkongensis. The sequence goes on from NZ_LLWC01000024.1 coordinate 40,264, forward strand.
GTACACCTTCTAAGGTGTTTGGCTAAATCTCTTGCAGCCGAGCTGCAGGTGAATTTGATGGCTCGCGGGGGCGACTCCGCGGGCCATTTTCGTTTGCCAGAGTGTCTTTTTTGCGTGTGGGCCGACCAAGAATTTGCGGCAGATTCTGTTGTTTGCGGCGCGGCGGGCTGTTGGCGGGCGCCGAATTTGATTGTTGCGGATGCCTAGGTTTTTAGCTGCATGGAAGCGCATCTGGTAATTGTTGCAGGGCTGTTGAAAAACAAAACCATAGAAATGATTGAGTATTCGTGCGGAATGAATAGCTAATGGAAGCTTATGGTTCCTGTCTGAAACTTGTGTTTATTTCGACTTTAGTATTTTGGAACTGTGATTTTTGTGCAAGTGGGTCGCTGTTGCTTCAGAGCTACAGTTTATGCCCCACCATTTGATGCAATGGCAAAACTGCCCCCGATATTCTTGAGGAAGGAGCGGGAAGGGCGCATGGTCCTCTCCAGCGGCGGTGCTTTGGCGATCCTGTCGCTGATGAACATAACCTTTGCCCCACGCGTTTTCCACCTATGCGGGGGCTGATATCTCATTGTGAAGGTCAGAATTTATGAATGCGAAATTGATTGCGTTGGCAGCAGCGGCTGCCGCGAGCGCTGGCTCTGTATCTGCTGCGGATCTGCCAGCGGTTGCTGAACCTGTCGATTATGTGCAAGCGTGTGATGCGTTTGGCGCCGGTTACTTCAAGCTGCCGGGTAAAGACACCTGCATCAAGATCGGCGGGCGTTATCGCGGCACCATCATCTCCGGCAATATGCAGGATGACAATGATGGCAAAAGCCATGGTGACGAGTACACCTTTGAAAGCCGTGGTTATCTCTATCTCGACAGCATGACCGAGACCGAGATCGGTCTTATCAAAACCCATGCGGAGTGGATCACCGAATACACCGAGGATGGTAAGAGTAAAGCCAAGGTGGACGATACCTACATCCAGTTTGGCATTGGCAATGGCACATTGACCATTGGTAAGCTTGGCTCTGTCTTTGATGGCTTTACCGGTGCAGCGGAAGTTGGCGTTGTCGGGCGTAACTTCTCTGATACCGGCCTGTTGCAGGTGAACTATCGTGCTGCGCTGGGTAACGGCGTGAGCGCCGCGATTGGCCTTGATGATTCCAATTCCCGTGGCGGTGCTGACCACAGCGTTGATGTGGTGGGTGAGCTTGGCATCGAGCAGGGCTGGGGCTCCTTCTCTGTGGGTGCGGCGATGCACGCGGTGAAGGATGACTTTGTATTGAAGGATACTGCTGCGGGTTCTGAAACCGTTCTCGATCTCGATCCTGAAAGTGATTATGGCTATGCGGGCCGTGCAACCTTGGGCTTGAATCTTGATAGCTTGGGCATTGGCGGCGCGGAAGTCACCTTCCAGGCGGCATATGCCAAGGCTGCGCTTGACTATCTTGGTCTGGGCGATAACGTCGGCAAGGTGACCTATGTTTCCAGTGATACTACACCGGTGACCTATGAATCATCTGATTCGATTGCGCTGCTTGAGGCCATTGACGCTGATGGTTACAGCTTTGGCGGTGGTATGAGCTTTGCGCTGACCGAAGAGGTGACGTTCGCCGTTGACGGGTCATATGTGCAGGTTGATGCGGACTACGAGAACTACGACTGGGACATCAAGCGTAGCGCCGTGGATGCGTCAATCACTTGGGCGCCGGTTGCAGGTCTGAAAGTTGCCTTGGATGCGGGTTACGCCACAGCTGAGCTGAAGCAGAAGGTGACTACTCCAGCTAGTGGCAGCGCTGCTGCATCAGTTAAAACAACGAAATACGACTCGGATGAGGCAAAAGTTGGTGCGCGCGTTCAGTACACCTTCTAGGCATTCTGATTTGGTTTAAAAACCAAAGAGTTTTCGCGAAAAATACGAAGCCCGTTGCGCAGTAATGCGCTGCGGGCTTTCACTTATGGGTTGTGCACGCAAAAAGGGCAAGTGTGACTAAATTTGTATGCATCTTGAAGCTGTGCAAATCTGCGAACACTATTAACACATTGAATATTTTAGTGAAATTTAGCTCTCATTAGTTGCCTCGTTGCGTGAATGCAACACGCAGTAGAATGTGCCTTATTATGCATGCGTGTAACTAAAACTTTTGGTTGCGTTTTGTGTGTGCATATAGCAATGAATGGTACATCAACTAATCCTAAGGTTGTGCCTGTGGCGTATTTCGCCGTGGGTCTCGATTTTCTGAATTTAAGGTCAGGACTAATGAACGCTAAACTCATTGCTATGGCTGCCGCTGCTGCAGCTGCTGCAACCTCCGCACAGGCAGCCGATCTGCCTGTTGCTGCTGAGCCAGTCGATTACGTACAGGCTTGTGACAGCTTCGGCGCTGGCTTCTTCCAGCTGCCAGGTAAAGACACCTGCATTAAAGTTGGTGGCCGCATCCGTGCGCAGGCAACCTCCGGCAACTTCAAAAAAGGCGCTGACGGTAAAACCCAAGCGAAGAACTACGAGTTCTACACTAAGGGCTACCTGTACCTGACATCCATGACCGACACTGAAATCGGCATGATCAAAACCTACACCGAGTTCGCTGCAAAGCATGACCAGGCAGGCGACGCCAGCATTGGTATCGGCAATGCCTACATCGATCTGGGTATCGCTGGTGGCCAGCTGGTTATCGGTCGTGCCGGTTCCAAATTCAACGGCTTCACCGGTTATGCAGCTGTTGGCGTTGTTGATCGCTCCATGTTTGATAACGACGTTCTGCAGGTGTCCTACACCGCTAACTTGGGCAACGGCATTTCTGCTGCGGTTTCCTTGGAAGATTCCAACGCATATGGCGGTGCGGACAACAAAGTTGACTTCGTTGGTGCTCTGGAAGCAAAAGGCGACTGGGGTTCTGCGAAAATCGCAGCTGCTGCTCACCAGAACAAATTCGAGAAAACCGGTTACGGCGTAAACGGTAAGGTTGAGCTGGATCTGGGTCAGTACGTTGCCGGCACCAAAGTTGCCTTCGGCGCTGCTTACGCAAAAGACGCTTTGGCATATGTAGATGCGAAAAACTCTGTTGTCAGCTACACAGCGCAGACACTTGCCGAAATCAACCCGACGGCTGATGCTGACGCTAAGATCGTGAAAAGACACGAAGATGTTACTCTAGTCTCTGGAATGGCTGGAGATAAACTGGATGCTTACACTGATGGCGTAGCAGGGTTGAATGGTGGTCTTGCTGCAACTCGTGGCGATTTTGATGCTGCGGTGTTGAGTGATGCAGAGATTAAAGCGGCAAAGGATCTTGGTCTCACAGTGACCGAAGTTGTTTATTCATCGGCTGATGGTGCAAATGACTTGAAGGGTACAATTCTCGGTCAGGTATATGCTGAGCCTGCTGACTACACAGCGTGGGAAGCAACTTTCGCTGATGATGCAGAGCGCGATGCAGCGCTTGGTGTGCTTAGAGCAAAAGCAGTTGTTGGCACTGAACAGCTTGCGATCAGCAACAAGCTTGCTGGTTCGTTGAACGCACAGGGTGCAAAAGCCTATGCGCTTTCCGGTGGTCTGAAGTTCGCACTGTCTGAAGAAGTAACCTTCGCGATTGATGGTTCCTACCAGAAAATCACCAATTCCGGCAGCTTCAAATATGCTAAAGCTGGTGTGGTGAATGAATCTACCTATGGCTATGATTTTGATCGTAAAGCCTACGGTGTAGACGGTTCTCTGGCTTATGCTCCGGTTGCAGGTCTGGTTCTGGCGCTTGATGCGGGTTGGCAGCGTGTCGACACCACCACCAAGTATGACACTGTAGACACCATTACAGCTGCTGATAACTTCACTAAGAAGAAGCAGAAGTCTTCTAGCAAGACTGACACCATCAAAGTTGGTGCGCGTGTACAGTACACCTTCTAAGGTTTCTTAGTGGATTGTGATGTGTGGCGGCGCAGGCATTAATGGCTTGCGCCGCCGCTTTGTTTTCTAGGCCTCGTAGGATATAACAAGGGCCTAGGTGGGGGCGCGAATTTAAGGATGGAACGAGCTTGTCCTGTATGCTTAAGCTTTGCACAGGCCGCAGCACATAGTCTGGGCGCGTAAACTTGACAATATGTGTTGCGAGACACGTTCTCTTTGCAGTTTCTCCGATATAAGCGGAGACAATTCTCTGGTTGAAGAATAAATCCTGACCTTCAATCAGTCTCTGGCCCGGCGGTTCCAACCCGCCGGGCTTCCCATTTTAAGGGGCTATTTTCTTAGTGTTCCTTATCAAACTCATGCAGTTATGGGCAGTTTTTCAAATTTCATAGATTTTCTCTGAAAATCCTAGATCCTCCTTAAGAAGACGTAGATGGTAAATGCTGGGATGCATCTAGGGTTATGGCTTTGACTTGGCTTTTGTTCAGGATTGCGAGCAATCTCTATTGGCAAATATTCTCCTAGTCATGAAGTGGCGAAGAAACATCTAGTGCTTAGGTGCTTGGCAATCTCTTCGCGACCAAGGTGAGTGGAGAGTGGTATGGGGCTAAGGGGATTTAGCTTTGCAGCAATGATGTGCGCTGCGGCGGCAGCGCAGGCCAGTGATTTGCCGAGGCAGGGGCGCGCGCAAGCCGAGCCGTTTACGCTGTTAGAGCCTGTCGATTATGTGCGCGTATGCGACCAGTACGGCGCCGGTTTCTGGTTTATACCCGGGACCGACACGTGCCTGCGCGTTGGTGGGCGGGTGCGCGGTGAAGTATTACATAACAATTTAGGAGCGCGGCCAGATGGCTGGTTGCTCGCGCCGGACCCAACCTTTGACAGCCGCTTTCGCGAGGGATTGCTGTTTCGCTCAAGGGCTAGTGTGCGCCTAGATGCGCGTACGCAGAGCGAGTTTGGCTTGCTGCGTGGTTACATCGACATGGAAGCGCGGCTCATCTCAAAGCGCGATGGGGTGCATGGGGCGGATGACAATCCGCTGCGGCTGAACAAGGCCTATGTGCAGGTGGGGGGCTTTACTTTTGGCAGGGCGCGCTCGCAGTTTGACTACTTCACAGGGGCGACGATGGGGGCTGTAAAGCGAAACTGGTCCGATCGCGATACTTTTTCAGCCGCTTACACGGCACAGAGCGGGCAGGGGACGGCGTTCACACTGGCGCTTGAAGATAGAACGGCGCGCGATAGCGGCGTTTATGTGGGAAAGAGTGGTCTAAATGGTGTGGCGGCCAACCGATATCCGGATTTGGTGGCAGCACTGCGCACAGACCAGTATTGGGGCAGCTTTCAGGTGGCCGGTGCGTTGTCGGAAGTTCGCTCTAGGGACGCAGATGTTGACAGCACGGTTGGTTATGCCGCGATGGCCGGGCTGATGTTGGCCGTGCCGCAACTTGGGGCGAGTGATGCGCTTGCCTTGCAGGTGCAATGGGCACAAGGGGCTATGGATTATATGGGCATTGACAATGTTTACAATGCAGCGCTGAGCGCAGGGAAAACCAAACTAACGCAGGGTGTGTCGGTTTCAGGCGGTTTTACCCACTATTTCAATGCGCAGTGGCGCAGCGATCTGGATGGCAGTTATGCCGTGGTGCATGTGCCGCAAGGTGCGCCGCAGGACAGCTATTCGCGGGTCGCGGTGGATTTTGATGTGGTTTACGAGCCGGTGCGCGGTTTTGAGTTGGGTGTTGATGTGGGCGCGGCGCGGGCGTTCATTGAAAACGAGAAAGACTTTAATGAAGTCAGTGCATTGATGCGTGTGCAGCGGGTGTTTTAACGGGTATTGCGTCACCGCTGCGAGAGTGGAAACAGGCTGGCAGATGCCAGCCTGTTTCGCATTAATGCGGGCAAAACTGTTGCTGGCTAACCGCGTGTCAGGTCGGAGATGATGGCCAGTTGCGTCTTGCCCATTTTGCTGCGGTAAACCTGCACTGCTTCTAAAACACGCTGTACGTAATTTCGGGTCTCGCCATAGGGAATCTTCTCGACCCAGTCGATCGGATCTATCTTCGGATCACGCGGATCTCCAAACCGATCGATCCACTCGTATGCCTTGGATTTCCCTGCGTTATAAGCGACAAAGGCAAGAATGTAAGAGCCGTTGAACTCTCGGGTGAGTTGGGCCAGCAGATTGCCACCAAGGGTGGCGTTGTAAGCTGGATCCGATGTAAGCCGGGATTTGGAGTAGCGCAGCGATAGGCTTTTTGCGGTGCGCTTCGCCGTTGCAGGCATCAGCTGCATCAGGCCCAGTGCGCCAGCGTGGCTTTTTGCTTTTGGATCAAATGCGCTTTCCTTGCGCGAAATGGCGTAGATTACCGGCAGTTCGATTGGTGGAGTTTTGATGGCGCGTGGTGGCAGTGTTTCTAACGGAAAGGACACCCCGGATAGTTGCGGGTGCTGGGTTGTTGCCCGCTTGCCGGCCATGACGGACCAGGCCGGCTTGCCCATGTAAGTGGCCAGATGCGTGAGCAGACGCAACTCGCCCTTATGGGCCAAGTTACTGGCAAGATGGGCGTAGAGGCGTACGGCCTTGTCATGTTCACCTATGGCTTTTAGCCGGTAGATGGCCATGACGAGTTCATTTTGATTGAAGCTTTGCGCCTCAATATCAGTGAAGCTATAAGCAGGCTCGAGGGGGAGGCGGCTTTCACCTAGCTTGGCCATTGCCAGTTGACCGTAGTACGTGGCCGGGAATGTGGTGGCGGCGGAGTAGTGCTGAATAGCGGCGGTGGTGTTTCCAAGGGCTTCATGGCTGCGGGCCTGCCAGTACTGCGCGCGCGCACTGGATACGGGTTTCTTGGCGATTTTCTCCAGTTTCTTAAAATGGGGTAGAGCGCGACGTGGGTCGTTCATTGCGCGTAAGGCAAACCATCCAGCATGAAATTCAGCCTCAGCAATGTCCGATGGTTTTTGTGACTGGTGCGCGGCGGCGACTTTGTATGCGGCCGCGCCATGGCCTGTTTCCGCAAGGTGCCGGGAGACGACGCGCCGTTGAATCCACCATTCCGCGGGATCGGTCGCAGCCTCGGCGCTTGCGGAAAGCGCCGCGAGCCAGCGTCCGGCAAGGTCGTAGTCTCCGCTGGCACGGGCGGCCTTCACCATTGCATAAATGTAAAGTGGCTCATCCCTAGAGGATTTGGAAAGCGCTGCCAATTTACTGGCTCCGCCTTTTTGGCCGCGAAGCCGGGTGATGGCCGCAGAGAGAAGGCGCTGTTGTTCGCTCGTGAGGTAGCTTGCCAGTTTGGAGGCACGGGTGTAGCGGCCCTCCATCACGTGTGTCTGGGCGCGCAGCCAGTGTAGCTGAGCAGGAATGAGACGGGCCAGATCTTTTAAGGCCTCGGCTTCTTGCTCATTGGTAAGCGCGTCGCTTTGCCAAACGTTTGTGATAAGTTTGGTGGCTTCACTTGTATTACCGATTGTCAGGTAAGCGCGGGCGAGGGCAAGTTTTCCAGCTGCAGCCTCAGGCGTGCTTTGGCCGAAGGCTCCAATGACTTGCGTGGGCGTAAGCTTTGCGGCAGCCAAAGACTGTTCTGCTTTGGCGCGAAACGTTTTTACACTTGGCCAATTGCCAGCGGTTGCGGCAAACTGGGAAATGTAGGCAGGGGGGATTTGCGGTCCGCCATAAGTTACCAAGAGCCAGTCAGCAAGGCGCTTGTCAAGACCGCGCGAGATTGTACGGCGCTGCTGCAGAGCCTCTGCAGTTTTGCCCTCGTCAATGAATTTGATAAGGCGGGATAGGTTGGATTTTCCTGTGTGAACCTGTTGCCTCTCAAGTCCTTTTGCAAACAGGCGGTGCGCTTGCGCCCGCATTTCATTCGTAGTTCTTGCAGTTGGTAGCGTGCTGTAGCGAGACCGGGTAGGCGGAGCGTAGGCGAGCTGCTGAGCTGCCGCGGTGCCGAGGTGCTGCGCCTGTGGTTTTTGCCGGGGAAAGGGGACGGCGATGCCGCCGTCAGACATGGTTGGTGCGCCATACCCCGCTGGCTTGGGCAAGGGCTTCGAGCTGGTGTAACCAAATCTTTGGGCGGATAATGCGTGGGCCGACGTGGAGGCAAAGCACAGCACAGCAAAAACTTGGGCGGCAAGAAGGGCGCCCGCTTTGATCGGTCGAGATGGCATTCTCATCCTTTCTTCGCCCAAAAAACTTAGAAAACTGGTTATTTGGACGTGCTGGCCAAACGACTGGCCCTAAAACACGTGGTTTCATGTCATTGCTGAGATTTGCGGCGGCAATATGAGGGCAACAAAAACGCAGCTTCATTCTTGCGCCTAAAAGACACTTTTAAGGTAAATTTTGCTTTAAACCCAGTGTTGAATTAAGGCTTGCTTTATCCCTAAGATCTTTATGTTGTTATTTTTGCATATCGGGACGACAAGGTTTTGCCCAAAGCCTTTGCCAAAGCTTCAAAAAGCTGAGGATGCCTTGTGGGATTGGCTTTTGGGTACATTGCGAGGGGCGCTTGTGGTGATTAATGTGGCAAAGCAATTTTGACTCATCTAGCAAGGCGCACGAGGCGCCTGCCATTTTACGAGGACCCTGAGATGTTTAAAGGATCAATCCCTGCCCTGGTCACCCCTTTCAAGGATGGTGCGGTGGATGAAAAGGCCTTCCAGGAATTCGTGGATTGGCAGATAAAACGGGGCTCCCACGGGCTTGTTCCCGTGGGCACTACTGGTGAAAGCCCAACGCTGACCCATGATGAGCACAAACGCGTTATCGCGATGGCCGTGGAGGTTTCTGCAGGCCGGGTGCCGATTATTGCCGGTGCTGGTTCAAACAACACTGTCGAGGCCATTGATTTTTGCCAGCACGCGCAAAAAGTGGGCGCTGATGGGCTGCTGATTGTGACGCCTTATTACAACAAGCCCAATCAGGCGGGCCTAAAAGCGCATTTCTCGGCGTTGGCCAGCGAGGTGGATCTACCAATCCTGATCTACAACATTCCCGGGCGGTCGGTGATCGATATGAGTGCGGATACTATGGCAGAGTTGCATAGTGCGCACAAAAACATCATCGGCGTGAAAGACGCTACTGCAAATATGGCACGGGTTAGCGAGCAACGGCAGGCCTGCGGCTCGGACTTTTTGCAGCTTTCTGGCGAGGATATAACAGCGCTAGGCTTCAACGCGCATGGTGGGCTTGGCTGTATTTCGGTAACGGCAAATATTGCTCCTGATCTGTGTAGCCAGTTCCAAGAGGCGACACTTGCGGGTGATTACGCAGCAGCGCTGGCGATACAGGATAAGCTCGCGCCATTGCATAACGCATTGTTTATCGAGCCAAATCCGACCGGCGCAAAATACGCGCTCTCTCTGCTTGGCAAAATGAGCAATGAGCTGCGATTGCCATTGGTGCCGGTGAGTGAGGCGACACAGGTTGCCATTCGCGCGGCAATGGTGCATGCAGGGCTTATTGACTAATTATCGTGACGGGCGGTGCCTGCACCGCCCGCACGCAAGCTTTAAGGAAGATCCATGGCTGCCAAAAAAGGTAGCGCACCAGAGCGCACCGTGATTAGTGATAACCGCCGGGCGCGCTTCAACTACGAGATTGAAGAGGTGTTTGAGGCTGGGATCGAGCTAAAAGGCACAGAAGTAAAATCGCTGCGAACGGGCAAGAGCAATATCGCTGAATCCTATGCAGCCGAGTATCAGGGCGAGATGTGGATCTACAATATCTACATTCCCGAATACAAGCAGGGCAACCGGTTTAACCACGAGCCGCGCAGGCCACGGCGTCTGTTGTTGCACAAGCGGCAGATCAATAAACTATCCGGTGCTGTGCAGAAAGACGGTAAAACCGTCGTGCCATTGAAAATTTACTTCAATGCAGATGGCCGTGCAAAGATCGAGATTGCGTTGGCTCGCGGGAAAAAGTTGCACGACAAGCGGCAAAACGAGAAGACGCGGGACTGGAACCGCGAGAAGCAACGCTTACTTAAGACAAGCGTTTAAATTCAGAGTTAAAGTTCAAGGCAGCGGGTAACCGCTGCCTTTTTTGTTTGGAGAGAAGTATGCTGGTAATTGTGGGCTCCACCAATCCTGTGAAAGTTCGCGCAGTACAAAGAGCGTTTGCGACAGTGTTTGCGCCTGATGCACTAGAGGTGCGCGGTGTTACAGCAGCGTCAAAAGTTCCAGATCAGCCGATGGGGGATGCCCAAACCCTACTTGGCGCTCGAAACCGAGTGGCTGATGCACGCCATCATGTGCCCGGCGCAGACTTTTATGTGGCCCCGGAGGGGGGAATCGATTGCATCGGCACACATGAGTTTGCGTTCGCGTGGTTGGTTGCAGAAGACAAAAATGGACGAGAAAGCATTGGCCGGTCCATGACTTTACCCTTGCCCGAAACTATTATGAGCAAGGTTCACGCAGGTGTGGAACTGGGTATTGCGTTTGATCAGGTGTTCGGAACAGAGAATTCAAAGCATAATGACGGGGCTTTTGGAGTGATAACCGGCGGGCTACACACGCGCGAGAGCATCTACTACGACACATTGTGCTCTTCTCTTATGTTATTCAAAAATAAGGAATTTTCCTGATGTCTTAGAGGTAGTGATGTCCTTATGAAAGGAATTTTCAAAAAAGCGTAGACGAGAATCGATAGATACTTGTCGTGATATTTTTGTATAGTGGCACTAATGAATATTAGTGTTTTTCTAAACTGAAGTATAATAGGTGCTTTTAAGCTTAAACTGTTGACGCATACACAGGAAACTACGTAAACCTGAGGTATTATATGGATGCATAACAATTTGTGATGTATGCATATTTTTTTCATGTGTTGGAGGGCCTTATGCAAGGACTTTGGGCGCGTCGCAGTTTGATCACCAAAGGGGCGACTTTGGTCGCGGTGGCTATCCTGTTGGCGCTTGGAACGCTTACAGCGATTACGGATTATCTACTACAAAATACGTTGGAAAAGGAAGTTATACACCGGCAGGAGTTTAACATCCGGGTGGCTGCCGAGCAGTTTGCCCTCGACCAAGAAGAGGTTAAAGTCAACTACACAAGCGCCAATCAGGTTGAGCGAATTTCCCTAGCGCAACTGCCTGAATTTACTGACCACAGGATGATTGACCACATAGGTGAGTTGATTGGTGAAACGGCGACCGTTTTTGCGTGGGATGAAGCGACACAAGACTTTTGGCGCAAGACCACCAACATCAAAAAGTCTGATGGTAGCCGTGCGGTTGGCACCCGTCTTGGTCAGAATGGCAAGGTATATCCAGTCGTTACCAAAGGCGAGACTTATCTAGGTGAAGCCATTATCCTTGGAATTCCCTATTACACACTTTACGAGCCTATTTTCTCCGGATCGAAGGTTGTGGGCATTCTTTACGTAGGTATGGAAAAGGCCAATGTGGATGCAATGGTCGAACGGGTCCGTGATGGTTTGATGATGGGGCTGCTGATCCTTGCAGTTCTGCTGACAGGCGCTGCGGTTGTCGGTATGCGGATTATGCTGGCACCGATACCGGTTATAACTTCGGCGCTGCATGCATTGGCAGAAAACCGTGATGATGTGGAAGTGCCCTATGCCAAACGTCAGGATGAAATTGGCCGCATGGCGCAAGCGTTTCTGGTGCTGCGTGACAATAATGCTGAGCGGTTGCGCCTGCAAGAAGCGCAGGTTGCCGAGCAAGCTGAGCGTTTGAAGCGGCAGGAGCACATTGATGTCTTGCTAAATGAATTTGACACAGCCATTCAACAAAGCCTTACTGAAGTTGGCAAGTGGGCTGATGAGATGGAGCATACTGCCGAGGGGCTGTCGTCGATTGCCGAGGCAAGCGCAGAGCAATCCACCGGCGCCGCGGCTGCTTCTGAAGAGGCCTCGACAAATGTTGGGGCCGTGGCCACAGCAGCTGAAGAGCTAAGTGTATCGATTGGTGAAATTCGCCGCCAAATCAGTGAGACTTCAAAAGTAATCACCGGTGCGAGCGATAGCGCACAGCAGACCAATGAACGGGTTGAGGCGCTGGATCAATCTACTCAAAAAATCGGAGAAGTGGTTGATCTTATTCGTGATATTGCAGAGCAGACCAACTTGTTGGCTCTGAATGCCACCATTGAAGCGGCACGTGCCGGTGAGATGGGGCGTGGTTTTGCAGTGGTCGCGAGCGAAGTGAAGGAGCTTGCAACACAAACCTCCAAAGCTACTGAGGAAATCTCGGCGCAGGTTGAGGGGATTCAGGGGTCATCACAGGCAGTGGTCGGAGATATCGCTTCGATTAGCGAGACCATGGCACAGGTAAACAGTTATGCTGCAACTGTTGCGTCTGCGGTTGATCAACAAAGCGGAGCCTCGGAAGAGATTAGCCAGAATGTGCAGATGGCGGCGAGCGGCACGCAGCAAGTGGCTGCGGGTATGGCGGAGCTGGCCGAAGCGGTTGACAAAACACGCGGTTCAGCAGAGCGGGTACTTAATGTTTCGCAGGCACTGAACGCGCAGGCACAAATGATCCGTGATGCGTTTACCAAGTTGATGCAGGATGTGCGCGCTGCCTAGGCCTGTGGCTGCGTATTAAGAATAAAAGCCGCTGCGTTGAAGCAGCGGCCTTTTTTTATGTTTGAACTGTATCGTCGGTTATCTGCTAGAGGCTATTGCCGCCAAACTTGTTGGTGCGCGGGAAGCCGTTTGGAGGGAGGCGCCCAGCCTGCCCGCGATCGCCTAGCCAATCCACCAGATCGTCCATTGTGCGGGTGAAGGTACGCCCAGAGCTGTCGTGCCAGCTCAGACCGTCCTCGGACTTGAACACCTTGGCATCAGCAATGCCGCCGTCACGGTAGCGCTGCAGGCGGACACCACGGCCGCGGGTCATTTCAGCGATTTGCGCAAGCGGGAACACAAGCAGTTTACGATTGTCGCCAATGACGGCCACTTGATCGCCATGGGCTGGAATGCAGAGCTTGGCCTCTTCGGGGGCGCTTACGTTCAGGACCTGTTTGCCCTTGCGGGTGTTGGCAACAACGTCGCCTTCCTTGACGATGAAACCACGTGCGTCGGTTGTGGTGAGCAGGAGTTTGCGTTCTGGATCATGCGGGAAGACTGTTAGAATGTCTTGCGCCTCGTCCATATCTACCATGAGGCGGATTGGTTCGCCATGGCCGCGGCCTCCGGGCAGTTTGTCCGCACCCAGGGTAAAGAATTTGCCGCCGGTGGTGAAGACCAGCAATTTGCTAGTAGTCTCGGCGTGGAAGGAGAGTTTGAGCGCGTCGCCTTGCTTGAACGAGACATTGCTTACATCCTGCGCATGGCCTTTCATGGCGCGGATCCAGCCTTTTTCTGAAACAAGAACCGTGATGGGCTCTTTTTCAATCATAGCTTGCTGAATGTCTTCCAGATCGCGGTCATTGGCCGTGCCGAACTGGCTGCGGCGTTTGCCGATCTCTGTTTCTGGACCATAGGCCTTGGCAATCTCGCCGATATTCTTGGCGACCCGCTTCCATAGTTTGGCGGGTGAGGCGAGCATGGCCTCTAGGCTGTCGCGTTCTTTGGACAGCTTGTCATGTTCGGCGCGAATTTCGATTTCTTCCAGCTTGCGCAAGGAGCGCAGGCGCATGTTGAGAATCGCTTCGGCTTGTACATCGGTCAGCTCAAAGGCGCGAATAAGTTCGGCTTTGGCGTCGTCTTCCTCACGGATAATGCGGATGACTTCGTCAATGTTGAGATAAGCGGCCAGATAGCCTTCCAGCACTTCCATGCGGTGGCGGATCTGCTCTAGCCGGTGGTTGGAGCGTCGCACCAGCACATCTTTCTGGTGGTCAAGCCATTCTTGCAAGACATCTTTTAGCCCCATCACTTTTGGGACAACGCCGCCGGAAAGTACGTTCATGTTGAGCGAGAAACGGCTTTCCAGATCGGTGAGTTTGAAGAGTGAGGCCATGAGCAATTCCGGATCAACGGTTTTGCTACGCGGCACCAGAACCAAGCGGATGTCTTCGGCAGATTCGTCCTGCACATCATCAAGAAGTGGCAGTTTGCGTGCGGTAAGGAGCTCGGCAATTTTTTCGATCAGGCGGGATTTTTGTACCTGATAGGGGATCTGCGTGACAACAATGTTGTAGGTGCCGCGCGGGCCTTCTTCCTTGTGCCACTTGGCGCGGGTGCGGAAACTGCCGCGTCCGGTTTTGTATGCCTCGACAATAGAGCCTTGATCATTGACGATTACGCCGCCGGTTGGGAAATCCGGCCCCTTGACATGGGTGAGCAGCTCTTCTGTGGTAGCGTCCGGTTCCTTGATCAGGTGCAGACAGGCATTGCACAGCTCATAAGCGTTGTGTGGGGGAATTGATGTGGCCATGCCAACAGCGATACCGGTGGAGCCATTGGCCAAGAGATTGGGAAAGGCACCGGGCAGAACAACGGGTTCTTTATCGAGGCCATCATAAGTTTCGCGAAAATCAATGGCGTTTTCGTCCAGTCCGTCAAGCAAGCGGATGGCAACATCGGTCATGCGCGCTTCGGTGTAACGCATGGCTGCGGCGCTGTCGCCATCGATATTGCCGAAGTTGCCTTGGCCATCAACCATCGGATAACGGACCGAGAAATCCTGCGCCAAGCGCACCAGTGCGTCGTAAATCGCCGCATCACCGTGCGGGTGGTATTTACCCATGACATCGCCAACCACGCGGGCACACTTTTTGAAACCGGCTTTGGGGTCCAGTTTAAGCAAGCGCATGCCGTAAAGAATGCGCCGGTGTACGGGCTTGAGGCCATCGCGCACATCCGGCAAGGCGCGGTGCATGATCGTTGTCAGCGCGTAGGACAGGTAGCGTTCTTCCAGAGCATCTTTGAGATTGATGGTCTGGGACGCGTCAAAATCAGTGCGTTCGTTTCCCATGGCCCTTGACTAGCTTCTTAAAGGGGGTTTCGCAAGATGTTTGCAGGTGAAAATGGCTAATCTGTCACATTTTCACTGGCGGAATGCTGACTTCGCCGCAACGCGTTTAAGTAGCTATCGCGGGCGGGTGGCCAGTTTAACGTGCGAGGTTCGTAGATGTATTTATGAAGAAAGTAGCCGGTGAGCTCGAAGCCCTTGACGATCTCCTCAATAGGTTGAGGCAGCATTGCTTGAGTGGCAAGAAAACTATTGCTCTCATCGTTGCTGCGTAAAAACGCGGGGAGTTCGAGCAGCTTTGCCGCGTATGGCGCGCCTGCAGTGCGGCAGACGGCGCGTCCTGAACGGGGCGAGACCCAGATTAGATCTTCTGTCGCACCCGTTGCCGCGCAATTCGTAAGATCCAAGCCGAATCCAAGTTCTCCCAGCAGCTCAAGCTCAAAGCGCACGAGCAGCAGTGCGCCGATATGTGGATCATCCAAATGATCAAGGATTACATCGAGCGCATGAAAGAGACGGGGGTGCGGATCGCGCTCGGGCAAAAGGCGCAGGAGGGCGCAAAGGGTTTGCAGGGCGTGTAAGGAGTGCGCCGCTTGCATAAGCGCGGCGGCTCGTTGTTGCAGTGGCTCGATGGTGAATGCGCCCAAATGCTCATCCAGGCGGCCACGCCAGGCCAGCGAGACATGATTGCCCGGTTGCAGAGAAGGCTGTTGGCGGCGCGAACGGCCTCCGCGTACAAGCCCCATGCAACGGCCCCGCTCCAGTGTCATTACCTCCAGCACAAGGTTGTTTTCCCCTTGCTTGCGGCTGCCGATAATAATGCCTTCGCCCTGCCACTGCATGTTTGTTCCTCTTGGGTTTGCAGCTGGTTAAAGCGGGAAGTCCAGCCCCATCTGGCGGTAGCGCTCGGGGTCATCCGACCAGTTTTCACGCACTTTAACGAAGACAAACAGGTGAATTTTTTGCTCGAAGGCTTCTTGCATTTCTTCACGAGCGGCGGAGGAGATAGCTTTGATCGCCTTGCCATTTTTGCCCAGAACAATGGATTTTTGGCTGTCGCGCTCTACAAAAATGGTTTGTTCGATACGTACAGAGCCATCTTTGCGCTCTTGCCAAAGATCGGTTTCCACCGTGGAGATGTAGGGTAGCTCTTCATGCAAGCGCAGATAAAGCTTTTCGCGGGTGATCTCGGCAGCGAGCATGCGCAGCGGAACGTCTGATGCCTGATCTTCTGGGTAGAGCCACGGCCCCTCCGGCATTTCACCGGCGAAATATTCCAGAATGTCCTTGGTGCCGCTGCCGGAGAGGGCAGAGATCATGAAGGTCTGGTTGAATTTGGTGTACTCGTTGGCTTTCTTGGCCAGATCGAGCAGTTTTTCGCGCTTGGTGATATCGACTTTGTTGAGCAGCAGCACCTTGGGCATTTTGATGTTTTGCAGCTCGGTCAGAATACGCTCGACGGCTTCGGTAATGCCGCGGGTGGCATCAATGAGAACGGCGATAACGTCGGCGTCTTTGGCGCCGCCCCATGCACTGTCGACCATGGCGCGATCCAAGCGGCGGCGGGGGCGGAAAATGCCCGGCGTGTCGACGAAGACAATCTGGCTTTCGTCTTTGATGGCAACCCCGCGGATCATAGTGCGGGTGGTCTGCACCTTATGGGTGACAATGGAAACTTTCAGGCCGACCAGTTGGTTCAGCAGGGTGGATTTGCCTGCATTGGGCGCGCCGATCAGCGCGACAAAGCCCGCCTTGGTTGGCTGTTGGCCCGCTGGGGTCTCTTCCGGTGTTGGTTCTGGTGTGAATTCGGTCATTTATGGATGTCCCTTTGCGGTGATTGGCGGGGCCTAGCTCTCGGCCCAAACGCCTTCACGGACAAGAATTTCGGTTGCGGCGGCTTGCTCGGCTGCGCGGCGACTTTTGCCTTCAGCTCTGGCCGGATGTGTGTCGGAGATGGTGACCTCAACAACAAAGAGCGGCGCGTGGTCGGGGCCTTTGCGGTCGATGATAGCATAAGTCGGGGTGGGTTTGCCTTTGCCCTGTACCCATTCTTGCAAGGTGGTTTTGGCGTCGCGCAGGGGGCCAGCGTAGGACTTCATGCGCGGGGCGAAAAACTTGCGGGTGATGCGGTCGGCCTCGGCGTAGCCGCTGTCCAGATAGATGGCGGCGAGGATGCTCTCGCACATATCGGCAAGCAGAGCTGCTTTGGTGCGGCCACCTGAACGGGCCTCGGCATCGCCAACGCGCATGTGATTGCCCAGCCGCCATTCTTTGGCGACTTCGGCGCATGTTTCTTTCTTTACAAGCTGGTTGAGCCGGCGGGCGAGTTCACCTTCTTCCGCTTTGGGGTATTCAGCCTCCAGCATGGTGGCGACGGAAAGGCCCAAGACGCGGTCACCGAGGAATTCCAGGCGCTGGTAGCTGCTGTCGGCGGCTGCGTGCAGAGGTAAGGCGCTGGCGTGGGTGAGGGCGCGCTTTAACAGGAGCTTGTCTTTAAAGGTATAGCCGATCCGCTCTTCCAGCTTGTGATCGTTCTCGTTTTTTTTGTTCTTTATCATTTACGTGCTTACGGTGTGAAAATTCGAAGCGCCGGGCTGAAGGGCCCGGCGCCAGTATGCGCTTAAAAGCTTAAAGGGTTGTCCCCAAGCGTTCCCAGCGAATGGACCAAGGCCATTTCCAGAACATCCATGGGGCGGCGCCTTCTTCCAGCGAGAAGAAGATTACATCGGCCCGGCCCACGAAATTTTCGAAGGGCACAAAGCCCACAGCGCTCATGACGCGGCTGTCCTGCGAGTTGTCGCGGTTGTCACCCATCATGAAATAGTGTCCAGCTGGGACTTTAAACACGCGCGTGTTGTCGGTGGTGCCGTTGGCAAACAAATCCAGCGTGTGGTAGGAAACGCCGTTCGGTAGGGTTTCCATGTAACGGGTAACGCGGCGCGGGGTGCCAGAGGCATCCTTTTCGATAAAGTCATCAATGCGCTCGCGCTTTACAGCTTTGCCATTGATGAACAGTACGCCATTTTGCATCTGAATCTCATCGCCCGGCAGGCCGATAACGCGTTTTATGTAGTCGGTGGAATTGTCGCTCGGCAGTTTAAATACTGCGACATCGCCGCGTTTGGGTTCGCCGGACCAGACACGTCCATCCATGGGTACCAAGCCAAAGGGGAACGAGTATTGGCTGTAGCCATAGCTGAATTTGGAGACGAAGAGGTAGTCGCCGATCAGCAGGGTATCTTTCATCGAGCCGGAGGGAATGTTGAACGGCTGAAACAGAAATGTGCGCACAACAAGAGCGAGCAGTAGCGCCTGTACAACAACCTTGATGGTCTCGTAGACGCCACCATCCTGTTCTTTGCTATCTTGGGACACGCTCATGATTATCCTTAGTTGTCAAAAAGAAAGCGGCCCAGCTGCCGCGCTAAAGCTTCTTGTGCTGCAAGTTGCAAATGCATGGGCAACCTGCGCTATCTAACATAGTAGGCACTCATAGCCGTTCAAGAGCCACTGTGCAATGACAACGGGGCAGCTCTGCGGTTTTTTATGGGAAGAAGGGGCGAGGGCTGTCTATATGTCGCGTAGATCGGTTTTCGTGGTCACCGGCGGTTATGCTTGCGGCTCCGGCCAATCGACGGGGCGGGCGGAGATGACAACGAACGCTTGTGCCCACGGAAAGTCATCGGTGATGGTGACATCAATCTGCGCGGTAAAGCCGGTGGGCGTCATGGCGGAGAGGCGTTCAGCGGCTTTGCCGGTCAAGTGCATGGTGGGTTTGCCGCTTTTCAGGTTAACAACGCCCATTTCTTTCCAAGCGGTGCCCATGGACAGGCCGGTACCGAGGGCCTTTGAGCAAGCTTCTTTGGCGGCGAAGCGTTTGGCATAGGAGGCGCTGCGGTTTTTCCGGGTTTCCGACTTTGTTTGTTCGATCTGGGTGAAGACGCGCTCCTGAAAACGTTGGCCAAATCGGGCGAGCGTTTTGTCGATGCGGCGGATATCGCAAAGATCTGAACCGATACCTAGAATCATCTGCGCGACCTTTCTTCAGCTGACTTGAAACAGGATGGGCGACGAAAAGCCTGCTTAGGCCTCCGGGTCTTGCATCTCCATGATATGCTGGGCGCGGCGCTTTTGGAAATGCTGAAAGCGGTTGCGCTGATAGGCTTCTACGGCGCGGCGTACAGGAAAGTAGAAGGCCAAGCCACAAATCAGGGCCAGTGGTAGGGAGCCTACCAGCATTGGCACAAAGGTATCCATGGAGTGGCTGAGGAAGGCCTGCGCTTTTTCAAGCAGTGGCATGTCAGCGTGTTTAAAC
Source organism: Polycladidibacter hongkongensis (assembly GCF_001561995.1). Lineage (GTDB taxonomy): Bacteria > Pseudomonadota > Alphaproteobacteria > Rhizobiales > Stappiaceae > Pseudovibrio > Pseudovibrio hongkongensis. Next base: position 59,372 of record NZ_LLWC01000024.1, read on the forward strand.
TTTTTTGCGGTAAGCTTTAGTGCCTTGATTGGCGGGGCATCCTTAGCCTCTTGATAAAGCAGGAAACTGCCGAGCTTGTAGGTGGTCGCCCAGATGAACGGAAAAGTGAGCGGGTTGCCTACAGCTGTGCCGAGTGCGGCGGCCAGCATGTTGCCTCTGGTCACAAATGCCAGAATGAAGCTGAATATGAAATGAAAGCCCACAAATGGCGTGATCGAGGCGGCGGCGCCGCAAGCAAACCCCATGGAGACGGTGTGGGGGCTGGCGGAAAGACGCAACACCCGCTTGCCGAAGTATTTGGCCGAGCGCAGCCAACTGCGGCGCGGCCACACGGCCACGCGAAGGCGCTCTAGGCGAGATGGGGTCTGTCGGCGTTTAAAGAGCATTCCCTGAACTTCTTTTGTTGGGCATCTGCCTTTTTACATCCCTAAAGTTATGGGGCGCTTTAGCCGGATACACTGCGATTAAACGAGGTTCAAGGAAAAATCCGGCTATCGTGTGGTTGCAAACCATTTTTCCTTGCAGCTACTGGTGGCCCGGATAACGTTAGGTTGCTTTCGTCATCCGGGTGCCTGATTTTTAACCGTTAATGCGCTTTGCATTGGAGATGTTGGCCTTGGAGCGCAACTGATTCAGGATCTGATTGAGGTGTTTGAGATCCCAGACTTCCAAATCTATCCGCATCTCGTGGAAATCCGAGGCCTTGCGGATCATCTTGATGTTGTCGATGTTGCCTTGCAACTCGGCGATAACCTTGGTGATGGTGGCCAGCGAACCGGGCTCGTTGACTGCAAAAACCGCGATCTGCGCCGGGAAACGCTCCGGGTTGTCGGGATTTAGTTCCCAGCGGACATCGAGCCAACGCTCCGGTTGATCTTCAAAATCTTTTAGATCAGGTGATTGAATTGGGTAGATCGTGATGCCAACACCGGGGCTGAGGATACCGACGATGCGGTCGCCGGGCACTGCGCCGCCATTTGGTGCAAAGCGCACGGGAAGCGTGTTGCCCATGGCGCGGATTGGAAACGGGCTCGCCTTTTCTTCGCCCTCAGCGCCACCACGCGCACTTGTTTCCGGAACCTTGAATTTAACCGATGAGCTTTGACCAAGGTCGAACCAGCCATCGGCTGCGGTGGCTGCGGGCAGGGCAGTTTTTGCCCGCTCTGCGGCTTCTGGCTTTACATCGGGGTAGACCACTTGCAGGATTTGCTCGGCTGACAACTCGCCGCGGCCAACGGCAGCGTAGATGTCCAACAGGTTTTCTTTGCTCCAAGAACCGGCAAGGCCCTCCAGATCTTCTGGCACCAGTTGTTTACCAGCGCTTTCAAACGCGCGCTCCAAGATATGGCGACCCAAGTCGCCATATTGCTGGCGGGCTGAGGCTCGGGTGGCGCGGCGAATTGCGGCGCGTGCCTTACCGGTGACGGCGATATTTTCCCAAGCTGGCGGCGGGGTTTGCGCTTTGGAGCGAACGATTTCAACTTCGTCCCCGTTGGCCAGCACAGTGACCAGCGAAGAAATGCGGCCATTCACTTTACAGCCGACACAGGTGTTGCCGATGTCTGTGTGGACGGCGTAGGCAAAATCGATTGGTGTGGCGCCGCGAGGTAAAGCAATGAGTCGCCCTTTTGGCGTAAAGCAGAAGACCTGATCGTGGAATAACTCCAATTTGGTGTGCTCAAGGAATTCTTCTGGGGTATCGCCATGGGCGAGCATATCAATGGTGGAGCGCAGCCAGCCATAGGCGCGCGATTCTGCTGTCAGACCAGAGATATCGCGCCCGCCGGAAACGCCATCCTTATAAAGCGCATGCGCGGCAATCCCGTTTTCGGCGATGCGATGCATGGTGTCGGTGCGGATTTGCAGCTCGACACGCTGGCGCTTGGGGCCGACCACGGTGGAGTGCAGCGAGCGGTAATCGTTTTGCTTTGGCGTAGAGATGTAGTCCTTAAAGCGACCCGGCACACAGGGCCAAACTGTATGGATAACCCCAAGAACCCGATAGCAGGCCTCGACAGTGTTAACGATAACACGGAAGCCGTAAATATCGGAGAGCTGCTCGAAACCAAGGGATTTTTGCTCCATTTTGCGAAAAATGGAGTAGGCACGTTTTTCGCGGCCGCTGACCTTGGCGGTGATGCCACGCTCGGCGAGGCGCTGGGTAAGATCCGCCTCAATGTCAGCGATGATGCCTTCGTTTTTCCCGTGCAGCTGCGACAGGCGCTCTTTGATGGTCGCGCAGGCTTCAGGATAGAGGGTTTCAAAGGCAATATCCTCCAGCTCGTCGCGAATCTCCTGCATCCCCATTCGGCCTGCGAGCGGTGCGTAGATCTCCATGGTTTCTTCGGCGATGCGGGCGCGCTTGTCTTCGCGCATGTGATGCAGCGTGCGCATGTTGTGCAAGCGGTCGGCCAATTTGACCAGTAGGACGCGCACATCATCGGAGATGGCGAGCAGCAACTTGCGGAAGTTTTCCGCTTGTTTGGCTCTGCGTGATACCAAATCAAGCCGCGAAATTTTGGTAAGACCTTCAACCAGCTTGCCGATCTCTTCGCCAAACAGCTGGTCGATTTCGGCGCGGGTGGCGTCGGTGTCCTCAATGGTGTCGTGCAAGAGCGCTACGGCGATGGTTGCGTCATCCAGCTTTAGTTTTGTGAGGATTGCTGCAACTTCGAGGGGGTGGGAAAAATAGGGGTCGCCGGAGGCGCGGAATTGGGAGCCGTGCTTTTGCATGGCATAGACGTAGGCCTTGTTGAGGAGTGCCTCATCGGCATTGGCGTTGTAACTGGTAACGCTTTCAACAAGTTCGTACTGACGCATCATGGGAATTGGGTCGCTTCAGGCAAGGTTTTGGGAATTCCTGCAGCGCCAAAGAAAAACCGGCGCCGACAGGGTCGGCGCCGGCAAAATTGGGCTTAGTAGTCGTCTGTCCGCTCTGGCGGAACCAGACCCTCTAGACCTTTAAGCAGGTCTTCCTCGGTCATGGTATCAAAGACAACTTCGCTGTCGTCGGTGGACGACATTTCAACGGCTGCCGGATCGCTCGGAATCATCGGGGCGGTCTCTGGCTCTGGCTCATCTACTTCTACATATTTTTGTAGGGAGTGAATGAGATCTTCCTTGAGATCCTCTGGGCTGACGGTTTCATCAGCGATTTCGCGCAGGGATACGACGGGGTTCTTGTCGTTGTCGCGGTCGATCGTCAGAGGGGAGCCGCTGGAAATCATCCGGGCGCGATGGCTGGCAAGTAGGACCAGCTCGAACCGGTTTTCGACTTTGTCGATGCAATCTTCGACGGTCACGCGCGCCATAGATATACTCCGTATTGGTGGGAATTCAGTCCGACACTCTTATATGGCTTTTATTTTGCAAGCAAGAGCCTATCTGCGTTTTTCTAAGAAGATATGAAGGGGTGTCTGTATGCTATTTGAAATAGCGAAGATGAAGATTGAAATAACGTAACGATAATGCATTTGCATGTAACCGTTTTCAGGGTCAAATTTTTAGAAAATTTTCGTTTAACTGAAATTTGTGAAAGGAATGATTGTCCGGTGGCAAAAAACTCGGCGACTATTTTCTCGATAATTTCATGAAATCCGTTGAAAATACAATGCGCTTCCGATTTTTCTTGTGTGATAGGTTCTTTGAAAACTTAGTTGCTTTGCTTTGGGTTAAATTATTCTTAGAATTTTGTGTGCGCTTGCGTATGGTTTTCGCTGGATATTTGCTTTTGATTCTTAATAAGTACTAATAGATGCTGAGTTTCTGTTGATTTTAATATGCTAAATCTGTCAATTTTTTTCAGCATGCTTTAGTTTCGTTTTTCGAGAGATGGGGGCGTTCGACCTTTATTAACGGGTCCGTCTCATATAGGAGGTAGTGGTCAGTGTCGGCTGGTGATATAAATCTATCACGAGGGCCGCATGATTGCGCGGCCATGTAAAAAGTCTGTAAGAAGAAAGCCAGATCAGATTTTTTACTGGATTGTGTTAGAGTTTAAAACAAGCGTTGCTGTGCACTGGAAAGGCAAACGAGATTATGTTCGATCCTCGCGAAAAAATAGCTTTATTTATTGATGGAGCAAATCTTTATTCAACTGCCAAGGCCATCGGTTTTGACATTGATTACAAACGATTGCTTAAGGAGTTTCAAGCCAAGGGGTACTTATTACGTGCCTACTACTATACAGCGCTTGTCGAGGAGCAGGAATACTCGTCTATCCGGCCGCTGATCGATTGGTTGGATTATAACGGTTATAAGGTGGTGACCAAGCCGGTTAAGGAGTTTGTTGATTCTACCGGGCGCCGCAAAATTAAAGGTAACATGGACATCGAGCTTGCCGTCGACGCCATGCAGTTGGTTGATCATGTTGATCACGTGGTGTTGTTCTCAGGTGATGGTGACTTCCGATCTTTGGTTGAGGCGTTGCAGCGCCGTGGCCGCAAAGTATCTGTTGTCTCTACTTTGCAAACGCAGCCGCCGATGATTGCCGATGATCTGCGCCGTCAGGCGGATCACTTTATCGAGCTCAGCACGCTGATGCAGAAGGTTGGGCGAGATCCTAGTGAGCGTCCGCAGCGTATGATGGATGAGGATGAGGGTGCGGTGGAAGACGACTACTGATCGCACGTTGATTTCTAAGAGTTTTTTAGGGGAGGCATAGCCTCCCTTTTTTGTAGTCATCCCCTTTTGTTGCCAATGGCTTTAGCGGTGCAAAGCTTCAAGGCGATATCGGCTAGTGTCCGAACTGGCCAAGCGGGTCGTCCTCGACTTCGCCGTCGTCCTCTACCCAGCCTGCGGCGCCTAGGTGTTGCTGGGGTTGAAAGCGGCGTTTGTAGGCCATCTTTTGAGAGCCGTTCACCCAATATCCCAGATAGACATAGGGAAGTGCAAGGCTGCGAGCACGTTCAATGTGATCAAGTATCATGTGTGTGCCCAAACTACCCTCGGAAAAATCGGGGTCAAAAAACGAATAGACCATCGAAAGCCCGTCTATGAGGCGATCGGTCAGAGCGACGGCGAGTAAGGGGCCTTGTGAATGCGCGCCTGTGTTCAGGTCCACAGTGTTGGCGCGATACTCGATGATTGCTGTTTCGACGTGAGTATCTTCGATCATGAGTGCGTATTCGGGCAGCGTCATGCGGCTCATGCCGCCGTCATTATGGCGTGCGGCGAGATATTTTTGAAACAGATCGTACTGTTCTGCCGAGGCGGAGGGGGGCAGTTCCTCGCCAACTACACTGCGCAGACGCTGCCATGACCTGCGGAAAGAGCGGGTCATCTTGAACTGGCTGGCACAAACGCGCACCGAAACGCAAGCGCTGCACTCCTCGCAGGCCGGGCGATAGACAATGTTTTGCGAGCGACGAAAGCCACCTTGCGAGAGCACGTCATTCAAAGACGTGGCGTTGGGGCCGACAAGGTGTGTAAAGACCTTGCGCTCTTTGCGGTCCTCCAAATAAGGGCACTCGCTGGGGGCGGTGAGGTAGAATTGCGGGTTTTCAAAAAACTGCCGTGTCATTCCTATCCAGATCTGTCCAGAGGTGTTTCGCTCTCAGGCCACCATTGTTGCAGAAAGCCGATAGGTTTGTCATCTGCAAATCTATCGGGCACCTAGAGGCCATAGTAGAACGGGGCGACTAGGGAGAATGTGAGCCAAACAATGAGTGCCAGCGGGGTTCCCGCCATAAGAAAATCGGAGAAACGATAGTGGCCAGGGCCCATGACGATCAAGTTGGTTTGGTAGCCAATGGGGGTGGCAAAGGAACAATTGGCGGCAAAAATCAATGCCACGATGAAGGGTTCAACCGGAGCGCCGACACGGTGGGCCATATCTATCGCGATGGGTGTGAAGATTACGGCCGTCGCGTTGTTGGAGAGCAAATTCGTGAGGATGGCGACCACGGCAAACATCAAGGAGAGCAGCATGGCCGGAGAGCTGCCCTCGGCGATGGAGACCAGCGTTGAGGCGATCAGGCTGGCGCCGCCAGAGGCTTGTAGGGCGAGTGAAGAAGCAATGGAGGTACCGATGAGCATAAAGATGCGGCTGTCCACGGTGCGCAGGGCTTGGCGAATGTTGAGGCAGCCACAGGCGATCATGGCAAAGCATCCGGCAGCGGAGGCCACCACGATGGGGACGAGGCCAGAGATGGCCGCGGTGATCATGGCTGCAAAGACAAACAATGCCCGGCGGGCATATTGTCTTTGCGGGAGCTCGGTTGCGGACCAATCGAGCAGGAGGACATCGCGGTTGCCGCGCAAGCGACCTATATCTTCTTCGTTACCGCCAATGAGGAGAACGTCACCGGCCTCCATGCGAATATCGGTCATGGCCATGCGGGGCATGCGGGAGCGACGCTGCAAACCGGTGACAACACAGGCGGTATCGGCATGAAACCCAGCCTGAGCGATGGTGCGGCCGATCAGGCGGGAGCCGGGAGCAACAACAGCCTCAGCTAGTACCAGAGCGCCTGAGGGGGTGGTGGTGGTTTCTGTGTCACCATTGCCGTTGCTCTCGTTACTATCGGCTGGCAACAGAGGGTTGCGGCGGCTCATGGCCTTCGTGAGAGTATCACGCGTAGCGGCGACAATGACAGTGTCGCCGGGCGAGAGAACCACGTTTTCAAATGGAGGCAGCAGGGGGCGCTCGCCCCGCTGGATGAGGCGCACGGTCATGTCTTTCAGGCTGGGAAAGAGACCGGCCACGGCTTTGCTGCCAGCCAGTGGATGGCCATAGGTGATTGGGATTTGCGCGATAAACTGTTTGCCGCTGGTGCCGCGAAACTCTTCGGCCATGGTTTTGCGCGGGGTGAGCAGGCGCGGCATGACAAACAGGACGTAAAGTACGCCTACAGAGATAGTAAGGAGGCCAATTTCAAAGAAGCTAAAGAAACCAAAATCGACCTCTCCGGAGGCATTAGCGATGCTGGCCACAAGCAGGTTGGTTGAAGAGCCGATCATGGTGGTCATGCCGCCAAGGATGGTGATGAAGGATAGCGGCATTAACATGCGTGCGGGAGAGCGGGCGTGGGCGGCGGCAACTGCTGTGATTATCGGCAGGGCCATGACGACGACAGGGGTGTTGTTCAAAAAAGCGCTAAGCGCGCCGACGATCAGCAGCAGAGGGGTGAATGCCAGCCATTTGCGACGGCGCGAGACTTTGAGAACGAACTGGGCCGGCTTTTCAAGCGCGTCGGTATGGAACAGGCCTTGACCAACGATCAGCAGGGCGATGACGGTGATAAGGGCTGGATTGGCAAAGCCGGTGAGCAGGTCTGCCGGGGATAGCTGGCTGCCTTGCCATTCAAGGCCGCTAACCTGCGCGATAAGCATTAAGGCGACAAGGGAGCCAAGCGCTGTGATTTCGATGCTATAGCGTTCAGTTGCATAAAGCAAAATGGTGATGCCTATGGTGGCAAACACAAGAATCATAGGCAGACTGAACGCGTCCATTGCAGCTCCGTTGACTTCGCCGGGCAAGCAGTTGTGCTTTAAGTGTTTAGCTGGCTTGCCCGAATTCGTGAAGTCTCAGGTTCTACCAGTATCCACGGTCAGATCAACTGGCGCGGCGGTGTTGATCACGATTGTTCCAAGAACAATGTCGTGGAGCAAGCGTTTTTGATTGCTCAGCAGAGAAACGAGGAGCACCAACGGGGTTAACAAGGAGACCGAGAAGTAGAAAAGCAGTGTGTGCGCAAGGGCGTAGGCGGGATCCATTGCGGTTCCGTTGGTGCGGCGCATTTGCAGGCCCATGGAGCGCATACCCGGGGTGGCGGAATTTGCGCCGCCAAGGGTAAGGCAGATGTAGCCGAGCGCAACTGCTGGCCACAAAATGGCATAGAGCAGAAAGCCAAGCCCCAAAGTGACGATTCCAAGCACAAAAACAGCAACAAAGGCAATGGCGAACACAATGGAGATGGCAATAAAGTCTATCAGGAACGCAAAGATGCGCTTTGAGCGTACAGAAGAGAAGAGGTCTTTGCGACCATAAAACTGGTAGTTCTGTTGTGTCTGCGCAGGCTTGTGCATGGAAAGGTCGGTGCCCATCGGTTGTGTCCCAAATACTTAAAAATAAAGAGGCTGCGTAGTTCATAGTGTGTTTTGCGCAGGAGCTCTAGGGTTTCTTGTAGGATTGCTTGGAAAAGCTCTGGGATATATCTGGGGGCGCTTGGTGCCGCTTGCAAGGGGTATCCTTGCAAGCTGTTGTTTTTGGATAGGTTGGCTTAAGCGTTTTGCTTTCCTAGTTTGTCTTCTTCAAAGTCGCCATAGGCGCTACTATTCACGACAGCTGTGCCAAGTATAACATCATGTAGGGTACGCTTGTAATTGCTGATAAGCGGGCAAAGCAAGAGGGGAAAGAAAATAGTCCCAATAGAGAAGATGCTAGCGGAAAACACCATGAATGAGATAGCGTAACTGAAGTTAATTGGTTTTCCGTCATTCCTAAAAGCTTTCAGTCCTACGGCCTGCATTCCCGGTGTTGCTTGTTCTTTACTGCCTAATGTGTATCCATAGTAAATAAAAGGAAGTAAAAAAAATAGTAAATTGAGGGGGTTTGAGGTAATTAAATAAATGACGGTGTGTAATTCGTAATTTTGGTATGCTATATTATGAATGTCTGTTCCCAAGAATGATAATACAAAAACCCCGAGCGCAAAAATGGCTAAATCGATGATAAGCGCAAAGAAGCGCCTTCTTCTCGTGTTTTCGATTAAAGAACTTATCTGATCATCGCTAAATTTATTATAAAATTCAGCGGAACGGAAAGCGGAAAATTCACTATGCATAATTACACCCTATTTAGTTAAAATATAATGGTGCATAGCTCTAAGGTAAATAAAAGGTTGTTGCAATGGTTTGCGCAGCCAGAAATTGAAATGACTGCGCAAACATCCGCTCTTTAAAACAGAGTTGTGTATTTAGCTGTGATCCCCTTGGCCCAAAGCTGTCACTGTTATGCCTTCTGCTTCCAGCGAGGAAATTATTTCTTTGGCATGTTCTGCGCCGCGGGTTTCGATGGTCACATCTAGGGTTGCGCCTTTTGCCGGTACATCGAGGAACATGCGCTGGTGCGAGACCTCTAGGATGTTACCTCCCAAATCGCCGATAATACCAGAGATCAGCGCCAGTAGGCCGGGCCGGTCTGGAATAGTACAGCGGATTGACATGATATTGCCATCGCGGACCAGCTCGCGCAGCATGATGGAAGTCAGCAAACGCGGATCGATATTTCCGCCACAAAGAACAAGGCCAACCTTCTTGCCCTGAAAACGGGCCGGATCAGAAAGCACGGCGGCCAGCCCCGCAGCACCGGCGCCCTCGGCGATGGTTTTTTGTAGGGTTAGGTATGTGTTTATGGCTTTTTCAATGCGGGTTTCGCTTACCAGCACCACGTCATCCACGTGCTGTTTTACCAGCTGAGCGGTGAGGGTGCCGGGGGTTTTTACAGCGATGCCCTCTGCCAGCGTGTTGCCGCCCGCCGCGCGAGACTGGCCCTTTAATGCGTTCCACATGGAGGGGTAAAGCTCGGTCTCCACGCCGATGACCTCGATTTGCGGTTTAAGCGCTTTAGCCGCAACAGCCATGCCGGCAACCATGCCGCCACCGCCAACTGGGATAACAAGGGTGTCCAGCTCCGGCTCATCCTCCAGCATTTCCAGCGCAATGGTGCCCTGACCGGCGATGACATTCACATCATCAAACGGGTGCACCCATGTATAGCCATGGGTCTTGGCAAGGCGCTCGGCCTCGGCGAAAGCATCTTCTACGGTTTCACCGGCAAGCACCACCTGCGCGCCAAAGCGGCGGGTGGAATCTACTTTTACATGAGGCGTGGCCTTAGGCATGACGATAACCGCGGGAATGCCAAGGCGGGTGGCGTGGCGGGCAACGGCCTGTGCGTGATTGCCTGCCGACATGGCAATGACGCCACTTTGGCAAGCGCTTTGCGGCAGGGTGAGCAATTTGTTGAGGGCACCGCGCTCTTTAAAAGCGTTTGTGACCTGCATGTTTTCGTATTTCACGTAGATCTGCGCGCCTGTGCGCTGACTGAGTTGCGGGGAATACAAAAACGGGGTGCGCATCACTTGGCCAGCAATGGCGGCGGCGGCGCTGGTGATTTGATCGAGGCTGAGGGAGGGGAGAGACTGTGTCATGTTTTGTGCTTTTGAGTGTTGGCCCTGCTGCCTTGACCCTTCTGCTTAGGGGTATCTGGCGGGTGTCGCCAGATGCGTGGGTGGCGGGTGTTATGGGTAGACTTTGCAAGTGCGCGGTTTTAAGCGCGGGATTTCAGCTTTTTAGCGACGTCCAACGCGAAGTAGGTCAGGATGCCATCGGCACCGGCCCGTTTGAACGCGAGCAGGCTTTCGAACATGGTTTTTTCAAGATCCAGCCAACCGTTTTGCGCTGCGGCGTGGATCATGGCGTACTCACCAGAGACCTGATAGGCAAAAGTGGGGCTAAGGAACGTGTCTTTCAGGCGGCGGACAATATCCAGATAGGGCAGACCGGGCTTTACCATGATCATATCGGCGCCTTCTTCCAGATCAAGGCGGGCTTCTTCCAATGCTTCATCGGTGTTGGCCGGGCTCATTTGATAGGTGCGCTTGTCGCCTTTCAAGGTGCCGCTGGTGCCTACCGCATCGCGGAAAGGGCCGTAGAAGGCAGAGGCGTATTTGGCGGAGTAGGCCATGATCTGCAGATCTTCAAAGCCGTTGTTGTCCAGCGCCTTGCGGATGACGCCGATGCGGCCATCCATCATATCGGATGGGGCAATGATATCGGCTCCAGCCTCGGCCTGCACCAGCGCTTGGCGAGCAAGCAGGGCGACAGAGGCGTCATTGACAATGACTTCGCCTTGCAAAAGACCGTCGTGGCCATGCAGGGTGTAGGGGTCTAGCGCCACATCTGTCATCAAGCCAATGGGGATGCCAGCGGATTTGATGGCACGCAGGGCGCGGCAGGTTAGGTTTTGCGGATTAACGGCCTCGGCAGCGTCCTCGGTACGCAAGTGGGCAGGTGTGTTGGGAAACAGCGCCAGTGCGGGAATACCAAGCTCGGCAGCTTCTGCCGCTGCCTTGACCGCCAGATCAACACTCATACGGGCCACGCCGGGCATGGAAGATACGTCTTCGCGGCGGTTCTCCCCTTCAATCAGAAAAATTGGCCAAATCAGATCGCTGGTGCTAAGCGCGTTTTCCTGAACAAGGCGGCGCGACCAATGGGTGCGCCGGTTGCGGCGCATCCGGCGTCCGCGCAAAACGTCGTTGACGGCGATGGTGGCTTGGCTTGGCTCTTGCATCTGGCGGATCCTTTTCGTTTTGCGTACACTTGCGGGGGCGGCCCCTTAAGGGATATTCGCGCTTACTATGTTGGCGAAGCAGTAACATTGCTCATTTGTCAAGCAAACCCAAAACCGAGAAAATTGGCCATGAGTTCAATTTTTTTTTGATCACGATCAAGCTTAAGCTGCGTCCATGCAGATTTGCCAAGGTGTCGCGTCAAAACGATCTGTCTTGGTTTAAAAAATACCGACTGGTCGGGAAAACTATTTGTGTTTTGGGAGGGACGCATGGATTTTGCAGCAAGCGAGGAGCAGCGCGCTTTTATCGAAATGGCCGCTGCCTTTAGTGCCGAGCGGCTCGCGCCGGGGGCGGCGGCATGGGACCGGGATAGCCATTTTCCGCTGGATGTGTTGCAAGAAGCGGCAGAGCTGGGCCTCGCCGGGCTTTATGTGGATGAAGCCTCTGGCGGCAGCGGGCTGGGGCGCCTTGACGGAGCGTTGATCTTTGAAGAGCTGGCAAAAGGGTGTACCTCCAGCGCGGCGTTTCTCTCGATCCACAATATGGCGGCGGGGATGCTTGATAGGTTTGGTTCGCCGGAGCTAAAGGGGCGGTTTTTATTGCCGCTATGTGCCATGGAAAAAGTGGCGAGTTACTGCCTGACCGAGCCGGGATCCGGCTCTGATGCCGCGTCCCTGCGAACCAAGGCGGTGCGTGAGGGGGACACTTACGTTTTAAATGGGTCCAAAGCCTTTATCTCCGGCGGTGGTGTTTCTGATCTGTATTTTTGTATGGTGCGTACGGGCGGCGAAGGGGCGGCGGGTGTTTCCTGCGTTGTCGTTGAAAAAGGGACGCCGGGCCTCTCTTTTGGGGCCAACGAGCACAAGATGGGGTGGAAAAGCCAGCCAACGGCGCAGGTGAATTTTGAAAACTGCCGTGTGCCCGTGGCTAACTTGCTTGGAGAAGAAGGGCAGGGCTTTAAGATTGCCATGGCAGGGCTTGATGGCGGGAGGCTGAATATCGGCGCCTGTTCGCTGGGTGCGGCGCAGGCCTGCCTTGAACAGGCGCAGACTTATATGGACGAGCGGCAACAATTTGGCCGCAAGCTATCGCAGTTCCAAGCGTTACAATTCAAGCTGGCGGATATGGCAACAGAGTTGGAGGCGGCACGATTGCTGTTGCATAAAGCGGCGGCGCTGCTGGACGCAAAAGATCCAAGTGCAACCAAATATGCGGCAATGGCCAAGCGACTGGCCACCGACACGGGTTTTAGGGTGGTCAATGAAGCCCTGCAAATTCATGGAGGCTATGGCTATTTGCAGGATTATCCTCTGGAGCGTTTCCTGCGGGATGTGCGGGTGCATCAGATACTAGAGGGGACAAACGAAATCATGCGCGTAATTGTAGCGCGGGAGATGTTGGCGGGCCGTTAGGGCAATGACACGTTTTAATAGGGATAACAGAACACAGAGGTTGGAATGAGTGACGTATCTTTGACAGTTGAAGGGCGTGTAGGGGTGATCACCTTGACGCGGCCCAAGGCCCTTAACGCTCTCTCGCATGACATGATCCGGCAGATTGATGCGCAGCTTGCAGCTTGGGAGCAGGATGTGGGAATCGCTTTTGTGCTGATTGAGAGTGCAAGCGAGCGGGCGTTTTGTGCTGGCGGAGACATCAAGCAAATCTGCCTTGATGGCATGAGCAAGGCGAAACAGAACCACGCTTTCTTTATTGACGAATATGAAATGAACAAGCGCCTTTATGCCTATGATAAGCCGGTGGTTTCGTTGATTGACGGCATTGTTATGGGGGGAGGCTTTGGTTTGGCCGGACATGGTCGTTATCGGGTTGGCAGTGAAAAGACGAAATTCGCCATGCCGGAGGTTGGTATCGGCTTTTATCCAGACGTGGGCAGCGGGTATGTGCTCTCGCGTATGGAAGATGGGTTTGGCTTTTATCTTGGCCTCACGGGCGGCGTTGTTGGGCAGGGTGATGCGTTTGCCTGTGGGTTCTTGACCCATTGTGTGGCGAGCGCTGACATGCGTGCGCTGCGCAGTGCCTTGGTTGCGCTTGAAGCGGCGGGCGAGGTGGAGGCGGTGTTGCGGCGCTTTGGCGGCGAGGCGACGCTAGAAGAGGCTTGGGCGCAGCGGGCCCTTCTCAAGCGGTGCTTTGGCGGGAATTCAATCGCGACAATCCTCGGGGCGCTAGATGAGGCCACAAGCACAGCCCCGGCGGCAGCCACACAGGAGTTTGCCAGTAAAACGGCGGCGCAGATTCGCAGCAAATCCCCCACCAGCCTTGGTGTTACCCTTAAGCATCTTCGAGGCAGCCGCAATCTGGATTTTGTTGCCTCGATGGAGCAAGAGATGCGCATCTCGGGGCATATGCTGATGAACCCAGATTTTTATGAGGGTGTGCGCGCGGTTGTTGTTGATAAAGATCATCGGCCTGATTGGCAGGAGTTCTCTGATTCCGCAGCGCAAGAACGCTTCACAGCCAGCTTTTTAGCGCAGGAGCCTGATTGGAAACGGCTGCAAGAGGGGGTGCAATCGCGCGTTGTTTAATCATAAAATGCGCCGAACTTGTGATTCCCTCGCATTGGCGCAGGGGCATCTTGGATCGAGAGGGCTGAAAGATGATGGGGCAAAGCGGGCTTAGTGCACCGGGCCATGCTGCAGCAGCGCGTGCTGTGCTACCTATGCAGCGTTGGCAGGAAATTTATTTCCGCGTGCTGTCGGCTATCATGCTTGGTCTTGGTCTCTATCATTGGGCAGTGCTGATCCAAGTGGTGCCGCTTTATGACAATACCTTGTTATCGATGACCATGGTCCAACAAGCCTTGGTCATCGCCAATAGTGTTTTAAGCTTGGTGGTGGCCGTGGGGCTTTGGCTGCTGGCCAGTTGGGGCGGAATTCTCTGGCTGGTCTATGCGTGTGCGCATGTGTTGCTGGTGTTTGCTGCGCCGCGTATCGTACCGGCGAGTACAACCGAAGTCCTATTGTATCTATTTGCAATCGCAGTTTACCTGATCCTTATGTTTTTAAAGGGTCGGGAGGCAAGGGACTAGTAACCCGCCGCCCAGCCCACATGTGCATTTGGGAGGGTGGCATGAACGAGACAGCATTGCGGATCGGGTTTATCGGCCTTGGCAATATGGGTGGTCCGATGGCGGCAAATCTGGTGGCGGCAGGCCACGAGGTTTGCGGGTTTGATTTAAGCATTCGGGCGAGCGATGCGCTGGTTCTGGCAGGGGGAACCGCCGCGACGTCTCTTGCTCATGCGGTTGAGAACGCGGATGTGGTTATTTCCATGCTCCCTGCTGGCCAACACGTGGTGGCCGTGTACTCCGGCCCTGACGGCGTGCTGCGCCATGCAAAAGAAGGTGCGTTGTTCATCGACTGTTCGACAATTGATCTGGAAAATGCGCGTTCTGCCAGTGCGGCGGCGGCGGCAAAAGGCTTTGAGATGCTGGATGCGCCCGTTTCCGGCGGCATCGCCGGAGCAGCGGCTGGGACGCTGACCTTTATGGTTGGCGGTAGTGTGTCCGGTTTTGCCCGCGCAGAGCCACTGCTAGCAATTATGGGGCAAAAAAGCGTCTATGCGGGTGAGAGTGGGGCGGGGCAGGCCGCGAAGATCTGCAATAATATGCTGCTTGGTATCTCGATGATCGGGACTTGCGAAGCGTTTGTTCTAGCAGAACGCATGGGGCTGGAGCCGCAGAAGTTATTTGACATTGCCTCAACATCCTCTGGTCAGTGTTGGTCGCTCACGTCCTACTGCCCGGTGCCGGGACCTGTCGAATCATCTCCTGCCAATCGGGACTACCAGCCCGGCTTTGCCGCTGAATTAATGTTGAAAGACCTTGGACTTTCTCAGGAAGCGGCCAAACTTTTCGGCACGCATACACCTCTGGGGCAACATGCTGCACAACTCTACAAAGATTACTGCGAGCATGGGGGACGTGGCCTTGACTTTTCAGGGATAATCAAGTTTCTCAGAGAAAAGGTTTGAAGGCGCTAAAACAGTACTACATCTTTCCGACTAGTTCGGGCCGAAAAAATTAAGAGAAAATTCACTTAGTCTCTTAAGTGGTTCTTAGATGCGGTGAGATAAATTTGCCTCAACTGCGGAATAAATAATAGATAGAAGATCTGAACTGAATGAGGCGCGACCAGATGGAAAATACTAACCGTGCTGTCGAGGTAGTAAATCAAGAAGGTGAGGCGGCAAGCCTGAAAACTTCTTACCTAGAAGCGCTGACATTGATCGAGCGACTGCACCGTCGCTTGCTTGATGTTATCAAAGACGAGTTTGACCGTATGGGCCGCTCCGATGTGAACAGTGTGCAGGCATTGCTTCTGTTCAACATTGGAGATGCGGAACTGACGGCGGGCGAGTTGCGTACGCGTGGCTATTACCTTGGCTCGAATGTATCTTATAATCTGAAGAAGCTGGTAGAAACCGGCTATATCAACCATGAGCGGTCCCAGTTAGATCGGCGCTCTGTTCGGGTGAGCCTGACGGAAAAAGGCCGCGAAGTGGCGCAGATTGTAGATGATCTCTATGGTCGTCACATTCTGTCCGTTGAGCAAGTTGGTGAGCTTGGTAACGAGAAGCTTGCGGAGCTGAACAAGTCGCTTCGTCGCCTCGAGCGCTTTTGGACAGATCAGATCCTTTATCGGCTTTAAGCGTTTTATTGCTTGGATTACAAAAGGCACCTTGGCGCAAGGTGCCTTTTTTGCGGTTGCAGTCGTATGTTTGCTGCGGCCCTGTGGCAGCTGCCGCGGGTGACGACTTGGCCGCTTTTCTTTGGAAAACTCGTGCGGGCGATCACTTGAAAAGCGCAGGACATTAATCCGCCATATTGAGCTTTTCTAGCTCATGCTTTAGCCAGAACCTTGTCAGTTGAAGGCAAGGCACAGGCGCTAGAAGCGTCTGACGAAATTTGCAGTGTTGCAACTGCGGGAACTTGTTGGTGCAGGAGAATGAGTGCTGTGGCCGGTGAAAAGAGAAAATCCCTTCATCAAGGGATGCTGATTGGTGGACTATGCCTTGCCGGCGGGGCGCTGGCGAGTGTTGGTGCAGCTCAGGCGCAGATCCGTTTGCTAAATGTGGAACAACCACAAAATGCGGCGCCTGCGACAGGAGTGGTTCCAGATGGGTTGCCACAAGCACAACCTGAATATGTTCCGGCAAATGCTGCTGCTAACTCTGAAATATTCGAGGAGGCGGAGTGGGCTGACGGTTTTGATGCCTCATTTGTCGACGCCCGGCCACTGGACAAAACCGCGCCAACAGTCTCGCACTATAGCGTGAGCTATATCGGCCAAGCTGTGCAGCGCTATGAGAACATTGTGGCGCAAGGGGGCTGGGAGCCGGTTCCTTACACAAGCAAGCCGTTGCGGGTGGGTATGCGTCATAGCGCTTTGGTGCCACTGCGTAAAAGATTGATGGCAGAGGGCGACCTGCCGGTTTCAGTTGGCATTTCCGAGACTTTCGACAGTTTTGTCGATAAGGCCGTGCGCCGCTTCCAGTTGCGCCATGGCTTGGTGGCCGATGGTATTGTCGGTAAAACGACCATCGAAGTGATGAATATTCCGGCGGTGGAGCGGCTCAACCAGCTGCGGATCAACCAAGTGCGGGCGGCGGAGCTTGCGCCGAAACTGGGCGATAGTTATGTCTTGGTGAATGTTCCTGCGGCGCGGATCGAGGTGGTTGATCATGGTATGGTGCGCTCGCGCCATACGGCTGTCGTGGGGAAGATAGACCGACAGACACCGCTGCTGGACTCTGAGATTTTCGAGGTGAATTTTAATCCGTACTGGACTGTTCCCACCTCGATTATCCGGCGCGACCTCATACCAAAAATGCAAGAGGACCCAAGCTATCTTGCGGATAACCGCATTCGCATTTTTGATTGGCATGGCAAGGAATTGCAGTGGCAGGAGATTGACTGGACTACGGATCAGGCAACGCAGTATCGCTTTACGCAGGATCCGGGGGATGGCAATTCTCTGGGATCGGTGCGGATCAACTTCCACAATAAGCACCAAGTCTACCTGCATGATACGCCGGAGCAATCCCTGTTTGGCTCGGGCTACCGGTTCCACTCTTCGGGTTGTGTACGCGTGCAAAATGTGCGTGAGCTGGTGACGTGGTTGCTTGGCTCTACCACGCCGGAATGGGATCGCCAACGGGTTGATGAAGCTATTCGCGGTGGTGCGCGTGAGGATGTGAAGCTGAAGGCCCGGGTTAAGCTGCATCTCTCCTATATCTCCGCGTGGGCACAGGCAGATGGATCGGTGCATTTTCGCGATGATATCTACAAGATGGATGGCGAGGGGCAAAACCTCGTAGGAGCGCAGAAAATCCAGTAGTGTTTTGCTAGAGGAGTGCGGGGATGATGGCGGATACTGCGGTCTATTTCGAGTTTGTGCCTCTCGGCGCGCAGGTCAAAGTCTCCGCGATTTGCGCCAGTACGGGGGTTGAAGTCTCGCTTCTGGTGCCAAAAACAACACCGCAAACCTATATGCAGGACTTGGCGCTGCGCAAGTTACGCCGCCGCTTGGCGCAGGATTAGCCGGCTAGGTTTTCTTATGTGAGAAAACCCTCATTTTTCAACGACAGCTAGCGCTTGTGAGATCCCGGGTTTGGTATGCATATATCTTGTGGGCGACCCTTGGTTTGCTTGCACAAATATGGTAGTAGCCTGATCCCGAACACGGATAAAAACACGTTGCACCGATTGCAGGTGACACTTTCTTCTTTTCCAGAGCGTGATGAGGCCACCCATGACCATCTCCGAGACTATTTCAAAGCCGCTTTACCCTGACTTTTTCAGTGGTTCGCTGGCTGAAGGCGATCCGGAAATCGTGAGCGCGATCAATGACGAGTTGAAACGCCAACAGAACGAAATCGAGCTGATTGCGTCTGAAAACATCGTTTCTACCGCTGTGCTGGAGGCGCAGGGCTCTGTCTTGACCAACAAATACGCCGAGGGCTATCCGGGCCGTCGCTATTATGGTGGTTGTGAGTATGTTGATGTGGTTGAGCGTCTGGCAATCGAGCGCGTGACCAAGCTGTTTTCCTGTGAGTTTGCCAATGTGCAGCCAAACTCCGGTTCGCAGGCCAACCAATCGGTGCTGATGTCTTTGGCTAAGCCGGGCGATACCATTTTGGGTATGAGCCTTGATGCCGGTGGCCACCTGACACACGGTGCCAAGCCGAACCTGTCCGGTAAGTGGTTTAACGCGATCCAGTATGGTCTGGACACGGCGACCGGCTATATCGATATGGACGAGGTTGCCAAGCTGGCCCGTGAACACCAGCCAAAAATTATTGTGGCCGGTGGTTCTGCGTATTCCCGCGAGATCGACTTTGCGGCGTTCCGCGCGATTGCTGATGAAGTTGGCGCCTATCTTTGGGTTGATATGGCGCACTTTGCCGGACTGGTTGCCGGTGGCACGCACCCAAGCCCGTTCCCGCATGCGCATGTTGCAACCTCCACCACACATAAAACCCTGCGCGGGCCGCGAGGTGGCTTGGTGCTGACCAATGACGAGGCGATTGCCAAGAAGATCAACTCTGCGATTTTCCCTGGATTGCAGGGCGGGCCGTTGATGCATGTGATTGCGGCGAAAGCTGTTGCCTTTGGCGAGGCGCTGCGCCCAGAGTTCAAAACCTACGCGCAGACAGTCGTCGAGAATGCCAAGGTGTTGGCGCAGACGCTGGTTGAAGGCGGTCTGGATATTGTTTCTGGTGGCACGGACACCCACTTGCTGCTGGTTGATCTGCGCCCAATGAACCTGACCGGAAAAGCTGCCGAGAAGGCACTTGGCCGTGCGAACATCACCTGTAACAAAAACGGTGTGCCGCTTGATCCGCAAAAGCCGACGATTACCTCCGGTATTCGCCTTGGGACACCTGCGGGCACCAGCCGCGGATTCGGGCCAGAAGAATTCCGCCAAATCGGTCTGATGATCACCGAAGTTCTGGAGGGCTTGCGCAAGTCAAACAGTGATGAGGGTGATGCGGCGGTTGAAGCTGCGGTGAAGGAAAAAGTGCTGAAGCTGACTAGCCAGTTCCCGATCTATGCCGGTTAAGTCTGGCGGGCCGCCGGGGAACTGGCGGCCCTCGTTTTTTGCCGACCCAGTTTTGCTTGGCTTCGGTGTTTGTGAACGTTTGCTTGATCCCAAGGAGTTTTAAATGCGTTGCCCGTATTGCGGTGGAGAAGACACTCAGGTGAAAGACTCGCGTCCGACCGAGGATAACACCTCGATCCGGCGGCGCCGTGTCTGTCAGACCTGTGGTGGGCGCTTTACCACTTTTGAGCGGGTGCAGCTGCGCGAGCTGACGGTGATCAAGAAAAGCGGGCGGCGGGTGCCGTTTGACCGGGAAAAACTGATGCGCTCGGTGCTGATCGCCACTCGTAAGCGTCCCGTAGAGCCAGAGCGTATCGAGCGCATGGTATCCGGTCTGGTGCGGCAGCTGGAAAGCTCTGGCGAAAGTGACGTCATGGCAGAAGACATAGGTCATCTGGTCATGGAAGGCCTCAAGACTCTTGATGATGTGGCGTATGTACGTTTTGCCTCAGTTTACAAAAATTTCCGTGAGGCTAAGGATTTCGAGGCGTTGCTCGATGAGCTGTCCGATGGTGATGAAGATCCATTGTTGATGCCAGAGCGCTAAGTGTGGCATACGCCGCAGTATTTGGCATTGCTGGTCGTGCCCTATTATTAATGCAAGTGGCTTCCGGTTTTGTCGTAATTGCATTAGTGTTCAGTTCTATTTGGTTTTCTGGATAAGGACGCAGCGCTTGCAACGTCTCTCGCCTTTGCAAAATGATCGTCGTTTAATGGCTGCGGCGTTGGCACTTAGTCGGCGTGCGCTTGGGCGAACCCGGCCAAACCCGGCTGTCGGGGCGCTGATTGTGCAAGAGGATGCGCGAGGGCGGCAGATCGTGGTTGGGCAGGGCGTGACGCAGCCCGCCGGACAATCCCATGCAGAAATTGTGGCACTGCGCGAGGCGGGGGACAAAGCCCGCGGCGCGACGGCCTATGTTACGCTGGAACCCTGCGCCCACTATGGCCGCACGGGCCCTTGCGCCAGAGCACTGGTTGCTGCCGGTGTTGCGCGGGTGGTGTTTGCCGTTGGCGATCCCAATCCGGCGGTTTGCGGCAAGGGCCGGCAAATTCTGGAAGAGGGCGGTGTGCAGGTCACCCGCGGTGTTTTGAAACAGGAATGCAGCGAGGTTCTGGGTGGTCATCTGGCCCGGGAGGTGCACTCGCGCCCGTTTGTACAGCTGAAGATGGCGATCTCGCGCGATGGGTTTATTGGCCGACACGGGGATGGGCAAGTGGCGGTAAGTGGCCCGTTAAGCAAGCGTTATGTGCATGCCTTACGTGCGCAGGCCGATGCGATTGTAGTGGGGGTTGGTACGGTCATTGCGGATGATCCCTCGCTGACCTGCCGTCTGCCGGGTATGGAAGTTTTTTCCCCTTTGCGTGTGGTGTTTGACAGCCAAGCGCGGTTGCCGTTGGACAGTCAGTTGGTCCGTTCGTTGGATACGCATCCGGTTATGGCGATTGTTGGTGATCACGCTCCGGCGGATCGGGTGGGCGCGCTGGAGCGGGCCGGTGTCGATGTGGTGGTGAGTGATTGCCGCGTGGGTGAACGTCTTTGCCTTGACGAGGCATTGAAGAGTTTGAAAATGATGGGGCTCACCCGTTTGATGGTCGAGGGGGGCGCACAGCTTGCCCGGTCCTTCCTAGATGAGGGGCTTGTTGATGAAGCGTTGATCTTGCGCGGGCCGCATGATATCGCCGCGGACCGACCCGCCAGCGGCATTGAGCCTTTTGGCGGGGATGGGCTCTTGCCGCTTACCGCCGGGTATCACGGAGTGCCGCTGCGCCGGATTGGCGAAGACCGGCTGTGGCGCTATACACGCAAAGCGTGAGATGTGTTTAAGGAAGATACGACTATGTTCACCGGAATTGTGACAGATGTTGGCCGGATCGTGAGCTGCGAGGCCGTAGCTGCCGGGCTGCAAAGCCGGATAGCCACCGCCTATGATGCCAATTCGATAGATATCGGTGCCTCGATTGCCTGTTCGGGCGTGTGCCATACGGTGACTGCCAAGGGCTGTGAGGATGGGCAGAACTGGTTTGAAGTGGTCTCAGCGGCGGAAACCCTGCGGCTGACCACGGTTGCAGACTGGCAAGCAGGGCAGGAGCTTAATCTTGAGCGCTCGCTTGGGCTTGGTGCCGAGCTGGGTGGCCATCTGGTACAAGGGCATGTGGATGGGAAAGCCAAGATTGTGGCGCTGGAACAGCATCCCGAGAGTGTTTATATCAAGTTTCAATGTGCGCGAGAATTTGCCCGCTTTATCCCAAAGAAGGGATCCGTGGCGCTGGATGGCACGTCTTTGACGGTTAACGAGGCGGAAGGGGAGACATTCTCGGTTTTCCTTATTCCGCATACGCTGCTGGTTACCACTTGGGGGCAGCGCCGTCTTGGAGACGATGTTAACCTTGAAGTTGATATGATGGCGCGCTATGTGGCTCGCCTTGCAGAGTTTTCTTGAGAGGCTTTGCGGGGGCGCTGTTAATCAGCTGGCGCGAAACATATAAAACCGCTGGACTTTAGAGGCTACTCGTGGTTCCTCTAGCGCCCAAGGTTATCCCAAGAGTGCCATAAGCGGCCTTCGCGTTGGAGAAGGTCCCAAGCAGGAAGCGAGACTACCATGACGTCTGTGCCAAATATCCTCGTTATCGAGGCGCGTTTCTACGAAGATCTGGCAGATGCCCTTTACGAAGGGGCTGAAGAGGTGCTGGAGCGGGCTGGTGCGCGTATCTCGCGTGTGAGTGTGCCGGGCGTTTTGGAGATTCCTGCGGCTATGTCTATGGCGCTCGCAGCTATTGAAACCGGCAGTGCCGACTATGACGGCTTTGTTTTGCTTGGTGTTGTGATTCGCGGTGAAACCACGCATTACGATGTGGTTTGCAATGAATCTGCCAGAGCGATTATGGAGCTGGTGGTTGATGCTGCTGTGCCGGTGGGCAACGGGATCCAGACAGTTGAAAACGAAGAGCAGGCATGGGCACGTGCCAGCCTCGACCAGAAGAACAAGGGCGGCGGCGCAGCCGAGGCTTGCCTTGCGATGATCAAGGTACGCGACCGCTTCGGGATTTAAGCAAGTATGGAACAAGAGAATAATAAGGGCGCAAAAGCGCCTCGTCTGGTTAACAAGCGCGGCGCGGCGCGGCTTGCCGCTGTGCAGGCTGTGTACCAGCTTGAAGTTGGCGGAAGCCGGGTGAATGACGTTGTCAGCGAATTTGAAGTGTTTCGCCTTGGGCAAGAGCTTGATGGCGAGAAATACCGCGATGCGGATGCGGCGTGGTTTCGCGATCTGGTGCAGGCGGTGTTTGAAGAGCAGAAGATTATCGATCCGAAGCTGCACAGCATCCTGTCACAGGATTGGCCGCTAAAACGGGTTGATGCAACTTTGCGCTCTATTTTGCGTGTGGCCTATGCGGAGCTTTTGCGCAAAAAAGATGTTCCGGCGAAAGTGATTATCAACGAGTTCATCGAGATTACCAAGGCGTTTTACGATCAAGACGAGCCGAAGCTGGTTAATGGCTTGCTCAACCGCTTGGCGCGTGATGTGCGCGCGGACGAGTTTGACGCCTAGGCAGCGGCGGGTCTTGGGCAGGTGTGCCCGAAGATAAGAATATGAAGGAGGCGGCGCATGGCTGCTGGTAGACTTGGCGAGTTTGAGCTGATTTACCAGTATCTTGCGCCGCTTGCTGTTGGGGCAGGGGCTGCGGCCTTGCGCGATGATGCGGCGACCTATTGCCCTGAAGCTGGTCATGAACTGGTGATCAGCAAGGACATGTTGGCGGCGGACCGACATTTCTTCGCTTGTGATCCGCCGGAAATGATTGCGCGCAAGGCGTTACGGGTCAATTTTTCAGATATTGCCGCCAAAGGGGCGCGGCCGAAGGCGGTGTTGCTCGGGCTTGGTCTTGGCGCCGATTTTACCGAGGATTTTGCCAAGAGTTTTTGCAAGGGCCTTGCCGAGGATCTGGTTGGCTATGGCGTGGAGCTGCTGGGCGGAGATACCATTGCCAGCGGGGCGGGGCTGATCCTTTCGGTGACGGCGTTTGGAGAAATGCCGCAGGGGTCTTGCGTGCGCCGCTTCGGTGCGCGGGCTGGCGATATTGTTTATGCGACTGGGACAATCGGCGATGCGGCATTGGGGTTGCAGCTGCGCCTTAAGAGCGATGCGGCGCAGCAATGGCGGCTGGACGGCGCGCGGCAAAGGGAGCTGCTCGATCGTTACTTGCTGCCAGAACCGAGAGTTGATGCGGCAAATGCTGTGCGGCTTTACGCTAATGCAGCGATGGATGTGTCTGATGGGTTGATTGCGGATCTGGCGCATATCTGCAAGCAAAGCGGCGTAGATGCACACCTTGATGTTTCGCAGGTGCCATTGAGCGCGGCTGCGGCGCAGGTGGTGGCGCAAGACACTCAAGCGCTTAAAACCGTGTTGACTGGCGGCGATGACTACGAAATCCTCTGCACTGTGGCGATGGAAAATACCGGTACCTTTGAGGCCGAAATGACGCGAGCGGGTGTTCCAGTGCGGCGTATCGGGCGGATGCTCGCACCTAAAGCGGGTGCGCAAGGGCGGGTGCAGCTGACACACAACGGCGCGGCGTTTTCCCTTGACAGGGAGGTGGGCTTTCGGCACTTTTAGCATTTGCTTGAATACCTCGCCTAAAGCCTCTTTCAAGGCCAGTTTCGTCCGTCCTCTTTTCATTTTTATTATTGTTGTTTTAGGAGGTCACCCCATGACTGCTTCCCTGATTGTTGACGACCGCCTTGCCAAGCGCAATACGGTGCTGCTTGCGTTTTTCCAAGCGATTTCCGGCTCCGGTACAACAGTGTTGTATTCCAGCGTTGCGCTGTTGGTTTCAGGTACCATGAGCGTTGACAAGTCTTTGAGTACACTACCGGTGTCGCTTCTGGTGGTCGGGACAGCTCTTGGCGCGTTACCGGCGGGTATGCTGATGCGTCGCTATGGCCGGCGCAATGCTTTTATGTTCGCCGGAATTATGAAAGCCTGCTGTTCTTTGCTGCTGGCCTATGCGGCCCTAGTGAGTGATTTTCTGCTGCTGTGTTTAGGCGTGACCGGGATTGGTCTTCTTGTTGCTGTATCTTTGCAAACACGATTTGCGGCGGCTGAGGGGGCATCTGAGGCGTTCCGCCCCAAGGCAATTTCCTATGTGATGCTGGGCGGCGTGATTGCTGCAATTCTGGGGCCGCAAACGATCATCTATACTAAGGACTGGTTCTCCCCGTTCGTCTTTGTCGGCGCCTATCTGGCTCAGGCTGCCTATTATTTGCTCGGGGCGTTGGTGATCTCTTTCCTGCGGTTGCCGCAGGTCAAGCAAGAAGAGGCGCAGGTCAAAGAAAAGGGCCGTTCGCTTGGGCAGATCGTTCAACGGGGGGATTATCTCATTGCTTTAGCGTGTGCGGCGCTCAGTTATAGCCTGATGACGTTGTTGATGACTTCTGCCCCTTTAGCAATGGTGAGTTGCGGCTTTAGCGAGTCGGATGCAGCCCTTGGAATTCAGTGGCACGTTTTAGGGATGTTTGTGCCGAGCTTCTTCACCGGATCGTTAATTAGCCGCTTTGGAACTACGCGTGTTATTGCCGCAGGTTTTGTGCTGACAGGGCTTGCCGGGGTGGCTGGTTTGACCGGTATTGAGCTGACAAATTTCTGGGGTGGCCTTGTTTTACTTGGCGTGGGCTGGAACTTTTCTTTTATTGGATCGACGCATCTGCTCACCTCTACTTACAGTGAGACGGAAAAGTCCACCGCACAGTCGTTTAACGATTTCATTGTGTTTAGCTGTGTGGGCCTTACGTCTTTTTCCTCTGGAAAGTTATTCTTTACCGCAGGTTGGGAAACCATCAACCTGATCGTGTTGCCGGTGGTGTTTACTCTGCTGGTTCTTCTTGTTTTTCTTGGGGTTAAGCGAATGACTTTGAGTAAGAAAGAGGGCTGATCGTTGTTTTGGGGTAGTAGTCGTATACGTACTACAGACGACTACCCCTTAAATCCTCCTTGACGGATAGTGCTGGGCATATACCGTCTTACCTATACGTATCTCCTGCTTGTCAGGTGCTGCGTTGTACTTTGCATCTATTCTAAATGGGTGCACTCGTAATCCTAGGGGAGGATTTATGACTGAACTGATTATTGCTATTGGGTGCGGACTATTGTCTGTCATCTACGGCGTCTGGGCGATCCGCAGTGTGCTGGCCGCTGATGCCGGGAATGCACGCATGCAGGAGATTGCTGGCGCCATCCAAGAAGGCGCGCAGGCCTATCTTTCCCGTCAATACACCACCATTGCCATTGTTGGCGTGGTTATCTTTGCTTTGGTGGCTTATCTGTTGTCATTTACCGTGGCGATTGGTTTTGCCATTGGTGCGATCCTGTCCGGTGCAGCTGGTTTTATTGGTATGCTGGTTTCTGTGCGTGCCAACGTGCGTACCGCGCAAGCGGCGAGCCAGAGCCTTGGCGCCGGTTTGAGCATTGCGTTCCGCTCTGGTGCGGTCACCGGGATGTTTGTTGCCGGTCTGGCGCTGCTTGGCGTGGCGGTTTACTACTACATTCTCACCGGGCCAATGGGGTATGAACCAACCTCGCGTGCGGTGATTGATGCACTGGTGGCGCTCGGCTTTGGTGCCTCTTTGATCTCGATTTTTGCCCGTCTGGGCGGCGGTATCTTCACCAAGGGGGCCGATGTTGGCGGTGACCTTGTTGGTAAAGTGGAAGCCGGTATCCCTGAGGATGATCCGCGGAACCCGGCGACGATTGCCGATAATGTGGGTGACAATGTGGGTGACTGCGCCGGTATGGCCGCTGACTTGTTTGAAACCTATGCGGTGACGCTTGTGGCCACAATGGTGCTTGCGGCGATTTATTTTTCCGCATCGGCGATGCTCAGCGCGACCATGCTGTATCCGCTGGTGATCTGCGGCATCTGCGGTGTTGCCTCTATTTTAGGGACATTCTTCGTCCGCCTTGGTCAATCCAACTCGATCATGGGGGCGCTTTATAAAGGCTTTATCGCGTCTGCGGTTATCTCCGCCATCGCACTTTACCCAATCACCCACTGGGTGTTTGGCGGTATGGATGTGCAACTGACCATGTCCAACGGCATCAGCTATACACCGATGGCGCTGTTTCTTAGCGGCATCACCGGGCTTGTGGTGACGGGGTTGATCATTTGGATCACCGAGTATTACACCGGCACCGGTTATCGCCCTGTACGCTCCATTGCAAAATCGAGTGAAACCGGACACGGCACCAACGTTATCCAGGGGCTGGCGATTTCTATGGAATCGACCGCACTGCCTGCGCTGGTGATTATTTTCGGGATCATTGTGACCTTCCAGCTGGCGGGCCTGTTCGGTATTGCCATTGCAGTGACCACGATGCTGGCGCTTGCCGGGATGGTTGTGGCGCTGGATGCGTTTGGTCCGGTAACGGATAATGCGGGCGGTATCGCAGAAATGGCCGAGTTGCCAGAGGATGTGCGCAAGACCACCGATGCGCTGGATGCTGTTGGCAACACAACCAAGGCCGTTACCAAAGGATATGCGATTGGTTCGGCCGGGCTTGGGGCGCTGGTGCTGTTTGCGGCGTATACGGAGGACTTGAAGTTCTTTATCGCCAATAGCGACCAGTTCCCTTACTTTGCCGGTATCGAAGCGGGCGCGCTCGACTTCTCCCTGTCAAATCCATATGTGGTTGTTGGCCTGTTCTTCGGCGGCTTGTTGCCGTTCCTGTTTGGCGGGATTACCATGACCGCAGTTGGCCGCGCTGCTGGTGCGGTTGTTGAAGAGGTTCGGGCGCAATTCAAAGAGCATCCGGGGATTATGCAGGGGACAGAGCGGCCAAACTACGGCCGGGCCGTGGATATGCTGACCAAGGCAGCCATTCGGGAGATGATCGTACCGTCACTGTTGCCGGTGCTTTCCCCAATAGTGTGCTTCTATGCGATCAGCGCAATTGCTGGTAAGGCCAACGGCTTTGCGGCGCTTGGCGCAATGCTGCTGGGTGTCATTCTCACCGGTTTGTTTGTGGCACTTTCCATGACCGCTGGCGGCGGCGCATGGGACAACGCCAAGAAGCACATCGAGGATGGCAATCACGGTGGTAAAGGCTCCGAGGCGCATAAAGCTGCTGTGACAGGCGATACGGTTGGTGACCCTTATAAGGATACCTCTGGCCCTGCCGTTAACCCGATGATCAAGATCACCAATATTGTGGCCTTGCTTATTTTGGCTGTGCTGGCTCACTAAGGGCGATAGTTGACTAAAGCGTTTAAAGGGCGGGGGAAAATCTCCCGCTCTTTCTTGTTGCTGATTGGGCTAGAGGTGCGGGCTGCATTTTCCCAGTCCATATTGCCCCAGTCGGGCAAGGCCCACGCAGGGCAGGGCAAAAGAAAAAGGGTTCCCTTGGTATCAAGGAAACCCTTTTGCCGCTTAACTAAAAGCAGTCGTGCTGTTACAGACGCATGGACGGGTTCTGGGCGCCGCGCAGGATTTGCGTCAGGAAGCCGTAATCGGCACCGCCAGTGCGGGTTTTGCGGTTGAGGTAGTCGACCACCTTACCATCTTCCAGACCATAGGAGCCCATGTCTTTGACGAAGCCTTCCTCGTCAAAGTAAACGGCGACGACGCGTTGGTCGATGATGGTTGGCTTGAAGAAGGCCACAGTCTCGGTTCGCTGGGAGATATAATAGTAGGCCTCTCCGTCCAGATCCGAAGTGGTGGAGGGGGTTCCCAACAGCAGCTCGACCTGCTCGCGGCTGGAGCCGACGCTGATCTCTTCGATGGCCTCGGTGGAGACCACGTGACCATGGGTCAATGACTGGGTAAAACATCCCCCAAGTGGCATGGCCAAAATGGCCACCAGCGCTGCACTGCGCGCAAAATTCAACATGCGTTACACCTTGTAGACTTGCAAATTGATCCAAAATCAATCATTCAAGCGAGTTCGAATTGCTCTTTTAATCAGTATGCGTATCGTGTTGGCAGCTTTAAGGCAACCACTGGTTCGCATGAGGATATTCGCAGTATGCTATTCAATTTTCTGCAGCGGCGGCGCTTGAAGCCGGTTTATGCGGCCTATGCCAGTGTGGTTGAACAGGCGCGCCAACCGGTTTTCTATCTGGATTATAAGGTGAAAGACAGCGCTGAGGGGCGTTTTGAGCTAATTGTGTTGCACTGCTTTTGTTTGCTTAAGCGGCTGGATGGCAACGGGGCACATGCCAAGCATTTTTCACAGGCACTGTTTGATCTGTTTTTTGAGGATATGGATCAAAGTATGCGTGAACTTGGTATTGGTGACGAAGGTGTGCGGCGGCGTATTCGCAAGATGAGCGAATCGTTTTACGGGCACTCCCTTGCCTATGCTGAGGGGCTGAAGGCGCCAGATGACACAAGGCTTGCCGATGCGCTGGCCAAGAATGTCTATGCAGATGAGGCGCTCAGCGGTGCCTTTGCCAAGGAAGCGAGCGCGCTTGCAGCCTATGTGCGCGGCGTCTTAAAGCAGCTTGCGGGGCAAGAGATAAAATCCTTGCTCAAGGGCGAGATTGTCTGGCCGCAGCCAGACGCGTTTTAATCCGCTATAAGCAGACAGCGAACAAAAGAAACCTAGGAATAAGTCGATGAGCGATACAGCCTATCCATTCTCGCAGATGTTTGATGTAACAAGGCTTGCGAACACGCCCAAGCATGTGAAAATCGAGTTGGACGAGCGTGCGCGTGCTGACTTGGCTAACACCTATGATCTGGCGGAGGTTGAGAGCTTCTCGGCAGAGCTGGAAGTGCGACCGTTCCGTCGCAAGGGGGCGGCGGTGCGCGGTTCATTATCTGCGCAGGTTACACAGAAATGTTCTGTGACGCTGGAACCTGTTCGCGAAACCGTCAACGACACATTCGAGCGGACGTTTATTCCCGAGGAAGCAGAGCGGCCACGGCGCCAAAAGGTTGATGAAGAGCTTGAGCTGCTGGTGGATGTTGAGGAGAAGGATCCGCCGGAGGGATTTGCCGGAGGCTCGATTGATCTGGGTGCTGTGCTTTGCGAGCACTTCGCGCTCGCGCTTAATCCATTTCCGCGGGCGGATGGGGTGTTGATGGACGAGAAATATGCGCCGCAACCGGAGGATGAAGCGCAGATAGAAGAGGAAAAACGGCAAAACTCGCCCTTTGCGGCCTTGAAGGCGCTTAAGGATAATTCCTAGATAGTTTGCCAAGGTTTGCGCATTCTTGCGGCGCTACCGGTTCGCACAGGCGCCGCGCGCTTATTCGCATGTAGACTGCGCATGTCCAGGGCAGGGGAACTACGCGGCCTCTTGCTTTGGCGGGCTTGAAGGGGTACATGCCGCATTAAAAGAATTGGAGCTGTTGTGGTTTTTTCTGCGCGCTCTTGCCGCTACGGCCACAATTATTAAATGGGACTACGCTTAGATATGCCTGAGAAAATTCGGATTTCACTGGACGCCATGGGCGGCGATAACGGGCTGGACACCGTTCTGCCGGGCGCTGATCTGGTGCTGCAGCGTTGCCCTAATATCCAGTTTAGCCTGTTTGGCAATGCGCAAGAGATCGAAAGCCGGATTGGTGCCTATCCGAAATTGGCAGCCACGGCGAAAATCGTAGATTGTGCGGTCTCCATTACGATGGACGAGAAGCCCAGCCAAGCGCTGCGCAAGGGGCGCGGCAAGTCTTCCATGTGGAATGCGATTGCGGCGGTAAAAGAAGGTGAGGCGGATGTCGCCGTTTCAGCTGGTAATACCGGTGCGCTTATGGCGATGAGCAAGTTCTGCCTGCGCACGATGGCAGGCATTGAACGCCCGGCGATTGCCGCGATCTGGCCTACTATGCGCGGCGAATCGATTGTGCTGGATGTGGGGGCGACTGTTGGCGCGGACGCGCAGCAGTTAATCGACTTTGCGATTTTGGGCGGTGCCATGGCGCGCTCTATGCAAGGGATCAGCCGTCCGAGTATCGGCTTGCTCAATATTGGTGTTGAGGAAGTCAAAGGCGTTGAAGAGGTGCGCACTGCAGGGCGGATGCTGCGCGAGATGTCTCCTGCCAATCTGGAATATGCCGGATTTGTTGAGGGGGATGACATTGGCAAGGGCACCGTGGATGTGGTGGTAACCGAGGGTTTTGCCGGAAATATTGCGCTGAAAACAGCCGAGGGAACGGCCAAGCAATTGGGAACCTATCTGCGTTCGGCTATGAAACGGACCTTGATGGCAAAGATCGGCTATCTGTTTGCCCGAGGTGCTTTTGAGCGCTTACGGGCAAAGATGGACCCGCGCAAAGTGAATGGCGGGGTGTTCCTTGGGCTGAACGGGATTGTTATCAAAAGCCATGGGGGCACAGATGCGGAAGGGTTTGCCTCTGCTGTCGAGCTGGCTTATGACATGGCAAAGAATAAATTGATTGAAAAAATCTCCGAGGATCTGGGCGATTATCATCGTGGCCGCTTCTCGGAAGACAACGTTTAAGTGGAAGGTGGCAAGATGAGCGCACGTCATTCGGTGGTATTGGGCTGCGGGAGTTACCTGCCTGAGAAAGTCCTCACCAATGAAGATATGACGAAATTCGTCGATACTTCAGATGAGTGGATCGTGCAGCGCACCGGTATTCAGCAGCGGCATATTGCTGCTGAGGGCCAGTACACCTCTGATTTGGCCGTTGAAGCTGCAAAAGCTGCGCTAGCTGATGCAGGGCTTGATGTTGAAGATATCGATCTGATTGTTGTGGCAACTGCGACACCGGACAATACCTTTCCTGCAACTGCGGTAGAAGTGCAGCAAAAGCTTGGTATGCGCCATGGCTATGCATTTGATTTGCAAGCTGTATGCTCTGGATTTGTTTATGCTGTAAGTACTGTTGATGCCTATCTGCGCGGCGGGCTCGCCAAGCGGGCGCTGGTGATTGGTGCGGAGACGTTTTCGCGCATTCTGGATTGGGAAGACCGCACCACCTGCGTTTTGTTTGGTGATGGTGCTGGTGCCATGGTGATGGAAGCGCGTGAGGGCACAGCGGAAGAGGCTGGCCGTGGTGTGTTGTCCTGTCAGTTGCGCTCAGATGGTAGCCACAAGGAAAAACTCTATGTGGATGGCGGGCCGTCTACCACACAGACCACCGGACACCTGCGCATGCAAGGGCGTGAAGTCTTCAAGCATGCTGTTGGCATGGTGACCGATGTGATCAAGGCGGCGTTTGAGGATGCCAAGGTCACCGCAGATGATCTGGATTGGTTTGTGCCGCATCAGGCCAACAAGCGGATTATTGATGCCTCAGCGAAAAAACTGAGCATAGCGCCAGAGAAGGTGGTGCAGACTGTGGCGCTGCATGGCAATACCTCTGCGGCATCGATTCCCCTCGCGCTTGATAGCATTGTGCGCGAAGGTAAGGTGAAACCCGGTGATCTGGTTATGCTGGAGGCCATGGGCGGCGGCTTTACTTGGGGCGCGGTGCTGCTGCGTTGGTAAAATTTTAGCTAAAAGGGCCGCTTCGCGAAATTATGTTGACCAACTCCGTTTAACTTTATACCGTATCCCTTTGAGAACTATCTATATATTCTTGTTGGGAAGTGGTTTTGGTTTTGGAGGGTTAAATGAGCAGTCATACGGTGACCCGTGCGGACTTGTGCGAAGCGGTTTATCAAAAGGTAGGTCTGTCACGCAGCGAATCTGCTGAGTTGGTGGAGCAGGTGCTTGCCGAGATTTCTGGAAGCTTGGAGCAGGGCGAGACGGTGAAACTGTCTTCATTCGGGTCATTTGTGGTGCGCTCGAAAGGCGAACGCATTGGCCGTAACCCGAAGACCGGTGAAGAAGTGCCGATCTCTCCGCGCCGCGTCATGGTGTTCAAGCCAAGCAATGTGCTGAAACAGCGGATTAACGAAGCGCTGCTGGAAGAGGTGGACGCTTAAACGTTTGCCGCTCATATCCTAAGGGTAACTCGTGGTTAAAACAGCCGAAGCCTTCAAGACAATCAGTGAAGTGGCGAGCGAACTGGATTTGCCGCAGCATGTGCTGCGGTTTTGGGAGACCCGGTTTAGCCAGATTTCGCCGATGAAGCGCGGAGGTGGGCGGCGCTACTACCGCCCTGAGGATGTAGAGCTGTTGCGGGGCATCCGTCATCTGCTTTACGGAAAAGGCTACACTATCAAGGGTGTGCAGCGTATCTTGCAAGAGCAGGGCGTGCGCTATGTGATGACCGTCTGGCGGGATATGGCCTTGCCCGGGGGGGGAGCGCCACTTACGCCCGTACAGTCTATGGGCGGGATGACAGACAGCGCCGCGTTGCCGCCAGTTGATGTGCAGACGGGTAATGGCGAAGGGCATGGCTCAAGCAGCACGCAGGGCGACTTAGATTTGTTTAGTAGCGGCGACGATGCCCACGAGCCACTTCCTGCAGGTGTGTTGCCGGATGACGCGCCGCGGGTGGACGGCGCCAGCGGCTTCCGGTTTATGGATCGGTTCCGCGGTGGAGAGCGCGAAGGGTTTGAGGCCGGGCCAGTTCGCGGCGTTGGCTTGAGCGCTGGTGATGTGGAGCGCTTGCAGGCTACTCTCTACGAATTACTGGAATGTAAGCGTAAGCTGGATCAGGTGAGTTAGTGCTAGGTGGTGGGTTTAACTAGCCCGTCTATGAGCAAAGAAACCATCTGGTTTACATAAACTACGCTGTTCTCGCCTTCTGTCATCGCCAAGTTTCCGATTGCCCGCAGAAGATCAAAAGGGGCCACTTCGCTTCGCAAGCTGCCAGCTTTTGCCGCTTCAGTAATCAGACCGGCTAATGCTGGCTCAAATCTAGTTTTGAAATATTCGGGAAGCTCTTTGTAGGCATCATCGCCTGAGTGCAGGGCGGCTGCCAATCCCTTTTTTGTGCTCATGAATTCAGCATATTGTTTTAACCAGCTGCGGAGTGCGTCCGCTGGCTGTTCATGCTTAGACAAAGTTGGTGCGGAACCGGCGCACACATCAATTTCGCGTTGAAACACAGCTTTTATTAGGTCTGAGTGCTTGGGATAGCGGCGGTAAAGTGTGGCAACTCCCACGCCCGCAGCAGTGGCAATATCCCGTACCGGGGCGTCAACTCCAGATTGCAGAAAAACTTTCTTTGCGGCAAGCAGCACAGCATCTGCATTGCGCTTTGCATCCACGCGTAACTTCCTGCCTTTGCCTAGCTGTTCATCAGATGTCATGGTGCTTCTCCTGCTGTTAATCGGAACAGTGTTCCGATTTTAGATTTTAGTATGTGTAACGTCGCTTTTTTTAAAAGGGGAAGTTCATGAATAATTTGATCACGAAGGCAGAAGTCTTGCCTATGAATAATGCTGTGCAAACAATTTCTATTGATCCGGTCATTCTAAAGGCGCCGTTTCGGCCAATTCCTATGCAATTGCGGATAACAGCCCCGGTTTCGGGAAGTGAACTGCCAATTGTGTTGCTGTCGCATGGTGCGGGTCCGTCCTTGTATCTTTCTTCAAAGGATGGGTATGCGCCGCTGGTGTCTTTTCTTGCCGGGCAAGGGTTTGTGGTTATTCAGCCTACGCACGCCAATTCCAGAGTGGCCGGGCTTTCGCATGAGCTGCCTGGCGCTCCGCTTTTTTGGCGGATGAGGGGCAAGGAGATGAAGCATATCTTAGATAATCTTGCTGTACTTGAAGACATGGTTCCCTTGATCGCGGGGCGTATTGATCATGATCGGGTTGCGGCAGTCGGTCATTCGAAGGGCGGGCAAACTGTTGGGATGTTGCTTGGCGCTAGGCTAACGGATCCAAACGACTTGGAGGCTATCGATGTCGATGTTTATGAGCCGAGGGTGAAAGCCGGTGTGCTGCTTGCGCCCCCAGGGCGCGGCGGTGATTACCTTAGTGATTACGCGCGCGAGAACTTTTCGGAGCTGAATCCTGATTACCTGCATCTAAAAACCCAGTCACTTGTTGTAATTGGTGATGATGATGTGAATCCGTTCATTACCGTGGCGGGTCCTGAATGGTAAAGGGCAGCTTTTGAGGATAGCGTAGGTGCCACGCATTTGTTGACAATTGCTGGTGCGAAGCATGGGCTAGGCGGTATTGCTGGCTATGACGCAGCAGAAACCGAAGACGAGGATCCAGATCGACTTGCGGTTGTTCAAAGATCTACCGGTGCCTATCTAAGATCTTGTTTGTATAGCGATAATGCTGGATGGCAGGAGGTGGTTAATACTCTGCAAGTGGATGCAAAAGGCCTAGCTCATATCGAAGTGAAGTCAGAGGTGGCTCGGTCCGCCGGGGCCTGTGGCAGCTGAGTTCACCTTGATGTGCCTTGGCAATACCGCTTCTTGAAGAAATTGCGGCGCATGCTGTTGCTAAGCCTGATCTGGGAGCCGGCTACACTGCGATAGTGGTGGGTGGTTTGATTTTTGATTTTAATTATGATCAGACCATCGGCCTAATCATCCGTTCTAACCCGTTCTGGTTGCGGCGCTGAACATGTCGCCAATACTGTAAGGAAGCGGGCTTTTGTCAATAACGCGAAAATGCCAAGGTCGTGCCCGGCCCGCTTTGGAAGAGTAGTTTTTGCAAGAGCATCAACACCCGCGTTCACGGCGAGTGCCCAAGTTCTTAACTCATCTATATGTTTCGTGTTGCCCCTATCAAGAGTAAAGAGCGGAGGAGATGCCGCAAAGCAACACGACACTACAGTGCAAGGGGCAAGCGCTGACTGGCGCTTTGGGCTAAATATCTGATGGCCCCAAAGCCCCCACATATGTGGAGGCTTTGGTGTGGTGTTGAAACGAGAGGTGTCTATAGGTTCTTTTTAACCATGGCATACGGATCTTTATTCTTAATTACGTGCCAGCCATCGTCAGAGACCCTCTCCTTGGCGCCTTTTTTTACTTGTGCGTAGACGGGCTCTTCTTCGGAGTGATCGGCAGTTGGTTCATAAGGAATATCGTAGATTACGTGATCAACTTTGTCTTGTCTTTCCAAGCGAGATGAGTTGGGTGTGTTTTGGATT
The DNA here is from genome assembly GCF_001561995.1 of Polycladidibacter hongkongensis. Lineage (GTDB taxonomy): Bacteria > Pseudomonadota > Alphaproteobacteria > Rhizobiales > Stappiaceae > Pseudovibrio > Pseudovibrio hongkongensis. The sequence goes on from NZ_LLWC01000024.1 coordinate 94,764, forward strand.
TTTCCTGTAGATTTCATAGTGTAAAGTGGGTTTTCGAATTCGATTTTTTCGCCATTATCACTGCTACTATATAGATCATTGATTACGGTTTCTTTCGTGGCCGCGTTATAGAAGGAATTAAAGCTGGTTGCCTGTGGCAACTCATTTGTCGCTTCTTTTACCGCGCTGCGCAAACCGTCTATTAATGCGCTGATATCACCTACTTTGGCCGTGGTTGTCTTTCCTTGAGAAGAGCTGGCATTTTTGCTTTCAAGACCCGCATTGGCCATTGCCCGGTTAAGAAACTCTTCGATTTTTGGGTCTTTGTCGCTGCTGATCAACCCATTGAATTTGAGGGAATTTGTGATTTCATTTCGGGCTAAATTTTTGATTAGATTAAAACTATCGACTTTTTGCTCGTGTAGCTTGGCGCTCTTTGAGAAAGGGAGAAGAGCGTTTTTAATCGTGCCGCCGATACTGTTCTTGTCTTTAACATATATTTCATTGCCGCCATCTTTACCAAATCGCAACTGGGCATTCGAGTCGCCGTCGAGCCCCTCCTTGTGGAGTCTTCCTGCCAATGAGCTTAATGACATTGTGCTATTGGTGGAAATTGGTCCTGAAATGCCCATGATATATTCCTTTTAGGATTGCTTTTGAAGAGTTGTAATCACTGTGTCGAAGCTGAATTTAGAACAATACGTTACGGAGAATGTGCCCAAGGACACAATGTGGCAAGAAAATGGACAGCTCGGTAAAAATTAGCGGCGTTGCGCCGCTTTATTGGGTCGCTGATGTGCCGCAAAGCACACATTTGCGGCAGGGCTGGGCATAGGAAACGGGTAGCTGCCCCGCAGCTTTTCCTTGAGTGTCTTAGGTGTTTGGTGGCGAGCGCGTCGTCTCGTTTTTCAAAGCCTTCAAGATATTCCAGAATAGGGTGCGGGCGCATTTTTCAAGTCACATGGGTGCTGGATCTGTGCCCATTGAGCCAATAGGAAATGACCATGAACATTAAACAATGTGTGCTTGCTCTTGCCTCTCTTGCGGTGGTTGCGGGTTGTCAAACGCAGACGCAAGGTGTTGGCCGAATTCAAAGCGCGAGCGGTGTGGCCGTGCAATCTGTCAATTTCACCTTTAATGAGGAAGCTTTTTCCGATGGCGCGCAAGTGACGGCTTCCTTGCCAAGTGGGGAGATGTTCACCGGTAAAATGGTGATTGGCAAGAAGGAAACTGAGAAGTTTGGCGAGAGTTTCGACATCAATTTCGATGATGATGATGACGACGACATCTCGACTTTCAACAGCTCCACATCAACCACTTACAGCTCCACCGCAACGGGCGTTCTGTTTAGCTCTACCCGGACAATGCAGTGTAAAATCACGCTGTCTTCTCCTAGCATGGGCTTCTCTGAGGGGGGTGTTGGCCAGTGTAAACTGTCTACCGGCGAGATTCTGCCAGTTCAATTCTAAGGGAACTTGGCTAACGTCGTGAAGATGCAAATGGCGGCTCATGAGGCCGCCATTTTTGTCTTGGTCAGTTGCACTATGGGCGCTCAAGGCTTGTTTGAGTGCTCTTAGAATAGATTTTAGTAGTTTTTTGTAGTTGTTTGCTTGCAAGCACGCAGGCGGCGCTTTATTCACGGGGCAAAGATTCAGTTTTTACTGCGAGGGCCTCATGGTTGATTTTGCTGTGTCCAGAACCCGTATGGTGGATAACCAACTGCGGACCAATGATATTACCGAATTGCGTTTGCTGGACGCCATGGGCGAGGTCCCGCGCGAGCGGTTTGTCGCAAAAGGCAAAGAGGCGCTGGCTTATATTGATGAATGTGTTGCTGAGAATGCGGAGGCGACCCGGTTTTTGCTAAAGCCACATATTCTTGGACGCATGGTGCAGGCGGCGAGCATTCAGCCAAGTGACGTTGTTCTTGTGGTTGGTGCGGGTGCCGGCTACGCGGTGGCCGTTGCGGCAAAACTTGCAGAATCTGTCGTGGGTGTCGAGTGTGACGCGCAGCTGGTGCAGGCGGCAAGTGACACGCTTGTGGACTTAGGCATCGACAATGCAGCCGTTATTGAGGGCACCTTGAGCGAAGGATATGCACAAGAGGCACCCTATGATGTGGTGTTGGTCAACGGATCTGTAGACGAGGCGCCGAAGGGTTTGTTGGCTCAGCTGAAAGCAGGTGGGCGTCTTGTTTGTGTCGAGGGACAGGGGAATGCTGGCGTTGCGCAAATTTATGTGCTGAGTGAAGGTGTTGTGTCTGAGCGTTTCGGCTTTAACGCAACCGCGCCAAGGTTGCCGGGCTTTGAGAAGGAAGCTGGTTTCCAGTTTTGATTCTCTCCACAGAAACATGAGTTTACGGGCTCCGCAGTTTTTGCGGGGCCTTTTTCATAGAGCGTGCACTGGTGTGGTGCAGATGGGTCGCACATGTGCAAGATGTTTTTGCATGCATATATGCTGTTGAAAAGCTAAAGCTATTTGTGTCGCAAACCATTGCTGCTGGGGAAATGCAGCAAATTCGTGCGACTTAAATCACAATGAGGTCAGTTTCCACTTAATCATCCCTAAGTTTCATGTTAGGTAATTTTCACGGAATTCGGGTCAGATCCCTGCCATTTTTAACTATTTAGAAATGAAGGTATGGATCAGATCTGAGCAGCCCTATGAGATTTTAGCGTGTTTATTCGCTCGTCGTGATCGGTTATGGTCTTGTTTAGTGGCATGTTCTGTTTGTGTTGGTTTGCGGTTTGAATAGATCTTGATTGAGGCTTGAGAAGTGGTTTTTCCAAGAAACTTAGCAGTTGCAGCGGTTAGTTTTGCGGCATTGCTGTCTGCGCAAAGCGCAAGTGCCATTACACTCACAGGTGCGCTTACCGCGACCTATCAGAATAACCCGACGCTTAATGCAGCGCGAGCGCAGTTGCGGGTTGTCGATGAGCGTGTTCCGCAGGCGTTGGCCGGATGGCGTCCGACCATTGCTGCGACGCTTCAAGCGGGGATGGTCAACCGTTCCTCGCAAGCGTTTACCAATCGCGGGTTCCGAGATGCATCTGCATCTTTGCAGCTTACCCAGCCATTGTTTCGCGGGTTTCGCACCGTAAATTCTACTCAGCAGGCAGAGGCTGTGGTGCGCGCTCAGCGGGAGGATCTGCGGGTTACCGAGCAAACAGTCCTACTGCAAGCCTCGACCTCGTACATGGATGTAATTCGCGATACGGCGCTGGTTTCACTGCGCCGCAGCGATTTAAAATTCCAAGAAGAGCAAGTGCGGGCAGCGAAAGACCGGTTTAACGTCGGTGAGGGAACGCGCACGGACGTCTCGCAGGCGGAAGCTGGCCGGGCGCGGGCACAATCGGCACTGAACAGCCAATTGGCAGCGCTTAACTCCAGCCGTGCAGTGTTTAAGCAGATTATCGGTCTTGATCCGAAAAACTTGAGTGCTCGCTCCAACGTGACACGTCTGCTGCCGAAATCTGCTAATCAAGCCGTAACTTTGGGGCAGGAGCAGCATCCATCGATCCTTGCGAGTTTGCATCTGGTTGATGCGGCTGTTTATGCCGTGAAAACCGCTGAGGGTAGTCTGCTACCAAGCGCTGACTTGCAGGCAACGGTTTCAACTTCAGACAACACTCTTCCTGGTGTCGGCGGTGGGACAACCAACACTGCGAGTGTCTATGGCCGTGTGACCATTCCGATTTACTCTGCTGGCCGAACCTATTCATCTATCCGTCAGGCGAAAGAAGATTTGGGCCGTACGGAAGTTCTGGTCGACGTTAGCCGTGATTCTGTGCGTGCCGGCGCCATTTCTGCATGGGGCCGTCTGAATGCGGCGGTTGCCTCTATCTCGGCAGCTGAATCCGAGGTTTCTGCAGCCAAGCTTGCCTTGGAAGGGGTCATAGAGGAGCAGCGTGTGGGACAGCGGACCACGCTTGATGTTCTTGATTCGCAAAGTAACCTTGTGAATGCGCGTGTGACTTTGGTGACAGCACAGCGTGACCGGGTGGTGGCAGCTTACGCGTTGCTCGCTTCTGTTGGTAGCTTGGACTATGAAAACCTCGGTCTCACTGGCGAACGCTATGATCCAACGGCTCACTATCATGCGGTGCGCGACAAGTGGTTTGGCCTACGTACTCCGGATGGCCGATAGGTCCATCGGTTGAGTTGTATTTGATGAAGGGAGGCTTTTGCCTCCCTTTTTTGTTGTGGTTTTGGTTTACCGGTGAAAAATCCTTGGCTTTCCGCGCGGAGACACGTGTTGCGAACTTGATAGCGTTGGAAAAACCTCGAAAGCTAAGGGGAGTGTTTGGGCTCTCGGCGGAGTTCAATTATATTTTGCCCTTGAAATACACTGGGGCGATTCATCTGGGTTGGGATGGATTGGCGAAGTCAAAAGGGGATTGCCGTGGAAGCTGCCGCAAAAACTCAAGAACCTTCCATGGAAGAGATCCTGAGCTCGATAAGAAAAATCATATCCGAGGACGACAAGCCGGCTGAGGCAGCTGCCGATGCTGAGCCCACCTCTGATGCGCCAGGTGCTGCAATGGAAAACAAAGAACTCTCACAGAACGAGCTGGATCAGCTTTTTGATGATGCCCCCGCTGCCAGCGACAGGGTTGATACACCTGAGGCGATGAGCGAAGCGTTGCAGGATGACGCAGAAGACGTTCTGGAGCTTACTGAAAAAGATCGTTTGGCGGCAGATATGGAAAAAAGCGTGCCGGAAATTGTCGAAGGGTTGAGTGTGGACCTGGATGCGCCGAGCGGGGATGTGGTGTTTGACCAGCTTGCCGAAGCGAAGGCTGATGCTGCGCAAGATAGTCTTGGCGTTGATGGATCTGCCGCAGAGGCCCTAAAATCAATGATGGGCGAAATGGCAGGGGCGACGCACGCGCAGGCGGAGGAACAGCTGCTTTCCGAAGCGACGAATTCGGCGGTTGCCTCCGCGTTTGGTGGATTGGCGACGACCGTGCTTTCCAACAATGCGCGGACCTTGGAAGACCTGGTGCAGGAAATGCTGCGGCCAATGTTGAAGCAATGGCTAGATGCGCAATTGCCGGGCATGGTGGAGCGGTTGGTGCGGCAGGAAATCGAAAGAATTTCCCGTAGTAAATAGCTGGAAAAGCGGTTAGAAGTAGTTTCGTGCGCCGCCTGGAGCCAATGGCGGCGCTTTTTATTGTCCGCTTGGTGGCAAAGCGGCTGCGGGTTTTTTGGCGAGTGCCGCGTTAAAATTTGCAGAGATACACAGTTACAATTGGATGACCTGAGGTATGTTGGACAAGACCTATGAGGCGGCAAACATTGAGCCGCGGATCTACGAATCCTGGGAAGAAGCAGGGGCTTTTAAAGCCGGAGCTGGTGCTAAAGACGGCGCGGCGACCTTCTCGATCGTGATACCGCCGCCCAATGTGACAGGCTCGCTGCACATGGGCCACGCTCTGAATAATACCCTACAGGATTTGATGGTGCGCTACCAGCGTATGAAGGGCCGCGATGTGTTGTGGCAGCCGGGCATGGACCATGCCGGTATTGCGACGCAGATGGTGGTTGAGCGGCAAATGGCGGCGGATGGTTCCAATGTGACCCGCCGTGATATGGGCCGCGAAGCTTTTGTCGAGCGCGTCTGGAAGTGGAAGGGCGAGTCTGGTGGGATGATCTTCAACCAGCTGAAGCGCCTTGGCACATCTTGCGACTGGTCGCGCGAGCGATTCACCATGGATGAGGGGCTTTCCAAAGCGGTGCTCGAGGTCTTCGTCACCTTGCACAAGGAAGGCTTGATCTACAAGGACAAGCGGCTGGTTAACTGGGATCCAAAGCTGCTTACCGCGATTTCCGATCTGGAAGTTGAGCAGAAGGACACCAAGGGCCACATGTGGCACTTCCGCTATCCGCTTGCGGATGGTGTTTCCTACGAGTTTCCGATTGCGTTCGACGAGGATGGCAAGGCCACCGAATTTGAGCGGCGCGACTATATCGTGATTGCGACAACACGACCTGAAACCATGCTGGGCGATACGGCGGTTATCGTACATCCGGATGATGAACGCTTTAAGGATCTGGTTGGCAAAGAGATTGTGCTGCCGCTGGTGGGCCGACGTATCCCGATTATTGCGGATGATTACGTTGAAATGGACACCGGCACTGGGGCGATGAAGGTTACCCCGGCGCATGACTTTAACGATTTTGATATTGGCAAGCGCCACGACTTGCGCATGATTTCGGTCATGGACCGTGAAGCGAAGATCGTGCTGGCAGACAATGAAGAATTCCTCGAAGGTATTGAGGAAAGCGCCGAGCTGAAGATCTGCATTGAAACGCTGGAGGGCGTGGAGCGCTTTGCGGCGCGTAAACAGATTGTTGCCATGCTGGACGCACGTGGCCTGTTGCACGAGGTTGTTGATCATCCGCATATGGTTCCCTATGGTGACCGCGGCGGCGTGCCGATTGAGCCGATGCTGACCGATCAGTGGTATGTGGATGCCAAGACCATGGCCATTCCGGCGATTGAAGCGGTGCGCGAAGGGCGTACCAAGTTCGTGCCGCAGAACTGGGAAAAAACCTATTTTGAATGGATGGAAAACATCCAGCCATGGTGTGTTTCCCGGCAGCTGTGGTGGGGGCATCGCATCCCGGCATGGTACGGGCCTGATGGTCAGGTGTTTGTCGAAAAGAGCGAAGAAGAAGCGCTGGCTGCAGCTGCTGCCCATTATGGCAAGCCTGCCAAGGTATTGGAGCAGGAAGCAGCGCGGGCCGAGCATGAGCGCCCAAGCGACGGCGAAATTGCGCTTTTCCGTGATGAAGATGTGCTTGATACGTGGTTCTCTTCGGCGTTGTGGCCGTTTTCCACGCTTGGATGGCCGGAGAAAACACCGGAACTTGCCCGATATTACCCAACTTCTGTGTTGGTGACCGGCTTCGATATTATCTTCTTCTGGGTCGCCCGGATGATGATGATGGGCAAGCACTATATGAAAACCGAGCCGTTTGACACGGTGTACATTCACGCGTTGGTGCGCGATGAGCACGGCGCCAAGATGTCCAAATCCAAGGGCAATGTGATTGACCCGCTGGAGCTGGTGGACGAGTTTGGCGCGGATGCGCTACGTTTCACCCTGATTGCGATGGCGGCGCAGGGCCGTGATATTAAATTGGCAAAAAGCCGCGTGGGTGGCTATCGTAACTTTGCGACCAAGCTTTGGAATGTTTGCCGTTTTGCGGAGATGAACGAGTGTCATCCGGTGGCAGGTTTTGATGCCGGACTGGTGAAGCAAACGCTTAACCGCTGGATTGTGACAGAGCTGAGCCGCGCGGTGCGTGAGGTTTCAGAAGCGATTGATACCTACCGCTTTAATGATGCGGCCGGGGCAGCTTATCGCTTTGTCTGGAATACGTTCTGCGACTGGTACATCGAGCTGGCCAAGCCGATCTTCAACGGCGAGGACGAGGATGCCAAGGCGGAAACCAGAGCGACAGCCGCGTATGTGCGCGATGAAATTCTGAAGTTGCTGCATCCGTTTATGCCGTTCATCACCGAGGAGTTGTGGGCGCGCACTGTTGAGGGGCGCGAGAGCCGCGAAAATATGCTGGTGCTATCTGAGTGGCCTCAGCCGGTGGGCGAAGATGAAGCGGCAGCTTCCGAGATCAACTGGCTCATCGAGCTTATCAGCCAGATCCGTTCGGTTCGCTCGGAAATGAATGTACCGGCGGGTGCGAAAATTCCGGTGGTACTGACTGGCGCTAACGACGAGACTGCTACCCGGCTCAAGCTGCATGAAGGGGCTATTTTAAAGAATGCCCGCGCTGAAAGCATTGCCTTGGCAGATGAAACCCCGCAGGGCTCGGCCCAGATTGTGGTGGGTGAGGCGACTGTTTGCCTGCCGCTTGCTGGTGTCATTGATCTTGGTGCTGAAAAAGCACGTCTTGAAAAAGAGCTTGGCAAGATTGACGCGGAGTTGATGAAGCTCTCCAAGAAGCTCGATAATCCAGGCTTTGTAAGAAAGGCGCCCGCGGATGTGGTTGCAGCTGAACGCGTTCGCCTTGGTGAGCTGCAAGAGCGCAAGATCAAGGTGGGCGAGGCGCAGGCACGCCTTGCGGCACTTGGCTAACAAACAACGGGAGGGCGCGGGCTAAAGAGCCTGCGCCTTTTGTTTATTGTTGATTTTGCTGGCAATTTTAAGCTGTGCCATGGGATTGCCCTCATTTTCTGCATTTAGATAGGTATTGACCTAGGTTTAAAAGGTGTTTGAGGACCTTGATGATGCTTAAAGCAGTGATGACACGTTTGCAGCGCGGGGCTGCGCTGGCTCTAGGTGGGCTTTCGATTGCTGTTGTCATGGCAGGGGCGGCAGAGGCTGCCCGACAAGAAAATGGCGTGGCCCATTTTAGCGGTCTTGATAAAATAACTGGCCGCATCACCGAGTTTGACGTCTATCTGGGCGAGACTGTGCAGTTTGGCGCGCTACAGGTAACGCCGCGGGTGTGTTATTCGCGGCCACGGACAGAGAAGGCGCAGAGCACTACCTTTATCGAAGTTGATGAGTTGATGAAGGACAAGCGGGTTCAGCGAATCTTTACCGGCTGGATGTTTGCCTCCAACCCCGGTGTGCATGGGGTTGAACATCCTGTCTATGATATTTGGCTTGTGGATTGTCGCGGGTATTCATCCGCACCGGTGCCCGCAAACTATGAAGGGCCTCAAGTAGAAGACCGCCCTGCATATGACGGATTGGCCGGAGACGACTTTGTCTCCAGTGGTTTAGTTGGTATTCCGCAGCGAAAACCTTAGTCGTATTCTGTATGCATTTATTAAGTTTGATGTTTTGTTAGTCTCATTAGTACTGTAATAGGTATGAATACCTAAGCGCTGATGAGGAAGTATAAGCTATAATGCCAGAAATACACTGAATTGTGGTGTGGAGGCTTAAGCTTAGATGGCGCATGCGCTTTTTCAAACACAAGACCTAACGAAGACATACACCAGCAACAATGTTGAGGTGCATGCGCTGCGCGGTGTGTCGCTGGAGCTGTTTAGCGGCGAGTTGACTGTACTGCTGGGGCCATCAGGATCTGGTAAATCTACCTTTTTGAACATTCTTGGGGGGCTGGACACACCCTCTGCTGGTTCGGTGTGTTTTGATGGCGCTGAGATCGCCGGGTATAGCGAGCGGCAGTTGACGCGGTATAGACGAGAACGGGTCGGCTTTGTTTTTCAGTTCTACAATCTTATTCCAAGCCTGAATGCCTACGAGAATGTGGCTTTGGTGACGGAGATTTCTAAGGAGCCGATGGATCCGGCGGAAGCACTTGCGCTGGTCGGGCTAGAGAAGCGGGCGCGGCATTTTCCCGCCGAGATGTCTGGAGGTGAGCAGCAGCGGGTGGCGATCGCCCGGGCCATTGCCAAGCGACCACAAGTGCTCTTGTGTGACGAACCCACAGGGGCGCTGGATTCGCGAACGGGCGCGTTAGTGCTTGAGGCGTTGCAGCGCACCAACCGTGAACTTGGCACAACGACTGTGGTGATAACGCATAACGCAAGTATCCGAGAGCTGGCGAACCGGGTTTTTACCTTTAAAGACGGGCAGGTGGGGTCGGCTGAGATTAATAAGGCACCAAAGCAGGCTGGCGAGGTGACGTGGTGATCGGCGCGCTTGATAAAAAAGTGTTGCGCGATCTACGGCGTCTGTGGCCGCAAGTCTTGGCGATCGGGCTGGTTATGGCGTGTGGGGTGATGACCTTGCTGATGGCCTCTGGCTCTTATCGTTCACTGCGGGAAACGCAGCTGGTTTATTACGATCAATATCGTTTTGCCGATGTGTTTGCCAAAGTGGTTCGGGCGCCCAACGTGTTGTTGCCGCAGATGCGCGAAATCGCAGGAGTTGCGGCGGTAGAGGGGCGCATATCCACCGGCGCTATTCTGGAAATGGAAGGGATGAGCGAGCCTGCGTCTGGGGTTGCGGTGTCTTTGCCTGCCGGTGCGGATGCGAGCGTCAACAAGTTGTATGTGCGCGAGGGGCGCTTGCCACAGGCACACAGTACCAACGAAGTGGCGATTGATCATCGTTTTGCTGTCGCGCATGGGCTGCGCATGGGGGACCATTTTTCCGCGATTATTCATGGCCGGCGGGTTACATTGGAGGTGACCGGCCTTGTGCTGTCACCGGAGTTTATCTATGCCATTGGCCCTAGTGACTTGGTGCCTGATGCGCGGCGGTTTGGTGTTCTGTTTCTTTCGCACCATGCGCTGGAGGGGCTTGTAGATCTTGAAGGTGCATTTAACGACGCGGCTATCCGACTTAGCCGCGGTGCCTGTGTGCCTTGCGTTATGCGGCAAGTGGATTTGTTGCTGCGCGATTACGGCGGTACGGGCGCATTCGGGCGCACAGACCAAACATCGCATGCGTTTCTCGATTCAGAACTGACACAACTTGAGGGGATGGCGCGTATTTTGCCGCCGGTGTTCCTGTTGGTGGCGGCATATTTGGTAAACATGATCTTGTCGCGCATGATTGCGTTGGAGCGCGAGCAAATTGGCCTGTTAAAGGCCTGTGGCTATACCTCGTGGCAGGTCGCTGGCCACTATGCCAAGCTGGTGCTGGCAATTGCGCTGCTGGGAAGCCTGCTGGGAAGCGTGGCGGGAAACTGGGTAGGCCGCGGACTGACGCAGATGTACAGCGCGTATTTTTCTTTCCCGTTTTTGGTGTTCAAGCAATCTCCCGATCTTTACGTGCTGGCCATTGGTGTTTGCAGTGGTGCAGCGCTGGCAGGGGCAGGGCGAGCCATCTTCAAGGCAGCGCAACTGCCGCCAGCGGTGGCGATGCGCGCGCCGGTGCCCGAGCGGTTTCGCGGTGTGTTGTCGCTGCGAGCGAAGCAGGGCGGACTGTCGAAGCTGTCCGTTATGGGGCTACGCCATTTGCTCCATCATCCGGTGCGAGCTGCCATGACTATGGTGGGCATTGCCTTTGCTGCATCGCTAGCGGTAACGGCGCTGAGTATGGTTGGTTCGCTTGACTACATGGTTGAGCTTGCGCTCTACCGGGCGGAGCGGGCCGATGCACGGCTCCAATTGGTGGAGGATCAGCGCGGTGACGTTTTGCACGAAATTGCGCGTTTGCCAGCAGTGCGCAAGGTTGAGGCCTATCGTAACGAGCCTGTGGTTTATCGGGCAAATGGCAAGGTCAAACGCGGTTCGATTACTGGCAAACCCCTTGGTGCGCAGCTCTCGCGTACGCTTGGGGTTGATAAGTTGCCGATGGCGCTGCCGGCGGCTGGACTGATCCTGCCGACCCGGCTTGCGGGGTTTTTGGGTGTTGTCCCCGGTCAACTGGTGGAAGTTGCGTTCACGCGCTTTGGAGGCAGAACAAGAGAGTTGCGCGTCGCGGGTGTTTCCTCAAGTTTTGTGGGAATAGCCGGTGTTATGCGTCTTGATGCCTTGCACCGCGCAGTGGGCGAGGGGGAGCGGCTCAACGATGTTGCCGTGATGGCTGACCCTTTGGCGCTTGATGCCCTTTATAGCGAGATCAAGCAAACACCGGGGCTTGGCGGCATTGCCCTGCAAAGCCTATCCCGCAGGAAGTTTCGTGCCAATATGGACCAAAACATGGGAACGATGATTTCCGCGTATTTTCTGGTGGCGATGATTGTCGCGTTCGGGGTTGTTTACAATTCGTTTCGTATTCAGCTTTCGGAACGTGGCCGGGAATTGGCCAGTTTACGCGTTCTGGGTTTTAGCAGTGCCGAAGTGTTTCAAGTTATGCTGGTGGAAATGGGCGTGATTGTGGTGCTCTCGCTACCGCTTGGTTGGCTGCTTGGCTTTGGTTTTGCAGCCATGGTGGTCAAAGGGATCGAAAGTGATTTGTTTGCGCTGCCGTTGGTGGTGAACGCCGATGCATATGCATATGCCGCCCTTGTGATTATCGCCAGTTCATTGCTGTGTGGCGGTGTAATTTGGCGTCGGGTGGCCCGTCTTGATTTAATTGCAACGCTGAAAGCGAGGGAGTAGGCCCCAATGGTGAGTAAAGGCAAGTTGATTGGCGGCGGTGTGGCCGCTGTTGCGCTGACCGCATTTGTCTGGGCTATACAGCCGCAGCCGGTGTTGGTGGAAGAGGCGTTGGTGTCGCAAGGGCCCTTGAGCCTCTCTATTGAAGGGGATGGCCAAACCCGTGTGCAGGAAGTCTACCGTATTTTTAGCCCGGTTGCTGGGCGCGTGTCGCGGTCTCTTCTGGATGTCGGGGACGTAACCATTGCCGGGGAAACTGTGATCGTGCGCATTATGCCGCAGGATCCTCCGTTCATGGATGTGCGCGATAAGGCCAAAGCAGATGCGCGGGTGTTGATGGCACAGGCGAATCTACAAGTGTCCGAGGCAGCGTTGGATGCGGCGCGGTCCGCTGCCAAGCTTGCCCGTAATGATCTGGAGCGGGCCAAGAAGCTGGCGCGCTCGGCGACAATTTCCGATGCACAGCTGGAACGGGCCAGTGTTGATGTGGACTTGAAAGAAGCTGAGATCGTGCGGGCTCAGGCAACTGTGGCGCTGCGGCACAGCGAGCTGGACAGCGCCGAGGCGGATTTGATCGAGCCTAAGGGCTATGTGGATCCGGAAAGAGCAGCGGAACTTGGATTTCCGATGATTTCACCTATCAACGGCGCGGTGCTGAAGTTGGCAGTTGAAAGCGAACAAAGCGTGCCTGCCGGAGCGTTGCTGGTGGAAGTCGGGGACCCAGATCGGTTAGAGGTGGTTGTCGATTTGCTGTCGCTTGATGCGGTGCAGGTGAGGCAGGGCGCCAAGGCGACGCTTAGCGCATGGGGCGGGCCGCCGCTATCTGCCGTGGTGCGACGGGTCGAGCCTGCCGGGTTTACCAAGGTTTCTGCCCTAGGCATAGAAGAACAGCGGGTCAATGTGGTGTTGGACCTCGTTGCTCCGGATGCGCGACTTGGGCATGGCTATGAGGTGCGGGCGCACATCGATGTCTGGTCTGCGGATGATGTGGTTCAAGTGCCGATGAGCGCCTTGTTTCGCTATGAAGACAGTTGGGCGGCCTATGTGAACGAAGAGGGTAGTGCCCGGCTGCGGCTGCTGTCTGTCGGCAAGCAGAATAAGGATGCAGCGCAAGTGCTAGAAGGCTTGCAAAAGGGGGAGCGGGTCATTCTGTTCCCAAGCGATAAGCTGGCCGACGGGGTAGCCGTGGCGCCGCTTGTGAAAGACAAGTAATCACAGGGTTATGGGCAATAGGCGGAGTGGATTGACTTCGCCTGTCGCTGTGGCGGATGCTAATCCTGTGCCTTGGCCGGTCTGGTCCAGTGCAGCAGCACGAGCAGGATGACCCCTGCAAGTAGCCATGATCCAACATGGAACACCGGATTGTCATAGGGCAAGTAGTGCAGCGTGAAGAAGAAATTCGGGTCAACCCATTGATGGGAAGGTCCGAAAATACTGCCATGCTCGGCAACATATTGCATCAACCAATACCAGTCGTCGGCCTCCAGCTCTCCTGCCGCTGCCAATTCGGCATAGTGGTCACTGGTATATTTATAAAGCAGGTTGATGCCCATATGGGCAGCACTGCGGGCAAGGAAATACAGGTAAAGAACAAGAAAAAAGATAAACCACTTGCGTATACCTGAGCGACGTGGACTGCGAAAACTGTAGGCAGCGATGATCTCTTCTGGAGAAGGTGCCACGCCATTGTTCAACGGCTTGCTTGTGGCCGATTCTGCGAGAGTTCCTGACATAGTCATAGCTTCCCCAAAGCTTTAATACGGGTGCGGCAGGGCCGAAAAATTCCTGTTGTTGGTGCAGGCGGCGCTTGGCTATTTTGCCGGTGATGGGGTGGTTATTTGCAACGCGCCTTGCAGATCATAGTTAAGCGCTTACATGACAATATCAAGAGGCGTTTGGAAGAACTTTTTTCACCTATCTGTCGCGTAGCGCAAGACATCAGCGCCAGTGCTGGCTTGCGGTAGGGCGAAGAAATCTGCCTCTAGTGGAAGGGCACGCTCCAGCTGGATTTCATAATCGGCGCTTGGAATCTCGGTTGTGCCGAATTGCGCGAGATGATCAGTTTGAAACTGGGTGTCGAGCAAGACGTAGCCGCCATAGCGCAAGCGGGCGACGAGGTGGACAAGGGCCACTTTGGATGCATCGCGGGCGCGGGAGAACATGCTTTCGCCAAAGAATGCGCCGCCCAGTGCGACGCCGTACAGGCCGCCAACCAAATTCCCTTGCTGGTACACTTCGATCGTATGTGCGCAGCCGCTCTCAAACAAAGCGGTGTAGAGCTGTTTGATTTGCGGATTGATCCAAGTGTCCGTTGCATCTGCGCGCGGCGCGGCACAAGCATTGATGACACTTGAAAAATCGGTGGAGGCGCGCACTTCAAAGTGATCACCGCGAATTGTGCGGGCAAGGCGGCGGGGAATGTGCAGGCGATCGAGTGGGAGGACACCGCGCATTTGCGGCTGGAGCCAGAAGAGCTCGGTGGAACCGGCGCTCTCGGCCATGGGAAATACGCCGCAGGCATAGGCTTGCAGCAAAAGCTGCGGCGTAATTTCAACTGGCGTGTCGCTGTCGTTAGCCATAGAATTGCAGACTACTGCTCTTTTTGGCTTTCTTCAGCGAGGAACTTCTCCAGCCAGTGGATGTCGTAGGCACCATTTGCGATGTCTTGATTGTCCACCAGTTTGGTGAAGAGCGGGATGGTGGTATCAATACCATCAACCACGAATTCCGCCAGACAGCGGCGCAGACGCATCATGCATTCCACACGGGTGCGACCATGCACAATCAACTTGCCGATTAGGCTGTCGTAATGCGGCGGGATTTTGTAGCCTTGATAAACGCCCGAATCCACACGTACGCCCAAACCGCCCGGTGGGTGGTAGTGGGTGATTGTGCCTGGAGATGGGGCGAACGTGGCCGCATTTTCCGCATTGATGCGGCATTCGATGGCATGGCCTTCAAAAGTCACATCTTGCTGATCGATGCCAAGGGTAGCGCCTGAGGCGATGCGAATCTGCTCGTTCACCAGATCAATGCCGGTGACCATCTCAGTAACCGGGTGCTCCACCTGCAAACGGGTGTTCATTTCGATGAAATAGAACTCGCCGTTTTCATAGAGGAACTCGATGGTGCCAGCTCCGCGGTACTTCAACTTGCGCATGGCATCGGCGCAGATTTCGCCAATGTTTTTGCGCTGTGCATCGTTGAGGGCCGGGGATGGGCATTCCTCGAAGACCTTCTGGTGACGACGCTGCAAGGAGCAATCGCGTTCACCAAGGTGGATCGCGTTGCCTTGGCCATCACCCAGAACCTGCACCTCGATGTGGCGCGGCTTGCCTAGATACTTTTCCATATAAAGCGCATCATCACCAAAGGCGGCTTTGGCCTCAGCGCGGGCGGTGGAAATAGCGGTGTCCAGATCTGCCTTGGTCTGCGCGACCTTCATGCCGCGACCACCGCCACCGGCAGCCGCTTTTACCAGCACCGGATAGCCGATATGGTCGGCAATGGCGTGCACATCGTCTTCTGGCGTGATACCGCCGTCTGAGCCCGGCACAACCGGGATGCCCAGCTGTTCAGCGGTGGTTTTGGCCTGAATCTTGTCACCCATGATGCGGATGTGATCAGAGGTTGGGCCAATGAAGGTGATGCCGTGTGCCTCAAGAATCTCTGCAAAGCGGGCGTTTTCGGAAAGAAAACCGTAGCCGGGATGCACCGCATCGGCGCCGGTGATTTCACAGGCAGCGAGGATCTGCGGGATATTCAGGTAGCTGTCACGGGCCACAGGCGGCCCGATGCACACACTTTCATCCGCAAGGCGGACGTGCATGGCATTCTCATCGGCGGTGGAGTGCACAGCCACTGTGGGAATACCAAGCTCGCGACAGGCGCGCAAAATGCGTAGGGCAATTTCGCCGCGGTTCGCGATAAGGATTTTGGAGAACATGCAAGTGCCCCCGATTATTCGATGATGACCAGAGGCTCGCCGAACTCGACCGGCTGGCCGTCTTCAACCAGAACTGCGGTGACGCGGCCAGACTTAGTCGCCGGGATCTGGTTCATGGTTTTCATCGCCTCGACGATGAGAACAGTGTCGCCTTCGCGGACAGTGTCGCCCACTTCTACAAAGTTGCGTGCGCCTGGCTCTGGTGCCAGATAAGCGGTGCCAACCATTGGAGAGGTCAGAGCGCCGGGATGGTTTGCAGCATTAGCAGAGACGGCAACTTCGACAGCAGCAGCCGGGGCCGGTGCAGCAACAGGTGCGGCAGAAACAGCGCGGGCTTCAACAGAAATCTGGCGGGCAACGCGGATGCGCAGGTCGTTCTGCTCGACTTCAATCTCGGAGAGATTGGTTTCGTCCAGCAGGTCTGCCAGTTGACGGATCAGCTCCTGATCAAAAGATGCTTTTTTGCTCATTGTGTCTTTGTCCCGTTAGGAGGCCTCTTATACGGCCTTCTTTTAGGTTTTTGAGGGATGTCCCCTCGTTCAGGTAAACTTGTTGTTCAATCCATCGACGGATTGTTTCGGACATAGTTGGTGTCACACGCATTTAAAATTCAAGAACTGCCAAGGTTGTTTTTCCTGTTGGCTGCGAGAATCTCAAGGTGTTTCCCATTGACCGATCGATAATTGGGCTAGTTATAAGAGTGAAGCGGGGTAAGGGAAAGGGCAAACCCCGCTTTGGCCAGTCTTGCACCCTCATTTTCAGGGTAAAAGGTGGTGTTTTGCCAGCATTGCGCTGCGTTTATAGTTTTGTCGCGCCCTATTTGCTGGCACGCGCTGCATTGATTTGCTCAGAAAGCCGGTCAAAGCCAACTGCGCCGATGGAAACATCTGAGGTCAGATCCTTGCCGCCAACCACGTAAGACGGGGTGCCAGTGAGCGACAGCTTTTCCGCGATGGTGAAAACTTCGCTCAAGGTGTCGCGAATGGCGGAGGAGGCAAGAGCTTCTTGCAGCTTGTCCTGATCGATGCCCAGATCCTTAGCGGCTTTTAGCGCGGATTGTTTGTTGGCGCGGCCTTTTGCACTCATCAGCGCTACGTGGAAATCCTGATAAAGCTCTGGTGCCACATCGTTCACGGCGATTGCGACCTGTGCCGCCTCCATGGAGGGCTGGCCTAGCACCGGGAACTCTTTGAGGACGATGCGTAGGTTTTTGTCCGCCTCGGCAAGGCGCAGCATGTCGGCCAGAGAACGGCGGCAGTAGCCGCAATTGTAGTCGAAAAACTCAACCAGCGTTACATCGCCTTCAGGATTTCCAAGGACGACCTGATTGGGCGAATCGTAAAGGATATCTGCGACCTCTTCCAAGGCGAGACGCTTTTCATCCTCTTCCTTAGCGATGCGGCGTTTTTCCAGCTCTAGCAATGCCGCTTCGACTACTTCCGGGTTGGATACCAAGTATTCTTTGATGATGTTTTCAACTGCGGTGCGATCCATTTCCTGCGCAAGCGCCGGTTGGTATGCCGTTGCGCCAAGCATCAAGGCTGAGACGGCTAGGCAGGTTTTAAATGAGGTCACTGGTTTTCTCCCTCTGGCCTTTGTGCTTGGCCAAATATGAAAGGCTGGCGAAAGCCAACTTCGGTGTAAGTGTTAGTTTGCGCGGATCGTTAGGATATCATCTGCCATTTGCCATGCTGGCGTGCCGGTTTTGAGTTTCTTTTTGGCGCGCTTCGCGTAGCGCTGTGCCCCGCGAATGTCGCCGCGGTTTAACAGCGAACGGGCGGTGGCAAGGTCTGCGGTTGCTGTGTCGCCCATACGGCCGGCAGCGATCGCCAATTGTGCATAGCCGGTGGCGGAGTTGGGGTCTTTTCGAAGGGCTTTTTGCAGGACAGATTTTGCTTGGGGCAGTAATGATTTATCATTGGAAGCCACCATAGCGTATCCCAACCAAACCTCTAATTGCGGGTCGCCCGGCAGATACTGCAGGGCCTTGCGGAAGGGCGCGACGGCTTGTTTCGGCTTGCCACCTTCCAGCAGGGCTTGGCCCTTGAGCTCATAGAAATACGGATTTCCCGGCATTTTGCGAATGAGCGCATCAATCTTCGGAACGGATTTTCTAACGCCGTCGCGCTGCATGGACGCCACGGCGCGGGCGTACTGCGCGGGCAGGCTCTTGTTCTTTGGCGGATAGGCCTTGAGCACAGTGCTTGGATGGTTGGTGAAAGCGTAAAGTTTGGCGCGAACCATTTCATGCTTAAACTGCAGAGCCTTAGGGGCCGGGATATTAAAGTATTTAGAACGCTGCGCTTTGGTTTTCAGCGCATTGTAGCGCTCCCGCGGCATGGGGTGGGAGAGGGCGTAGGGGTCCACATAACGGGCGGAGAACAACGCCTGATCGGCCATCTCCTCGAAGGTTTTGAGCATGCCCTTCGGGCTCTGTTTGGTGCGCTCCAGATAGCGCAGGGCGGCTTGGTCGGCAGAAGCCTCTTCGGTGCGTTTGTAGGCGAGGAATGAGCGCTGGCCGATGGCGCTTGAGCTCATGGCGGCAGCCGCGCCGCCTTGGGTGGTACCACCACTGCCTGCTGCGGCTCCGGCAGCAGCGGCGCCAGCGCCGAGAATCATGCCAACAACGGAGATGATTTGCGCATTGGCCGCGGCCTGACGCATGCGAACCAAGTGATTGCCTGCAATGTGGCCGGTTTCGTGTGCAAGAACGCCGATGACCTCGCCTGGGGTTTTTGCATCCAGAATAACGCCGAGGTTGATGAACATGCGGCGGGAATCCGGTACGAATGCATTGAAGCTTTTGTCGTTGACGAGGATAATTTCAACTTGGCCCGCAGGTAGGCCTGCGGCGCGGAAGATTGGCTTGGCGTATTGCCGGAGCAAGTTTTCCGTTTCAACATCGCGGACCAGCGGCAGTTTGCCTTGGGCGCTGGCGAGCGGGGCAATAAGAGTTTGTGCGGCTAATATGGCAGCAGTAAACGTGGCTGTGACGGATTTGAGGCGTGTTTTTTCCGGCTTCGGCGCAGCAGTGCGCTGGCGCTGTTCAAAGTATACCTTAATGGTATGACGGCACTTGGAAAATACAGGCATCGACAAGCCTCTTGTGGTCTTGAGTAAAAACAAGCAATAAACCCTGACAATAGCAGATACTATTCGCCGCTTCCTTAATAACAAAAGGGGGCGGGAATTTGGCGGGGGATTTATGGTTTTCCAGATGCTTCGTCAAATCGGGTCAGGGGACTTTCTTTTTATGTTCAAGAGTTCTACGCGGGCAGAGGTTTTTCCATTTCAGGCGATGGAAGTAATGCAAGCTGCAAACAAGATGGAAGCGCAGGGCAAGCGCGTCATCCATATGGAAATTGGCGAGCCGGGCGCGCCCGTGCCGGAAAAAGTCCGCGAAGCGGCTTTGCAGGCGTTGAAGGTGCCGAAATTCTCCTACACCGAGGCGATGGGGATCGCGCCGCTTAAGAGCGGGATTTGCGATCTTTACCGGCGGCGCTACGGGGTGCAGGTTGCACCGGAACAGGTGATGATAACTACGGGCTCTTCTGCTGCTTTTAATCTGATTTTCCTGAGTGCTTTTGAGGTAGGTGACAAGGTGGCGCTGACCTCGCCGGGGTATCCGGCCTATCGCAATATTCTCAAATCTCTGGGGCTTGAGGGGGTTGAGCTTGAGGTTGACGAGAGTACTCGCTGGTCGCTTAGTGCCGCACAGCTGCGCAAGGCGCATGCGGAACATGGCCTAAAAGGGGTGTTGCTGGCCAGCCCGGCCAACCCCACTGGCACGATGATGACACCGGAAGCGCTTAAGGAAATCTGCGAGGTCTGCGAAGAGTTGGGGCTCTGGTTTATTTCGGACGAGATTTATCAGGGGCTGAGCTTTGCCGCGGGTGAGGAAACGGCGCTCAAATTTTCTAAAAATGCGATTATTATCAATAGTTTTTCCAAGTACTATTGCATGACAGGTTGGCGCATTGGCTGGATGGTGTTGCCGCAAGTGTTGTGCCGGCCGGTGGAGAAGGTGGCGCAGAGCCTATATATTTCCGCGCCGCATCTTTCGCAGATCGCCGCAACCGCTGCGCTTGGCTGCGAAGAAGAGTACGATACGATTAAGGCAGGCTATGCGCGCAATCGAGCGCTGTTGCTGGAGGTGTTTCCACGCCTTGGTCTTGGTAAAACGCTGCCAGTGGATGGCGCTTTTTACATCTATGTGGATGTGTCCGAACTCTCAGATGATTCCATGGCGTTTTGTAAAGAGATGTTGGATAAGGCTGGGGTGGCGGCGACGCCCGGTATCGATTTTGATTTGCAGCGCGGACACAAATTTGTGCGGTTTTCGTTTGCCGGTAGCTATGAAGATATGCAGGAGGCGTGTCAGCGGCTGGAGGCTTGGCTTGGCTAGTGTGCTGTTGCTGGCTGCCTAGCCAATTTAGCAATGCAATAAAAAAGGCGGTGCCGCTGGCACCGCCTTTTCTAATTATTACGCAATGTAATTTGCAGCCTACAGGAAGTTGCGGCGCTGCCACCAGCCACCGCGGCGCGGGGCAGGTTCTTCTTCCTCGCTGGCAACATCCACCTGCTCGCCATCGACCATACGAGAACGGGTGACGACCGGCTGTTTCGGTGCTTTGGGCGCTGCCGGTTCTGCTTCTGCCTGCTCGGCTACCTCGTCTTGAGCAGGTGCAGTATCCGCTTGCATTTCCGGAGCCGCTTCAGCTGGTTGTTCTGTAGCTTGCTCTGCATCTATCCCTGCCTCTGACTGGGTTGCGGCTACTTCTGTTGATGGATCTTCAACGGTTTCAGTCTTCGCTGCAGGTTCGGTTATGGCTTCAGTGTCGACAGCATCGCTAACAGGCTTTGTAGAGTCCGGTTCTGTAGAAGCTGGTGCGTCGTCTATCGCCTTACCAACAGGCTCGTCAGAGGTGACCGTCTCAGCTGTTTGCTCTTGCGCGGTGATGTCTTCGTGCGCTTCGGGCGTTGAAGCTTCGCTCGCTGCGCTATTTTTGATGGCAGGTGCAGGCTCTGCGACGGCTTCCGGCTTCTCAGCTTGCGACGAGGCCTTGGCGTTTTCCTGTAAAACGTCAGCTTGTGCGGCTGCAGTTTTTGTTTCCACCGCTGTCGCAGTGCTACCGTTAGAGGTTTCGGCTAGGTCCGGCGTTTCAAAAGCCGGTGCAGACGGGATGACAACCTGCCCCAGAAAGGTGGCAGCAGCAGTAGCTTCCTCCGTTGCCTCGGCGGTGTCGGGTGTGGCGGCTTCTGTGCTCTCTACAGTGGCTTCATCGGTTGCTGTCTCTTCTGCAGCACCACGACGGCGGGAGCGCCGGCCACCGCGACGGCCGCGACGACGCTTACGACGGTTTTCCTCGTCTTCGCTGTCATCTTTTTCACCGGCCTCGCCGCTTGCTACGGCTTCGGCGTCGTCATTGGTGTCTTTTGCTTCGCCGTTGTCTTCGTTTGCTGCTTCTGTTTCAGAAGCATCACCTTCACCACGGGAGCGACGGCGGCGGCGGCGGCGGCGTTTGCGACGGTCACCTTCGTCGGCGGTGATGTCGTCATTGGCTTCCGGCGCATCTTCGTTGTCGTCGGCCTCGGCCTCGGCTTCGGCCGCAGCGATGGCCTGACGGTCCAGCTCCTCTTCTTCCTTGGCAGAAAGCGGGGTGATGCTGTCAGGTTGAACAAATACCGGAGCCTTACCAAGGCGTGACTGTGGCGAGACAGGTTCGCCGCGATCCAGCGCGAAGTGCTGTTCGGTGACGCTGTCATCTGCCATTACGGCGATCGAGAGACCAAAGCGGTTCTCCAGATCCATCAGGTTGTAGCGCTTCTGGTTCAGGATATAGAGGCAGACCTCTGAAGGTGTGCGAATAATGAGGTCGTGGGTTACCCCGCGCAGCAGCTGCTCTTCGAGCGAACGCAGGATATGCAGGGCAACGGACTCCACTGAACGAACAATGCCGGAGCCACGGCAATGCGGGCACACAACGGACGAGCTTTCCAAAACGCCTGTGCGCATACGCTGGCGTGACATTTCCAGAAGGCCGAAATGCGAAATGCGGCCAACCTGAATGCGCGCGCGGTCCGACTTCAGACATTCCTTCAACCGTCGCTCGACGGCACGGTTGTTGCGGCTCTCTTCCATATCGATGAAGTCGATAACCACGAGGCCTGCAAGATCGCGCAGGCGTAGCTGGCGGGAGATTTCTTCGGCGGCCTCAAGGTTGGTAGCGAGCGCGGTGTCCTCGATGTTCTGCTCGCGGGTGGACTTACCGGAGTTGACGTCGATAGAGACCAAGGCTTCGGTCTGGTTGATGACAATGTAACCGCCGGATTTCAAAGTGACTTCCGGAGAGAACATCGCATCTAGCTGTGCTTCAACGCCAAAGCGGGTGAACAGCGGCGAAGCATCGCGGTATGGTTGCACGTTTTTGGAATGGCTTGGCATGAGCATGCGCATGAAGTCTTTTGCTTCACGATAGCCTTCCTCACCTGAGACCAACACCTGATCGATGTCTTTGTTGTAAAGATCACGAATGGAGCGCTTGATCAGGCTGCCTTCTTCGTAAACAAGCCGCGGCGCAGCGGAATTTAGCGTAAGAGAGCGGACGCTCTCCCATAAGCGCAAGAGATATTCAAAATCGCGTTTGATTTCCGCTTTGGTGCGGCTGGCGCCTGCTGTACGCAGAATAACGCCCATGCCGCGCGGCACATCCAGATCACTGGCGATCTGCTTCAGGCGCTTGCGGTCAACCGGCTTGGTGATCTTGCGTGAAATGCCGCCACCGCGATCGGTGTTTGGCATCAGCACAGAGTAACGGCCAGCAAGCGAGAGGTAGGTGGTCAGCGCGGCGCCTTTGTTGCCACGTTCTTCCTTTACAACCTGCACCAGCAGCAGTTGGCGGCGCTTGATGACCTCTTGGATTTTATAGTTGTCCCGCAGGCGGCGAGGGCGCTCTGGCACCTCTTCCATGGCGTCTTCGTTGCCAACCTGATCGACGGAGTCGCTGTCTGCATCTGCATCGGCGTTGTAATCAGAAGCGGTGTCTTCATTGTCCCGGCGGCCACGGCGACGGCGGCGCGAACGCGAGCGGCGGTGGTCGCGGCGACCACGACGGCGTTCGTTGCTGTCTTCTGTAGATTCTTCAGCAGTTTGTGCATCTGCATCTGACGAAGTCTCGGCTTCTTCAGCGTCAGAGTCGTCTTCTGCTGCTGCTTCAACGCCAGTATCGCCCTCACTATCGTCAGAGTTTTTGGCGTCTGCATCCGAAGCCGTTGCTTCTTTTTCAGTTTCTTCCTGATTAGCAGCGTTGTGTTCTGCCCGTTGGGCAGGAGCGGCGTCATCGGACGTAATTTCTGAGATTACCGGCGCCGCAGCGACATCTTTCGTTGCCGCAGCATCGCTCGGTGCTTCCGGTGCCTCGGTTTCTGGAGATGGTGCCTTGTCCGCCTCAGCATCGCTTGGTAGATCTTGGTTGGACAGCGCGTGTACATCTTCCACCACATCGTCGCCTGCTGGGGCGTCGAGGCGGGCAAGTTGTTCTTCTTCGTCCTCTTCTTCGATCAGCTCGGAGACGACATCATCTTCTTTGGCGGCTGCGCGCGCAATTGCAGCTTCTTCACGGGCAGCTTCCCGCTTGGCTTCTTCGCGTTCACGGCGCTCACGTTCGCGCTGGTTGGCCTCTGCTTCGGCAGCGAGTTGCTCTTCCAGTGCTTTGCGATCCGCCTCTGGCAGCTGGTAGTAATCTGGGTGGATTTCGCTAAAGGCGAGAAAACCGTGCCGGTTGCCGCCATATTCTACGAAGGCCGCCTGCAGGGACGGTTCAACCCGTGTGACTTTAGCAAGATAGATATTTCCGCGCAGCTGCTTGCGATTTGCAGCTTCAAAGTCGAATTCCTCTACCCGATTTCCACGCACAACCGTTACCCGGGTCTCCTCCGGGTGGGTTGCGTCGATTAGCATTTTGTTTGCCATTAAATGATGTCCCCGCAAGCGGCGCCAAGCACTGGCGCAGGAGGCGCGACTTTATGCTCATGTGGTGCTGCTCACGTTGTTTTTGCTGTTGATATTAAGGCCGCGCGGGTCGGCAGGCGCACACACATCACCAGCAGGGGCTGGCCAATGGGCCAGCGCGCGGCTGCTGTTGATGCTTAATAATGCGCGCATGTTGTTCAAAACCGCGTGCCCTTCTTCAAAATTGGTTGGGCGACAGAAACCTGCGCGCCTTTTTGCCAGCAATGCTGGCGGTGATATGCGTATCTGTTGTGCCGGAGCCGGGGCATTGCCGCGGGTCTCGGCCGCTTGGACACGTAGAATTCGATTTTAGGGTTTCAAAGGCTGCCAAGGCGGGCCTTAAACGAAACCAGTCGTCGGTTAGCTTTGGTCTATCTGCGGTTTCACGACGGCTGCAACCACCAATACTAACGGAATTGCCTCAACAAAACGTAACAGAGGGTGGCGTGCCAGCGGCGTGTGTCTTGCGGGTATTTAGGCAATCGGCGCTGAGGGTATTCAGCATGCCGTGTCTTACCAGATTTATAAACACCAGACGCACAGGGCGGGTCAGCGTACCTCGTGAACGCAATAAACTCATCTTTCTTTTAAGCGGCAAAGTGGTGCAATGCAAGAGCGGGATTCCAGAGCTGGCTCAGGACGTTGGATAAGCTTGGTGTCAGGCTAGTCCCCTAAAAATATGCACATCTGTGTTTTTTATGGTCGAGTTCGTAGCGTGAAAGCCTTGTAACAGGGTGACTTTAGATAAATTGTCTTTTAATTCTCATAATTCATATTTTGCAGTGTCTTGTGCAGGTTCGGGGGACTTGGTGACAAAGAGTGTCAGGAATATTTGCAGTTGGTCCACATGGTTTTTTGGGGTGGTGCTGCTTGCGCTAACGATATCGGTGGTCGCAGCCCCCACGTTTTCATATGCACAAGGACCAACGAAGGCGGTGACAATCTCTTCTGCCCGTGTGGCTGGGGATAGTGCGCGCACGCGTTTTATCCTCGATATGGAGGAGGAGGTGCGTTATGCGCTCACATTCTTGGCGGACCCGTACCGTGTTGTTATTGATCTTGAGCAGGTGCTTTTTGATTTTTCCAAAACACCTGATGAACGGGCGCGCGGATTGGTGAATGGCTGGCGTTACGGTGCTGTCGCCAAGGGGCGCTCCCGTGTCGTGCTTGATCTGGCTGCACCTGTGATGCTGGACAAGACTTTTATGATCCCGAAGGTTCAAGACCAACCAGCGCGCTTGGTGATTGATCTGGTGGGGGCAAACCGTGATGCATTCTTGCGGCAGGCGGATGAACTGAATGGCAAGTCTGCCGATTACATTCGTGACTTTGGCGCGCACAATTCCCACCCTCAGGTTGCGGTTGGTAAAAGCCAGAATGCGCAAAATGCAGGCAAACTCGGTAATGCTTCTGCGGTTGCGCTGGCTATTGATGCAGGAGGCATGGCTGCACAGCCGGCTAAGCGAGCGGGGCGCAAGTTGATCGTTCTGGATGCGGGGCACGGGGGAATTGATTCTGGTGCGGTTGGTGAAAAAGGGACGCTTGAAAAGGCGGTGGTGCTACAATTTACCTTGATGCTTGCTGATAAGCTGAAGGCTCTTGGCCCCTATGATATTCGTCTGACCCGGGATAATGACCGTTTTATTCCATTGCGCAAACGGCGCGAGTTTGCCCATGAGTTGCAAGCGGATTTATTTATTTCGCTGCATGCGGATTCGATTACCGAAGGGGCCGAACATACGCGCGGCGCTTCGGTGTATACCTTGTCTGAGAACGCGTCTGACCGGCTGGCGGCGACGCTGGCGCGGCAGGAGAACAAAGCGGATTTGATTGGCGGTATCGACCTTTCGGAGGAGCCGGAGGATGTGGGCAATATTTTGCTGGAACTGGCGCGGCGGGAGACTGAAAACTTCTCGGTGCATTTTGCAAGGTTGGCCGTGGAGGAGCTGAAAAGCGCTACCCGGGTGATCAATAAGCCGCTGCGCTCTGCGGGGTTTGCAGTGTTAAAAAGCCCGGATGTGCCCTCTGTCTTGGTGGAGTTAGGTTTTTTGTCGAATTCACATGATGAAGCCATGCTCACCTCTGATGATTGGCGCGAGCGGGCATCGGATGCGCTGGTTGAAGCCATCAACGCTTTTTTTCGCGGACGCATTGCACAGCAGGGCAGCTCGGACTAGGAAAGCATCTGGTGTTTTCTTTAGTATCGCCTTAGCAATGCCACAAAGAAAGGCCAGTTGAAGGCTGAAAACGCCCGCTATTTTGCGGGTTTTTGCGCTTGATTGCTGCGTTTTGAGGCGGCTTATCGGGATGAACTGCG
Source organism: Polycladidibacter hongkongensis (assembly GCF_001561995.1). Taxonomy (GTDB): domain Bacteria; phylum Pseudomonadota; class Alphaproteobacteria; order Rhizobiales; family Stappiaceae; genus Pseudovibrio; species Pseudovibrio hongkongensis. The sequence goes on from NZ_LLWC01000024.1 coordinate 121,009, forward strand.
AGGATTGCCAAGGCCATCTTCTGGCAATTTGGTGAGGCGGAAAGACAAGCTGGTATGAAAGTTTTTGCAAGAATCATTGGCTATCTGTTTTCGATCGGGGCGGTTTTGGGCCTCATCGGAGCGGCGGGCATGTGGATTTACCTGCAGGGCCTGACCAAGGATTTGCCGGATTATACCACCTTGAAGAATTACGAACCGCCGGTAATGACCCGTGTGCATGCCGCGGATGGGCAGTTGCTCTATGAATTTGCGCATGAGCGGCGGTTGTTTTTGCCGATCGAGGCGATGCCGGATCGGTTGAAGCAGGCATTTATCTCCGCCGAGGATAAGAATTTTTACAATCATATCGGATTGGACGTGACTGGCCTTGCCCGTGCGGTGATCACTAACGTAAAAAACTTGGGCTCCGGACGGCGATTGGTTGGCGCCTCGACGATCACCCAGCAGGTGGCGAAGAACTTCCTGCTCACCAACGAGCAAACCTACATTCGCAAGCTGAAAGAGGCGCTGCTGTCGCTGCGCATCGAGCAGGCGTACACCAAGGACGAAATTCTAGAGCTTTATCTCAACGAGATCTATCTGGGCTTGGGGGCATATGGGGTTGGCGCTGCTTCGCTGATTATCTTTGACAAGTCGGTGCATGAACTGGAGCTGCAAGAGATCGCCTATCTGGCAGCCGTGCCCAAAGGCCCATCGAACTACCACCCTTACCGCCACCGCGAAAAGGCATTGGCGCGGCGGAACTGGGTGATCGACCGAATGGTTGAAAACGGTTATGTGAGCGCGGAAGAGGCAGAGGCGGCGAAAGCCAAACCGCTGGATGTGAAGCTGCGCCAGACCGGCATTCATGTAACCGGTGCCGATTACTTTACCGAGGAAGTGCGGCGGCGACTTGCAGATCAGTATGGAGAAAAACGCCTTTACGAGGGTGGCTTATCTGTGCGTACCTCGCTTGATACCCGCATGCAGAAAGTGGCCCGCAAGGCGTTGACCAACGGGCTTATCAAGTTTGACCGGGAACGGGGCAGTTGGCGCGGGCCAATAGCGCAACTTGATTTGGCGGCCGGAAACTGGGCGAAAGCGCTCCTGAAGATTGGCGGGCTAGCCGATATGCCAAGCTGGCGGCCTGCTGTTGTACTTTCGACTTCGAATGAGCGGGCGGAGATTGGCCTGCGACCAAAATCCAAGACCGATGCGGCCAATCCACAGCGGGCGAGCCTGCGCCTTAGCCAAATGAAGTGGGCGCGGATCGACAAGCGCGCACCGCGCAATGTGCGGGAGGTGTTGCGGCCCGGTGATGTGGTGTATGCGGAGAAAGTGGGCTCTGGCTACGAGCTTCGACAGGTGCCGGAAGTTTCTGGCGGTTTGATTGCCATGGATCCGCAGAGTGGGCGCGTTTTGGCGCTGGTGGGTGGTTTCAGTTTTGATATTAGCCAGTTCAACCGGGCTACGCAGGCAAAGCGGCAACCGGGATCGGCATTCAAGCCGTTTGTTTACGCCGCGGCGCTGGATAGCGGTTACACACCGTCCTCTGTGGTGCTTGATGCGCCGATCGAGATTGATCAAGGCGGGGATCAGGGCATTTGGAAGCCGAAAAACTACGGCGGCAAATACTACGGCCCATCAACATTGCGCACGGGTATTGAACTGTCGCGGAACTTGATGACCATTCGCCTTGCAGAAGATATGGGTATGGATCTGGTGGCGGGTTATGCCAAGCGGTTTGGCATTTACGATGATATGTTGCCGGTGCTTTCCATGTCGCTTGGGGCGGGGGAAACCACCTTGATGCGAATGACGAATGCCTATTCGATGCTCGCCAATGGTGGGCGGCAGGTGCGGCCGACACTGATTGACCGAGTGCAGGACCGCTACGGCAAGACCATCTACCGCAACGATCAGTTGCTGTGCGCAACCTGTTCGGCCTATGACTGGGAAGAACAGGAGGAGCCGGTGTTGATTGATACACGCGAGCAAATCCTTGACCCGATGACCGCTTACCAGATCACCTCGATGATGGAAGGGGTGGTGCAGCGTGGCACGGCAACAAGTGTTAAGGTGCTCGGCCGTCCTGTGGCAGGCAAGACAGGCACAACCAACCAGGAAAAAGATGCGTGGTTCCTTGGTTACACGCCGGAATTGGCCGTTGGGGTTTATATTGGCTATGACACACCGCGGCCAATGGGTAAGGGTGCGACAGGCGGCGGGGTTGCTGCGCCGGTGTTTACCGCCTTTATGAAAGAGGCTTTGGCAGGAGCGCCGCCACAAGAATTCCCGCTGCCAGCGGGGCTGAACCTGATCCCGATTAACCGGCGCACGGGCCTGCGCGCGGATGCGGGGGCACCGGGCACAATTCTGGAAGCGTTTAAACCGGGTAACTACCCACCGGATAGTTACTCCGTTATTGGCTTTGAAGATGAAATCGGGGAGTATCGCGATGTCTCCAAAGAAGCAGGCGAGGCTGTGATGCTTGGGACAGGCGGTCTTTACTAGGCACTGGTATCAACAAAGAAAGGGAGGCAGCGGCTTCCCTTTCTTTGTTGCGGTGGCTACCCTTTTGGTGGGCAGTTTTTTCAAGTGTTATAGTTTATTGCCCTTGGGGTGAGGAGCGTTTCAGCTTCTTCCTGATATCGTCTATGTTGAAGGTTGCTCCTTCCTGCATCGGGGGGAAGGTAAGGAAGGTCTTACCAAGCTCCAGCACTTTTTCCTGCACAAAGACATAGCGCCAGAACTGGAACCCCCACCATTCGAGTGCGGCAATTGACTGGCTTATAGTGGTGCGCTCGAAGGGATCGAGGCGCAGGTTAACAATACCGGGCCAATTGACGGGCACAGGCGCACCGAACCAGCCCCCGGGTTGTTCTAGAAAAGTGTATTTGTAGTCATTGATACGGGCTGCCCCGAGCTTGCTTTCGGCAAAGTACCAAATTTCCTTGCGCTTGCTGGGCGCGGTGCCTGCAAGCATTTGTGTTTGGTCATAGCCATCGAGGTGAACCTTGTAGTCGGTGCCATCCAGTTTACGCCCCGCGAGCAATTCCTGCTTGATGTTGGGCATACCAGCGGCAGCAGCAAATGTTGGCAAAAAGTCGAGGCCAGCCATAATCTCGTTATTGACAGTGCCGGGAGCAACAGTGCCGGGCCAGCGGATCACCATAGGAGAGCGGAAGCCGCCTTCTGTTACCATGCCTTTTCCGCCTGCGAAGGGTGTTTGCCCGCCATCGGGCCATGTGAAGTTTTGAGTGCCGTTGTCGGTGGTAAAGACGAGGATTGTGTTGTCCTTCAAGCCATGCTTGTCCAAATGGGCATCCAATGCGCCGACGATGTCATCAAGCTGGGCCATGCCTGCTTCTTGCAAGGACCAGCCGTTTTTATCGTTGCGCATGTTCTGGTATTTTTCCGGCAAGTGGGTGAATACGTGCATGCGGGAGGGGTTGAGCCATAAGAAAAACGGCTTTTGCTGCTTTTGAGCTTCGTCGATAAAGTTCGTGGCGTGCTCGAGGAAAACCTCATCAATGGTTTCCATGTTCAGCTCGACACCTTCGACAGGATATGGTGGCAGTTCGCCTTTGTCGATGATGCGCTGTTTGCCCACTTCGCCCCAACGGGGTTCAACGGTTGGGTCGTGCTTTTGCGTGGCAAAAGAGTGGACCACGTTGCGGGGGCCGAGGGTTTTGAGTTTGTCGCGGGGATAATTGGGGTGCCACGGGTCTTCCATGGCGTCCAAGTGATAGAGGAACCCAAAGAACTCATCAAAGCCATGTACGGTTGGCAAAAACTTGTTGAGGTCGCCGAGGTGGTTCTTGCCGAACTGGCCGGTCATATAGCCAGCTTCTTTCATGACCTTGGCAATTGTGGGGGCTGCGGCTGGCAGGCCTATGGTGGCTCCGGCTTGGCCGACGGTTGTCATGCCGGTGCGGATGGGCAACTGACCGGTGATGAAGGCGGCGCGCCCGGCGGTGCATGAGGCTTGGGCATAGTAGTCAGTAAATATGGCCCCTTCGGTGGCGATTTGATCGATGTTGGGAGCGCGTCCGGCCATCATGCCGCGGTGATAAGCGCCGATGTTCCATATGCCGACGTCATCGGCCATGATTACAACGATGTTGGGTTTTGTTGGAGGCTCTTCGGCGGCCAAGGCAGCAGGAGAGGCAAGAGCGGGGGCGATGGCCGCAATGAGAGCAGCGACAAAGTGCTTCGGCATTGAAATATCCTTAGCTCGATGGGCGGGATTATCCTCTTTTCCTCGCATGCTAGGGGCAAGGTTTGCGGCGGCGCTAAGGTTGGAAATCGGTTTCTATTCAAAACCCGCTTAAACCTCAGAGAATTGATTAACGCGACTTGTCAGCTGACTAACGGTGGTACCTGATTATCTGTAGAGCAGCGTCCGTTTTGGATGAATAGTCGGGGTGTGCATGCGCCGCGCCATTGAAAAGCGAGGAATGGGCGACTAATGTCTGCCTTCCAATGATTTGACGGGCGGTGGGCCCGATGACACGTAGTGATGAGGTATCCGATGCGCGCTGAAATGCAGGCGATCGTGGATGACATCCAGCAGGCTCTCAGCTTGCTGAGGAGGCATCTTTGACTGGGATGTGGCACTTGTCCGTTTGGACGAACTGAACGCACTTTCTGAGGACCCTGAGCTTTGGAATGACCCGGCCAATGCGCAAAAGTTGATGCGCGAGCGGCAAAATCTGGAAGACAGCATTAACGGGGTAAACGGGCAGAGCCAAGAGCTTGCCGACAACATCGAGCTTATTGAAATGGGCGAGATGGAAGATGATCAATCGGTGATTGACGAGGCTGAGGCGGCGCTGCGCGAGTTGCAAAGTGCGGTTGGTAAATTGCAGCTGCAATCCTTGCTCTCTGGCGAGGCTGATGGCAACGACACCTATGTTGAGATCAACTCCGGCGCTGGCGGGACAGAAAGCCAAGACTGGGCGTCCATGCTGCTGCGTATGTATCGGCGCTGGGGCGAACAGCGCGGCTTCAAAGTTGAGCTGATGGAATACAATGATGGCGAAGAGGCCGGTATTAAATCTGCCACTTTGCTTTTAAAGGGTGAGAACGCCTATGGCTGGATGAAGACAGAATCCGGTGTGCATCGTTTGGTGCGAATTTCGCCTTATGACAGCAATGCCCGTCGGCATACATCGTTTGCCTCTGTTTGGGTGTATCCGGTGATTGATGACTCGATTAATATCGAGATTAACGAAAGCGATTGCCGCATTGATACGTACCGGGCCTCTGGCGCGGGCGGGCAGCACGTAAATACCACCGATTCTGCTGTGCGTATTACTCACCAGCCGACGGGTATTGTGGTGCAGTGCCAGTCTGAGCGTTCGCAGCATAAAAACCGGGCAACGGCCTGGGATATGTTGCGGGCTCGTCTTTATGAGGCGGAGTTGCAAAAGCGTGAGGCGGCGGCCAACAAAGATGCTGCGGCCAAAACCGACATTGGCTGGGGGCACCAGATCCGTTCCTATGTGTTGCAGCCCTATCAGCTGGTGAAAGACTTGCGCACCGGTGTGGAAAGCACCAGCCCACAAGATGTGCTGGATGGCAAGCTGGATGGCTTTATGGAAGCAACCTTGGCGCAGCGCGCCTTTGGCGAGGGGCCAGCCTCTATCGAGGATATCGACTAAGAGAATTTGGCTTTTGCTGCAGTGATTAGAAGGGCTCCGGCGATATGTCGAGGCCCTTTCTTATGTGGACGACTGTCAAGCCCACCCACTGATGCTGCGAATGCAAACGCAGTCTGTCAATGTCGGCTGAGAGCCCATTTTACTATTGCTGTAGAAGATGCAAACGGTCGTCAATGGATCTGATTAGAACGAACGGGGCAATTATGCTAAGTCATGATGCAATAAACGCAGACAAACAAAAAAAAGAACGAAGTAACGCCTCCAAGGTCATGCGTAAGTTCGCACGCAAACTGGATACTCTAGACCTTTTAAGAAAACGGCAAACCACTTGGTTCGTCAGGGAGGCGGATCACATAGCCCACTTCATTCACGTTCACAAATTTAAATTTGGACCTTGCTTTCGCGTACATCTCGGTATCCGAGTACTGAATGATGACTTTGAATCAATTGCGTTAAATGGTCCAGATCATACCCAAGGGCTTGAATACACCGATGATGAGGCCTCGTTGGAAGTCTGCGCGACCGCAATGTACGATTTTGCCCGTATCAAAGGAGAAGACTGGTTCAACCAACAAGAACCTTCACTGCTTGCAAGTGATCATAGCTGGCTTACAGACGACACTCGAAATTTGCTTAGATACGCCCTGAATGGCCATTCAAATTCGGAGAATGTTCATCGTTCGCGTGCGCTGTTGGGCCTTGGAAAGTAATGACTAACCGATGCAATATCCGCTTCATTTCTCGATAGCCGTCTTTGGTTCCCTCGCAGCGAAAGGTCGCTTTATCCCACATCTGAGACATTGGGCTTTGGCTGCAGCAAAGCTCTCGGTGTCTGTCAAAGGCACCGAGTTCGGAGGCCGAACCAACACTGTTCACCGAGCTGCGTAAGCCTTTTCTTATTCGTGCCTGACATGATGATGTAAGGTAACCAAGTACCTCTTTCGGTACGCGCTGGTTGATGGGGATGCTACCCTTTTTTACTGTCGGTTATGCTGACCGGACCCCGTGCGCAGCATCCCCCATTGGCGTAGGCGGTGTGTCCACCACCAGTCGCCAAAGCTTGATTGCGAGCTTGCGGGCAACAGCAACAATGGCCTTCTGCCCGATCCTATGTTTCGCAAAATGTCGATTGTAGAGTTCCTTGGCTTCTGTGTCGCGCCAGGCCGCATTTCCATGCGGCTTCGATGAGAATACCGCGCAGGCGTTTCTGGCCCACCGGCCTGATCCTGGCGCGGGCTTGCACTGCCGACGCTCTGACTGAACACTGGGGCCAGACCAAGATATGAGGTCACTTACTCTGGTCTATTGAACCTTTCCGGCGAGAACAGTTCGGCCAGAAAGTTGTATGCGGCTGTCTCTCCCACTTCGACAATGGACGTCAGTCGTTCGAAAGTTTGAGCGTGCATGCGCTTGGTTGCGGTTCGGATCTCCGCACGCAGCACTTTGTCTTCTGATAGCAGAAACAGATACTCGCGCACCATCGAGGCAAGAGCCATGTGGTGCTGTGGCGGCACATCCAGCGCCGTCAAGTCGGCGGACGCGGCCTGTGACCACTTTTGGATGCTGGGTGGTTCATCAATCCCAGACGCCAGCAAGAAGCCCTTGATCTTCTGTTTGATCTTGCCCCGCTCTCCGTAATCCGTTTGCGGCGACGCACCAAGGCCCGGTAGCCCTCTTGTTCGACTGACGGGATTGCAATCGGGTGCAACAGCCCTCGCGCATAATACGTCGCCAGCTTCACCGCATCCAGTTGGTCGTTCTTGGCCGCCGCAGCATATCCGCGCGGAATGCGTGAAGCAGCAATGACGGATACGTTGAAACCCGCATCTGCCAAAACTCGTGAAAGCGAGAAGCCTATTGGGCCAGATTCATAGACGATTTGTTCAATGTTGATACCGAGTTCTGCTAACTGATGCGACAGTGTGGCCTCGCCTGCCGGACAGGTGTAGCTCTCAACCAACCCGTCGTCTTTCGAAAACAGCGCGACAGAATAGGTCTTCTTGTGAACATCAAGGCCAACGACGACAGGCTGGTCTTCAACCGCAGCCACAAACCGCGAAATGCGTGTCGCTTTCTTTACCATGCTGGAAACTCCTATCGTTGGAATGTTCCGGCATCGCAGAAGTCAGCTGCGCCGCCGTCCAGCATGGTATTTTTTTGATTGTCGAGCTTTGGTCAAGGCCGTTTGATCTTCTGCTCTTGCAATTGACGTGTGCCATGAGCGAGGGCGAGACCCGTGGTCAAGACGAGGCAGAGCATGGAGAAAATGCGGAGCGTGGCGTCTTCTCCCACGGCTTTAAAAAGTGGCATGGAGATAAAGACCGAGAGGACTTGCCCCATGAACACAGAAGTTGTCAGGAGGCCGCTGCACAGGCCGCGTCGATGTGCGGGGACGATTGAGAGCATGATGGCCGGGAAAGCGGGCATGGCGAGGGCATATCCGGCACCGATAAGGCCAGATGCGCATAGGATTGCAATTAAGGAGCGCGAAGGCAAAGCGGCAAACCCGACAGCCATTAATAGGAATGCCGCCGCAAGCACTGCTGACGCTCCGAGCAACTTGCGCAAACGGGCATAGAAGACGGCAGATAGTCCGCCCGCCAGCATGACTGAGCCCAGAGCAAGGCCGGTGGTTGTGGGACTGTTAAAGCCTTTGGCACCCAGAATAAACGGTATCTGTGTTGGCATTACAAAGAACAGGGTGTTGGTTGCCATTTGTAGAAGCAAAATACCCAAGAACAACAGATGGAAGCTTGAGACTTGGGGGGGACGTGGAGTTGCTACATCGCCTGAACCTGCCTCAGAGTTTACGTGGGTTGTTGCTTGGCTGGGAATTGTGCGGAAAGCGAAAGGCATAACAAACAAGGACAGCTTGTAAACGGCAAAGGGAAGGAAGGGTGAGAAGAGTGCAAGCAGGCTGGCGAGAGAAATAAAGCAAAGACCGCCAAGATTGCGGGCGGAGGTTTGTAGCCCCATCAAGATATTGCGGTGCTGCGATGAAAAGAGGTCCCCTATTAAGGCTGTCTGGGTTGACATAATCAATGCCACAGCGATGCCCAGAAGCAAACGGGAGGCGAGAATTGTCCAGAGCGTCGGCAGGTAGAGGCCTGCGCTACCGGCCAGGGCAAACAGTAGCAAACCGGAGAGTAACAGGGCGCGGCGGCCATATTGATCTGCCAACCAACCACAAAACGGGGCGACCAGAATAACACTCGCGGAGGGCGCCGAGACCAATAGGCTCGTAAGCCATTTGGCATGGGGCTGCTGGGAGAAAGAGGCGGCTATACCCGGCAGGGCCGGGCTGATGGTGGCGTTTGCCATGACGGTGAGCGTGGCGATGAGCAGCAAGGTTAGGGCGGTGGGGTTGTGGGAGAGCCGCCCAACTGGGGGCGGTGCCTTATAAGCGGATGCATGGGGCAAAGCGGATTTCCTCTTGCAATATGGTTTGAATGCAAGGAGGTTACGACTTCAAGTCAACTTGAGGTCAACCATGGATTTGCTTGATATTGGCGAGGTTGTGCGACGCTCTGGCGTTAAGGCCTCGGCACTGCGTTACTACGAAGAAATTGGATTGGTGCGATCTGCCAGCAGGATCGGGCTTAGACGGCAATATGAACCGCAGGTATTGACGCGGCTGGCAGTGATAACGCTCGCCAAATCCGGCGGGTTCTCGCTTACGGAAATCGCGCAGATGTTTGATGCTAGTGGGCAGTTGCGGATATCACGCAAGGCGATGCACGCAAGAGCGGATGAGGTTGAGACGCAAATTCAAGAGCTTATGGCCCTGCGGGATATGTTGCGACATGTGGCTGAGTGTCCAGCGCCGAGCCATTTGCAGTGTCCCTCGTTTGTGAAGCTGCTAAAGAGCGCGGTTGCACAAAAAAGGGCTGTCCTATCCTCCTGATCGGGGCTTTGCAAGGCCGCCGTGCTTGGCGCAAGGTGTGAGGGAGTGGAGCGCCAAGCAGGTGAACAGGTGATTTGCTAGTTGCCCAGAGGGGCATAGTCGATGCCGGTGCTCGCGCCAAACCGGATAACACGCAGATTTTCTGTGCTGGTGTTTTTCTCGATCTTAGCGGACTGGTTCGAGCCGGTGCAGGATGCTGTGCCAGCCTTGGGGTAGTCATCAATGCTTAAAGCGCGAATTACGGTGATGGTGCCCAATGCCAGCTTTTTCCCGGGGCCAATGAGCGCTTGTTCGTTGGCCTCAAGTTTAACCGGCTGATTGAAATCAACGGTGACGTTGATCGGGTGATCCAAGGTGTTGACCAGCATCTGGCAACCAGTTTTTAGCTGGAAGCCATTTGCAGACAGTGCTGGCGTGGTGAAAAGAAGCCCTGCTGCAGCGGCCACTAGTAAATGGATGGTTTTCATCGTCTTTTCCTTGTTGTTTGCGCTGTGAAGCACATGCGCTTGCAACAGGGAGACGAAAAGGCGCGGGAGTTGTGCACGCTCCAATGGTTAAAAGGTTAGTGCTTTGTTTCCGGCAGTTGGCAGATGACGGCGCGGCTAGGACGCGGCGCTGAGCGCATCGGCGACCTTTAAGAACGGCATTGGATCGACCGGTTTGCCGTCAACCCTGGTTTCAAAGTGCAGATGAGGGCCGGTCGAGCGACCGGTGTTGCCTGCAAGGCCGAGGGTTTCGCCCGGAATAACCATCTGCCCCTTTTTGACGGTGATCTTATGTAGGTGCGCGTATTTGCTGGTGATACCGTTGCCATGGTCGATTTCGACGGCAAGGCCATAGCCGCCATTGCGCCCGGCGAAGGTGACACGCCCCAGCGCACTGCTGGAAATCGGGGTGCCGGTTTTTGCCGGAGCGTCGATGCCATGATGCATGGCCGGTTTGCGCAGGAAGGGATCCATGCGCGGACCGAAGGCACTGGAAATTTTGAGTGTCGGCAGCGGCTTTTGCAGTGGCAAGCGCTCTTGGGCAACCAGCAGGGATTGCCGTCGGTCGAGCGCGTTTTGCAATAGGGCGAGGGCATCGGCGGGCTCTGCCGGGTGATAGGGCCCGCCAATGGCGGGTGCCGGGGCTTTTTCGCTTGCAGATTGCAACATATCGCGGCTGGCGGTGTTGAGTGGTAGGGCTTGCAGCAGCGCTAAACGGCGTTGAATATCGGCTTCAGCTATGGTCGTTATGGCGTTGGTGTTACTTGCCAGCTCTTGGCTCGTTTTAGCAAGGCTACCGCGCAAGGCACTAGCTGCGTTGGCGAAACTCTCATTGGGACGCGGGGGAGAGGGCAGATTTGCGTCCAGTGCCACTTGGCTTGCGTCTTGTGGCAACATGGCCGTTTTTTTTTGTTCTAGCGCAATAGTGATTTCATTGGGCACACCTCGCAGGAAAAATGCTTGTGTTTGGCCTTGCTGCGGTACCAGCAGGGTCTCGGCTTCAAACCGGGGTTGTACGTCATTTACGTTCGGGTTTGGCACGCCACTGACCTTGGGGCGCGGTTCCGTACTATTTTGGGGCAAGAGGCCAGAATTACCGGCGCTGTTTAGCAGTGGTTGAAGCTGCTGTAGATCCTGAGCTAACTGTTGTTGTTGCTGGCGTAGTTCCGCAAGGCTGGTTCGCGCCTGATGCTGGGCGAGGGCGGCATTGCTGCGCTCGGTGTGCAGCTGGTGACGCAGAGCGGCGAGCTGGTTTTCTAGGCGCTCTGTTTCTTTCAAGTGGGTGGTCACCAATGAGGTGAGTAGGGGCTGCTTCCACTCATCAAATGCGATTTTTCCAGCAAATCCGGTTGCCCCGGCAAGGACTGATGCCATGGGAAGGGCGAGAACTACAACTGCCCACGGTATGCGCCGCAGGCCACGCGGACCTGCATAGACCAGTTGGCGGGCATAGTTTGGTTGTTGTTTGTTGGTTCGCCCCATAATAGTTCGCCCTATCACATCCCGGCCCCTAAACCGGGCCACCTCTTAAAAGGTCCATCGCAAATAACTGGTATAAATTACCAATCATATAGCGCTGTGTATGGTTAATAGAGCGTAAGCAGAACGCCTCAACCTATAATTTTTATCAGGGGCTTGTAAAAATTGGGGGTGAGGCCCGCCTCAGAGCGGGCGCGATCATTGAATGGCGGTTTGAGAGAGCCGCGAAAATGGGTGCGAACGAGTTTTTGGAAATGCGGTACCGGGCGGATGCGTTCACGGTCGCACATGAAGCGGAACCATTTAGCACCGAATGCGACGTGTTTCTTTTCGTCTTGATAAATGCGCTCAAGCGCCGACGCGGTGTCCTCGTCTCCTGTCTTGCGGGCTTTGGCAATCATCGGCGGGGTGACATCCAGCCCGCGCGCTTCCAGCAACATGGGGATGAGTGCAAGGCGGGCAAGCAGATCGTGGCCGGTGGACTGTGCTGCATGCCAGAGGCCGTCATGGGCAGGAAGGTCCCCGTAAGCAGCATCAAGTCGGGAAAGGCGGCCTTGCAACATGGAAAAGTGCAGGGCTTCTTCCAAACCCACTTGGACCCAGTCATCATAATAGGAGCGTGGTAGTGATATTTGTGCAAAGCGGCCAATTAGATCCCACGTAAGATCGATGGCGTTCAACTCGATATGGGCGAGCGAGTGCAAGAGAGCAACTTTCCCTGTTGAGCCGCCAATGGCGCGTTTAGGCATATCGCGAGGTGCGAGCAAGACCGGCTTTTCCGGCCTTCCCGGCCGCTCAGGCATGGGGAGAAGCGTTGGGCCCCGCAACGAGATTTCTCGGGAAAACCAAGCGTTGGCGAGCGCATGGGCCAGATCGACCTTCAGTTGCAGATCGGCAGTTGTGACGATTTTTGCAGCGCCTGCCTGAAGTGACCCAAGCGAAGCGGAGAGGGAGCGGGTTTCTTGGTCCATGCGGTGGTTTTCACTCAACTGTTTGGTGCTAAAGCACGCGTGCGGCCTCGAGAACGGCTTCGGCGTGTCCGGCGACTTTAACTTTGCGCCAGAGCTTGGCGATATTGCCGTCCTTATCAATTAAAAAAGTGCTGCGCTCTATGCCCCAAAATTTCTTTCCATACATATTTTTTTCCACCCAAACTCCATAGGCTTCGGCGGTTTTGTGTTCTGTATCGGCGCCGAGGGTGAATTCCAGTTCATATTTCGCCTTAAACTTGTCATGCTTGCGTGCTTCATCTGGAGAAATGCCGAGGATCGTGATGCCAAGCGCATCGAATTCGGCCTTAAGCTCGTTAAACGCGATTGATTCCTTTGTGCAACCAGGGGTGTTATCCTTGGGGTAAAAGTAGATAACCACAGCTTTGCCCAGATGTTGCGCTAGAGAGAAAGTTCCGTCGCTATCTGTTGGCAATGTGAACAGCGGGGCTTTGGCACCCTCCGTCAGTTGCGGGGTTACGGTGGTGTTCATGTGCGTTGTCCTTTCTTTAGGGAAGGCGGCTTGATGCGAAAAAAAACAGTTTTGATGCGTTGGGGACGACAGCTTGGGACGAGCCTGATATTCAATAGGTGTCCTGCTAGATTCGTGTTTCAACCCTAAGGAATAGCAGTCCGCTGATGTCTGATGATCCAAATCTTCAAGGTTCTTCCAGCCAATCTACTTTGTTAAAGTGGGTAAAGCGATCTCTTGTGGCAATTGTCTGCCTTGTTATTCTGGCAGCTGTCACCCTAGCTATCAGGCTGATGTCCGGACCTGTTGCTATTCCCTATGTTGCCGAGATTGCTGCACGCAGCTTCTCTTCTGCGCCTGTGAAAGTCAAACTTGGTGCGGTGGAGTTCGCCTATTCGGCGGAAAAAGGCAGCTCACTCATTCTTAAAGACGCCTTGTTGCAAGTGTCAGGACGGGCTTCGGCGCAAGTGCTGTTGCCACAGGTTGAAGCGCAGCTGTATTTGCCTTCCCTGCTTTGGGGAGATGTGCAAATAACGTCATTGTCGCTCGTGCGGCCTAGTGCGCTGGTGACGTTGCAGACCAGCTCGGAACCCCTGCCGAAAGCGCAAGTGCAATTGGTGGCGCTTGACAAGTTTTCTGTTCTGATCGCTTCGGAATTGCGGCGGTGGGATCTTGAAAAAATTCACGTGGAAACCGGTGCCGTGCGCGTAAAATACACCGACAGCACCTATATCGCCCGTGGGATCGATGCGGATTTTCTGCTGCTTGATGATCTGGCCTTCGCTGCAAATGCAAATGTGGCTGGCCGGGAGGGGCGATGGCAGTGGGAGCTACGCCGCGATGTCGACCTGCATAGTGGTGAAAGGGAGCTTAGCGTGCGGATCAACGATGCAACCTTTGCAGACTTGATGCCGCTACACAGCGCGCGCACCGCGCCAGAGATTGCACAGGCGCGAATTTCTTCCAAGGGGCTTGCCCGTCTTGATGCAACTGGGGCCTTTAAGGATGCCTCGCTGGAAGTAAAAACGGAAAATCTGAAATTTGGCCGTAACGAGGAAGACATTCGGCTGGACAGTGTTGATCTGGCCTTTTCCATGCGGCGCAATATTAATGATTTGATTGTTGAGCGGGCGATCATTCGCTCAGGCGATACGCGCTTTGTGATGGGTGGGGTTGTAACGCCCCCGCTCGGGCAGGATGAGCCGTGGACCTACACGCTTGGTTCGCGCGAGGTGGTCCTTGCCCCTACAGATGTGGATGCGAAGCCGCTTATCTTTTTTGATAGTCATGCAAGTGGCCGCCTAGACCCGGCAGAGCAGACGTTCTACATCGATAGCGCTGCCGGGATTGGGCAGAATTTGCGTGTGTTGGCAGCTGGTTCCATCTATTACGGCGCAGGAGGGCCCTATGTGGCGCTGGCGGTGAACTCCCCTAGCCTGAATGTGGGACAGCTCTTGCAAATTTGGCCGGTTTCTGCGGCCCATGAGACGCGTTCATGGCTCACCGAGCATATGGTCGGCGGCATGGTTCGTGAGGTGAAGCTGGATATTGCGCTTGGTCCGGCGGCTTTTGACGGCATCAAGGGCGGTGATCCGGGCTGGCGCGGAGATGATATTACCGCCTCCTTCGACTTTGATAATTTGGCGCTGCGACCGCTGGAGACTCTTCCAGTGGCAGGTATGCTATCTGGAAACGGAAAAATAGCAGGCGAATCCCTCGTGATGGAGGGCGGCGAGGGCGCTTTCTATATGCAAGATGGCAACCGTGTTGCCATTCCGTATATTCGCTTTGAGGCGGCGGACTTGGCCAAACCGGGGCCGCAGCTGGCCCGCTTGGAGCTGGAACTGGCTGGCAAGGCGGATGATCTGGCGGTACTCATCGACTCAGAGCCTGTTGACGCATTGGAGCAGCTTGGTGCTGTGCCTGCGGACTTTTCAGGAAAGGGTGAGCTGAAGGTCAAGGCGGCATTTCTGCTTGAGAAAGATATCAAGGTTGAGGATGTTGAATGGTCGGCAGAGCTGAAAACCGATGGGCTGAGCAGCAAGGCGGAGTTTTCCGGGCAAATCTTAAGTGACGCCGATCTTACCATTAGTGCAAATAACGAGAAACTCAGGGTTCAAGGCACAGGCAAACTGAATGGGCTCAAGGCTGACTTGGATATGAGTGTACCGCTTGGCAACGAAGGCGGCGTTTCCAAACAGGATATTGTCCTGAAAGCTTCTGCAAGGGACTTTGCCAAGCAAGCACCGGGCATCACCGAATTTGTACGCGGTCCGATGACGGTGCAGGTGGATGAAGAGGGTGATGCGCAGGTTTACAATCTGGATTTGCGAGAAGCACAGATAATGCTGGATCCGGTCGGTTGGAGCAAAGCCGCTGGCGTGCCAGCAAGGGCCCGATTCAGGCTGGAAAGCTCGAAGAAAGGGTTGGTTGTTCAGAATTTTTCTTTGAGTTCGGACGGGGTTGATGTGAGAGGCAATTTGCGGCTTAGCAGCAAAGGTGACCTGCTGAAGGCCAGTTTCTCCCGGTTTAACTTACGGCCAAGCGATGATGTCCAGCTGAGCCTTACACGGCAAAAGAAAGGTGCTTTGCTGGCCAAAGTGCGTGGCAGCAGCTTTGATGGCCGTTCTGTTCTTGCAAAGTTGACCGGTGGAGAAGAAGCGGACCCGAAAGACAAGAGTAAAGTTTCGTTTGTGTTTGATGTGCTCTTGCAGCGTGTAACCGGATTTCACAGTGTGTTTGTTCAGGATTTTAAACTGAAGGGGCAGGCGCATAATGGGCAGTTGCAAAACATTTCTGTGCAAGGCAAGACGCAGGGCAAGAACGATTTTTCGGTGGCGCTGGCACCAAGTGAGAGTGGATCGAGCTTTGCCGGATCATTGGTGAACACGGGCGAGGTACTACGTTTTCTCAATCTGTTTGACAGAATGCGTGGCGGGCGCGGTGATGTGCAAGTGCAGATGCCGAGCCAGAAGGACTGGCAAGGGACTTTTGTTGTCAAGGACTTCTCGATAATTGATGATAAGGCGATCAAGGCACTGGCTAAAGTTCCAGCTTCTCGCAGAACCGCTGCCAACAATGAGATTTACAGCGCGGCGGTGCGCTCTGGCGAAGCTTCATTCCAGAAAATGGAAATGCCGTTTGTGCGCAATGGAGATGTGATCCGTATTGAGGGTGGGCGCCTTGTTGGGGCGGTGCTTGGCGGGTCTTTTGAGGGAGCGGCTAATCTTAAGACAAAAGCCTTGGATCTAAAGGGAACTTTTGTTCCTGCCTATGCGATCAACAACCTGTTTGCAAAGCTACCAATCATCGGGCTTGCGTTGGGTGGAGGCTCGCAGGATGGGGGGCTGATCGGTGTGACCTATAAGCTTGAAGGGACGTTCAACAACCCTAAAGTGAAGGTGAACCCGGCCTCTGCAATTGCTCCGGGAATTTTCCGACGCATTTTTGAATACAAATAGCATGTAGCCATCACCCGAGACCCAATGACAGCCCCGTGGATTTCGCGGGGAAAATAGCGGGATTGTCCTAGTGCGTTGGCTGCGCAAGACTGTGTTTTGTTGATGAGGTGCAAAACACATGTTGGATTTGAGCGATGCTGGGCAGCGATGCTTTGATGCCGCGATATTTCGGGCAGATGGTGTGCAGGTGCTGCGCGATTTTTTTAGTGAGAACGAGCTTGCCGATGCCCGCCAACAGTGGCGTGATGCAGCTGAGGCTGGGGAACTTCAGCGGCAGGATCGTTTCTTGCTAGGCTGTCTTAGCGGCGAAATCTCCAGAATTTGTGAAAGTCCGAAGCTGCTTGATATTGCACAGAAGCTGCTTGGCGATGATATCGCTCTGTATATGAACCGGCTGTTGGTGAAGGACGGGGTGTGGAGCGGAGAAGTGAGTGTTCATCAGGATCTACCTTACTTCAACGGTTCTGCTCAAAAGATTTCATTCTTTATCGCGCTAGAGCCCTGTACTGCCATTGCAGGTAACGGGGGCTTGAGTTTTGTCAGGGGCTCGCACCATTATGGTCCTTTAGAACGTGGTACAATACAGCTGCAAGACTGGCCGCAGATGGAAATTTTGTCACCGTCTTTGCAAGTTGGTGATGTGGTGGCCATGGACTTTTTGTGCTGGCACTACTCGGAAGCAGCGGTGAGAGCAGAGCCTCGTCCCTTGTTACAGATTGTCTATCAAAATGCTTGTGATGGAAGCTACAGTGGCCGGCCATTTGGCGTTGCAGAGCCGCGTTTGATGCGCGGGATCTGGCGTACCGAGCACTTTGCCGAGCTGCGCAAGGGGATCGTACCGGACGCATGAATACTCTTCTTGAAACAATTGGTTGGCTTGAGCGCAAGGGCTATCGTCGTGTTGCGGTATTGCTGAACACCTCCCATACTTCAGGGGTACCTGTTGGTTTTAAAGGCGTGTTGTTGCAGGTGGGCGCGGGAGCGCGTGGGCATAGCGGTGTCTTTGGACCGCGCAAAGAACGGATCCCTTTGCAAAATTGTCCCGCTGATGTAGATGCCATCGTGGTTGCAGATCCAGCGTTCTATGCTACAGCGATGCGGCTATGTGAGAGTTTACAGCGCAAGGGTGTTGTGGTTGTCCCGGCAAATCGGGAAGCGCTTGCCTCTCTTAAACTGCGTGGGCTAGATGCGCAGCGCGCCGCATGGGAGACTTCGGCTGCGGCGAACTATGTGGCGCGTTGTAATTTAAAGGGGCACTACCTCGAGTTTGGCTGTTGGTACGGACGTTCCTTTTTTAACAACTATCACGAAATGAAGCACTGGCTGGCAGGGGACTTCTTTGCATTTGATTCCTTTGCCGGACTGTCCGCACCAAAGCCTTTAGAATCTGAGTATACGGGCGGGGACTTTGCGCTAGGCAGCTATTGCTGCAACAAGGAAACGTTCTTGCTGCTCTGTGAGATGGCGGAGGTCGCCAAGGAGAGATTGCGCGTCACCGAGGGGTTTTACGAGACCACATTAGAAAAGCCTGCGAGCGCGTATGGGTTGGCAGATAAATCGGTCTCCGTATGTGTAATCGACTGCGACTTGCTGGAACCAACAAGGCAGGTATTGGAGTTCGTCACGCCTCTGCTTGAGGATGGGGCACTCATTTACTTTGATGATTGGCGCTTGACCCGCGCCAGCGCAAAAGTGGGAGAGCGGGCAGCAGCATTGGAGTGGTTGGCGGTCAACCGCCAATTCGAATTGATCGAGTTTGACCGCACACATTGGCAGCATCAGTGGTTTATTTTGGGCCGCCGGGAACCTGTGATCGAAAACGAGCGGGCACAGTTGGTTGTGCCGGTTTGACCCCTGTTGCGCTTTTGTTAGGTTGTAGATTGATTGGTCACAAAGCCGAGGCGTATTGGGAGTTTGGATCAAGGTTTTGATCTATGCCTGCGATGGTCACAAAAAACCCTCCTATGCAATGCTAGGAGGGTTTTATATCAGGTATTGCGTGATAGTGACTTATACCGGTTTGATAAGTACGTGCTTCTTTTTGCCTAAGGATAGTTTGATCTTGCCATCCTCAGCAATATCGGCAAGCGAGACGGTTGTGGTGTGATCGGCGACGGCCTTGTCATTCACGCGCACTGCGCCTCCCTTAATATTCCGGCGGGTTTCGCCGTTGGAAGCGCATAGCCCGGCGGTAACGTAAAGGCCGAGCACACCGATGCCAGCGTCCAGCTCATTGCGGGAAATTTCGATGGTTGGCAGACCTGCGGCGCTGGCGCCTTCTTCAAAGGCTTTTCGCGCTGTCTCCGCGGCTGCTTCGGCGGCTTCGCGGCCATGCAAAAGGGCAGTTGCCTCTGTGGCCAAGACTTTTTTTGCCTCGTTGATTTGTGCGCCTTCAAGAGCGGCCAGCTCGGCGATTTGCTCCATCGGCAAAATAGTGAAGAGCTTCAAGAAGCGCTCAACATCTGCATCTTCTGTATTACGCCAGAACTGCCAGTAATCGTAGGGGCTGAGCATATCTGCGTTGAGCCAGATGGCACCTGCCGCTGTCTTGCCCATTTTTGCGCCGGAGGCGGTTGTCAGCAGCGGGGTGGTAAGGGCAAACAGTTCCTCATCGGCAAGGCGGCGGCCAAGGTCAACGCCGGAGAGAATGTTGCTCCATTGATCTGAGCCGCCCATTTGCAAGCGGCAACCGGTACGGCGGTAGATTTCCAGATAATCGTAGCCTTGCAGCAGCATGTAGTTGAATTCAAGGAATGAGAGGTGCTGCTCTCGCTCCAGTCGCAGGCGCACACTGTCGCGCTGAATCATCTGGTTTACCGAGAAGTAGCGGCCGACATCACGCAGAAACTCCATGTAGTTGAGTTTCAATAGCCAGTCGGCATTATCCAGCATCATCGCATCAGCGGGGCCATCGCCATAGCTTAGGAATTTTTCGAAAACCTGCTTGATGCCGTCCTTATTGGCCTCAATGGTTTCGTCGGTGAGGACTTTGCGGCTTTCGTCTTTGCCGGTCGGGTCGCCCACCCGCGTGGTGCCGCTGCCCATTAGTGTGATCGGGCGGTGGCCGCTTTGTTGAAACCAGTAGAGCATCATGATTTGCACAAGCGAGCCGACATGCAAACTGGTGGCGGTGCAATCAAAGCCGATATAGGCGGTTACAGTCTCCTTGGCGCACAGCTCGTCCAGCCCATCTGCATTGGAAAGCTGATGGATAAAGCCACGTTCCTGCAACGTTTTCAGGAATTGGGATTTGTATGTGCTCATGGTCGCAACACCCGCCTCAAGTTTAGAATAAACAATGTTGGCAGGTGTATAGCGAAGATTGGCGGGAATTTCACGCGCAAACCTACGGATAATCGCAGGAGAATGGCATTTTAACCGGGCAGATGGCTTGGATGACCGAAGCGGAGCAGGTTGCCATGGGGATCATGGATGTAAAACTCGCACATCCCCCAAGGGCGGTCTGCAAGCTCCGACAGTTTTGCCAGAGGCGATTCTCCCCATGGCTTCTGCTGAAGTTGCGGATAAAGATCGTCAATGCCATCACCACGAATGTAGATGGAGCTGTTCTGGCAATAATCCGGCTCTTCAGTCAACCAAAACATGATTTCCAGATTACCTGCCTTCAAGACCAAAGTGGTGTCATCTTCGAAAGAGACCTGATCGAAGGCAAGAAACTTCTGATAGAATTCTTTGGTTTCTTGCAGGTCTAGAGATGGAAGGTTAGGGAGGATTTGCAGGTTTTGATCAGCAAGCATGAGATTTCCTTGCGGTGTTTGTGCACGTTTGCGGCACTCATTGATAGTTGTGCCACCTTGTTTGTTTTGGGCAGGCTAGGCTACGAAAGTTACGCGAAACCTACCGGTTGGTTGCGTGCTAAAGGGCACTTAACCGGTTCGTGAACAGCGTTTCCAGCAAGGCATTGATTTTAATGAAAAAAGGTCTTTGCCCACAGGCAAAGACCTCAGAGGTAGTTCGGGATAAGCCGATAGCAGGCATCGGCCTTGAAGAAGATACTGCTTTAAATTGGTGACGTGCGCATGACATTTCGCAGAATGCTTCCTTGAAAACCAAGAGGGCGGGAACATTGGTGTTTGTATTTTTCCCTCAGGAGAGGGCGGATGGCTTGCCTAAGACGTCGATGGAATAACCAAAATAAGAAAGGCCCCGGCCGCTTGAGCAGCCAGAGCCTTCCCCTCTGGTTATGCGCTAATGAGCTTATACAGAGTAGTACATGTCGAACTCGACAGGGTGTGGGGTCATGTCGGTACGCATGACTTCTTCCATCTTCAGTTCGATGTAGGCGTCGATCTGGTCATCATCCATCACGCCGCCTGCTTTGAGGAAGTCACGGTCAGCGTCGAGGCTTTCCAGAGCTTCACGCAGGGATGCTGCCACGGTTGGGATCTCTGCGAGTTCTTCCGCTGGAAGATCGTAGAGGTTTTTGTCCATTGCGTCGCCCGGGTGGATTTTGTTCTTAATGCCATCAAGGCCAGCCATTAACTGGGCTGCGAACGCCAGGTACGGGTTTGCGGATGGATCCGGGAAGCGAACTTCAACGCGCTTCGCTTTTGGCGAAGAGGTGAACGGGATACGGCAAGACGCGGAGCGGTTGCGGGAAGAGTATGCCAGCAGAACCGGTGCTTCATAGCCAGGAACCAGACGCTTGTAAGAGTTGGTCGAAGCGTTGGTGAAGGCGTTCAGCGCTTTTGCGTGCTTCAAGATACCGCCGATGAAGTATAGAGCGGTTTCAGAAAGATCTGCGTACTGGTTGCCAGCGAATTTTGGCTTGCCTTCTTCCCAGATGGAGAAGTGGCAGTGCATGCCGGTGCCGTTATCGCCAAAGACAGGCTTTGGCATAAAGGTAGAGGTTTTGCCGTAAGCGTGTGCAACCTGGTGAACCGCATACTTGTAGATCTGCATGTGGTCGGCCATGGTGGTCAGCTCTTGGAACTGCATGCCAAGCTCGTGCTGCGCAGCGGCCACTTCGTGGTGGTGCTTTTCTACTTTCACGCCCATTTCGGTCATGACAGAAAGCATTTCGGAGCGGATGTCCTGACAGCTGTCTATTGGTGGGACCGGGAAGTAACCGCCTTTTGTGCGTGGACGGTGGCCAAGGTTGCCAGACTCGTACTCGCTGTCCATGTTGGATGGCAGCTCGCCGCTGTCCAGTTTAAAGCCGGTATTGTATGGATCAGCTGCGAAGCGCACGTCGTCGAAGATGAAGAATTCAGCTTCTGGACCAACGAACACGGTGTCGCCAGCGCCGCAAGCTTTTACGTAGGCTTCTGCGCGTTTTGCCGTCATGCGTGGATCGCGGTTGTAGCCTTCACCGGAGATCGGGTCGAGGACATCACAGAAAACGGAGAGGGTTGCTTGTGCGAAGAATGGATCGATGTGTGCAGATGCAGCATCTGGCATCAGCATCATGTCGGATTCATCGATTGCTTTCCAACCGGCAATGGAGGAGCCATCGAAGGCAACGCCTTCAACGAACATGTCTTCGTTCACCTGGGAAATGTCCATGGTGACGTGCTGCATTTTACCGCGCGGGTCGGTGAAACGCAGGTCAACGAATTTTACGTCTTTTTCTTCGATGAGTTTGAGAACTTCAGCGGCCGTTGTCATAACGTCCTTCCCCTTCTTTCCAGTCGTTATTTGGATGGTCGCCCCGGTGGGTGTGCCGCGGGTCCCCCTCCCATTTAGTTCCCGCAGGATATGCGGGTTGTTGCAGCGCTGTAAGCGGTCAACCTACAGCGAAAAATGCATGTGCTAAACCGCTTCCTCACCGGTCTCGCCGGTACGGATGCGAATTGCCTCTTCAATATTGGAGACGAAAATTTTGCCATCGCCGATGCGGCCTGTCTGGGCGGCGTCTCGAATGGCTTCAACGGCCTTATCCGCCAGATCATCAGTAAGAACGATTTCAACCTTAACTTTAGGCAGGAAATCGACCACGTATTCGGCGCCGCGGTACAATTCTGTGTGACCTTTCTGGCGGCCAAAGCCTTTCGCTTCGGTAACCGTGATGCCTTGAAGGCCAACTTCTTGAAGTGCCTCTTTGACTTCATCCAGTTTGAATGGCTTAATAATCGCCTCGATTTTCTTCATAGCAGCACGTCCCGTTTTGCAGTTGCTAGATTATAAGCAACAAGCGTGCCAGTTTTTTGTTTTGGCGGATTTGCCCGAATTTTTTGCGTTCATGGGGCGTGGGGCAGTGTCAGGAGTTGATTAAAAACAGGGCCGATGCACAAAAAACAGTCACTGTGATTAGTTTGTGGGCGTTTTGAGGTGGTTCTTAGAATTTTATTGCCGGTGCTTACGAGTTGGTTGGGGTAGATTGGCATTGGCTTGCGTTTTGTGGGGGCGTAGCGACGACGGCAGGACTTCTTTAAGGGGGGATCTGGCACTGTCGCTGGTAAACTTAATACGCGGGAGCGGTTTTATGCGGTTGGTATCTCTAGATCATGTGGTGGTGAATGTTTCCTCGCTCGAGAAGGCGGGGCAGTTTTATCGCGACGTGTTGGGTATGCTGGAGGTTGAACATGCCAAGGGGCGCAAGGCCTATCATTTCGGCTGCCAAAAGGTGAACCTTGTCGAGGTGGAGGGGCAGGTGAGGCCAAATGCGAAAGTTGCAGCTCATGGGGCGGCGGACCTTTGTTTTTTGGTTGAGAATATAGATGAGGCTCTGGCGCATATGCACGGGCGCGGCGTGAGCATTGAAGAGGGGCCGGTTTATCGTAGCGGGGCCGCCTCGGCGATCCGCTCGATTTATGTGCGCGATCCTGACGGAAATCTAATCGAGTTGGCACAGCCGGAAAATGTGATGATTATTTAGCGTGGTACGGCGCGCTGGGGCGATACGGTTAAAGGTGGGAGTGGGCTTATGGGGCAGGTGTTGCTATCCCCCGCGCAGATGGCGCGAGCGGATGCGCTGACTATTGCGGCGGGAACCGCAGGTTTTACGCTGATGCAGCGTGCTGGAAAAGCGCTGGCGGCGCAGGGTGAGAAAATGCTGGGCTGCGGTGGCCGTTTTGTAGTGGTTTGCGGGCCGGGTAACAATGGCGGTGATGGACTGATCGCCTCTGCGGTGTTGCGGGAGCTTGGGTATCGCGTTGAGGTGCTGTTGGTTTGTGCGCCAGATGCCTTGACTGGCGATGCAGCGCTAGCGTTAGCGCAGTGGAGTGAAGCTGTGTTGCCCATAGGCAGCGCGGCGGGTTCACTAGCCAAACTTACGCAGAATGACGTGGTTATCGATGCATTGTTTGGGGCCGGGTTGGTGCGGCCCATCGAGGGCGCTTTGGCCGAACTGGTGGCTTCTATAAATGCAAGTAATGCCAAGGTGGTGGCCTGCGATTTACCAAGCGGTGTAGATGGTCTGAGTGGCCAAGTGCTGGGCTGCGCAGTCGAGGTGGATGCAAGCCTCAGCTTCTTCCGCGGTAAGCCGGGGCACTATTTGTTGCCGGGGGCGTCTTTGTGCGGTGAGGTGCATCTGGCGGATATCGGTATTGATGCGGGCGTACTTGATCAAATCCAGCCAATGGTGCGCCGAGTTGATTGTGAGGATGTGTGCGCATTGCTGCGCGTTCCACCTGTAGAGGCGCACAAGTTCAGCCGTGGGCATGTGGCTGTGTTTAGCGGCGGTGTGCTGCAATGTGGTGCTGCTCGGCTTGCGGCGCGGGCGGCGCAGAGGTGCGGCGCGGGTGTGGTTACGCTGGTGGGGGATGAAGCGAGCGCATTGCTGCATGCTCATCATGAGACTTCGATCATGACCGCTGCCTTGCTTGAGCGCGCGGACAAAGTGCCGGAGCTGATTGGGTGGCTTGCGGCGCGGCGCGTGCAAAGCGTTGTTATCGGCCCTGGTTTTGGAGTGGGGCGGCGATGCCGGGAAATGGTGGCAGCTGTGCTTTCCGCAGATGTTGCGGTGGTGTTGGATGCGGATGCGTTGACATCGTTTGCCAATGATCCGCAGACATTGTTTGCCCTGATTGCTGATCGTGCCAGTGGCAAGCCGGTGGTGTTGACGCCGCATCATGGAGAAATACAGGCCCTTTTCGGGCAGCTTATTCCGCAGTTGGGTCAGGGCTATTGCAATAAGCTGGAGATCTGTAAAACGGCAGCGCGCCTGAGCGGGGCAATTGTGCTGTATAAAGGCCCTGATACTGTCATCGGTGCGCCCGACGGCCGCCTTGCAATTTGTGATGCCGGGGTGCCGTGGTTGGCTACGGCAGGGGCAGGGGACGTTTTGTGCGGGGTAATTGCGGCTTTCCTTGCGCAAGGTGCAGATGGTCAGAAGGCGGCAGCAGCTGGCGCTTATGTGCATGGGCGGGCCGGGGCGCATGCAGGGGCATTTCTTGTTGCCGAGGAGTTGGTTTGTGCGCTTAAGCCGGTGCTTGTTGATGTGCGAGATACCGCTGAGCAAACGTGAGGAATGTCCAATTCTGCTGTTTGTGCTGGAAAACTACAAAAAAAACACAGGAATGGCAAAGAGTTGCAAAACGGATGTTGACTTATGCGCTCAAGATCAATATTCACCCCCTCACAGCATAAGCGGCTGTGGCGAAATTGGTAGACGCACCAGATTTAGGTTCTGGCGGGAGACCGTGGGGGTTCGAGTCCCTCCAGCCGCACCATAAACCCGATTGCTAAGTGATTGTAATCACTTAGCAATCGGGTTTTTACTTTTTTAGGATTTATCCAGCCGCACTTTTTGCCCTGCAAAATGCCCTAGATTTTAAAAATTGGGGAATTGGGCGTGCAAAGGAATGACCGCTATTTAAAGCTGCGGGGCGGGCGCTGGCATTATGTGCGCCGCGTACCTAAAAAGGCTTTTTACCTAGATTTGCGGGCTACTTAGATTTGGGAGGGGCAAGATCAAGCTTGCCCTGAGACCTCCTCGCTTGAAGCAGCCCGGGCGCGCTGATGCGCTTCAAATGGCACTGGCTCGATGAGGCAATGTAACGGGGCTTGTGCATCATTCTGACCGCGGTTTCCAATACTGTTCTGATGAGTATTGAACACTGCTTCGAAGTGCCTGCATCAGGCAATCCATGAGCCGTAAGGGCCAGTGTCTGGATAATGCCCCTATGGAGAGCTTTTTTGTCTCGCAGATCTCGCTGAAAAAGGCGCTCGTGCATCGCACCACGTTCTCTTTAAGGCATCAAGCTAAGGCTGAGATTTTTGGGTATATTGAGGTGTTCTACAATCGTCAGAGACGGCATTCAGCGATCGATTACAAGATGCCTTGTCAAGCATACGAGGCAAATGGCTGCAGAACAGGTTTAATCAAACTATCCGGGAATAGGGACGAACTCGGCCGTAGCAACTTGTGTGCATGGACTGGCCGGAGTTATGTTGGATCCTGGTGCGGGTGATGGTGACACGGTTCAAGTCTCTAGTGTTCTCGTAGATCATCGGCATTGCGCCGGTTGCACATGTTGTCAACTAGAGCAGAGATTGGAAAGATAAACCGGGGTTGGGGTTTTGGGTCTAACTAAAATTGTAGAAGGAGAGGGTAAAATATTGGTAGAGCAATACTGCATTGGTACGTATGCACCAATGATATACTTTACGTTCTCAAGCTAACCTATTGGAATTGTTGGTCGGGCAGGCCGGATTTGAACCGACGACCCCTTCACCCCCAGTGAAGTGCGCTACCAGGCTGCGCTACTGCCCGAACCAGTGTCTGTTGCTGAAGGCTAAGGCCCTCTCGACATTGAGCTTCGTAGCCGGTTGCTCCGCGTTTTTCAAGTGCTTGTTTTTAGCTGCCTATATCCTTGGTGGAAAAGCTCGTAGGGAGGAATAGCCTAGGGAGGTGGAGGCGGGTCGTTTAAGATGTAGGTTAAAGTGTCCGCAGGACGAAGACGGGTCAGTCCGCTGATTGCTTTGCTCTTCAGCGCAGCGTTCCTATTGGTTAGCTCAACCCGCCCAGTGCCGGGTTGTGGGAACGGTGTGCCGGAGGTTGCAAGTGCAGAGGCGGCTGTTATACCGGGAAAGAAGCGCACCGCGCCGGGGCGGGCTACAGGGCCAAGTACATAGATCGGGCGGGTTTTTACCAGCTCGATTTGAATGTCAGCTTGGCGGTAGAGTTTTTCTGTCAGGCGCTGGTGTACTGCGGTCTGGAGAGCGGTGACGGTCTTATGCGCGGCGGGTACTGTACCTATGAGAGGAAGGATGATTTCACCGCGCTCGCGCAAGGTGTAGATGCCTTCCAGTTCTTTGTGAGGGGTGAGGATAAGGCGTATTTGATCGCCTTCGGCAAGTGTGAGAGGCGCACGGACGACATTCGTTTGCTGATGTAAGTTGGGCGAAGCTTGTGCTGTCTGAGAATTCTGGGGTGGTTTCATTTGTGATTGCGGCGCCGCAGGCGGCCGGTTTTGCGGGGCAGTGGAAGAGGGCGGCGGCGAATGCGTTGGTGTTGGCATGGGGGAGGCAGTGTTCTCAAACGTAGCGTGGCAAGCTCCGAGCAATAGGAGGAGCAGGTTTGCGACGATCGTGCCTCGCAATGGGGCTCTGTTTTTGTTGGATTGAGGGCGCGCCATAGACCTACTTTGCCTGCCATTTGCAAATAATCTAGGTATAGGGGGGGATTGGCGCAGGCAAAATCGTCACTTTTAACAGTCTGGTTACCATAGTCGCGCATTTTTGTGGAAGTGTGATTTTCGAGTTGAGTGAGGGGCGCGTTGTGCCACATCTGCGAATCGTCATTGATTACAAGCGCGTGATGGAACAATTACAGCGATTTATGCTGTGGTGGTTGCCGACGCTACTTGTGTTATCTGCTGCGGTTTTTTTGTTGATGTGGTCGGAGGCACCGCATTATCGGGCTAGCGCGCGGTTGTTGATCGAGACACAAGAGGCGGCGCGGGAGTTATTACCTGATGGCAGCGAGGCTCAGTGGCAAAGCCTGGAAGCACAGCTAAGCGATGCGCAAATGCAGGTGCTACGCTCGCGCGCACTGGCAAGCGGGGTTGTTGCGGCGCAACGTGATCTCTTGCCCGATGTTTTTCCGGTGTGGCCGTCCAGCACGCTTGCTGGTTGGGCCCGTGGTTTTGGTCTAACGAATTGGTTTGATCATCGAGGGGCGTTTGAGCGTTCGGTCGATGGGTTGATGGCAAACATGCGACTTGAGCGTGTAACGGGCTCTGCCATGTTTGCAGTTCAGGTTACCGCGCTTGATGCCCAGATGTCGGTGCGACTGGCAAATGACGTGGTGGCGGCCTATTTCAAAGAACAGGAACGCGCTTTTGCGGCAGCGGCGGAAGTGGCGGCGCAGAAATTGCAACCGCAATTACAGCAGTTGCGCAGCGAATTGGGGGCAGCGGAAGATGCGCTGGCTGCGGCTAAGCAAGCGGCCGCGGCGGAGGAGCTTGAGGAGGAAGCAAATACCGAGCCCACGCTGTTTGGCGCGCAACAGCTGCTAGATGAACAGCGGCTGGCGCGCCTTGAAGCGGAGTTGCAAGACACTTTGCATTGGCAAGGTATGCTTGCTCGCAGCGCGGCGCAAGGTGGCCTTCCGGCGCAAGTCGATGCGACGCGCTTTGGCGCGCTGGCACAAGCTGTCAAGGATGTGCAACAGGCGAATAAGGGCCTGCAAGATGCGTTGTTGGAATTGTTGCCTGCCCACCCCTCCATAAAGGTTTTGGAAGAAAAAGCGGCACTTGCCAAGCGGCGCTTGGCAGAGCAACTGCAAAATACGGTTGATGCACTGGCGCAATCTGGCCGCGAGCTGCAGGGGCAGATTGCGGCGCTGCGCTCTACCTTGCGCGCGAGGCAAGAGACTTTGAGCCAGCAAGCGCAGGCTGATGCGTTGTTGTTGCAAATGCAAGAAGATGCGGTGCGAAAGAGCCGTGAGCTGGAGCGTTTGGTGGCCCATTTTGAGCGGTTGCAGCAGGTGGAAGACCGGGCTACCGGGCTCGGCACAGCGCGCGTGGTGAGCCGCGCGACTGCCCCAGAAGCACCAGAGCCGAAATTTGCGGCATTGGTGGCTTTGACGGTGTTTTTGGTGGGGGCTATAGGCGGCGCATTGTTGCGGGTACTGCTGACGTTTACAAGTGGACACGGGCTGCGCAAAGAGAAGTACCTGAGCGAGAAAATCAAGGTCCAAGCACCTGTTGAAGCGCAGGCGATCAGTGGACGGGCCAGCGATGCGGTGACCGCACAGATCGTAGCTGAACAACAAGAACAGCAGTCACCCTTGGAGGCACCTGCTGCCGGGGAGCGAAGCGCGCAGCCAATCGACGGTGATGACGACAGTGAGTGGCAAGGGGCAAAGCGTGCTGTGCAGCGGGTTGTGGTGTTATCGGTTGATAGCGATGCATTAGCCAACAAGGTCGCGTTTTCGTGCGCACGTAGGCTTGCCAACAAGGGTGTGCAGTCGTTGTTTGTGGAGGTGCGGGCGCACGGGGGCGGACAGGCCGCAAGTGCGACCGAAGCCTATTACCGCGAGGGGGAAGCGATGGACGGGTTTTCCGAGTTGCTGGCGGGTAAGGCATCGTTTTCCCGTGTGATACACCGGGATCTGGAATCGCGGGCACATGTCATACCGGCGGGGAAGGGGCGTATTCGTTCTCGTTTTGTGGAAGAGGGGCGCTACGACTTGGTGATGGAGGCGCTTGATGCCACCTATGATGTGGTGGTTGCAGATTTAGGGCTGGTGGATCCAAGTCTGGTTAATGCGCAGCTGCTTTCCGAGGCAGATAAAGTGATCGTGGCAACAGACGGTTCGCCTGCTGGTCCGGAGCTGGAGGCAACGCTGGCGGCGTTGGAGGCCCATTGCCATTGTACGATTGAGGTGGAACGGGTGAGCGCGCCCGGGGCTGCGACGCAAGTGCTGTTTGATATGGCCGCGTGAGCGTGGCGGAAATGATAGATGCCTGATGGTGGGCAAGCCGTAGGCCGCGCAATAGTTGGTGCGGCCTGCTTGCTTTTTCGTGTGCCTATTGGTTTTGTGTGGTGGTTTTGTACATCCACTTGATGATGTAGCCAGCCGGGAACACCCAGAGCAGCCCAAAAAATGCAAAGAACAAGATCTGCAACGACCAGTGTTTGCCGTACATGGTGAGATCGCCGATAACCATAACGATGAAGCAGTAGACAATCACGAAGGTGACAAGTGCGATCATGCCGAACAACCGGCGCAGGCTTGGGGGCATCTGGTCTGATCCTTTTTATTGGTGTAGGCAAGCGAGCTGAGCGAGCGACCTTGCTGCCAAATAAGTGGCGCCTTGCCTAGCATAGGGAAAGTGCGATTGCCTAGGTGTTTTCGGTGATGAACGCGAAAAAGCTGGAAGAGGCGAATAAAGCGCCGTGCGGCTGCGCAAAACAGTTGGACACTGAAAAAAATTGCCCTAAAACCACGACTTAAGTGTTTTTGTGTAGGCGTTGGTTGTTAAAGGGAGCGCATTTGATGCGTGGGCAAAAGGCTATGGGAGTTGGTGCCGCGGCATCGGTTGAACGTCAAAGCGGCGCGATTGCAGGTGTGCAGGAAAGAACCGCTTACTCAGCGCGGCAAACGCGCCCTTTACGCCTATGGCTTTATTTTATCTGTTTCTTAATTGGCTGCACCGTTGTCGTTGGCGGTGCCACGCGGCTAACCGATTCTGGGCTCTCGATTACCGAGTGGAAGCCAATTCACGGGGTAATCCCGCCGCTCTCGCTGGCTGAGTGGGAGGAGGAGTTCGCCAAATACAGACAGATTCCCCAGTATGAGCAGATTAACGCGGGTATGAGCTTGGCGCAGTTCCAGTTCATTTTTTGGTGGGAGTGGGCGCATCGCTTGCTTGGGCGTTTTATCGGCTTGGCGTTTTTTGTTCCCATGGTGGTGTTTTGGATGCGAGGACAGGTGCCGCAGTGGTTGAAACCACATTTGGTGGTGGCGCTGGGGCTCGGCGGGCTGCAGGGCGCCATTGGTTGGTGGATGGTGTCCTCCGGTCTTGTGGACCGGGTGGATGTGAGCCAGTATCGCCTCGCGGTGCATTTAAGCGTGGCCTGTGTACTGTTTGCCTATCTTTTTTCGTTGGCTCGAATGCTGGTCGTACCTGTGGTCACGCAGTTTAACCGCGGTTTGGAGCGGGGGGCGCAGCTACTTATCCTTTTGGTTCTTATTCAGATTTTCCTCGGGGCACTGGTTGCCGGATTAAATGCGGGCATGGCTTACAACACGTGGCCGCTGATGGACGGGGCGTTTTTGCCCGGCGGCATGTATCCGCTGTCGCCTTGGTGGCTTAATCATTTCGAGAATGTGAAACTGGTGCAGTTTCAGCATCGGATGATGGCCTACCTGTTGTTACTGCTGGCCGGACTTTATCTGTGGGTGGTGCAAAAGCACGTAAGCGCTGCTGAGGCTGGGTTGCGCCGGGTTGCTAGGCTGCTTGAGACGGCTTTGGTTGTGCAAATTGTGCTGGGCATAATGGCGCTGCTCAGCGTGGTGCGACTGGACTGGGCGCTGGCCCACCAAGGCTGTGCGCTGGTCGTCTTGGCAGTCACCTGCGAGTTATGGGTGCGCCAGCGTCGCGTTCAAGGTGACACGTGAAAGCGTTCGCGGTGATCGACCGTTTGGCGCGGCGTGTCGGGTCTTTGCGATTATTCATCAGGGGGTTCCGCCCGGACTTCTTTAAGGTCTAAGCCTAGGAAGAAGGCAAGAGCAGAACGGATGAGCACAAAAACTGCAAGGGTTGTGAGGTTTTCCAGATCGTGTGCGAGGCCGGATTTGATAACATCGGAGACCACCATAAAATCGATTGCTAGGATGACCTGACTGAGGAACTCCACTCTCATTTCTTGATAGGCTCTGGCGCAGCGGAGCCCGCGCATTCGGTGTAGCTCGAATCTGGTGTATTTTAAGAGAAACTTGACAACCGTAATTGCTAGTATGGTGTAGCCAAAATAGTCGACTAAAACGGTTAGATACTCAAGAAATAGCGAGATCGGCGGTGCCATGATTACGGAAGTTCCAGAATTTTCTAATCGTTTCTTGTTTGTTGAGGCTTGCGCACGTTGCCACTTGGGCAAGCGACAACGTGGATTGATATTCAGCGCGTTTTGCCAAGGTTAATCGGGCATATGTTCTTTCATGTATGCCATTGCTTGTTGCATGGCTTGCATCTTTACCTTGTTGCGCTCCATCATCTTTTTGTTGTGCTGTTTTACGGAGATGGTGTACGGGTTTTGCTGCAAAACTTTGGCCATGTGCAGCAGATTGATTGCGGATAGCTCTGCGTTTCGCCTTACATAGGGGGACATGGCTCCGCCCGCTTCAATGTAACTTGCCCCTGGGCCGGCATCCCCTACCCAATACAGGTCGGTGTTGGGAGGGGCTGTCACGCCGAAATGCAAAAGATTGGCAATGGTGTTTGCAACGCAGTCGTGGCTGCCGTCCTCATTGCCTGTGACAACACAGCCAACCACTGACCCGTAAAGTGGAAACTGGCCAGTTTCCTCGCACATCACGGTTTTTGTCGAGCCATCAAGCCTTTCGATCACACGTTGCATAACTGAGGAACGTACGCCCATCCAGATCGGCATTGCAGGGACGATTATGTTGCAGTGCTTGATTTTCTCAAGAATAACGGGCCACTCGTCGCCATCTCCTTCATCATTGGAGACGCCCGGTTTAATATTGTAGTCGACTACCCTGACAATTTCGCAATTGATGTTAGGCTCGTAGTGTTTCAAGCGATCAATAAGAAGATTGCAAAGTGCTTCGGTATTTGAAGTTTCTGGTCCCGACTTTAAAGTACAGTTAAGAAAGAGTGCATTAAGTTCTCCTTCCTTTTTAAGATTGTGAAACAGGGAAATCGGCATTTAATCCTCCGTCGGGCTTGCCATTTGTCCTTGGTTGCCTGCACAGAGGTAGCTTGATTGTTTAAATATTGCGTGCTGTTAGTATATGTGTTTTTTGATTTTGCATAAATACTTTGTTGGGTAATGGTGGGGGTAATCTCAGCTTGCTTCTGCTCTAGATATTAAAAACGGCGCTTGCGCACCGTTCTTTTTCTTTTCTAGGAATTGGTCGTTGCGCTGGCTTTACACCGGCACTTTGGCCAGTGCTTGCTCCAGATCAGCGATGATATCTTTTGCATC
The DNA here is from genome assembly GCF_001561995.1 of Polycladidibacter hongkongensis. Lineage (GTDB taxonomy): Bacteria > Pseudomonadota > Alphaproteobacteria > Rhizobiales > Stappiaceae > Pseudovibrio > Pseudovibrio hongkongensis. Next base: position 153,527 of record NZ_LLWC01000024.1, read on the forward strand.
TTCAATGCCGATGGAGAGGCGGATCACATCCGGGCCCGCGCCAGCGGCCGTTTTTTGCGCATCGGTGAGCTGGCGGTGGGTGGTTGAGGCGGGGTGGATAATCAGCGAACGGGTATCGCCGATATTGGCCAGATGCGAGAACAGCTCAACGGATTTGACCAGTTGCACGCCCGCGTCGTAGCCGCCTTTCACGCCAAAGGTAAAGACAGCGCCTGCGCCATTGGGGCAGTATTTCTGCTGCAAGGCATGGTAAGGGTCGGTCTCAAGGCCTGCGTAGGAAACCCACTCAACGGCTTCGTGATTTTGCAGGAATCTGGCCACGGCCAGAGCATTGTCGCAGTGGCGCTGCATGCGCAGGGCCAAAGTTTCGATGCCGTTGAGCAGATAGAAGGCATTTTGCGGCGAGATCGCCGGGCCCAGATCGCGCAGGCCAAGCACGCGGCAACAAATGGCAAAGGCCATGGTACCAAATGTGGTGCCGAGAACCATGTCATTGTATTCAGGGCGCGGCGTGGAGAGTAGCGGGAATTTGTCTGATGCCATCCAATCAAATGTGCCAGCGTCAACGATTGCACCGCCCATGGAGTTGCCATGACCACCCATAAATTTGGTTAGGGAATGCAGCACAATGTCGGCGCCGTGCTGGATCGGTTGGCACAGATAAGGTGTGGCCATGGTGTTGTCGACAATCAGCGGCACGCCTGCTGCCTTGGCCACTTTGCTGATGGCGGCGATATCCATAATGACGCCGCCCGGGTTGGCGAGGCTCTCGATGAACACGCAGCGGGTGTTCTCGTCAATGGCATCAGCAAAGCTTTGCGGGTCGTTGGCCTCAGCCCACTTCACTTCCCAGCCGAAGCTTTTGAAGGAATGGTTCAGCTGGTTGATGGAGCCGCCGTACAAGCGCTTTGAAGCGACGATGTTGCAGCCCGGTTGCATGAGCGTATGAAAGGTGAGCAGCTGGCCCGAGTGTCCGGAGGCAACTGCAAGCGCTGCGGTGCCGCCTTCCAGCTTTGCGACGCGCTCTTCCAAGACCGCGGTGGTCGGGTTGGTGATGCGGGTATAGATGTTGCCGAAGGCTTGCAGGCCGAACAGGTTGGCAGCGTGATCGACATCTTCAAACACAAAGGCGGTGGTTTGATAGATCGGCGTGGAGCGGGCGCCGGTGGTCGGGTCTGGCTGTGCGCCGGCATGGATGGAAAGGGTGTTGAAGCCCGGTGTGGTTTCGCTCATCTGGCGTGCCTCTCATACTTTTCTCTGGGAAGGGCTGCAGTTGCAGCTGGCGACACTATGACGCGAGCAGGGGGATTCTGGCAAGCAGGACAAAAGCATGGAGAGCAGGCATCGGCTGCCTCGCAAGGTTTGTTGCTACAAATGTTTAGTTTGTCTCAAGTCCAATGGGGCTACGATCTGCGCAGCTCCGCCGGATAGAGGGAAGGATTTTTAGTTTTTTATAGAGAAAAAATCAGCGCAACCTGCTGCCACAACGTGAAAGCGCCAAATGGCGGCAGGTTTTCAGTGGCGAGGTAAAGTGCTAACCGCCCAGCTCTATCTTAGGGCAGCGATCCATGATCACTTCCAGCCCCTGTTCTGTGGCCTTGGCGGCGGCATTCTGGTTGATGACACCTAGTTGCATCCAAATAGTGCTTGGGGTGTTTTCAAGCGTCAAGGCCTCGTCAATGATCGCGGCGGCAGCTTCAGAATTGCGGAAGATATCAATCATATCGATCTTTGATGGTACGTCTGCAAGACTGGCATAGACCGGTTCTCCAAGCAACTCGCCGCCTGCAAGGCCGGGGTTGACCGGAAACACCTTGTAGCCATTGTCTTGTAAAAACCGCATGACTTTATAGCTTGGGCGCTCGGGCTTGTTGCTGGCCCCAACAAGGGCGATGGTGTTGACCTTGGCCAACACCTCTTGGGTGTAACCTTGCGGGTAGGGTTGGGTGCTCATGCCATTGCGTCCTTTTAAATAGCTTAGGTGTGATACTAGCTGTCAGTAGTCCAGACCGGTTCCCGCTTTTGCAAGAAGGCGTTGATCCCTTCTTCTGCATCGGTATCCAGCATATTGTGGGTCATGACCTCGCCTGTATAGGCGTAGGCCTGCGCCAATGGCATCTCCTGTTGTTTGTAGAAGGCTTCCTTGCCGATCTTTAGTGTCTTGGCCGACTTGGCAGCGATGGTTTCGGCATATTTCTGGACGATCTGTTCCAGATAATCGCGCGGGATAATGCGGTTGATTAAGCCAAAATCCTTTGCGGTAGAGGCGTCTATGGCTTCACCGGTGAGTAGCATCTCCATAGCTTGCTTGCGGTTGGCTGCGCGGGAGAGGGCTACCATCGGCGTAGAGCAGAACAGGCCGATGTTGACACCCGGGGTGCAGAATGTGGCGGTATCAACGGCCAGAGCGAGGTCGCAACTGGCAACAAGTTGGCAACCGGCGGCGGTGGCAACACCGGTGACGACGGCGATGACCGGTTTGGGCAGGGCGACGATTTGCTGCATCAGTTTTGCACATTGTGCGAAGGTTTCCGCATAGAACGCCTTGCCTCCATCGGCATTGGCGCGGGCAGCGGTGAGTTCTTTCAGGTCATGGCCTGCGCAAAACACTTTGCCTTCGGCGCCCAGCAGAATCACCTTTACATGTGGATCCGTGCCGGCAGCTTCAAGCTCGGCGGCGAGTGCTGTCATCATTTGCCTGGAGAGCGCGTTCATTTTCTCAGGTTGTTGCATGACGAGGCGCAGAACGCCGTTGTGCAACAGTTTGCCGATGAGCGGGCGATCTGCAGCGTCTTGAGGGGTGGCGGTCATGCATCAATCCTTTCGCGAAGGCAGGTAAAACGTGTTTGTTAGCGCCGTTTATAGCAGTAAACAAAGCGAAGAGAAGGGGGCGAGGCGTTTGTACCCGTGCGATTAACAGCTTGCAGTATGTCACCTTTTGCAAGGTTCTCTTGCAAGTTCACCCAATTGCCTAGTGGTCTTTGTAGGTGTGTGTCTTGCAGGCTCTACTGATCGGGGTTCGCGCTGGGGCGAACACGGCTTGTGCGGGCGGGAGCTCAAAGCGAAGCGGGAGGGGAGCTATGCAGCTAAAACTTGATGCAGGTCAGTTGGAGCGCTACCTGCAGGAGGTGTTTCCGCAGATCTATGGAAGAAACCCGATTTACCGGATCGAGGCGGTTGGCGCTGGCTATGCGCAGGTTTCGTTGACTGCAGGGCAGGAGCAGTTGCGGCCCGGTGGCACTGTATCTGGGCCCGCGTTGATGGCTCTTGCCGATCTTGCGGCCTATGCGGTGATTCTGGCGCATGTGGGCAGGCAGGCATTGGCCGTTACGACAAGCCTGAATATAAATTTTATGCGCAAGGCGGAGGCAGGGCTGATAGACGGGAATTGCCGGTTGCTCAAGCTCGGGCGGCAGCTCGCGGTCGTCGACTGTATGTTAATCGAGCGCAGCAGCGGTCAACTTATCGCCCAGGCCAGCGCGACCTATGCTCTGCCACCCGTAGCAACAGCTGTGCCCTAGCTGTATTGTTTGGAAAACTCTAGCAAAAATCATGGAGTGCGCCCGCTGCAAAAACGCTTGTACATGAAAAGATAAAATTTTAATATATTTTTAACGTATGTATCCGGCGTTTTTGGGCAGTGAGGGCGTTTTCGTGTTTTTCGAGTTGCGTAGAGTGGTCGGTCTAGGCCTGTTGTGGCCATTTCAGGCTGTTTCGTTTTTGCTTAGTGTTGCGTATCTGGCGTTTTTGGGTGTGAATGCCCTGCTCATTATTGTCGTGCCAGCCCTATGGGATTTGTATGTGGTGGAGGAGCCGCGCCTGATGGGGGCATTGCGGCGCACATCTTTTTATGAAGAGACAGCGTTTTGGGGGGCTCCTTTTCTGTTTCTTATTCTTGTGTTTTTTAACTTGCTGCTTGCTAACGCACTGCTGAATACGCACATTTATCGTGGTGCATGGCGGTTGTTTCGCCCCGTTCACTATGCGCCGCTTTCGTTGCGCAGTTATGGCATCGCGATCTTTGGTTTATGCTACTACGCTGCATGTTATGGGGCCGACTGGTTTCTCTATGAGTTCCAAGTGCAAGCCTTTATGCAGCAGGTTGCCTCCGTGCGGCAAACGCTGGTTGCTTTGGTTTCTTAAGTTGCATGGTTGTCTAGGCGCTGCTTGAACAGGACATGGCTTGCGCAATGGGATTACAGCCAATTTCAAGGGCCGCTTGCTGTTTTGGAATCGCATGGGGCAGGGTATGCGTATGCGGTAGCCGTTGCGGGTTTTAGATATGCTAATGCATCGGGTACTGCCTCTCCGAGTTTTTAGAGAGATGGCGTGGAAAAGCGCAAAAAAACGCAGGAAAAATGTGGTATTATAATACCTATTTGTTAAGGCGTTGAAATAATTAGATTTATTGAGGTGTTCTGAATTTTTTTGTACTTGACGTTGATCCTGCTTCCGCGTATCACCCATTGCCGACGAGGGGCATCGTCGCAGCGGCTTGTCTGCTGGATGATGTTGCCTTGAACGAATTCAACTGTCCAATTAGCGGTACAGAATAATGAAAACTCACTCTACCAAAGTGGCAGAGGTCGAGAAAAAGTGGATCTTGATCGACGCAGAAGGCGTGGTTGTTGGCCGTTTGGCTGCATTCATTGCTAACCGTCTGCGCGGCAAGCACAAGCCGACCTACACTCCACATATCGACGATGGCGACAACGTTATCGTTATTAATGCCGACAAGGTTGTTCTGACTGGCAAGAAGTACGAAAACAAAAAGTACTACTGGCACACCGGTCACCCAGGCGGTATCAAAGAGCGTACAGCTCGCGCTATCATTGAAGGCCGTTTCCCAGAGCGTGTTCTGGAAAAGGCTGTTCAGCGCATGATGCCAGGTGGGCCGCTGTCACGTCGTCAGCTGTCTAACCTGCGTGTTTACGCGAACGCAGATCATAAGCATGAAGCTCAGTCTCCAGAAGTGGTTGACGTGAAGAGCTTGAATGCCAAAAACGCACTGAGGGGTTAATTATGTCTGAGCTACAGTCCCTTGAGGATCTGGGCGAAGCTATCGCCCCAGCAGCAGAAGAAGCTCCTGTACATGTACAGAAACTGGATGCGCAAGGCCGTGCCTACGCAACCGGTAAGCGTAAAGATGCGATTGCCCGCGTCTGGATCAAACCAGGCACCGGCAAAATCACCATCAACAAGCGTGAGTACTCTGCTTACTTTGCACGCCCTGTGCTGCAGCTGATCATTCGTCAGCCAATCATGCTGACCGAGCGTGATGGCCAGTACGACATCACTGTCACCGTTACCGGTGGTGGTCTGTCCGGTCAGGCTGGCGCGGTTCGTCACGGCATTTCCAAAGCCCTGACCTACTACGAGCCAGAGCTGCGCGGCGCGCTGAAAAAAGAAGGCTTCCTCACCCGCGACAGCCGTGTGGTTGAGCGTAAGAAGTACGGTAAGGCGAAAGCCCGTCGTTCCTTCCAGTTCTCCAAGCGTTAATCTTCGCTTGCACAAAGCTTATGGAAAGGCCGCCCTTTGGGTGGCCTTTTTCTTTGAGTAATACTCTAGTGGTTTCAGGAGTTGTGCGAACTGGGAGAACTAACGAGTGAGGCTGTTTAAATCTATTTGCAGTTGTATCTTGCTGGATGATGTATGGGATTTTTACGACCCAGCGCATTGCGATCTGTGTTTTGCACCAAAGTCATTGGTGAAGCGAGTAATTACACGACATTCGCTTGCCCCCGTTAGCGAATGGGGGCACCATTACAAAGCCGGAGCGGGGTTTTCTGTTTTCAAAGCCTCTGCGAGACTATCAAAGACAAGGCGGATCTTTTTGCTGGTGTGCAATTCCCGGTGCGTCACCAGCCATGTTGGATAATGGACTGTGAGGGCATCTATGTTAATGCGCTGCATGGTGGGGTGCAGCGCGGCGACTGCATTTGACATGGGAATAATACCATAGCCATTTAGGGCCAGCTGCCACGCCATGAGGCCGCTGGCACTGCTGGTGTAGCAGTGGGTTGCCGTGAGTGGGATGCCATGTTCTTTCAGGTATTCGATGTAGCGATCATCATCACCAAAACCAACGAACTGGTGTCCCGCTAGCTCTTTCATAGACTGCGGCATTCCGTTTTCCATGAAGTAGCTTTGCGAGGCGTAGAAGCCTGCGGTGTTTTCGCAGACAAGGCGGGCAATCAACTCCGGCTCTTGCGGGCGTACATGGCGAATGGCGATGTCTGCCTCGCGCCTGCGTAAGTCTTGCAGGTGGTTGGAAACAATAATTTCTAGGCGGAGATTTGGCGCTACCTTGTGTATCAGGTCAATGGCCGGGGGCAATGAGTAAAGGGCAAAAACATCGCTGGCGGTTATTGAGAGGGTGCCTTCAATGGTTTCAGCCTGACCTGCGGCATAAAGCGAGGCGAGCTCGGCCGCTTCCGCCATTGGGCTGAGCTGGTCGGCGATCGCTTTTCCTGCGTCGGTAAGGACCAGCCGCCTGCCAATGCGATCAAAAAGCAATGCGCCCAAATCCTCTTCAAACGCCGAAATTTGGCGCCCCAGAGTTGGTTGGCTCATCTTCAGCGCCTCGGCCGCGCCTGTGAGCGTACCGCAACGGGCGACGGCGAGAAAAGCGCGGGCGTGGTTCCAATCAAAGGCGTGTGCGGGTTGTTTCATGCAATTTTGAATGGTTTAAGTACGACATTGGCCGATTATAGCGCGAAACTACTGTGTTAGATAACTCCTAATTGCTGCTGTTAAGGAGATTATTATGCAAACTGCGGAAACATTCTGGGATAAAACTGCCAGTGGTTATGTGAAGTCTGCAATTTCGGACATGGATGCCTACACCTTTACTTTGGAGCGCACCCGCTCTTATCTCAAGTCCAGTGACCGAGTGTTGGAAGTGGGGTGTGGTTCGGGCATGACTGCATTGAAGCTGGCCGGTAGTTGCGGCGAGATACTTGGTACTGACATCTCGGGAAAGATGGTGGATTACGCCCGGAAGGGGGCGCGGGATCAAGGGATTGTCAATGCCCGCTTTTTGAGGGCCGGGGCAGAGGATGTGTTGGCCGGAGAGGGGCGGTTTAATGCAATCATGGCGTTCAACCTATTGCATTTGGTGCCGGATCTGCCGCAAGTCTTGCAACAGTATCACGACATGCTGGAACCCGGCGGACTGTTTATTTCCAAGACATTTAGCCTGCAGGACAGCGGTTTTGATGTAAAGATTGCATTGATGCGGGGCGTGTTGCCGCTGATGCAGATGGTCGGCAAAGCGCCTGAGGTGTTCTTCTTTACAGTGTCCGAGTTGGACAAGATGGTTGAAGCGGCGGGATTTGATATTCTCGAGACAGGCAACTATCCGGCAAAGCCACCGCGCCGTTATATCGTGGCTCGAAAACGCTGCTAGGACTGCCCGCTATGGCTTCAGTTGCCAAGATGCGGCGGGCAAGGCCAAGCTTCTATGAACTCTTGGCGCGCTTGGAGTTGTCGTTTTGTGGTGTGCGCAGCCAAGTACGGTAGACCGGGTTTTTCTTGGTCATGCCAATGTAGAGCTGTGCCAGAATGTTTAGCTGTGCCGCTTTGCTGGCATGACAGATCAATGTGGCCGCCATGGCCGGTAGAAGCATGTGTGCATAAGCAAAGAAACAGGCGGCAGCAAAGCATAGGAACGAGGCGATCTGAAGCGCGAGTGCTTGCAGGTTTTGCCGTTGTGGGACAGGCACCAGCCGCTGATTGAGCCAGACACGCTCGCCGAAAATTGCGTGCGCATACCACGTTTGCTTTGGACCTGTGCCAGCAGCGATGCGGGTGCTGGCCAAAGTCCATGCAATCAGCACAATCAGCGCGGCCAAGGTGTGTGGCCAATCGAACTGGTGTTTTTGCCACAGAGCGAGCTGCAAGAGGGGAAGCGTAATGGCGCGCAAGCCCAAGCTCCACCAAGAGGTAGAGCGCAGGCGTGCCGTATCTTTACCCATTCCGGGGCTGAGGTGGCCGACGAAACGGCGCTCTGCCCGCTGCGGCGCGCGCCGAAAGTGGCTTTTTGCATTAGGTGGCAGTGATTTGGGCATCTACCGATCTTGGCCCTGTTGTTTTTGTCCTAGTACCTCACTTTAACATAGGTGCCGGGCGCTTCAGTATATTTTTTCGCTGCGGCGGTGGATGGTTTGCGCGCCTTTACCGTTTGCGGGTCTTGACTGGTGATCCATTGTTGCCAGTGCGGCCACCAAGAGCCTGCGTGTTCCTTGGCGTTTTCTTGCCAAGAGTCTAACGAACCATGCGGGGCAGGGCCGGTCCAGTATTGATATTTTTGTTTGTGCGGCGGGTTAACGACACCGGCAATGTGCCCTGATCCGCTGAGGACAAACTCGCACTCACCGCCAAGGAGCTGCGCCCCTTTGAAGACAGAGGTGGCCGGGGCGATGTGATCTTCTTTGGTGGCAAGGTGGAACACGGGAATGGTGATGTCGTGCAGCTGTAGCGTTTCTCCGGCCAGCTGCATGGTGCCTGAGGCAAGCTCGTTGTTGAGGTAACAGCTGCGCAGGTAAAAGGAGTGGCAGGCCGACGTCATGCGGGTGCTGTCGGAGTTCCAGTAGAGCAGGTCGAAGGGGAAGGGCTCTTGGCCGCGGATATAGTTGTTCACCACGTATGGCCAGATAAGGTCGTTGGCGCGCAACATATTAAATGCATTGGCCATTTTGCTACCTTCAAGATAGCCTTTGGCCTGCATGCGGGCCTCTAGCGTGGATAGTTGCTCTTCATCAACGAAGATTTGCAATTCACCTGCCTCGGTGAAGTCCACTTGGGTGGTGAGGAAGGTGGCACTGGCAAAGGGGGAGGGTTCTGTCTGCTTTGCCAAGTAAGCAAGAGTGGCGGCCAGCAGGGTGCCGCCCACGCAGTAGCCAACTGCATTTATTTCTTTGGTGCGGCAGACTTTTTGCAGTTTCTCGGCGCATTCCAGAACGCCTTGGCGCATGTAATCTTCAAATGTTTTGTGCGCGAGGGTCTCGTCCGGATTGACCCAAGAAATGACAAAGACAGTGTGCCCTTGTGATACGGCCCATTTTATCCAGGATTTCTCCTCGTTCAAATCAAGGATATAGTACTTATTGATCCAAGGGGGGATCACAAGCAGCGGGCGTTTTAGCGCTGTTTGCGTACTTGGCGCGTATTGGATCAACTCGCAAAGCTCATTGCGCAGGATGACGGTGCCGGGGGTGGTGGCGATGTTCTCGCCTACCGTGAATTTGCTTTGATCGGTTTGGCGAATGCGCAAGTGCCCGTGCCCGGCGCGGATATCCTCGGCCAATTTATCAAGGCCATCGACCAGATTTTCCGCGTTGTTGCCTAGGGTTTCCTGTAGAAGCTCAGGATTGGTGAGAACGAAGTTTGATGGCGACATGGCGGCGGCCAACTGACGCATGTAGAAAGCGGCTTTACGGCGGGTATGGTCGTCCAGTTCGTCCGCTTCTTCCACCAGATTTTGTGCCCAATCGCTGGTGAGCAAGTACATCTGCATAAGAAAATTAAAGAAATTGCCTTGCTGCCATTGTTCGTCTTTGAAGCGCTTGTCTTTCGGGTCTGGCAGGACAGGGTCTTGCGGTGCGTCGCCCACCATGGTCTTCAGGGTGTTGTTCCAGATGTTCATATAACCGGACCACAGGCGGGTTTGGGCCTCGATGGCGCGGGAGGGGTCTTTCATCCAGTATTCGGCAACAGGCGAGAGGGATTTGACGAGATTAGCGAGATCCTCTGGTGTGGTGTCGCTGGTTTGTTTGGTCTCGCGCGGCTCCAGATAAGCCGCAAGGGCCTTGCCGCCGTTTTCTGCCATTTTGGCGAGGTTTTGCGCAAATGCCTCGGGGTTGTTCACAATGAAATCTAAGAGGGGGTTGGATTTGCTTTGCGCGGTCATGGAAAATTCCTTGGATCATCAAAACTTGAACTGCAATGGGCCCGTGACCAAGAGAGGAGAGGTGCATGGCGTTTTGATCGCATGCTTCGCCCGCTCTTGTGTTGCCTCTCAAATATTGGGGGCGGCTTGGTATAAGCGCAACTCGTCATAAGTTGGGGGCAGCGGCCAACCTAATCAACGCTAATGTCAGCGCTGTGAATTGAGCACCCTGAAAAAACAGGGGGTGAATACTCTGAGATGCTGGTAGAAACCAAAGGTTGCAAACCACGTATTGTGCTTTAAAACAGGCACGGGTTTTGAATTTTTGACTTTCTAATTTAGGGGATTTTGATGCGCACTGCTGCCGTTCGCCAAGTGGTTATCGTGGGGTTACTTGGTATTTTGGTGTCCGCCTGTGCGTTTAACGATAGCTTGACGGTGTACGAAGCGGCAACGGATGAGCCTCCGACGCCACTGCGTGGGCTGCAAGAGACGCAGCAAGAAAAGTTGCTAAGCCCGGCTGGCAAACAGGCGCGCATAAACCAATTGGGTCAAGCGGCGCAGGGGAATGAAGCCGAAGGTGGGGCGGTAAGCTCCAGCGGTGCAACAATTGCAGAAATCCAAAGCCTTGCCCAAAAGCAGAAAGAGCAGCTGCAAGCGCCTTAGTGTTTTGTATCGCGTTGTTGGACCTGAGGCTTTAGCTATCTGATGCATCTTCTTGCATGTGTAGGCACGCGGGAAGCGCGCTTAGGCGGGCAAACCATTTTTCATCAAGGGCACTTTCAATATCTAGCCCCGCATGATCGGCAAAGAGGAGCAGGTGTGCCATGACATCGGCAGCCTCGCGGTTCAACTCGTTCAATAGCTCGTCTGCACTTGCGCCATTGGTGCGGCCTTGGCCACTGTGTTTCAGGTAGGCCGCGGTTAGCTCCCCCAATTCTTCGGTCAGCTTGGCCAGATACCACATGTCGTTGCGTTCAATAGCAAAGGCTTTTGCATAGATATCACTGACCTGTTTGGCCTTCTCAGTTAGTTCCGGAAGGGTTCTTGCGGTTTTTGCCATTAAAATTGGTCTTTCCTCATCAATCGAAACGGGAATATCGATGCTAAACTAGGTAAGCTCTACTGTTCTTTCACAGGGAACGGTGGCAAAGCAAAAAAAACGCCGGAATATGCCTATGGAGCGATGCAAAATGTCGCGCCACCTGCTAAACCCGAGACTACCCAGATGATTCATATGGGTAATCTAAAACCTTAGATAGCATTTGCGAAATTAGTAAGAAAGCGAGACTCGCGTCATGGAAGACTTTCACAAGACACGCCGGCTACCGCCATATGTCTTTGAACAAGTGAACCGTCTGAAAGCAAAAGCGCGAGCGGCGGGAGCCGATATCATTGATATGGGTATGGGCAACCCGGATCTGCCAACGCCACAGCATATTGTTGATAAGCTGGTGGAGACTGTGCAGAATCCGCGCACACACCGCTATTCCGCTTCCAAGGGGATTCCGGGCCTGCGTAAAGCGCAAGCCAACTATTACGAGCGCCGCTTTGGCGTGAAACTGAATCCGGATACGCAGGTTGTGGCCACCCTCGGCTCTAAAGAGGGCTTTGCCAATATGGCGCAAGCGATTACGGCGCCGGGTGATGTGGTGCTGGTGCCAAATCCGAGCTACCCGATCCATGCCTTCGGCTTTCTGATGGCCGGTGCTTCACTGCGCTCAATTCCGGCAACACCGGGGCCGGAGTTGTTTGAGGCGCTGGAGCGGGCGGTGATCCACTCTGTACCCAAGCCAATTGCAATAATCCTATGCTTCCCGGCAAACCCGACAGCGGCCTGTGCAGATCTGGATTTCTATCGTGATGTGGTGGCCTTTGCCCGCAAACACGAGATCTTTATCCTGTCCGATCTGGCGTATTCTGAAATTTACTTTGGCGATACGCCGCCACCTTCTATCTTGCAGGTGCCGGGGGCTATGGATGTGGCGGCAGAGTTTACCTCGCTGTCGAAAACCTTCTCAATGCCGGGTTGGCGCATGGGTTTTGCAGTTGGCAACGAGCGGTTGATTAGCGCCTTGGCACGGGTGAAGTCCTATCTGGATTATGGCGCGTTCACGCCAATTCAGGTTGCTGCGGCCACTGCGCTGAATGGCTCTGACGCGTGTATTCAGGCAACCCGCGAGGTATATCGCAAGCGCCGTGATGTGCTGGTGGATACGTTTGGCCGGGCTGGCTGGGATATTCCTTCGCCGGAGGCCTCGATGTTTGCTTGGGCACCTATCCCCGAAAAATTCGAGCACCTTGGTTCGTTGGGCTTTTCCAAGATGCTCATCGAGAAGGCCGATCTTGCCGTGGCGCCGGGTATTGGCTTTGGCGAGCATGGCGAGGGGTTTGTCCGCCTAGGCTTGGTAGAGAATGAACAGCGGATCCGTCAGGCAGCGCGCAACTTGCGTAAGTTGTTTGATAATTCTAAATCGCTGTAAACATAATAGATGATAAGGAAACCGGGCTCTTTAGCCCGGTTTTCGTTAGAGAACGAAGTAGACAGGTCATTCGATTATGAGTGCAAAGATCAAAGTAGGTGTCGCCGGACTGGGAACAGTGGGCGTTTCGTTTTGTCGCATTGTGCTGGAAAAGGCACAGATGCTGGCCACCCGCAGTCAATGCCAGTTCGAGCTGACCGGGGTGACCGCCCGCTCAAAAGGAAAAGACCGTGGCATAGATTTGTCCGGAGCGCAGTGGTTTGACGATGCGGTGTCGCTGGCGAAGGCGCCCAGTATTGACGTCTTTGTAGAGCTGATTGGCGGCGAAGATGGTGATGCCCTTGCCAGTGTGGAAGCGGCGCTGAAAGCTGGAAAGCACGTTATTACCGCCAATAAAGCGCTGCTTGCCAAGCACGGTGTGGCGCTGGCCACGCTTGCAGAAGAGAACAGTGTTAGCCTGAATTACGAGGCGGCGGTTGCTGGCGGGATTCCAATCGTTAAGAGCATGCGCGAGACGCTGGCGGGCAATGATGTGAGCCGCGTCTATGGCATTTTGAACGGCACCTGCAACTATATTTTGACGCGGATGGAGCGCGAGGGCTTGTCCTTTAATGCGTGTCTTGCCGATGCGCAGCGCCTTGGCTACGCAGAAGCGGATCCGACCTTTGATATTGAAGGTTATGATACAGCACACAAGCTGGCATTGCTGACATCGCTGGCATTTGGCACGCAAGTATCAGCCGATGATATCTATGTGGAGGGGATTACCTCGATCACTACGGCAGATATTCTGGCAGCTGAGGAGCTTGGGTACCGTATCAAGCTGCTTGGGGTGGCACAGAAGACCGATACAGGTATTGAACAGCGCGTTCATCCGACAATGGTGCCGAAAAACTCGGCGATTGCGCGGGTGAGCGGTGTTCTCAATGCAGTTGCCGCTGATGGGGATGCTGTGGGCGAGGTTGTGCTGGTTGGTCCCGGTGCTGGGGGGGATGCAACGGCTTCCTCTGTTGTAGCAGATCTGATCGACATTGGCCGCGGTGTACGCCTGCCGGTGTTTGGCACCCCTTGTGCGCAGTTGCAGCCTTATAAGCGCGCGCTGATGCGCCGCCATGAGGGGGGGTACTACATTCGTCTTACCCTAAAAGATACCGCAGGCGCCTTTGCTCTGATTGCGCAGGAAATGGCACAAAAAGGCATCTCCTTGCAATCCATCGTCCAGCGACGCGGCCCGGTGGGCGCAGAGCCGGTGAACGAGCAGGATGGCAAAGAGCCGCTGCCGGTTATTTTGATTACCCATGACACCACCGAATTGGCGGTGCGTGAGGCACTTGAATCTATCACAGCCCTGAATGTGATTGATGGCAAGCCGCAGATGTTGCGGATTGAAAACCTAAACTAAACCCTGCCAGTGTTACTGGATGGCAAACGAACTCTGCCGAGGAATGGAATGGCGACAGGTATAACCGAGGAAATCGACGTTCTGGATCGAATCCTGACGTTGGAACTTGCGCGTGTGACAGAACGGGCTGCCGTTTCTGCTGCACGGTTGCGCGGACGTGGGGACGAGAAAGCCGCAGACCAAGCTGCGGTGGATGCGATGCGCCGCGAGTTGAACCAGCTGCCCATTGAGGGAACGGTGGTGATCGGCGAGGGTGAGCGCGATGAAGCGCCTATGCTCTATATTGGCGAGAAGGTTGGCACCAAAGCGGGACCGAAAGTGGATATTGCCCTTGATCCGCTGGAGGGCACCACTTTGTGCGCTAAGAATATGCCAAACTCTATCGCGGTGATTGCGCTGGCGCCGGAGGGGGATTTGCTAAATGCCCCTGATAGCTACATGGCGAAAATTGCGATTGGGCCGGGTTATCCGGCGGGCACAATCAATCTGGATGATCCAATTGCGGTGAATCTGGATCGTGTTGCCAAGGCAAAAGGTGTGCCGGTTGGTGAGCTTACCGTGTGTGTGCTGGACCGGCCGCGCCACGCAAAGCTGATTGACGAAATCCGCGCTGCCGGAGCCTCTATTTACCTGATTGGTGATGGGGATGTGGCTGGTATTATTCATACCACCAACCCTGATGAAACCGGCATCGACCTTTATGTGGGCACTGGCGGTGCGCCTGAGGGCGTACTGGCGGCAGCCGCGCTGCGTTGCATCGGTGGCCAGATGGAGGGGCGACTTGTTATCACCCGCGAGGAGCAGGTGGAGCGGGCGCACCGGATGGGCATTGAAGACATCCATCGCAAGTTCACCATGGAAGAAATGGCGGGCGGAGATGTGATTTTTGCCGCAACAGGTGTAACCGATGGCAACTTCCTGCGCGGGGTGAAGATGGGGCGCAACCATATCTCCACGCATACGGTGGTGATGCGTTCCAGCACGGGCACTGTGCGCTTTATCGAGGCGCAGCACCACCAGCTGGAAAAATTCCACTTGGATTAACAGCGCAGGTTGTTTTACAAAGCGGAATAAGGGCGTGTGCGTAAGGCATGCGCCTTTTTCTTTTTTGCCGCGGACAGCTTTGCTAAGCGCATAGGAAAGCGGCTAAAGTTCATCAACATTTTTGCAGCACATAACAGCACACCAGACAAAGAGAGACACACGTGGCATTTGCACAGGCAGCGGCGCAGCATCCGCTTATCCTCGGGGTTCGGCAATCGGCTTTGGGGCGCAGTTGGCGAGACCGCCTATCCGAGGAAGGGGCCGTGCAGGCACTGGCGATGGCGCAGCGGGCTGGGCTGAACGAGGTTGTGGCGCGGGTTCTGGCCGGGCGTGCTGTGGGTTTGGCGGCGGCAGAGAGTTTTCTCAACCCGTCCTTAAAGGAGTTGATGCCCGATCCTTCTTCCTTGGTGGATATGGATAAGGCAGCGGCGCGGTTTGCCACCGCGATTGTAGAGAGGACGCCGCTTGCGGTGTTTGGCGATTATGACGTGGACGGGGCAACCTCGGCGACGCTGCTGCTGCGTTACTTGCGCCATTTGGGCATTGAGCCGCAAATTTACATTCCTGATCGGTTGATTGATGGCTATGGCCCCAATCCGGCAGCGCTGGAGCAGTTGCACGACCAAGGGGCGCAGCTGGTGGTGAGCGTGGATTGTGGCTCGACCTCGTTCGAGGCGTTTGCGCATGCTGCCAAGCTGGGGCTTGAGGTGTTGGTGCTTGATCACCACCAAGTGGGTGAGACGCTGCCCCCGGTGGGCGCATTGGTCAACCCGAACCGGCAGGATGATCTGTCCGGGCAAGGCCATTTGGCAGCTTGCGGCGTGGTGTTTTTGTTTCTGGTGGCTGTCAATCGCGAATTGCGTGCCAAGCATAGGGCGACTGCGGCACAATTGCCGGATCTGATGGCATTGCTTGATTTGGTGGCACTTGGCACTGTGTGTGATGTGGTGCCGCTCAAGGGGCTTAATCGCGCCTATGTGACCAAGGGCCTGCAGGTGATGGCAAAGCGGGAGAATGTGGGGCTGGCGGCGCTTGCGGATATTTCGCGGGTTTCTGGCAAACCGAGCCCGTTTCATCTGGGGTATATGCTCGGCCCGCGCATCAATGCGGGTGGGCGCATTGGCGATTCTGCGCTGGGGGCCAAGCTGCTATCCTGCGATGATCGCAGTGAGGCGGAGCATTTGGCAGCAACATTGGAGCGGCTTAACAAAGAACGGCAGGCGCTGGAAGCGGTGATGCTGGAAGAGGCGGAGGCGCAGGCTTTCCAGCAATGCAGCGGGGATAGTGAGGCGGGACCGGCGGTGCTGTTAACGGGCTCTGATGGCTGGCATCCTGGTGTTGTGGGGCTGTTGGCCTCGCGCTTGAAAGAACGTTATACGCGCCCCAGCTTTGCCATAGCCTTTGGCAAGGATGGGCTGGGTACTGCCTCGGGTCGATCCATTGACGGTGTCGATCTGGGGGCAGCGGTGCGGGCGGCTGTGGAGGCCGGGTTTTTGGTCAAGGGTGGCGGGCATGCCATGGCAGCGGGGCTGACGGTAGAACAGAGCAATGTGGCAGAACTTAGGGCGTTTATGGATGAGCGGCTGCGTGATGATGTAGCCGCAGCGCGGCAAGAGCGGGTGCTGAAGCTGGATGGGGTGGTGACCCCGGCCGGGGCGAGCGTGGCGCTGCTGGATCAGTTGGAACAGGCAGGGCCATATGGCGCAGGGCACAGTGAGCCGGTGTTTGCGCTGCCCTCTGTCTTGGTGAAATATGTTGACGAGGTTGGCAAGGGGCACCTGCGGGTGACACTCGGGGGCAATGACGGTACCAGTTTAAAAGCAATAGCATTTAAGGCACTGGGGCAGCCACTGGGAGACTTGTTGCAGGCCTCGCGGGGCAAAGCCTTGCATGTTGCTGGCGCCCTCAGCCTTGATACGTGGCAGGGGCAGCCTAAGGTGCAGCTGCGCATTATTGATGCGGCGCGGCCAGAGACATCGCGCTACGGGTAAATTGGGCAAGCTTTGGTAGGTTTGCAGGAGATAGGGACAATACTATGAGAATTTGGGCGGCGACGGCGCTGTTTGCTAGTGGATTGAGCGGAGCTGTGGGTGTGTTGAGTGCTGCGGCTGCGGCTCATGGTGATGGCGCTTATTTGGGGTTGATCTCGCAGTTCACGCTAACCAGTGCCTTGGCGTATCTTGGATTGGCGTGGTTGCTGCAGGGCCAATTTAGCCGGATGTTTCAGGCGGCACTAATCGCTATGGTTGTAGGTGAGTTGTTGTTTTGCGGTGACTTGGCGGTAAGGCTGCTAAGCGGGGAGCGTATGTTTTACATGGCGGCGCCCACAGGGGGCATTGCCATGGCGATGGGCTGGTTGTTCTTGTCCGTTGGCGCGGTTGTCTGCGCGTTTCGCAAGCCGGAATAGCTGAATATTGCCATTTAGCCAATGTTTAGGGTGGTGGAAAGCGGGCTGGCGAAATCAAGCTCGCCCATCCTCTTGGCAAAAAAGAGGCGAGACACGGAACAGACCGGTCTCGCCTAAACAGAGTTTGGTGCATCAATAGAGGCAATAAATGCCTGATGCACCTTATGGTTGAGTCAACTTGCCTGAAACTGACTAGTACTAATCTAAGGTTGTATTGCTTAACTCTAACAACCCGCGACCTCGCAGCAATGCGGTGGCATCTGGCAATGCTCCGCGAAAGGCAATATAGGCGTCTTTGGGGTCTACGCTGCCGCCGACGGAAAAAACATTATCCTTCAGCGACCGAGCGGTTGCGCCGTCAAATGGATCGCCAGCTTCTTCAAAGGCGGCAAAGGCGTCTGCATCCATAACTTCTGACCAGAGATAGCTGTAATATTCGCTGGCATAGAAATCTCCTGCGAATGCATGCAGTAAATGCGGTGTGGCATGGCGCATAACGATTGCCTCGGGCATACCGATTTCGGTTAGAATGCGTGTCTGTTCTGCTTGCAAATCATCTGGAACGGGGCCGGTATTCTGGTGCAAGGCAGCATCGACCATGGCCGTTGCCAAGTACTCGACAGACTGGAAGCCTTGATTGTAGGTTTCAGCCGCTTTGATCTTGGCAAGCAGGGATTGCGGCATGGGCTCGCCAGTTTGTGCGTGGCGGGCAAATTCCTCCAGAATCTGCGGGGTCATGAGCCAGTGCTCCAGAAGCTGGGAGGGCAATTCGACGAAATCGCGCGTGACCTTGGTGCCTGATAGCGAGGGGTAGGTCACATTGGACAGCAAGCCGTGCAAGGCGTGGCCGAATTCATGGAACAGGGTGCGGGCATCATCCAGCGTAAGCAGGGTTTGTTGGCCTTCCGGCGCCTTGGCGAGGTTGAGCACGTTGACAATAATCGGCTTGGCGCCGCTGCCCAGCTTGTGCTGGTCCTGAAACGAGCTTTTCCATGCGCCAGAGCGTTTGGAAGGGCGGGCGAACAGATCGGCAAGGAACAGGCCGATCTTGCGGCCATCCTCATCAAGAATATCAAAGGCGCGACAATCTTCGTGATAGAGTTCTAGGTCGAAGCGTTCTTTTGCGGTTACGTTGAAGAGGCGCTGCGCGGTCTTGAAGATAGCTGCCAGCATGTTCTCCAATGTGAAGTAGGGTTTTAGCTCCGCCTCATCCAGATCGAAGCGGGCCTTGCGGTTTTGCTCGGAATAATAGCGCCAGTCGTGGGGGCGAACGAGCAGATCTGCGTCGTTCGTTGTGGCAATAGCTTGCAGCTCAGCTGTTTCTGTTAAAGCCTTGCGACGGGCAGGGTGCCAGACCTTGGCGAGCAGATCGTTGACCGCCTCTGGCGTACCGGCCATGGTGTCCTCAAGTTTATAGTGGGCGTAGGTGGGGTAGCCGAGAAGCTTCGCCTTTTCCTGACGCAGCTTGAGGGTTTGGCTGACGATGGCCCAATTCTTTTCATTTCCACGGGAGGTGAAGGCGGTGAGCAGCTTTTCACGCAAGGTGCGATTCGCTGAAAACTGCAAGAATGGCTCGTAAAGGGAGCGAGACAATGTTACCACATAGGGGGCTTTGAGGTCGCGCGTGCGGGCAGCTTCTGCGGCAGCATCCAGCAGGAATTGCGGCAGACCCGCAGTGTCCTCCGCGCTTTCCAGCGGTAGAACAAAAGCTGCTTCGTCCTGCTGGACATTTTGCGAGAATTGGGTGCCGAGGGCGGCAAGCTCCTGATTGATTTCACCGATGCGGTGTTTGGCTTCGTCATCAAGACCGGCGCCTGCGCGTTTGTGTGCCTTGTAGTAGCGCTTCAAAAGCTGGAATTGTTCTTGCGTCAGATCCAGCTTCTTGTGCTTTTCAAAAAGCGTGGCGATACGCGCGAACAGTTGGCTGTTCAGAAGCACTGCGGTGTTGTTCTGCGCGATCTTCGGGGCCATTTCGCGCTCGATTTCTTGCAGTTCGGCAGAGGTATGCGCACTTGTGCGATTGTAGAACACCGCGGCTACTTTCTCCAGAGCGATCTCACAGAGTTCCATAGCCTCAATGGTGTTTTCAAAGGTGGGCTCCGCCGGGTTTTGAGCGATGCGGGCGACATTCTTCAGCCGTTCTTGCATGCCCTGTGCGAATGCAGGGCGGTAATGGGCCGGATTGATTTGTGCAAAGGGCGGCAAACCGTAGGGGGCTGTCCAGTCTTGTAACAATGGGTTTTGCGCGCGCGTTTTTTGCAGTGTCATGCATCCTCCGATGACCAAGCGGTGCTAAAAAGTATTGTGGGCTTTAGTTAGGAGCCGCTGAGCGGGGCGGCAAGGGTCATAACCCAGAAATTGCGATAGGTGCCATCGGCACGACTGGTGCGCGCGATGCCCATATGGGTAACATTGGGATTTAGCAGATTCTTGTTGTGATCTTTTGAGGTTTTCCAGCCGGTTATGGCTGCGTCCAGCGAGGTGTAGCCCGCTCCAAGGTTTTCTGCACCGGCAAAAGAGCGGTAATTGTTGGTCTGGGTGCGCTGTTTCAGCGAGTAGGCTGAGTGCCACGAGGTGGCGAGGCTGTCCTGCTGGGCGATATGGTTCGCCATATTCTGTGAAACGCTTTTAAGGTGCAGATCGGCTTTAAGCGGTGCAAGGCCATGGCTGCGGCGATAGCTGTTCAGCTTTGCCAGTGCGGCGCTTTGGCTTATGGCAACTTCGCTCATATCGACATGCTCTGTAGAGGTGGAGTTGCAACCCACCAAAACTAAAAGACCAAGCAGTGCACAGGCGCTGATGTATAATTTGCGCATTGTTCCCCCGAATGAAATGAATGCTTGTTATTGCTCTTATACAAATGACAGAGCAAGAGTTCCTTTTGCTGGATGGTCTTTATGCCAGAATTCGGTTTATGTGAAAATTGTGGCTTGCCGCAATGATAATTTCGGGGACGAGTGCGGCTTTCACTGGGGTTGACTTGCAGAATCTTACAAAATGCGCTGCAAGCTACAAGACTTGGCGTTGATGCGGGTCGCGCTATGGCGCGGTCAATCAGAGGTTAACGCTCGCACTCTAGTATCGGCGCGGTTGTTTTGGAGATTATGGATGGAAGACAAGAATAAGCCAGACCAAGATGACGCGCGCGCGGGCACAGCGGACACAGCGCCGCAGACGAAGAGCGGTGAGGGCGATAGCACCCGTGAAACACAGCACGAGGATAGGCTTCAGGGTGTGGGCGTAGATACTGCCGATGCGCGCTTGCCACAAGATATTGCGGACCCTGAGGTGGGCGCCGTCGATACAAGCCCTGCTGCACGTGATGAGAGCTCCGATACAACAACGACAGGGGAGGTGCGCGAGGTCGCTGCTGCGCAAAATCCCGCTTCTCAAGCAGAGTGTATGGCTTCGCGACAGAGCGCGCAGGAGCAGGCTCATGAAACTGCTCAGGATCAAACAAAGGCCGAAGAACAGGCCAAGAGCAATCCCGCTTTGCCCATGTGGCTGCGGGTGTTTGGCCACCGCTTGATCGCCCCGTTGTTTTTGATCTTGTTCAGCCTCGCTATGTTTTGCGCTGGGCAGATGGCGGTGCCGCCGCTTGATCGCGATGAGCCACGCTTCACGCAGGCCTCCAAACAAATGTTGGAGAGTGGCGATTATGTTCAGATTCGTTTTCAGGATGAGGGCCGGAACAAAAAGCCGGTGGGGGTCTACTGGTTGCAAGTGGCAGCAGCCAAGCTGACGGGGTACGGGGAGGCCGCGCCTTTGTGGGTTTACCGCCTGCCTTCCTTGCTTGGTGCCATTGCGGCAGTGCTTGGGACATATTGGGCAGCGCGAGCGTTTATGGGTCCAGCGGCTGCGCTTACCGGTGCTATGTTGCTGGCGACGACGATTATATTGAGTGTAGAGGCGCGACTGGGTAAAACCGATGCCGCCTTGCTGGCGTTTATAGTCTTGGCACAAGGGGCGCTTGCGCGGTTGTGGTTGCGTTGGCGCAGCGCAAGAGATGCAGGCACGCTGGATACACTCAAAATTCACTGGCCTTTGATGTTGGTCTTCTGGGTTTCTTTGGGCATATCAACGCTTATCAAGGGGCCTGTGGGGCTAATGGTAAGCGGACTTACGGTTGCCGGGCTAGTGGTGTACGAGCGACGCTTGGCACTCGTGCGTATGCTGGCGCCACTGTCCGGCTTGGCGGTGTTGCTGGCGCTGGTGTTGCCGTGGTTGATCGCCATTTATCTGGCCACGGACGGAGCGTTTTTCCAAGAAGCGATTGGGCGAGATCTACTTGGCAAGGTTTCGCAGGGACAAGAGGGGCATGGCGCGCCGCCTTTGACTCATTTCGCGATCAGCTTTGTGATTTTCTGGCCGCTATCAGCGTTTGCTGTGCTTAGCGCCCCGGCGCTGTGGCGGGCGCGTAAAGCACAGGTTTTGGTGTTTGCGCTTTGCTGGCTTGTGCCATCGTGGCTGGTGTTTGAGTTGGTAACAACCAAGCTACCGCATTACACAATGCCGATGTTGCCAGCTCTGGCAATGGCTGTGGGGGCGGTTTTGCTGCTGGAACCTGCAGGTGCGCAGCGGTTGTGGTTGCGCCGCACTGCTGCGGGGCTGCTTGGGCTGGTGGCGGTGCTGGTAGCGATAGCCGCTTTAGCAGGGCCTGCATGGCTGGGCGTTTGGCCTTCACCTGCTGGTGCGGCGCTATGTATTTTCGGCGCGGTTCTGGCTGTTTGGTCGGCGCGGCAGATGCTGCGCCAAGAAGTGCTTGCCAGTGTGTTTGGAGCTGGCGTTAGCGCAGCGGTGGTGATGACCGGCTTTTGGGGATTTGTGGGCCCGTCGCTTAGCCCGATCTGGCTATCGCCTCGGCTGGTGGCAGCGATTGACAGCGGTAGCCATTGTGCAGAACCGCAAGTGATCACGGCTGGGTTCAACGAGCCGAGCTTTGTGTTCTTGCAAGGCACAAAAACCATACTGGCGGATGGCACAAGGGCGGCTGAGTTCCTATCTGAGGGCAACAGCTGCCGGGTTGCTATAGTCGATCAGCGGCACAAAGCAGCATTCGATGCCGCTGTGCAGGCACTTGGTTTGCATGTGACAAAGATTGGTCATGTGGACGGGCTGAATATCAACGGGGGCAAGGAGATGTCCATTGATGTGTTGCAGCGGGCAGCAGAGACCGCGCCAGTGCGCACAAACTAAAGGGAAAAGACGTGACGCAGCCTTCAGACAACGAAAAACAAGAGGCAGTAGCTGATACAGCGCCAACGGCAGATCCCAAGCCAACGGATCCTCTGGAAGTTACGGAAACAGGGACGACCGGCGGACCCGAAGTGGAAGAGGCAAGAGGCGCGCACCTTGGTACGCGTCTGAGCGCTGCGGGTGAACAGCTGCAAGCACAGACCAAGAAACGGGGCAAGCTGGCGTTTGGCGGCTTGTCGCGCTGCTGGCATTATTGGCAAGCAAGAGGCGTGCGCCATCAAGGCGACCCAGTTTTTGCCGCGACACCGGCTGTTCTGCGTTGGCGAGACTTTGCAGCCTACGTGCTTGGGCCGGTTGCGTTATTGCTTGTGTTTGCCGATCCTGTATCTGTGCAGTGGGCACGGGAATTGCCGCCTAGCTTACACGGTTTTTTTCGCTGGCTTACGGATTTTGGCACCTCAGGCTGGGTATTGGTGCCAACAGGGGTGTTCTGTCTGATAGTTCTGGCCTGTAACTTCAATAGCGCGGCGAGTGCTGCGCAGCGGGCGGCGCAGAGGCTTGTCGGTGTGGCAGGCTATTTGTTTTTATCTGTTGGTCTTTCCGGCCTTGCTGTTGTGGCCCTAAAGTGGAACATCGGTCGGGCGCGGCCACGACACTTTGATGAGTTGGGACCTGTGGCGTTTGATCCATTTGCTTGGCAAAGCAGTTTTACCAGCTTTCCAAGTGGTCACTCGACAACCGCCGGAGCGTTGTTTGTTGGCTTGGCGCTGTTGTTTCCCAAAGCGCGGCTGGCGTTGTTGTTGACGGGGTTCTGGATTGCGATGAGCCGTGTGATCACCGGCGCACATTACCCAAGCGATGTAGCTGCGGGGCTCATTCTGGGTGGAGCGTTTTCGTTTTTGCTGGCGCGTGCCTTTGCACGGCGCGGCTTTGCCTTTAAAAGACAAGACAAAATTTGGTTGCAACCGCGTTATGACGGTGAAGTTTTACTAAGCAGTATAAAGCGGTTATTGCGTTCTGCGAAAACTGCTTTATTCAGCTAGGCTAATGCAAGATGCTGAACCGGCGCACACCTAGGCGAATGGTGCCGGTATTAAGGATAAGAGCGATGAGCGAGCGAGCACAGGCAGCAGAATTGGATGTAAGTGTTGTCGTCCCTGCAAAGAACGAGCAGGACAACCTGCCGATATTGCTGGATGAGATTGCAAGTGCTTTGGAAGGCACCGCTTTTGAAGTTGTGGTTATCGATGATGGCTCAGATGACAATACCGCGCAAGTGATGCAGCAATACGGTGAACAGAATGGTTTCTTGTTGTTGCTTCAGCACGCCAAGTCATGCGGGCAAAGCTGCGCAGTGCGCACCGGGCTGTCTCATGCCCGGGGCAAGGTTGTGGTGACCATTGACGGGGACGGGCAGAACGACCCCTCTTATATTCCCGCACTGCTTGAAGCGTTGGAGCGCGGCGGGCCGTCTGTCGCGTTGGCGGCGGGGCAGCGGCTTGGGCGCAAGGCCAGCGTGTTCAAGCGCTATGCCTCCAAATGGGCGAATGCCTTGCGCGGGGCATTACTGAAAGACAACACGCGAGACAGCGGTTGTGGCTTGAAAGCGCTGCGCCGCGAGGTGTTTTTGCGGTTGCCTTACTTTGACAGCTGGCACCGGTTTTTGCCTGCGCTTGTGATCCGCGAGGG
Source organism: Polycladidibacter hongkongensis (assembly GCF_001561995.1). Taxonomy (GTDB): domain Bacteria; phylum Pseudomonadota; class Alphaproteobacteria; order Rhizobiales; family Stappiaceae; genus Pseudovibrio; species Pseudovibrio hongkongensis. Next base: position 177,637 of record NZ_LLWC01000024.1, read on the forward strand.
GTACGGTGTAGTGCATGTTGATGTGGTAGACCGCGAGCGCCAGCACGGCGTGTCAAAATACGGTATTTTTGATCGGGCTCTGGTGGGTATCCTTGATCTTTACGGGGTTTGGTGGCTACGCCGCCGCCGCAAAAGCGTACCTTTGGTTTCGGTGGTGTTTGACGGCCCCGCGGGTAAAGCACAATAGGAGCCTGCCATGTTGAATGACCTTTATAACTGGTTCTATACGGTTTTTATCAGCAACCTGGATTACTGGGTCATATTGGGGTTGGTGGCACAAGCGCTATTCATGATGCGGTTTGTGGTGCAGTGGATCGCTTCGGAGCGGGTGGGCAAATCCATCGTGCCGGTGGCATTCTGGTTCTTCTCGATCGGGGGAAGCGCTTTATTGCTGGTTTATTCAATCAAGCGACAGGATCCGGTGTTTATTGCCGGTCAGGGCCTTGGGATGGTTATCTACCTGAGGAATCTGTGGTTGATCTACAAAGAGAAACGGCGAGACCCAAGCTTTTAACCTAGCGTCACCTGGAGTGAGGCTTATAAGTTTTCAAAAAACCCACAATTTTTGTAGGAAAATTATCGAAGAGCGCAATTCTGCGCTCTTTTTTTTCGCGCGCTGTGCTCTTCTAGCATTTTCATGCAGTTGCCACGAAAAATTACGTAGTCTCGTGGATCGAGGAAGCGAGCAGCAAGCAGAGTCTCATTGGAAAATTAGTTAAAATATATCAAGAATTTGCTAGTGGAGCCGTCGTTTTCTTTGCCTTTTCCTGCATTTATTAACTAAAGAACCTTTGTTTGCGTTGTCTTTATTCTGTTTTGTTTGTGTATATCTTTTTGTTTGCGTGTTTAATTGATGGGCACTTTATGATTAAGCAGCGGTCATCTGGTTCAAAACAATGCAAATACGATTAATCTTGGCTCTGTTTTGAAGAATATCTGAAATGCGCCAAAAAGCAGCACTTGACGATGACGTGTAAATGTCATCGAATGCTTGTCATGAGCCGACTAGAGCTAAAAGGGGAGCTCCATAGTCTTGCTATTGCAAGGGGATGAACAGGTAACGCCTGTTTAGCGGTTCTAAAAATAAATTTTAATTGGACAGAGAAGAGGCTCACATCCAATGGTAAAAAAAATCCTTCCAGTCGCGCTGGGCGCAGCACTCGGCGTTGCAGGTATTGCAGGGGCACAAGCTGGTACTCTTGATGATGTTAAGGCACGGGGCGAATTGCATTGCGCCGTATCCACCGGCCTTGCCGGTTTTTCCTACACCGATGCTGACGGTGAGTATCAAGGCTTTGACGTAGACTATTGCCGCGCACTTGCTGCTGCTGTTCTTGGCGATGGTTCCAAGGTTAAGTTCACACCAACCACTGGTAAGACCCGTTTCACCGCGCTGGCTTCCGGTGAGGTTGATGTTCTTTCCCGTAACACCACCTGGACCTTCTCTCGTGATGCCGACCTGAAGTTTACCTTCGCTGGCGTTGCTTACTATGATGGTCAGGGCTTCATGGTTCCTAAGGCTCTGGGCGTTGAATCTGCGCTGCAGCTGGACGGTGCGACCGTGTGTATCCAGACCGGTACCACCACCGAGCTGAACTTGGCTGACTTCTTCCGTGCGAACAACATGTCTTATGAGCCAGTGCCGATTGAGACAAACACTGAAGCACGTCAGAACTACCTTGCCGAAGCTTGTGATGTTTACACCACCGATGCTTCCGGTCTGGCTGCTAGCCGTGCGACCTTCGAAAACCCAGATGATCACATCGTTCTGCCAGAAATCATCTCTAAAGAGCCTCTTGGCCCACTCGTTCGCCATGGTGACGAGCAGTGGTCCGACATTGCCCGCTGGGTGCTGAACGCTCTGGTGATTGCAGAAGAAAAAGGCATCACTGCTGCAAATGCAGATGATATGGCAGCTAACTCCAAAGATCCTGAAGTTCTGCGTTTGCTGGGTACTTCCGGTGAGCTGGGTGCGATGATCGGTCTTGATAAAGACTATGCGCTGAAGGCGATCAAGGCTGGTGGTAACTACGGCGAGATCTTTGAACGCAATCTGGGTGAAAACACCAAGATTGGTCTGGCTCGTGGTCTGAACGCACAGTGGACCCAGGGTGGTCTGCTTTACGCTCAGCCTTACCGCTAAGCGATAGGGAATGTGGGCGCTGTCGCCGGAGTGGTGACAGCGCCCTAATTATAAAAAAAACGGGCAGCTAAATGAGTGTGACAACACCAATTGGGGGTGAGGAGCAGCGTTTCTCTATCGGAATGTTGTGGACGGATACACGGTACCGTTCTACGACGATCCAGATTATCGCTCTGTTCCTTGTTATGATTGCTGTAGGGTTCTTCCTGCAAAATATCTACCTAAACCTGCAGGCACTTGGGAAAGACTTTCGCTTTGATTTCCTGTTTGACCCTGCATCCTATGATATCAACCAGCGCTTGATCGAATATGACTCGCAGTCTCCGCATTGGAAAGCGGCTGTGGTCGGTATTTTGAACACGCTACTTGTGGCGTTTCTGGGCTGTATTACAGCGACAATAATCGGCGTGTTGGCCGGTGTTTTGCGTCTATCGAAAAACTGGGTCGTTGCCAAGTTGATGACCGTTTACATCGAAGGTGTTCGCAACGTACCGGTGCTTTTGCAGATTCTGTTGCTGTATTCGGTCTTTATCGAAGTCCTGCCAAAGCCCAAGAAGGCCGAGCCTATGCTTGATGGCATGTTGGTTGCAACCAACCGCGGCTTCTATATTCCTTCGATGGTGCTTGAGAGCGGCGCCGGTGTTGTGCTCGGTGTGTTTGCTCTATCTCTGATCGGTATTGTGTTCTTCCGTCGTCATGCACGCAAGGTGCAGGAGCAAACGGGTAAGGTTCTGCCGGTTGCGCTGGTATCACTTGGGCTGTTTGTGTTGCCTGCGTTGTTGGCGTTTTTTGCAATGGGGCAGCCGATAGGGCTGGAAAATCCGGAGCTCAAAGGCTTCAACTTCAAGGGCGGTGTGCATATGCGCAATTCGCTGGTGGCGTTGTGGCTCGCGTTGTCGATTTACACCGGTGCCTTTATCGCCGAGGTGGTGCGTGCTGGTATTCAGGCAATTAGCAAGGGACAAAGCGAGGCGGCTTTCGCACTTGGGCTACGTCCGGGCCGGACCATGCGCTTGGTTATTTTACCGCAGGCACTGCGTATCATCATTCCACCAACCATCTCCAACTTCCTTAACCTGACGAAGAACTCCTCCTTGGCCATCGCTGTTGGCTATATGGATGCGACCGGTACACTCGGCGGTATTACGCTGAACCAGACCGGCCGCGAGATGGAGTGTATCTTGTTGCTGATGGCGTTCTACCTGATTACATCCCTGACAATTTCCGGGGTGATGAACAAGTACAACGACATGGTTAAACTGAAGGAGCGCTAGGATGGCTGAGCAAAAAAATGCGATCGCCTTCGTGGCGCGTGAGGAAAAGCCACAATTGCCGGCGCCGGCATCTACGACAGGCGCTGTAGGTTGGATTCGCGAGAACCTCTTCTCTTCCATTCCAAACATGGTGCTAACCCTGCTGTCGATCTATCTGGTCTATGTCTCATTACCGGGGATTATCGACTGGGTGTTTTTGAAGTCGGTATGGACTGCTAACTCACTTGACGAGTGCCGGCAGATTTCCCGTGAAGGGGCGTGCTGGGCGGTTGTCAACGAGCGCTTTGGGCAGTTCATGTACGGCTTCTATCCGCAAGAGTTGCGCTGGCGACCCACCTTGGCATTCGTGCTGATGCTGGTGGCTTATGCGCCGCTGTTGTTTGATAAGCTGCCAGGACGCAAAGCGTTGCTGCTGCTCACTCTTACATTCCCGCTTGCGGCCTATGCGCTGCTTTGGGGCGGTATCCTTGGCATTGAAGCGGTACCTTCTAATAAGTTCGGCGGGTTTTTGCTTACCTTGGTGATCGGCGTTACCGGGATTTCGTTCTCGTTGCCGCTTGGTATTCTGCTGGCTTTGGGGCGCAGCTCCGATCTGCCTTTCATCAAGGTTCTCTGCGTCACCTTCATCGAGTTTATTCGCGGTGTGCCGCTGATTACCTTGTTGTTTGTCGCGTCGACCTTGCTGAACTACTTCCTGCCGCCAAGCTGGAGTTTTGACCTTATCCTGCGCGTGATCATCATGGTGACCTTGTTTGCCAGTGCCTATATGGCCGAGGTTATTCGTGGTGGTTTGGCTGCCCTGCCAAAAGGGCAGTATGAAGCAGCTGATGCGCTGGGGTTGGGCTATTGGCAATCCATGTATCTGATTATTTTGCCGCAGGCATTGAAAATTTCGATCCCCGGCATTGTGAACACCTTCATTGGGCTGTTTAAAGATACAACGCTGGTGTCGGTAATTGGCTTGTTTGATCCGCTTGGCATTGTGCAACCAATTTTGGCAGACTCGCGCTGGAATGGCCTTGTGGTCGAGCTATACGTGTTCGTCGCAGCGTTTTTCTTCATATTCTGCTTTGCAATGTCACGATACTCAATGTATCTGGAACGCAAGCTGAGTACTGGTCACGACCGCTAAGACCACCACAGAAATTTCGGAGATAACAATGAGTGATGTAGATATGGCCGAGGTTCAGGCCGACCGCTCAAAAATGCAAGTATCCGACACGGATGTCGCGATTGAAATCAAGGGCATGAACAAGTGGTATGGCGAATTCCACGTTCTGCGTGATATTGATCTGAAAGTTATGCGTGGCGAGCGGATCGTAATTTGTGGGCCGTCGGGCTCGGGTAAGTCCACCATGATCCGCTGTATTAACCGGCTTGAGGAGCATCAGCGTGGACAAATTGTCGTTGATGGCATTGAGCTGACCTCTGATCTGAAGAAGATCGACGAGATCCGCCGTGAAGTTGGTATGTGTTTTCAGCACTTCAACTTGTTCCCGCACCTGACGATCTTGGAAAACTGTACGCTGGCGCCGATCTGGGTTCGCAAGATGCCGAAGAAGCAGGCGGAAGAGATCGCCATGCATTATCTTGAGCGTGTGAAGATCCCTGAGCAGGCGAATAAGTATCCAGGCCAGCTTTCCGGTGGTCAGCAGCAGCGTGTGGCTATTGCCCGCTCACTGTGTATGAACCCGAAAATCATGCTGTTTGATGAGCCAACATCTGCGCTTGATCCAGAGATGATCAAGGAAGTGCTGGATGTGATGGTTGGTCTTGCTGAAGAAGGTATGACCATGCTTTGCGTAACCCACGAGATGGGTTTTGCACGCAAGGTTGCAAACCGGGTGATCTTTATGGATCGCGGACAGATTGTGGAACAGAACGAGCCAGAACCGTTCTTCACTAATCCGCAGCATGAGCGCACCAAGTTGTTCCTCAGCCAGATCCTGCACCACTAGGCTCTCGGTAATCTTGAGATAATAAAGGCCCGCAGCATTTCGTTGCGGGCCTTTTTTGTTGCTGTGCTTTGTTTGGCGGACACATGAACTGGCCGCTTTTTTGCTGCGCACGGGAAGTACTCCAGCTTGGTTGCTCATGCGCACTCCTGAACGCATTAGGTAGACGATAAGTGAACTATACAATACTACCTAAAGTTGTTATGATGCATTTCATACAATTTGCTTTGTGGAATCGATTGATGAAACTTGTTATTTTTGCCGCGTGTATCATGGCTTTTTCGCCAATAGTTGTTGTGAATGCAGAGGAAAACCCCAATTGGTCAGGTGTGTATCTGGGCATTAAGGGGGATTATGACAAGTTCACGTATGGTGGCTCCATCGGCAATGGAGGTAGGTCCAGCGACTTATCTCTTGGTGTTAGCCTGTATGGAGGCGTAAATACTGTGGTGTTGTCTAAGTTATTGCTTGGTGCCGAGGTACTAGTTGGCACAGGCGCTACAGAAGCATATGGCGGCGAAATTTCCTCTTACACAGTGGGTTGGCGCTTTGAAAAAAAGCGGGAATTGGAAGTTGAGGGCAGGGTAAGATTTGGCTTTGCTTTTGATCGTTTTTTGCCATTTGCTAGCGCAGGTGTAGGATATGAGCGCCTAAAGCTTGCATTTGAGCACGACGATGTTGCTCGTAAGCGACGTGTGCGCCATTCTACTCGAGCTAACAAAGTATTTTTCTCAGCCGGAACTGGTGTTGACCTGAAGATCTACAAGGGGTTGACTTTCCGCGGTGAATACAACTACCGCCGCAATTTCGGGGAAAAAACACGTTTCCTAAATCAATATCTCACAGATCCTAATACAGCTCACCGATTTTCAACTGGGTTACACTATCAATTCTGAGATTTGAAATTCGTGTTGTTATTCGAGACTGAATAGCAGCAAGCAGGTATTACAAACTGCAAGTGATAGGTAGAGCTGGGCAAACCACCGGTGATCTAGGCGGCGGAACGGGTTTAGCGCGCCCTGCTTTTCCTTCGGGCCGGTGTAAGCTAGTGCAAGCCGAAGGGTAAAAACAGTTACGCAAAAAAGGCGCCTTATCAGGCGCCTTCTGCTTGCTGACTTGGGCCTTTAAAGCCTAGAAGCTGTAGGATGCGCCAAAGGTGACACGATGATCGTGGCCTTTGACCTTTGTATCATCTCCGGTGGTTTTGAATTTGGTTTCGCCATAGTGGCGATAGTCATACTCACCGCGCAGTGTAACCTTGTTGGTAACTTGGTAGTCAAGCCCGGCACCGGCAGTGAAAAACACGAGGGTTTTTTTATCCTTAACGGAAGAAGCTACGTCGCTGGTTTCGAAACTTTGCTGCGACAGGCCAAACCCTGCGCTTGCGAAAGGAAGGAAGCGATCCACAGCGTAGCCAAGGCGCGCTTTGGCTTCGACATCAAACAGGCGCTTGAATTGCGAGTAGTGGGCGCCAACGGTTCCCTCTGTCTTTTTTGAAAGGTTGTAGCCGAGCGATGTTTCCAGACCTAGGACGAGCTTGTCGGACGTTGCAAAATTGTAGCCCGCGAACAGCGCAAATGCAGCGCCGTTTACTTCAATTTCGTTGCTCGTCTCCGGGGAGCCAATTGCGCCGAAGTTGTAGCCACTTTTGGCGCCGAGATATGCACCAGCCCAGTCTTGTGCATTGTTATTATCCTGAGCGAATGCGGTGGTGGCGATCACGGCCGCCGCTGCAGCAATTGAGATTCTTTTCATTTTATTCCTCGTAGGATGCGCGATGCAAACCCGGTATAAGAGCGTAGCATATATTGACAAGGTATAATTCAGGGATACGAGGAAAATAGTTGTGTGTGTTGCACAAGGGTCGCGCTGCGAGATTGGCTTGCCTATGAGTTGTCTCGGCCTTCCATGCAGCTTCTGATGGAAATCTCTTGGATTATCACCTGTGTTTTGCCAAGATCCCTAGGGATTGCGCTGTAGAACTCGTTGTCAGGCCTGTTGTGGGGAGGGCCTACTCGTGGTTTTTGGCACATATTTTTGCACAGGGTAGGGCGTGTCGTTAACGAGCTGTGCGTAACTAAAAAGGCGCCGCAGAGGGCGCCTTTCAGATGTCGTCTCGGGCCATTAAAGCCTAGAAGCTGTAGGCCGCACCGAGGGAGATACGGTGGTCATGGCCGGTTGCGGTTACATCGTCTCCGATGGTCTTGAACTTGGTTTCGCTGTAGTGGCGGTAGTCATATTCACCACGTACGGCGATGTTGTCCGTCAACTTGTAGTCAGCGCCGATACCTGCTGAGTAGAAGAGCACAGACTTGCTGTGAGTAGATTTTGAATCAGCATCTTCCATTTCTAGCTCTTGTTGAGAAAGTCCAACGCCTGCGCTTACAAACGGCAGTATGCGATCCATGGCGAAACCTAGGCGCGCTTTTGCATCAACATCTAGCTTTCGCTTGAAAGAAACTCGAGTAGTGTCTACTGCTACTGTGCCGACTTCTTTTTTCGCAAAGCCGTAGCCAACCGAGCTTTCAATACCTAGAATCAGCTTTTCGCTGAGTGCAGTGTTGAAGCCCGCATAAAATGAAAAGCCAGCGCCATTAATGGAAAAATCTTCGGACTTGCTCTTCTTATCTTTGCCAGACAACTCGCCGAAATTGTAAGCGCCTTTTACGCCAACATAGGCACCTTGCCATTTTTCTGCATCATTTGCCTCTTGAGCAAAAGCTGCAGGGGCGGCCAACAGAGCCACTGCTGCGAGCGCAATCATTTTTTTCATAATAGTCTCCAGAACTAGAATTTTACTAGGTTAGATCTAGAGGATGAAAAGATTCGTGCAAGCATAAGTTGCAATATTGGTTACATGTTTTGTGAATGATAAAAATTGAAGTAAATTAATATGCAAAATTCTAAGCAATTTGCGTCTTTGATTGAAATGACTTAAAGAGCGGCGCCGATACTAAGGTTAGGTTGCGGCGCCGACCTTGCTATTGTTGGTTATACTACTTCTGTCTCGGTGTTTGTTCCCCACTCTGCCCACGAGCCGTCATAGATTGCGGTGTTATAGTGGCCAATACGGGTGAGCGCGAGGACGAGGATTGCCGCCGTCACACCTGAGCCGCAAGAGGTGATGACAGGGTCTGCGCTGGCAATGCCCATTTGTGTGAAAATGTCGTTCAACTCGTCAACGCTGCGCATTTTGCCATCTTGCAACACCAGGGGGAAAGGTAGATTGAGAGCGCCGGGCATATGACCTGCGCGAACACCGGCGCGGGGCTCTGGCACTTGGCCGTTAAAGCGTTCGGGGGGGCGCGCATCCAGAACAAAGGTGCGGCCGTCCTTGAGGGCAGCTTCAACCTGAAGTAGTGAGCGCACCATGTCATGATTGAGACTGGCGGTGAACTGGCGTTCTTTTGGCAGCGTGTGATCATCTGTCAGGGGAAGCTTGGCGGCTTTCCAGGCAGGCAGGCCACCGTCGAGCACATAAACCTGTTTGACACCAAAGACGCGTAGCATCCACCAGACGCGGGCAGAAGAAAAAATGCCCATACCGTCATAAACAACGATGGACTGACCATCGCCAATGCCAAGCTGCTTCATTTTGCTGGCGAACTTGGCGGCGCTCGGTAGCATATGCGGCAGTGGACTTTCCGTGTCACTGACATCATCAATATCAAAGAACCGAGCGCCGGGAATGTGACCGGCAGCGTATTCGGCTTTGGCGTCACGGCCCATGTCGGGCAGGTACCAAGAGGCGTCAATGGTGACAAGGTCGGGGGCATCTAAATGCTCTGCAAGCCATTGAGGGCTGACCAGTGGGTCTTTCAGCACGGATTAATCCTCCAGAATAATACGGACACGGCGGTTTTCCTTGCCCTTGCTTTCGATTTTTCCAAGTTTGAGCCTGCCAATCTCGCTAGTCGTGTGCACATGTGTGCCGCCACAGGGCTGTAGATCGGTTTTCTCGCCGATGCGTACAAGGCGGATTCGGCCGGCGCCACGCGGGGGCTGGACACTCATGGTTTTCACCAGTTCAGGATTTGCATCCAACTGGGCGTCGCTTATCCATTCCTGCGTGACCGGGTGATCTTCTTCAACCAGTTGATTTAAGTGGGCGGTGATGGCATCCCGGTCAATGTCGGCATCCGGCAACAAAAAATCAAGGCGACCTTTGGCCTCGCTGACTTGTCCGCCTGTGACAGGGTAGGGCATCGCCTCCGAGAGCAAATGCAGGGCGGTGTGCGAGCGCATGAGGGCGTAGCGGCGCGGCCAATCGAGGTGGAGTGTGTATTTTTCGCCATGGACAAGTGCCGTTGGTTCTCCCTCGACTATGTGGATGATGTGTCGGCGGTCCCCGCTGTATTTGGTATTGGCAATTGTAAGGGTATCGCCATTGGCTAGCTCGATGGCCCCACTGTCGCCGGGCTGCCCGCCCCCTTGCGGGTAGAAAATGGTCCGATCGAACACCAGTGCGCCCTCTGGCGTTACATCGGTGAGCGTGGCCTCGCAGCTGCGCAGGTAGGCATCTGATTCAAAAAGTTTTTCAGTCATGCTATGTCGTCCGGTAAAAAATGCGATGGGAGTATGTTGGGTGCCGAGATAGCTATGGGTCAACCGTTTAATTGTGCCCCTAACAATACTTCGGGCCTAAAGTACAGGTGAAAACAGCCGGGCGGCGCGGGCGAGAATGCGGAAGCCATAGGCGCGGTCTGCTAGTTCCTGTTGGTTGGTGGGGCGGGCATTGGTGAAGTCTGCGCGCAGCATATCGGAAACGCTTGCGATCATTTTTGTTCCGGTAAACCACTGGGTGATCTCGAAGTTGATCGCCATGGAGCGGTTGTCCATGTTGACCGTGCCAATACCTGCCAATGTGTCGTCCACCAATACGACTTTCTCATGCAAAAAACCCTCCAGATAGCGGTAAACTTTGATGCCGTGGCGGGCCAGATCGTCCGCATGGGCATAGGAGGCGAGCCAGACCAGCCAATGATCAGCTTTTTCCGGGAGTAAAATGCGCACATCGACACCGCGCAGGGCAGCAGCATAAAGGGCGGTGAGGATCTCGATGCCGGGGACGAAATAGGGGCTGACCAACCATAGGCGTTCACGGGCGCGGGAGATGGTTTCGACAAAGGCGATGGCGCAGTCTTCCTGTTTGTCGGCGGGACCTGTTGGCATGGTAAGCACCGGCTCTTGTCCGGGCGTTGGCATGGTGTCGGGCAGGGTGATGTTTGGCGGGTTTCCGGTGGCCCAAAACCAATCCTGCACGAAAGAAAGGCTGGTGGCTGCACAGGCCGGGCCTGAGACGCGAACATGGGTGTCGCGCCATTTGCCAAACACTGCGGATTTTCCCATGTACTCATCGCCGATGTTGTGGCCACCGACCCATGAGGTGGTGCCGTCGGTGACGACGATCTTGCGGTGGTTGCGGTAATTGAGACGCATGGGGCCGAGCATGCGCAGCCAGCGGTGGCGTTTGTTGAAGCCGGAGACGCGTACGCCCGCCTCTTGCAACCGCTCGATATAGGCATAGGACAGCTGCCGAGAGCCGATATCATCATAAAGCAAGAATACCTCTACGCCGCTGGTGGCGCGTTCTATCAGAGCGTTTGCCAGACGCTCGCCGGTCTCATCGTGGCGGATGATGAAGAACTGCACCAGAATGAACCGCTGCGCCTTGGCGATGCCCTTGAGGATGGAATCAAGTGTGGCCGGGCCGTTTTGCAGCAACTCGCATTCATTGCCGCGCAGGAATGGCAGCGAGGTGATGCGGTTGTGTACCGGCCAAGCTGCGTTGGCCGTGTCATCAACAAAACTGGTGAAGCGCTGCAGAACCGCTTGTTCAAAGTAGGAGACGGTACGTTCAACCCTTTGATAGTCTTCAAAGCGTTTCCACGCGAAGATGAAATAGAGGAAGACTGTCGGAAAGGGCAGGAAAAACAGGGAGAGTAACCACGCAATTGAGCCTTGCGAGGTGCGTCCATACATGATCTCGCGGGCCGCGCACACGATGGCGAGCGCATAAAGGAAAAGGGTTATGGTGGCGAGGACTTCAATATTGACAGGTGATGAAAACATGGGGGCAGACTAGCTGATCACCATGGACGTGGCCAGAGGGTAACGGACATCAAGGGCGCCTTAAAAGAGCATTTTCGGACAGTGCGCGCAGCGGAGCCTTTTGAAGAATAGCTGCCCGTTTTGTGCGGGACGAAATCGGCGGGCTTTGCTAGGTAGAGAGGCATGATGTTTCAGTTGCCAAGCTCGGATGAGCTATATGATGCCCTGTTGCGGCGTGATGCTGTTTATGAAGGGCGTGCCTACGTGGGTGTGCGCAGTACCGGGATTTTCTGTCGTCTGACATGTCCGGCGCGTAAGCCAAAACGCGAGAACTGTGTGTTTTTCGAGTGCGTTGCCGAGTGCCTGGAGGCTGGCTTCCGCCCCTGCAAGCGCTGCGTGCCCATGCAGCAGGGGCAAGAGGCGGATCCGGTGGTGGCGCAGCTCTTGGAGGCCTTGGAAAAAGAGCCGCAGCGGCTCTGGAGTGAAAAGGATATGAAGCGGTTGGGACACGATCCCTCCAGCGTGCGCCGCGCCTTTAAACGACACTTTGGAGTGACGTTTTTGGAGATGGCACGGCAAAGCCGACTGCGGCAAAGCTTTGAGGTGCTTGAGGATGGCGGCAAGGTGATCGACGCTCAGTTGGAGGCGGGTTTTACAACAGCGGGTGGTTTTGCCAATGCCTTTGCCAAGCTGCTTGGTGTGTTGCCCTCTGAATTGCAGCAGGATGGCTTGCTAAAGGCGGATTGGATCGAGACGCCGCTGGGGGCGATGATTGCTGTGTGCGATACGCAGCACTTGCACTTGTTGGAGTTTTGCGAGCGCAAGGCATTGCCCAGAGAGCTGGCGCAGCTAAATAAGTTTTGCCGGGGGCAGATGGGGCTTGGGCGCACGGCAATTACCGAACAGATTGCCGCAGAGCTCTCGGCCTACTTCGACGGTAAATTGCAACGATTTGAAACACCACTGGCTCTGCATGGGAGCGCTTTTACCAAACAGGTTTGGCGGGCCTTGCAAGAGGTGCCATGCGGGGAGACGCGCAGCTATGGTGCGCTGGCTGTGCAGATGGGACGACGCAGTGCAGTGCGGGCGGTGGCGCGCGCAAACGGGGCGAACCAGATCGCGATTGTCATTCCATGTCACCGGGTTATAGGCGCAGATGGTGCCTTAACCGGATATGGCGGCGGGTTGTGGCGTAAGCAAAAGTTGCTGGAGTTGGAGCGGAAGTCCGCGATGGCGCGCTAGGGATAAGGGGCAACCGAAGTTGCCGCCTTTATTGAGAGCCTTATGCTGCTTCGAACGGGATGTCCACTTGGGCCTGCTGTTCCAGCCAGTGGGGGATGGGGAGGTGTTTTGCGCGTAGAAACGCGGGATTGTAGAGCTTGGACTGGTAGCGGCTGCCATAGTCACACAGGATGGTGACGATGGTATGCCCAGGACCGAGTTCGCGTGCCATGGCGATGGCTCCCGCCACATTGATTGCCGATGAACCGCCAAGGCACATGCCCTCATGTTCTGCCAGATCAAACAGAATTGGCAGGGCATCTTTATCGGCGATGTTGAAGGGCAGATCGACGTGCACATCTTGCAGGTTGGCGGTTATGCGGCCCTGACCAATCCCCTCGGTGATTGAGGAGCCGGAGGATTTGAGTTCGCCATGCTTGTAGTAGTGGTATAGCGCCGCGCCGTCTGGATCGGCGAGGCCAATTTTTATATCCGCGTTCTTTTCCTTCAGGCCAAAGCCGGTGCCTGCCAGCGTGCCGCCGGTGCCAACAGCACAGATAAAGCCATCGACCTTGCCATCGGTTTGCTGCCAGATCTCTTGGGCGGTGGTGCGGATATGTCCATCGCGGTTGGCTGTGTTGTCAAACTGGTTGGCCCAAATGGCACCTTGTGGATGAGATTTTGCAAGCTGTGCGGCCAAGCGACCAGAAACTTTTACATAGTTGTTCGGGTTGCGATAGGGAACCGCGGGAACCTCCACCAGCTGTGCGCCAGCAAGGCGGAGCATTTGTTTTTTCTCTTCGCTTTGGGTTTCTGGTATCACAATAACAGTTTTAAAACCCAGAACACTGGCGACAAGCGCAAGGCCGATGCCGGTGTTGCCCGCGGTGCCTTCAACAATGATGCCGCCCGGTTTTAATTGCCCCTTGGCGATGGCGTCTTCAATGATGAACAAAGCCGCTCGGTCTTTGACGGACTGTCCGGGGTTCATGAACTCGGCTTTGCCATAGATCTGGCAGCCGGTGAGCTGGGAGGCTTTGTCCAGTTTGATAAGCGGAGTGTTGCCAATGGCTTTTAGGGCGGAGCTGCGAATATCCATATGATGCAATCCAATTGTCGAACGCGCAAAAGCGCGCGCTGTGTTCAGTTGCGCAAATCTAGCGCGACAGTTGGAGTGCTCTCAAGGAATGAGGTTGTTTGCGATTTGAATATGTTGGATTTCATTTGCTGAAAGCGCATAATTGTAGAATGCGCTTTCCTGTAAGGGCGTTTTGTGATGTCGATTTAAAAAATATTTGCGCGTTCGGGTTTGCTTGCTGGCTTTGGGGGAGTGTTGGTGGTGATAACATCCAACAGCGATTGCCCTGCGCGTGCAAGTTCCAAGAGCGTTGATTTGTCTTGCTCATGGAAGGATGTTTGCAGCAAAGTAAGGGTTAGTTTTTGTGGTTCGGCGGGAAAGGGAACCTGGCTGACGACCACGGTCTGCGCATCTTGCAGGCGCTGTACGTTTTTCTTGGCGCCTTGCCGGGGCGGGGCGGCACTCACAGCGATAGCGCGCCCATCGGGCAACAGGTGGGTTTCATTCGCAGTAACTTCAGATTCGTAAACCACTTCGCCGTAGCCGTCGATCAGCTCTACCCATATAGCGTCACGCTGTGGCAAGCTGACTTTTCCGACCCACAAATCAAAGCCGCTGTCCAGCGGATCACTGTCTGCTTTATCCCTCGCAGGCGAGAGCGTGACAAGCAACGCGTCTCCGGGCAATTCATAGGTGGCTGTGCCTTGGCTGACGGCAAGGGAGGGGGGCTTCTGGGCGGGCTCAGTTGCCTTCGCGCAGAGGGACACTGCGAAGACGAACAGTAGGGCCAAGAGCGATGTGGCGGCGCATTCCAAGAAGCAAGAGTTGGCTCTAACAAGGGTTGCTGGCTTAGGGGCAATTGACTTAGGCATGGGGCCTCGCTTTTAATTGTTGTTGCAGCTGCGAGTGAAATCTGCCTCTAGATTGTGGTGTGATATATTAATAATTACCTGCCTTGGGGAAGGTGATTTGACTAAATCCTATGGGAAGTTGCCCTATGGTTGTCAAAGGCTTAATAGGGGAGATCGTGGATCTCCCCTATGTCGATACGCCTTATTCTAGATCGCATTCCTCGTCATCGGATTGTGGCTGGTAGTTGGGGGTTGCGATGATGGCGTCAACTTCACTGTCATCTGGGTCGCGGCCATCAAAGCAAAAGTTGCTGCTCATCGCTTTGGGCTCGTAGTAGCAGAAGTTTTGGTTTTTCTGGATCTCAATGCCCACATGGCTGGTGGTGTCGGTAAGCTCGGCGTAAGTGTCGGTGTCATGTGGGCGTTTTTGGAACAGGATGTAGTTTCCCTCTGCGGAGACAGTGACCTCTTTTTCATGATCGTCGCAATCATCTTCGCCAACATAGGGAATGGCGACATCGGCAAGAGCACTACTGGGCGCGGCTAAGAACGCAGCGGCCATAATGAGGCAGGCGGTTGAAAGTGTAAGGGGGCGAAGGGCAAGCATGGGACTCTCCTGAATTCGTTGGCATCAAATGTGATGCAACAGAAAGACGGGAGTGGTGGTGCGCATGTGAGTGCCTGCGGCAAAGCATGGTAAGTGGATGCTTACCCGAATTGGCCGGATTATTCTGGATGAGGTAAGGGGAAGTTTTGAAGATGGTAAAGTGATGGCTCCCCGGGCCGGATTCGAACCAGCGACCAAGCGGTTAACAGCCGCTTGCTCTACCACTGAGCTACCGGGGATCATCTCGCATTTTGATAAAAGTGGCTCCCCGGGCCGGATTCGAACCAGCGACCAAGCGGTTAACAGCCGCTTGCTCTACCACTGAGCTACCGGGGATCAACTTTTAGTCCACAAACTGCGATGGTAAAGTGATGGCTCCCCGGGCCGGATTCGAACCAGCGACCAAGCGGTTAACAGCCGCTTGCTCTACCACTGAGCTACCGGGGAATACTCACCCTTGGCAAGTTGCCTCGCCGTTTGTGTGAGGCAGCTTTTACAAAGGCTTGGCGGGTTTGCCAAGAGGATTTTTTAAAGAATTGTGATTTACTGACATTTTTCCGTGGCTTGAGCGATATTAATCCCCAAAACAGCAAGATTGCCTATGGGTTTTATCGGAACTTGCGCTTGTGGACAGCATGCGCAGGTGGCTTTGCATTGACAGGGGGTGGGGAAAGCGCCACAACTGCCCCTAGCGCTATTGGTGGCTGGAGAATTGTTTCATTCCATATGAAGCGAGTAGCCGGCTGAAACGGGAATGCGGTCCTTGTGCCTCTATTTTAGAGGTCGTGCAACAAGGAGGAAGCCGCAGCTGCCCCCGCAACTGTAAGCAGCGAGAATGCGCCTTTTAGGGCCACTGGAGAGGTGTTTGATCCCTCTGGGAAGGCAAGGGTGTTCGTTGGAGCTGCAAGCCAGGAGACCGGCTGATAGCGCAAGAGGATAAGCTTGACCGTCGGGTGGACGGAGAAGGAGCAGCAGATATGAGCATGGCTGAACAGCAGCCAGCGGCCACACGGTGTGCCAGTCTTGTGCTGGTTGTAGGCGGTGCCAGATCGGGCAAAAGCGCCTATGCGGAGCGCCTTGTGGAAGCGAGCGGGCGCGCTTGCGTTTATGTGGCCAGTGGCCAAGCCTTTGATGGGGAAATGCAAGAGCGCATCGGGCAGCACCAGAGCCGGCGCGGCGCGCAGTGGCGCACGGTGGAAGAGCCCTTGGATCTGGCGGGCGTGGTTGCGCGTGAAAGCGCGGCAGAGACCTGCCTCTTGATAGATTGCCTTACTTTATGGACCTCCAATTTAATGCATGCGGGCTGTGAGCTGGATACGGCGGCGAATGAGCTGTGTGCTGCGCTTTTGCGTGCACGTGGGCCTGTTGTGCTGGTGAGCAACGAGGTTGGCCTAGGGATTGTACCTGAGAACAAATTGGCGCGCCGGTTTCGCGATGAAGCGGGACGGATCAACCAGCAGGTGGCAAATGCCTGCGATACAGTAATGTTTATGGCAAGCGGGCAAGCCTTGCAGCTGAAGCCATCCCTTAATCCGGAGATACGACTATGACCAGCTTTGCTGCAGCACCTAAGCAAAAAATCCCAGCCGTTATCATCACCGGTTTTCTAGGGGCGGGGAAAACAACACTCGTTCGTAACCTTTTGAGAAAGGCGCAGGGCAAACGCATTGCGTTGATTGTCAATGAATTTGGCGAGATGGGCTTTGATGGCTCGCTGGTGAATGGCTGTGCGGATCCGGAGTGTAGCGCCGAGGAGGTGGTGGAGCTGGCCAACGGGTGCATATGTTGCACTGTGGCTGATGATTTCCTGCCAACTATGGAAATGCTGTTGGCGCGGGATCCGGCACCTGAAGTGATTGTTATCGAAACCTCCGGTCTGGCTTTGCCGCAGCCGTTGGTGCGGGCGTTTAACTGGCCCACGGTGAAGCCACTGGTGAGTGTTGATAGTGTGGTCAGTGTGGTGGATACGCCTGCGGTGCTTGCTGGCGGCGTTGTGAGTGACAGGGCGGCGTTGGAGAGCCAGAGGCTGGCTGACGAGGCGCTAGATCACGAGAGCCCGATTGAGGAGCTGTTTGCCGATCAGCTGACCTGTGCGGATCTGGTGGTGCTGAACAAAGCTGATCTTGTGGATGGGCAGGGGCTGGCGCAAGTCAAGGCGCAATTGACGCCGCGCCTGCGTGAGGCTGTTGAGGTGGTGAGTGCCCATGGTGGCGAGTTGGCGCTTGAGGTGCTATTGGGGCGTGATGCGGCGGCAGAGGATGATATGGCGCAGCGGCTTTCCGCACATGAGGCAGCGCATGAATCGGCACAGACAAAAGTACATCACCAAGCAGACGGGCATAGCCACGGCCATCATCACGATCACGACCACCACCATCATCACAGTCATTCGCATGATGATTTCACCAGCTCTGTGGTGGCGGCCAAAAGCTTTGCCAGCTTGAGGGACGTTGAGGCACAGGTTGCCAAGGCAATGGCTGTTGCTGGTGTGCTGCGTATCAAGGGGGTGGTGCGCATTGAAGGCAAGGGCGCGCCGGCCATGGTGCAGGCGGTTGGGCCGCGTGTGGAGGTCTGGTTTGCGGCTGGCAGCGAAATGGCGAAGCAGCTGGTGGTGATCGGGCTTGCCGGTTTTGATCTGGCTGCAGTGAAAGACCATATTGGTGCAGCGGTAAAGGCCTAGAACCTGATGCATATATTGGCAGGCCAGACACGGCGTCTGGATGAGGGGGAAGAGGCGGTTGATCTGTCTCAGTCCCCCGCGGATGTGCTGTTCTTAAGTGCGGCTGATACGGAGCTTGCGGGGCTTGATGCTGCTTATGCGCAGCTGGGGGCAGAGGCGGCGGGTTTTAGTTTGCGTCTGGCATCGCAGCTGGCTTTGTCGCACCCTTATTCGGTTGATCTTTATCTGGAGCAGACGGTTGCGGGCTCGCGCCTTGTGGTGGTGCGGCTTTTGGGCGGGGCTGAGTATTGGCGCTATGGCGTTGAACGGCTTGGCGCGATGGCTGCGGCGGGAGATATCCAGCTGGTTTTGCTGCCCGGCGATGACAAGTGGGATGACGAGCTTGCCCGTCTCTCCAGTGTTGATGATGGGGCTTATCGCGCGCTTTGGCAGTATCTGGTTGAGGGAGGGCCTGAAAATTTTGCCGGAGCGCTTCGCTATGCCGCGTATCTGGCCGGATGCATTAAGGGGGAGCCTGCCCCGGCGCGGCCCTTGCCAAAGGCCGGGCTTTACCTGCGCGGGCAGGCCTTGCCAACGCTGGGCGATCTTAAGGCGAGCTGGCAGGAGGGGCGACCCGTTGCGGCGCTGGTGTTTTATCGCGCGCTTTATCAAAGCGGCGCGCTGGCTCCTGTGGATGCCTTGGTGGCGGAGCTGCGGGCGCAAGGGGTGAATGCCCTGCCGGTCTTCGTGGCGAGCCTCAAGCAGGCAGAGTGCGCGGCGGTGGTGCGCGAAGTGTTTGCACAAGTGCCGCCTGATGTGGTGCTGAATGCAAGTGCGTTTGCGCTGTCCAAGGCCGGAATGAAGCATGAGCCGACTTTGCTTGATGCCCCCGGGGCGCCGGTGTTGCAGGTGATTTTCTCTTCCTCCTCAAGGCAGGGGTGGGAGGAGAGCGACCAGGGGCTATCCTCGCGGGATCTGGCCATGCATGTGGTGTTGCCGGAGCTGGACGGACGCCTGCTTACCCGGGCTTTGTCGTTTAAGGAGGAGGCCCCACGCAGCGAGGCAACGCAGTTTACGCCGGTGGATTTTGTGCCGGTGGCGGATCGGGTGGCATTTGTTGCGGAATTGGCGGCGCGCTGGGCGCGGCTGCGGCACCAAAGCGTAGCCGAGCGGAAAAGTGCGCTGGTGCTTGCAAACTACCCAAACAAAGATGGGCGCATGGCCAATGGGGTCGGGCTTGATACACCTGCATCTTGCTGTGAGCTGCTTGGTGCGATGGGGGTGGCCGGCTATGATGTGAGCGGTGCACCTGCCCATAGCGCGCAGTTGATGGAGCTGCTGTTGCAAGGGCCAACCAACGCACTGGCGCAAAGGCAGGGTCGGCAAGGGGGGCAGGTGCTGCCATTGGCGCAATATGAGCGCTGCTTTGCACAGTTGTCGCAACCCGTGCAAGCGGCGGTGGTGGCGCGCTGGGGCGCTCCGACGGATGACCCTTATCTGGAGGGGCAGGGACGCGCGGCCGGTTTCCGTTTGGCGCTGCATCGCTTTGGTAACACCTTTGTGGGCGTGCAGCCGGCGCGCGGTTATAATATTGACCCCAAGGAGACCTATCACGATCCGGATCTGGTGCCGCCGCACAATTATTTTGCTTGGTACTTTTATTTGCGCTTTGTGGCCGGGGTGGATGTGGTTGTGCATTTGGGCAAGCATGGCAATCTGGAATGGTTGCCGGGCAAGGCATTGGCGCTTTCGCAAGAGTGCTTCCCCGAGGCTGTGCTGGGGCCGCTTCCCAATCTTTATCCGTTTATTGTGAATGATCCGGGCGAAGGGGCGCAGGCGAAACGCCGTCTTGGGTCTGTGATTGTTGATCATTTGACACCGCCGCTCACACGGGCGGAGAGTTATGGTGCGGCCAGCGAGTTAGAAACCTTGCTGGATGAGTATTACTTGGCCAGCGGGGTGGATGCGCGGCGCATGAAAGTGCTGGGGCAGGAGATTCTTGCCTGCGCAACGCGCCATGGGCTGGATAAAGACATCGGCCTTGAGGCGGGTATGAGCGAAGAAACGCAGCTGGCCCGGCTGGATGCACATCTTTGCGATTTAAAAGAGCTGCAAATCCGCGATGGTTTGCATGTGCTGGGGCGCTCGCCGGAGGGCGAGCAGCGGCGGGACTTTTTGCTGGCTCTTTCACGTGTTCCGCGAGGGCAATCTGTGTGCGATCAGAGTCTGTTACGGGCGTTTGCTGAGGATTTGAATCTGGAAGGATTTGACCCGCTGGACTGCGCCTTTGAAAGGCCGTGGGACGGGCCGCGGCCGCAAATTCTGTCGCAGCTCAGCGATGCGCCGTGGCGACACTGCGGCGATACGGTTGAGCGGCTGGAGCTGCTTGGCATTGCGCTGCTTGATGGGGCGGTGCGCTTGCCGGAGGGCTTCACAAACTCCAAGGCGGTGCTTGAGGATGTGCTCGGCCGCTTGGGGCCAGATGTTGATGCGAGCGGCGCGCAAGAGATTGCCTCCTGCCTTGCGGGGCTTGGGGGGCAGTTTGTTGCCCCCGGGCCATCGGGCGCGCCGTCGCGCGGGCGGCCGGATGTGCTGCCAACGGGCCGGAACTTCTATTCGGTTGATGTGCGGGCGGTGCCAACGCAGACCGCATGGCAGCTGGGTGCGCGTTCGGCCGAGGCGTTGGCACTGCGGCATTTCCAAGAGGAAGGTGAGTGGCCGCAAGGGCTGGTGCTTTCTTGTTGGGGTACGGCAAATATGCGTACGGGCGGCGACGATATTGCGCAGGCGATGGCGCTTATTGGCGCGCGGCCGGTGTGGGAGGTTGCCTCAGGGCGGGTGAGCGGCTTTGAGGTGATGTCCTTGAGCGAATTGAAGCGCCCGCGGGTTGATGTAACCTTGCGGATTTCCGGGTTCTTCCGCGACGCGTTTCCTCAGTTGATCACCCTGTTTGACAAGGCGGTGCGGGCGATTGCGGCTCTGGACGAACCGGACAGCGCCAACCCGCTGATGGTGCGCGTCCGTGAGCAGGCGGCGCAGCTGGAGGGCGCGGGCCTGAGCCGGCAAGAGGCGCAAAAACGGGCAGCGTACCGGGTGTATGGCAGTAAGCCGGGGGCCTATGGTGCCGGTTTGCAGGCGCTTATTGATGAAGGGATCTGGCAGGAGCGCTCTGATTTTGCCGAGGCGTTTCTTGCTTGGGGTGGTTATGCTTACGGGCTTGATGCGCAAGGGACGGAGCTGCGCGATGATTTCAAGCAGCGGCTAGCTCATGTGGATGGCGTGGTGCATAATCAGGATAATCGCGAGCATGACCTGCTTGATTCCGATGATTACTACCAGTTTGAAGGGGGGCTTGCGGCAACGGTGGAGACCTTGCGCGGGTCGGCGCCGCAGGTTTACCATAATGATCACTCGCGCCCCGAGCGCCCGGTAGTGCGCACGCTGTCGGAGGAAATCGGCCGCGTGGTGCGTGGCCGTGCGGCCAACCCCAAATGGATCGCGGGGGTGATGCGGCACGGTTACAAGGGGGCGTTTGAAATGGCGGCCAGCCTTGACTACCTGTTTGCCTTTGCCGCCACAACGCAAGCGGTGCAGGGGCACCATTTCGACCAACTCTATGGCGCCTATATCGAAGATGAAGCGGTGCAAGAGTTTTTGCGGCAGGTTAACCCGGCGGCGCTGATGGAAATGGTACTAAGATTTATGGAGGCACAAGAGCGCGGCCTTTGGGTTTCGCGGCGCAACAGTGCTTATAGTGACTTGCAGAGACTGAAAGCGGCGCTGGCAGCTTGATGGCTTTGACAGGACGGAGGGATACGGATGGTTGAGAAGGCTCAATTGAGCGAGGCGGAGCTGGATGCGCGCCACGCAGAGAAAATGCGCAAGAAAAAAGCAGCGCGTGACAAGATTATGGCGACAAAGACCATCGAAAAGGGCCTGCTCATTGTGCATACGGGCAAGGGCAAGGGCAAATCGACCGCCGGATTTGGCATGGTGTTTCGCTCGCTTGGCCATGGGCACAAGGTTGCAGTGGTGCAGTTTGTGAAGGGGCGCATTGATACCGGCGAGCGGCTGGCGCTGCAGCGTTTTGATGATCTGGTGACCATCAAGCGCATGGGCGAGGGCTTCACTTGGGAAACACAGGATCGCCAGCGGGATATTGCGGCAGCGCGCGAGGCATGGGATGCGGCCAAAGAGCTGATCCTGTCGCGTGAGCACAATCTGGTGCTGTGTGACGAGCTGAATATCGTGCTGCGCTATGACTACATTCCCATTGACGAGGTGGTGTCATTCCTACGCGATGAAAAGCCGGAGGATGTACACGTGATTGTTACCGGGCGCAATGCCAAGGACGAGCTGGTGGAGATTGCGGATCTGGTGACCGATATGACGCAGATCAAGCATCCGTTCCGTTCTGGGGTGAAGCCGCAGGAAGGGATCGAGTTTTAGAGGCGGCGCTCTGGCAATGTTCTGGCGGCGTGGCTGAGGGAGATGGCAAATGAGGCTGTTTGATGCGAGGTTGCGCACGGCCACACGCTCCCATGCGGAGTTGGTGCGCCGCTATGAGCTGTGGCGCACGGTGATCGAGTTTTTGGCCGCGCTGTTGTTTGTGGTGGGCAGCGTGTTCTTCTTTTATGATGCGCTGCTGTTTGCTGGCACGTGGTTGTTTTTGATCGGCTCGATCCTTTTTGGAGTGCGGCCTTGCGTGCGGTTGCTGCTGGAATTGCATTTGCTGCGGCTTGATGTGCCTAAGGAGTTTCGCCCGCTTGGGCTTGAGGAGAGTGACAGGGCAGATGACGCAGGGCATAGGGGCTCAGAACATAGGGGCTAAAGGGCGACGCCCGGCATTGATGATTATGGGCACCGGCTCCAATGTGGGCAAGAGCGTGCTTGTGGCCGGGCTTGCGCGGGCTTATCGGCGGCGTGGGCTTAAGGTGATGCCATTCAAGCCGCAGAATATGTCGAATAATGCAGCGGTGTGTGCCGATGGCGGCGAGATTGGCCGGGCGCAAGCGGTGCAGGCGCAGGCTGCTGGGGTGCTTCCTAGCGTGCATATGAATCCGGTGCTTTTGAAGCCGGAAACGGATGTGGGCGCGCAAATCATTGTGCAGGGCAAGCGGTTTGGTACCTCGCGAGCGCGGGAGTATGGTAAGCAAAAAGCCAAGCTTCTTCCGTATGTTATGGAGAGTTTCTGCAAGATTGAATCATCTGCGGATCTGGTGCTTGTTGAGGGGGCGGGCTCGCCGGCTGAAGTAAACCTGCGCAGCGGAGATATTGCCAATATGGGCTTTGCCGAGGCGGCGGATTTACCTGTAGCATTGGTCGGCGATATTGATCGCGGCGGGGTGATCGCAGCCCTTGTGGGGACCTATGCGGTGCTTGAAAATATCGAGCGAAGTAGAATTAAATCTTTTATAATCAATAGGTTTAGGGGTGATCCTTCACTTTTTGATTCAGGCATTTCAGAGATTGATTCAAGAACAGGCTGGCGCTGTAGCGGCGTGGTTCCTTGGTTTGCGCAAGCAGCCGATTTACCGGCGGAGGATGCGCTCGATCTGGCCGGTGGGCATGGCACACAAGGTGTGGGAGGCGCGGTCAAGGTCGCTGTGCCGGTGATCAGCCGAATTGCGAATTTTGATGATCTTGACCCGCTACGGTTGGAACCAGCAGTAGACTTGGCTTTAATTCAGCCGGGTGAGGTTTTACCTGCGGATGCGGATCTGGTGTTGTTGCCGGGCAGTAAATCCACCATAGGGGATTTGGCGTTTTTTCGGGCGCAGGGCTGGGATGTGGATTTGGCAGGCCATGTGCGTCGGGGCGGCAAGGTGCTGGGGATATGCGGCGGCTACCAGATGCTGGGCATGCGTATTCACGATCCTGAGGGGCTTGAGGGTGCCGCGAGTACGGTTGCCGGGCTTGGGCTGCTTGACGTTGAGACTGTGCTTGCACCTGAGAAAACCGTCGTGGCGCGGCAGGGCGTGGCTCCGGCGTATGCTGCACAGGTGCGTGGCTACGAGATACATCTGGGGCGCACGGACGGGGCAGATTGTGCAAGGCCGTTTTTGCAGCTAGAGGGCGCTGGGGCCGACGGGGCTATGAGTGCAAGCGGTCAAGTGATGGGGACTTATTTGCACGGCTTGTTTGGTAGTGACGCGTTCCGATCTGAATTTTTGCGCGGTTTTGGCGCTGCTGCGCGCCTTGCCTATGAGGCGCGGGTTGAGCGCGCGCTGGACGCGCTGGCAGACCATCTTGAGGCGCATTTGGATCTTGATGGCTTGCTGGCGCTGGCGCAAAGCCGGTGCGGCTAGGGTGCCCTCTTTACAGGGCGCCAAGCAGAACAATTAGGAAGAAAAACAGGGCGCCAGCGGCGGTGCAAAGGCGGATGGCGCGCTGAATGTGGTGGGGCGTTGCGGCTTTGCTGCCCCTTGCATTCATAAAGGGGTCCTCCACCTTGTAGCCATCATATTGACGGGGGCCAGCTAGGGCTATGTTCAAGCTGGCGGCCATGGCAGCTTCTGGCCAACCAGCGTTGGGCGAGCGGTGCTGCGTGGCGTCTTGCAACATAACTTTTAGGGCGTGTCGCGGGTTGCCGCCATCAACGGGTGCGCAAAGGCAGAAGGCAAGGCCGGTGAGCCGGGCAGGGATGAGATTAAGCAGATCATCAAGGCGGGCAGCGGCCCAGCCGTAATGCAGGTAGCGCTCGTTTTTATGGCCAATCATACTGTCGGCTGTGTTGATCAGCTTGTAAAACACAAGGCCGGGCAGGCCCGCGACGAGCAGCCAAAACAGCGGAGCGATGACGCCATCTGAATAGTTTTCCGCGCAAGATTCAATGGCCGCACGGCTGACTCCCGCCTCATCAAGAGTGTCGGGGTTGCGGCCTACAATCATGGCCACGGCTTGGCGCGCGCTCACAAGATCGCCGCTGCGAAGTGGAACATACACTGCACGTACGTGGCGTAGCAGGCTGTTTTGCGCAAGCAGTACGCTGGCAGGCAGCGCAAGCAGCCACGCGCTCCACGGGGCTTGGTAGGCGGCACAACTTAGCAGGGCTGTGGGCAGGGTAAACAGCACAATTAATAGGGTGAGATCGCGCAGGCCGCGCCATTTTCGCTGTTTGTCGGAAGTGGTGCCCGGCGCATTGCTGCGGGCTTCAAGCGCGCTGATCGCTTTACCAAAAAAGACGACCGGATGTGATAGACGCGACCACAGCCAGCGTGGCTCGCCAAATGCGGCATCAAGGATGAGTGCGAGGCAACATAGGGCGAAGATATCGGGCATTGGGAGCATGGCGGGTTAGCAGCCTTTCTCAAAACCGGCAAGCGCTTCGCCCAGTCGCGCAATCTTTGCGGTGTCTTTGGGTAGGCCAATGCGCAGCCAAGTTGCGTCATAATCGAAATGGCGTGTCCAGATATGCTGCTGTGCAAGGTGTCTGTGCAGCTGTTTGGCCTGTTGGTGTTCAATCAGGGTGAAGAGATTGGTGCTACCGATAATTCTCAACTGGTGCTGTTGCAGGCAAAGGTGCAGCTCTTTCGTGCGTTGGCGGAGCTTGTGGCGCATTTGATGCTGCCAGAGTGTGTCGCTCAGGGCCTTAGCGCCGATTTCTAGTGCGGGACCGGCGATGGCCCAGCTGCCAAGCTGTGCCTCCGCCGCCTTGCAGATTGCCGGACTGCCGATCAGAAACCCAAGGCGCAGGCCGGCAAGGCCAAAGAATTTACCGAAAGATCGCAGCAATAACAGTGGAGCATCTACCACATAGGGTGCGAGGGAAAGCTCTGGTGCAAGATCTGTGTAAGCCTCGTCTACAAGAAGCATGGAGCCACTAGGGGATAGTGTGTTGGCGTGGGCGGCCAGTGCCTCCGGCTGGTGAATGCGGCCATCGGGATTGTTCGGATTGACCGTGATTTGCAGGGTTGGGCTTTGCGGTGTAGTGAGCTGGGCCGTGAGATGAACATCTCGCCCCGCTGCTCGCCAGCTCTCGGCATGGGAGGCGTAGGTTGGGCCGACTACCTCGACGCGCCTGAACGGGAGGAGTTGTGGCAGCAACTGGATCAAGGCCTGAGTGCCGGACGCGGCAGCTATTCCGGCAGTTTGGGGCACTGCATAAGCCTGCCGGGCGGCGTGGAGTAGCTGTTGCTGTGCAACTTTTGTTGGCAAGTGCTGCCAAGCGGCGCCGGTGATGTTCGGGATCGGATAGGGGGTTGGATTGATGCCGGTGGACAGGTCGAGCCAGTCAGTTGTCTCACCGCCAAATGCCTTGATTGCAATTGAAATATCCCCGCCATGCAACATGTGTGGTGCCCTATTGATCTTTCCGTCTCGTTCCTACTTTAAGGCGCAGGGCAAATCAATCTGGATTGGGCGGGCGGCAGCGATTGAGCTGCTGCCGCCTTCATTAGGTAGGTAAGCAATTTGTTAGAATAGTGGCGGATTGTTAAAAGCTTCGGAGCAGCCTTCATATCCTTTTGAGAGTAAGTTTGTATAAGTCCCGATTGGCTTACGGATAGCTTTTTCTGCGGTGCCGCCAGTAATTTCGCTGACAGTGACGCGGCAAACAATCCCGGAGTTTGATGAGAAGCTTACTTCAAGCTTTTGTCCGGCTTTGGCCTTGAGAGAGAATGGTACCGCACAAGAATAGGTGGTCGAGCCAGAAACGTTAGATCCCGTTACAAGATAAGTAAACTCCTTTTCGGCTCGAATAACGAGCTCCTGTGCCGCGTTTTTGTGAAACGCTTTAATACCCGGTATTCCAAGGCGTTTCTCGCTACTATTCAGAAGGTACCCAACACGAAGACGTGCCAATTCTTTCGGATTTACTTTGCACTGCTTGTCGTCAAAGCGCCTTACGCTCGAGCCAAATTCCATATTTGTCGCAAAACGAATATCAGCTGTGGGGCCGGAGGTTGGTGCGACGTGGGTTACCGCGGCGCAGGAGGATAATAAGAAAGCGCCGCAAGAAAGGATTGCGCTTCGTGTGATTGTAAAATTAAACAAGTACATCTCCCAAGATCGTCTGTAATGCAACTATAAGTAGAAATCTGCTTTCACTCAATTCCATTGCATAGTCAAGGGTATTTCCCCCATTTTTGGAGGAGTTTGGCAGGAGAGTTATGCTGCTAGTTTCAGCTTGTCGGCGGGGGTGGTGCCGCCGATGGCCATGTTTGGCCGGTTGTTGTTGTATGTCCAGAGCCAGTTGGTCGCTTCCGTTTGTACCTGTTCGATGGTTTCTAAACTGTCCGGGATTAGGGACGAGCTCCATATTTTGCTGAACGCCGCCTGCCAGACACGCCTCGCCAGCAATTGCGCGGGGTTCTGTGTCAATAATTTACGCCCCAAAGGCTTTGTGGCGCTGGTCAAGGCCGACCGGCGCGACGCTGAGCGGGTGGCCGCCAATGATCGCAACGGCAAACGCCGGGGGTGTTGGTGATGGATGAACTGACAAGCTGGCTTCAGCGGGTGCCCCTCATTAGACCTGGGCTGCCATTGCATACTGGGAAACCGGCGCAATCAATTCCTATCTAAATGCACAGTGATTCAGTGTCGGTGCTTTGCCATCAAGTAGCTTTGAGAGGATTGTTCCGACCCCTGGAGGTGCGCCAACATAGATTTTCGTACCGGTGCGTGAAATGCTCTGTACCTGACAAAATTTATCGTGAAAGACCTTGTCACAGCATTGGCCATTTACGTTTTTATCGCCTGGCGCACATATCCATGGGCCTGCTATCTGAAAACCGGTTTTCGGGCTGGGTATCGCAGGGCAAGAGCAGACTATCTCGTTTGCGCCGATGCTGCCAAGACCGGGGAAGGTTTTTCCTTGAGTGCTGGTGAAGCAAAGGCCGCCGTCACACTGGGCGGAATAGCCAGCAGGTGCTGTATCGTTGTTGCGGCAGGTGTAGATCGCAAGTGGTGGCCCCATACTTTCCTTCGCCGGATCATAATCGGCTTCTAATTGGCGAGGTGTCGCATACGTACTGACAGTAAAGCCATTGTCTAGCCCTGCTTCCAGTAGATCGCAGATATCTTGATCGTCACCATTTGCCTTAAAGTGGAAGGGCAAGGAGATGCTTTGTTCGTTTTTTACGTCGCATTTGCAATAGGCGACATTATCAAGTGTCCAGCACTCAGCAGTTGCGCAGAGAGCGAAAGTACTGGGAACGTCTTGTGTTATCGGGCATTGCTTGAAGAGACTTTTAGCTGGCGTTTCTGCTGCGAAGACGTTGTGCCCGCAAAAGAGCGCAGCGATACCAAACAGGATTGCAGAGAGGCAATTTTGCGGGAATGTGTAGGGCATTTCGTCTTTCCTTCATGGCAAGAGTACCGCAATTGGAGGATTTAATAGGGAAAAGCCATTAACGGCTAAGTAAGAGCGAGCCAGCGAGTTATACTAAAGTGAAGCAGTTGGGCTCATTGTTTGACTGTCTCGTGGACTGCAGCGGCTGGTTGCCAAAGGCGGCAAGGGTGTTGGTAGTTTGTTAAAAAGTGGCAGTGCGCGTTGAGTAACGGCTGAAGTCAGGCGCCAACAGGGGGGCACAAATGAGCGACCCAATTCTGGTCCTGCTGGGCCTCAAAATTATGTATCTGATCGGGGGAGTTCTGTGGCGGGCTGGTGCGGGTGATCGTGCATCCGCGTGCCAGCCTTTTCAATGCCATCGGCGCAACTGTGGTGGGGGCGCTGGTGGCGGGCTATCTCACCCCTGTGGTCGCGCCGGTGCTCGAGCGCTGGCTGGGCCCTGCCGATGCAGACGTGGAGGGGGCACCGGCTTTATGCTGGGCATGTACGCTCGGGCGCAATCGGATGGGTTGATCAAACTCTCCCGCCGTTGGTGCGATGATCCGCGGCTGCCGAAGTAGGTGCTTGTTCGGTTTCTGGATAGTTTTCGCTGCGTTTTATTGCAGGGTGATTAGTGAAGCGTGATCAACAAATATAAGAGATCGCGAGTGTGAAAATAGATGTCGCAAGGAGTGTGTGACGTTCATAAAAGGGCTCAGAATCCCTCACTTTTTTCTATTGCGAGAAAGGTGAGGGAAAAATCCCGGAAAAACTAATAAAAACAATGGCGCGGGAGAAAGGTGGAGGCCTCTGCCGGAATCGAACCGGCGTACACGGATTTGCAATCCGCTGCGTCACCACTCCGCCAAGAGGCCAACCGAATGGTGTGAAAGGGCTTTTCTGATATTTGG
Organism: Polycladidibacter hongkongensis; assembly: GCF_001561995.1. Lineage (GTDB taxonomy): Bacteria > Pseudomonadota > Alphaproteobacteria > Rhizobiales > Stappiaceae > Pseudovibrio > Pseudovibrio hongkongensis. The sequence continues at coordinate 206,657 of NZ_LLWC01000024.1, forward strand.
GCTCGATAGTCAAGCGGGTTGCGCAACTTTATCCGCAGTGTTTGGCAAAAACTGTTCATAAACCGTTCTTGTTTGATCGTTCTATCAGGGATTTGCTGTCAGCTTCTTCTGGCGTGTGCTCCTGCTGAATGGCTAGCCTTTGGTCTCTGGTTGCTTGCTGATTGCCCTCGCTTAGTTATTGGTGTTAGCGCGCGACGTCGGTCAGCTAGAACGAAGCTTGGCCAAAGAGGTGAGGGTCGCTTGCATTGGTTGTATTGATAGGTCAGGGCCAAACGGGTTGCTGCGCGTTTTGCAATCGAAGGACATGATGTCACTCATTTTGACGTATCGGTGAGATTTGCTCTGTGAAATTCTGGCAGATACGGTGAGAAGCCTTGCAACCACTTCGATTTTCAGTATATAGACGAGCCCAATCAAGGTTGATGCTTTAGTCGAGGAGAGCTGTGCATTTTGCGATGCTTTCCAAGAAACTGCCGTTATGGGCGGTGCTGATAAAGCTAAGGCATTGATGTAACTGAGATATTAACTTTGGATGGTGCGATCAGCCGCACCAAACCTTCCTGAGCAGCGTAGTGGGGACTTGATGTTCTTGTTGACCTGATTAGGAGAGATTTAATAGAGGGCGTTGTCGAAGTCCGGTTGGTTCTAGGCAGTTGATGCGGCAAGTTAAGCGTGGCTAGCGATAGTTATCCTCGGTTTTGTTGCTCTCAAGGCCAAATTTGATCGGTGCTTTAAGCAGGCGGATCGTCTGCTGTGAACGCGTCCTAGATAAGGACGAAGCAAAGACCATGCAGGTAACAGAGACCTTGGCCGAAGGCCTGAAGCGCGAGTTGAAAGTAGTGGTACCAGCTGCTGATCTGGCAAGCCGTCTTGATGCCTATCTTTTGGATATGAAAGATAAGGTAAAGATCAACGGTTTCCGCCCAGGTAAGGTGCCTGTTGCGCATATCAAGAAGCTGTATGGCCGTCAGGCAATGGCTGAGCTGATCTCAAATCTGATCAACGAAACCACCGGCAAGACCCTGGAAGAGCGCAAGGAAAAGCCTGCGCAGCAGCCAGAAATCGATCTGCCGGATGCCGATGCTGAAGCAGTTTTGGCGGGCGACAAAGATTTGTCCTTTGCCATTTCCTACGAGACTTTGCCTGAGTTTGAACTGATCGACTTTGCCAGCGTTGAGCTGGAGCGTCCGATCGTTGAAATTTCTGAAGAGGAAGTTGATGAGCAGGTAAAGCAGATTGCGGAGAGCAATCGTCCGTTCGAAGCCCGTGATGCTGGCGCGGAAGTTGTCAATGGTGACAAGGTGAAGCTTTCCTACCTTGGTAAGCTGGACGGCGAGCCATTTGACGGCGGTGCAGATGAGAACGGCGAACTGGTGATCGGTTCTGGCCAGTTTATTCCGGGCTTTGAAGAGCAGATCGTTGGCATGAAGGTGGGTGATACCAAAGTGATCGACGTGACCTTCCCTGAAGAATACGGCGCTGAGAACCTTGCTGGCCGCGCTGTTACCTTCGATATCGAGATTAAAGAAATTTTGGCGCCAGGCGACGTTGAAATCAACGATGAACTGGCAACCGGCCTTGGTCTTGAGAGCCTTGACAAGCTGAAGGAAATCGTTCGTGGACAGATCGAGAGCCAGTTCGGTGCGGCAACCCGCCAGAAAGTAAAGCGCGCTCTGCTTGACAAGCTTGATGAAGCTTACACTTTCGAGCTGCCTGAAAAGCTTCTGGAAACCGAATTTGACGGTATCTGGAATCAGGTTGAAGCGGAAATGAAGCAGACCGGCAAAACCTTTGAAGACGAAGAGACCACCGAAGACGAAGCAAAAGCGGAGTACCGCAAAATTGCCGAGCGTCGCGTGCGTCTTGGTCTGGTGCTTTCTGAAGTTGGTGAGCAGAACAAAGTTCAGGTTACCGATGATGAAGTGCAGCGCGCTCTGTTTGACCGTGTGCGCCAGTTCCCTGGTCAAGAGCAGCAGGTGTTCGAATTCTACAAGAACAACCAGCAGGCTTTGGCTTCCCTGCGCGCACCAATCTACGAAGAAAAGTGCGTGGACTTCATTCTTGAACTGGCTAAAATCACTGACAAAGTGGTTTCCAAAGAAGAGTTGCTCAAGCAGGACGAAGAGGAAGCCTAAGGCTTTTTTGGAGTGGATTTGGAAGGGGCCTCAGGGCCCCTTTCTTTTTCGCGGGCTTAAAGGGGAAAAGGCACTTATTTCTGCGCGCGCCCGATTTTTTATGGGTGACAGGGCAGGCGCCGGTGTCTAGCTTTCAAGCTTGGGGCGCGGGTGATTCAAGTGCTGCCGCTTTTGTGTTCGTAGGATAAGCTGGTCAGAGGGCTGGTGATGCCATCAGTGATCTTAAAGATTACCTAACTGGCTGTGACCTATGCTGCGAAGAGATGAGTGGGGGTATTGCCGCCTTTGAAATGCTGCAAGCGTTCAATGCCCAGAAAATTGGCGGGTCTGCCATTGCAAGGCCCGAGGATATCCTTATATGAGGATGTTCCAACTGATAATGGATGATGCATGACCGATCCTGTTGAGTATTTTAGTAATAGTCTGGTGCCGATGGTGGTGGAGCAATCCAACCGCGGCGAGCGTGCCTATGATATTTTTTCGCGATTGTTGAAAGAGCGAATTATCTTCCTTACCGGCCCGGTTGAAGATGGCATGGCAACGCTGATTTGCTCGCAGCTGCTTTATCTGGAAGCGGAAAATCCGAATAAGGAGATCGCGCTTTATATCAATTCACCCGGCGGGGTTGTGACATCCGGTCTGGCGATCTACGACACCATGCAGTTTATCAAGCCAAAGGTGACGACCCTTTGCATTGGTCAAGCGGCCAGCATGGGTTCGCTGCTGCTGGCTGGCGGCGCTGAGGGGATGCGTTTCTCTCTTCCGAATAGCCGGATTATGGTGCACCAGCCTTCTGGTGGTTTCCGCGGGCAGGCCTCTGATATCATGCTACATGCGCAAGAGATTTTGAAGCTGAAGCGCCGATTGAACGAGATCTACGTGAAGCACACCGGCCAGACCTATGAGGCGGTTGAAGAGGCGCTGGAACGCGATAACTTCATGAGCGCGGAAGAGGCAAAAGCATTCGGTCTGGTTGATAAAGTGATTGCGGATCGTGAATGTCTGGGTGGCGAGGAAAAAGCCTAGATGGATGCATTGGGAGCGGGCGGTCCTTGCCTGCCTCTCTAGAGCGGTGTTTTGATAAAGCACGGCCTTTTTCGCCGGATATTAGCGGTTTCTTTGGTGCGTCTGCTGGTTTTTGCTGGCAGCGCCATAAAAAACACTATATGCCGGTAAAACTAAGCAAAGATTTGCCAAGGGCCGGATGCTCTTGGAGAGTATATGAGGGGCGCCCCTCAAAACATCGCGAGGTTAGAACAGATGAGCAAAGCTAGCGGCGGCGATAGCAAAAACACGCTTTACTGCTCGTTTTGCGGCAAGAGCCAGCACGAGGTGCGCAAGCTGATCGCAGGGCCAACGGTCTTTATCTGTGATGAGTGCGTTGAGCTGTGCATGGACATCATTCGCGAGGAAAACAAATCCTCGCTGGTGAAATCCCGTGATGGCATTCCAACTCCGCAAGAAATTTCCAAGGTTCTAGATGATTATGTGATTGGTCAGAGCCGCGCCAAGAAGGTGCTTTCTGTTGCCGTTCATAACCATTACAAGCGCCTCAACCATGCGGCCAAGGGCGAGGATGTTGAACTTTCCAAGTCCAATATCCTGCTGGTTGGACCAACCGGCTGCGGTAAGACGCTGTTGGCACAAACCTTGGCGCGCATTATTGATGTGCCGTTCACCATGGCAGATGCAACCACGCTAACCGAAGCGGGTTATGTGGGTGAGGATGTTGAAAACATCATCCTGAAGCTGTTGCAGGCAGCTGATTACAATGTAGACCGCGCCCAGCGTGGCATCGTCTACATCGACGAGGTCGACAAGATTACCCGTAAGGCGGAGAATCCGTCGATTACGCGTGATGTGTCTGGTGAAGGTGTGCAGCAGGCCCTTCTGAAAATTATGGAGGGTACGGTTGCCAGCGTGCCGCCGCAGGGCGGGCGTAAGCATCCACAGCAAGAGTTTTTGCAGGTGGACACCACCAATATCCTGTTTATCTGCGGCGGTGCATTTGCCGGCCTTGATAAGCTGATCTCCGATCGTGGCCGTTCAACCTCTATCGGCTTTGGTGCAAGTGTCATGGCTCCAGAAGATCGTAAGGTTGGTGAGTTGTTCTCTGAGCTCGAGCCTGAAGATCTCCTGAAATTCGGCCTTATTCCGGAATTTGTCGGGCGTTTGCCCGTGGTGGCTACACTGGAAGATCTGGATGAGGATGCGCTGGTCACCATCTTGCAAGAGCCAAAGAATGCGCTTGTGAAGCAGTACCAGCGTCTGTTCGATATGGAAGAAGTGGCGTTGACCTTCCACGAAGATGCCCTGCGGGCGATTGCGCGCAAGGCCATCCAGCGTAAGACTGGTGCACGTGGTCTGCGCTCTATTCTTGAGGGAATTCTGCTTGAAACCATGTATGAATTGCCTGGGCTTAAAGGGGTCAAGGAAGTGGTGATCTCCGCCGAGGTTGTGGATGGGGATGCACGTCCACTCTATATCTACGAGGAAATGAGCGAGACATCTGCGACCAGCGCCTAAGACGGCCATTACCCAAGTTTAGGAAGGCGGGCTACTATGGTCCGCCTTTTTTGTGCGCGGGCGGACATTCGCGTAATCAAAGGTGATTGTAGGTGGCGCTGGGATGAGCGGTAAACGAGCGCATTTGGTAGGATGGGCGTTTTTTGTGGTTGTCAAACCCTAGCTCAGTTTTAGGTAAACTCGCCAAGATACTTAGGTTTTTGGTGGGTATCGGCATTTGTGCGTGGCTAAAGTGCTTCGATTGCTTGACAGGCAGGGGGTGCGACGCCACCTAATGTAGGTTAACGGCAGTCTGGCATCTGCGCTTGTGCCTTATGAAAAAGGGCAGGATGTGGATGGCCGCAAGGGGCGGGGCAAGGCTCTGCTGGCAAGGCTGCGAATTTTGTCCGCCCGGCGTTAAGCCAGAAGGGCGGACTAGAGGAAAGGAAAAAATATGGCTGACATTGACACGCGCCAGAGCGAAGAGGGGAACGGCAAAACGTTTCCAGTGCTGCCGCTGCGCGATATCGTCGTGTTTCCGCATATGATCGTGCCGTTGTTTGTCGGGCGTGAAAAATCCATTCGTGCGCTTGAAGAAGTGATGAGCGCTGATAAGCAGATTCTAATGGCGACGCAGATCAACGCGTCCGATGATGATCCTGAGACAGACCAGATTCACACAGTGGGGACTTTGGCCACTGTGCTGCAGCTGCTGAAACTGCCAGACAACACTGTAAAGGTGCTTGTCGAGGGTGGCTCTCGCGCGCAGATTACCCAGTTTACCGATCGAGAGGATCTGTTTGAAGCGGAAGCGGTAATCCTTGATGAGGCGGGTGAGGACGAAGTCGAGGTTGAAGCGCTGGCACGCTCTGTGGTCAGCGAGTTTGAGAACTACGTCAAGCTGAACAAAAAAGTTTCGCCGGAAGTGCTTGGTGCGGTGAACCAGATCGAAGATGCTTCGAAGCTGGCGGATACCATTGCCTCGCATCTGGCTGTAAAGATTGAAGAAAAACAGGATATCCTTGCTACCACTTCTGTTGGCTCGCGGCTTGAAAAAGTGCTTGGGCTGATGGAGAGTGAAATCTCTGTTTTGCAGGTGGAAAAGCGTATCCGTACCCGCGTCAAGCGGCAGATGGAGAAGACGCAGCGCGAGTACTATTTGAATGAGCAGATGAAGGCCATTCAAAAGGAGCTAGGCGATAGCGATGATGGACGCGATGAGCTGGCTGAAATCGAAGAGCGCGTTGCCAAGACCAAGCTGTCGTCAGAAGCGAAAGACAAGGTGAATGCCGAGCTGAAGAAGCTGAAGCAGATGAGCCCAATGTCTGCCGAAGCGACTGTGGTGCGCAACTATCTGGATTGGATCCTTGGTATTCCTTGGGGTAAAAAATCCAAGGTAAAGACCGATCTGAAGCTGGCAGAATCTGTGCTTGATACGGATCACTATGGTCTGGAAAAGGTCAAGGAACGGATCATCGAGTATTTAGCAGTACAGACACGCGTGAGCAAGTTGCGCGGCCCGATTCTGTGCTTGGTCGGTCCTCCAGGGGTTGGTAAAACATCGCTGGGTAAATCCATTGCCAAGGCGACGGGCCGTGAGTTCGTGCGCATGTCGCTTGGCGGTGTGCGCGATGAGGCGGAAGTGCGCGGGCACCGACGCACCTATATCGGCTCCATGCCTGGCAAAGTCATACAGTCTATGAAAAAGGCCAAGAAGATCAATCCGTTGTTCTTGCTTGATGAGATTGACAAGATGGGTATGGACTTTCGCGGGGACCCGTCTTCGGCGCTTTTGGAGGTGCTGGATCCTGAGCAGAACGGTTCCTTCATGGATCATTATCTGGAGGTTGAATACGACCTCTCCGAGGTGATGTTTGTGACCACTGCCAACACGTTGAATATTCCCGGTCCATTGATGGACCGTATGGAAGTGATCCGAATTGCCGGTTACACCGAGGATGAAAAGGTCGAGATTTGCCGTCGTCACCTGCTGCGCAAAGGGATGAAGAGCCACGGTTTGAAAGAGGCCGAGTTTGAAGTTTCAGATGAGGCGCTGCGGAAGGTTATCCGCCTCTACACCCGGGAGGCGGGGGTTCGTAACCTCGAGCGCGAGATCAACACTTTGGCGCGTAAGGCGGTGAAAGATATCCTTACCACGGATAAAACCGCGATCTCCGTTGATGAGGCGCTGACTGAAGAGTATCTCGGTGTGCCGCGATTCCGTTTTGGCCAGATGGAAGACGAAGATCAGGTTGGTGTGGTCACTGGCTTGGCGTGGACAGAAGTGGGCGGCGAGCTGCTGACCATTGAAGGCGTGATGATGCCGGGTAAAGGCAAGATGACCGTGACCGGTAACCTCAAGGACGTGATGAAGGAATCAATTTCCGCTGCTGCGTCTTATGTACGTTCCCGTTCGCGAGATTTTGGGATCGAGCCGGTGTTGTTCGACAAGCGTGAGTTGCACGTGCACGTGCCGGAAGGGGCAACGCCTAAGGACGGCCCATCTGCCGGTATTGCTATGGCAACAGCGGTTATCTCGGTTATGACTGGCATTCCAGTGAAAAAAGATGTGGCGATGACCGGCGAGATTACCTTGCGGGGCCGTGTGTTGCCGATAGGCGGCTTGAAAGAGAAGCTGCTTGCGGCACTACGTGGCGGCATCAAGAAGGTGATGATTCCTCAGGACAATGCCAAGGACTTGGCGGATATTCCGGAGAACGTGAAGAACGCGTTGGATATCGTCCCTGTTTCGCAGATGGATGAAGTGCTGAAACACGCGCTTGTCCGGGCGCCTGAGGCCATTGAATGGACCGAGGCTGACGAGGCGAAACAGACCGAGGCTCTCGTTAAGGAAGCCTCTGAAGGTGTCCGTACTGCGCACTGATTGGTAAATTTGCCAGCTATTGAGGAAGCCCCGCCTTGCGCGGGGCTTCTTTTTTTGGAAAACAGGGGTAGAAAGCGCAGAAACCTGCGGTTTTTGCTTGATTTGAAGGCCATTTACCACGAATGTCCAAGCGAGGAGTGCGGTACGAATCCAAGTATCGCGCATTTTTTGAAAGGGACTGTCATGAACAAGAACGATCTGATTGGCGCCGTTGCTGAAAAAACCGGCCTGACCAAAGCACAGGCTGGCGAAGCTGTTGAAGCGGCATTTGAAGCCATCACCGAAACCCTGAAGGGTGGTGACGAGGTTCGTATCATCGGTTTTGGTAACTTCTCTGTGTCTGCTCGTGCAGCGACTGAGGGCCGTAACCCACGCACCGGCGAAACCATTCAGATTCCTGCTTCCAAAACACCTAAGTTTAAAGCAGGTAAAGGCCTGAAGGACGCAGTCAACGCCTAATTGGCCTGATTGGCATTCTTGCTCAAAGCCCCCGTCGCAACGCTGTTTCTTGGCGCTGCGCGGGGGTTTTTCTTTGTTTATGCGGAGGTGGGGCAGGTGTTGGGACAGCAAGTTGTGCACAGGGGAGGGGCAAAAAACCTAGATTCTTCACAGGTTTGCAAGAAAACACAATTATTCCCTTGCCAAAAAAAGGCAGCTTGGCTAAACAGCCCTCACGCCAAACGGCGGCAAGGAAATGGGCGATTAGCTCAGTTGGTAGAGCGCTTCGTTTACACCGAAGATGTCGGGAGTTCGAGTCTCTCATCGCCCACCATTTCTTCTGCCAGTGCTGTGATGTGCGGGCGATTAGCTCAGTTGGTAGAGCGCTTCGTTTACACCGAAGATGTCGGGAGTTCGAGTCTCTCATCGCCCACCATTCACACTCGGCTCCGTTTGTAGCGGGCGATTAGCTCAGTTGGTAGAGCGCTTCGTTTACACCGAAGATGTCGGGAGTTCGAGTCTCTCATCGCCCACCATTCCCCTTCCATTTTTTATTCTTGCTGAAATTCTGGAAATCCGGACAAGCGTCGTTGTTGTTCGTGTCAGCTTGCTGAGCTGTATCGCGAGGCTGCTGGCTTCGCCATGTTGGTCTGCTTAATTCTCCATGTTTTCTTTTTATCTTCTTTTTGAAATGGGGAGCCGCACCGAGGCAGGGTAGGGGGCAATAGATTCTCCGAATGTGTGCTTGACCGATTTTTAAAATGTTTCGCCAGTTCGCATCCTAGGTCTTTGAAGATAATAGGGTTCTGGCTGTGGGAAATGATTTTCTTATCCACAAAATCAGGGTTATTTTCTGCGAAAATGAGGTTTTTGACCGAGTTATTCAGGAAAATCTTGGCAATCGTATTTTGGGCGCTTGACTTGGGGGCGGGGAGGCCGTACATCAGCGCCACGTCAGGGCGACACAGCGCCCCTGAGGAGAGCGGGTGTAGCTCAGTTGGTTAGAGTGCCGGCCTGTCACGCCGGAGGTCGCGGGTTCGAGCCCCGTCACTCGCGCCACTTTCCTCAAAAGTGCTGTTCAAATTGACGCAAGTTTACCGGGAGCGGGTGTAGCTCAGTTGGTTAGAGTGCCGGCCTGTCACGCCGGAGGTCGCGGGTTCGAGCCCCGTCACTCGCGCCACTTTCTATTTAAGAAAGTGGGGAACTGGTAAGCAAATCAAAATGGGCGGGTGTAGCTCAGTTGGTTAGAGTGCCGGCCTGTCACGCCGGAGGTCGCGGGTTCGAGCCCCGTCACTCGCGCCACTCATTTTGAATAGACGAAAAAACCCGGTTGCCTCAGGCACCGGGTTTTCGTTTGTTTGGCACCAAGTAATTTCAATAGGTTCAGTGGCGCGCGCCGATCTGATACTTCACTGATTTGGGGCGAGAGTGGTAATCTGCAAGTTCGCGATAAGTAAATATGCGTAGCCAAGAGGGTGGCAAGCGGTTTAGCAACTGGCTGAAACACGCGAATTACTCGCAATTAGGGTGCTGTTGTTTGCGCAGGGCATGGACTCACTGGCGCGTTCGCTAGTAGTGGCTACGCAGTTTTCCACTTCTCGCGCTATTTTCCGATAAAAAAGAGGCAAATCGGCAAGTTTTTTTTGCAATACATGACTATTTGGTTCATATATTTATTTAGCAAGGAAACCTGCGGGTTTTTGCGTTGTGGCGTCGCTGTGACAATCTGTCTTAGCTGCGGCGTGGTGAATTATGGCGGTTTTGTGCCGCCCCTAGGGCTTGCGCAAGGCGCAAAGCATAAGCTAATCCAGAGCTCGCAAGTGGTGCCTGTCTGGTTGCTGGTGCATTTCTTCTTAGAGTTTTTGCCCTATTTCCAGATCATGACACTGTCAGTCTAGTTTTGGTCTCACCGGCCTCCCACGCGCAGGGACACGAATTATGGAAGACCTCTTGCGGGAGTATATCCCGATCGTTGTCTTTATCGGAGTAGCTTTGGTTATCGGGCTTGCTCTGTTGATTTCGCCATTTCTGTTGGCCTACAAAAATCCGGATTCTGAAAAGCTTTCTGCTTATGAATGTGGTTTCAATGCGTTTGACGATGCGCGCATGAAATTCGACATCCGGTTCTACCTCGTTGCTATTCTCTTCATCATCTTTGATTTGGAAGTTGCTTTCCTGTTCCCTTGGGCTGTTGTCTTTGGTGATTTGGGCTGGTTCGGCTTTGGCTCGATGATGATGTTTCTCGGGGTGCTGACAATCGGCTTTATTTATGAATGGAAGAAAGGGGCGCTGGAATGGGATTGATTTCCGACACCTCCCAGCCGCTGGTTTCCAAGCCTGCTACCGGCATTATTGACCCAAACACCGGACAGCCGATTGGCGCGACCGATCCGTTTTATCAGCAAGTTAACAACGAGCTGGCGGATAAAGGCTTTCTGGTTACGTCCACCGATAGTCTGATCCAGTGGGCGCGTACTGGCTCGCTGATGTGGATGACATTCGGTCTGGCATGCTGCGCTGTTGAGATGATGCATATGTCAATGCCCCGCTATGATGGCGAACGTTTCGGGTTTGCGCCGCGTGGTTCCCCCCGCCAGTCTGATGTGATGATTGTCGCAGGTACACTGACCAACAAAATGGCGCCGGCGCTGCGCAAGGTTTACGATCAGATGCCCGAGCCGCGCTATGTGATCTCCATGGGTTCTTGTGCCAATGGCGGCGGCTACTACCACTATTCCTATTCAGTGGTACGGGGCTGTGACCGGGTGGTGCCTGTCGATATCTACGTGCCGGGGTGTCCTCCTACTGCTGAAGCGCTGCTTTATGGCGTGCTGCTGTTGCAGAAGAAGATCCGTCGCACGGGAACGATCGAGCGATAGTTTAATCGGGTGGGAGCGATCTTCCACCCATTCCTTTTGGTCCAACGGACAGGAATTTGGTTCATGGACGAGACACTTAGCGATTTGGGCGAAGCGCTTGAGCTGGCTTTGGGGGAGTTGATTACCTCCCAGCAGATCGCGTTTGGCGAATTGACGCTGAATGTGAGCGCCGATAACCTGATCAAGGTGCTGCGCTTCTTGCGTGATGACACCCGCTGCGGGTTTGTGGCGCTGGTTGATATTTGCGGGGTAGATTATCCTGAGCGCGCACAGCGCTTTGAGGTGGTTTATCATTTGCTGTCACCGCGCCATAACCTGCGGGTGCGGGTTAAGGTTGCCTGTGACGAGGCGACGCCGGTGCCGTCGGCGACTGCGGTTTATCCCGGGGCTGACTGGTTTGAGCGTGAGGCCTACGACATGTACGGCATTTTGTTCTCCGATCACCCGGATCTGCGCCGCATCTTGACCGACTATGGCTTTGATGGCTTCCCGCTGCGCAAAGACTTCCCGCTAACGGGGTATGTTGAGGTTCGCTATGATGACGAGCGCAAGCGCGTTGTTTACGAGCCGGTGAAGCTTACCCAAGAATTCCGCAATTTTGATTTTCTCTCGCCATGGGAGGGCACAGATTATGTGCTGCCGGGCGATGAGAAGGCATCGAACTGAGGCGTGCGTTGATGGCTGAGGCTCAGGTACGAAATTTTAACATTAACTTCGGTCCGCAGCACCCTGCGGCGCACGGTGTGTTGCGCTTGGTGCTGGAGCTGGATGGCGAAGTTGTGACCCGTGTTGATCCGCATATCGGTTTGTTGCATCGCGGCACCGAAAAGCTGATTGAACAGAAGACCTATTTGCAGGCGGTGCCGTATTTCGATCGTCTGGATTATGTGGCGCCGATGAACCAAGAGCATGCTTATGCGCTTGCGGTGGAACGGATGCTGGGTATTGAGGTGCCAAAGCGTGGCCAGCTCATTCGCGTGCTTTACTCGGAAATTGGCCGGTTGCTGTCGCACTTGCTGAACGTGACCACACAGGCCATGGATGTGGGGGCGCTCACGCCGCCTTTGTGGGGGTTTGAGCCGCGTGAAGAGCTGATGGGTTTTTACGAGCGGGCTTGCGGGGCGCGCATGCACGCCGCTTATGTTCGTCCGGGCGGAGTTCATCAGGACCTGCCGCAGGAACTCATTGATGATATTGGCGCGTGGTGTGATCCATTCCTTGGCACGCTGGATGACATCGAAGGCTTGTTGACCGATAACCGTATTTTCAAGCAGCGTAACGTTGATATTGGCGTTGTTAGCCTTGAAGATGCGTGGGCCTGGGGCTTCTCCGGTGTGATGGTGCGTGGCTCTGGCGCTAAATGGGACTTGCGTAAATCGCAGCCCTATGAGTGCTACGAGGAAATGGATTTTGACATCGCCATTGGTAAAAACGGCGATTGCTATGACCGCTATTTGATCCGCATGTTCGAGATGCGCCAATCGGTGCGTATCATGAAACAGTGTGTTGAGCAGCTGTCGTCCATCAGTGGGCCTGTTTCGGCCACAGATGGTAAAATCGTGCCGCCGAAGCGCGGTGAGATGAAGCGCTCTATGGAATCGTTGATCCACCACTTCAAGCTTTACACCGAGGGCTACCATGTGCCCGCTGGCGAAATTTATGCTGCGGTGGAAGCGCCGAAGGGCGAATTTGGTGTCTATCTGGTTTCTGATGGCTCTAACAAGCCGTATCGCTGCAAAATTAAAGCACCGGGCTATGCCCACCTGCAGGCTATGGACTTCTTGTGCCGTGGCCACCAGCTGGCCGATGTTTCTGCCGTGCTTGGTTCTCTTGACATCGTATTCGGGGAGATTGACCGGTAATGTCTGTACGGCGTCTTCATCACGAGCAGCCCGAGAGCTTTGAATTCACGCCCGAGAATATGGCGTGGGTGAATAAGACGATCGAGCGCTATCCGCAGGGCCGTCAGGCTTCTGCCGTTATTCCCGTTCTATGGCGGGCGCAAGAGCAAAACGAGGGATGGCTCAGCGAGCCGGCAATCCGTGTGGTGGCCGAGCTGCTGGATATGCCCAATATCCGCGTTTTGGAGGTTGCAACCTTCTACACCATGTTCCAACTGCAACCGGTTGGTAAAAAAGCGCATATTCAGGTGTGCGGCACCACCCCATGCCAGCTGCGCGGCGCGGAAGGTTTGATCAAGGTTTGTAAAAGCAAGATCGCCAAGCATGCGCACGAGCTTTCCGAGGATGGTGATTTCTCTTGGGAAGAGGTTGAGTGCCTTGGGGCGTGTGTCAACGCGCCAATGGTGCAGATCTTCAAGGATACCTACGAGGATCTGACCGAGGAAAGCCTGACCCAGCTGATTGACGATATCGCTGCGGGTAAACCGGTAACTCCGGGGCCACAGGTGGCGCGCCGTTTCTCCATGCCGGAAGGCGGGGCGACCACGCTTGGCGATATTAAAGATGAAACCAAGGGCGCGGATCCTGTGCCAATGGCTGTGGCTGGCTCTGATGCGGTGACAAACCATTATGCAGGGGACGCGATCAACACTGGCGGGCCGGGTTATACTGGGGTGCCACGTCCGGCGCAGGGCGGGGTTGATGATTTTGCAGCGGCCTATGCCAAAGCGCAGGCTGCAGAAGCTGCGCAGAAGGGTGAGGGTTAAGCGATGTTGCAAGATTCTGATCGTATCTTCACCAATATTTACGGCGTGCATGATTGGGGCCTTAAAGGCGCCATGCAGCGCGGATCGTGGTCGGGCACCAAAGAGGTGATCGGCAAGGGCCGCGACTGGATTATTGAAGAGATGAAGGCCTCGGGCCTGCGCGGACGCGGCGGGGCTGGCTTTCCAACCGGTCTCAAATGGTCGTTCATGCCCAAGAAAAGCGACGGCCGCCCAGCTTATCTGGTGGTGAATGCCGATGAGTCGGAGCCGGGCACCTGTAAAGACCGCGAAATTCTACGCCATGACCCGCACCACTTGGTGGAGGGGTGTTTGCTTGCCGGTTTTGCTATGGGGGCGATTGCCGCTTACATTTATGTGCGCGGTGAGTTCATTCGCGAGCGTGAACGCCTGCAAGCGGCGATTGATCAGGCTTACGATGCTGGCTTGATCGGTAAGAACAACAAGAACGGTTATGATTTTGACATCTACGTTCACCACGGCGCCGGGGCTTATATTTGCGGTGAGGAAACAGCGCTGCTTGAGAGCCTTGAGGGGAAAAAAGGCCAGCCACGGCTGAAGCCGCCATTCCCGGCCAATATGGGCCTTTATGGCAACCCGACCACGGTGAACAACGTTGAATCCATTGCTGTGGCGCCGACTATTCTTAAGCGGGGCGGGGCGTGGTTTGCAGGTATGGGCCGGCCGAACAACGCCGGGACCAAACTGTTTGCCATTTCCGGCCATGTGGAACGCCCTTGTACGGTTGAAGAAGAGATGGGTATTCCATTCAAGGACCTTATTGAGCGCCATTGCGGCGGTATTCGCGGTGGTTGGGACAATCTTTTGGCTGTTATCCCGGGTGGGTCTTCTGTTCCTTGCGTCAAGGGCGAGGACATGCGCGAAGCCCTGATGGACTTTGATGGCATGAAAGAGGTTGGTTCTTCGTTTGGTACCGCTGCGGTGATAGTGATGGACAAGTCCACTGATATCATCAAGGCGATTGCCCGGCTTTCCTACTTCTACAAGCACGAGAGCTGCGGCCAGTGTACGCCGTGCCGCGAGGGCACCGGCTGGATGTGGCGGGTGATGGAACGCATGGTCAAGGGCGAAAGCTCCTATGAAGAAATCGACATGCTGTTCAAGGTGACCAAGCAGGTTGAGGGGCACACTATTTGTGCGCTTGGCGATGCGGCGGCTTGGCCAATTCAAGGGCTTATTCGCAATTTCCGTCCGGTGATTGAAGACCGGATCGACCAATATGTCGCCCGTAAACGCAGCGCTCCGGCGCAAGCGGCAGAATAGCGGGAGGCAGGAGCGAGAAATGCGTAAGATTGTCGTAGACGGCAAAGAGGTTGAAGTTCCAGCGGATTACACGCTGCTTCAGGCTTGTGAAGAAGCTGGCGCGGAAGTGCCGCGCTTTTGTTATCATGATCGGCTGTCCATTGCCGGTAACTGCCGCATGTGCCTTGTGGAAGTGAAGGGCGGGCCGCCAAAGCCGACCGCCTCTTGTGCCATGAGCGTAAAAGACATGCGTCCAGGGCCGGAAGGTCAGCCGCCGGAAGTGTTTACCAAAAGCCCGATGGTGAAGAAGGCCCGCGAGGGGGTGATGGAGTTTTTGCTCATCAACCACCCGCTGGATTGCCCGATCTGCGATCAGGGCGGTGAATGTGACTTGCAAGACCAAGCCATGGCGTATGGAGTGGACAGCTCCCGCTTTGGTGAAAACAAACGTGCGGTCGAGAACAAGTATATTGGCCCATTGGTGAAAACCATCATGTCGCGCTGCATTCACTGCACGCGCTGTGTGCGCTTCACCACCGAGGTTGCCGGTGTTTCCGAGCTGGGGCTGATTGGCCGCGGGGAAGATGCCGAGATTACCACATACTTGGAAGCGGCTTTGTCCTCTGAATTGCAGGGCAACGTGATTGACCTTTGTCCGGTAGGTGCGCTGACATCGCGTCCTTATGCATTTAATGCGCGCCCTTGGGAGCTTACCAAGACCGAGAGCATCGATGTGATGGATGCCATG
Source organism: Polycladidibacter hongkongensis (assembly GCF_001561995.1). Classification (GTDB taxonomy): domain Bacteria; phylum Pseudomonadota; class Alphaproteobacteria; order Rhizobiales; family Stappiaceae; genus Pseudovibrio; species Pseudovibrio hongkongensis. The sequence goes on from NZ_LLWC01000024.1 coordinate 222,195, forward strand.
GGTTCGGCGATCCGTGTTGATACGCGTGGGCGCGAAGTGATGCGTATTATGCCACGGATCAATGACGAAGTGAACGAGGAATGGATCTCTGACAAGTCCCGCTTTATCTGGGATGGTTTGAAGACCCAGCGCCTTGATCGCCCTTATGTCAAAGTTGACGGCAAGCTGAAAGCGGCGAGCTGGAATGAGGCGTTTGCCGCGATTGCGCAGAAACTCAATGGTGTTTCTGGCGAGAAGATCGGCGCGATTGCCGGTGATCTGGCTTCAACCGAAGAGTTGTTCGCACTTAAAGCCTTGCTGAACTCGCTTGGCTCTGAAAACGTTGATTGCCGTCAGGATGGGGCAAAGCTTGATCCTAGCCTTGGCCGTGGCAGCTACCTGTTCAACTCCTCAATTGAGGGGATTGAAGAGGCGGATGCGATCTTACTGGTGGGGACTAACCCGCGGCTTGAGGCACCGGTGCTGAATGCGCGTATTCGCAAAATTTGGCGGCAGGGTGGTTTGAAGGTTGCCTCTATCGGCACGCCGGAAGACCTCACATACGACTATGATTATCTGGGTGCTGGCACTGACAGTCTTGCCGCTCTGGCAAAGGGTGAGGGCGAGTTTTTTGCCACACTGAAGAGCGCCAAGCGGCCAATGATTATTGTTGGTGGCGGTGCGATGGCACGTGAAGATGGCGCAGCGGTGCTGGCAACAGCTGCCAAACTTGCAGGTGAAGTTGGTGCGCTTGATGAGGCGTGGAACGGCTTTAACATTTTGCACACAGCGGCGAGCCGTGTTGGCGGGCTGGATGTTGGCTTCGTGCCAACTGGCAAAGGCAAAGATGTGGCGCAGATGCAAGAAGCTGCGGCGGCAGGTGCGCTGGATGTGGTGTTCTTGCTTGGGGCGGACGAGCTGGAGATGGACGCCTTTGGTGATGCCTGTGTGATTTACTTAGGCACCCATGGTGATCGTGCAGCGCACCGGGCTGACATCATTTTGCCAGCAGCAGCTTACACCGAGAAGCCGGGCACCTATGTGAACCTTGAAGGGCGCGCTCAACAGGCAATCCGGGCGGCTTTCCCTCCTGGTGATGCCCGTGAGGACTGGGCTATCTTCCGGGCGCTGTCTGGCGTACTTGGCAAAGCCTTGCCCTTTGACAGTTTTGCGCAGCTGCGCGCTGCGATGGTGGCAGCTCATCCGCACCTTGGGGATGTGGACGAGATTAAAGCTGGTGCGCTTGGGGATGTTCAGGCAGTTGCAGCTGCTGGCGGACAGATGCAGGGTTCCGGTTTTGCGCCTGTTTATAGCGACTTTTACATGACTAACCCGATTGCCCGTGCTTCGGCGGTGATGGCGCAGTGTTCTGCTCTTGCCAAGAAGCGGTTGGCAGACGCAGCCGAATAGGGGACGAGGGATGAGCGAACTTTGGTTTGACTATGGTTTGCCGCTGGTCATCATGCTGGCGCAGAGCGTCTTGCTGATGGTGGTGTTGCTGCTGATCATCGCGTATGTGCTTTATGCGGACCGGAAGATCTGGGCCGCGGTGCAGATCCGCCGAGGGCCTAACGTTGTGGGCCCGTGGGGACTGTTTCAGAGCTTTGCGGACTTGCTGAAATTTGTGTTGAAGGAACCGGTTATTCCGGCAACTTCCGACAAGTTCCTGTTTTTGTTTGCGCCGCTGATTACGGTGGTGCTGTCGCTTGCGGGCTGGGTGGTTATTCCCGTTGCCGAGGGCTGGTGCATTGCTGATATTAATGTTGGCATTCTCTACGTCTTTGCGATTTCCTCCCTTGGGGTTTACGGGGTGATTATTGGTGGTTGGGCCTCCAACTCCAAGTACCCGTTTCTTTCTGCCTTGCGCTCTGCTGCGCAGATGGTTTCCTACGAGGTTTCCATTGGGTTTGTGATTGTTACCGTGCTGTTGTGCGTTGGCTCGCTGAACCTCTCTGACATCGTAATGGCGCAGAAAACCGGCCTTGCAGATATGCTGGGCGTGCCGTGGCTGACCATTTTGAACTGGTACTGGCTGCCATTGTTCCCGATGTTTGTGGTGTTCTTTGTCTCTGCGTTGGCAGAGACGAACCGTCCGCCATTTGATCTTGCTGAAGCGGAATCTGAATTGGTTGCCGGTTTCATGGTCGAGTACGGCTCCACCCCTTACATGATGTTCATGCTTGGTGAATACGTGGCGATTGCACTGATGTGTGCGCTTACCACCATCCTGTTTATGGGAGGTTGGTTGCCGCCGCTGGACTTCGCGCCGTTTACATGGGTACCGGGTGTGGTGTGGTTCTTCCTTAAGGCCTCCATGGTGTTCTTTATGTTCGCCATGGTGAAGGCGATGGTGCCGCGCTACCGCTATGACCAGCTGATGCGTCTTGGCTGGAAAGTGTTCTTGCCGCTGTCGCTGTTCATGGTGTTTGCGGTTTCTGCGGTGCTGATGGCTATGGGCTGGGCACCGACGAGCGGAGCGCTTTGAAATGGTTTCGGTGCCGGGACTGATCGGCGCCGCCCTCGGGCTGGTGCTGGGGCTTTTGAACCGCGCAATTCTGCTTGGCAGGGTCAAGATGCGTTCAGAAGCGCTGGCTCAGCATAGCCCTGAGAAATTAGCGCGTTGGCAGCAGAGCCTGCCAGCCTTGCGCCTCGCGATTTTTGTTTTAACCCTGATCGGTTTTCCGATCGTGGGCTATCTTGCCGCCGCCCAAATGGCTGGTGGCTGATGGCTCGAACCTTTGAATAGGAGAGGCTCGTGGCTACTGGAATGCAACAGGCCGCCAAATCGCTGCTGCTAAAGGAGTTTGTTTCGGCATTCTTCCTTGCCATGCGATACTTCTTCAAGCCGAAGCCGACAATCAACTATCCTTTCGAGAAAGGGGCGACAAGCCCTCGTTTTCGCGGGGAACATGCGCTGCGCCGTTATCCAAACGGGGAAGAGCGCTGTATTGCCTGTAAGCTGTGTGAAGCAATTTGTCCGGCGCAGGCAATCACCATTGAGGCCGGGCCGCGTCGCAATGACGGCACCCGTCGGACCACGCGCTATGACATTGATATGACCAAATGCATTTACTGCGGGTTCTGTCAGGAAGCGTGCCCGGTGGATGCGGTTGTTGAAGGACCGAACTTTGAATTTGCTACCGAAACCCGTGAAGAGCTGTTTTACGATAAGGAAAAACTGCTCGCCAACGGAGAGCGGTGGGAGCGTGAGATTGCGCGCAATATCGCAGCGGATGCGCCTTATCGTTAAGCCTTGGCCCGCAGGCGCTAGCGCGTGGCGGGCAGGGGCTTTGAGGCCGTCTTAAAACTAGTTTGTGCCAGTGCTTCGTGTGGCTGGCTCTTATGCAAAGGACAGAGGCAACCTAACATGGTTTTGCAGGCTCTTTTCTTCTATCTGTTTGCCGGTATTGCTGTTGCATCCGCTTTTATGGTGATCGCGGCAAGAAACCCGGTGCACTCGGTGCTGTTTCTCATCCTGTGCTTTATCAATGCAGCGGCGCTGTTTGTGTTGATTGGTGCTGAATATCTGGCGATGCTGCTTATCGTGGTCTATGTGGGCGCGGTGATGGTGTTGTTCCTGTTTGTGGTGATGATGCTGGACGTTGATTTTGCCGAGATGAAGCGCGGTGTTCTTCAGTATTTGCCGATTGGCGGGCTGGTCGGCTTTATCCTGCTGGCCGAGCTGTTGATGGCAATTGGCGGCTGGGTCATCATGCCAGAGGCTTATAGCGGCGGTGCGCTGCCGATTGTTGCCGAGGGCAAGCAGAACATCGCCCAGATCGGCGCGGTGCTTTACACCAAATACATCTTCTATTTCCAAGCCTGTGGCATCATTTTGCTGGTGGCGATGATCGGTGCGATTGTGCTGACTTTGCGCCATAAGCCAAATGTTAAACGTCAAGACATTCCAACGCAGGTGGCACGCACGCCGGAGACTTCTATTGAAGTGGTCTCTGTTGAGAGCGGCAAGGGGATCTAACATGGGTGTTGTTGGCGTGAATGAAACAGGCGCGGCTCTGCAAGTGGGCTGCTGTTACAAACACTTTGAATTCAAGCGGTGAGGTCCCATGGAAATCGGTCTATCTCATTACCTTTCTGTTGCGGCGATCCTATTTACCATCGGGATTTTCGGGATCTTCCTCAACCGGAAAAACGTTATCGTCATTTTGATGTCTATCGAGCTGCTGCTGTTGGCGGTGAACATCAACTTTGTAGCGTTCTCTGTGTTTCTTAATGATCTTGTCGGGCAGATCTTTACCTTGCTGGTGCTCACGGTGGCAGCAGCCGAGGCGGCGATTGGCCTTGCTATTCTTGTGGTCTACTTCCGCAATCGTGGGTCGATTGCCGTTGAAGACGTCAATATGATGAAAGGTTAAGCGGCGAATGTACTCTGCAATCGTATTTCTGCCGCTGGTTGGCTTTTTGATTGCCGGGCTCTTTGGCCGGGCAATCGGGGCAAAAGCCAGCGAATATGTAACCAGCTCCTTACTGGTGGTGGCGGCGCTGCTCTCTTGGGTTGCGTTTTTTGATGTGGCGCTTGGCACTGAAGCGCTGGTGCAAATTCCGGTGTTGCAGTGGATTTCTTCCGGTGCGCTGGATGTGACGTGGACGCTGCGTATTGATACGCTTACCGTTGTTATGTTGGTGGTGGTGAACTCGGTGTCAGCGCTGGTGCATATCTACTCCATCGGTTACATGCATCATGATCCGCACCGCCCACGTTTTTTTGCCTATTTGTCGCTGTTTACCTTTGCCATGCTGTCGCTTGTGACCTCCGACAATCTGCTGCAAATGTTCTTTGGCTGGGAAGGCGTGGGCCTTGCCTCCTACTTACTCATCGGCTTCTGGTTTAAGAAGCCATCGGCCAATGCGGCGGCGATGAAAGCCTTTGTTGTCAACCGTGTGGGTGATTTTGGTTTCCTGCTGGGGATCTTCGGCGTCTACATGATGTTCGGGACGATCAGCTATGACGATATTTTTGCGCAAGCGGGGGCGATTGCCGCCGGAACCGCGCAAAACGCGCCTTCGCTGGAGTTCCTTGGGTATTCGCTGAGCTTTGACAGCGCGATTACGGTTACCTGCCTGCTGCTCTTCCTCGGGGCTATGGGTAAGTCTGCCCAGCTGCTGCTGCACACCTGGTTGCCAGATGCGATGGAGGGGCCGACACCGGTTTCGGCATTGATCCACGCGGCGACCATGGTGACGGCGGGTGTGTTTATGGTTGCACGTCTTTCGCCGCTGTTTGAACTGTCGCACACCGCCTTGACCGTAGTTACCTTCGTGGGGGCTTCTACAGCGTTGTTTGCCGGTACTATTGGCTGCGTGCAGAACGATATCAAACGCGTGATTGCCTACTCCACTTGTTCGCAGCTTGGTTACATGTTTGTGGCGCTGGGGATCGGTGCTTACGGTGTCGCAGTATTCCACCTGTTCACGCACGCGTTCTTTAAAGCGCTGTTGTTCCTTTGTGCCGGGTCGGTGATCCATGCGGTGTCCGACGAGCAGGACATGCGCCGCATGGGCGGCTTGCGCAAGCATATTCCGGTGACCTACTGGACGATGTTTATCGGCACACTGGCGCTCACCGGCTTTGGTATTCCGCTTGTACATATCGGGCACACCTATTTGGGTACGGCCGGGTTTATCTCCAAGGATGCGATTATCGAAGCGACCTATGCTGGGCATAATGCAGCATCCAACTTCGCCTTCTGGATGACGATTGCTGCGGCGTTCCTGACATCGTTCTACTCTTGGCGTCTCACCTTCATGACGTTCCACGGCAAGCCGCGCGCTTCTGTGGATGTAATGAAGCATGTGCACGAGAGCCCGCTGGTGATGACAGTGCCTTTGTTTGTGCTTGCTGTCGGGGCGCTGTTTGCCGGCATGGCTTTCCAGAGCGGCTTTATTGGCGAGACCTATGACACCTTCTGGAAAGGGGCGCTGTTTACCGGGGCAGATAACCATGTGTTGCACGACATGCATCATGTGCCGATCTGGGTTAAGCTGATGCCATTTATCATGATGGTTGCGGGCTTCCTGCTGGCGGTGCAGTTCTATATCCGTAAACCGGACGCACCGAAGAAACTGGCCGAGCGGCACGATGCGCTCTACCAGTTCTTGCTGAACAAGTGGTACTTTGACGAGCTCTACGACTTCCTGTTTGTTAAACCTTCGCTGAAGCTTGGCCGCTTTTTGTGGAAGCGCGGCGACGGCGCGGTGATTGACGGCATGGGCCCTGATGGCATTGCCGCCCGCGTGCAGCAGATAACGGCGCAGGTCGTGCGTTTGCAGTCTGGTTATATCTACCACTACGCCTTTGCGATGCTGATCGGTGTGGCGTTTTTTATCACCCTTTCAATGTTCTCGGGCGGGGGAGCCCACTGATGAGCGATTGGTCCATTTTATCTATCACCACGTTCCTGCCGCTGGTTGGGGTGTTCTTTATCTTGCTGGTTCGCGGCGAAGATGAGGAAGCCAAGACCAATATCCGGCGGGTGGCGCTGATCACCACCTGTTTCACCTTTGTGATCTCCCTGTTCATCTGGGGCGGGTTTACCTATGAGAACCCCGGCTTCCAGATGGTGGAAAAGCACGAGTGGATGGGGGGCATGTTCTCCTACCACATGGGGGTGGATGGCATTTCGATGCTGTTCGTGATCCTGACCACGTTCCTGATGCCGTTTTGTATTCTGGCCAGCTGGGACAGTGTGCAGACCCGGGTCAAGGAATACATGATTGCGTTCCTTATTCTGGAAACCCTGATGATCGGTGTGTTTTGCGCGTTGGATCTGGTGCTGTTCTATGTGTTCTTCGAGGCGGGCCTTATACCGTTGTTCCTGATCATCGGGGTGTGGGGCGGGCCGCGCCGTGTCTATGCCAGCTACAAGTTTTTCCTTTATACGCTGCTTGGCTCGGTGTTGATGCTGATTGCGATCATGAGCATGTATTGGCATGCCGGTACGCTGGAAATTCCGGAGTTGATGCAGGCGAACTTCCCAGAGGGGATGCAGACGTGGTTGTGGCTTGCGTTCTTTGCCAGCTTTGCGGTGAAAATGCCGATGTGGCCGGTTCACACTTGGTTGCCAGATGCACACGTGGAGGCACCCACCGCCGGTTCCGTTATTTTGGCGGGTATCCTGCTTAAAATGGGTGGCTACGGGTTCTTGCGGTTCTCCTTGCCGATGTTCCCGCTGGCGAGCGAGTTCTTCGCGCCGATGGTATTTGCGCTTTCGGTGGTGGCGATTATCTACACCTCGCTGGTTGCGCTGGCGCAAGAGGACATTAAAAAGCTGATTGCCTACTCTTCAGTGGCGCATATGGGCTATGTGACCATGGGGATCTTCACCATGAATGCCTATGGTATTCAGGGGGCATTGTTCCAGATGTTGTCGCATGGTCTGGTTTCTGGCGCGCTGTTCCTTTGTGTTGGCGTGATCTATGACCGTATGCACACACGGCAGATTGCTGCTTATGGCGGGCTGGTGAACATTATGCCCAAATATGCGGTGGCGTTTCTTATTCTGACCATGGCGAATGTGGGCCTACCGGGTACTTCCGGGTTTGTGGGTGAATTCCTGACCCTGCTTGGTGCCTTTGAGGCAAACAGCTGGGTTGCGTTCTTCGCAGCAAGCGGTGTTATCCTCTCTGCGGCCTATGCGCTTTACCTCTACCGCCGGGTGGTGTTTGGGTCACTGGATAAGGAAAGCCTGAAATCCATGCTGGATCTTTCCTTGCGGGAGAAAGTGCTGCTGGCACCATTGGTGCTGCTGGTGATCTTCTTCGGCTTCTACCCAATGCCGGTGTTTGATGTGACTGCGGCCTCTGTGGATGTCTTGATTAACAATTACAACGCAGCTGTGCAGGCGGGGGCCAATGTGTCCAGCGCTGTTGCAGCCGCTGCGCACTAAGGGGGCGCGCTGACTTATGCAAGCTGAGCTTCTGCAATTTGCCGATCTGCTGCCGATGCTGCCTGAGCTGATGCTCGTGGGTGGTGCGCTGGCGCTGTTGATGGTCGGTGCGTTTGGTGGGGAGAAATCCGCGCCGCTGGTTACCGGGGTTTCGGTGGCTTTGTTGACACTGGCAGGCTTGACCCTGCTGGTGGCACCACATTATGGCGAAGTGTTTGGCGGGGCGTTTGTGCAGGACACCTACGCCCGCTTTATGAAAATACTCGTGCTGATTGGCTCCGGCTTTGCCATTGCCATGTCTGTTGCCTATGCAAGGTTGCAGAACTTTGACCGGTTCGAGTATCCAATCCTGATTATTCTTGCCACCGTTGGCATGATGCTGATGTTGTCGGCTGGTGATTTGATTGCCATGTATCTGGGTGTGGAGCTGCAATCCTTGTCGCTCTATGTTGTCGCCGCAATCAACCGTGACAATGCCCGCTCGACCGAAGCTGGGTTGAAGTATTTCGTGCTTGGGGCACTTTCCTCAGGGATGCTGCTTTACGGCATGTCGTTTGTTTATGGCTTTACTGCGCAGACCGAGTTTGACGCGATTGCCACTGCCATTGGCGGCAATGGGGCATCACTTGGGCTCGTGTTCGGGCTGGTGTTTATACTTGCCGGTCTTGCCTTCAAGATTTCCGCTGTACCGTTTCACATGTGGACACCGGATGTTTACGAGGGGGCACCAACGCCTGTGACCGCATTCTTTGCAGCGGCGCCTAAAGTGGCAGCGATTGGTATGTTGATGCGCGTGCTTGTCGATGCGTTTGGTGGCATTGCCAGCGACTGGCAGCAAATCATCGTGTTTATCTCCATTTTGTCCATGGCGCTTGGTGCCTTTGCGGCGATTGGCCAGAAGAATATCAAGCGCATGATGGCGTATTCTTCCATTGGGCATATGGGGTTTGCGCTGGTTGGGCTTGCGGCAGGTTCGCAGGTTGGCGTTGAAGGGGTGCTGCTTTACATGAGCGCCTATCTGGCGATGACGCTGGGGACCTTTGCCTGCATCCTGTCCATGCGCCGTAAAGAAGGCATGGTTGAGGATATCAGCGATCTTGCGGGGCTATCGCGCACCAATCCGCTGATGGCGTGGCTGCTTGGTTTCTTGTTGTTCTCGCTTGCCGGTATTCCACCGTTTGTGGGCTTTTGGGCAAAGTATGCAGTGTTTACCGCAGCGGTGGAGGCGGGGCTGTATCCGCTTGCTATCATTGGTGTGATTTGCTCGGTTATTGGCTGTTTCTACTATCTTCGTGTGATCAAGGTGATGTTCTTCGATGAGCCTCAGGGCGAGTTTTTGCCGATGTCGGGGGAAATGAAGATTGTACTTGGTCTTTCTTCCATTGCTGTTGTGTTCTACGCAGTTGGTGGGGATCCAGTGTTGCGGGCCGCGCATCTTGCCGCCGGCTCGCTGTTCTGATAGCAACGCTTTATGCACGAGAAACTGATTGATAAAGGCCCGGTGCACACAGCTCCGGGCTTTTCCTTTGAGCACTTTGAAAGTCTGGCTTCGACCAACCCTGAAGCTTTGGCCCGGGCGCGCGACGATGGCCTCAGCCAGCATTGGATTGTAGCCGATGAGCAACGGGCCGGGCGGGCACGGCGGGGACGCAACTGGACATCGGAGAAAGGCAATCTGTTTGCCTCGGTGGTGGTGCGCTTTGCACAAGAGCCGCAAAGACTTATGCAGTTACCGTTTGTGGCGGCACTTTCGCTGATGGAGGCGGTGGAGCTTGCTTGCGGCGCGCATGGGTTGATCGAGCTTAAGTGGCCCAATGACCTGCTGGTGGAAGGCGCTAAGATCTCAGGCATTTTGTTGGAAAGCGAGCCGGCTGAGCAAGCAGGTCAGGTAAACGTGGTGTGCGGCTTTGGTGTCAACTGTTTGCATCACCCGGATATCGCCATGTATCCGACCGTCTCGCTGGCAGGGCTTGGCTACCGGGTGGCGCCGCAGGATTTGTTCTTGCAATTGGCGGCACGTTTTGCCGCATGGATTGAAATTTGGCAGGGGCCTGGCGGTTTTGACGAGGTGCGTCGGCGCTGGCTTGCGCGCGCAGCAGGGCGAGGCAAAATGCTGACCGTGCGGCTGCCCAATGAAGAATTTACAGGTGTTTTTGTTGATCTGGATGCCTTTGGTCGTCTGATCCTGGCTTTGGACAATGGCAAGGAGCGGCTGGTTTCAGCTGGTGACGTTTTCTTTCCCAACCTGCGCTAAACACCTTTGATAATGATTGGCGCTGCCTGTGAAGCGCGCCCTAGGAGAAAACGAATGGGTGATAAATCCCAGCTAGTGTTTTTGCCGCTTGGCGGCGTTGGTGAAATTGGCATGAATTTGGGCCTCTACGGGGTTGGCCCTGAGCATGACCGCCAGTGGTTGGTGGTGGATTTCGGCGTATCCTTTGCCGGGCCGGAGCTGCCGGGGGTTGATTTGGTGCTGCCGGATATCCGCTTTTTGGAAGAGGAGCGCTCTCGTATCGCGGGTATTGTGATCACGCATGCGCATGAGGATCACTACGGCGCGCTTGCCTATTTGTGGCGGCGATTGGAGTTGCCGCTTTACACCACGCCGTTTACCGCGATGCTGCTGGAGGCCAAAGTGGCGCATGATGGCGGCGAGGCTATTCCGGTTAATCTGGTTAATCAGGGAGAGCGGCACCAGATTGGCGCGTTCGACGTGGAATTTGTCGCCATGACACATTCGATCCCGGAACCGTGTGCGCTGGCGATCCGCGCGGGCGGGAATCTTGTGGTGCATTCGGGCGATTGGAAGATTGATCTGACCCCCGGCATTGGCAAGAGTATTGATCTGGAGCGGCTTGGCGAGCTTGGCGATGAGGGGGTGGATGCGTTTATCTGCGACAGCACCAACGCCATGCGCGAGGGCATCAGCCCCAGTGAAAAGGATGTGCGGGCAGAGCTAACCGAGATTATCAAGGCGGCACCACACCGGGTGGCTGTGACCACTTTTGCCTCCAATGTGGCGCGGATCCGGGCCGTGGCAGAGGCCGCGCGTGATGCGGGACGCGAGGTGGTGGTAATTGGCCGCTCCATGCAGCGTACCATCGAGATTTCCAAGGAACTGGGGTATCTTGATGGGTTGCCCGCATTTTTGGATGAAGAGGCGTACGGGCACTTACCGCGAGAAAATGTAGTGGCGCTGCTGACTGGTTCGCAAGGGGAAAACCGGGCGGCGATGGCGCGGGTTGCTTCGGATTCGCATCGCAGTGTGGCTCTGTCAAAAGGGGACACGGTTATCTTTTCATCCCGCACCATTCCGGGTAACGAAAAAGCGGTGATTGGCATCATCAACCAATTGGTAGAGGATGGCATCAAGGTGATTACGGACCGTGATGCGCTGGTGCATGTTTCGGGGCACCCACGGCGCGGGGAGCTGGCGCAGGTCTATGATTTGCTGCGACCTAAGCGGGCGGTGCCTGTGCATGGAGAGCCGATGCATTTGCAGGCGCATAAAGAATTTGCCCTGGGACGCGGTATTGAAGATGTGCAGTTGATGCGCGACGGGGACATGATGCGTCTAACACCCGGACCGCTTGAAATAATCGATGGCGCACCTGTGGGTATTTGGGTTCGTGATGGGCGGCTGATGGCCCCGCCTGAAGAAACAGGTGTGCAGGAGCGGCGCAAGCTTTCCTATGGCGGCGGTGTGGTTATATCACTGGCTGTAAGCGGGAAAGGCGAGCTGCTGGGCGATATCGAGGTGGTGCTTTATGGGCATCCGGATGAAAATGAAGCCGGGGTTGCTTTTGAAGAGGTGGTTGCCGATGCTGTTTATGGGGCGATCATCAGTATTCCCAAAGCGCGGCGCCGCGATGTGGAGTTGGTGCGCGAGGCGGCCCGTCGGGCGGGGCGCTTTGCAGTTGTCGAGCATTGGGGCAAGAAGCCGCTTTGCAAGGTGATCGTGCATCGCGTGTGATCCATGTTGACTAAGGTTGGATAATAGGGCTGAGAGAGGATATCGGGTAGAGCGCTGCTTGCGCCTGCCGCAAATCTGTTGGGTAGTATGGCCGGGCGGCAGAAAAATGAACGGGCAGTGGGTTCCGGATGGTGCAACTCGCTGAGCGGCCTTCGCATCCAGCGCAGTTAGGCTCTCTTCATCCCTTGTGTTCGTTTTTCGCCTGCTGGTGGTGCTTGTTGCTGCAAATTCGTTCGCTGCTGCTTGTCGCAAGGATTGGTGTTGTCCATTGCAATACCAAGAGCCTCCTTCGCCCTTTGTCGTGATTGCCAAGCGGTGTGCGCTTTGCTTTTGTGTTGGCTGATTAAAGCAACGAGGGAGTGGCGAATGATTGGCCGATTGAACCATGTGGCAATAGCGGTGCCGGATTTAGCGGCAGCGGTTGCGACGTATCGAGATGTTCTGGGAGCTGAGGTCTCGCAGCCGGTTGACCAACCCGAGCATGGGGTGCGGGTGGTGTTTGTCACCTTGCCCAATACCAAGATTGAGTTTTTAGAGCCACTTGGCAGTGGCTCTCCAGTGGCAAAGTTTCTTGAGAGAAATGAAGCTGGCGGCATTCACCACATTTGCTATGAAGTAGACGATATTCTTGCCGCACGCGATACATTGCTTGCTCAAGGGGCGCGGGTGCTTGGTGATGGAGAGCCAAAGATTGGTGCCCATGGTAAGCCGGTTTTGTTTCTACACCCGAAGGATTTTTTGGGTACGCTGATCGAGCTTGAGCAGGCATAGTATTTCAAAGTGCGTTGCAGCTGCAGCATCGTGGTGTGTCAGGGGCGCCGTTTCTGCAATAGGATGCAACTCTAGAGGTTCTTTGCATCTGCGGCGTGAGTGTGACTTTGGCTTGACATTAAACGTAAAAATGCGTAGCGGCTTGGGCGTGGAAGGTCACGTTGTCGCTTTGGGAGGTTTTCTTGTCACTTGCACTTGGAATTGCCGTTTACTTTATGATCTGGTGGGTTTTGTTTTTGGCGATCCTGCCGTTTGGCGTGCGCACCCAAGGCGAGGAAGGCGAGGTGGTGCATGGCAGTGTCGAGAGTGCCCCAGCTAAGCCGATGTTGTTGCGTAAGGCGCTTATAAACAGCGTGGTGTCCGGCGTTGTGTTTGTTGCACTCTATGTATTTTTGGAGTCTGGGCTCGGAACAAGATATTTGCCGATGATTGACCGTTTTATGGGGCATTGAGCAAGCGGAAATTGCGGGCTTGAGGTAAAGAAAAGAAAAAGCAGAGCCGAAGCTCTGCTTTATCGAAAGTTTCGCGCTACGCACTATTGCGTTTCTTAGACGCCGCTGCTCCAGATCGCTTTGATCTAGGCGCTAGTGCATGTTCCTCCCAAGACTACCGCGATGTGGCACGCCTCAAGTGGGCGCTGCCGTTTTTGTTGCTCGTATATTACAAAACTGTTTGTCAATTGTCATCAAATTGTCGCGTTAAGCCTAAAGTTTACTCCTGCCTAATATATTGGCAGTGATTTTCGCCATGATGGACCGGTTTCCTTTGTAAATGCGTGCGGAAAATGGCGAAGAACCGCAGCAAAACCGGTACGGGGCTTGTTTTTTTCCCTCAGGTTTGGTTTGAGTAAGTTTCGTTTAACCTGCTGAAACCAGATGAGTCTCCTTTTATGCGTCTGTCCCGTTATTTTCTGCCAATCCTGAAAGAAAACCCAAAAGAGGCAGAGATTGTTTCGCACCGGCTGATGCTGCGTGCGGGCATGATTCGCCAGCAATCCGCCGGGATTTATGCTTGGCTGCCACTTGGGCTGCGCGTACTGGAAAAAGTGCAGAAGATTGTTGAAGAAGAGCAGAAGCGTGCAGGTGCAGTGCAGCTGCTGATGCCCACGGTGCAATCAGCCGATTTGTGGCGGGAAAGCGGGCGGTATGATGCGTATGGCAAAGAGATGCTGCGCATAACTGACCGCCACGAGCGCGAGATGTTGTTTGGCCCGACGAACGAGGAAATGATCACAGATATCTTCCGTGGTTATGTACGCTCTTACAAGGATTTGCCGCTTAATCTGTTCCATGTGCAGTGGAAGTTTCGTGATGAGGTGCGGCCGCGTTTTGGCGTGATGCGTGGGCGCGAGTTTTTGATGAAGGACGCGTATTCCTTTGATGTTGATCAGGAAAAAGCACGCGCGGCCTACAATCGTATGTTTGTTGCGTATTTGCGTACCTTTGCCCGTATGGGGCTTACCGCCATTCCAATGAAAGCCGATACCGGGCCGATCGGCGGTGATCTTAGCCACGAATTCATTGTTCTGGCTTCGACAGGTGAGAGTGAAGTGTTCCTAGACAAAGACATTTTGTCCTTGCCGATACCGGGCGAAGATACGGATTTTGACGGCGATCTTTCCCATGTGATTGACGCGTGGACGTCGCATTATGCGGCAACAGACGAAATGCATGACGCGGATGCATTTGCTGCGGTGGACGCAGGTAAGCAAGAGCAAGCGCGCGGGATTGAAGTTGGCCACATCTTCTACTTTGGCACCAAGTATTCCGAGGCGATGGGCGCGAAGGTCGCGACTGGCGAAGGAAGCGAGGTGCCAGTGCATATGGGTTCCTATGGTATTGGTGTGTCACGTCTTTTGGGTGCGCTTATTGAGGCGAACCATGATGATGATGGCATTGCCTGGCCTATGTCGGTGACACCTTTCCATGTGGGTCTCATCAATATGAAGCCAGGAGCGGAGACTGATCCGGTTTGTGATGCACTTTACAAGCAGTTGGAAGAGGCGGGTGTCGAGGTGCTTTACGATGATCGTGACACTCGGGCAGGCGCAAAATTTGCTTCTATGGACTTGATTGGCTTGCCTTATCAGGTGGTTGTCGGGCCACGTGGCTTGAAAAGCGGTGAAGTGGAATTGAAGACCCGCGCAACTGGTGAGAAACAGATGTTAAGCCCAGAAGCTGCGCTGAACTTGTTAATTGAGGCTGTTAAGGCGCAAGGTTAAGGCCTTTGGCTTTGTTTTGCCTCAAATGATACATACTTAGGCGAGGGGCGTGCAGCTGACGTGGCAGCACGCCCCTCGCATTTAGGAAATCGGGCCTTTTCCCGTTGCGGGGGCGATATGCACGCAAGAGAAACCATAGACAGCAAACGGCAGGTGCGCCCTTTTGCGGCTTTTGAATGGATGCTGGCAGGGCGATATTTGCGCTCGCGCCGCAAAGAAACCGTGGTTTCGGTGATTGCCGGCTTGTCTTTTGTTGGGATAATGCTTGGTGTGGCAACCTTGATCATTGTAATGGCGGTGATGAACGGCTTTCGCACTGAGTTGCTTTCCAAGATACTCGGCATCAACGGGCATGTGTTGGTGCAGCCGATTGATGGGCCGTTAACCGATTACAAAGACGTTGCCAAACGGATCTCAGGCATCGAGCGGGTGACATTTGCGATGCCGTTTGTTGAGGGGCAGGCGATGGTCTCGGGCCCCGGAGCTGATCTGGGTGCGTTGTTTCGCGGAGTGTCGCAGGCTGACCTTGATCAGTTGCCATTGGTTTCTGGAAATATCAAGAGCGGCACTCTAAATGGGTTTGATAGTAGCGACGGTATTGCTGTTGGCACGCGACTGGCGCGTCAACTCGGGGTTGCGGTTGGTGATCAGATCCGGGTAATTTCGCCGCGTGGGAGTGTTACTCCGATGGGTGTTGCACCGCGCATTAAGGCGTATCCGGTGGTGGCAATCTTTGAAATTGGCATGAGTGAATATGATGGGTCAATTGTTTTTATGCCGTTTGAAGAGGCGCAGCTTTACTTTAACAAAGAAGAGCAAGCTACTGGAATAGAAGTCTATACTGAAAATCCAGACGATATGAGCGGGCTGCGTGCGCAGGTGGAAGAGGCGAGCGAACGTTCCGTTTATGTGAGTGATTGGCGCCAGCGCAATATGACTTTCTTTTCGGCGCTTGAGGTTGAGCGCAATGTTATGTTTTTGATCCTGACACTGATCGTGCTGGTGGCAGCGCTTAATATCATTTCTGGAATGACGATGTTGGTGAAGGACAAGGGCAGGGACATTGCAGTTCTGCGAACCATGGGAGCGACAAGCGGTGCGGTGTTACGGGTGTTTGTTATTACCGGGGCGAGTATAGGTACCGTGGGAACTTTTGCGGGATTTGTGCTTGGTACTGTGGTTTGCCTGAATATTGAGAGCATTCGGCAGGCGATTTCATGGATGACACAGACGGAGCTATTTTCACCTGAGCTATATTTTCTCTCAAAGCTGCCTGCTGAGATGGATGGTTTTGAAACCGGCTTTGTGGTGTTGATGGCCTTGGTGCTTAGCCTGCTCGCTACTTTGTACCCGGCGTGGCGTGCAGCGAAGCTGGATCCAGTTGACGCGCTGAGGTATGAATGACAATGGAACAGGTTTCGACTGTTGCGACCGGTAATCCCCAAGAGAACCTTGCTTTGTCTTTGCGCGGAGTGGCGAAGCGCTACTTTGAAGGGGGGCAGGGGCTGGAGATTTTGTCAGGCGCTGAGCTTGATGTGTATAATGGCGAACTTGTGGCGCTTGTGGCGCCATCGGGAGCAGGTAAATCAACGCTTTTGCATATGGCAGGACTTCTGGATAGTCCGGACGAAGGCGAAGTTTACATCGGCGGGCAGGCATGCTCTGGTTTGGGCGATAATGAGCGTACGAGAATACGCCGGATGGACATTGGGTTCGTTTATCAGTTTCACCAGTTGTTGCCCGAATTTTCAGCGCTGGAGAATGTCGCACTGCCACAAATGATTGCTGGCCTGAAACGTGCCGTGGCAGAAGAGCGGGCCAAGCAGTTGTTGGAATACATGCGCCTAGGAGCACGCCTTTCTCATCGGCCAGCGCAGCTATCAGGTGGTGAGCAGCAAAGGGTTGCTATTGCCCGTGCAGTGGCCAACGGCCCGCGTGTACTGCTTGCTGATGAACCTACTGGAAATCTGGACCCTACGACATCCTCCTATGTATTTGATGCACTTAAAGCGCTGGTTCGCGCATCGGGTGTGTGCGCACTGCTCGCTACCCATAACATGGAGCTCGCCAAACGCATGGATCGGCGTATAACCCTAAGGCAAGGGAAAATCGTCGAACTAAAATAGGCTCTGCATCTCACTCCTCCACGAGGCCCGTTGGTCATAGACCTGCGGGCCTTTTTGTTTTCTATATGTTCTTAACCATATAATGAGATTTATGCGATCCTTGAATGTTCAAGGGTTGCGAATTGAAGAAATAAAGTGAACTATAGGGGAACATACAGTGATCATGGGGGTGCTATGAGACTTTTCCTGCGAGATGTGGTTGCCTATGCAGCGTTTCTGCTATTCTGCACGAGTTTGACAATATGGGCGGATGCACTGGCCTTTGGACAATAGTGCTGTATTGCCTTAAAATGGGGTCCTTACTTGATGTCCGCATCGGCATTTGTTCATCTGCGAAACCATAGTGCGTACTCTTTGCTTGAAGGAGCATTGCCTCTCGGGCGGCTCATAGATCTTGCGAGTAAGGATGAACAACCTGCACTTGCGATAGCCGATAGCGGTAATTTATTCGGCGCGCTTGAATTTTCTGAAAAAGCGTACGGCGCGGGGGTGCAGCCAATAATCGGCTGCCAATTGACTGTTGACTTTTCCGAGATTGGCGCTTTGGGCGGCGATGAGGACACATTAGCCGACTTAGTGTTATTGGCCTGTAGTGAAGAGGGTTATGAGAACTTAATGGACTTGAGTTCTCGCGCGTTTTTAGACACTGAGCCCGGTTTGAAGGCGAATGTACCGTTTTCGAGAGTGTGCGAGAGGGCAGGCGGGCTGATAGTGCTTACAGGTGGTTTGCTTGGTCCGTTGAATAAGGCGATTTGTGCGCATCATCCTGAAGTTACCGAGGTTGTGCTCAAGCAGCTGAGAGCGAGCTTTGATAACCGGGTGTATGTTGAATTGCAGCGCCATGGTATGCACCTTGAGGATGTCGCGGAGCCAGAGCTGCTTCGTCTTGCTTACGCACATGAGCTACCGTTGGTGGCAACCAACGAGTGTTTTTTCCCCGATGAGAGTTATTTTGAGGCTCACGACGCCTTACTGGCAATCTCTGAGGGAAGAGTTCTTGTGGAGACGGATCGGCGGCAGCTTACCGCTGAGTTTCGTTTCAAGACGCAGCGGGAAATGATCAAGGCGTTTGAAGATGTGCCAGAAGCTATCGACAATACGATTGAAATTGCGCGACGCTGCCATTATCGCCCGCTAAAACGCAATCCCATTTTGCCCCGCTTTACCGGGGCCAAAGCGCCTGCCGAAGAAGCAGAGGTAGCCGAGGCGGAGGAGCTGGCGCGGCAGGCCAAGGAAGGCTTGCAACAGCGTCTCGCGATACATGGTCTTGCTCCTGAGCTTGAGGAGAAGGATTATTGGGAGCGGTTGGACTATGAGCTTGGCATCATCACGCGGATGAAGTTTCCAGGTTACTTCCTGATTGTTGCAGACTTTATCAAGTGGGCCAAGGCTCAAGAGATTCCCGTTGGGCCTGGACGTGGGTCCGGGGCAGGGTCCTTGGTAGCATGGTCGCTGACGATCACGGATCTGGATCCGATGCGCTACTCGTTGCTGTTTGAGCGGTTTTTGAATCCAGAGCGTGTTTCTATGCCCGATTTTGACATCGACTTTTGTCAGAATCGACGTGAAGAAGTTATTCGCTATGTGCAGCGGAAGTACGGCCATCAACAGGTCGCACAGATTATCACCTATGGTACATTGCAGGCTAAGGCGGTTTTGCGTGATGTGGGGCGTGTGTTGCAAATGCCTTATGGACAAGTTGATCGCTTGTCCAAGTTGGTTCCCGGGACTGCTGCAGCCCCAGTCTCTTTAAAAGAGGCGCTAGAGCAAGAGCCAAGATTGCGGGAGGCGGCGCGCAACGAGGAAGTGGTCGCGCGTCTGCTTGAAATGGCGCAGAAGCTGGAGGGGCTTTATCGCCATGCTTCAACTCACGCTGCAGGTGTGGTGATAGGGGATCGACCGCTAGAGCAGCTGGTTCCACTTTACCGCGATCCTCGTTCGGATATGCCAGTCGCTCAGTTTAATATGAAGTGGGTGGAGGCGGCCGGACTTGTCAAATTCGACTTCCTTGGTCTTAAAACACTGACCGTTATCCAAACTGGACTTGATTTACTTCGGCGGCGCGGGGTGGAAGTGGATATCGCCGCTATTCCCATTGATGACAAGAAGACCTACGAGCTGCTTGCCAAAGGCGAGACGGTTGGTGTGTTTCAGTTGGAAAGCCAAGGCATGCGCCGGGCGATCGCTGGGATGCGGCCGGACCGTTTCGAAGATGTGGTGGCCTTGGTGGCGCTTTATCGCCCCGGTCCGATGGACAATATACCGATATATAATGCCGTAAAGCATGGCGAGCAGGAGCCTGATTTCCTACATCCTTTGTTGGAGCCCATTCTCAAAGAGACCAATGGCATTATTGTATACCAAGAGCAGGTAATGCAGATTGCGCAGGTACTTTCTGGTTATTCTCTAGGTGAAGCGGACTTGTTGCGGCGCGCAATGGGTAAGAAGATCGCTTCGGAGATGGAGATCCAGCGTGCTCGCTTTACAGAGGGAGCGGTCGAACAAGGCGTTGATAAAGATCAGGCAGGGATGATCTATGATCTTGTCGCGAAGTTTGCCAATTATGGTTTTAACAAGTCGCATGCGGCAGCTTATGCGCTTGTCGCCTACCAAACGGCTTATCTGAAAGCGAATTACCCAGTTGAGTTTCTTGCCGGTATCATGACGTTGGATCTTGGCAATACCGATAAGCTCGGGGATTTTCGTCAAGAAGCGCAGCGTATGGGGATTGAGGTTGTGCCTCCTTCCATTAATCGTTCTTTTGTACATTTTGATGTTCAGGATGGAGCGATTGTTTATGCGCTTGGGGCGATCAAAGGTGTCGGCGAAGCGGCGATTGAGCACATCGTTGAAGCGCGCGGTGAATGCCCATTTGCCGACCTTGCCGATTTTGCCAGCCGAATTTCAATGAAGGTTCTTAACAAGCGCTGTATCGAGAATTTGGCGGCGGCTGGTGCGTTCGACGAACTTAACCCAAATAGGGCGCAGGTCATTGCTGGTATTGATCGTATTGCTGGTATGGCGCAGCGTACAGAGGACAACGCGCTTTCGGGTCAAGATGAATTGTTTGGTGGCGCCGGGGACCCAGAGCCATTGATATTGCCTGTTGTTGATCCTTGGCTCCCCTCTGAGAAACTGCAGCGCGAGATGGCAAGCGTCGGGTTTTACATTTCGGCGCACCCATTGGATGAGTATCGTGAGTTGTTCGAGAAGCTTCGCGTGCAGCTTTGGAAGGAGTTTGAGCACTCTGTGCGCGGCGGGGCGGCAGCAGGGCGGCTTGCGGGTACAGTGCTTTCGATGCAGGAGCGCAAAACCCGAAACGGCAATCAGATGGGCATTGTGCGCATTTCGGATCCAACCGGACAGTACGAGGCGTTGCTGTTCTCAGAAACCCTTGGTCAATACCGCGATAGTTTGCAGGTTGGGGCATCTGTAGTGCTGTTGGTGCAGGCGGATATGCGTGATGATGAGGTTAGTGTACGGATACAACAGGTTGAGCCACTGGAGAATGTAGCGTCACGGATTCATCGCTCGCTGCGGGTGTTTTTGAGCTCGGCACAGCCCCTTGAGGTGTTGCGCCGACAGTTATGCGGCGGCGGTGACGGGGAAGTGAGCTGTGTTTTGATACTGGATGGTGGTCAGCGTGAGGTGGAAGTCCGTTTGCCGGGCCGCTATCAACTTTCGCCGCAGCTGGCAGGGGCGCTGCGCTCTTTGCCTGGGGTGGTTGAGACGCAGATGCACTGAATGATGTCGGTAAAGCGCTTTGGGCAGGATGCTTGAGCCTCTCTAGGGTCTTATCCAATTTCCAATTAGAGGCGAACGGTTTGAGGCTACTTGAAGAGGGGCGAGTTTTCTCGCCCCTGAAGCATCTTAGAAGATCTCTTTGATTATTTGGTCTGCGCATTGCTTGCCTAGCTCTGCAGCTGTTTTGTTTGCAAGCTCAACTCCTGCTTTACTGAAGTCACTCAAATCGTGACTCTTCTTAACTATGCACTGTGCTTGGGCAAGTGGTTCTCCACCTTCCGAGGAAGCGATGATCACGTACGCACTATACTGGAAATTGAGGTTAGCAAGACCGCTGATTCCTGACATATCCGACAGGTAAGTTCCCGGCTCTATATCTAGGATGTAACCTTTGTAGCCCACTTGCTTGGCATATTGGGCGAGCTGTTCGATACGTTTTTTTGAGTCAAATACATCTTTTGTGTAAAGAGGTCCCTCCTTCACACCAGAAAATCTAAGGTTTTTATTGGCCTTTAAATGGCCGACAATACGCGAGCGCAGGGAGGTTAAAGGAGGAACGGTCGCGCGAGGGGCCGATCTTAGTTCGTCATAGGTTCCAGATGCTGCGTTGACTGCACCGACAATGGCCATGCCTAAGAGACCTGCGCCATACATGGTCGTATCGGTTCGGAATTCATCTGAACTCATGTTTTCTAAGACTATAATTGGGCCAGTGGAGAGCTTTTGTTGGCTTTCCGAGTTTAGTTTTACCGTTTTCATACAGCCAGTCATGACCAAGGCGATGGCCGCTGATAAAGCGATTTTTGTCAAGTGCTGTTTCATTGAGTGCTCTTTCAATAGACTTAGCGCGCAACCATTTATGAGAGTTCATAGTTGCTGGCTGCAGCGCTTAAATTGATTAATTACTGCTTTGATTTAGCTAGAGACTTTGCAATTTTCTTAGCTACTGGTGGAATAAACGAGCGAGCATCCTGCGCGGCTGCAATGGCGCCACCGAGGACCCAGCTGGTTTTGTCTACTTTGATTTTGCCTAGGTTTGCACCTGTCTTGGCGTCACTCACGTTCACGTCTGCATCAAAGTGAGAAGAACCAGCTCCGAAACCGATCATTGCTCGTGCCAGCGCGCTCCCGTCTTCAAATTCGGTGATTGCACCAGAGACCAGCGCAACGTTGCCTTTGTATTTGCGGGCGAGGGTTTTCGCGTTGGCATTTAGACCAATGCGCACAACCTTGGTAAAGGCGTGGGTGCTGCGGGTGTTGTTGTAGATATGCTTGGCGAAGCTTTTGCCCACATGCCGCATTTCTTCGGGATCATTGTCGATTTTAGCTTCAGAAAAATCAAAGTCTTTGATCAGCACTGTTTCATAGGCGCGCAAATCAGTGTCTGATTTATTCTTGCCAGAAACGGATTGCAGCTTGGAGGTTGTACCGCAGGCGGCAAGCGCAGTGAAAGAAAGAACTGCGAGAAACTTTATTACCCGTTCAACCAAAAGAGTGTTGTTCATAGTATGAATTCCTTATTAAATTCTCCCTCCGCTGCTTTAGGGTTTTGTTAATTATTTTGCAACTCTAAATTATGTTGCATTATAATGCTCTCTATGCGGGAATTTTTTGGTCGCGTGGATTGTGCTTGTTGATCTTGTTTTCATGAGAGCTTGAATTTTTTTGATGGGGTCTCTATAAGGCCCTCATCCCACACGCAGGGGCGGGTGTGTCTTTATGGACGCGCCCATCCGGTAAAGGCGCAGCGACAGCTGTTCCCCTGCGGAGGTATAAACCGGAAAATCAAGGAGTTAACGGTCATGGCATTGCCTGATTTCACTATGCGCCAGCTGCTGGAAGCCGGTGTCCACTTCGGTCACCAGAAGCACCGCTGGAATCCAAAGATGAACAACTACATCTTTGGCGTTCGCAACAACATCCACATTCTTGACCTTGGTCAGACTGTTCCTTTGCTGCACCAAGCACTGAAAACAGTTTCTGACACTGTTGCCGGCGGTGGCCGCGTGCTGTTGGTTGGCACCAAGCGTCAGGCTCAGGAAGCTGTTGCCGATGCAGCTCGTCGTTCTGCTCAGTACTACGTCAATGCACGTTGGCTGGGTGGTATGCTGACCAACTGGAAGACCATCTCCCAGTCTATTCAGCGTCTGCGCAAAGTTGAAGCACTGCTTGAAGGCGGTGAAGCAAACCGTATGACCAAGAAGGAACGTCTGTTCCTTGACCGCGAGCGCGAGAAACTCGAGCGCAACCTTGGCGGTATCAAGGACATGGGCGGTATTCCTGACCTGATCTTCATCATCGATACCAACCGCGAAGCAATTGCAATTCAGGAAGCACGTCGCTTGAACATTCCTGTTGCTGCAATTCTGGATTCCAACTGTGATCCAGATGGCATCACCTTCCCAGTTCCTGGGAACGACGATGCTGGCCGCGCGATTGCGCTTTACTGTGACCTGATCGCCCGCGCTGCCATTGATGGTATTGCACGTGCGCAAGGTAGTATGGGTGCTGATCTGGGTGCTTCTGAGGAAGTCCTGGAAGAGCCTGCCCTGGCAGAAGAAGCCGCTGGCGAAGCGCAGGCTGAAGGTTAAGCTTGTTTGCTGCCGACCTTGGAGTGATCCATAGGTCGCACCACTAAAGGATTTGTGACGGCGTTTTTCGTGATTTGCGAAAGGGCCGTCACATTTTCGATGTGACAAGACGGTAAACCCCTTTGGAAGTCGGTGTTTGCCGCGCTATTCGTTTTTCACAACTTCCGTCCAAGAGGCGTTCCGATGAGCATTACTGCTGCTATGGTTAAAGAGCTCCGCGAAACCAGCGGTGCAGGCATGATGGATTGTAAAGCTGCCCTGAAAGAAACAGGCGGCGATATGGAAGCAGCTATCGATTGGCTGCGCACCAAGGGCCTTGCTAAGGCTGCCAAGAAAGCTGGCCGTGTGGCTGCTGACGGTCTGGTTGGTGTTGCTGCTAACGGCAATGTTGCTGCTGTTATCGAGCTGAACTCCGAAACCGACTTTGTTGCCCGTAACGAAGTGTTCCAGAAACTGGTTCAGGACGTTGCTGGTGTTGCTGTTGGTCTTGAGGGTGACGTTGAAGCGCTGAAAGCTGCTCCGTTCCCGGGTTCTGAAAAGAATGTTGAAGAAGAGATCAAGGACGCTGTTGCAACCATTGGCGAGAACATGACCCTGCGTCGTTCCGCTCGTCTTGCTGTTGAAAAAGGCGTTGTTGCTTCATACGTTCACTCTGCTGCGGCTGAAGGCCTTGGCAAGATCGGTGTGCTTGTTGCGCTGGAATCTGCTGGTGATGCTGACAAGTTGCAGGCGCTGGGTCGTCAGGTCGCAATGCACGTGGCGGCGACCAACCCAATGGCGCTGAACACCGAAGAGCTGGATCCTGCTGCTGTAGAGCGCGAGCGTACCGTTTACATGGAGCAGGCCCGCGAATCCGGTAAGCCTGAAAACATCATCGAGAAGATGGTTGAAGGTCGTCTGCGCAAGTTCTACGAGGAAGTTACCCTTGTAAAACAGAGCTTCGTTATCAACCCAGACCTGACTGTTGAGCAGGCTGTTGAAGAAGCTGCAAAAGACGCTGGCACCGAAATAAAGCTGGCTGGCTTTGTTCGCTTTGCTCTGGGTGAGGGCATCGAAAAAGAAGAAACCGACTTCGCTGCTGAAGTTGCAGCTGCTGCCGGTAACTAATTTTTTAGGGGCGCCGATTCCAATCGGCGCCCTTATTGTATCTGGACTTTGCTAAGAGGATTGAAGAATGTCTCAGGATCTTCGCTGGAAACGCGTTTTGCTGAAACTCTCGGGTGAGGCATTGATGGGAGACCAAAACTTCGGGATCGATCCGAAGGTGGTTGAACGTGTCGCGGAAGAAATCGCTGAGGCGGTACGCCTCGGGGCGCAGTTCGGTATTGTTGTGGGAGGTGGTAACATCTTCCGCGGTGTGGCAGTGGCAGCCAAGGGTGGCAACCGGGTAACCGGTGACCATATGGGTATGCTCGCCACAATAATGAATTCGCTCACACTTGCTGATGCACTGCGCCGCAATGGTATTCAAGCCCGCGTGCTGTCCGCTGTGCCGGTGCCTTCCATTTGCGAGACATTTACTCAGCGCGGGGCTGAGCGCTACATGGAAGATGGGGATGTCATCCTGTTTGCCGGTGGTACGGGTAACCCGTTCTTCACAACCGATTCCGGTGCGGCGTTGCGGGCGGCAGAAATGCAGTGCAATGCCTTCTTGAAAGGCACACAGGTGGATGGTGTTTACAATGCTGATCCGAAGCTGGTGCCTGATGCTACCCGTTTTGAGACGCTGACTCCGGGGGAAGTTCTTGAAAAAGGGCTGAAAGTGATGGATGCGACGGCAATTGCCCTTGCCCGTGACAATGCTATTCCTGTAGTTGTTTTCTCCATCCATACCTCAGGTGCGCTTGTGAATGTGTTGCGCGGGCAGGGCCTGTTTACGGTGATTGAAGATTAATCGCGCAATGCGATTGTTCTGCCTCAGGCGGTGCGATTAGCGCTGTTGCGCTGCGCCCGCCCTAGTTTGAAAGAGGATATTATGTCTGAGCTGGATTTTGCTGATCTAGAACGCCGTATGAGCGGCGCAATCAACGCTCTTAAAACCGAGTTTTCCGGCCTGCGTACCGGTCGTGCTTCGGCAAGCATGCTGGACACGATTACCGTGGATGCCTACGGCTCGCCGATGCCGATCAATCAGGTGGCAACCGTTTCAGTGCCTGAACCGCGCATGGTTTCTGTGCAGGTATGGGATCGTTCCATGGTTGCTGCCACTGAAAAAGCGATTCGTGAATCCAGCCTTGGCATTAATCCGGTGGTTGATGGGCAGGTGCTGCGCCTACCAATTCCAGAGCTCAATGAAGAGCGTCGTCTGGAACTTGTTAAGGTTGCGCATAAATATGCGGAAAACGGCAAGGTTGCGATCCGGCATGTGCGCCGTGATGGCATGGACGCCATCAAAAAGCTCGAAAAAGCTGGCGACATGGGTGAAGACGAGAGCCATGGCGCGCAGGATAAAGTGCAGAAAATGACCGATGACTTTATCAAGCAAGTGGATGACGTGCTGGCTAAAAAAGAGCAGGAAATCAAGCAAGTTTAATGCTTGAAGACAGGTATGGCATTCATGGTTGATCCAGTCGAGATATTTGTACAGCAGGATTTGCAAGAAGTTGCAGAGGGTGCTGTGCCTCGGCATGTGGCGATTATCATGGATGGCAATGGCCGATGGGCCTCGCGCCGGGGGTTGCCCAGAACAGAAGGGCATCGGCGCGGGGTGAAGACCGTGCGCGAAATTGTAAAGCGGGCGCAAGAACAAGGAGTGGGCTATCTCACCTTGTTTAGTTTTTCCTCTGAAAACTGGAGCCGCCCGGCAAGCGAGGTGCAGTTCTTGCTCTCCTTGTTGAAGCGGTTTATTCGGCAGGATTTGATGAAGCTGCGCGAGGCTGATGTGCGCGTGCGCATTATCGGCTGTCGCCACAATTTGCCTGATGAATTGCTGCGGGTGCTGCAGGAGGCGGAAAGCGCAACAGAGGCCTGCACCGGAATGGTGTTGCAAGTTGCCTTTAACTACGGAGCGCGGGCGGAGATTGTTCGTGCTGTACAAAAGCTCACCGCGGAAGTGAGTGCGGGTGCGCGCTCGGTAGAGAGTATCGATGAAGAGATGATCTCGCAGGCGCTGGATACGGGCGGTATGCCTGACCCGGATTTAATAATTCGCACAAGTGGCGAACAGCGGCTCTCCAACTTTTTGTTGTGGCAGGCTGCATATTCTGAATTCTATTTTACCCCGCTGGCGTGGCCTGATTTTGATGCTGCTGCCTTTGACGATGCTCTGGCCGCCTTTGGGGCGCGCGAGCGGCGATTTGGCGGGCTGACAGCCAAGGTTGGACCATGACAAAGCAAGACAAAGCGCCGGGCGGTGGTGATGGCGATGATGGCCGCGGAACCGGTGTTGTGGGCCGTTTCTTGCGGGCCTATCCGGATTTTCTGCTGCGGGCTGGGTCGGCAATTGCTTTGCTGCCGGTTGCATTGTTTGCACTTTGGGCTGGTGGTCTTTGGTTTTTGCTATTGGCGCTTGTGGCTGCCGGGCTTTGTTTTTGGGAGTGGAGCGCGATAATTGGTGTCTCGCGGCGTTCACTGGCTTCTTTGTTCGGTTATGGGCTGCTGGTGGTTGTTGCGGCGTTGCTTTACTTTGGGCGGGCGCAGGAGGCGCTTGGCCTCGTTGCGGCAGGCACGATTGTCGTGGGGATGAGTGCGGGGATTAACCGCGTCGGGCGCTGGTTTGGCGAGGGGTTTGTCTACGCCGCGCTGGCGCTGGTTTCCATTTATACCCTGCGCATGAGCGACCATGGTTTGGGGCTTGTGTTTTACCTGATGGTTGTGGTTTGGGTGACCGATGTGGGGGCTTATATCGTTGGGCGTTCTCTTGGCGGGCCAAAACTGTGGCCTGCTATTTCCCCCGGAAAAACCTGGAGCGGGGCGCTTGGTGGCTTGCTTCTGGGCTCTTTGGGCGGGCTTGTTGCCGCTTGGCTGGTGCTGCCTGATGCAGGTATTGGTGCGTTTTTGCTTGGGGCGCTGCTCTCTGCACTTTCCCAAGGGGGGGACTTGTTTGAATCGGCCCTTAAACGACGCTTTGGCGTAAAAGATTCCAGTCACTTAATCCCCGGCCATGGCGGTATGCTGGATCGGATTGACGGGTTGGTGGCTGCCAGTGTTGCCGCTTATGTGCTGGCGGTTCTGCTTGGCGGGGCGTTGGGCGCGCCGGGTGCAGCGCTGCTGCAGTTGTTTTAGCCCATAATTTATCGCTTTTAGGGTAAAGGAACGGCATGGCGCAGCAACGGATAATCTCTCTATTTGGTTCGACAGGCTCGATTGGCTGCAGCAGTATTGACTTGCTGCAGCGTGACCGCGAGTTTTTTGCTGTTGATACTTTGGTTGCCTATCGCAATGTAGCGTTGTTGGCCGAGCAGGCGTTGGCATGTCATGCAAAGCTTGCGGTGATTGGCGATGAGAGCTTGCTTCCTTCGCTGCAAGAGGCGCTTGCAGGTAGTGGTATCGAGGTTGCCGGTGGGCGCGGGGCTGTGCTGGAGGCGGCGGCGCGGCCTGTAGATTTGATGGTGAGTGCTCTTGTTGGCGCTGCCGGACTGGAACCGACGCTATGCGCGTTGGGGGCCGGGGTGCAGGTGGCGCTGGCCAACAAAGAATCTTTGGTGTGTGCAGGACATTTGGTGAAAGCGGCCCTGTGCAAAGCCGGTAAGCCGTTGTTGCCGGTTGATTCAGAGCACAATGCGATTTTTCAGGTTTTTGAAGGGCGCAATGAAGCGGCGGTTGAGAAGCTGGTGCTCACCGCTTCAGGCGGACCGTTCCGAACTCTGGAGCGGGCGCAAATGGCCGATGTGACGCCCGCGCAAGCCTTGAAGCATCCCAACTGGGACATGGGCCAGCGGATCTCTATTGATAGCGCGACGATGGTCAACAAGGGACTGGAGTTTATCGAGGCGCTGCACCTGTTTCCGGTTAGTGTGGAGCAGGTGGAGGTTTTGGTACATCCGCAATCGCTTATTCATTCAATGGTGCAGTATCGCGATGGGTCAATGCTGGCGCAGTTGGGTACGCCTGATATGCGGATCCCTATTAGCTACTGTTTAAATTACCCTCAGCGTGGGCAGGTGCCTGCGCAACGGCTGGATCTGGCGCAAATAGGCCAGATGACCTTCGAGGCGCCCGATGAGAGCCGCTTTCCAGCGCTTGCTTTGGCGCGGCAGGTGGCGCAATTGGGCGATGGCGCCGGAACCGCCTACAATGGGGCGGATGAAGTCGCTGTTGCAGCTTTCCTTCAAGGTCAGATTGGCTTTTTACGGATCGTGGATTGTATCGAACATGTGCTGAACGTGCTTGATAAACGGCAGATGCTGGTTCAGCCTGAGCGCCTAGAGGATGTGTTGGGACTTGATGGAGAAGTTCGTAAACTTGCCGGTGAATATATTGCAAACACGGGCAGGTAGCTGTGTTGTTTGGGGCAGGCTACAATATGCTGTATGTCCCGCCGGAAGTTGCGGGTTGCCCGAATGATTGTTTTAAACAAGACTATGTGTGCCTTG
Organism: Polycladidibacter hongkongensis; assembly: GCF_001561995.1. Classification (GTDB taxonomy): domain Bacteria; phylum Pseudomonadota; class Alphaproteobacteria; order Rhizobiales; family Stappiaceae; genus Pseudovibrio; species Pseudovibrio hongkongensis. The sequence continues at coordinate 251,041 of NZ_LLWC01000024.1, forward strand.
CTGAGCATTAAGGCCGGTTAAGAGGAAATGGACTGATGAACGTGTTTGACTTCTATCTGGCCGGACCGCTCGGGGTCATTCTGCCTTTCCTGTTTGTTTTGACCGTGGTGGTGTTTTTCCACGAACTCGGGCACTTCTGGGTTGCGCGGCGCTGTGGTGTTAAAGTTTTGACGTTTTCGGTGGGGTTTGGGCCTGAGCTCATTGGCCGAAATGACAAGCTGGGCACGCGGTGGAAACTCTGTGCAATTCCGCTTGGGGGCTATGTCAAGTTTGCCGGTGACGAGAATGCGGCGAGCATGCCAAGTCGAGAAGATATTGCGAAGATGGATGAACAGACGCGGCGCACCGCATTTTTTGCCAAGCCGGTGTGGCAGCGCGCGCTTGTGGTGGCAGCCGGGCCGTTCGCCAATTTTCTGCTGGCGATTGTTATCTTTGCAAGCATGTTGTTTTTCTTCGGACGTATGGAGACAGCACCTTATGTCGATAAGGTGATGCCCAACACAGCCGCACAGGAAGCGGGGCTAGCGGCTGGTGATCTGATTGTACGGATTGACGGAGAGGCAATAGACAGCTTTTCCCAGCTGCAAAGGATTGTCTCGGCCAGCGCGGGGCAGGCTTTGCAAATGGAAGTGGAGCGGAATGGTGAGCTTGTCGGGTTGGAAGTAACGCCGCGCCGCACGGAAGTTAGTGACCGATTTGGCAACAAGACCAGTGTCGGGCAACTCGGCGTGCAGCGCTCGACTACGGCCGAGCAATTGGTGCATCGGCAGTATGGCCTTGGCGAGGCCGTGGTGGGCGGTGTCAAAGAAACGTGGTTCGTGATTGCTCGCACGGGTGGCTATATCGGCGATATGTTTACCGGTAAGGAGGATACGTCACAGCTGGGTGGGCCTATCCGGGTGGCGCAGATCTCTGGGCAGGTGGCTTCCTTGGGCTTTTTGCCGCTGTTGAACCTGTGCGCGGTGCTGTCGGTGAGTATCGGTTTGCTGAATTTGCTGCCGGTGCCGGTGCTCGATGGGGGGCATTTGATGTTTTATGCTTACGAGGCGGTACGCGGAAAACCACTTGATGAACGAATTCAAGAGATTGGCTTCCGTATCGGAATCACCTTAGTGTTGTTCCTGATGATTTTCGCATCATGGAATGATTTGGCGGCGCTGATTGGCCCCTAAACGACTTAAGGTTGTGAGTGCGCGTGGATTTTACGGTGATTTTGCTGCCTCAAGGTTGCTTTCAGCGTAAATCCTTGTACAAAGTTCCAAGGTGTTTCAGATTCTATCCATAACCTAGGGCTGTAAAAATAACAGTTCGGGCCAAGAATAAAGGCATAGCAGACCTATGCAGTCATTTAAGAACCTGTCTCGCGTCTCTCTTCTGGCGATGGCCGTCGCGGCCCCGGGAGCAGTGCTGGCGACAAATATTCCGTTGATCGGTGCCGAGCAGGTGGCCGCTGCGGTGGTGAATAAGATTGTGGTTAATGGGGCGACGCGTATCGAGCCGGATACCGTTCGTGGCTATATGACCATTCGCCCTGGTAAGAGTTTTGGTGCCTTTGACATCGATGAGAGCTTGACCACGCTGTATGCGACCGGGTTGTTTGCCGATGTAACAATCGCGCAAAAAGGTAGTACCCTCGTTGTAAATGTGGTTGAGAACCCTGTGATTGGCCGTGTGTCTTTTGAAGGCAATAGCCGCATCAAAGACAAGGCGCTGAAGGGTGTGGTCCGTTCGACCGAGCGCTCCATGATGACACAGGCTCGTGTTCAAAGCGATGTGCAGAACATTCTTGAAGCTTATCGCCGCTCCGGCCGCTATCAGGCGTCTGTCGAGCCGAAGCTTATCGAGCGTGACAACAATCGTGTTGATCTGGTCTTTGAGATCGAAGAGGGTGATAAGACCGGCGTTTCCCGTATCAGTTTTATCGGTAATAAAGAGTTTTCCGATAGCCGTTTGCGTGAGCAGATCAAGACCCGTGAGTCGGGCTTTTTGAGCTGGCTGCGTACGACAGACGTATATGATCCAGATCGCTTGGAAGTTGATAAGGAATTGCTGCGTCAGTTCTACTATCAGCACGGCTATGCGGATTTCCGCATTGTCTCAGCTGTTGCGGATCTGGATCGCGAGCAAAATATCTTCTACGTAACCTTCACAGTGGATGAGGGTGACAAGTACAGCTTCGGTGATATCAATATCGATAGCTCGCTGTCGGCGGTGGATCCTGCTTCACTTGAGGGTGTTGTTCGCACAAAAAGTGGAGAGACCTACAATTCACTTGAAGTTGAGAAGACGCTGGAAGACTTAACTGTTGAAGTGTCCAAGTCCGGCTTCGCCTTTGCGCAGGTTCGCCCGCGTGGTGAGCGGGACTATGATGCCAAAACCGTGTCTATCACCTACTACATCGAGGAAGGTCCTCGAGTTTATGTAGAGCGGATTAATATTCGCGGTAATGATCGGACGCGCGAATATGTTATTCGCCGCGAGTTTGATCTGGCTGAAGGTGATGCGTACAGCCGCGTTCTGCTAGATAAAGCTGAGCGTCGTTTGGTTAATACCCGTTACTTCAAAAACGTTCGTATTACCCGCCAGCAGGGTTCGGCCCCTGATCGCGTTATTATCAATGTGGATGTTGAAGAGCAGCCAACCGGTGAAATCTCCTTTGGTGTCGGGTACTCCACATCTGACGGTGTCATCGGCGATCTGTCTATAACCGAGAAAAACTTCCTCGGCCGCGGCCAGTTTGTGCGTGCAGCTGTGGGTGGTGGTACTGATAACCAGAAATATGAGTTCAAGTTCGTAGAACCATTCTTTATGAACCGCCGTATTTCAGCAGGCTTTGATATCTATCGCCGCAACAAGAAGAAAACGTCCAGCCGGTCTTATGCAGAAACCACGACTGGTGGCGGTATCAACTTTGGTTTGCCACTGCGCGAAGAAGAGTTGACGCTGAACTTGTTCTATAAGTTGTATCAGCGTGATTTGACCCGCTCTGACTTGCCGAACAATCCGACTAAGGACGATTGTGATGACAAGGGCGTATCTGCCGCGGTGTGTGACTCGCTTGGTAAATATCTGACGTCTACCGTCGGCACCTCGCTGGTTTACAACACGCTGGACAATATGTTCAGCCCAAGTGAAGGCTTCTACGCTAAGGCTACTCAGGAAGTTTCCGGTGTTGGTGGCGACTCGCAGTATCTACGCGGTGAAGTAGAGGCGCGGACCTACAAAGAAATTATGCCGTCATGGGGTCTTGTAGGGATGGTCAAGGCGTCTGGTGGCTACGTTTCCGCATGGGGCAATCGCTTGCGGGTGTCTGACCAGTTCCAAGCTGATAGCTCGAAAATTCGTGGCTTTAAGACCAATGGCTATGGACCGCGCGATGAAAACGGTGAAGCGCTGGGTGGTACCTACTACGTAGCTGCGACTGTGGAAGGCACGTTCCCATTCCCTGTGTTCCCAGAGGAGCTTGGTCTTTCCGGTGCGGTATTTGCTGATGCTGGTTCGCTGTGGGGTGTTGATGGCGACTTGGCAAAAGCTGTTGTTGCAGATGACTCCAAGATCAAGTCTGAAGACTTCAATGTCCGTGCCTCGGTTGGTGTTGGTGTGCTTTGGCAGTCGCCGTTTGGCCCACTGCGTGCAGACTTTGCATGGCCGCTTGTTAAGGACGATGTCGATGAAACGCAGATCTTTAAGCTTGGCGGTGGTACACGCTTCTAATCTGCCGGTAAATTGAGTAAACTCGGCCGCCGAAGCCTTCGGCGGCCGTTTTCGTGTTTATAGGACGCTTATGACAGAGAGTGACTTCTTTCCTGCGCCAACTCCCGTTCGTGTTGCTCAAGTGGCGGCTTGGGCGGGGGCAGAGATTTGCCGCGGCGATGACAGTACGCTGATAACCCATGTGGCGCCGCTTGATGCGGCTGGTCCGGGTGCGCTGGTGTTTATCGAAAACCCGAAATACGTTGATCAATTGGACGAGACCAAGGCTTCCGCGTGTTTGGTGCCCAAAAAGTATCTGGATCGCGTTCCTGACGGTGTGGTGCCGCTGCTTGCCAAACAGCCGTATAATGCGTTGGCGCTTGTTCTTGCCCAGCTCTATCCTGATGCGATGGCGCCCATGCCTGTTAGTGATGCCTTGGGTGTGCATCCGAAAGCGCATGTGAGCGATGGTGTGCATTTGGAAGAGGGCGTGTGTGTAGAGCCGGGCGCTGTTATAGGCAAGGGGGCACATATTGGTGCGGGAACGCATATTGGCCCCAATGCAGTGATCGGAGCGAACTGCCAGATCGGCCGGGCGTGCCGGATCGGCGCCAATGCCATGGTTCAGCATGCGCTAATTGGTGACGAGGTGATCATTCATCCCGGCGTGTGTATCGGCCAAGACGGTTTTGGTTTTGCCATGGGCGCAGGCGGGCACGCGAAAGTCCCCCAGTTGGGCCGGGTTGTTATCCAAAAGCACGTTGAGATTGGTGCAAATACCACAATTGACCGGGGTGCCAACCGCGACACGATTATCGGAGAAGGTACCAAAATCGATAATCAGGTACAGATCGGGCACAATGTGCAAGTTGGGCGGCATTGCGTGATCGTTTCGCAGGTCGGTATCTCCGGTAGCTCCACGCTTGAGGACTATGTGGCCATTGGCGGGCAAAGTGGTGTTGGTGGTCATGTGACCATCGGCATGGGCGCGCAAGTGGCGGCAGTAAGTACGGTGCATAGCGATTTGAAACCCGGCGGGCGCTACGGCGGCATGCCTGCCAAGCCCGTTAAGCTGTGGTTTAAAGAATTGGCGGCGGTGCGACGACTTGCCGAACGTGGCAGCGAGAAATAAACCAAACGCAAGATCAGGAACGCGCTTTGGCTTAAACCAAGAGTTAGAGCTGCGGCGCTATATGAGATGAAATAGGTATTGAGGCTTTAAAATGAGCGAGAACGAAACAAAGGAACTGGCAGTAGCAGATATCATGCGGGTGATGGAATTGCTTCCGCATCGCTATCCTTTCTTGATGATTGACAAGATCATCGATATGGATGCTGACAATTCCGGTATCGGTATCAAGAATGTCACGATCAACGAGCCGTTCTTCCAAGGTCACTTTCCAAGCCAGCCGGTAATGCCGGGCGTGCTGCTTGTTGAAGCGATGGCGCAAACCGCCGGTGCCTTGTGTGTGCATGCTCGTGAAAACAAAGGCACACCTTCCTTGGTTTACTTCATGACCATTGATAAGTGTAAGTTCCGCAAGCCAGTGGTGCCGGGTGATCAGGTGCAATTCCACGTGAAGAAAGTGCGCAATCGTGCGACGATCTGGAAGTTTGATTGCACCGCCCTTGTAGAGGGACAAAAAGTTGCTGAAGCTGAAATCAGCGCCATGCTGGTAGATTCCGAGGACTAAATGGCAAATATCCATCAAACCGCGATCATCGAAGATGGGGCGGAGCTGGCGGATGATGTGGTGATTGGCCCTTATTGCCATGTGGGCGGCAAAGTTCGCCTTGGCGCGGGGGTTGAGCTAAAATCTCATGTGGTGGTGGCTGGGCGGACCCATGTGGGCTCTGGCAGCGTTATCTATCCGTTCGCCAGCATTGGGCATCGGCCACAGGATTTGAAATATGCTGGCGAGGATACGCTGCTGGATATCGGCAGTAATAATCAGATCCGCGAGCATGTGACAATGAACCCCGGGACAGCCCATGGCGGCGGCGTCACCAAAATTGGCAATAACTGCCTGTTTATGGCGTCAACCCATGTTGGCCACGATTGTCAGGTTGGTGATTTTGTCATAATGGCGAATAACTCGGTGCTGGCGGGCCATGTGGAAGTGGAAGACCATGTCATCCTTGGTGGTACATCTGCTGTGAAACAGTGGGTTCGCCTTGGGGCTCATTCGATTATTGGCGGCCTCGCCGGTGTCGAGTTTGATGTGATACCATTTGGCTCTGTCATTGGTGATCGCGCGCGTTTGCACGGATTGAACCTCATCGGCCTTAAGCGGCGCAACTTTTCGCGCGAGGAAATCCATGCGCTGCGCGGGGCTTACAAGGCGGTGTTTACCTCAGATGAAGGTACCTTGCGCGAGCGGGCCAGTAAGGCACGGGAAGCCTTTGCCGGGTTTGCCAGTGTCGAGACAATGACCCGCTTTATTACAGACCGCGAAAACCGAAGGTTTTGTGTGCCAAGGGTTGGCGAGGAAGCTTAGGCGAGTATTACAGGATGCATCAGCAGCGCGCGGCAGGGCCGCTTGCGGTGATTGCCGGGGGCGGGCAGTTGCCTGAAGAAGTGATCGAGGCGGCGCGGGCCAGCGGGAGAGATGTGCTGCCTATTGCCATTCAGGGGGAGGCTTCAGCCTCCCTTTTGCGCTTTGAGCCGGTGGAGCTGGGCTGGGCGCAGATTGGTAAGCTGTTTGATTTGCTGGCAAAGCATCAGGCCAAAGAGCTGGTGCTGATTGGTTCGGTGAGCAAGCGACCGGATTTCACGCAGGTGCTGGGAGATTTTGGCACCATGCGGCGGCTCCCCAAGATCATTGCCGCGCTTAAAGGCGGCGATGACAGTTTGCTTGTCAAGGTCATGGGGTTGTTTGAGGCAGAAGGCATCCGTGTGCTCGGCGCCCATGATGTGGCACCGCAGCTACTTGCTGGGTCTGGATTGCTTGCTGGTCCTCACCCTAGCGATGATGCGCTTGCAGAGCTGGAATTTGGCAAGCAGGCCCTTAATACATTGGCGGATCTGGATATGGGGCAGGCGCTGGCTGTGAAGCAAAAGCGCGTGTTGGCTGCGGAGGCGGCAGAAGGTACGGATCTGATGATCTCGCGGGTATCAGAGCTGCGGCAGCTGGGGCGCATCCGCAGCAAGGGCCCCGCGGGCGTCTTGGTGAAAGGGGCGAAGCGAGGGCAGGATCTGCGCGTTGATTTGCCCACCATCGGGCCAAGTACGGTGCGCGGCGTCGCGGCTGCGCAGTTGCAAGGTCTGTTTGTTGAAGCAAAGCGGGTACTGATCGCGCAGAAGGCAGAGACGCTGCGTTTGGCCAATAAACAGGGGGTGTTTATCTATGGCTACTGAGCGTGAGCAGGGCGCCACACAGGGCCCGCTAAAGCTGTTCGTTGTGGTTGGTGAGGAATCTGGCGATCAATTGGGTGCAGAGCTGGTAAAGGCACTGCGTCCGATGGTGCCGCAGGGAATCGATTTGCAGGGGGTTGGAGGCGAGCGTCTCGAAGCGCAGGGTCTTACGTCGCTGTTTGACCTTGAAGAAATTGCTGTCATGGGGATTAGCGCGGTTCTGGCGCGGCTGCCGAAAATCGTGAAACGGGTCTATCAAACCGTGGATGCGGTGGCGGCGGCGCGGCCCGATGTGCTGCTCATAATTGATAGTCCGGATTTTACCCATAACGTGGCCAAACGGGTGCGCAAGCGGGCACCGCACATCCCGATTATCGACTATGTTTCGCCCTCGGTATGGGCATGGCGCTCGGGCCGGGCGAAGAAGATGTCTGCCTATGTAGATCACCTGCTGGCATTGCTGCCGTTTGAGCCGGCGGCGCACGCGCGCCTTGGTGGGCCGGCAACCACCTATGTTGGACATCCGTTGATCGAGCGCTTGGCGGAGCTGCGCCCGGCAGAAGGTGAGCGGTCTCGGCTTGGTCAGGGGCAGGACACTTTGCTGGTGCTGCCGGGAAGCCGCGGCAGTGAAGTAACACGCTTACTCGAACCGTTTGGCGAAACTGTGCGACAAGTCTGCGCCAAGCACGAGGGGCTGCGGGTTGTTGTGCCTGCTGTGAAGGCGCAGGAAGCGCGGATCCGCGAAGGGGTGGCTGCATGGGGTGTGCCGGTTGAGATCGTGTGTGGGGAGCAAGCGAAGTTTGCCGCTTTCCGGCGCGCACATGCGGCACTGGCAGCCAGCGGCACTGTGTCGCTAGAGCTTGCGATTGCAGGTGTGCCAATGGTGGTTGCCTATAAGCTAGATTGGTTCTTCCGACGTCTTAAGTGGCTCAACACCTATATCAAGATCGCGGAGGTCGACAGCATTGTCCTGCCAAATCTGGTGGCGGGAGAAAACTTCGTGCCGGAGTTCATCGAGGAAGATGCAGCGCCAGATAAACTGGCAGGCGCGCTGTTGTCGCTGCTGACAGATACTGGGCAGCGCGAGGTCCAACTGGAAGCAATGCAACGACTCGACAGCTGTATGCGACTGCCATCTGGGGATAGTCAGGCGCGAGCTGCGGCAAATATACTCGTTAAAGTTGCTGGTGTGCAAAATTTCTCCTAGTCTATCGCTCTAGTGGAATAGGGAGAGTGATTTGAATAAGTTAATTAAAATCTTCATTAGCGGGCTACTTATATTAAGTGCATCTGCTGCTGCGGCAGAAACCTATCAGGTTAGGGCGAAAAAAAATCGCGTGACGCCAGTCGATTTTCTCATGTACTTTAATGTGGATACTTGTGATTACCTTGCGGTTCCGCGTGGGCGGGTCGTAAAAGCGCCAAAACACGGCGAGGTAACCTTAAAAAAGCATCGGGAAAAGCTAACTGGTCGTCACTACAAAAAATGTGATGGTGCGATTGTTCCCGGGCTGATGGCACTTTACAAGCCCAAAAAGGGCTTCAAGGGGCAAGACGAGTTCAAGGTAGAGTACAAGACCCATTACCCCGGAGGGGTGGAGTACGATAGCCGTACATACAGAATCATCGTAAAATAAATAAAGCGCCGCAATCGCGGCGCTTTTGCTTTTATTGGAGCTCAATTATAAATGGTGTGCCCCAAAGGTTTTGCAACTGCTCGATTTGGAGGTTTGCTTCCTCATCGCCCATGTTCGATATTCGCTCAATTCTAAAGCCCGCTTGTTCAAGGCCACAATAATCGATCTTTGAGAAGATGACAGGGATGGTGTTTTTCTCTGCGGCAATCGACGCAAGCTTGAGTGCAGTGGCATTTATGTTTTCCAGAGGCTTGGAGACCATAAAAGCGATTGCAAGCTGGGTGTCCTGTGCGAACAAGCTTTCAGATGGTGCCATTCCCTCACTTGCAAGGCAGTTTCCTGCTTCTGGTGCGAGGCGGTTATCAAACGGGGCTAACAGGCTATCAATACTCTGAGGCTGCCTGCCGGAAAGCGTTGAGAGGATCACAGCATATTCATTGGTGTTCATTGTGAGCTCCACTGATGATTTCGGCAGCTGCCTGATTGCCGCGCTCTGGTAAGTTGAAGGATTGCAGGGCGGACGTTAAAGAGGCCTGCGTTTGAGGGCACAAGCCCTCGTCAATTTTGTAGGTGAGGCTTTCAAAGTCTGTGGGCTCTACATCTAGCGCAAGGCCAGCTTCGGAGGCGGTGGTAGCTCTGGCAGCTTGATCATCCATGAAGCTTGCCATCTGCGGCACGAACAGGGTTGGGATGGCATTGTAGAGAACATCGTGAAAGGTGTTATAGCCAACGGCACTGACCAGCAAGTCGCATGACTTGATCAGCGGAAGTGCATGATGTGTTTTAACGATCTTCGTATTTTGCCAAGTGTAGAGGGCGGGGTTGACTTGTGCAGTTGGCCAGATAACGACCAAGTGCAGAATGTCGTTTTGTTGTTCGAAGTAAGAACAGAGGGTGTTTAGCTGCGCAGAGCGGTCAGCAGCGACACCGCCGCCCAGCATGGAGACAACGAGTTTTCTAAACGGCGTTTGAAACTGTTGGGCTAGTCTTGCGCGGATCTGCTGCTGCTGGGAAACATCCAGCTCCAGATGTTGAGCAATCGGCCCCACTTCGTAAACATGATCACCGGTCGATATGGTTTGGTTGAGCGCGTCCAGAGCCTCTAGAGGCACGATGACTTTGTTGAATGCTTTTTCCCTATCGAGGGCCACACTGTTGTTCTGTGTGTTTTGCCAAAGTCCCCGCCTGATCCAGATCGCATGAAGCTGTTTCTCGTAGATGTTGCGATAGATACTGTCAAAAACATATCCACCATCGAACACCAGTGTGTCGCCCTTGTTAAGATTGGCGGCAATGCGATGATAGTTGACGAGATCGTTGGCGTAGGGTGTGGCAAGTTGAGCAGAACGGCTCACCAAGGGGACCGTGTCAAAGCCATAGCGGGTCAACATTGGGATGCAGCTTGGAAACGCCGCGAAATTGACCATACTTTGTTGATGTAGTTCGCTGGCGACGATTGAGCAGCGCTGTGCATGGCCAAGTCCTACACCATTGGTCGGCACGAAGAGGATCTTTTTTTCGCCGGTTCTGGATGTGTCCTCTGCCCGTGAGCGTTCTGGCTCGCCGAGCATTGGGGCAAGAACGTTTTGCAGGCTATGTAGATGCGGCTTGATTGCCTGGCGTGACTTTTCCTGCAATATCTGCAGGGAAGGGAGAATGCTCGTTTGTAGATAACCGGGCAAATGAACAAGATCGTGCGGGCCAACAACGGCTGCTGAGTCGATTGGAGGCAACTGAGCATTGCTACAATTGATTGTAACGCTCCCGTTGACGAAACTGTTCATGAGTATCGCCTGCGCGATACTATTTTTTTTTGGAGCTTGACCTACGACAAGGATGCCTTGGGCGCAGGATAGATCAACCGCGCTTAGTTCAGAGTAATGGAAAATCTTTGGCGCATTGCCTAGTAATCCGCGCAGGCGCTGTTTTCCCTCTCCTGTTGTAATGATCCGCAGGTCAAACTGCTTATCAATGCTCAAAGCCTGTAGTGCCCAGATCTGATTATCCTCGGAGATGTTAGGGCTTAAAACGCAGAGAGGGACTTTGGTATTCGACAAGTTGTTTAGCGGCGCGCCACAACTGACAGTTGCGCAGTGCTTTGCTTCGCCTGCTGTTACACTTGGCAGGTAGGAGACTGTTCGCCCCGTGATTATTGCGTACTTATTCTTAAGGGAGATGTGGCTGTTTACGTCAAGATCTGGTGCGCTGAGAAGGACGTCTGCGTTATCACAGAGTTTTAGATTGCGAATGCGCTCCGCCCTGTCATCGGCAAGGTGGTTTGCGTTTAAGACAATAAGCGTGTTGGCAGCTTCTTCACCTGGCTCTTTGTATTTCGACAAGCCATAGGCTTGGGCCTGCAATAGTGGCTCGGTTGCTTCATAGGACACTGAAGGATTATATCCCGCCGCCCGAAGTTGGGATAGGCTGAGGAGCTCGTTGGTCAGTGTTTTGTCTGGTTGGGCAAGAATATCGACGAGCAACATTAGGCTATAACACCGTTTAGTTTTGACAGGAAGGATGCATCAGAGAAGTTGTGCAGGTAGCTCTGTGCCTTGATTACTTGCGCTTGATAGGCGCTTGGATTGTTTACATAGTGTTCTATTAACTGATCGACATCATCGATTTCGGCACTTGCCACGGTGTTGTTAAATGTCTTAGCCAAGCGGTGCTCTGTGATCACCAGTTTTCCGGCAGCCGTTGCTTCGGCAAGGACACGGCCGAAGCTTTCTTGCCACATTGGATTGACGTAGTAGATAAAGAAGTCAAATTTTTGCAAGAACTGCGCTACAGCCATTGTGCCGAAGGGAAGTAACTCAACGTTGCTTTGTTGCTCGAAAGTCTCTCCCAGACTGTCGCTGCCAAGAATTCCACAATACTGCGCATGGGGTGGGAACAGCTTCGCCATCGCTGATGTATTTGGAAACTTCTCGTGTCCGGGTCGAGAATGTCGGCCTCTACGGTCACTTGGGGATTGGGTAGGGGGAAGCAATTCGAAATGGCATTTATTAAACCAATCGAACTTAAGTATTTGCCAGCGCCTATCCAGAAAATGAATAGCGTGCTCAACTCCCTCACGATTTCCTGGAGATATCGGAGCTATGTAATAGTTTTGCGCGATTGTGGCGCGTTCGATTAGGTGGAAACAGGCGGCGGCATTAAACCCCCAGTCTCCTTGAGGGGTACAGAGGTTCTCGTGACAGATCACAAAAAGGTTTTGGCAAGCAAAGCGCTGATTAAACGAGCTATCGAATTTTAAAAATACCGGATTGTGCAACACGATATTGCGGCAGCTAAGAGGTCGCTGATTTTCGTACACGGGCAGTTTGTGGCGTTCGACAGCCTCGAGTACTGCGGGGTTGTCTGGGCGCCCCTTAAACATTGATGCCCGAGTATAGCACACTGCAACGGTATAGTTTTGTTTGAGGGCGTCTATCTCAGCAGCAAATGCTGTAGAGGTACCCCCGGGAAACCGGGGGTCCACCACCAAAAGAATGTCTTCCTTGAGCATTAGTAGATGGCATCACTGGAAGAGATATTGTCAACCTTTGGCATTGTAGGGCTAGTGAAACCCAGCGCAGAAAACAACGTTCCACTGCTGCGCTGAAAACCCTTGATAGATTTTGCCAGCGGGTCATTGCCCTGAGCGATGCGCGGATTAGCCTCGATAAACGCATTGAGGCCATCAACATCGTTGTTTGCAACCAGTTGTTTTACGGTGTTTAGCTGTTGCTCAGAAAACGCCGCAGCCGCTGGTGAAGCAAAGGATAGCGCTACCGCTACGGCGGCGAGTTGTTTGGAGAGTTTTGTTTTCATTGTATCACTCATGCAAAATTAGATATTTGCAATAAATGACGCAGAGTAAGTTGATTCTCAATTGTTTTATTAGATTATCAAACAATAATAATAATTAAAAATTTAGTCTAATGCTCATTGAAAATGACGTTATAAAAAGAAGGGCGACCCAGTGGGTCGCCCTTGCAATTTGTTGTGATCAGCTAATTGACTAGCTGCGTTGATCAATAGGCATGTAGTCGCGCGGTGCGGCGCCGGTGTAGAGCTGGCGTGGGCGACCAATACGCTGGGATGGATCCTCGATCATTTCTTTCCACTGGGCGATCCAGCCTACAGTTCGTGCCAGTGCGAACAGCACGGTGAACATGCTGGTCGGGAAGCCCAGAGCACGCAGGGTAATGCCGGAGTAGAAATCGATGTTTGGATAGAGGCGTTTCTCGATGAAGTATTCATCGGACAGGGCAATGCGCTCCAATTCCATGGCAACATCTAGCAGCGGATCGTCTTTGATACCAAGCTCTGCCAGTACTTCATGCGTGGTTTTTTGCATGATACGGGCGCGTGGATCATAGTTTTTGTAGACGCGGTGACCAAAACCCATAAGGCGGAACGGGTCACTCTTGTCTTTGGCGCGGGCGATGTACTCTGGAATGCGATCAACAGAGCCAATTTCGGCCAGCATATTCAGTGCGGCTTCGTTAGCGCCGCCGTGTGCTGGGCCCCACAAACAAGCAATGCCAGCGGCAATACAAGCAAACGGGTTGGCGCCGGAGGAACCAGCCAGACGCACTGTGGAGGTGGAGGCGTTCTGCTCATGATCGGCATGCAAGGTGAAGATGCGGTCCATGGCGCGCGCCAGCACCGGATTGACCTTGTAATCGTCGCAAGGAACGGCGAAGCACATGTGCAGGAAGTTGGAGGCGTAGTCCAGATCGTTGCGCGGGTAAACGAAAGGCTGACCGACATGGTACTTGTAGGTCATCGCCGCAATGGTTGGTAGCTTGGCGATCATGCGCAGCGAGGCAACCATGCGTTGGTGCGGATCGGAAATATCGGTGCTGTCGTGATAGAATGCGGACATGGCGCCCACTGTACCTGTCATCACTGCCATCGGGTGCGCATCGCGGCGAAAGCCGGAGAAGAGGCTGCGCATTTGTTCGTGGATCATGGTGTGATGGGTGACGCGGAAGTCGAAGTCTTCCTTTTGTGCACGGTTTGGCAGCTCGCCGTAAAGCAGCAGGTAGCAGGTCTCTAGAAAGTCACCATGGTCTGCCAGCTGTTCAATTGGGTAGCCACGATAGAGCAGGGTGCCTTCGTCGCCATCAATAAAGGTAATTTTTGATTCACACGATGCGGTGGAGGTGAAGCCCGGATCGTAGGTAAACTTTCCTGTCTGACCATACAGAGATGCGATGTCGATAACATCTGGACCTACGGAGCCGCTCCGCACGTTCAGATCCCAAGATTCATCCCCGATTGACAGTTTTGCAGTCTTGTCGCTCATGTTTGGCAACCCCCTCGTTCTAATCCCCGAAAGTGATCGTTCAGATTGTGTACGAATGAATACACGTTACAAAATGACACCACCACCCATTAAGGGAAATTGTCTTGGGGCTTTGCTAGCGCATTTGCCTCGATAGGGCAAGTAGATTGGAGGATACGTAGATTCGCCTATGATTGAAAACGCACGGAAAACAGCGTAATCCGTGCGTTATTCGTTAGAAACTAATGGGTTTTACCCACAGACGTCGCGCAGGCGGCCCAGTGATTCGTCGCGGCCCAAGCCAACAAGGACATCATAGATACCCGGCGATGTTGTCTTGCCTGTGAGGGCGGCACGCAAGGGCTGTGCAACTTTACCAAGTTTCAATTCGGCTTGTTCTGCTGTGGCTTTCACGGCGGACTCCGTAGTCTCCATGGTCCATGCATCGAGATCTGAGAGATTCTCGGTAAGGCGGGCAAGCACGGCCTTGGCTTCATCACTGAGCAGCTTTTCTGCCTTTGGCTCGATGGAGAGCGGACGGGTTGCCCAGAGATAGCTTGCACCATCTTTCAATTCGACCAGTGTTTTTGCGCGTTCCTTCAGGGCCGCCATGGATGCAAGCAGTGTATTCTCGTTGTCGCTTTGTTGGAGCCATTCCAGAATGGGAGCACCGTCTTCAATAGCTGCGAGGAACACTTTGAAGTGCTGCATCAATTCTGGATCATTCGTAGAGCGCATGTAGTGGCCGTTGACATTGGCCAGCTTCTGGAAATCCATTCGTGATGGCGACTTGCCAATGGCATCAAAATCAAACCACTCCAGCATTTGATCGGTGGAGAAAATTTCATCATCGCCATGGCTCCATCCCAAGCGGGCGAGATAGTTGCGCATAGCAGCTGGCAAATAGCCCATAGCGCGATAGGCTTCAGCTCCGGTTGCGCCGTGGCGCTTGGAAAGCTTGGCGCCATCTGGGCCGTGAATAAGTGGAATGTGGGCCATGCTCGGCACGTCCCAGCCAAGAGCCTTGTAAATCAGCACCTGACGGGCGGAATTGGTGAAGTGATCGTCCCCGCGGATTACGTGGGTGATGCCCATGTCATGATCATCGACCACGACGGCCAGCATATAGGTCGGCGTGCCATCAGAGCGCAGGAGCACCAGATCGTCAAGATCCTTGTTCGGGAAGGCAACAGTGCCCTGTACTTCGTCGTAGACAGTGGTTTCGCCATCGAACGGTGCCTTCAGGCGAACGGCAGGGGCAATTCCTTCTGGCGCTTCTGAGGCGTCACGATCACGCCAGCGACCATCGTAGCGCGGTGGGCGCCCTTCTTCTCGCGCCTTTTCGCGCATCTGGGTGAGTTCTTCAGGTGTGCAGTAGCAGTAATAGGCCTTGCCTGCTGCGACCAGCTCTTCGGCGACCTGTTTGTGGCGCTCAGCGCGGGAAAATTGCGAGATCGGCTCGCCTTCCCAGTCCAGCCCCAGCCATGTGAGGCCATCAATCAGGGCTTCAACGGCCTCTTGTGTGGAGCGCGCGCGATCGGTGTCTTCGATACGCAGCAGCATCTTGCCGCCTCGGCCTTTGGCGTAAAGCCAGCTGTAGAGCGCGGTGCGGGCACCGCCGATGTGCAAATAGCCGGTAGGTGAGGGGGCAAAGCGGGTGACGACTGGTTTGCTCATGAGTTTTGGCAATCTTTCTGCGTTGATCCTTGAAATACGGCGGACGCCGTTTGTCTAGCAGCTGTGTAGCATAGAGGAGACGAGTGCCCAAGAGACTAGCGGGCCTAGAACAAGCAAGACAGTGGATCACCCGATGAGCGAGATGCGAGTAAGCGGCTTTGGTGTCTTGGATGCTAGAGAAAATGCTATGCCGCACACGCACAGCTCAAGCAGAGTGGGGAGAGCTTGGCGTGTGTGCAAGGGTGAATGGGCTGCTTTTAAGCGTGAAGGAGACAGGGCTGTTGAGCTTGGCGAAGGGTTGAGCTGGGGGGCGTTGGCCTTTGCCGGCGGTCTACTGCTGTTTTTACGGTTTCCACATATTGTTGGTGATTGGCGACTGACGTTGCCTATGGCTTTGCTCGCCGGAGGGGCGTGGTTGTGGCTACGCGGGCGGGGGCAGGCGTGGGCCGCTATGTGGTGCGGATTGCTGCTGCTGATTGTTTTGGGGAGTGTACGGTTTTCCCTGGGAGTTGCCTTGCATGATCATGGTGTGTTGAAGGGAGCGTATTATGGGCAGGTTGAGGGGCGCGTGGTGGCAAGGCGGGTGTCTGCAAGTGGCAGAGAGGTGTATACGCTGGACCAGCTGCGCTTTTTCAAAAGAGTAAAACTCAAACGTGGTGACCAGCTTTTACGCGTTGAGGTAAGTGTCCCGGCCAAGTACCCGCGCTATCAGTTGGGTACCCGTTTATCCTTGCAGGTGCTTTTGCGTGAACCAGAGGCTCGTTTGCTTCCTCGAAGCTACGACGCTGCTTGGCATGCGTTCTTTCGCGGGGTGGGGGCAATTGGGTTTACGCGGGGGCCGCCGCGTCAGCTCGCGGCAAGTGACGAGGCAGGTGCTTTGACGGCTAGTTGGCTTTTGGCCGCGCGGCAAGCTTTGCTGATCATCCGCTATGGCGTGCACCAACGTATTATGGATGCTGCGGGCGCGGAGGCGGCACGTGGTGCGGGGATTGCTGCGGCATTGGTGAGCGGTTTGCGGCACGAGATCTCGCGGGAAACCTATCAAAGCCTGCGAGTAGCGGGTTTGGCCCATATCCTTGCGATTTCAGGTCTACATATGTCGCTCGTGAGTGGCTTTGTTTTTCTGGTTGCAAGGTTTTGTAGTGCTCGTGTGAGCGTTTTGAATAGGCGTGGCTGGGTCAATAAAGCCGCTGCGTGTTGCGCGCTACTGGCAGCCCTGTTTTATCTCGGAATTTCAGGTGGAAGTGTGGCGACACAGCGGGCTTTTGTGATGGTGGTTGTCGCACTTGGAGCTGTCGTGCTGGGACGCGAAGCGTTGAGCATGCGCTCTGTTGGCATTGCCGCATTTGTGGTGTTGCTTTATGCCCCAGAACAGGTCGTGGCGCCGGGCTTTATCATGTCCTTTAGCGCGGTGGCGGCCTTGGTGCGGTGTTATCAACTCTTCCCAAATGCGCTAAGCACAAGGATTGGTGAGAAGCAAAGTGTAGGCGAAGGTCTAACCTGCGCTATCGTAGCCTTTTTTCGCAAGTCAGCCAGATGGTTTGCCGGGTGTGCAGTCACATCAGTGGTTGCTGGATTGGCAACTGCTCCAAGTGCCGCATATTTTTTTGCAGAGACAGCACCGCTTGGGCTCTTGGGAAACCTGCTGGTGATGCCGCTGTTTTCGCTGGTGCTCATGCCGCTGCTGGTCGCTGCGCTTGTTCTTGTTCCGATCGGCTTGGATTTTGTTTGGCAATGGTTGGCGCACGGCTACAACTTGCTTGTTGTTGTTGCCGAGTATGTCGAGTGGCTTTCACTTGGGTTGCCCCACAAAGTTTACTTGCAACATAATTGTTTCCTATCGCTCTTGGCGGCGATAATCATAGGGTGCGCTGGTCCTGGGAAGCTAAAATGGTCATCAGTTATCATTGCTATTTTTGTTCTGTTGAGCGCGACTGTTCAGAGCAAACCGAATTTTGCGATTAGCGCAAATGGGAGGCATTGGGC
This sequence comes from Polycladidibacter hongkongensis, assembly GCF_001561995.1. GTDB lineage: Bacteria > Pseudomonadota > Alphaproteobacteria > Rhizobiales > Stappiaceae > Pseudovibrio > Pseudovibrio hongkongensis. The sequence continues at coordinate 268,664 of NZ_LLWC01000024.1, forward strand.
TTTCTTGACAGAAAATAGCAAGGGCGATCCGGTAGTTTTTACAAGCGCCAAAGACAAGAGTTTTATTGGTAGAAGCTTGATGCAAGCACTTGGCTACGCTGGGCAGGTCATAACTTTGCGGGGACCTTTCAAAAAATATGCGGATCGATATGGGATCTCAATAGGTCACAGCACCTGCGATGAGTTGGGGTGCGTTCATTACCTTAGGCCTTTTCCTGTCTCCGTCTCTGCGGATGGAAACACGGGTCATCTGGACGACTTTATTATCGCGCACTCCAAACACCCAGCCGCGTTGCCAGAGGATTGCCATTTCGCCCATATGGTAATTACACATTTGCAAGTGCCCAAAGGGTGTGGCCAGATGCAGATTCAAAACTACGAGCAAGTAGGTGATAGGGTTGTGAAGGGGAACCTCTACCGTGTGTCGCTTGCGCTTGGGCAGGAGTTGGTGAAAGGCAGCAACAGAGTCACGCGGGTGGAATCATTGCCTCGCCCAGTATCAGGCTTGCTCTATTGATAGGTCATTGAGTGTTAGTAGCGACGGAAGAGCGCGACCATTTTTCCTTGCACGCTAATGCGATCAGGGCCGAAGATTCTGGTTTCATAGGCTGGATTTGCCGCTTCCAAGGCGACGGTGCCACCCTTCTTTCGAATACGCTTCAAGGTCGCTTCTTCATCATCTACAACAGCGACGACAATCTCGCCGTTCTCAGCAGTTCTACATTTTCTTACGACAACGGTATCGCCATCCAAGATACCAGCGTCGACCATCGAGTCTCCGCGCACCTCAAGGGCGTAGTGCTCTCCATTACCTAGCATGTCTGCGGGCATGGCTACAGAATGGCTTTTGTTTTGAATGGCTTCAATTGGCACTCCTGCCGCGATACGACCCATAACCGGGATTTCCAGCGTTGGTACGTCTTGGTTGGAGCTGTCGTGCAAAGGATCAGTCCGATTGCGCGAAAGGTCACCTTCGATAACCTCTGGAGTAAATGTTTTTCGACTAGGCAGGTCTTGCTGGCCACTAACAGCTTCGGGAAGTTTCAAGACTTCTAGCGCTCTTGCGCGGTTAGGAAGCCGGCGAATGAAACCGCGCTCTTCGAGAGCTGTTATCAAACGGTGAATACCAGACTTTGATTTTAGCTCTAGCGCCAATTTCATCTCATCGAAAGAAGGCGGGATACCACTTTCCTTCAAGCGGCTGTCGATGAATAACAACAGCTCAAGTTGCTTTTTTGTTAACATGTCAGCCACTCCGTTTTAATTGTCGTATCTCAAAAGAGAACTGTTTTGGACAAATCACGAACACAAGGTAACCGTTCCTCATGTGTTCTGCAACCCTTAATGGAGCGGGGTTAATATCAGGGGATTTTTGTTTAGTGGAAGAACGGCTAGTTAGTAGATGTCAGCGGGAGAAATGGCACCTTATCGCCTGAAGCGGTGGGCTCTGCATGCGGGGGGCGAATGATAAGTACATCAGCCTGGGTTAGAGCGGAGAGCATAGAGGAATCTTGATTTGGTAAGGGAGTGAGATGCATGTCACCTGATGGCTCAATCGCAAGCGATGCTCGTATGTAATCTTGACGGATACCGTTCGCGGGCAGGGCCATTGTGGTGATCGCCTGAGCATTGGAGCGAGACAGTAAATGCTGCCTCGGGGCGCCTTGGAGTGCCGCCAACAGCGGACGGGCGAAAAGCTCGGCACATACAAGAGAGGAGACCGGATTACCCGGTAGCCCAAGAACGGCCATGGGGCCGATGTTGCCGAACATTAAAGGTTTACCTGGACGCATCGCTATACGCCAGAAATCGATATTAAGGCCGTGATCTTGTAAGACCGGGCGGATAAGGTCGTGGTCGCCTACTGAAGCACCGCCGAGGGTAATGAGTAGATCAGCTTTTGATGCTATTGCGCGTTTGACACGCTCTGCGATGTCTTGAGGGGTATCAGCGGCGATGCCGAGTAGCTCAGGTGTGCCACCACAGGCCTTAACCAACTCGGCAAGGCCGTATTGGTTTGAAGCGATAATTTGGCTTGGACCGGGTTGATTGCCTGGTTCGACGAGTTCATCGCCATTCGCCAGTATGGCGACTGTTGGTCTTTTATAGACCGTAGGCGATGGAATATTCATCGCGGCAAGCAGAGAGAGTTCACGGTAGCCGAGTAACTGGCCGCTTTCGAGAAGCTGCTGGCCCTTGGAGAAATCTAGGCCTGCTGGACGCACATATAGGCCTTTTGAAACCGGTTCTTGGACTGTGAGTACCTGGCCTTCGACCTGTGCGTTTTCCTGAATTAGGATTGCGTCTGCACTTTCAGGTACTGGTGCACCGGTGAAGATCCTCAGAGCCTGACCAGGCCCCAAGCTGCCTTTGTAGTGGTGCCCGGCAGGGATTTCGCCAACAACTTGTAGGGTAGCGCCTGTGTGTGCTGCGTCTTGCGAGCGAACGGCGTAACCGTCCATTGCGGAGGCAGAGAATGGTGGCTGAGTTCTCGTAGCGATGGCAGGTTGCGCCAGACGTCGCCCGCCAGCTTTAACAAGAGGGACGGTTTCTGTTGCACCTGGCTTAATTGCAGATAACAGACGTTCGGTCGCTTCTTCTACTGAGATTAGGCTCACGTTAGTGCTCCTGCTGCTGGCAAATAGTTGTTTTTGAAAGGGGAGGTTGGACAGCTGTTTATTCGATTGGTGCGCGGTAATCGCCGGACTTGCCGCCGGTTTTTTCTAAAAGCTGCACCCCTTCTATGATCATAGATTTGTCGACGGCTTTGGCCATATCATAGATGGTAAGTGCGGCGACGGAGGCCGCAGTTAACGCTTCCATTTCAATACCGGTCTGTCCATTCACCTTTGCCATAACCTCAATTTGAATGCCCGGTAGATCTGGCAGGGGTGTGAACTCAACAGTCACTTTTGAGATTGGGAGCGGGTGACACAGCGGAATAAGCTCGTGGGTGCGTTTGGCGGCCATGATGCCGGCGATGCGGGCAGTGGCCAGTACGTCGCCCTTCTTGGCATTGCCAGCAAGGATGGTTGCAAGCGTCGACGCTGCCATGCGCACGCGCCCGCCCGCGCGGGCGGTGCGGGTGGTGACGCTCTTCCCAGAAACGTCGACCATGTGTGCCGCGCCGGTGGCGTCTATATGGGTAAGGTTCGGATTTTCTGCGTCTTTTGGAGTGTCGTTGCTTGGTTGTTTGGTCACAGTGAGGTTTCCGATTTTTTATTTTCCAAAAGGCGGAGTTTGCATGAAGCAGATTGTTTAGCGTTTTAATAGCGCTTTTGTGGCCGCCTCGACATTAGGCTGGCGCATCAGGCTTTCGCCGATCAAAAAGGTGTTGATGGCGTGCTGCGACATGTCCGCTAGGTCTTGTGGAGTAAACAGGCCTGACTCACCTACAATGATGCGCCCCTGAGGGATCATTGGCGCGAGGCGCTTGCTTGTATCAAGTGAAGTTTCAAAAGTCTTCAAATTGCGGTTGTTGATGCCGATTAGGGGCGAGGCAAGTGACAAGGCGCGTTCAAGTTCGGCTTCATCGTGCACTTCAATCAAAGCATCCATGCCAAGGGCGTGGGCGGTTTCTTCCAGCTCTTTTGCCAGAGCGTCTTCTACCGCAGCCATAATAATCAGGATACAGTCGGCGCCCCATGCGCGTGCCTCAAGCACTTGATAGGTATCATATAGGAAATCCTTACGTAAAACGGGCAGGGATGTTGCCGCTCGGGCACTGCGCAGGTACTCGGGAGCTCCTTGAAAAGACGGCGTGTCTGTCAACACTGACAGACAGGTAGCGCCGCCAGCCTCATAGGCCTTGGCGAGCGTTGGCGGATCAAAGTCTTCGCGGATCAAGCCCTTTGACGGGCTTGCCTTTTTGACCTCGGCGATGAGAGCATAGTCGCCGGCGTCCAACCTGGCGCGCAGGGCTTTGGCAAAGCCGCGCGGCGGAGTGGCGCGCAGGGCCATGTCCTGCAATTCACTCAACGAAGTTGTTGTTTTGGCCGCGGCGATTTCGTCGCGTTTGTAAGCCTCGATCTTTTTAAGGATATCTGCCATAGGTCTTGTTTAACTTGCGTTTGAGATGCGGACAAGGCGTTCAAGTGTTTGCAGGGCGGCGCCACTATCGATGCTTTGGGTGGCCATTTCTACGCCTTGGCGCAAATTTTCGGCTTTGCTAGCAACAATCAGCGATGCGGCGGCGTTCAGCAGGACAATATCGCGATAGGCGGAGGGTTCGCCTTCCAGCACGCGGCGGGCGGCGGCGGCGTTGTATTTGGGATCGCCGCCTTTTAGCGCATCTGCTGATGCGACAACAATCCCTGCATCCTGTGGTGTGATGGTGAATTCGCGGATCTTACCGTCTTCAAGGGCGGCAACATAGGTCTCACCAGTGGTCGTGATTTCGTCAAGGCCATCGCTGCCGTGGACGACCCATGCCTTCTCGCAGTTGAGGTTGGCTAGAGTTTCGGCCACAGGCCGCACCCATTTGCGATCGAACACACCCGTCATCTGGCGGCGAATGCTGGCGGGATTGGCCAGTGGACCAAGCAGGTTAAAAATGGTGCGTGTTCCAAGTTCCATGCGCGCGGGGCCGACATGTTTCATGGCACTGTGGTGGTTGGGGGCGAACATGAAGCCAATGCCGGCCTCTTGGATACATTTGCCGATTTTTGCAGCGGAAATATCCAGATTGATGCCAAGCTCTGCCAGTGCTTCGGCCGAGCCCGACTTGGAGGACAAAGACCGGTTGCCGTGTTTGGCAACAGGCACACCGCAGCCAGCGACCACGAGCGCCGTACAGGTGGAGATGTTGTAGGTACCTGATGCGTCGCCGCCCGTGCCCACAATATCGATCGCGTCCACTGGCGCTTCCACGCGGATCATTTTGGCGCGCATGGTGGCAGCTGCCGCGGCAATTTCGTCCACTGTTTCACCGCGCACGCGCAGGGCCATGAGAAACCCGCCGATTTGTGCGGGGGTGGCATCGCCACTCATGATGATTTCAAATGCGTCTTGGGCAGCAGCGCGGGAAAGGGGGTGGCCATCGGCCACATGGGCAATATGGGGTTTAAGCGCGCTCATGTCTGCTCCTTAAAAAACTTAGATAAAAAAGGGAAGACCCCCGCACCTGAAACGGTGCGAGGGCTTACTGTTGTTATTGGCTTTGCAAACCCATGTAGCGGGCCAAATTGGTTTGATTGGTACGCACACCCAGATCTTTTTCCAATTGGGAAACAAACTGGTTGAGCAGTGTAGCTTCCAGTGCGTTGTCCAGCTCACCTTGCAGGCGCTGCGCAAGCAGGCTTTCCATATCAAGCACCGGTACATCATCTTTTGTGACCACAAGCAGGATACGGCTGCCGCTGTGCCCGGCGACATCTGCCGTGGTGCCTACTGGGCCGGAGAATGCGGCAGAAATGGCACTTAGGGGCAGCTGCGCTGTTGCTTGCTCCCGGTGCAGATCTTGCGCACTGGCAACGGTGAGACCGTGTTTTGCCGCGATGTCAACGAGGGACGTGCCGTCTTGAAGCGCCTTGAGTTCGGTTGCTGCCAAGTCAGCTAGCAGTTTAGCACGTTGCTGCGCGGTGTAATTGGCCAATACCTGTTCACGGACCTCGCTGAGTGTGCGCTCACGGCTTGGAACAATGTCGGTGACATCATACCAAAGGTAGCCTGTGGAGCCGAGCTCTAGCGGATCGTGCTCGGTGCCCATTTCTGCTGTGAATAGCGCAGGCAGCAGAGCATCAGCGGCTGGAACATTGGCAGCGCTACCCTGCTGGGTTTTTCCAGCTGCATCAACAGGCGCCAGCTCTTCAACCGCAAGATCAAACCGTTTGGCGATTTCGCTTAAGGTTTCACCGCCAGCGCGGGCATCTTCGATGTCATTGTACAGATCTTCAAGAGACACTGCGGCGGCGTCTTCTGCAAGCTCTTTACGAATGTCTGCTTCGACCTCAGCGAGTGGCTGCGACCCAGCGGCCTGAGCCTCTGTTACCTTAATAATCGCGTTGGTAAATGTACCTTCGATCACATCGCTAACCGCGCCGGTGTCTAGCGCAAATGCGGCATCTGCCAGTTTGTCATCGATAAAATCAGTCTTGGCAAGAAGGCCAAGATCGATGCTGTCGGCGGTTTCACCGCGTGCGATGACCAGTTCTTCAAAGGAGGTGCCTTCTGCCAATTGCTTGGCAGCGTCGGCGGCCTTATCCTTGTTTGTGAAGCTTAACTGCAGCACACGGCGCTTTTCCGGGGTGGCGTAGCTGGCTTTGTTACGCTCGTACACATCTGCAACAAGGCTTGCGTCCACATCCTCGGGCTTAGCCAGCGTGTGCGGGGAAACCATCAGGACACGGGCGGCGCGGTATTCCGGCGCGTCGTAGCCTTTCTTGTTTTCCGCATAGTATGTTGCCAGCTCTTCTTCTGAGGGGGCAGGTACGTCGGTGATGAGGTCTTCTTCAAGGGTGAGGAAATCAACCGCGCGGCTCTGGTTCTCATAGCGGGCCAAGAGATCGACCATGGCAACCGGTGCTTTGAGGCCACCAACGATTGCGGCTGCAAGCTGCTGACGTTCTGCTGCCTCTTGCTGTTGCAGCACAAACTCGTCCTCGCTCATGCCGATTGTGCGCAGAACTTGAGTGAGCTGCTGGCGACTGAACTGACCGTTCAGCCCTTTAAAGGCAGGGGTTTCCTGAATGGTCTTAACGATGGCCTCGTCAGACACGCCAAGTGACTGAGTGGTGGCTTCGTCGTTCAAAGCCGCTTCTGCGATCAAGGTGCCCAGTACACGCTGGGGCACGCCAAAAGCAGCGCCCTGTTCGGCGGTGACATCCCGGCCAATCTGGCGGGAGAGCGCGGCGAGCTCGCGTTGATAGCGCTCTTGGAATTTAATCGCGGAGATTTCGGTGTTGCCGACGGTGGCGACGGAGGTTGAGCCAAAGCCGGTAAACACGTCGGCAATGCCCCAAACAGCAAAGCTCAACACCAACAGACCAATCAAAATTTTGGCCATCCATGTACCGGCGCCTTTGCGCAGCGCATCCAGCATAATATCTTCCGTTTCTCATCAGTTAATGGGCCGGGCGCATATGATTTTGCGCCGCTGATGCCCTTTTGGCCGAATAAAAGCCGTTTAAAAGCTGAGGGATCATAAAGTTCCTTCCGCTTTTGGGCAAGAAGGCGCGGCGGATTGACCCCGATTTGATTGCAGGTGTTGTGTGCAACTTTTCTTGCGCCTAAACAAGAGGCGTTCTATCAACACTGCGTTAGTTATTACCCCCAAGACCCGACGCGTGAGCACAGGAGATATTAAATGAGCATTCGTCCACTTGTTGCCGGTAACTGGAAAATGAATGGCCTTGGTAGCGCACTTGATGAGCTGAAAGCCATGGGTGAAGGTTATGGTGCGGACCTGAAAGGCGCTGTTGAGCTGCTTATTTGCCCCCCGGCACTGCTCGTTGCAAAAGCCGCTGAAACTGCCGGTTTTGCTATTGGTGCGCAGGATTGCCATGCCGCCGTATCTGGCGCTCACACAGGCGATATTTCCGCTGAAATGGTGAAAGATGCCGGAGCTTCCTATGTGATCCTTGGCCACTCCGAGCGCCGGACTGATCATGGCGAAACCGATGCGCAGGTTCGCGCTAAAACCGAAGCTGCATGGCGTGCTGGCCTTGTCGCTATTGTTTGTGTTGGTGAAGTTGAAGCAGAACGCAAGGCTGGTAAAGCTGTGGACGTTGTTTCCCAGCAGCTGGCTGATTCTTTGCCAGAGGGCGTGAATGCGAAAAATACGGTTGTTGCCTATGAGCCTGTGTGGGCTATTGGCACCGGCATGACGCCAACTCCAGCGGATGTGGAGGAAATCCACACAGCGACCCGCGCGAAGCTGGTTGAGCGTTTTGGTGCAGAAGGCGAAAAGATCCGCATCCTTTATGGTGGTTCTGTTAAGCCGAATAATGCAAAAGAATTGCTGTCTGTTGCAAATGTGAACGGTGCGTTGGTTGGCGGGGCGAGCTTGAAAGCTGCTGACTTCCTCGGGATTGCGGCAGCGTACAGCGCGTAAAAACGCATGCCAGCGCAATTTTGCTGTGGCTTAAGGGTAGAAACAGCGCAAGTTTTGAGCTAGAAAGCGCTCAACTCAACTCGAATATCAAACGGATACCTATGCAAACCGTTCTTATTGTTATTCATCTTATGGTGGTTCTGGCGATTATCGCCATGGTGCTGCTGCAACGCTCCGAGGGCGGTGCCCTTGGTATGGGCGGCGGCGGTGGCGGTGGCGGGTTTATGACCAGCCGCGGGACAGCGAACGCACTTACCCGAGGAACCGCTATTTGTGCTGCGATTTTCTTTTGTACCTCATTGGGCCTGACTTTGCTGGCGCGCTGGGACGAACGTCCTGCATCGCTGCTAGAGCAAGTTCCGGCAACCACGCAAAGTGAAACAGGCGAAGCTGGCAACGGCCTGCTTGATACCCTGAAAGAGCAGAGCAATATTCCTGCAACCGATGGACCGCAGGTTCCTGCTGCGCAGTAACCTGACGCTCATTGTTTGTGGCGTACCTTGATGGGAAAACATCAAGGACACTGTAATAGAGTAACTGGCACCGTGACTTGTTGCGGTGCCAGTGCTTTTACGTGATATAAGACTAAGGGCAAAAGCCCAAAACATATCGGTAGAGATCCATGGCGCGGTATATCTTCATCACCGGTGGCGTTGTGTCTTCCCTAGGGAAGGGACTTGCCTCCGCAGCTCTTGGCGCGGCCCTGCAAGCGCGGGGCTATAAAGTTCGGCTACGTAAGCTGGATCCCTATCTTAATGTTGATCCGGGCACTATGAGCCCCTATCAGCACGGCGAGTGTTATGTGACCGATGATGGCGCCGAGACAGATCTGGACCTTGGTCACTACGAGCGGTTCACCGGACGCTCTGCAAATAAGCAAGACAACATCACCACTGGCCGCATTTATCAGGAAATTATCGCTAAAGAGCGGCGCGGCGATTATCTTGGTGGGACCGTGCAGGTGATTCCGCATGTGACCGACGCGATCAAGAACTTTGTTCTGGATGGCAATGAGGGCTATGATTTCGTGCTTTGCGAAATTGGCGGCACCGTTGGCGATATCGAGGGCTTGCCGTTCTTCGAGGCTATTCGCCAGTTGGGCAACGAGTTGCCACGTGGGCAGGCGGTTTATATCCATCTTACCCTGTTGCCATACATTGCCAGCGCTGGCGAAATGAAAACAAAGCCGACACAGCACTCTGTGAAAGAGTTGCGTTCCATTGGTATTCAGCCTGACATTTTGATGGTGCGTTGTGATCGCCAGATTCCGGAGAATGAGCGCCGCAAACTGTCGCAGTTTTGTAATGTGCGCCCTGAGGCTGTCATTCCGGCATACGATGCCAAGAGTATTTATGAGGTACCGCTGGCCTATCACAAAGAGGGCCTTGACGAGCAGGTTCTGGATGCCTTCGATATTACCGGTTCGCCTTCAGCGGATCTGAGCCGCTGGGAAAAGATCGTTGATGGTCTGCACAACCCCGAAGGGGAGGTGACCATTGCGATTGTTGGCAAGTATACTGTGCTGAAAGATGCTTACAAATCCTTGATTGAAGCGCTGGTGCATGGCGGCTTGGCAAACTCTGTCAAGGTCAATTTGAAGTGGCTTGAGTCTGAGGCCTTCGAGGGGCAAGATCCCGCGTCGGTGCTTGAAAACGTCAACGGTATCTTGGTGCCGGGCGGATTTGGCGAGCGTGGGGCAGAGGGCAAAATTGCCGCGGCGAAGTATGCGCGTGAAAATAATATCCCTTATTTCGGTATCTGCTTCGGTATGCAGATGGCTGTTGTGGAGGCGGCGCGAAATCTTGCAGGGCTCAGCGCGGCGTCTTCCTCCGAGTTTGGCGGTGAGGGCGAACCAGTTGTCGGTTTGATGACCGAGTGGGCCAAAGGCAATGCGAAAGAGGTTCGCGAAGCCACTGGTGATCTGGGCGGGACCATGCGCCTTGGTGCTTACGACGCGCGCTTGAAGGAAGGGTCCAAGATCGCAGAGATCTACGGCACTTGCGATATTTCTGAGCGCCACCGCCACCGTTATGAAGTAAACATTGCCTATCGTGAGCAACTTGAAAATGCCGGGATGGTGTTTTCCGGGACCTCGCCAGACGGGGTGTTGCCGGAGACCGTCGAGATCCCAAGTCATCCTTGGTTTATCGGAGTGCAGTATCACCCCGAGCTGAAATCTCGTCCGTTTGAGCCGCACCCGTTGTTTTCGGCGTTTGTCGGCGCGGCGCGGAATAACAGTCGGCTGGTTTAAGCTTTAGCCTGTTCGGGTTTAAGGAGGGCTCATTAAGGCCCTCTTTTTTTGTTTATTGGGTATGATATTATGCTGATGCGCCGATATCCATTTAGAATTGGGGATGCGGCATTGCGCTTCTCTAGCATTTTAGGGGGCGGGACTGTTGGGGCATAATTGAGGGCTTATTTTCACTAAAATTGACAATGATGGAAGTATCCCCTTAGTGTTTTATGGCGATTGCCTCGGAGTGACCATGCCTTACTGAGCTTGCTAGAATACGGATGTTTGAGAGTGGAAAGTGCTCTCACCTCGCGTATCTGGGGGCATCGGTGTTGCGTAACTTTATTGGACTATTCTTGTGGCTTGCCTGCATTTCCGGCACCAGCGCAGCGTATGCTTTTGGGTTGCGAGACGCTGTGATGCTGGCTTTGCGAGATCACCCACAGGTACAGGCATCGCAACTGCGGGCCGAGGCTGGTGTGGCCGCAGTGGGTGTGGCACGGAGCGGCTATTATCCTCGATTTGATTTGCGGGCGAATGCCGGTGCTGAGTGGATTGATAAGCGTTCGTCCCGGCGGGATAGTCGATATTGGTATGGTCCCTACGGTGTTGGACTGCGTGCTCGGCAGATGCTGTTTGACGGGCGGCAAACCCAAAATGCTGTCGCTGCACAGTCGGCTGATGCGCGCGCCGACAGCTTTGAGACAATTGAACTGAAAGAATTGATTGCGCTTGATATAGCCCGCGTAATGAGCGGGTTGGCTGCCAATGATGAGTTTGGACGATATGCGCGAGAAAACCACGCTTACTTGCAGCATGTGCTGAATCAACTTGATAAGGGCTTGAAGCAAGGTCTTGTTTCAATTGCGGATGTTCAATTGGCACGTGAGCGATTGCAGCGGGCACGCGCGTTTGAAGCTCAGATCGAGCGGGCCAGACAAGAACTGCTTGCAAGTTTTGAAGCGCTTGTGGGCCGTGCCTATCCCAAGGCAGTTGGGCAACTTCCTGATTTACAAAGGGGGCTGCCAGAAAGTGCCGCTGCGCTTTTCGCATCTGCTCAGCGCGCCAGCCCTTTGCTAAAGAAATTGCAAGGGCGAAGTGAGGCAGCGGCTGCGCGTGCGGCGGAGGCAACAGCAGGTTATTATCCAAGGGTGGATCTAGAGGTTGCGTCGCGATTTGATGAGAACATCGAGGGGCGGTCCGGCATAGATAGCTCGTCGGAGGCTTGGGTGGTGATGCAATGGAACCTTGGCAATGGCTACCGAACGTCGAATGAACGCTCGCGCAGTGTGGCATTAGCGGGTGCGCGCCGTCTTGATGTTGACCGCGCCGCGCGTCGTATCCGCCAACGGTTGGAAAGCGGTTTAGGTGCCCGCGCGGCTATGAAAAGAGAGCTTGCTGCGATAACGCAACAAATCGAAACAGCACAGGCCCTGCGCTACTCCTATGAAAAAAAGTTATCGCTACGCGAGGCCCAGCTTTTCGATCTATTACAAGTGCAGGAAGACTATTTTCGGGCGCAAACGACAGGCGTTGATTTGCGGTATTCCCTAATTCTATCAGGTTATCAGTTGCTTGCGGACGCAGGGTTGTTATTGGTTCGATTGGATTTGCAGGCAGAGCGTGTGACGCGTGTGGATGGCGCGCTTCGTGCAGAGAAGGCACAAAAGGCAAGCGCAATGGCGCTGGAGGGCAATGGAGAACGTGTTGCTACGCGTATACAGGCGATTGCTGAAGGCGTCCAGCCTGCATCAATACATAGCACGCGCCAGCCCGTGCTGGCACCACCAACCGGAGTTGCAAGTATCGACTACGACATTCCTGCACGTCATATCGCGTCTAGTGTGCCATTGCTAAAGCCGCGTGATCGCATCAACAGCGCGGATACACCTGTGAAAGGCAATGACATACCTCTGTTAAAAGGTCTGAAAGTGCAGCCGATCCCGTTAGTGAAACCCCTCAGTGAGGGAGCTGAGCCAGATGTTGCGCTGGTGAGCAAGCGGCAGACAATTAGTGGGCGTGCTGTTGGTGACAAGCAGGCAATATATCGACTTGTTAAGACACGGCAGATTTCTGGGACGGGACGTGCAAGAGCGGGCGCAACCGAAGCGCTTGTCTTACGTATGGATGAGGGGAGAGGCGATGGTTATCGTCTCACCAAAACACAAACGGCCGATGTCTTGACGCACCTCAAAACCACGCGTGGGTGCGCGCTTTTTCATCGTGCGTCGACAAAGAGGTGACTTAGGTGCTTTCAAGCGCTTTATGGTAGTCGTTGCGCGTATCAGTTAGTATTTTATAGCCTTGTAAAGAGACAAGCCGCTTTGCCAAACGGAGCGGAGCTGCTCTGCTGGTTGAGAAGACAAGCGTTTGTGACGCCAAAAGGTGTTCTTCCAGTGCATTTATGAAGTGCTCTTCTTGAGCGGCATCCATCTGCGCTGTGGGATCTTCAAGTATCACAAGGGGAGGATGATTGAGAAAAACACGCGCCAGGTGCAAGTGATGGCAAGCACCACGCGGTATTTTTTCTGCTATTTCGGCGGCATTCATATCCAGACTAAAACCAGCGGAATCAAAAATATCCAACGCCCCACATTGCTCAAGCCCTTCGATAATCGTTGAATCGTCAAGCATTGCGCCGCTTGGGGTTAGATTTTCGCGCAGGCTTATAGGTAAGAAAGGCAATTGCCAATCTATGTAGCAGATGTTTTGAGCAAGTTCGATTGGATCGATGCGTTGTGTTTTTGTGCCTTCTATGCGGCATTGCCACCGATTGCTTATTTTCAGTCCTGCAATTGTTTCAATAAGTTCGCCTCGGATTGCAATTGATCCGCCAAGGGCGGCGACCTTCTCGCCAGCGCTGACGCTTAAAAAGGAGTTAAAACGCTCGCCGTTCTTTGCGAGGCTTAACTGAAAGCTGCCATGGCGGATTTTTTTTGCTTCATAAACACTTTTAACTTCATTGATTTTCCTCTTCGAGGAGAGGAATACGATCGGTTCAGTCATTCGTAGAAGAACAAATGCAATGAGTAGGCCAGCAACATCCAAGGGCGCGGTGTTGTTGCTAGCGGACACTGCTATCCAGAGGATGAACAAGATTGCAGACAGAAACAGTGATCTGGACAATGCAAAAAGAAACGCATCAAGCGCAGTAAACTGTTTTTCGTCTCGACGCATTTGAGGGTATATTTTTTGCCATTGTGTTTCCAATAAACCAAGTGCTCTTAGCGCTTTCCTATTGGCTGTCGTAAATAAATTTGTCTCTATATTTTCATGGAGTATGGCTGCCCTTTTAGGGCGGAGTGTAAACACTGCTGTGTTAATCACAAATAGTAGGACAGCGGCTGTTGCAAGTTGAATATCTGGGAGCAACAATAAGGCTGAGCATGCAAGTATGAAGCGCGCCAGAAGCGGCCAGAGAGAGATACAAGGAACCTCTGTAGTAGTGCCGTCAGGTACGTGTCCATTGTGAAAAAATGCTGATACCTTACTTGTGTGTATCTGAGACGCTCGCTCCGAGAATAACACTTGAGAAAAATAGGCAAGAATCACTCGCCCGTACAAATCCAAAGTAATAACACCCGTAATAAGTAAAAGTGCCTGTTGATTTGAAATTGATAGCGAAGAATTATTGACATAAAGCAGGATAACTAGCGCAGTAGCAGGCGCAATGATTTCAGTTGTACTAAGTGCTATAGTGTGCCACCTGCTAGTACTTTGTTTGTTTTTAGTCTTAAAAGTGGGAGGGGCTGCGTCTGAGCGCGGTAAGTCAGCGGTTTGGATTAGATAAACCGTGTTCGTATTGCGCCTATCAACTTGCTGAGGGCTCAGGAAAAGCACGCCTCCACCTGCTCCGAGTAAAACAACCTTTAATTCATGCTGTCGGCTTTTCTCCAGTAGTAGAGCAGGGCCATCCTGTCCAAAATCAAGAAGTGCGGGAAGGTGTTTCGCATCGATTTGGCTGGGCTTGCCACGAAACGGCTTGAGAGTCAGGTTGTTGTTGCTGCATTCGCTTACAAAATCGCTTTTACGAAACCGGTACAACTCTCCGCTAGTGTGTTGGCCTTCACTGCCGAAGTCGCTTGATAGCTTGTTAAAATGGGCAAGGACACTATGAAGAGCAATACGCCATACGTCTTCTAACTCTTCACGAGGCGGGTTTCTTGCTATTTCTGGTTGCTCTCCTGATGCTGGAGATGCCGCGTCTCCAGCTGAGTTTGCGCTTTCAGTGGCCGATGCCACCATTCTTTTGCTCCTGATGCGTGTTTGGATGTCCTAGTCTAGCCTGTCCTATCTCAAAGGTATTCTCCTAGGTTTCATAGATCGATTAATTGGGGGCAGCCAACGCTAAAAATTAAAGCTAGAGTGAGAGGAACAAAAGATGAATATATCTGCAAATGTTGCTTGTTTGAAGTTCATTGTTGAGGACTATCATGCACCGAATAGGGAATTGGGCCCTAGGTCTCCCGATCTTTTTAGCGATGGCTCTTTTGGCTTGCTTGGCCTTTTGGGGTCCTGTGCAAATCAAAACTGATAAACAGCGCTTTGCCTATGGGCTTAATGCTGAAAGGCTCGTGGCACTTAAGAGGATTGCAATGCCGGTAGTTGCTGGCTTGGATGGCGTCCGGTTGCGTATACCGCTTGGGGCAGACAAGCTAGAGTTTCGCAAAAAAGAGACAAATGCACCGTTAATCATGCAGTTAGAGCAGCATGAGCTTGCACGAACACAACTACTTGCGAATATAGCTTGGCTAGACGCGCTTGAAATCTCGGGGCTAGGTACTAATGAGGTTCGATATCCTGAGGCTTTGCGAACAACGACATCCCATAGTGATTTGACGCTTGGCCAGTTGCAAACTCTTCGTACCCAAACGGAGGTTTGGGCGAGATTGTTGTCTGATTTAAAGCACATGGACCAAAGAATCGGGCTTTTGCAGGAAGAAATTGCGCTCAAAGAACCGTTCGTGGAGGAACTGATTGTTCCTCGAGTTGATATGCTGCGCTTAAAACGAGAACTCGCGGAGCGAGAAATGGAAAAAAGGGAGCTATCGATCAAGGCTGGGATAATAGAGTCAAGATTTGATGAAATCAAAGCGGAACTGGTTGAGGCAATGAAGGTTGAGTACCTCTCGCTGGAGGAAAAGGTTGAGAAACTAAAAAAAGGTGCGGTTGAGGCAACTGGAAATGGGAAAGTTGTTTCCAGTATTTTTTTTCCCGAACCAAATGATGGTGGTGAATTACTATCGATAATGAGTAAAAAACCAGACCACGATCAGATATTCCTATGGCTCAATTTGACACAGTTGATTTCAACCTATGACATGGATGTGCGGAGCAGTATTCACGGCTCGTTGGTTGCCATGGATGAAAGCCTGTTTTTGGTTTTATCTGGAACAACGCATTCTTCCATCACAAACAATGGGGCTGCTAGGAATGTGGAGATACATATTCAGTGTGGCTCAGCCGTGAGGAAACAGATGCCGTATTCAGCTGGTACCATTCCCGTTCTTGTGGATCACAAGACTACCGATCAGAAACCGCAGGATGAAGGGCAAAATGGGCTTGTAGGACGGGCTGTGTCCAGCCCATGCCAACTCCAAGATGAAGTGGGGCTAACGAATGCTTATCCGACAATTGCCGGAGAATGGGATTGGCTGATTATTGATAGAGTAGAAGTTTATGAAGGTAAGACTGAAACGACATTGTTCCTGACTAGAGAGGATGCAGCATCACCTGAGCAAAAAATGGTTGGGCTTGGAGGGCTCATAGAAGCACAGGTATCAAAAAGGCTAAAGGAAATCAAAGAGGTGTTTCAGATACCCACTGGGCGTATATAAGCGAAACTGTGTTGCCTTCAACATTGCTATTTGATGTCTCGGCTTGACCTGTGTCTTTGGCGTTGTCACGTAAACTTTAACAACACCCCGCTGAGTATCTCAGCGGGGCTTTGCTTTTATCTCTCTGTAAAAGGCAGGCCTCTCACTCGTTATCACTTGCAACCGCCGCTGCAGCAACCATCTCCCCGCGGCGAAGCATCCACGCCTGCGCCCATTGCGCTGCGGTATCCTGATCTACTTCTTCTGCGGAAGCATTAGCCCGCTCAAGCAATTCGCGCAAATGCTCATTCCTGTCTTCATCACCGCCTGCGCTACGCATCTGAGCAAGGGTAATCCACTTGAGCCCCTTCAGGCGCACCTCTGGATACCCTTCGGAGAAAAACAGCAATTCACCGAAGCGGGCTTGCGCATTCACGTGCCCTTTGGTCGCCGCCAGCTTCAACCAGCGCGCCGCCAAGCGCAAACTGAAGTCGGCATTATCTTTATCCAGATAATAAAGGCCCAGCTGGAACTGTGCCTCTGCATCACCAAAATAGGAAGCTGCGTAATTAAGCACCTCAACGGCCCGGGCGCGATCAGCCTTAATCGGCGAACCCGCGATTCCCGTCATGTAATAATCGGCAATCTCTACCAAGGCATTGGCAACAAAAGGCGCGGTCGCTCCACGCGGATTGTCTGAGCCATGCCGCCGCAGTACCTGCGAAAAGTAATGAAACGCTTTGTAGTCATCTTCAGGCACACCGTCGCCGGTGGCGTACATGCGCCCAAGCTTCCAAGCGGCAATCCCATGGCCGTTTTGAGCTGCATAATTTAGGGGATCAATCGCCGCTGCCTTGTCACCGGCGTAATAGGCTTTCGCGCCTCTACGCAACGCCTCTTGCGGGCTCACCGGATCGATTGACTGCACGGCTGACAAGGCATCCGCCGGATTTGTCGCTGGCAATTCAACGCCGCCCTTAGGGCTCTCCTGCGCATACACAGGCGCCACAAGGCCGGTTGAAAAAAGCAGCGGCAAAGCCAAGGCAAGACCAAGGCCGGCGTTGCGTCGGCGCATATAAGCACCTGCTTGCAAAAAGCTATTTGAAACTGACATCATTTTTATCTGCTTGGCAAACATGTTCTCAAAACGGCTTCTAGAGGAGAGTATCCCACGATCATGCAATATGGCCGGTAAAAAATGTCTTTTTTGGCACCCAAATCAAGCAGCGCGGCGACTTTATCGCGAAATATCGATTTCACTCCCTTACTTAACCGTCTTAACACCCTGTTTTCCCAAAGAGCCTAGAGCATCACCTCTTTGCATGAACTATAAAAAATTGGCAATATTTCAGAGAGTTGCCTCTTTAAGTTCATCAACTAGCTTAACCGCTACAAACACAGATGTGGCCATGAAGCCACACAGAGCAAAAGATAGTGCCCTGTCATCGCCCTAAGCCCAGTTGTTTGAAAGCACCTTCCATAAAGCAACCCTCAAGCGCTTGCACTCACAACCAAGGCCGATTAAAAACACCATAACTTTACTGGGCTTTATATCGCCGCACTCCAGTTTTGCGGCAGATACGCTGCGTCGCTAAGATTCGTTGAAGCATGACGCAACAACTTCATAGGTTTTTTGGGGCATATGAGCGCGAACGACGATCTTTTTGCAGTAACGGACGAACCGGCAGTAGGCCCGGCGACAACCAAAGCAAAGCCAAAGCCTGCGGCAAAAGCTGCAGGTGCCACCAGCGCACAAACGTCGCCCCCCGCTAGCACATCCGGCGAGTATACCGCAGCTGATATTGAAGTTCTGGAAGGCTTGGAGCCAGTACGCCGTCGGCCCGGAATGTACATCGGCGGCACGGACGAAAAAGCGCTGCATCACCTGTTTGCAGAAGTCATTGACAACTCGATGGATGAAGCTGTCGCCGGACACGCCAGCTGGATTGATGTGCACCTTGGCGCAGATGGCTACCTGACCATTACCGATAACGGTCGCGGCATCCCGATTGATCCGCACCCAAAATATAAAGACAAATCGGCGCTGGAAGTCATCATGACCACCCTACATGCCGGGGGTAAGTTTGATAGCAAGGTATATGAAACTTCTGGCGGCTTGCACGGGGTCGGCGTATCTGTTGTTAACGCCCTTTCTGAGGAGCTGGTCGTGGAGGTTGCTCGCGCGCGCAATCTGTATCGCCAGACCTTCCGCCGCGGCCACGCCGTGGGGGCGCTAGAGCATGTGGGCGAGATCCACAACCGCCGCGGCACCATGGTGCGCTTCAAGCCGGACGCAGAGATTTTCGGCGCCACCGCCAAGTTTAAACCCGCCCGGCTTATGAAAATGGCCCGCTCTAAAGCCTATCTGTTCGGGGGGGTCGAGATCCGCTGGCGCTGCGATCAGGAGCTTCTGGAAGAAAACAGCCCAGTGCCCACGACGGCCACCTTTCATTTCCCCGGCGGCTTGAAGGACTTCCTTACTGAAGAACTGGGCAAAGAACGGCGCGTTGCCGAAGAAATATTTGCAGGACGCACGTCTGCCACAGGAAAACATGGCGCCGTAGAATGGGCTGTCTCTTGGTTTGCCGGCGATGGCTACGTAAACTCCTACTGTAACACCGTGCCAACGCCAGAAGGTGGCACTCATGAGGCAGGTCTGCGTTATGCCTTGCTGCGGGGCCTCAAGGCTTACGGCGAGCTCACGGGCAACAAGCGCGCTTCCATCATCACCGGAGATGATGTGATGACCTCTGCAGCGGCCATGCTCTCCGCGTTTATTCGTGAACCGGAATTCGTAGGCCAAACGAAAGACAAGCTAGCCACCAATGAGGCAACCCGCATCGTTGAAAACGCGGTGCGGGACGCTTTTGACCACTGGCTTACCGCATCCCCCAACCAAGCCAACAAACTGCTGGAATGGGTGATTGAACGCGCTGAAGAGCGGCTGCGCCGCCGCAAAGAGCGAGATGTTGCTCGCAAAACCGCCGTTCGCAAATTGCGCCTGCCCGGAAAATTGGCCGACTGCTCCATCTCCAATGCCGAGGGCACAGAGCTGTTCATCGTCGAGGGTGATTCCGCAGGTGGATCAGCCAAACAGGCGCGCAACCGCAAAACCCAAGCCATTTTGCCCTTGCGTGGAAAGATTCTCAATGTCGCTAATGCTGGCCGCGACAAGCTAGTGGCCAACCAGCTGCTCTCCGATCTGATACAAGCGCTCGGCTGCGGCACACGCGCCAATTATCGCGAGGAAGATCTCCGCTATGAACGCATTGTCATTATGACAGATGCGGACGTGGACGGCGCGCACATCGCCTCCTTGCTTATCACGTTTTTCTACAAGGAAATGCCGGATCTGGTCCTGCAAGGCCACCTCTATCTAGCAGTGCCGCCGCTCTACCGCATCTCGCAGGGCGGTAAAACCATGTATGCTCGCGATGATGCCCATCGCGATGCCCTCTTGAAGAAGCACTTCAAAAAAAATGGCCGCATTGATATCGGTCGCTTTAAGGGGCTTGGCGAAATGCTACCGGCACAGCTGAAAGAAACCACGATGAACCCGGAGAACCGCACCCTGCTGCAGGTGGTGGTAGAGGAAAACGTGCCGGATGAAACCACGGTCTGTGTTGATCAGCTAATGGGTAACAAACCGGAAGCCCGTTTCGCCTTTATTCAGGAACGTGCGGCTTTTGCCACCGATCTTGATATATAGGTGAGGATCTGGGCCAGTTTTCGGGAATTCGGCACCAATCCAGCCGGATCCCGTAAAATTCGCAGGCAAAACACGCTATGCGCTACTGCAAACATTGACAGGGGCCGCTTAAGCTGTAGTGTCGCCACAACAAAACACGGCATGTGCCTACATGCTGGCACGAGTTGACAAGAAGCAAAGATCAAAACCTATGTCATTTGCCTCCCTAGGGTTAAGCGAGAAAGTCCTTTCCGCTGTTGAAGCAGCTGGATACAACGAGCCAACGGCCATTCAGGCAGGCGCGATACCGCCTATTCTGGAGCGCAAAGATGTGCTTGGCATTGCCCAAACCGGTACCGGCAAAACGGCAAGCTTTACCCTACCCATGATCTCGCTTCTGGAAAAAGGCCGTGCCCGCGCCCGTATGCCGCGCACCCTTATCCTCGAGCCAACACGCGAACTCGCCGCTCAGGTTGAAGAGAACTTCAAACGCTACGGCGTCAATCACAAGCTGAATGTGGCTTTGCTCATCGGCGGTGTTTCCTTTGCCGATCAGGACCGCATTCTAGAGCGCGGTGCAGATGTGCTCATAGCCACGCCCGGCCGCCTGCTTGACCATGTGGAGCGCGGCAAATTGCTGATGCAAGGTGTTGAGATTCTCGTTATCGATGAAGCGGACCGCATGCTGGATATGGGCTTTATCCCTGACATCGAGCGCATCTCCAAACTGATCCCGTTTACGCGCCAAACCATGCTGTTCTCCGCCACAATGCCAAAAGAAATTCAAGGCCTTGCGGACCAGTTCCTTCATAACCCCACTCGCGTTGAAGTAGCCAAGGCCTCATCCACCGCAGACACTGTTACCCAAAGGCTCGTCCCCGCGGGCTTTGAAGACTATGAGAAGCGCGCAGTTTTGCGGGACCAGATTAAAGCATGTGACGGCCTAAGCAACGCCATCGTCTTCTGTAACCGAAAGCGTGATGTCGCCACACTCTTCCGCTCGCTCATCCGCCACGAGTTTTCCGTCGGCGCGCTGCATGGCGACATGGATCAACGCTCGCGTATGACCATGTTGGACAATTTCAAAAAGGGAAATATCGAAATCCTCATCGCTTCAGATGTGGCCGCTCGCGGCCTCGATATCCCCAGTGTCTCACACGTCTTTAACTATGATCTGCCAATCAATCCGGAAGATTATGTGCACCGCATTGGCCGCACCGGCCGCGCCGGACGCGAAGGCACTGCTATCTCGATTGTCACCGGAGATGACGAGAAGTTTCTCAAAGCCATTGAGGAAACAATCGGCAAATCAATCGATTGGGACGGTGAACCGGTAGACTTTGAAGCTGCAGCAGAAGATAAAAAGGCACGTAAAAAAGCCCGCGGCCGTGGTCGTGATCGTGATCGTAGCGAGCGCGCTGAACGGAGCGAAAAGCGCGGCAAAGAGCGTCGCAGCACCAAAGAAAAACGAGAAGCTGAAGCATCAAACAGCACAGAGTATGATCTGGCAGATGCTGCGGTTCCAGGGGCAGCCCAACCAGAGGTACAGGGCTTTGCGACACCACAAAACCACGCACCAGCGCCGCGTCGTGGCCGCCGCACGCGCGACAACGCCCCTGCTGAGGCGGACCTCTTCAAGAACGCAGCGCATATTCCGGCTTTCTTGTTACGCGAGGCACGTCCACGCGCTTAAAAGCGGTCAATATCTAGCATATCTATGCGTTTACGTTAGATCGAGCCATTCGACTATGCTAAGTTTGCCATGCTAAAAATGCGTGGCAAACTTAAGCAAGCACCGAATCTGGGTGGGGCATGACGAAAAAAGACGACTATCAGCGAACAATCACTTATGGCGATAGTGCGTTGAACTACATCAAAAGCAATCGTCTGCCAGCTTTCCCGCGTAACTATGAGCTCTGGTACAGTTATGCCTCCGGTTTTAACCTTTCGCTCAATCGCTCTATAAACAAAGTCCTCTCCCGCGATGGCTCCATTTCCTCAGATGAAGTAGAGCGTATTTACAATCGCTTTCTCTCGCCCAATCGTCTGGGAGAACGGATCGATGAAGTAGGCGAAAAAATTGCAAAAGAGGTTCGGCAACTCGCGCATAATCTAGATCATGGCAACTTGATCACCGAGGAGTATGGTGCGCGCCTAGCTAAGGCACTGCAAGAACTTAACGGTATCACCGGCCAAGAAGCGCTTCAAAAACTCATTTTAGATCTTATTAAGGTCACAACCGAGACCGTAGAGAGCAATCGCCAGCTAAAAAACGAGCTGATGTCCTCCCGACGTCAAATTGGCGTGCTGCAGGAGGGGTTGGAAGCCATTCGCTATGAGTCGCTTACCGATGAACTCACAACGCTTAACAATCGCAAGCATTTCGACAAGAGCTTGGAGAAGCATGTGAAGGAGGCTCGCAGCTCAGATGTGCCATTGGCCCTCATGCTCACCGACATTGATCACTTCAAGCAGTTCAATGATAACTTTGGCCACCAAACCGGCGATCAGGTCCTTCGTCTTGTGGCTCTCGCCGTCAAAAAGAATGTAAAATCCTCCGATATCACGTGTCGCTACGGCGGTGAAGAGTTCGGTATAATATTGCCACGCACGTCCAACGAGGAAGCTCTCGACATTGCTGAGCAAATCAGACGTGCGGTCATCTCGAAAGAACTGATAAAGCGCTCGACCGGAGAAAACCTTGGGCGTATCACGATCTCAATTGGTGTCGCCTTTCATAAGTCAGGAGACACACCAATGTCCTTGGTTAACAGAGCAGATCAAGCCCTTTACGCCGCCAAACGCGCGGGCCGAAATCAGGTAAAGCAAGAGACGCTGCCAGATGAACCTGACATCACAGTAACCATGTCCTAGTTTGGTTTGTTTTAAAAAGACACGGTGCTGACACGTTAACTTGATAGAGCCGGAAGAAGCTTTTCACCTTATGCTTCATGCATCAATCATGGCAGCGTGATACCACTGGGCAAAAGCATTAAGGCGGTGTATGCGGATGTTGTTTGCACAACGGTGATGGTGAGGTGTGACAAAGAGATTGCGCAGGCCTGAAAATATGGTCAAGAAACGTTGTAGCTGGCCTGGCGACCTGAACCTTTGCATGGCTCGCTCTCGTTTGCGCAGGGGCACATGCGAGTTCTCGGCCCGGTTGTTGAGGCCCTTGTGGGACCAATGTTCAACATTGGGCATGGAGTTCCGCCCGATTTCCGGACAGTTTGATTAAACATATTACGCTGCCCTTTTCCAAGCCCTTTGTTCAAACACCTGACAAGGTGTTTT
>NZ_LLWC01000026.1 GCF_001561995.1 Polycladidibacter hongkongensis
GGGCCAATCAAGTTTGGTCGATGGATTTCATGTCAGATCAACTGGAGGATGGCAGGCGGTTCAGAACGCTTAACATACTTGATGATTTCAACCGCGAGGGGCTAGCTATTGAAGTGGATTTCTCTCTTCCCGCTCTTCGGGTTGTGCGTGCTTTGCAGCAAGTAATTGAATGGCGCGGCAAACCTGAGACAATTCGGGTTGATAATGGCCCGGAAAATATAAGTGAAACGCTGCTCTCATGGGCACGAAAGCAAGGCATTAAGATCTTGCATATCCAGCCGGGCAAGCCCGCTCAAAATGCTTATGTGGAGCGCTACAACAGAACAGTTCGGCAAGAATGGCTGGATCAGAATTGCTTTGAAACAATCGAGCAAGTCCAGGCGCAAGCAACAAGGTGGCTCTGGACATACAACAACAACCGGCCAAACATGGCCATCGGCGGCATCACACCTGCCGACAAACTGAAACTGGCAGCGTAACTCTACGCCAAAACTCCTCCAAAAATGGGGGGAATACCATCATATTACCACCTCGCTTAAAATAGTACATCATTGACAGCTAACTAACATCATTAGTATTCTACTGATATTGTTATGTCAATAACTTCACACACCTACACTAAAGCGACTTAAAACTAGAGATATTACTTCTTCATATTGAGGAGTTGTTTTACAAAGAAATCTCGGTTTGGCGATGCGCAGATGGTATCTGCCCTAATTTTGAAAGGCGCTTGGCTATAAAGGTACGCCGTCAATTTTGGTTTTGCGGCGGGCGTTATGCCGCCCTATCACTCTCTACCCACTGCTACCCGCCCGCCATCGCCCCCTCACCACTCCATGGCGAAGATGCGCTTGTGGGTGGGGCCTGCCTCCACCGCCAAGCCCAGCTCAAAGGCCGCGTGGGCAAGCCCGTCGCGCATCAGCCGCCCCACATAGTCCCGTGTTGCCCGCGAGGGCTTGCCCGCCGCCCGCTTGGCGTCATCCTCCTCAAAAGCCAGCGCCGTTTCCTGCACGCTGATCCCCCGCCCCGCAATGGCAAACACCGCATAAGCCTGATCCGGCCCCAGCCGCGCCCCGATGCGCTGCAACACCTCGCGCGCCTCGCACGTGCCCAGCATCAGCCAGTCCCGCGCCCGCACCGAGCAATCCACCCGCGCCGCGCCTAGATCCACCGATCCGGTCTGCCCCTCCACCTGCGCGCACAGCCCGCGGATCTTGCAGGCCGCCGCATATTGCCCCTGATTGATCCGCTTGGCGTTGTAAAGCCACTCCAGCGAATGCCCCCGCTGCAACGCCGCCCGTTGCCGCGCCAGCGCCTGCCGCGCCTTGGGCTTTGCCGCCAGCCGCAACGGATCCGCATGCTCACGGCACGCCAAACCACCCGAAACACCCGAACCACCCGCCATTTTCCTCGCCCCGCTTCTGCCCATCACATCATCTCCTCTTGCTCTGCCAACAGCTGCGCCAGCTGCGTGCGGATCCGCTCCCGCCGCGTGGCAATCGCCTGTGCCATCACCGCCACCGGATGTTGTGGCGGCAGATCCTCTGCGGTGCCGCCCACCCGTTCAAACAGCTTGAGCGTTGCAGCCACCATCGCCGCGCGCCGCCATTCCCCCTCCAAGTGCTGCAGATAAACCGCCTCCGCCTGCGCCAGATCCGGCACCTGCCGCCGCTGCTTGACAAAATCGAGCAGCGCCACATGCCAGTCATCCGCCTGCGCGTTCACCGCCATGGCCGGGGCTTGGTCCACCAGAATGCGCAGGGCCACACGGTCCGGCAGGTCATAGCGCGGCGCTTGTGCTGCCTGCTTGGCCGCTTCCTGCTCTTGCGCCACCTGCCCCGCCGCGCTCTGGCAAGCCGCTTTGGCATGGGCGGGCAAGGGCCACGTGCTGGAGGTCGCCTCCGCCAGCAGCTTCTTGGCGGCCGCGCGCAAGGTCTGCGCCGGAAAGCCCTGCAATATCTGCTCAAGGGCGGAGAAATACGCCTGCTTGTCCTTGCCCGGCGTGCGCGAGAACACCCCCGTGAGCGGCGTCACGAACTCCCGCACCACGGCGCTTTCCGGCGCTTTCTCGGCCACCCTTTCCGCCGTCGCATTCATCGCCGAGCTCCTGCGCCAACTCCCGCACCAGCCTCACGCGCCGCCCCCTCCAGCGCATCCTCGCCAAACACCGCGCGAATGGCATCAAGGCAGCTTTCATGCTCGCGCTGCAAAGCCCGTCCCCGCCGCGCCGCCGCCTCCACCCCGCTTTGCAAATAGCGCGGATCCATGCCGTTTTTCGCCTGTTCCTCACGGGCGCGCTTGGCGCTCATAATCGCGCGAGAGAAATAGTTTAATGAGGAAATCTCCGTCTTTGCGCGCAGCATAAGCTTACAAATACTTGGCTTTACGTCCCGCTCCAGATCGGCACCGGCCATGTACCAACCCCACGCCGGTTCCAGCCCGCCGATCATCTGCGCCGTGTGCAGGCCAATGCGTGCGCTGTTGAGCAAGGCCGCGCACGCCGCCACAAACCGCGCTCCCGCTCCCTCTGATCGCGCTCCCGCTCCCTCTGATGATGCGCCCTCAGCCACACCCACCGCCGCTGGTGGCTTTGGCACAGCACTTGCACCATTCGCCCTACTCGCAGCCGCTTTTCCGTCATCATCAATTGTTTTAGATATTCTGTTCTTATAGGTGCCAGCTGCAGCTGGCAGCCCCTGCCTGTTTTTATAGTCTTGATGCCGGTTCTCCAGCTCCTCAGCCTGCGCCTCCACCTGCGCCGTTTGCACCAGATCATCGCCCTCCTCTTCTCCTTCCCCCTCCGGCGCATCCAAAACGCGATAGGTGTGCGAGCAGCACGCCCCGTCCGAGCGCACCCCGCGCCGCGCAATCATCACCCAGCCGCGCGCGATCAGCCGTTTGAGCGCCAGCTGCACGGTGGAGCGCCGCACCCGCAGCTGCGCCGCCATCTTCACTTGGCTGCGATAGACAAGGCCGGTCTGCCGGTTTTTCGAGACGCAGAGCAGCGTCAATACCTGCAAATCACGGGGGCTTAAATCAGGGTCAAGCACAGCCGCGCTCGGCACCATGGCAAAACGCGGGGCATTCTCGGCAAGAGGCATAGGAGCCCTCCAAGTTAAATCGGGTTTTGAATTGACAAGTCCGGCACAGCAAAAAAGCAGAGAACAGAAGGTGCGCGGCCACCGCTTGGGAGGATCCGCCAGCCGCGCACCCCGCTTGCACCCCACGAGCTGAACAAGGTGCTGCTGCCCCCACCTGCGCCAGCCTCGCAAGGTCCGCCGCATTCACGCAAAGCCTTGCAAACAGAAATTCCGGATATTCCAAGCACAAGCCCCGCATCATCAGGGGCACAATCTCAGGGGCCAAATCAGAGGGGCCAAATCAGGCGGATTGCCACCGCCCCGCCCAGCTGAAAAACTGCCTAATGCTTTTGCTCGGGCGAGCGACGCGTTTGACAGCTTCGCCAAGTGAACAGGGCCCGCGGCAACTCCACATCGGCCGCCGCGGCCAAGAGCTCCATTTCATGAAACCATGCAGCTGGAAACCTGCCTGTAGAGGCAGCGTTACAAATTGCCGGCGCTCCCACGCCCAAGCGCTGGGAGAGCGTCTTCACCTTAAGCGTTTTGACTATATCTCTCGCGTTCATCATGGCACCACTAATTCACTTTTTGTGATTTACGTCAACATGAACAAAATAGAAATACTCATTATTAATGAATTATGCGACAGTAGGCCCATGACAAACTCAGATGAATTTAGCCACGAAAGCGTGGCCAACAGATTGATTTGGCTTCGCAAATTCCTTGAACTTAATCAAAAGGAATTTGCCCACAGCATTGGCGTACTCCCGACCCAACAAAACAATTGGGAAACTGCCAAGCAACGCCTGTCCCTACAGGGCGCCATCAAAATCAACGCGACCTACGGCACCTCTCTGGATTTCCTCTTTCTGGGAAGAGTAGACACGTTGCCGCAGAATATGCGCAAAGCCTGGATATCCAGACCAGCCGACAAATAGACAATAAAATCCAACGATAATCCAGACATTTGAGCAGCTCTGGCCAACATCTCCAAGCGCTGTTCCTCCATAGAATTACCTCCTTAAAAAAACAATTTTCAAGCCAAATTCATTGCATATTCCCAATCTAAATAAATCACAGACCCACTCAGAAAAGCGAGCCCGCACAAAAGAGCATATCAGATCCATAAATACACTTTAAGTGAATTTGTAGATTGACAACTCACTTTTTATGAATTCATATCTTGCCCACAGGTTAGCAAACCGGAGGACAACGATATGCGCATTCCTAGGAATACCCCGCAAAGCCACGCGGGAAATACCCAGCATACTCTCACCAGTTACTATGCCCTGTTGCAGCCGGAGATTTACTCGCTGGAGCGCCTTATCGCCTGCGCCCCGCTGCCTGTGCTGGATCGCGGCGAGCTTGCCCAGTTGATCGCCCTGCGTCTATCCACCGGCAGCAGCACGCGCAACCGCCACCACCATCTGCAAGCGTAACCCCGAGGATCCCATGCAACACACACCGGAAAGCTATTTCAGCCTGATCCTGCCGCTTGTCGAGCAGCTGGAGCGGGCCATCATCAAAGCGCCGCTGTCTACCGACGATCGCGCCTGTCTCGCCTCGCTCGCCACCCAGCGCAGCGCCCATTTCTCTACCCGCATGGTCCGCTTTGCCGCCGAGCTCAGCTATCCCCAGCACAGCACCCGCCAGATCGAACAGGCCATTCTCGCCCGCCTGCAAGAGAAAGTCAGCGAGGTGCTGCAATGAACTCCTCTCGCAAAGCACAAGCAGAAGATGAGCGCTCCAACACCGGCACCGTAGCGAAAGAAGTGCTGCGCAGCTTTGTCGAGCGCATCGAACGGCTGGAAGCGGACAAACAAGCGCTACAGGCCGATATCAAGGCGGTGTTTGCCGAGGCCAAGGGCAACGGCTTTGACGTGCCCACCCTGCGCACCTGCATCAAGCTGCGCAAGCAAACGCCCTCCAAACGTGAAGAACAGCAAAGCCTGCTGGATCTGTACATGCATGCCCTTGGGCTCGGCGGTGCCATAGATGATGCCCAGCAATCCGGCATCGATGCAGCCAACGCAGGCGCTGCCATTATCGACAATCCGTTTATCTCCGATGATCCACGCTTCAAACGCTGGGAACATGGCTGGCAGGCCCAAACCGGCCTCCTCGCCGCTCAGGATGAAAAGCAACAAATGTGAGGTAAATGATGACAATGACACACGCGAAATTCAGCCAACAAGCCGATCATAAGATAGAAGCGCGGACTGCTGGCGGAAGCGGGACTGATCCGGCTCAACCCGCGCCCCTGACTTCTACTAGATGAACAACCCACAAAAATCACAGAGGATCATCAATGCGCCATTACGCTCCTGATTTTTGCTCAGCCAACGATATGGCCTACCTGATTGGCATGAAACCAACTCAATTCAAAAGCGCTGTGCAGAACGGGTTTCTGCCACACCCGATTAAAAACCCGTTTACGGGGCTAGACATTTGGGATCGCGAGGAAGTGATCACCCTGATGCGATCGCACGCACAACTCATCGGTAGCAACCAGATTGAGGATGACGATATTTTGAGGGCAGCTCGTGGCGAGAAAACGTAAAAGCGGCGTGGAGCTGCCGCCCTTTGTTCATCAGGTTAAATCAAAGGGCCGGACCTACTACTATTTCCAGCCGCATCGGGGTACGGTAAAAACGGGTGATCGGGTGCGCATCCCACACCAGCCACAAAGCCCCGCGTTTTGGTCGTTTCTGCAAAAACTGCAAAAAGGGCAAACACCCTCTGCAAAGACTGCGAAACGTTCCGCGAAAAACTCAGTGACTGCCCTCATCAAGGCCTATCGAAAGCATGTCAGTTTTACGCGCCTCAGCGCCAACAGCCGCCGCGATTACGAGCGTTATCTGGATCTGTTGGAGCGACGGCTTGGCGAGTTTCCAGCATCCACCATTAACACCCGCGTTATGGTTGAAATTCAAGACAGCCTTTCCGACCGCCCCAGCACCGCTAATCACGCTATGAGTGTTTACCGGACGCTATTCAAATGGGGTCTATTGCGCGGGTTTAACGCCAGCAACCCGGCAGAAAACATCGAAAAAATAAAGCACGAAACGCAAAAAGCGCGGCCTTGGCCTGACTGGGCGATCCAGCTCGCCGCAGATCACGCGCGTTGGGAAATCCGGACGTTTGTATATTTGGGGCTTTATACTGGCCAACGCACAAGCGATATTCTCGGAATGCGGCTGGCTGATATCAAAAATGATCGCATTCGCGTCATTCAGGACAAAACGCGCAAAGAGCTCTGGATCCCGATCCATAACAGCCTGCAGCCAACAATTCGTGACTGCCGAGAACGCGGGCATATCTACCTCATAACTAGGCATAACGGCGCTCCGCTGGACCCCGGCGGATTTCGCGCGATGTTTACCCGCGAAATGGGCAAACCCCTAACCTCCCGGATCCGCTCAGAGGGTTTCAAACCACATGGCCTGCGCGCGAGTGCGGCCAGCAGGCTGAAGCAAATCGGCTGCTCGAATGGTCAAATTTCGTCGATTACAGGAATGAGCAACGCTATGGTGGAGCGCTACACCCAACAATATGAGCAGCTCAAAACCGCTGAAACTGCAATTGCATTGTGGGAAAATGCAGAAAAATCCTAAATCGGCAAACATTTACGACATGGACTATTGACCGACCAACCGTGGACAGATATAGAACCGCTCACCAGAGAGATTGTAAAACTCTCAAGGCGAAATTGTAAAACTCTCGCCTAACCTATTGGTTCTACTGGGGATTAGTTTAATGGTAGAACAGCGGACTCTGACTCCGTCAGTCCTGGTTCGAGTCCAGGATCCCCAGCCATATCGTTTCTCAAATATCTCTTGTTGTTTACATTGCACTAGCCTGCGCTGTTTGGTAGCGCGCTGTGTGCGTCACTCAGTGTAATTTTCCTGTTATATTGCATAGCTATAGCCACCCGATCCATAGCTTTAACAGGTTCTTATGCAGCTCCCCCTTGCCAAAAAACTTAGCCATATTCGCGTCATTGCCTTTGATAAGGATGGCACCTTGTTCGACTTTGACCAGACATGGATCAACTTTTCACAAGCCATGCTGCACGCGTTGGCACCAGATGACACTTCTCTTAAACAGCGTCTTGGGGACATTGCCGGTTTCGACGTAGAAACGCATAAATTCGTCCCCGGGGCTTTGGTGGTTGCTGGTTCTACGCAAGAGTTATGCGAGGCGTGGTTGCCTCTACTGCCAGCTTACGATTTAGATCGCTTGATGCAGTTGGCAGAACACGTCACGCTATCGACAAGGGCAGTTCCGGTCTGTGATCTGCCGCTCCTGCTTAGCGGATTAAAGCGCCACAAGATTCAACTCGCGGTGATCACCAATGATCTGGAAGCCTCAGCAAGGCAACAAACGCGAGATGCCGGCGTGGAAGACGAGTTTGCTATGATCCTTGGATTTGACAGTGGAGGCCAGCCAAAACCTGCGGGCGATATGCTGCTTCGGGTTTGTGATAAATGCAATATCGTTCCGCATGAACTGATGATGGTTGGCGATAGTCTGCATGATTTCACTGCGGCGCGGGCAGCAGGGGCTGGTGTCACGCTTGGTGTACTTACCGGTCCGGCCACACGGGAAGATCTGGCTGGATCTTGCGATTTTGTCGCACAAAGCATCGCCGAAATCCCTGCCCTATTGGGGCTTGCCACCTGCTAAAGACGGCATGTACTTGAGCTTGGCAGATGCAATATTTGCTGGGCGCCTGACGGACCTTAATGCGGTGATTTCGCTCTAGTTGCGCGGCATGTGGCGGGCACCGCCCAGTTGCCAACTGCTGCCAAAACTGTCTTTTGCTACGCAGCTTGATGTCTCGGCCAAGCCAAAAATCAGGCAATGCACGGTTACCGCGCTCACCAACTGCTTCCGCAGATGCTCTGCGCTCTTTGCAGGCCGCATCAGGCCGACAGAGAGGATGCCGTGGGCATGGTACAGATTCATGCGGGCAGCATCGACAACTTCGGCGCGGCCGCTAATGGCTTGTAGCTGCTGGATTTGCAGAGAACCTTTAGTGGGTTCTGCCTTGGCTGCACCGGTTGCCAGCAGCAGAAGCGCCAGCGCAGCATAAGCGTACATCTTCAAATTCCTTCCTCCATCCTATTGATAACGCAGGGTTAGAATTTGAATATATCACGATTTTGCTGCACTTTGTGCGCTTTGTTTCATTTTGGTGACAAACAAGTCAGCTTAGTTGCCATATGATTAAGCGCTTTTACGGAGAGACCTTTCCGCCTCACCCTCATATCGCATTAAGAATATTTACACGCATTGGCAGTCGATTGCTCACGCAGGTGTGATCGAGCGGGCGCAATCTATGAGTTTTTATAGATTGCGCGTTGCGCTTATTTCCCGGGTTAACTGCTCCTCTCGGTGGCTACGTGGTTTGCTTAGCCCCGCGAGCAAGCGATAGGCGACCGGGATCAAATACATGGTCGCCAATGTGGCAAAACCAAGTCCACCGACGATCACCCAACCGAGCTGCACGCGCGCCTCGGCTCCTGCGCCAAAGGCCAAGACCAGCGGCACCGCCCCAAGTACAGTGGAGGCCACTGTCATCACAATGGGTCGCAGGCGCAGCTGACACGCATTTTGAATCGCATCGGCAACAGATTGCCCGCGTTCGCGCAGTTGATTGGCAAATTCGACAATGAGAATGCCATTTTTCGCCATCAAGCCAACAAGGAGGATGATGCCGATCTGGCTATACACATTGAGCGAAGCGCCTGCCAAATCCATTGCGATAAAGGCAGCTGCAACGCCGAAAGGAACCGACAACAGTATTATTAGCGCGCAAACAAAGCTCTCAAATTGCGCAGAAAGCACCAAAAAGACAACCAGCACGGCAAAGGCAAAGGTGAGCAGCATATTGGCGCTGTTCCCCTCCAGCAGCGCCGCTTCTGACAGCAGGGTCAAGCTGGTACCTGCGGGCAGAACTTCTGCCGCAGTTGCCTGCAAGTCTTTGACAGCGCTGGCTAAATCATAGCCCCCTGCCAATGATAGGGAGACAGGCACAGCGCGTTGCTGCGCCTCACGGGTAAGCGAGGGGGCAACGGCCTCTTCTTCTATGGTGATGATCGACGACAGGGGCAGCATGGTGCCATCGCTGGTTTTAACAAAAATGTTCTCAAGGTCTTTGGTTGAGGCAAGCGGATCACCGCCCGCTTCCATAATAAGTGGCACGCCGTCATCGCCAATGAACAACTCGGCCACTTGCGAGCCATCCAGCAGCATCCGCAGGTTGGCAGATATGCCCTCGGCACTGAGCCCCAGATCTTCTGCGCGCTCGCGATCAACATGGATGAGCAACTGCGGCTGGGTCGTATCGTAGGACAAGCGGGCCCGCAACACCTTGCCGGGGAAGCGATCTTGCATAGCATCGCTTAAACTCTGCGCAGCGGCGGCGATCGCATCGTAATTGCTGCCGGTGACCGCAAAGCTCAGCCCCTGCCCCGCACCGCGCACCCCAAGCGTGTTGGGCTGGAAGATAAAGACGTTGATACCGGTAATCCCTGATAATTTTTTACGAAGCTGCGCGATGATCTGCGCCTGGCTGCGGCTGCGCTCTTGCCAATCGCTAAGCGGCACAACGATGAAGCCGCTATTTAGCGAGCCGGTACCAGCAATGACAAGCGGAGATTTGGCCTCGCCGGGGCGGGTGGTCTCGCGGATAATCGTCTCGATTTGCGAGAGTTTATCGCGGGTGTATTCAAGCGACACCCCTTGCGGCGCCACAGCACGCATGAGAATTACCGCCCGGTCTTCTTGCGGAGTGAGCTCTTGGGGTAAGTGCTTGTAGCTGGCAAAACCGATAAGACAAAACAGGGCTGCCATTGCCAATGGGATCAGCGGGCGCGACAAGGAAGCCTGTAAGCTGCGCAGATACACATTGGCAAATCGCTGCCCAATTTGCTTGATTACCCGCCCGAGAGCCGATGCCTGCTGCTCAGATGAAACATCACGCTGTTTTAGCAGGTTTGCCGCAAGCATGGGCGCCAGCGTGAGTGCAACGAATGAGGAAAGCCCGACACAAATCGCGAGTACAAAGCCGAATTCCGAGAACAACTTGCCAATACTACCGGGCAGGAAGGATATGGGGATGAACACGGCGGCGAGCGTCGCTGTGGTGGTGATGACGGCAAAGAACACCTCACGCGTGCCAAAAATGGCGGCAACGGCGGGTGTTTCGCCGCGCGCGATACGCTTGGTGATGTTTTCCAATACCACGATGGCATCATCAACAACCATGCCGGTGGCGAGCAACAGAGCAAGCAAGGTAAGCACATTGATGGAGAACCCGGCCATCCAGATGGCGCTCAGAGCACCGATCAGGGCGACGGGTACAGTGAGGGCCGGAATGAGCGTTATGCGAAAGCGCCCGAGGAACAACCAGATAATCGCAATGACAATACCGGTAGCATAGAATATTGACAGGAAAGCCTCGTTCAATGCACCTGAGATGAAACGTGCATCGTCGGAAGATATAAAAATATCGGTTCCAGCGGGTAAATCTTGCTTGATGATTGCGACTTCGCGTTTAACCGCATTTGAAATCTCGATGGTGTTGGAATCTGCCGAGCGAATTACGCCGAGTGACAGTGCCCTTGCGCCTTCAAAATACGCACCGGAGCTGGCCCGGCTTGGGCCATAGGTGACAAGGGCAACATCTGCAATGCGGGTATCGGGGTTGATGCGTACATTGGCAATATCTTCCGCGCTTTGCACATCGGCATTGGCGCGCACGAACAGGTCTTGCGTGTTGGTGCGCAGGGAACCGGCGGAAGTGTCTTGCGCCAGCTCTGTTAGCACGGCGCGCACTTGCGACAGTGTCAGCCCTCTAGAGGCCAGAGCGCGCAGATCCACCGCGATTTTGAAGACCGGATCACGGGCCCCATAAACGGAGACAGAGGCGACACCATCAATGGCGGCGAGGCGATCTGTGACCACATCCTCGACATATTTGGTCAGTTGCGCGATTGGTAGAGTGCTCGATGAGACCACCAGTCGCATAACAGGGGAGGCATCGGCATCAGCTTTCACCACGACAGGGCTTTCTGCATCATCAGGCAGGCGACGGGTAACCGAAGAAACCGCATCGCGCACATCGTTAACCGCTTCGCTCAAATCGATCTGCGGCAAAAACTCAATGGTGATGCGGCTGCGTCCGTAGCGTGAGCTGGAGGAGATTGAGGCAATGCCGGAGGTGCGTGCTACCGCCTTTTCGATCATACTGGTCACTTCAGCATCCACCACTTCCGGCGTGGCGCCGCTATAAGTGGTGGTCACGGTGACCACCGGGCGGTCGATATTCGGCATCTCACGCAGTTCGATACCAAAGAAAGCAGCGATGCCAGCTGTCACCAGCAATAGGTTGAGGACGATAGCCAGCACCGGGCGGCGCACGCAAAGCGCATAAATGCCTTTAAGGGCGGCAGAGCTGTTGCCAGTCTCGTTTGATGCTGTGGCGGACGGGTTTTGTGCGCTTGCAGCTTCTGGCGCGTTGTCGGCAGAAGGCGTGTTTTGGTTTTGCATGCTCGTCTCCTGCTAACTAGCCGAGCTTGGCTCTTGCGGGGCACTGCCGGAGTTTTGCAGTTTAACACTCATGCCTTGGCGCAGGGTGCGGGCGGTCTCGGTGACAACCTCCTCGCCTTTTTTGAGCGGCGCGTCGATCAGGATTGCAAAGGCGCCACGATCTATGATCGTGATGTCAACGCGGCTAACCTTGTCACCTGAGATTTTCCAAAGATATGGACCGATTTTGTCCCAATGCACCGCCATAGGCGGCACGGCTAAGTGAGCCGTGCCTTGCAAGGGCACCTCGACATCAAATGTCAGGCCGGACTGCAAGATTTCCTGCGGATTGGCAGAGGTGGCGCGCACTGTCAGCGTGCGGGAGAGCGGATCTATGCGCCCGGCAAGTTCGGAGATTGTTCCGCTCAGGGTTTTACCGGGCAGCACTGGCGTACTTAGTTTCACCGCTTGACCAAGCTCCAGCTGGGCGGAGAACCGCTCGGGCACGACAAATTCCACCTGAATTTTTGAACGATCGTCAAGGCCAACAATTCG
The DNA here is from genome assembly GCF_001561995.1 of Polycladidibacter hongkongensis. GTDB lineage: Bacteria > Pseudomonadota > Alphaproteobacteria > Rhizobiales > Stappiaceae > Pseudovibrio > Pseudovibrio hongkongensis. Next base: position 12,171 of record NZ_LLWC01000026.1, read on the forward strand.
GCTGGACTGGTTGATAAAATCACCGCGCACCACATCGTAGATGCCAAGTGTTCCGGCAAATGGTGCTTTGACCTGACGACGCTCCAGATCAAGCTGCGCTTTTTCAACATCAAGCTGAGCGCGCGACAGGGTAAGGCGCGCCGTTTGTAGCTGCACTGAAGAAATGGTCTGGCTGGTGATCAACTTTTCATAGCGTGCAAGCTGGTCTTCTGTATCGGCCAGGGCGAGTTGCGCTTGTTGCAAGGCAAGTCGTTCGGCACGATCATCGAGCTGGAGGATCACCTCCCCCTTTGCCACTCGATCTCCGGAGGATTTGGGCAGCTCAACAATGCGGCCCGTGCTTTCTGCATAAAGATCGGTTTTGCGCAGGGCACGCCCTGTACCGATTGCCCGAACAAAGCTGTCCGTGGTTGCTGTAGATACAGGCTGTGTGCGTACAAGCACAGCGCGCCCTGTGCCCCGTGCGCCTGCGCGCGCTTTAGATGCACCGTTTTGCTTCGCCGCGGCTTGTTGCGGCCAAAGCTGCAAGCCGATTGCAGCAAACGCAGGCTGCGGAGTGTCAAACAACGCCGGTTTACTGACAAATAGAAGAGCATAGGTGGCTACAAAAATAACAGCTACCGAGCCGAGAGGTTTTTTTATTCTGGTTAACATTGTGTGCTTGCTGTCCGCTTCTAGCGCTTGCCCTAGGCAAAGATAGACCCTTTAAATTAGGTTATAAGGCATCTTTTGAAAAAGTGCAGAGCGCAGAACGGTCAAATACATTTGATTACACTTTTGCGCGGGATTGCGACAAGCCGCGCGACTTTTTGCAACAAGGTGACGTGATGCGTGTCACAAACGCAAAAGGCGGATTAGTTAACCCCGCCATTTGCGTAAGCTCTCTTGATTCAGACCGGCTTAAGCGCTGGCGGATGGCGGCTGTGTTGAGGCGGTCGGAGTTGTTGGCGTTGGAGCACCACGGACAATAACACGGGTATGATTTGGTACCCGGTTGTAGAGGTCGACCACATCTTGATTGAGCAAGCGGATACAGCCGGAGGAGACGTTGCGGCCAATCGACCATACCTCAGCTGTGCCGTGCAGGCGATATAGCGTATCCTTACCACCAGAGAACAGATAGAGCGCACGGGCGCCAAGCGGGTTGTCGAGCCCCGGCGCCATGCCATTGCGATATTTCTCCAGCTCAGGTTGGCGGGCGATCATCTCTGCGGGCGGAGTCCATTTGGGCCACTTGCGCTTGTATTGCACCAAGGCATCTCCTGCCCAGCCAAAGCCAGCGCGGCCAACACCCACACCATAGCGCATGGCCGTGCCGTCATTGTTCACCAGATAAAGAAACTTCTCAAAGGGATCGACCACCAGCGTGCCTGCCGGTTCTGGTCCGGTAAACTCTACCGTTTGGCGCAGATAGCGCTGATTGGCGATCTGCTTCAAATCGATTGCGGGCAGCGGAAACTGTTCAGAGGGCTGCGCGACGTAAAGGCCGATATAGTAGGGATCAGTTCGCAAGTCGCGTGGGCGCGTGGATGAGGAATAGACCAGCGCGCTGCGCGGCGTGGTGCTGCACCCCGCTAAAAGCGCGGCAGAGCCGGTGAGCAGAAAGGTTCGACGGGAGAGGCTTTTCATGAAGTCTTTCTTCTTATCGTCTTACTTGATGAGAGGCGGTGCGGGACACCGATATGCGGCATTTGCGCCAAAAGCACATGCAATTGCGGCGATTTTGGCGAGTTTGGCCGCACACCCGCTAAAAAACTGGGAAAAAACCTCTGATAATTTTCACTAGTTTGTGATGACGGGGGTAAACGCCTGCCGCAGCCTCGTCAATCACAGTGTCTTTTCCAGCGCAGAAACTGGAACCACACTGGTTTTTGTTGCCAAGCGCGCAGCAACAATGCCGCCAAGTGTTACTCAATTGAACACAAATAAAAGCGGAGCTGTTAGCGCGATTGGCGATCCACTTACAAGACCGATCAAAAACAGTATGAAAAGTGATAGGTTTACAGCAAAGGCACCTAGATTAGATTTGCAGCGTATACGGAGCTTTTAGTTTTGCCCCAAAATGTCACGTGCCCCTATTTCGGCGGATGATTTTCGTGCCAGTGGCGAGCGATTTGCTCACGGGTAGCGACCCAGATATCAGGATAGCCAGCGATGTAATCCAAGAAGCGATTTAGGGCTGCCATGCGTCCCGGACGGCCCACAAGGCGGCAATGCAGACCTACCGACATCATCTTGGGAGCGCCTTGTTGTCCCTCTGCATAAAGACTATCAAATGTGTCGCGTAAATAGGCGTAGAACTGGTCGCCGCTATTAAAGCCCTGCACGGTAGCAAAGCGCATATCGTTGCAATCCAGAGTATAGGGGACCACCAGATGTGGGCCGTTGTCGCCCGTTACCCAGTATGGAAGATCATCGGCGTAACTGTCTGCATCATAGAGAAAGCCGCCGTCTTGCATCACAATTTCGCGAGTATTGGCGGAACAGCGGCCAAGGTACCAACCTGTCGGGCGGGCGCCAGTGGCCTCTTGATGTAGGCGGATAGCTTCTTGCAAGTGATACCGCTCTTCATCGAACGAAAAGTCTTTGTACTCGATCCATTTCAAGCCGTGGGAGGCGATTTCCCAGTCGGCACTTTTCATGGCAGCCACAGCCTGCGGATTGCGTGCAAGAGCCGTAGCTACGGCAAACACGGTTACCGGCAGCTTGCGTGCCGTGAAGGCGCGATGTAGACGCCAGAAGCCCGCGCGGGCGCCATACTCGTAAATGCTCTCCATATTCATATGGCGCATGTTGGGCCATGGCTGTGCTCCAACAATCTCAGAGAGGAAGGCCTCGGAGGCCGGGTCACCATGCAGCACGCAATTCTCGCCGCCCTCCTCGTAGTTCACAACAAATTGAACAGCGAGCTTCGCGCCACCTGGCCAGTGCGGATCCGGCGTCTCCGCGCCATAACCCACCAAATCTCGCGGGTATTGCGCTTCAGCGTCGCCGTAGTCGGGCCGGGCTGACGCCCGCTCATTTGTTTGGCGCGCAGCGGCGCCCGAATGAAGGGACTTAGGGGCTGTTTGGTTCCGTCGCGCGGATTTGAAAACGAGTTTTTTCATAGATCACCTTAAGTCGTCTGTTGCTGCAAGAAGACCGCAGAACTACCCATGGGCCAGAGATCAGCCCCTTCGCAGGCCTTTTACGTGGTCCTCATAGATTATGTAGAAACAAAGGGTTTTGCGAGACTGGTTTAGAATGCACATGGCGTTTTTTAGAATTAATCGCCATTTTTTTGCCATAGAGCCTTGAAAGGGAGCATTGTAATACCACCTTAACCGTAAATATCGAATTGCCACTAAAGAACGGGTTGCCAAGCCTTTTCTCGGGGTTCGATTTACAGGCTCTGTATATTGACATATATCGAATTGATAGACTAAGAGTATATCGCATTGATACATACTAAGTGGTTTGCCATGTGGCGGCTACAGAGGTTTCAGGCGATGTCGACACGACGATTTTGCCTTGCGGTGCTCTCTATGGGAGAGGCCACAGGGTACGAGATCAGGAATGCGGCGCGAGAAGGGCAATTCAATGTTTTTGTGAATGCCAGTTTCGGGTCAATTTACCCCTGTTTGAAATCCATGAAGGACGAGGGTCTCGTCGCCCTTCGGGAAGAAAACGAAAATAACCGACCGGCGCGGAAGGTCTACTCCCTGACCGAACATGGACGCCGGGCATTCATTGATGAATTGCGCAAATCTCCTGTCGAGGATGTGTTTCGCTCTTCCTTTTTGTTGGCAGCTTTGTTTGCCAAACTTTTGGGCGAGGAAGAGATCGCACGGCAGCTTGATCAGCGTGAAGCCTATATTCGGCGCTTGCTTGCCGAACTGGAAGAAGAGTTGCGTACCACTGCTTGCCATGCGGCCCGTTGGACGATGAGTTACGGGGTGCATACGTACAAGGCAAGCCTAACCTATATTGTAGAAAACAGAGATACATTGCTGGCGCTGGCCAAGACTGCCCCAGGCCTTCCTCAGCAGCTCTCGCAACCGCAAGACTAGCGGAGAAAATTCAATGGGAATTCGTTTTTCACATTTGCTAGCCCTAGGCATAGCCGGAAGTGCCGCGTTGTGGATGGCCTCTGGCACTGTTGTGCAAAGTGGTCAGGGCGAAAACGAGGGATCGACCCCTCCCCCCGCACAGCGTAACGCAGAACAGGCAGCCAAGCCGTTTTCTGTACGTGTAACAGAGTTCAAGGCCATCGAACGCCAGCCGGTTCTGGAGATGCGTGGCCGCACCGAGGCGGACGCCAAGGTGGAAGTGCGCGCAGAGACCAGCGGCATTGTTGCCAAGCGTCCGGCCTTTGAGGGTGCCCGGGTGAAACCTGGCGAACTGCTGTGTGTGCTTGATCGCGGCGCGCGCGAGGCGCGGGTGTTGCAGGCCAATGCCAAACTGGCTCAGGCCGAGCTTAACTATGAAGCTTCGACGAAGCTAAGCGGCAAGGGCTACGCCGCCAAGAACAAGCTGGCAGCGGAAAAAGCCTCGCGAGATGCGGCAAAAGCTGCTTTGCAGGAAGCGGAGATCGAGCTGGCACGGACGGAAATTCGCTCACCAATCGCTGGTATTGTTGAAGCGCCACTGGTTGAAGAGGGTGCAATGCTGACCATTGGTCAGACCTGTGCCAAGGTGGTCAATCCCGATCCTATGCTGGTGGTGGGTGCTGTCTCGGAGGGCGATGTCAAAAAGGTCGCGCTTGGTCAAAAAGCCATCATCAATCTGGTAGGCAATGAGCAGGTGCTTGGCGATGTTCGCTATGTGGCGCAATCCTCTGATCCGGACACTCGCACATTCCGCATTGAACTTGCGGTAGACAACAGCGAGCGCAAGCTGCGCGACGGGATGACCGCTGTGGCTATGCTGCAATTGCCACAGGAGCACGCCCACTACATTTCCCCTGGGATCCTGACCCTTGATGATCAGGGCCGGGTTGGCGTGCGCGCTGTGAACAGCGACAATCTCGTGGTGTTTTACGAGGTGCAGTTGATCGGCGGGGATACCAAAGGTGTTTGGGTGAATGGCTTGCCGGATTCTGTCAATATCATCACTGTCGGGCAAGACTACGTGGGTGAAGGGCAAAAGGTAACCCCTGTTCCCTATGCGGCGGAGAGTAACTCATGATCTCTTTGCTGGAAACAATTCTGCAACGCCCCAAGACCGTTTTTTCGCTCATGGTGGCTTTACTTATCGGCGGGATTGTCTCTTATGTGACAATCCCCAAGGAAGCTGATCCCAATATTGACGTGCCTTTCTATTATGTTTCCATCGGCCAGCAGGGTATTTCACCTGAGGATGGCGAGCGGCTCATCGGCCGGCCCATGGAAGCAGAGCTGCGTGGCATTGAGGGGCTGAAGGAGCTTTCCACGATCTCCAGTGAGGGGCACGTGGGGGTTCTGCTTGAGTTCAACATCGATGTGCCGAAGGACGAGGCGATCTCCAATGTTCGCGAAAAGGTAGACCTTGCCAAAGCCAAGCTGCCTGCTGATGCGAATGAACCGACGATCAACTCCTTCAATATGGCGCTCAAGCCAACGATCTCAATTGCCCTTTCTGGCAATGTGCCTGAACGGACGCTTTATCGCGAAGCGCGACGGCTGAAGGATGTGATCGAGGCAATTTCGTCGGTCAAGGAAGCCGAGCTTTCCGGTCACCGCGAGGAGCTGCTTGAAGTAGTCATCGATACGATGAAGATGGAGAGTTACAAGGTCACGCAGGCCGAGCTGCTCTCTGCGGTTTCGCGCAACAACCAGCTGATCCCGGCGGGTGTGCTGGAAGGGGCAGGCGGGCGCTTTAACATTAAAGTTCCCGGCCTTGTAGAAACCGCAAGCGATGTTTACGCCCTGCCGCTGAAGCAACAGGGTGAAGCTGTGGTAACGCTTGGCGATATTGCCACGATCAAGCGGACTTTCAAGGACCCAAGCAGCTATGCGCTGGTGAATGGCGAACAAGCCATTCGGCTGGATGTGGTGAAACGTATCGGGCAGAACATTCTTGAGAACAATGCAGCGGTGCGCAAGGCCGTTGCAGAAGCGACCAAGGATATGCCTGAAACGGTGAAAGTCAGCTATATGCTGGATGAATCCGATGTGATCCACAAAATGCTGAGCTCGTTGCAAGGCTCGATCATGACAGCTGTGATGCTGGTTATGGTTGTGGTGGTTGCTTCCTTGGGGCTGAAATCCGCATTGTTGGTGGGCTTGGCTATTCCAACAAGCTTTATGGTCGGCTTCCTGATCCTTTCCGGCTCTGGCATGACATTGAACACCATGGTGATGTTTGGTCTTGTGCTGACAGTTGGTTTGCTGGTTGATAGCGCCATTGTGATGGTGGAATATTCAGACAGGAAAATTGCCGAGGGTATGGAAGTGCGTGCTGCCTATATCCGGGCGGCAAAGCTGATGTTCTGGCCAATCTTCTCGTCCACCGCAACGACGCTTGCCGCCTTCCTGCCGATGCTGCTTTGGCCCGGTGTTTCGGGCAAGTTTATGAGCTATTTGCCGATCATGGTGATCATCGTGCTGTCGGCATCGCTGCTTACAGCTGTGGTGTTCCTGCCAGTTACCGGCGGCATCCTGTCCAAAGTGTTCGCGTTTGTTGGCCGGCATGGCGAACGCATTTGCGCGGTTGCCCTCGGGGCTGTGGTTGGCTTGTTTGTCGGTGGTTTGCCGGTATTTGCCCAGTTTGGGGTGGCCGCGCTTATTGTTGGCATGATTATCGGCGTTATCGCGCTTTACGTCCCGTTGGTGCGTATGTTTACGCCGCTGATCGCGTATTCGCGGCGGCGCGCGGAAGAGCGTCACGAGAAAGAGCTGGAGGCAGCTAAAGTCTTTGAAGGGCGCCGCTTTGACCCTAAAAAGGTCAAGGGTGTCACCGGGGTTTATGTGCGTATGCTTGCGCGTATCGCAGGAACACGCCTTGGTTCTGTCATCGCGATTGTTAGCGTTATTGCCTTGTGTGCCGGTATCTTCATGACGTTTGCCAGCAACAACAACGGCGTTGACTTCTTCGTTGATGACGAGGCAAGCCAAGCACAGGTGTTTATCTCTGCAAGGGGTAATATGTCTGCGGATGAAGCGCTCAAACTTGTGCGCGAAGTGGACAGCATTGTGCTGGGCGTTAAGGGCGTGAAGAACGTGGTCACAACCGCTTATCCAAGTGGTGCTCGCGGATCGAACAATCAGGATCGCCCTGCCGACACCATTGGCCAGTTGTCTGTGGAGTTTACCGATTTTTGCTGTCGTCGCCCTGCGGTGCAAATCTTTGCGGAAATCCGCGAGAAAACCAGCAGTATTCCCGGCTTGAAAGTGGAAACCCGCGCCATGGAGGGCGGTCCACCTCAGGGGAAGGATGTGCAGATTCAGGTCACCTCAGACAACTATCAGGCGATGGTTGCGGCTGTGGGGCGGGTGCGCGAAAAGCTGGATGCCACTGAAGGGCTGATGAACCAAGAGGACAGTCGTCCCCTCCCCGGTATCGAATGGCTGCTCACGATCGATCGTGAAGCCGCGGCGCGATATCAGGCCGATATTGCATCTGTCGGTGCTATGGTGCAGCTGGTGACAAACGGAGTAAAAATCGGCGACTATCGCCCTGGCGACAGTGAAGATGAAGTGGACATTCGTGTTCGTTTGCCAGAGGGCGAACGTACCATGGCCCGCTTTGAACAGCTGCGCCTGCGCACACCGCTTGGTCTTGTTCCCCTGTCAAACTTTGTCAAGCAAAGTGCGCAGCAAAAGGTATCGTTCATTACCCGGCGCGATGGTTACTACGCCATGGACGTCAAAGCGAGCATTGATCCTGCTGGCGAGCTGCGCAAGGACCAGCACATCGCCAACCTGCATGCGTGGGTTGACGGGGAAACATGGCCTGAGAACGTGACGCTAAAGTTCCGTGGCGGTGATGAGGAGCAAGCCAGTTCACAAGCTTTCTTGATGAAGGCGATGATTGGATCTCTGTTCCTGATGTTGATCATTCTGCTGACGCAGTTCAACAGCTTCTACCAGACGTTCTTGACACTGACGACCGTCGTGCTCAGCGTGTTCGGGGTGTTGCTTGGCATGTTGGTCACCGGGCAAAAGTTCTCGGTTATCATGACCGGAACGGGCATTCTGGCGCTGGCCGGAATTGTGGTGAACAACTCGATTGTTCTCATCGATACCTATAACCGCTTCCGCCATGACGGGATGGTGCCGCTTGACGCGATCTTGAAGACCGCAACCCAGCGGATCAGACCAATCCTGCTTACCACGACAACAACCATTGCCGGTTTGCTACCAATGGCAACACAGTTGAGCTTCAACTTTGTTGAGCGCGTCACCAGCTATGTGACAATCACGTCAGCATGGTGGGTGCAGTTGTCGACCGCTGTGATCTTCGGTCTAGGATTTTCGACCTTGCTTACTTTGGTGGTGATCCCGACTTTGATTGCAGCTCCCAGTGTGTGGGTGCGTGGCTTCCGACGCGGGCGGCGCAGGCGGACAGGCAAAGCAGATCTACACCAACGGCTGCTTGAAGATGACAGTGCTCTGGAAGAGCCGAAGCGCGCCGCTCCAGTGGCCGCGGAATAGAAAATACAGTGTGTGGCGGTTCCGCCGCACACCATTCAAGAAACATGTAAAAAAGGGCTAGGGCGTATGCCTTGGCCCTTTTTTGCCGCTTGGCTGCCAGCAGGCTCTACAGATTTCACCTAGCTTTTTGTTGTGCTCAGTTATGCGCATTCTGCGGCATTCGCTTTATGGCTCTTTCTTTGTTGGAATTGGCTTTCCTCCTAGTTCCGTTCCTCTAACTTGTACGTTGCTTGGTTGAATCCCACTTGTGCATATACCCGCAGCGACAATTGAAAAGGCCAGCGCTTCATGCGCTGGCCTTTTCAATTGGATAAACAAATAGCGGAGAGAGCGCCTAGCTACAGCGTTTCTTCATCAAGGTTTTTGGCAAGGCTGTCATCTGCGTTTGACCATTGTCCCTTGTCGCCAGCTTTGCGATGTGCCCTGTATGAACGCCAAGCTAAAGGCATGATGGCCAAGTAGGAAAGTGTGATTACGCTAAGTAGCTCATAAGGATAGCTGAGCAGCAGGCCAACAAAGGCGATAATAATCACGATGATCGGCAATACGAATTCACGGCGTACTCGGGTACCAAGCTGTTTACCGGAAAATGTTGGCAATTGGCTCACCATCAGCAAGCCAACGCCTACCGTGTACAGCGCCACCAGCGGAGCCAAGCCTTCCCAGTGGGGCAGGCCCAGCTTTTCCAGATACACCGGCAACAAGACCCCCACCGCGCCTGCAGGGGCCGGCACCCCAGTGAAGAATTTGCCAGCCCAATCCGGCTTGTTCGGATCATCCAACGCCACGTTGAAGCGCGCAAGGCGCAAGGCACCGCAAATGGCATAGAGAAGCGCAGCAATCCAGCCGATGGAATCGAAGGATTGCAGCATCCACGCGTAAAGCAGGATGGCAGGAGCCACACCGAAATTGACAAAGTCGGCAAGCGAATCCAGTTCCGCCCCAAAACGCGAGGTGCCCTTTAACATGCGGGCCACACGGCCATCCAGCCCATCGAGCACAGCCGCCAGAATAATTGCGCCCACGGCGATATCCCAGCGAGCTTCCAGAGCCATACGAATGGAGGTAAGTCCGGCACACAAGCCTAACAGGGTGACAATATTGGGCACGATCATGCGCAGCGGCACGCCCCGGATTTGCTTCTGCTGCTTCGCCTCTTCAGCGGTGGATGCGGAGACGCTGCCTTCCTGCTGTGTATCTTGCGAGGATGGCTGTGCCCGCCCTTCCGTATCATTGGTATGCTGCTGACTTGTCATGTCTTCCTGTCACCCTAAATTGTATTATTTGTTTACGTCCGACTAGGAAACGCGGGTGACAGGGTCGCTGGCGTCTGTTGCCTTTAAGTCTGCCAGAATGCTTTCGCCGGCAATCATGGTTTGGCCAAGCGCCACCGCAGGTTTGGTACCAAGGGGCATGTATACATCCAGACGGGAACCAAAGCGGATCAGGCCGAAACGATCACCGGCGGAGATGGTTTCCCCTTCCTTAACGAAGCAGACAATACGGCGCGCCACTAGTCCGGCGATTTGCACAACGCCGATGCGGGTTTCGTCGTTTTCGATGATGATGCCATTGCGCTCATTGTGCTCGGAGGCTTTGTCCAGCTCGGCATTCAGAAATTTGCCTGCCTTGTAGGCAACGCGGGTGACGCGACCTTTCATCGGGGCGCGGTTCACGTGGCAGTTAAAGACGTTCATAAATATACAGACGCGCATCATCTGCTCTTCGCCCATGTCGAGCTCTTTTGGCGGAACAGCAGGGCCGATCAGGCAGACTGTGCCATCTGCTGGAGAGACGATGAGGCCGTCTTTCACCGGTGTGACGCGGGCGGGGTCGCGGAAGAAGTAACAAACCCACGCGGTGAGGATCAGGCCAATCCAGAAGAGTGGATCAAAGAAGTAGCCTAGAATAAGGGTAGAAACCGCCGCTATGGCGATGAAAGGATACCCTTCGCGATGGATAGGGGTAAGAGTTTTGGAAATGGTATCGGCGAGCGACATACTATCACCTGTGTTTAACAAAAGTGGAAGAGCGTGGCTTTGCCTTGCGCCGATGCAGCGGCACGAGAGGCAAAGCCAACTCTATTTCTCGAAGTATGCTCTTACTCTTCTAAAGGAGAGGTTGCAATCTCGCTTTACCACTTCGGTTATTTTCGTGTGATAAAGCCCTCGTCTTCGGCCCGAATTTCTTCCAGTTTGGCTTCGGCCTCATCCACTTCGCGCTGGCGTGCCCACATGGAAGCATAGAGGCCGTCTAGCGCCATCAGTTCCGCATGCGTGCCCTGCTCTACCGCTTCGCCTTCCCTCAGCACGAGAATGAGGTCGGCGCTCACAACGGTAGAAAGGCGGTGGGCAATGACCAAGGTTGTGCGATCTTTTGCCACCAGATCCAGTGCAGACTGGATCTCCCGCTCGGTATGGGTATCAAGCGCGGACGTCGCTTCATCGAGAATCAGAATTGGCGGGCTTTTCAAGATTGTTCGCGCGATAGCGACCCGCTGTTTTTCGCCGCCCGAAAGCTTGAGACCACGTTCGCCTACTTCGCTGTCAAAGCCTTGCGGTAGTTTCTCGATAAACTGATCGATCTGCGCCAGTTTGGCGGCCTCACGCAATTCTGCATCCGTGGCATCGGGGCGGCCATAGCGCAAGTTGTAGGCGATGGTGTCGTTGAACAGCACCGTATCTTGTGGAACCATACCGATATTGGCGCGCAGGGATTTCTGCGTCACCTCGGTTATGTCTTTGCCATCAACGGTAATCTTGCCGCTAGTGGCCTCATAGAAGCGGAAGAGCAAGCGCGAGATCGTTGATTTACCTGCCCCTGATGGCCCAACGATGGCAATTGTTTTGCCAGCAGGCACTTCAAAGCTGATCCCCTTCAGGATCGGCCGGTCCGCATCGTAATGGAAGTGGACATCGTCAAAGCGAATGGTGCCACGTGCGATGGCGAGTTCTTGCGCGCCGGGTTTGTCCTGTATTTCCGGCTCCACGGCTAAAACAGCGAACATGGCCTCCAGATCTGCAATGCCCTGACGGATTTCACGGTAGATGAAGCCGATGAAATTTAAAGGGAACGAAAGCTGCAGGAGCAAGGCATTAATGAGCACGAAATCACCAATGGTTTGCTCGCCAGCCTCGATTGCCATGGCGGACATGACCATACAAAGCGCCATGCCAATGCCAAGGATCATCGTCTGACCGAAGTTAAGCCAAGCAAGTGACGTCCATGTTTTGGTCGCTGCGCTTTCATAACCAGACATGGCCCTATCGAAGCGGCCAAGCTCCATTTCCTCGTTGCCAAAGTATTTAACTGTCTCGAAATTCAGCAGGCTGTCCACGGCCTTGGTGTTGGCGTCATTGTCTGCCTCGTTCATGGCGCGGCGGATTTTGATGCGGTTATTCGAGGCAGCAACTGTGTAATAGGTGTAGGCAACCACTGTTGTTGCCACAACCACAACATACCAGAAGCCGAACTGGTACCAGATGACAATTGCCATGAAGGCGAATTCGATCAGGGTCGGCAGGCCATTCAAAATGGTGAAGCGAACAATACCCTCGATACCTTTTACGGCGCGATCGATCACGCGGGTCAGTCCACCAGTGCGGCGGGCCAAATGGTAGCGCAGAGAAAGCGCGTGCAAATGCTCAAAGGTTATTGCAGCCAGTTCGCGCACCGCGTGCAGGCCGACACTGGCAAAGATCGCATCTCGTACCTGATTAAGCGCAACGGCTAGAACACGCGCGGCATTGTAGGCCAGCACAAGCATGACCGGCGCAAGCAGCACGGGCGGCAGCCAGTCTGGCAGTGCATTTTGCTCGCTCAATGCATCTGTTGCCCAGCCGAAAAAGTAGGGCGAGAGCACGGTGACGAATTTGGCGACAAGCATGGCCAACATGGCCCAGACCACCCGCCGCTTGAGATCGGGTCGATCACTGGGCCACATATAGGTCCATAGAATGGAAAGAGATCGCCAGATGCTGGCATCATCGGCGTTGAGCGCTTGCGGGCGCAAGCGCGGTTTGGGTGCGGTTGGTTGTGTCATTCTTTTGTGGCTCACGGCTTACCGCGCGCGCTTGATAAGCGGCGCTTGCGGCGTTTGTGGTTGGCTAATTTGTTATGCGTCGTCTTCAGGCAGTTTTTGAGCCGTCGGGCTGTTTTCCAGCATTTTTAAGAAGCATGACATGCTTTCTCGAGATGCTGCTATGCTGTCGGCATTTAATCGGATGCAGGTGGTGCGCCCTTTGGTGGTCATGGCAATGAGTTCTGCCTCGGCCAGTACCTTAAGGTGCTGAGAAACTGTGGACTGAGCCAAAGGCAACCAAGAGACCAAGTCAGCACAACATGCTTGTTCGCAATTTGAAAGACTACGAAGGATTTCGAGGCGTACCGGATGGGCCAAAGCCTTGGTCAGCGCTGCCAATTGCCGGTTTTGCGGGGTATCGGCGTCAAAGGTGCAGTTTTTTTTGCGCGCGCTTTTGTTGCTTAGGCTCATGAATAATCCTGATCTACGGCTTTTTTGGGTGCGAGATGCCCGCTAAGCTCTTGTGCGCATGTTTGCGCGATGTAAATTCATCGTCAAAAAACGATATTATAGTCTTTAGACGATTGCAAGGAAGGAATATGAATTTGTTTAGAGAGCGTTCAATGCGCAACGTCCTGCAGGAAGGCAAACAACAAAAAGGCCGCCGAAGCGTTTCGGCAGCCTGATGCATTATCCTTAGGAGCTAGGTGCGGATCTATTCGCTTTGGGCGCCATCCAGCTCCAGCTGCTGTTCTGTCCAGTTTTCATCACGTGTGGGCAGAACGAACACTTGCCCGGGGTAGATCAGATCCGGATTACGGATCTGGCTATCATTGGCACGGTAGATGGTGGTGTAGCGATAACCGGAGCCGTAGAGACGGCGAGAAATAGTCCAGAGATTGTCACCGCGGCGGATGATAACGTTCGGCAGCTCGCCCAAGTTAACATTGGCGCTTGCACCATTGGCAGTGGAGCCGGTGCCAGTCGCGGCTAGTTTGACCGGCTGCAAGATGACCTGATCCTTGGCTTTGTTGAAGGTGACTTCAGCGCGGGCTTCCACTTGCCCCTCGTTTGAGGCCACCTGATCGGCGCGCACATCCACCTCACCGTCCTTAACGCTTTTGTCCGCCTCAACCAGCCAGCGACCGTCTTTTTCTGTCTTGGTTTCGCCAACCAGTTCGTCATCCACATAGACGCGGACTTTTGAGCCGGGTGTGCCATCACCAGCCACATAGACCTTGCCCTGCTCCGCTTCAACAGCTTTGACGCGGACATCTGCCTGTGCTTGCCCGGTCTTGACAGGGGCATCATTGGTTGGCGCCGTTTCCGCTGCCACTTGTGGCTCTGGCTTGGCCTCTTGTGGCGCCGCTGGCTGCGCAACGGTGGTTTCAGGCTCCTGCAGAATGGTTGATGCGGTTTCAGGTTCGTTTAAAACAACCAGAACTTCCTCAGATTGTTTTTGCGGCACAGACACAGCGATATGCTGTTCTGAGGCCAGTTCCTCGCCGTTTTCGCTGGTTGCCGACAGGGAGACATCGTGCTCACCGGGTGCCAAGGGTTGATCCAAAATGATGGCAAACTCGCCATTTTCGTTGGCGACCGCCTTACCGATCACCTCGCCATTGGATAGCAGCGCGACGATGGCCCCAGCTTCGGAACGGCCCGCAATCACCGCATCGCCTGAGGGTTCGACACGTACAACATCAAAAGACGGGGTTTCGGAAGATTGCTGCGCGGTGTCGGCGGCGCTCGCGGCGCTATCTGCTGAAGCGGTGGTCGAGGATGCTGCTTTATCAGAGGCCGCTTCTTTTGAAGCTTGTGAGCCAGCGGGTGCATTTGCGCCGGTGGTGGCCTTGCCGTTCACTTTTGCCTGCGTCGAAGATGTCTGCGGTTGATCCAGTGGGCCTTCATCGACGACTTGCATGGTGTTTATTGCAGCGTAGGTTGCCCCTACGGCCACCAAGAGACCGGCGGCAATCGCCCAGTTTCTTCCAGATTTCGACATGGCTCTTCCCAGCTCCTTAACGCTTCATCGGCCGATTGCGTGGGTTTTACCACATCTGGCCGCAGATACCACTTAGCTGTTTGCCTGTGATCTACAAGATAAATGACTTGCGCTAAAAATGCAGCGGTGCCTTTATTTCTCTTGCGCTGGCAATAGTCGCCTTATGGTTGCAGTTTGTCTTGTTGTTATACATCTTTGCAATGCTAGGCAAGTGGAGATGAATTGTTGCCCAGCGCGGCACTATGACAGATCACAAAGTATGTGAGCAAAGAATTGGACCATAGATGAAAAAACTAGAAAGCATTTGCGTTTATTGCGGTTCGTCTCGTGGGCGCGGCGAGGTCTACGAGGCGACGGCAAGCCGATTGGGCGCGGAAATGGCGCAGGCTGGAATTCGGCTTGTCTATGGTGGCGGCTCTGTCGGCTTGATGGGAGTGGTGGCACGCTCGGTGCTGGATCATGGCGGCGAAGTTACCGGCATTATTCCCGAGTTTCTAAAGGATCAGGAAAAAATGCTGGAGCGGGCGCACGAATTGATCGTCACCCAAGACATGCATGAACGCAAACAGCTCATGTTTAGCCGTGCAGATGCGTTTATTGCCCTGCCCGGCGGCGTTGGCACGCTGGAAGAGCTGGTGGAGATGCTCACTTGGGCGCAGCTGGGGCGGCACAACAAGCCGGTGCTGCTGGCCGATGTGGATGGGTTCTGGAAGCCGTTCAAGACCCTGCTTGACCATATGGGCGAAGAAGGCTTTATCCGCAGCGGGTTGGAGGTACATTTTGATATGTGCGCCAATATTGAAGAGGCGGTGCCACGCTTGCAGGCAGCCTATGCGGCGCAGCAAGGCGAAGCTGATTAAACAACACGCGGCACTTGAACCATGCAAAAGGCGAATGTCTCGACCAGCTCGCCTTTTTTAATTTGAATACCTGTGACAATCTAGGCGTTGGTTTTACGCCTATGCGATCTAACACCATCATAGCTAAAGAGCGCGAGTGATAGCCAGATCAAGGTGAAGCTGGCAAGGCGGGCGGTATCCATAGGCTCGCCAAACACCCAAACGGCCATGACAAACTGAATGGACGGGGCGATGTATTGCATAAAGCCCACGTGTGACAGCGGCAGGCGGCGGGCGCCGAAGGCAAACAGGATCAAAGGCAACGCTGTGACAATGCCCGTCCCCAGCAAGGCTGCAAGCAGCCAAGGTTGCTGCAACGGGAAAGCATCTAGCCCCTGATAAGCAAAATAGAACAACCCGATCAGTGCCAGCGGAAACAACACAAGCACCTCAACCATTTGCCCTGCAACCGCTCCGACAGCCGTTTGCTTGCGCACGAGGCCATATAGAGCGAACGTAATGGCAAGGGAGAGAGACACCCACGGCACGGCCCCGACCAACAGGGTTTGGTAAAGCACAGCGAGGCATGACAATGCGATGGCGGCAACTTGTAGTTTCGACAGGCGCTCGGACAGGACGAAGACGCCAAGTGCCACGCTCACCAGCGGATTAATAAAATATCCAAGGCTGGCATCAAGCACGCGCCCAACTTCAACGGCCCAGATGAAAATAGTCCAATTGATCGCTGCCAGTGACGCGGACAGGGTTAACAGCAACGTCAAGCGGCGGTTCTTAAAAATCTCCAGCACCTGACCAAGACGGCGCTGCAGCGCCAGCACCAGCCCAACAACCAGTACAGAACCGATGATGCGGTAACAGATCACCATAACCGCGGGCACTTCGTCAGTGAGTTTATAATAGGCCGCGGCAACACCCCAGATCAGGAAGGCGCACAGCGCGGCAATAAAACCGGCGCGATAATCCGCAGCAGCAGTTTGGTCCGGCCCGCTGGCGGGCTGACTGACGGTGGTGCTCATTCAAGATATCCTTGGTTAGTCGAAGTGCGCGGCGCGCGCGTACTAACAGATGTTGGAGGTGTCCCGGCCATGTCTTGCTTTGCTTAAGCTGAATTGGTCGCGCTATGCTGGGCTGGCCAAGGCAAGCCAACATGGGCGATGTGAGCGGCAGCTGTCAAGACATGAAGCGCCCGCTCCTCTTGCAAAAACAGGCAGCGCTGACACTACCTGCTTACAAGATCGCACATAGCGCGAACCGTGGCTGTTAGGACGTGCTTGTCTTCAAGATCAGGTAGCGCACCGAATCT
The DNA here is from genome assembly GCF_001561995.1 of Polycladidibacter hongkongensis. Taxonomy (GTDB): domain Bacteria; phylum Pseudomonadota; class Alphaproteobacteria; order Rhizobiales; family Stappiaceae; genus Pseudovibrio; species Pseudovibrio hongkongensis. The sequence goes on from NZ_LLWC01000026.1 coordinate 28,972, forward strand.
GTCAGTGCCTGGAAGGAGGCATCAACGATGTTCTCCGAAACACCAACGGTGAACCAACGCTTGCCGGTGGCTTTGTTCTGGCTCTCGATGAGAACACGCGTAATCGCGCTGGTGCCCCCGTTCAAGATGCGCACCTTATAGTCGATCAACTCAAGGTCAGCAATCAGTGTCTGATACTTGCCAAGGTCCTTGCGCAGGGCCAGATCTAGCGCGTTTACGGGGCCATTCCCCTCAGCGACTGACATGTAGATTTCGCCTTCCACATCGATTTTCACCACAGCTTCGGTGACGGTGATGCTTTCGCCGATGGCATTAAAGCGGCGTTCTACGCCGGTGCGATAGGAGATGACGTCGAAGAAGTCGGGCACGGTGAACAAGCGGCGACGGGCCAACAGCTCAAACGAGGCATCCGCTGCTTCATAGGAAAAGCCTTGGGCCTCTTTTTCCTTCACCTCTGCCAGCAGACTATCAAGGCGCGGATCGACCTTGTCTACTTTGATGCCAAGGCGGCTTAGCTCGCCCAGCAGGTTGGATTTTCCCGCTTGATCAGAAACGAGAACCCGGCGCTGATTGCCCACAATATGGGGCGGGACATGTTCGTAAGTTTCCGGCTCTTTTAGCAAGGCAGAGGCGTGAATACCCGCTTTGGTGGCGAATGCGCTTGCCCCGACATATGGCGCATGGATGTTGGAGGTACGGTTTATGATCTCGTCAAAGCTGCGCGAGAGGCTGGTTAACTCGCTAAGTGCCTCTGTGGTGATGCCAAGCTCCACGGTATCCTTAAAAGGTGCTTTGAGTATCAAGGTGGGGATCAGACTCATGAGGTTGGCGTTGCCGCAGCGTTCGCCAATGCCATTCAACGTGCCTTGGATTTGCCGCACGCCAGCTTTAACAGCGGCAAGCGAATTGGCCACAGCGTGGGCGGTGTCGTCATGAGCATGAATGCCAAGGTGGCTACCGGGTACATGCGCTTGAAGCGCCGTGATTATGCTGGTGATTTCATCTGGCAGCGTGCCGCCATTGGTATCGCATAGCACAACCCACCGAGCCCCTGCGGCATATGCGGTTTTGGCGCAAGCAAGGGCGTAATTCGGATTGGCCTTGTAACCATCGAAGAAGTGTTCGCAATCGACCATGGCTTGCTTGCCCGCCTGCACCGCGGCGCGAACGCTGTCCTCAATGCTTTGCAGGTTCTCCTCATTGGTGCAACCAAGGGCAACCCGCACATGGTAATCCCAGCTTTTGGCCACAAAGCACAAGGCATCGGCCTTTGAGGCGAGGAGCAATTGCAAGCCGGGGTCATTGGCGGCAGAGCGCCCGGCACGTTTGGTCATGCCAAAGGCGGTGAAGGTGGCGCTCTGTGTGCGTTTTTCTTTGAAGAACTCGGTGTCGGTGGGATTGGCGCCGGGGTAGCCGCCTTCCACATAGTCAACGCCAAGCCGCTCGAGCAGCTCTGCCACAGCGATTTTTTCCTCCAGCGAGAAATCAATGCCCGAGGTTTGCGCGCCATCACGCAAGGTTGTGTCGAAAAGATAGAGCTTTTCGCGCGCCATTGGTCCACTCCCCGCAGCGGCATTTGCAGGTTGTCCTGCTTGTTGGCGCCACTGCCTATCTGTTTGGTGATTGTCACCGGCGAGGTGCAGTGCCCCCGCCGATAAGTGGTGTTTTGGTTACTTCAAGGACCAGCTGGTCTCGATCTCGCCGGTATCTGGATTTTTGCTGTCTTTGAGCACAACGCCCTTTTGTGCCAAGGCATCGCGGATTTCATCGGACTTGGCGAAATCCTTGTCCTTACGCGCTTGCAGGCGCGCAGCAATGGCACTTTCGATCTCGGCCTTCAGCTCAGGCGCCACGTCGTCCTGTTGCGGCACGGCTTGCGCCTGCTCCTTGGCGAAGGCAGCAAGATCGAAACCAAGGAAAGCAAGCGTATCAACTAATTGCTGCACGGCTTCGCTGTCGCCGCTGCGGCCTTTTCTGGCCAGCTGATGCAGTGCTGCAAAGGCGCGCGGGGTGTTGAGATCATCCAGCAGGCCGGCCAAGGTATCGGCTGCTGGTTTTGGCTGCGTGCTTGGGGAGATGCTGTGCTTTTTGGCAAGCTCTGCCCAGCGGCCCAGCTGCTTTTCCGCCTCACCCAGCGCCTTGAAGGTAAAGTCAATCGGCTGACGGTAGTGGGTTTGCAGCAGGGTGTAACGGATGCCCTGCCCTGACCAGTTGCGGCCGCCGCGCTCTTCGGTTTCCAACAGTTCATGCACGGTAAAGAAGTTGCCCAGAGACTTGGACATTTTCTCCCCCTCAACCTGCAGGAAGCCATTATGCAACCAGACATTGGCCATAACCTCGGTGCCGTGCGCACAGCGGGATTGGGCAATCTCGTTCTCGTGGTGCGGGAAAGTGAGATCAATGCCACCGCCGTGAATATCAAAGGTGGTCCCCAAGTGTTTGGCGGACATGGCCGAGCATTCGATATGCCAACCGGGGCGGCCTTTGACTTTGATACCTGCCGGGCTCTCCCAGCCCGGCTCCCCCTCTTTGGAGGGTTTCCAAAGGACGAAGTCCATCGGGCTTTTTTTGTAGTCAGCAACTTCGACACGCGCACCGGCGATCATCTCGTCCATGGAGCGGCGGGAAAGCTGGCCGTAATCGGGCATGGATGGCACATGGAACAGGACATGGTCATCGGTTGCGTAGGCGAAGCCTTTGGCGACCAGATCCTCGATGATCTGCTTCATTTCCTCGATGTGCTCGGTGGCGCGTGGCTCGATATCCGGCGCCTCGGCGCCGAGCGCCGCCATATCCGCGTTAAACTGCTGGGCCGTGGTTTCTGTTAGCTCGCGGATGGGGATGTTTTCGGCGGCAGCGCGGGCGTTGATTTTGTCGTCAACGTCGGTGATGTTGCGCACGTAAGTGACGTGCTCTTTGCCATACAAATGCCGTAGGAGGCGGGCAAGTACGTCAAAGACCACCACAGGGCGGGCGTTACCGATGTGCGCGTAGTCGTAGACGGTCGGACCGCAGACATACATGCGCACATTGCTCGCATCGATGGGCACGAAGGCCTCTTTGTTGCGGGTAAGTGTGTTGGTGAGCTTTAGCCCCTCACCTGTTGCTGTTGCTTCAGCGCTCATGAACATCCCTTTATGGCCGGCTGGCCGGGCGTTCATCTGCTGCAACAATTTGGGCAGGGGGGAACGGCCACAGCCAGCGATTTCGCTAGCTGCAAATAATGGTGGTTGCGGAAATGATGATTCTCGCCGTTCTCATGCTTGGTGTTTTGGCTGATCAGAGCTGGAAAATCAAGCCTAATACGGCAGGTGTTCCCGAACTGTTAAATTTTTGCGGTTAAATGATGAGTCGGCGTCTACCAATAATCCGCAATCCTTTGGAGAATGAAGTGCTGTTTACGCGTTTGCTTATTGCTGTGTCCACCTCTGCCTTGATGTTGTCTTATGCCTGCGCCGGTGAAGTGGACGGGCAAGGAAGTGTGCCAAGTGCACTGGTAGATCCGCTCGATTTTGGTGCTGGAAAGCGCAGTAAACTCGCAGATGGTAAAGGGGCCATGCCGCAAGGCAGCAACCGCATTGAAACGCTGGCGCGCCCATCTGCCTTAAAGAAGTTGCAAAGCAGTGTGCCTGCGGCGCTACCGGTCTTGGAACGTCCGGTAACTGACGCATCGACAACGCCAGAAAATGCAAACCCGCGTGTTGCTGGTGACCCTGCATTTACGCAAGAGAACGCCGATCACTTGGAAGGTGAACCAAACTCACCAGAAACACCGCAGGAAGCCGAGCCGGAAACACGCGAAGCGCATAGGGAAGCGCTCCCCGTGCACGGCGAACAGCCTGTGGCTGCAAAAGGTGTTCCCGAGATAGTGGTTCCAGAGACAGATGTACCTGCTGCTATGATATCAGCGCCCGCGACGCAAGCGCCGGTTGCACCATCCCCCATAATAGAGATCGCAGCGCCCACCACATCACTAGAAGCGGTCAAACGAACACCCGATGCCGTGCAGCTTCCCGAAGCGGCGCAGTACGACGAGAGTGATGTAAAAGATCCGCGCAATGAAGCCATAGCGGCGGCGCTCGCCCCTGCCCGCCCACAAGCCCTTGCGCGGCTGACAAGTGAGCGAGACAGCAAGAAACTGCGCGGAGCGCTCAAGTCTTTTTATAATGCTCAGGATTACACCTCGCTTTGGTTTGGTTCCAAGGCAGCTGCGGCGAAGCGCGCAGAGGCACTGGCCTTTATCGGCGGCGCACCCGCGCACGGCTTGCTTGTTGCTGATTATTTGCCAGAGACATTGCCAGCGGACGAAACGCAAGCGGAACTTGTGCTAAGCGCGGCGCTTGTGAAGTATTCCCAGCATCTGGTGCGGGGCAAGCTGGTGCCCTCAAAAGTGCAAAATGAAGTTCACCTGAAACCCAAAGGGCTAGATCCGCTTGCCCTGCTGCAGGTCGTGCGCAGCGGCGGCTCGATTAGCGATTATGTGCTGGATCAGGCGGCACTGCCGCGCCGCTATGCGGCATTAATGGCTGAGTTGGCACGGTTGCGGACCCTAGATGTAGAAGATGATGTGCCCATGGTTACCGAGGGCCCAAGCCTTAAGCCGGGGGCAAGCGGTGAACGCCTTTCCCAGTTGCAGGCACGGCTATTCGCGCTTGGATATCTTGCTGAAAATGAGCTGCAAGAAACGCCGCACTATGACAGCAGCATCGAGGCGGCGGTGCGCCGGTTCCAGCAGGACAACGCCTTGCTGGATGACGGTATTGCCGGACACAATACTATAACCAGCCTCAATCGCTCACAGCGGGATAAAGAAGCGCTGCTCATTGCCAATCTGGAGCGCCTGCGCTGGGAGAATGGCAAACGCGAAGCACGTTATGTGGAAGTAAATATCGCCGAACAAGTGGCACGCATTTTTGAAGGTGGTCACGCGATCTATGAAACCCGCAGTGTGGTGGGCAAGCCCAAGCATCAGACGCCGGTGTTTTCCGACGAGATTACCTATGCGGAAGTCAACCCGTATTGGCACGTCCCCTACTCCATTGCTGTTAATGAGTATCTGCCACAGCTCAAGGCAGATCCCAACGCGCTGGCCGGAACCGGCATCCGCGTGTTTTACAAGGGACAAGAGATCGAACCGACACGGATTATCTGGAGCACCTTGCCAAAGCGCTACTTCAGCTTTGATCTGAAACAGGATCCGGGCCACGGCAATGCGCTGGGTGCGGTCAAGTTTATGTTCCCGAACAAGCACAACATCTATCTGCATGACACCCCGTCAAAGCGGCTGTTTGCACGCTCTTCTCGCGCTTTTTCGCATGGCTGTATCCGCCTGCAAGATCCTTTTGTGTTTGGTGAAGTGCTGTTTGGTGATGGTAAGATGACACAGGCTCGCTTTGAAACTCTTCAGTTTGAGGGGGAAAACCGTCGTTATGACCTACCCCAAGGTGTTCCGGTTCACCTTCGGTACTTTACGGCTTTTGCAAGTGAGAGTGGGCGCGTGATTTATCGACCAGACATCTACAAACAAGATGCAGCCTTGCTTGATGCCCTGCGCAAAGCATGGGTAGAAAACGGCGAGACCTCGTAAGACCTTGAGCGACATCACCTAAACACCCTCAGGAACGCCAGAGGTATCCGCTTGCATTTGCGCGATGCGGGTACCAGAAACACAGCCAATCTGTATTTCAGCTGGCGTCGATCTGCTGAGAGAAGTCGGAGGCACGCGGCACAGGTGTGTTGGCACGCTTGCCGCATTGCCAAATTTCGAAAAGTGTTATCCTATTATTTACTTGTTTATGAGAGTTTGACTAAACAAATAAATAGGACAGATTTTACTGTCATTTAGGCGAAGTTGCAAAGCAAAAGTCGGCTCAAGGCAAGGTAAAGTTGAGACAATAGCAAGAGTTCCAGCTGCTTCAGATTGTCTCAGATACAGCTGCCTGATTCAGAGCTAATATCTTACTAGAAAGGTGGGAAAAATGCGCCGCGTTGATCATTTTTGCCCCAGAACCGCCTTGTCGGTGCTTCTGGTGAGCCTGTTTATTGCCAGCCCCATTATTGCACTTTGCGCCCTGCGCCTGATGATTGGGCACTAACGCCTCCTTTGCGTTGCAAAGATAAGACGTGCCGCAGCATAACCGCGGCACGGGCGTTATAGCGCATGCTAGTCTTCCAGATTATCTGCGCATCTTGGAGCGGTTTTGTCGCCCCATGGCATAATAGGCACAGTGGAGGTGGAGTTTTTCGGGCTACCTTCAACCAGCTTGTCAGAATAGACGATATAGACCAGTACGTTGCGTTTTACATCGCAACCGCGCACGATACGCATTTTCTTGAAAAAGATTGAGCGACTTTTGCGATACATCTCATCGCCTTGCTCGAACTTGTCTTTAAACGCAACTGGCGCAACCTGACGGCAGGCAAGTGAAATGTCGGAAACTTCTTCCGCCAGCCCGAACATGCCCGAGAAACCACCTTTTTCCGGCACTGTGAAGTGACAGGCAACGCCCTCCACCACTGGGTCATCGATGGCGTAGGTTGCCAGTTTGTGATCGGGGCTTAGCATCTTCCAAACGGTTGACTTTTTGAAAATCAAATCCGGCTCTTGCGCTGTTGATGCGTTGGTGGCCACTAAAAAGGCACTGGTGGCAAGAATGGCGGCAAAGCCGATCTTACGTAGCGCGGGGAATATTGCTTTCATAAATCCTCTCCCAAAGCGGGGTGTGCTCCGCTTTCATATAAGGGCTCTTGCCACTATTGCGAGAGGTGCTAGGATAATTCACTGAAACTGACCAGAAAAGACAAGAAAAGGGCACCCCGCCAAACCTTGTCGCGCGCCAAGGATCTATCGGGAAGCAAGAGGGAGACTTGCGCGGCGGGGTGCCAAGTTTTATTCTGCGGCGGGCATATCTTGCAGCTCGCTTGCCTCCTCCTGCGGCTTCACCCGCAAGACCGGCGCTAATACGAAAATCAGCGCAGCAAGCACTGTGACGAACAAAAAGCCCATACGCAGGTTAGACACCTCCGCAATCGCGCCGATTACAACGGGGCCCAGCAATATGCCGCCGTAGCCAAGGGTCGCCACTGCAGCAATCGCGACCCCGCTTGGGGTATGCGGGTCGTTGGCAGCGCGGCTCATGGCCTGCGGAAACACCGTGGCATAGCCCATGCCCATGAAGGCGAAGCCAAGAATGGACAACCAAATGGTGTAACCGGATATGACCAACAAGCCACCGAAGGTTGCTGCGATGCCCGAAGCCTGCACAACACGCACCGGCCCAAAGCGGGCAACGAACGCATCGCCCATCAACCGTACGACAACCATGGCGACGGCAAACGCGGCGTAGCCGTATACAGCGGTGGATTCCAATGAACCTGTTTCCTCAATGAGATATAGCGCGCTCCAATCGGTGATGGAGCCTTCACCTAGCGCGGTGCATCCTGCCAAGAGGCCTGCAAACAGGAGCGGGCCTTTGGGCAGCGCCAAGGCGGGAGCCTGCTCCCCATGCGTGGTTTTCTGTGGTTTTTCCGGGGCATCCCATGGCAACATGCAGAACCAAATGGTGGGCACGGCAATGCAGGCAGCAAAAAGGATAAAGTGCACCGTAACCGACATATCAACGCTGATTGCCAGCACGCCGGATAACGCCCCAAGGCCGCCTCCTAGGGAGAACATGGCGTGAAACGCGGTCATAAAAGGCTTTTGCGCTTGGCGCTCCACTTCAGCCCCCCAGCCATTCATGGCGACTTCCATCGCACCGAGGGTGATGCCGAACAAAATCAAGGCAATGGCCAGCACGGTCACATTCGGCGCAAGCGCAATCAACGCGATCGCCGGACCATAGGCCGATACGCTCCAACGGGTGGCCGCGAGCGTGCCATACTTATCGGTGAGCCGACCGGCTATCGGGAACGCTGTTATTGCACCGGCTGCCATGAGCAGCAGCAAAATGCCGAGCGTGCCGCTGGAAAGCTGCATATTCTCCTTGATGGCGGGAATACGTGATGCCCAGACACCTATGAGGCTACCATTAAACAAAAACGCTATGGAGACAGCCCTGCGCGGACTGCGAATAGAATTGGGGTTAAACATACTCCAAATGAACTCCCTGATTTAGAAATGGAGTGCAGGTGCTTGGCGCTGCGTCTGTTACCAGTGCCGTAATTTTATCCAAGGGGGCAACTGCATGGCGGGCACGGGTACCCAACTTGTCTTTTTGGGCAAGAACAATGGTGCGTGTGGAGACGGCAAACATCTGGCGACGCATGCTTGCCTCATCATAGTCATCGGAGCTGGCGCCGCATTCCACATCCAGCGCGCATGTGCCCATGATGCAAAGATCTGTCGCGACATTTTGTAGTTCACGCTCCGCCGCCGCGCCTACAGAAATCGCCCCTTTGTCGCTGAGCCGCCCGCCGATAAGCAGCGTTTCGATGCCTCTTTCAAGGCCAAGCAGGGCAATTGCGGGCGCGGGCGTGATGATCATCAAGCCCGGCAAGGCGGGCATTGCACGCATGAACTCCAAAACCGCACGGCCGCCATCTGCCAGGATTACATTGTTTGCCGAGAGAAATGGGGCCCAAATCTGTTGCACGGCGAAGGCATGGGGCGTCGCCCCGCGGCTGCGCTGCGCGTATGAGGGCGATGGCGGGCGCACAGCAATGGCACCGCCGCGCACGCGCTCGATTTTTCCCTGCTCTTCCAAGGCGGCAAGATCACGGCGGATGGTGGCGATGGAAACGCCGAGCTCCTCGCAAAGCTTGGCGGTTACCAGCACTTCACCTGTTTGCACATGCTCCAGCAAAATGCCCTGCCGTACCTGCGGGTTGTTAAGATCAAGGTCTGTGCCCATGGAAACCAACCAGTTGCTGCGTGTTGTTGGGTGTGAGTGCGACTAGGAATAATTAGAAAACATCATATGAGATCAAAATAAATCATTTTCGATCACAATCAATCACTAGCACTCAGTCGTGATTTGGTCAAACTTTTCGTAGATATTCTGCCAAAATGTCGCGATGTCCCCGCATTTGGTTTTCGCTTGATTTTTGGCCCTGCATTGGCCACAGAAAGACATGGTCACGGGTTTGCACCCTCTGTGCAAAATCAAGGGCAGATAGCGGGCGGGCAGCAAAAAATGGATCAGGTTTTGCCAAACACAAGTAATTGCAGAAAAAACCCATGGGCGCAGCGGGCGGCGCTGGTTGGTCTTGCGGTCAGCGCATTGATCATAAGCCTTGAGAGCAGCTTCGCGCGGCCGCTGGCATGCAACCGGCTGGAAGAAGAGTTTATCGATCTTAGCGCGCGGGTCTCACTGGATCCGGTGGCTGATTCCTATCAAAGCGCTATTTATGATCAACAAGACGCGATTGCGCAGGTCGAGGCAGAGCGACAAGCCAACCGCTGCGGCAGTTTTGATGCCAATATGGCGGTGTGTGAGGGCTATGGTGCGACCCTCGCGCAGATGCGCAATAACCTGTCTATCCTGAAGAACCAGCTGCAAGAGCTTGTCTCACGTGAGCCAATGGCCAAACGCCTGTTTGATGTGAAGCAGTCGCTTGTGGAGCTTAAGTGCAGCCAGCGTTCTGCTGCCACTCCTCCTGCCGGGGCACAGCCTGTTGCTGTGGTGCCGGGGCAGCCTGTGCCGTTGACAAACCAAAGCTGGCAAGCCTCATCTGACCAAGTCGGTGCAACGTCTTCTGCAAACATCACCAGTGGCAACCTTCGTCCGCTGGACGGAGCCGTGAGCGTGCCATTGCCTGGGCAAACGCTAGCTCCAGCGCAGTCTGGCGGGCAGGCAAAAGCTGGCGGATACCGCACTATGTGTGTGCGTCGCTGCGATGGGCTTTATTTCCCCGTGAATGACAGCGCCAGCCCAGCCGACTTTGCCGAGGACCAAAACCTGTGTGCCTCCATGTGTCCGGCGGCGCAGACAGAGCTTTATGTCTATCGCAATGGCAGCGAGAGCGAGCAGGATATGCGCAGCCTTACGGGCGTGCCTTACGGCAACCACCCGCAGGCCTATCGCTTTCAAACGGGCGATGCCCCCTCTTGCTCTTGTGAAGGCAATGGCCAACCCGCCCTACAGGCCTCTACAATAGATCCCGCAGGCGCGCAGGCTGCCTTACAAAGTGGAAACTTGCGCGGCTCGACCACGCTGCCAAGCGCGCACTCTGAACAGCAGACGGGACAGCAGGCTGGCGCTTTTGCCGATACGACAGGTTCGATCATTGTCAGTGATGGCCTGAGCGCGCGAGAGTTTCAGGCATTAAAAAACCCAGCGCCGCAAAAGCCGCGCTGGGTTGAGCCGAAGACCGGTCCGATTAGGAAAGTCGGTCCAAAGTATTTTGATGACCAATAAGCGGTAGCAGCTTTTTCAGGTCTGGGCCATGGTCCAGACCTGTCACCACCTTACGCAGTGGCATGAACAACCCCTTGCCTTTGCGGCCTGTGGCTTCTTTCACAGCCTTCGTCCACGTGCCCCAAGAGGTTTCATCGAACGGCCCTTCGGGCAGCAAGCCTTTGGCGGTTGCCACAAATTCTGTATCTTCCTCTGCAACCACAGGCGTGACCGGGCCGGTTACAACCCCGGCCCAAAGGGCAATGTCTGCAATGGTGCTGCAATTTTCCTGAACCGCGTCCCACAGGGTTTCGTCCAACGCAATTTCAAGCGCCGCTGCGCGTTGCTTCGCCTCAGCAAAGCTGAGTGCATGCACGATTTTTGCAGTGAGCTGGCCAACTTCGGTCGGATCGAACTTGGCTGCCGATTTGGAAATGCCTGAGAAATCCAGCTTACCTGCAAGCTCCAGCAGGTTTTGTGCAGGCTCCACAGCTTGGCTGGTGCCGGTGAGGACGGCGAGCGAACACACCGCCATTGGCTCATAACCGCTGTCGCGCAGGGACGCGATGGACAGTGCGCCAGAGCGCTTGGACAGCCCCTCCCCATCAATGGTCGTCAGCAGGTTATGGTGCCCAAACTCAGGCGCTTTTGCACCCAGCGCCTCAAAAATAGCGATCTGAACGCCCGTATTGGCCACATGGTCCTCGCCGCGGATAACATGGGTAATGCCCATATCCGCATCATCAACGATGGATGGCAATGTGTAAAGATAGCTGCCATCGGCGCGGATCAATACCGGATCGGACATGGACGCCAAATCAACGGTTTGGCGGCCACGAATAACATCGTCCCAGTGCACTTCGGTGCGCTGGAAGGAAAACGGATCGCCTTGCGCGTGATTGGGCAACTTAAAACGCCAGTGAGCGGTGCGGCCCTCGGATTTAAACTGCGCGAGTTGGTCCTCGGTGTATCTCAGGCCTGCGCGATCATAAACCGGTGGTTTGCCCAGCGCGCGGGCACGGTTGCGGCGGCGCTCCAGCTCTTCAGCGGTTTCATAGCAGGCGTAGAGCAGACCAGCATCTTTCAGCTTCTGGGCGGCAGCATCATAAAGAGCGAAGCGCTCGGACTGGCGGTGGATGCTGTCAGGCTTTATACCCAGCCATGCCAGATCTGTCTCGATGCTATCGGCAAATTCTTTGGTGGAGCGGGCCTGATCGGTATCATCAAAACGCAGCACAAAGTGGCCGTTATTTTGCATGGCGAACAGGTAGTTAAACAAGGCTGGCCGCACATTACCGATGTGGATGTTCCCTGTGGGCGAGGGTGCAAAACGGACTGTCACGCTCATGGTGATCGTCCCTCCTTTACGCTTGGACTTGGCAAGAGATGCGCCAAGATAATAGTGTTGCCCTTTGGCTAGCTGTTCCCGCCAGCGCGGTCAACTGTTTCGCGCCTTTGAAGGGGAATGAGAGCCCGCACCGTCCACATGCTTGCGCGCCGCTTTGCGATTAAACACCAAGGCGACAGCAATGGTGAGTGCAACTGAAAGGGCGCACAGAACATATGAAATCTGGCTAACTGGTGCCTGCCAGTCAATCAACAGGCCCGTCACCCCCGGCGACAAAGCCGAAACGACCACATAGGCCGAAAAGAACAGGCCACGAATATCCCCGAGATGGCGCGTGCCATAGGTTTCGCTTAGAGCCGCGGGCGCCAGCGCTGTTTCGGTGCCGATGGCAAGCCCGGCAAGGAACATGGTCACAGCGGCGGATAATTGACTCTCGCCAATGCCCAGCACGAACATGGCAGCTGCAACTGGCAAAAGCGCAGGCGCCAGCAGGCGGCGCGCGGTAAAACGATCGGTCAACACCCCGCAGAGCATGGCAGCTGCCACTGATCCTGCGCCAAACAAGGGCATGGCTTGCGGGATTGTCACTGGATCCCAACCCTTTTCCAGCATCACTGCGCTTTGGTGGAACAGTACGAAAGCGATCGCAAACGGCGCCATTAACAGGGAGAGACTAAGCAGGTAAAACGCTGGCTCCCGCAGCACTTGGGCTTTGGTGGCCTGAGTTTGCGTGTGGGAGGTTTGCTCCTCCTCACCGTCACTAAGCGGCGCATGTGTATTTGGCGTGCGTTCCTGTCGGTAGCAATACAGCGTGATTGGCAGGGCGATAACGACCACACAAGCGGCACTTACCAGCCAGAACTGTCGCCACCCCAGCTGGGCCAAAGACAGGAATACCAGCAGTGGCACCAGCGCTTCTGAAAGAAGAATACCAAGATTGACGATGGACAGGGCTTTGCCGCGATTATTGCTAAACCACTTGCTTGTTGCCGTGGTCGGCAAGTGCGTGAGCATACCTTGCCCGAAGAAGCGCAGTAAATAGAGGGCAAAAAACAAGCTGACAGGTCCGCGGACAAAGGCCGTAACACACGCGGCGACGGCAAGCGCCAGCAGGCTAACAGCAGCCGTTATTCTGGCAGGATATTGGTCTGCCAGCTTGCCAAAGCGGGACAAAGTGAGCGCACTTAGCAGCGTTGCCCCCATGTAAATCATGCCGAATTCGCCGAAACCGAGATCGAACGCGGCGCGCCACTCCTGCGAAAACTGTGCAAGAATAGTGGTAAGCCCTAAGCCAGCCACAAACATAAGAGTGAAGCCGCCGCAGAGCCAGCGTGCATTTTGCAATAGATACAACATTAAAAGGGCTTTCAAAGAGCTAAAGCGGCGCGAGGGAAAACGGCTAAATGGAACCGCTTGATGCTAGCGGCACTTGGTTTGTTTGCAAGCAAAGTCTTACATAGACAAGTCTGCTGGCATAAAAAGGATCGTCTCAAGTAAGGGGGTGAGCGGAGCATATGCAAAGCTGGTCTTGGGGCAAGTGGTTCGGCCAGTTTAGAGCTGCTAGCGGGTGTCGTTGTTTGTCTCCTCGCGCTTGATTTGTTGTTTCCTGTGCTCCCAGCTCTCCCTGTGCAGTTAAGGCCACTTTATGTGGCCAATCCCGTCCAAGTGCTTCCCTTTTTGGGGAAGCCGCAGGACAAGACCTAAGAAAAACCCCGGGGCACAGCACCGGGGTTTTGCCGTTTTCAAGTCATTACGCAGGTTCGCTATGAGCTTGCCACTGGCTCTGTGTGCAGCTTTGGCACTTGCTGGGTATCACGAAAGCAGTTGGTAATCGGGTAGCGTCGGTCACGGCCAAAGTTTTTCTGTGTCAGCTTAACGCCCGGCGCGGCCTGACGGCGTTTATACTCGGCTATGTAAAGCAGGTGCTCGACGCGTTTTACGGTTGCCTCATCATGCCCGCGTGCGAGGATGTCGCGCACTGCCATCTCGTCTTCCACCAAGCAGGTAAGAATATCATCAAGCACGTCATAATCGGGCAAGCTGTCCTGATCGGTCTGGTTTTCCCGCAATTCTGCCGTCGGGGCTTTGGTGATAATGTTTTGCGGGATGACCTCGCCAGCCGGGCCAAGCAAATCACTCAGCTGGTGCTGATTGCGCCACGCTGCCATGGCGTAGACCTTGGTTTTATAAATGTCTTTGATGGGGTTAAAGCCACCGTTCATATCGCCATAAAGCGTGGCGTAACCAACTGACATTTCAGATTTATTGCCCGTGGTGACCACCATGGCGCCAAACTTGTTGGAGATGGCCATCAAAATGACACCGCGGCTGCGGGATTGCAGGTTCTCCTCGGTAATCCCTTCCTGCGTGCCGGCGAATACTGGTTGCAGCGCGCTGGCAAAGCCCTCAACCGGTTCAGAAATGGGCACGGTGTCATAGCGCACGCCCAAGGCATCGGCGCATTTTTGCGCGTCATCAAGACTTTCGCCTGATGTGTAGCGGTAGGGCAGCATAACGCAGTGCACGCGTTCGGGGCCGAGGGCATCAACCGCCATAGCGGCGCAAATTGCGCTATCAATTCCCCCTGACAGGCCTAGCACCACCCCCGGGAAGCCGTTTTTATTGACATAATCGCCAAGGCCCATCACGCAGGCGCGCCAATCGGCTTCGAACACATCGGGTACACTGCTAATCTCCGATGGTTTTGCAATCCAGTTGCCAGCGGCATCTTCATGCCAGTCGATCAGGCCCATAGCCTCTTGTAGTTGCGGCAGCTGCATAATGAGCGAACGATCCGCATTCAGGGCGAACGAGCCGCCATCAAACACCAGCTCATCCTGTCCGCCCAGCTGGTTGGCATAGACCAGCGGCAAACCTGTCTCGACAACACGTTGCACCATGATTTGCATGCGCTCATCAAATTTTCCGCTGTGGTAGGGCGAGCCATTGGGCACGAGCAGAAGCTGGGCGCCGGTTTCTTCCAAGCACTCACAGACTTCGCTCTGCCATGTGTCTTCACAAATGGGCACACCGATGCGAATGCCGCGAAAATTCATGGGCCCGGGATTTGGACCGGCATCAAAGACCCGTTTTTCGTCAAACACGCCGTAGTTTGGCAGATCGACCTTAAACCGCAAGTCGGCAACCTTGCCCTCATCCAGAAGTGCGACGGCGTTGAACAATTTGCCATCTTGCGCCCAAGGGGTGCCGATGAGCATGGCCGGACCGTCTTTGGTGAGCACGGCGAGCTCTTCTACTTTTTGCATGCACTGACGCACAAAGGCCGGTTTCAGCACCAAATCTTCTGGTGGATAGCCACAGATAAACAGTTCTGAATACAACAGTAGATCGGCACCGGCCTGCGTCGCTTTTTCATGATAGCTGCGTGCCAGTTCTGCATTGGCCTTCAAATCGCCAAGGCGGGGGTTGGCCTGAATGACGGCCAAGCGAAACGTGCGGTCTTGCATCAAGATGTCTTTTCAAAGATTAGGTGCGCTAAGCATGTTACGTTAAGCAGGTCAGCCTGAGGAAAAAGGGGCAAACTCTGCCGAAATTCGGTTATGCTCATCCTGACCATATTTTACCGCAAGCTGTCAAACCTAGAATTCTCTACAGCGGCATTTGTCACAGCTGGCGGCGAGATTATGCCTTATAGCTCGGTGCGCTCTGACAAGATCGGGTTGACCAGCTTTTCCAGAGCATCGCGATGGGGTTCCTGAATTTTGCCGGATTCTTTGGCAGCCTCCAGCTTCTTCAAGTGCCGTTCCAAGCGCTCTGAAATATTTGACTTTTCGCGACGGCGCATGGTGGGCAAGCTATTTGGCTCGCGAATGGTTGCCACCATTCTTTCGTAGAGGCGCGCGGGAGATAGCGGCTTGGCGATAAAGTGATTTACGCCTGCATGCATTGCCGCAATGACAACGGACTGGCGAGAATCGGCGCTGATGACGATCACTGGTGTGCGCGATAGCGCCGGGTCATTATCGCGCCGCAACAGGCGCACAAAATCGCGACCGTCTACCGGGCTCATAATCCAATCGCAAAGAATGATGTCTGGGCGCCTATCAATGGCAATGGCGATGGCGTCGGCCCCATCGGCCGCTTCAAAGATACGACGCACCCCAAAGCCGGTAATCATGGCACGCAACAGCGAGCGCATATAGTTGTTGTCCTCTGCAATCAGGACAGAGTACTGCGAGAAATCTACTTCCTCTTGATGCGGTTGCTGCACCTTGGTGCCTCTCGTTTGCCAGCCCTCGTTTACTGGAGCTGTGCAGGAATCATTTTGGCATCATCAGCTGTTGCTGAAAGTCTGTCAAAATAAAAGCAAAGTTTCTAAATATTTCACTAAGTAAAGGAAAGGGCCGCCGATGGCGACCCTTTCAAATGTTTCAAAGCAAAAAGGCTGCTAGCCTTTACGGCTTTCTGCTTCTTTGCGCAGGTTCTCTGCGATTGTGAAGGCAAGCTCCAGCGCTTGGTCAGCGTTGAGGCGTGGATCGCAATGGGTGTGGTAACGATCACCCAGATCTTCGGGTGATACTTCTTTGGCGCCGCCTGTGCACTCGGTTACGTTGCGCCCGGTCATTTCTACGTGCACACCACCTGCGTGGGTACCTTCGGCGCGGTGAACTGCGAAGAAGCTCTCCACTTCACCCAGCACGCGCTCAAACGGACGGGTCTTGTAGCCATTTGCAGTGATGGTGTTGCCATGCATCGGGTCGCAAGACCAAACAACCTTACGGCCCTCACGCTCCACAGCGCGGATCAGGGCTGGCAGGTGCTCTTCAACCTTATCATAGCCAAAGCGGGTGATCAGGGTCAAACGGCCCGCTTCATTGTTCGGGTTGAGGATATCGATCAGCTCCAGAAGGCCATCCGGGCTTAGCGATGGGCCACATTTCAGGCCAATCGGGTTTTGCACACCGCGGAAGAACTCAAGGTGCGCGTGATCTGCCTGACGAGTGCGGTCGCCAATCCACAGCATGTGGCCAGAGGTTGCATACCATTCACCAGTGGTGGAATCGATGCGGGTGAGCGCCTCTTCGTAACCCAGCAACAGTGCTTCGTGGCTGGTGAAGAAATCGGTCGAACGCAGCTGCGGTGTGCTATCAGCCTCAACACCGCAGGCACGCATGAAGGAAAGCGCGCTGGTGATGCTGTCGGCCAACTCTTTGTAACGGTTGCTCTGCGGGCTGTCCTTGACAAAGTCAAGCATCCACTGATGCACGTGTTCCAGATTTGCAAAACCGCCTTGCGCAAAAGCGCGCAGCAGGTTCAGCGTCGCTGCCGACTGGCGGTAGGCCATCAGCTGACGTTTGGGATCAGGAATACGGCTTTCCGGGGTAAAGGCGATATCATTGACAATGTCACCGCGGTAGCTTGGCAGCTCCACATCACCTTTTTTCTCAATGTCGGATGAGCGCGGCTTGGCGAACTGCCCCGCAATACGGCCAACTTTGACAACCGGCTGCTGCGCACCGTAGGTGAGCGCTACGGACATTTGCAGGAACGCGCGGAAGAAATCGCGGATATGGTCGGCGTGGTGCTCGGCAAAGCTCTCGGCGCAGTCGCCGCCTTGCAGCAGGAAGCCGCGGCCTTCTGCAACTTCGGCTAGGCTTGCTTTCAGTTTGCGCGCTTCACCTGCAAAGACCAAAGGCGGATAAGATGCGAGGCGACGCTCGACGTCTGCCAGTGCCTCTTGGTCTGGATAGGCCGGGACCTGCACGATTGGTTTTGATCGCCAGGAATCCGGGGTCCAATTCTCCGCCATGTCTTTTACTCCACTTTACCTCAATGGGGCTGATTGGTAGCCCTCATTTGCAGCTCTGCTTTAAACAGGCCGCTTTGAAAACGATTGTGCTGAAACCTACGTATATTGAAGGCAGCCCGCCGCTTATACACGGGCTGAGCGCGCAGGGCTAGATCGCACCTGGGAGAATGGAGGGAAAAAACTTGAAGTTTTCTCCCTTCAAGGTTTGCTCTACCAAATAGTTTCCCGGCTCATAAATCGCGAGATGGGGCGATTACAGCTCGATTTTGTGCATGGCAAGTGGAGCAAGCTTTGCATCTATCAACGCCGCAAGATCCACTGGTAGGTGCTGCGCCCGTGGATAAAACGGAGCGCCGCGATCCATTAGCATGGGCACGCGGTCCCAGCCGCGGGTGGTGTTTATGAAGTGGTCGATGCCAGCTTCCCCCCAAAAATCATGGAAGCCTTGTAAGACGCAATCCACATAACTTTGCAGCATGGGGCTTTCCACGGTTCCCCAGTGGTAGTTTTCCTCGCTCGCCTGATAGAGAAAACAGCCCTCAGGGATGTGCGCTGCTTCGTCTGCCTGAAAGCTTGTAGGTTCCAGCGTCTGGCGGAAGTAGCGGCTTTCTCTTGCATCAAGCGCGGCTAGATTGCTGCGATGATCACGCATCATCCCGCCATAGATTTTTGTTCCGGCGCTCGGGATCACCGTTAGCGCGCACACGCCGCGACACGTTCCTGCAACCAGCTTGTCCCAAGGGGAATAGAGCCGCCATTCACGTAGCCAGCCGCTCAACACACCTGGAATGACCTGCGCCTCCTTGGGCAATGTGCGGGCGTTGACCAGTGACCCGTAGCCGAAATAGCAGATTTCATCGCTGGCGTTTGCAAGCGGTGCGACGGGTGCGGTGGCGGACTGAGGCATTGGCGTATCCCTGCTTATTCCTAGTTAAAATGATCGGTAGTGCCTGCTAGCTACTACGCAAAGCAAAGGGGAAGGCGGTGCCCTCCCCATATTGAACCTTGTGCGATTTGCACGGGCACTTGCTGTTAGCGGTTAACTACAAAAAAGCGCGCCTTACAACCAGCAGCTTTTTCTCAACTAATGACGCATTATTTGCGGATCTTTTGGGTTGGCACCTTCATCGTCACCAGTTCTTCTGCGGCAGTGGGGTGCACGGCGATGGTGCGATCATAATCGGCTTTGGTGGCGCCCATTTGTAAGGTTACCCCGATCATCTGGATGAGTTCACCAGCTTCCGGCCCCAGAATGTGCACGCCAAGGATTTTGTCGGTATCCGCATCGACAATCAGCTTCATCATGACTTTGTCGTCAGTGCCACACAGGATGGTTTTCATCCCGCGGAAACTGGCGGTGTAGATATCCAGATTGTCGAAGCGGGCCTCGGCCTCGGCCTGCGTGAAGCCGGCAGTGCCGATTTCCGGCTGCGAAAAGACCGCCGTCGGGATCAGATCATGATTGACGTGCCAAGGGTTGCCGCCAAAAACCGTATCGGCGAAGGCATGGCCTTCACGAATGGCGACGGGCGTTAGGTTGGCGCGGCCAGTCACATCCCCAACAGCATAAATGCTTGGGACCGAGCTTTGCGAATCCGGAGAAACCTTAATGGCGCCGGAGGCATCCATTTCCACCCCTGCAGTTTCCAAACCCAGTCCGGCTGTGTTGGGGCGACGCCCAATTGCCATCATGACTTTGTCAACGCTCAGTTCACGGCCAGCTTTGGTGGTTACCAGATAGTTGCCTGCCGCTTGGGGGGCGATGGAGGCGATGTTGTCCTGTGTGACGACGTCAATGCCCTTGCGGACCATGTCTTCATGCAGGGTTTTGCGAATATCATCATCGAAACCGCGCAGGATTTCCTCGCCGCGATAGACGAGCGTGGTTTTGGCGCCCATTCCCGCGAAGATGCCTGCAAACTCAACGGCGATGTAGCCACCGCCTACAACAACGATGCTCTCCGGCAAGTTTTCCATATGGAAGGCTTCGTTGGAGGTGATGATGTGTTCCCCCCCTTCGATGGTGGCATCGACATTCGGGGTGGCGCCCACCGCGATGAGTATGTACTTGGCGGTAATGACAGTGTCACTGGCAAGCAAGCGGACTTGGTTTGGGCCTTCAACCACGGCGCGGCTGTCAAAAAGCTCCACACCGGCTTTGTCCAGATTTGTGCGGTAGATCTTTTCGAGGCGCGCGATTTCGCGATCTTTGTTTGCAACGAGACGGGCAAAATCGAAGGTGGGGGTGCCGTTCAGATCCCAGCCATAAGCATGCGCATGGGAGAATTCCTCAGAGAACTTGGCAGAGTTTACGAATAGTTTTTTAGGGACGCAGCCGCGGATTACGCAGGTGCCGCCGTAGCGGTATTCTTCGGCGATTGCCACCTTCGCACCATGGGTTGCCGCGATCCGCGCCGCACGAACACCACCAGAACCAGCGCCAATCACAAACAGGTCATAATCATAATCGGACATCGTGCCTCACTTATTCCTTTTGGCATACTTCCGGCGATAATTGCCGCCGCATACAAATACTAGGGTAACCATGCAAAAAGACCGTTACCCGCGCTTGGCGTGTAACGGCCCAATGCAGCCTCGCATTACATCGTTCTTTTACGATGAAAATACAAGGGGGAAAGCGGTACTATCGCTCACAGCTTTGTGAACTGCACTAATTTGCCGGATTTTGCAGGCGTGCACGCACTTGCTTGACCATTTCTACAGAAAGCTGATCGCTCCACTGTTTCGCAGCACCAATGGCCAGTGCGCTGAGCTGCGGATTGACTGTGGCGAGTTTCTTACCTGTTTCAGAATTGTAAAAGTCAGCAATCTGCTGCAATTCAGCTTCGGAAAAGCGGCGCGCCCACACCTCATAGATAACGCGATCCAGTTGCGGGCGGCTGGCTGCCATTTTCAGTGCAACTTCGTTCACTGCGGTATCGATTTCGGCAAGCAGTGATGGCTCGGAGCGCTGGAACAATGCGCGGGTTCGCTCGGCAACGTCTGGCAGGATGTTGTCAAATGCAATGGTTGTGCGGGTTGCTGTTACTGCGGCGCGTGCGGCAGCCAAGTGGCTTTCTGAAAACGTGTCTTGTGCCATGACAGGAGTGGTCAGGACAGAAGCAGCAAGCAATGCTGCGGCAGAGCCAGCAATGACTTTGGTTTTAAGAGCGGTTAGCATGTCGGGTTCCCCCAAAGTGTTTGTTAGTGAAGATTGGTTTTAACGGTTCGCGCGTAAGCTGCAAGGGGGCACTAGGCCTCCATTTTAAGGATATCCCCCTCTTGCGCGACATAAGCAGTGCTCGCGAGGCCGATAAACAGACCATGCTCGACCACACCGGGGATGTCATTCAGGCCACAGGCCAATGCTGGCGGGTTCAGGATTTTATCCAAGTGGGCATCCAGAATGTAGTTGCCATTATCGGTGATGAAGGGCGCATCTGCTGCGCCGCGCAGCACAAGCTCACCAGCAACGCCGTTTTTGGCAAAGTGGTCTTGCAGCGCAACTTTTGTAGCATTCAGGCCGAATTGTTGAACTTCAATAGGCAAGGGAAACTTGCCCAAGTGCTCAACAACTTTCGAGCCATCGGCGATGACAACCATTTTTTTTGAGGCAGCTGCGACCAGCTTTTCACGCAGCAATGCACCGCCGCCACCTTTTACGAGGCTCAGCTGCGCATCCAGCTCGTCAGCGCCATCGATGGTCAGGTCCAGTTGCGGGGTTTCCTCTAGCGTGGTGAGTGGAACACCAAGCTCACGACAAAGGGCCTCGCTTGCCTTTGAGGTAGGCACCCCGATAACCTCAAATCCGGCCTCGACCTTTTTGGCCAAGAGGCGGATCATTTCATTGGCCGTCGAGCCGGTACCGATCCCCAATTTTGCGCCGTTTTGCACTTCTTCCAGTGCCGCGGCTGCGGCTTTTACTTTTAGAGACTGGCTCATGGTTCGTGGAGTTCCTCAAATCTGCTTGTAGAGCGCACGAATGCCTTGGCATTTTCGTTTGCTGATGCTTAGCACGGGTCATTGAGCTGCGGAAGGGCGGGAATGGGCTGCGCCGAAGTTTCGCACTACCGGAGTTTGACAGCGAGCGACTTTTGTCTAGTGTGTGGCAAAAGTTTGCAACAATACGGGCCATACAATGACCAAACCTGTCGCGGTGTTCGATCTGGACGGCACCCTTGCCGAAACTATGGGTGACCTGACCGCCTCGTTGAATCACGCTCTAGAATACGAGGGATTCGAGCGGATCGAACCTGAAAAAGTGCGCAAGATGGTTGGCGCAGGGGTACGTGTGCTGGTGCAGCGCGGGCTGGAGTTCAACAAAGTTACACCAAGTGATGACAAGGTTGATCCCATGGTAGAGCGCTTGGTGCGCTACTATGAAGCCCATATTTGCGACCACACGCATCTGTTTGAGGGTGTGCGCCCGGCCCTGAACACTCTCAAGGCCAAGGGTTGGAAGCTGGCAGTGTGCACTAACAAGATCGAAAGCCTTGCCAAGGCACTGCTACGGGCGCTTGAAGCAGATGATCTGTTTGATGCGGTTGTAGGTGGTGACACATTTTCAAAAAACAAGCCGGATGCCATGCCGGTGCTGGGGGCTATCGACATGGCGGGCGGCACCCGGGCAGGCTCGGTGTTTATCGGCGATTCCCGCGCAGATGTAGAGGCGGCGCGCAATGCGCAATTGCCGGTAATTGCAGTTGATTTTGGCTATACCGATGTTCCGGTGCGCGAACTGAACCCTGATGTGGTGATTTCGCATTATGACGAGCTACTTGACGCTTTTGAACGGGTTTTAGAAGCAGAGCGCTAGGTCTGCATTCCGTTTTAGCGATTAACATGCAACACTAAGGGCGCCAGCAATTTGGGCGCCCTTTTTATTTTAAGAGTTGTTAAATGAGTACAGTTTTTGGCCCAATTGGGCTTCGCCTGCAAACAATACCGGCAGGCAGTATCGTGCTGCGTGATAATCGCAAGAAGAGCATCTCCAGCGAGCGAGTATGCAGCTTTTTGTTATCCGCCACCCCTGTTACCGAGGCACAGTTCTCGCAGCTTTGCCAAGGTAATGAGCGCAGTGGCCATAACCTGACCCATCCGGCGGTTCATGTCTCTTGGCTGGAGGCCGCTGCTTTTTGCAACAGGCTATCTGCGCAAGAGGGACTGCCGCCAGCCTATGCCTTTGCTCCCAATGGGAGCGATGCGGCACTTCTTGAGCAAAGCTGCGGCTATCGCCTGCCGACAGAGGCGGAATGGGAGTTTGCCTGTCGTGCCGGCTCGAACGCAAGCAGATATGGCGCTCTTGATGATATCGCTTGGTTTGCAGATAACTCAGGAGGACGCACGCAACCTGTTGGATTGAAGCAACCAAATGCTTGGGGGCTATTTGACATGCTGGGAAATGTCTGGGAATGGTGCGATGACATCTACGATCCAGAGGTTTACGGCACCTACAGGGTGTTTCGCGGCGGTGGATGGGCCGATAACGAGCGCGGGTGTCTTGCAAGTAATCGGCGGCGCAGCCACCCAACCTATGCGATTGATGACCTTGGGTTTCGCGTGGCACGGTCACAACCTGAGCACACAGAGTAAACGCATGCAGTTGCTGCTTGCGACGCGTATCACCCTGCCAGACAGATCACCCACACGGGCGCCTTTACTGATTAGCAAGCGCCGCATTGACAATATTGGAGGGGCAGATTCTAATGTAAGCGTACGACTCAGCGCCCTGCCCCAGATACCGACGTTTTGAGCAACGGCACCGCACTCTTCAAGTTCTTGTATAGATTCATGTTTTGGTGATAGTGCGTTGATTTTGAATCATTTTCCATCTCAAGTGGTGCTTTAGCTTGTTAAAGTGTGCGATGCGTTCTTAAGAAACTGATTCAACTTATTTTTCCGGTTCGCGTGCGGCCCCTGCATTGGGGCGATTAGCTTGGTTGGTTGAGCGCTTCGTTTACACCGAAGATCTCGGGAGTTCGGGCTCTCATCGCCCGCCATTCCCTTCCTCTTCAGCACAACAGAAAAGACCGCAAAAATAAATCTGCGGCCCAATAAGAACTAAGTGTTATTGCGATACTATGCGAATTCCGGCTCTGCTGATTGCAACATTTTCATGAGGTCCAGCTCTTCGCCATAGCCGAAATTGTCTGCGACATAATCCAGATCCTTGTCACCTCGACCGGATAGATTTACGAGGATGTTTTCGCCTGGACTACGCTTTGCCAATTTGAGCGCATAAGCGATCGCATGCGAGCTTTCCAATGCGGGGATAATGCCTTCGTGGCGGGATAGCGCCCAAAACGCACTCAGGGTTTCCTGATCGGTTGCTGCGCCATATGAAACGCGGCCGATATCATGCAAATAGGAATGCTCTGGCCCAACCCCCGGATAATCCAGACCAGATGCAATAGAATGAACAGGAGCAGGCTCGCCGTTCTCATCAGTTAACACGATACACTTGAAACCATGTATTTGACCTGGCTTGCCATAGGTCATTGTGGCCGCATGCTCACCCAGCTTGGTGCCGCGTCCCAAAGGCTCCACCCCATGCAGGGCAACAGCTTCATCCTCTATAAAGCCTGCAAACAAACCCATGGCGTTAGAACCGCCACCAACACAAGCCACAGCATGATCTGGCAAGTGACCTGTCATCTCGACAATTTGCTCTCTTGCCTCTTCACCAACAATTTGCTGGAATGCCCGCACCATTTTCGGGAACGGATGTGGCCCTACGACCGAACCGATGGCGTAAATCGCATCGTCGCCTTGCTCAAGATACGACATAAAGGCGCTGTCTACGGCCTCTTTGAGAGTTTTTCCGCCAAATCCTACTGGCACCACCTCAGCCCCTAGCAGCTTCATTCGCACCACGTTCGGGTGCTCTTTGGCGATGTCCACTTCTCCCATGTGGATTTCACATTGCATATCAAAATAGGCTGCGGCCGTGGCAAGCGCCACCCCATGTTGGCCCGCTCCTGTCTCGGCAATCAGCTTTTTCTTGCCCATATGTTTTGCAAGTAAAGCTTCGCCCATGCAGTGGTTCAGTTTATGCGCACCAGAGTGGTTCAGGTCTTCTCGCTTGAGATAGATGTTGCCACCGCCGATTAGCCGCGAAAGATTCCGCGCATGAGAAATTGGGGTTGGACGCCCTTGAAAGTGCTTACGAATGTAACGCAGCTCATTAATGTAGCTCGCGTCTCCGGCGATACGGTCATATGCTTCAGCAATTTCCAAAAAATGCGGCTCAAGTTGCGGCGGAATAAATGCACCGCCATATTCACCAAAGTATCCATCCTTGTTTGGAAACTGCTTTAGATAGTTTTTCATTGTGACCTCGCCGATTTTATCGAGGTCTAACCTGCACCAATCCCCCGTGTTTGCCCATTGGACAATAGAGGCAGAAAAGCAGATTGCGCAGGAGATTTTATACCTAACAATGTAAAAAGACCCGGCGCATAGCACCGGGCCTCTCTCGTTTTTCCTAGTTTAGGAAAAACTTATTTCAGGTCTACACCGTAGAACTCATGACCACCGAACGGGTTGATTTTGTAATCAACTACGTTGACTGCAACTGGCTCGGAAACGATGGAGTGCGCGATGGTTGCCCATGGAGCTTTTTCTTTGAAGACCACCTGCGCCTGTTCATAGAGCTTTGTACGCTCTGCAGGGTCGGAGGTTACTTTCGCTTTCTGGATCAGCTCTTCAAACTCTGCATCACAGAACTGGGCGCGGTTGGAACCGCCAACACCGTCACAGCCCAGCAGCACTGCGAGGAAGTTGTCTGGGTCACCATTGTCACCGGTCCAACCAAGCAGAACAGCACCGTCGCGATCTTTTTCTTTCGAACGCTTGAGGTACTCACCCCACTCGTAGGAAACAATCTCAACGTCTACACCGATGTTTTTGAAGTCAGACTGGATGACTTCAGCCATGCGGCGTGCATTCGGGTTGTAAGGACGCTGTACAGGCATTGCCCAGATCTTCATTTTAAGATCTTTTACACCTTCGGCTTCCAGCATCTTTTTCGCGGCGACCGGATCAAACGCATCGTCCTGAACGGCATCGTTGTAAGACCAGATGGTTGGCGGCAGCGGGTTTTTCGCTACTTTACCAGCGCCCTGGAATACAGCGTCAATGATGGCGTTTTTGTTGATGCCCATGTTGAGGGCCTTACGCACTTTGACATTGTCGAACGGTGCAACCTGAGTGTTGTAAGCAAGGTAGCCAACGTTGAGGCCTTCCTGCTGCATCAGGTTGATGTTCTCGTCCGCTTTCATCGCTTCGATGTCAGCCGGGTTCGGGTATGGCATCACATGACACTCACCGGCTTTCAGTTTCTGATAGCGAACGGAGGCATCTGGGGTGATTGCAAAAACCAGCTTGTCGATTGGTGCTTTACCCATCCAGTAATCTGGGTTGGCTTTATAGCGGATGACAGCATCTTTTTGGTAGTTGACCATCTGGAACGGGCCGGTACCGACTGGGTTTTGGTCAAACGCGTCTTTGTTGTCGCTCATCTTGTCCGCATATTCAGCGGAATGGATGGAAGCGAATGCCATTGCAAGGTTTGCAATCATTGGCGCTTCTGGACGGGTAAGAACGAACTTGACGGTGTAATCGTCAACCTTGACGATTTCCTTGATCAGGTCCGGCATGGACATAGCAGCGAAGTACTCGTAGGTACCGCCGGAAACACCATGGTAT
This sequence comes from Polycladidibacter hongkongensis, assembly GCF_001561995.1. Lineage (GTDB taxonomy): Bacteria > Pseudomonadota > Alphaproteobacteria > Rhizobiales > Stappiaceae > Pseudovibrio > Pseudovibrio hongkongensis. The sequence goes on from NZ_LLWC01000026.1 coordinate 55,133, forward strand.
GGGTGTTCTTTGTCGCCCTGACGATTGAAGGAAAACAGCACGTCGTCAGCGTTGAAATCACGCGACGGTGTGAAGTTTTTAGTGGTGTGGAATTTCACGCCCTTGCGTAGGTGGAAGGTGTATTCCTTACCATCTTCGGAAACGTCCCAGCTCTCGGCAAGGCCCGGGATGATTTTGGTGGTGCCGCGCTCGAACTCAACCAAGCGGTTGAAGACATTGCGTGCGCTGGCGTCAAAGGTGGTGCCGGAAGTGTAGAGCGCCGGGGTGAAACCTTCAGGTGAACCTTCAGAACAGTACACCAGAGTTTTCGCCATAGATGGCGCCGCAAAAGCAACGGCAGCTGCAAATGCAGTACCAAGAAGCAAAGATTTTTTCACTTTTTGTCCCCCAAAGACTTTGGTGATTGTACGAGCAGTTTTTGCTCCCCCGCCGCAAGACAATTGCGCCTTGCAGAAGGGTTTATTTTTGATCAAGGCGCTCACAAGCCTGCCGCCGACAGGATGAACAAAATTTCCAACTAATGGAATTATTAGATATCAAGCCCCTTAACCTTGGCGTGTAGACTAGCGTTGATTCTCGGAAAAATCTCCCCCCATAAAGCGAGATGTCCCCGAAATTATCTAGAGAATAGTACCTATTTCGGTAATTTCATTCCGCATTAACGAACATATGCCTCATAATTGTTCATTGTGCCGAAATGTTTTGCAACAAGTGCAAGCGCAACGCCATTCTCCCTTTCCCGCAAATAATGAAAACCATTTGCAGCTGGCAGTAGGCTACTGATATACCTGAAAAGCGCTATAGTGCGATTGTCGAGGTTGACCGGTTAAGCAGTCACTTTTTTAGTTTTTTATCATGGAGATGCGCATAAAAAAGCCGACCACAAGGGCCGGCTTTTTGGTTTTAAAGTTGTTCGGGCTTACACGCAGCTAGCTATGTGCTGCTGCAAGACGCGCTTTGATGTGCTCCACATCTGCGCGCGGTGTCGCGTTGAACAGGGTCTTGGTGTAATCGTGTTGCGGATTTTCAAAGACCGCATCACGCGTGCCATATTCCACCACTTCACCGAAGTACATGACCATGACCTTGTCAGCAATATAGCGCACCACCGATAGATCGTGGGAGATGAACAGGTAGGTGAGGTTAAACTCTTCCTGCAGATCTGCCAGCAAATTCAGAATTTGCGCCTGAACCGACAAGTCGAGTGCAGAGACAGGCTCGTCCAAGATGAGCAGTTTCGGCTTTAGCACCAATGCGCGGGCAATGGCGATACGCTGGCGCTGGCCACCGGAGAACATATGCGGATAGCGGTTATAGTGCTCTGGGCCAAGGCCCACTTTCACCAGCATGTCCATGGCAAAGTCGCGGCGCTGCTGCTCATTCATATCTGTGTTGAGCTTGAGCGGTTCGGTGAGCACATCCCCCACCTTCTGGCGCGGGTTGAGCGAGCCATAAGGGTTCTGGAAGACGATCTGTACTTTGCGGCGCAGCTCCCGGGTGAGCCGATCCTTGCGGATATCGATTGGCTCGCCTTCAATGAGCAGCTCCCCTTCCGTTGCAGGGTCAATCAGCGTTAGAATGCGAGCGAGGGTTGACTTACCGCAGCCGCTTTCCCCGACAACAGCGAGGGTTTTGCCCCGCTCCAGCGAGAAACTGATGCCTTTAAGCGCGCGGGTGACAACAGGCTTGCCGAACATGCCCTCTTTGGTGTGGTACTCGCGCACCAGATTGCGGGCTTCAAGAATGGTATCGCCAGACATTAGGCCGCCCCTCCCTCTTCAAGGTGGAAATCGGAAACCGTTGGCAAACGATCACCCGTTGCGTTTTCCGGCAGAGCAGAAAGCAGCGCCTTGGTGTAAGGATTTTTCGGGTTCTCAAAGAGCTCCAGCACCCCTGCCTCTTCCATCTTGTTGCCTTTATATTGCACAACCACGCGGTCGGCGGTTTCAGCAACAACACCCATATCGTGGGTGATCATGATGAGGCCCATGTTGCTGTCATGTTGAAGATCCAGCAGCAGATCAAGAATCTGCTTTTGAATAGTCACATCAAGCGCGGTGGTTGGCTCATCAGCGATTAGCAGCTTAGGACGGCAAGCGATCGCCATGGCAATCATCACACGTTGGCACTGCCCCCCGGACATTTGGTGGGGGAATTTTTTCAGGGCCTTGGCTGGCTCTGGCAGGCCAACGGATTCTAGCAGTTCCAGAGCGCGAACCTGCCGCTGTTTGCGGTTAAGCTCGGTGTGCTCTTTCAAGGTCTCGCCAATCTGGAACCCCACTGTAAAGCAGGGGTTAAGGCTGGCAATCGGCTCTTGAAAGATCATGGAGATGTCTTTGCCGATGACCTTGCGGCGCTGACGCGCTGACATGGTCAGCAGGTCTTGCCCCTCAAACATCAGCTTATCGGCCCATACGTGCGAATTGTTGGCAAGTAGGCCCATAACAGCTAGCATTGCCACGGATTTGCCCGAGCCACTCTCGCCAACGATGGCAAGCACTTCGCCTGCGTTGATGGAGTAACTGACGCCGTCCAGCGCACGGAAGCGGCCATTGACGGTGTCAAACTCGACCGTGAGGTTTTCAATCTCAAGAAGCGCCATGGGTTAGCTCCTTTTCAATTTTGGATCGAGCGCATCGCGCAGGCCGTCGCCGATCAGGTTGATAGCAACAACGGTGATGAGGATGGCAAAGCCGGGGAATGCCATGATCCACGGTGCGTTTAGGATGAATTCACGGGATTCAGCCAGCATGGTGCCCCATTCCGGGGTTGGAGGCTGCGCACCAACACCCAAGAAGCCAAGCGCTGCGGCATCCAGAATCGCAGTCGAAAACGACAGGGCAGCCTGCACGATGAGTGGTGCCATACAGTTTGGCAGCACTGTTTTGAACATCAAGCGCGGGGTGCGCACGCCGGACACGCGGGCGGCCATAACGTATTCACGGCTCATCTCGGAGATAACCGAGGCGCGGGTCAGGCGCACATAGTATGGCTGCTGCACGATCGCGATGGCGATCATTGCGTTGACGAGTGTAGGGCCGAGGATTGCCACAAGCACAAGCGCAAGCAACAAAGACGGGAACGCCAGAATGACATCCATAATGCGCATGATGATGGTATCGACCCAGCCGCGGAATGTTCCGGCAAGCAGGCCGAGGAAAATACCAACACTCAGCGCGATTGAAACAACGACCACGCCAACAAAGAGCGAGTAACGAGAGCCGAAAATTATGCGAGAGAGAATATCGCGGCCAACGGCATCCGTGCCCAGAATGAATTTCCAGCTGCCGCCTTCCATCCATACTGGCGGCGCTTTAAACGCATCGCGGTATTGCTCGATCGGGCTATGCGGCGCGATGAGTGGCGCGAAGACTGCGACCAGGATCAAGCCGATGAAGAAGTAGAGGCCGATAACGGCGCCCTTGTTGGTGCGGAAGTGTTTCCAGAAATTCACCAGAAGATCCAGTCTGGTTTCCGCCTTTACGTCAATAGAAGCGTCTGACATGGGTTACTCCGTATGGCGGATTTTCGGGTTAACAAGACCGTAGGTCAGGTCAACAATAAGGTTCACAACCATGATGATTGCCGCGATCATAAGCAGGCCGCCCTGCACCACCGGATAATCCCGGCGGAAGATGCTGTCGACCATCCATTTGCCGATGCCCGGCCAGGAGAACACTGTCTCTGTCAAAATCGCGCCTGCGAACAGCACGCCGATTTGCAAGCCAATCACGGTTACCACCGGGATCAAGGCATTGCGCAGCGCATGGATGCCGATGATACGGAAGGAGGACAGACCTTTGGCGCGCGCGGTGCGCACATAATCCTCGTCCAGCACTTCCAGCATGGCAGAGCGGGTTTGACGCGCGATAACCGCAAGCGGGATGGTGCCCAGCACGATTGTTGGCAGGATCAAGTGCATCACTGCGGACATGAAGGCCCCCGGTTCATCTGAGTAGAACAGGGTATCGATCAGCATGAAGCCGGTGGTGCTCTCGATCCAGAACATGTTGGAGATACGGCCAGAAACCGGTGTCCAGCCCAAGAAGCCGGAGAAAATGATGATAAGCGCCGGGCCCCACCAGAAAATTGGCATGGAGTAGCCGACCAGCGCGGTTGTCATTACGGTGTGGTCTACGGTCTTGCCACGGCGGATTGCTGCAAAGATACCGGCGGGTAGACCAAAAAGGACCGCAAAGACAATCGCGCAGACCGCCAACTCAACAGTGGCGGGAAACAGCGTAAAAAATTCTTGCACTACGGGCTGCTTTGTCGAGAAGGAGACGCCGAGATCGCCTTGAAACAGCTTGGCCAAGAAATCGAGGTACTGCATAAAAATGGGCTGGTCGTAGCCGAATTTCGCTTGCAGCTCTGCGTAGCGCTCAGGGCTTACGCCGCGTTCGCCAGCCAGAAGTAGAATGGGGTCACCCGGTAGTAACCGGATGAAGAAGAACGAGGTCAAGGTCACGCCGATAAATGTCGGGATGAGCAGCCCCAGTTTTTTCAATATGAGACGAAGCATTCTTCAGTCACACTATTCTTTACGGGTTGATCAAACAGCGACCTTGGCCACTGGTGCGGGTTTAAACACGAATGTATCCCGGCGAATACTCGCCGGGATACCTGATGTCCAGCGGAAATTTAGTTTACTTAAGGTCTACACCGTAGAAATTATGCCCACCAAACGGATCAATCATGTAGTTATCTACCCGTACACTAATTGGCTCAGAAACGATAGAGTGCGCGATGGTGTTCCAAGGTGCTTCACGCTTGAAGACCACCTGCGCTTCTTCGTAGAGGCGCGTACGTTCGGCGAGATCAGAGGTTGTTTTTGCCTTTTGAATCAAAGACTCAAACTCTTCGTTACACCACTGAGCGCGGTTGGAGCCGCCGATGCCATCACAAGAAAGAAGCACGCCCAAAAAGTTGTCAGGATCACCGTTATCACCGGTCCAGCCAAGAAGTGCCGCACCGTCACGATCCTTGTCTGAGGAACGCTTCAGATACTCGCCCCACTCGTAGGAAACGATTTCCACATCCACACCAACTTTTGCATAATCTGCCTGAATCAACTCAGCCATGCGGCGTGCATTTGGGTTGTATGGACGCTGCACAGGCATCGCCCAGACCTTCATTTGCAGATCTTTTACGCCAGCCTCTTCGAGCAGCTTTTTCGCAGCTTCCGGATCGTATTTGTCATCTTCAACAGCGTTGTTGTAGGACCACATGGTTGGCGGGATCGGGTTTTTCGCGATTTTGCCCGAGCCTTGGAATACAGCGTCGATAATGGCCTGTTTGTTGACGGCCATGTTGAGGGCTTTGCGTACCCGCACATCGTTAAATGGAGGCTGCTGGGTGTTGTAGGCCATGTAACCGATGTTCAAGCCTTCTTGGCGTAGAACTTTGATGTTGCTGTCTTTTTCCATGTCCGCGACGTCCGCAGGATTTGGATAAGGCATGACATGACATTCACCTGCCTTCAGCTTTTGATAGCGCACAGAAGCATCAGGGGTGATGGCAAAGACCAGATTATCAAGCGGTGCTTTGCCGCGCCAGTAATCCGGATTTGCCTTGAAGCGTACGATGGCGTCTTTGCGGTAGCCAACAAGCTGGAACGGACCGGTGCCCACTGGCTGTTGATCAAACAGTTCTTTGTTGTCCAGCATCTTGTCGGCGTATTCCGCAGACTGGATGGAGGCAAAATCCATAGCCAAGTTGGCGATCATTGGAGCTTCAGGGCGGCTTAGAACGAATTTGACGGTGTAATCGTCAATCTTCTGAATGTCTTTGATGAGGCTTGGCATGCCCATGCCCTCAAAGTACTCGTAGGTGCCGCCAGAAACAGCGTGGTACGGGTGATCTTTCAGGCGCTGACGGTTGAAAGAGAACAGCACATCATCGGCGTTGAAGTCACGGGAAGGGGTGAACCACTTGGTTGTGTGGAACTTTACGCCCTTGCGCAGGTTGAAAGTGTACTCTTTGCCATCTGCGGAGACTTCCCAGCTTTCTGCAAGGCCCGGTTCGATCTCGGTGGAGCCGCGCTTAAACTCGACGAGCTTGTTGTAGACTTGGCGGGAGGAGGCGTCGAAGGTGGTGCCAGAGGTATAAAGCGCCGGAGTGAAGCCTTCTGGAGAGCCTTCGGAACAATAGACCAAGGTTTTTGCTGCAAAGGCAGAGTTAGCGGCAAGCATTGCAGCGGCGAGGCTGACACCGGCCAGCAGTTTTCTGGAAGTTCTCATTTTATTCCTCATAGCTTGGAGCTTATCGCTCTTTATGCTCCGGGTTCTTGAACCGGTCATCGCTGTACATATTCTAGGCGGTCCTATTGAGAGACCCATGGTCCCTCTCCTCCCGACCTGACGAGAGGCAAGCGCCAGACAAAAAGCCAAGGCTGCGGCAGCTCTACGTCGCCAATCCCGCTAGGTAAGTAACATTGACCTTGCGAAGATTGCGGAAAGCATGCCACGTAAGCCTGTCTATTTAATTGCGCAGCAACCTCGATAAACTAGTAAAAATTTCAGGAAATGAAACATACCTCGTAGTGTTTCTTACGTGTTATTATCAGTGAGGCATAAGCTGTATGTATAACCTTTATTATAGGGTATTTTTTTCAATTGTACCGCCTATCAATGAGCATTGATTCCAATTTACCCTCGGTTAATTGAAATTTACTCACCGCATTCAGCGATTATGTACTGGAATATTTCGCGAAGGTATCGCCTTTAGGTTGTGGGAAGACCCTTTAAGGCATGCACTAGCGGGGGAGTTTGGTCATGCGGGGCGCGCCAGTAAACGGCGCTAAACATGTGTGCGCAGTTGGTGGCCAGAACTGCAGGCCGAGCAAACGGAAGCTTCTAATTAGCAAACAGCTAGCCTTCTGGGCGCAGCACGGCCAAGCGCTCGTTACAGTCTTGCTGCATTTGTTCCATATCTTTTATCACTTGCTGCAACTGCTCTTGACGCTCATAGAGCTCTTGCAGAGCCTGCGTTGTGCGGCCGAGCACGTATTCCAGCTGGCTAACTTCGCCCTCGCCGCGCTCACCATACAGGGCAAGAAACTCTTTGATGTCGGAGAGAGAGGAGCCGATCGCCTTGCCGCGCAAGATGAGCTTGAGGCGGGCGCGATCTTTGCGCGTATAAGCGCGATTGCCATTGCGCCGCTGGGGCTCAAGTAAACTCTTAGACTCGTAGAACCGAATGGTGCGTGTGGTCACATTAAATTCTTGTGCCAGCTCACCGATTGTGAAGAGCGCCTCCTGTTCTTTAAGCAGCGCTGGCGCGACGTGGTCTGACAGCTGGCTTTGTGTGTTAGTGTTTGCTTTCTGTTGTTGGTCTTGTTTTTGCATGCACGCCCCACTTCGCATCCCTTGCCCATTCATAGGCCGATCTGTCGACAAATTCGTCGTGCTGACCCACCGGGATTGATTTGCCAGCTTATACCTACATTTCGTTTACGTAAAGGTTATAGTAATGCAACTAGGTTTTCCCATGGGCTGTGTATGAGGGTGGCACGGCGGGTATGGCGACATATGAGGGCGCTATACAGCGCCGCGAATTGATGGCATCTTTAGGCTTTAACGAATGTATGTGCTCGCCAGTGGCAGTTTGCGCGGCGACCCCAGAGGAAACTTAAGAGCAAGCCAAGATGAGCAGTGAGCTAGAAAGCAGGGTTGATGACCTTGAGATACATGTGGCACACCAAGCCGATACTGTGGAAGCGTTGAATTCCGTTGTGGTGCAGCAGCAAAAGACCATCGATAGTCTGGTCTCCGCTGTGAGCAAATTGCGCGAGGAGTTGCTTGGTCTACATGACCTGCTGGAGGATATGCCAGCGAACGAAAAACCACCTCATTACTAGACAGTGTCGTCTGCAGGCAAACATGGGGGTGCAAAGACATAGCCCTTGTTTGTCCTTTGCTGGCGCCATGATACTGATTGCCCCGCGAGGATACAGATAATGAAAAAGAACATAGAAATGATCGCTGGCGATACCAGCGGCGTCAACTACGCGTTTCCATGGTTTAGCTTTGACGGTCAGGAAGGCGGCGGTGCACCGGCGGCCTATCTACAAGGGGCGCTGCACGCGGATGAGTTGCCCGGCCCCGCTGCCTTGCACTTCTTACTACCGCTGTTGCAACAGGCCGAGGCGGAGGGGCGTATTCGCGGCAAGATCACCGTGATCCCACAGGCCAACCCGATTGGCACTGCCCAGTGGGTGAACCTGAAGATGTCTGGGCGCTTTGCACTGCCAACCCGCGAAAACTTCAACCGCAATCATCCTGTTATCGCCAAACCCGATCCAAATCTGGCACGGGAAGACGAAACATTTATGAGCATTGACCAGCGGCTCAAACAACGCTTGGCGCGCCTATCTCTCGGGCATCAAATCATTCTTGATCTGCACTGCGACGACGAAGGATTGAACTACGTTTACATTGCCAAGGAGCTCTGGCCGCAGACGCAGGATCTTGCCACTTGCCTTGAGGCGGATGCTGTGCTGCTTTGGCAAGGTGATGCGGACATGCCGTTTGAGGCGGCGGCCCTGCATCCTTACCTTGCTCCGGAGCAAAATGATGCGCTTGCGAACGATGTGGTGGTGTCGACGCTGGAGCTGCGCGGGCAAGCGGATGTGGACCCGCAAACAGCCAAGGCAGATGCCGAACGGCTGCTGCACTTCCTTGAGGTGCGCGGTGTGATCGCTCCTGCCCAAGGAAACAGTGCCGAAGCTCCTACCCCGTATCAGGGGCTGGCTGTCCCACTGGAACATATCGAAATGCTGCAAGCCCCCTGCCCCGGTGTTGTGCTCTATCATGTGAAGCCGGGCGATCAAGTGCAGCAAGGAGATTTGCTGGTGCAGGTGGTTCGCACACCGGGAGTGCCTGAGGATGATGTGCTGCTGCATGCGCCACAAGCAGGTACGATCCTAACACGCCGAGGACACCGCTACACACGCGCCGGAGATGATCTTTTGAAGCTGCTTGGCAGCAAGCGCTCTGCGAGTGCCCGCGAGGGTATTTTGGAAGCGTAGCGCGGCTGGCGCTGTCTTTACGGCATCCCAGCGAATCTTTTGGGGCCTAGTTGCCCGGTGAGAACTAGAAGAGAGGGCAGGTTTTGGCTTGCCTTTTCAAATTATGCCGATAAATAGAAGTATATCTCGCGCTGAAACGCAGACCTAACCGTTTTCACGTAGCCTCCATCAACAGCCGCAGACGAGAAACAGACTGTCCCTGTGACATTCACGCGCATGCGCCGACTTAAGGATTTGCACTTCTTTGCGCATATCCTCTAGTATAAAACTAAAGCGCAATATATCTGTGATGTTACCCCCCTGTGTTTTGTCGGCTGTCGCTGCGGAAACGCGGAATTCGAGTAGAAAGAAAATACAAATGGCAATCGAAGATATTCTGCCTAGTCACAGCAAGGAAAGCCTTGCCGATAAATCTTATCGGCTGATTGAAGAGCTGATTGTTAATCTCGACCTAACCCCCGGAATGGCTTTGACCGAAGGGGATTTGTGCGAGCGTACACAGATTGGCCGCACCCCGGTGCGTGAAGCTATCAAACGCTTGTCCACTGAAGGTCTTATTGTTATCCGCCCACGCAAAGGCCTGTTTGTTTCTGAAATCACTGCAAACGAATACGTGTTGGTGCTGGAAACACGCAGCCCGCTAGAAGAGCTGCTGGTTGCCTCCGTTGTTGAGCGGGCCACTGATGAACAACGCGCGGCACTTGTCGCGTGCGGCGAGAATATGGTCGAGCAGGCACAAGCAGGCGATGTCAAAGGCTACCTGCGCGGTGACAAAGTCTATGACGAGATTCTGGCACTTGCATCGGGCAACCCGTTTACTTCCCGCGCAATTTTGCCACTGCAAACCATGAGCCGGTGGGCGTGGAGCGTGTTCCGCCGCGATCAAAAACTGGAAGATTCAGCTGTTGCGCATTTGAATCTGGCAAGGGCCATAGCAGCCAATGACCCAGAAACAGCTGTTGAGGCCACGAAGGCGATGATGGAACACCTGACAGCCTTCGCCAAGCAAAACGCCGCTGACGCATAAGCGACGCTGGCTATTGATGCTAAAACTATTAAACGGCTTGGGAGATCTCCCCAGCCGTTTTTTTGCGCCGGCTTCACGTCGTTGCTGACTGTGACAGCCACCTAACTGTTGCTTCCCCTTTAGGTGCAATTGTCTATTCGCGCTGTTGTACCTGATGCCCCCATTAACAGGACATAGCTTTTGTAAGGCTCTATTTTCGGCACCCGTCCGCCGAAAAGACCGGTAAGGCGCAGATGGATTTCTCCGTGTGGCGTTTGCGCAGAATAGATACCTGTCGCAACTTCATTCAGTTCCAGAGGCGCATACATGATCTCGGCACGTGCGGGTGCGCGTGTGGGTCGGCGAACAACCATCGCATTGGCGCGAATGTCGTGGCCTTCTGCATTTGGGTCGATCCGACCAACGGCGTGATGAACAATCGAGTACTTACAGGTCATCCGTATCGCTCATGGCAGTATTGCAATATTTTCCTACAAAAATCCCCGCGCAGAACACTGCGCAGGGAGAAAAACAAATTGGCGTCTTACTTATAGATCTGTCAAAGGCTGTTCTTTACTCAGATTTTCCTGCATGACTTTTTTCTGTGCCGCCTCTTCTTCTTTGGCTTGCTCGGCACGGATTTCCTTCGGCACATGGAAGGTAAACTCCTGCACCAAGAGATCCTGAATAAGCTCGACACCGAAACGCTCGTTGACTTGCCCTCTTATCTGCTCGGTCAATTCATGGAGATCCGACTTGCCGAGTTGGGCAAAACGCTTGTCAGCCTTTGAATAAATGAGGCGGAAGGCTTCATCAACCACAAAAGCCTCGGGCGGGACAGCCAGTTTATCCAGTGTCACCGCGTCAACAGTGTAAACAAACTGGGCGATGATATAGCCGTGTACCTTACCATCTTCGAGAACTGGCACGGAGAAACTGTCGGTCTTTTTGTAATCCAGACCTTCCAGGTGCGCTTCTTTTTTGACCATTGGGTCGTTGCCGGTTTTGTACATGGCAGTGCCATAACTGGCAGCAAGCGTAACGGCACAAATCCAAAGACCGACGATAACAATTCTTAGCATAAGGTTTTACCAGTGTCCGTAGGGTGCGGCATAGGTGCCGTCAGAATCCAGATCGCGCATGGTTTGCGATAATTTTTCAGTTATATCTTTTACAGCGTTCAGCTGTGTTGCCAGCAGGCGCATATTGAGATCAATCAGCTCGCGAAGCTCTGCCATTCGTTTTTGCGTGTGGGCAGGCACGGCCCCACCACCAATGGCGATTTTCTCGGCACGCTCCAAATCCAGCAGGGCTTTGCCTTTTAAAAACGACGAGTGATCAAGATCAAAATCTTCATTGTGCAGGAGCTTTTCATTCTCCTCTTCCAGCAATGTTTCAAGGCGATCAATGACCGCATAAAGCGCCAACAGCTCTTCAGGCGGCTCGGGCAACTCATGAACATCACTTAGCAAAGCAAGGTCTTGATCTTGATGTTCTGATGCTTGCAATGTTGGCTGAACTGCATTGCTCTCGCTCACCACTGGCAAAGCGGCATCTTGCCCTAGATCGGAGGTTTGCTCTTGCATTTATGCCTCTTTGTTTTCAGCTGGGTTGCGCAGATTTTCCGGGATCAACACTTCGGCAAGGCCGAGGCTTCCCGATTTTGCCAATTGTCCGGCAAGTTGCTCCGCCATCATCGACTTCCACATTTCACCAGCTGTGCCACCGCCATAAACAGTTTCCAAAGACTTGGGCAACATGCTTTGCACGAAGGTTTGCATGATAGCAGCCTCCAGCTTCTCACCCAGCTTGTGCTGGCTTTCAACGCGCGCTGTCACGCTTTTCATGGCTGTGAGGGTATCACCAGCATTTCCGGCAAGTGGCAGACCGCCAGCGGCTACCGAGGAGAGTGGCGGACGCTGCTCTGCTTCTTCTGCTTTACGCGCCTCGCCTGCGGCTTCTGCTTCACCAAGTATTGCGGTAAAATCCTGCTGAAGAGGCTGATGTGCGCCATTGCTGGCGACAAGCGGCAAATCGGCAGACACTTTTGCCGGCCGAGACAATGCGGTGGTTGCTGTCCGGCTGGCCAGCGGGTCGGCTTGACGCAGAACATCGAGAACCAGATCTGAAACAGGCTGAATTGCCATGATAGAACTCCGAGGGGTTCAAAACAGTGTCAGTCGAAGGCTCGTTGACACTCAAAAATCTATGGTTGTAACAAAACCTAGCGGCCAAGACTTATGCGTACCTGACCGGTACGGACCTGAGGTATTGCTGTGAAGAATCGGCACGGCTCTAGCCCTTGCGGTGGTTGGCAAGGTGTAGTTCGGCGATATCCATAAGAGCGACACGTTCTTGCTTGCGCGAATGGGCTACCTTGACTTTGTCGCGTTGACGTTCTGCCACGGTCGTTTGGCGGTTAGTATCATGCAATTGTTCCAAGAGCTCGTCCTTGTGCGTGGTGCGCAGGGCGCGATCACGCTTGCAAGACTTCAGGCGACGGTCGATGGTTTGGTTCATCAATTCGCGCATGCGGCCTTCCTGACCGTTCCAAAGGCCTAAATACTCCTGCTCGCGTTCCTCGATCTGGTTAATTTCTGCATCCAGTACCGCGATTTCGTAACGCAGCGCGTTTTCCTTTTGCTGTTGCACTTTCAGCAAGCGTTGTAAGCGTTGCAGGCGTCGCTTTTCCATGTGCCCTCCCCCTAGACCAGTTGCAACCAGGCACCAAGGCCTGCGAAAAACTGCGATATGATTTCGGTGATGGTCATCCAGAGCATAAACAGCCCGCCCGTGAGCACAAATGGCATGCCGATGAAGTAGACCGGCATCTGCGGCATCAGACGGTTGGTGATCCCGAGAGCCAAGTTGATGATAAGACCGTAGACTATAAAGGGCGAGACGATACGCAAGGCCAGATAGGTCCCCTCTGCCAGTTTGCCTGCGTATTGGTCCATCGCAGCTGCGGCAACAAACTCGCCGCCCAATGGCACCAGTTTGTAGGATTCCAGCAGGGCCGAGAAAACCTGAGCGTGAGCACCTGAGATGAACAGCATACAAGTTGCGGTCAAGGTCACGGCCTCGGCAAGAGGCGGAGCCTGATTCATCTCCTCGATCATCGGCATGGGCATGTTGAAACTGCTCATCTGTGCCGCCGCAGCCATCATCATTTGCAGTGCGCCAAAGAAAGCGCGACCAAACAGGCCAATGAGTGTGCCGATGAGGATTTCGGTGCAGATCATCAGAAAGAGGGCTGCAAAGTCTGCCCGCTCGACGACCGGGGTCATTTGCGGCAGGAGCATGGGGGCGATGGCAAACGAGCACCCGAGCGCCAAGAATATGCGCAGGTTCAGCGAGACACGCGGCGAAGAAAAGCCCGGCATCGCCATAAGGCAACTGCCAAGGCGGCAGAAAACCATAAAAAGAGCCAGCAGAACCGGCTCCAAATTGGCGAGTGGCAGGGCCAGTAGCTTCACGATACGGTACCCAGCGCTTCAACTTCAACACCGCGGGCGATTTCCATGTGCGAAAGCACAGGCAAGGCCGGGAACATGCGCTCCGTTATCATGCGCACATATTGGCGTGCTTCTGGCGCGACGACCAAGGCGAAGCGATGGCCTGCGTTAATGTTGCGGCGGATTGCCTCTGCACTTTCCTTGGCAAATTCTTCCACCTGCCCCGGCTCCATATCAAACTCCAGCACCTCGCCAGATTGGTCGCGGCGCAAAGACTGGTGGAAGGCCAAATCCCAACGGTTGCCGAGACGTAGCACTTTCAACACCCCTTCATCGGCAATGTCACCACAAATCTGCGTACCCATGCGCACGCGTACGTGATCGGCGATTTGCTCAGGACGGCGGGCATGGGGGGCGATTTCAGCAATCGCTTCCAAAATCAGCGCCAAATTGCGCACAGAGATGCGTTCTGCAAGCAGGAGTTTCAACACAGCTTGTAATCCCGAGAAGGAAATATACTGCGGGCAAACATCTTCCAATAGGCGTTTGTAGGCAGGGTCCAAACGATCAAGCAAAGCGCGCATATCCTTATAGGAGAGCAGCATTGGCAAGTTGTTGCGGATGACCTCGGACAAGTGGGTCAGAACAACCGAGAGGTTGTCAACAACCGTATAACCACCGCGCTTAACCTCATGCTCAAAGGCCGACTGCACCCACATTGCTTTCATGCCAAAGGCTGGTTCGCGGGTCTCGGTGCCCGGCAAAGCAGGCAGATCTTTTTTGCCACCAATGACCAGCAGATCACCCACATTAATAGACTGCGAGGCGACCAGCGTGCCATGGATACGAAACTCGTAGCTTTTTGGTGTAAGATCGATGTTGTCGGAAAGTTTGATCTCGGGAACAACAAAACCGTACTGTTCGGCGAATTTCTTGCGCATCTTGTTTATGCGGTTGCCGATTTCCGGTTTCGCAGCCAGTAGACGTGCGGTTAATTGTTTGCCAAGGCGCACTTCGATTTCCGGCAGCTCCAAACTGTCCTTCACGCTTTCCTTCTTGGCTTCTTGTTCCAGCGCCAGCGCCTCTTCAGCTTTGCGGGCTTCTTCGGCTTCAGCTTCTGCAACACGGCGCGGAATGATGTAGGCACCAAAGCCGAACAGCGCCGACAATCCAATGAACGGCAAAAACGGCAACCCGGGCATAAACGCCATGATAAATAGCATCATGGAGGAAACAGCGAGCGCGCGCGGATATGCCGCCAGCTGCCCCATCACAGCACTTTCGGCCGTGCCGCGTGTGCCGCCTTTGGACACAAGCAGACCGGCAGCAAGCGATACGATCAGTGCGGGAATTTGCGAGACAAGGCCATCACCCACGGATAATTTGGTGAACACATCCGCAGCTTCACTTAGCTCCATATCATAGCGGGTCACACCGATAATGATTCCGCCGAGGATGTTGACCGCTGTGATAATGAGGCCAGCAACTGCATCGCCGCGCACGAACTTGGAGGCACCATCCATAGCACCGAAGAAAGAGCTCTCCTCTTCCAGTTCAGAGCGGCGGGCCTGCGCCTGCTTTTCATCAATCATCCCCGCGGACAGGTCCGCATCAATGGCCATCTGTTTGCCGGGGATCGCATCAAGGGTAAAACGAGCACCGACCTCGGCGATACGTGTCGCGCCTTTTGTGATGACGAGAAAGTTCACCGTGACCAGAATTGCAAAGACGATCAGACCAATTACGAAGTCACCACTCATCACAAACTTCGAGAATCCATTGATCACGTAACCGGCGGCCAATGGACCCTCGTGGCCATTGGCCAGAATAGCTCGGGTGGTGGCAATGTTGAGCGAGAGCCGCAACATGGTGGCGATCAGCAGAATCGTTGGAAAGGAGGAAAATTCAAGAGGTCGCTGGATCCACAAGGACACCATCAGGATCAGCACCGACATGGCTACCGACAACGTCAGTCCGAAGTCGATCATGAAGGTGGGCATGGGCAAAAACAGCACAGACAGAATGAAAACAATACCAACGGCAAAGCCGATATCGCGTCGATTGGTGGCGCTTGGATTAGCTGTCTGGGTGGCGATCATGGAATCTCTCAGGCATCAGCTGCGCTTGATGCGCAGGGGATTAGCAAATTATGCGAGAGAGTGCCTTTTGAAACTTGTGTGAGCGTAACTTGCAGGGAGGTGCGCACAATGCGCTAAACCGACCGGTACGCCTAGGGGATATTCAGAGATATCTGGCCAGAGGAATAATAGTGAGCAAACGCTAGAAGCCGTGCTCTATGCGGCCGTACAATTCTTCTGTCAACGCATAGATTTGCGAGCCCATATAAGGACCGGTTACAGCAACCATGATAAGAATCGCGACGATCTTGGGAATGAAGGTCAGTGTCATTTCCTGGATCTGGGTCAACGCTTGAAACAAAGCGATGATCAGACCAATGAACATGGCCACAGCAATGGATGGCCCGGCAGCGGCGACCACTGTCCACACCGCGTTGCGGACAATGTCTAGTGCATCGGCTTCGTTCATCTTGAACACTCGTCGTTTTCTGTGGTTTTGATTGCCAAAGGCAAAGCGATAAAAGGCGGACCATTGGCCCGCCCTTCCAAAAGGGATGGGCGCTGGTTAGGCGTCTTTGGTTGGGGCCTCTGCAGGCGTGTCGCTTGTTGCGTCATCAGTTGCCTTTGCCGGGGCAGCGGCGCTGGAAATTGTTACGCCTGGGCCAACAATCACCTTGGTGCCATCTTCCAATACGGCCACGTTACCGTCTGAGAAAATCTGGATAGATTTGATGGTTCCGGTAACACCATCTGCGGTTGTCAGTGTTTTACCGATAAGACTCGCTGCCTGATCAACCGAATTCTGCTGCAACAACGCTGCCAACTTTGTATTCGTTTGTACTGCTTGTTCCACATTAGAAAACTGTGCAAGCTGGCCCATATACTCGGCTGTATCCATCGGCTTGGTCGGATCCTGATTTTTCAAGGATGCCATAAACAGTTTCAAGAAGGCCTGATAGTCAAGGAATGATTTGTCACGGGCAGCTTGGCTTTTGGGCGCGGCCTGTGAACTGGCGGTGTTGGTTGGCGCAACAGCACTAACAGTCATCGCTGTGGTTTCCTTTCGGTCTTACGCCGCGACGCTGTCGGCGCTGTATTGCGGCAGCACGTCTAGTGCATGGCTATCAAATTCGTTTAGAATGTCTTGTTCAACTACAAAAAGCTTGCGCAGTGCTTTCAACGCATCGAAATAGCGGCCCTGCTCGACTTTAGACGCAACCAGATCCAAACCTTCATGCAGATCGATGTTGGATGACACACGGCGAATTGCGTTTAGTAGGGTTTGGTACTGCACCAACGCGGCGCGGTCACCTTGCGGGTTGATCAGGGCATCCTGAACAGCGAAATAAAGCTGACGAAGCGGCGTGGTCGTTTCTTCCAACTGCATAACGTAGGAGCCAAGCAAGAAGCGGGCATCGTTCAGCAAATTCAAAGTGGTTTTCTGGTCAAAGGAAAGCACAGCACCGTTGATGAACACTTTCTCTCCGGCCTTCAAATGAATGCGCATGTTTGCCCTCTCCTTAGTTCAAGCCGTCACGAATGGATTCGTTAATCTCGATCAAACCTTCAAAGTCCTCGCTCTCCCCCGCGCGGATTTTGTCAGCTTGCTTGATGCACCAAAGACCGATGGAAATGAGGTCCGCCCTTACGCTTTCTGGCAGCGCATTTTCAGTGGACCCCAGATCCTCGATCAGGAATGACCAAAGCCGGGAGATTGTAGTGAGTGCCTGAACAGCCTCTTCAGAGGTTGGGCCACTGTCCCGCGCCTCGCGCAGTTGCATGATCGCCAAAGTGAACACCTCTTTTTCCTGACCACGACGGTCGTAGGAGGAATCCTCGAGGGTCTCTGCATAGGACATTTGATACATTGGATTACCTATCGTACCGAATAAAAATTAGCGCAAGTAGTTGAGAATGCTCAGTTTACTGATGCGTGACGTAATCTGGTAGTTCGCTTGCAGCTGGGTCTGCACATCATTCAGCTCTAGAGCGATCTGCGCCATATCAACATTTTCCATCTTGTTGATGCGCTTGTTGACCACACCCATCTTTGCATCGATGTCACTTACTGCCGCTTTTACACGGTTGATGTAGGCACCGTTTTGCGCTTCAGCCTCGATAATTTTTGTGTGGCCAGCTTGGATTTTGGCCATGGCCGATTCAATAAGCTGCTTTGTTGCATCTTTGCCCAAACCGCTTTCACCAAACATCGTCAGCATAGTGTAGCCTGCTGCCAGATCGCGGAAACCCTGCTGGTTGGCAGATGCGCTGCTGTCAATGGTCACACCGTCGCTCAGCGTTGCCGTCATTTTCTGATCAGTTGCGCTGGACCATTTGGCTGCCCAATTTGTGCCATTGAACTCCGCTGAGAACTGATTGTCGATAAAGTCTTTCAGATCTGCAGGGGTGATATTGGCAATACTTGTCTTATCGGTGACCGGAAAGCCAAACTTCGCTTGAAAAGCGGTCTCGATATCGCCCTTTGCGGTGTTGGCAGGGTCGTTCAGCTTA
Source organism: Polycladidibacter hongkongensis (assembly GCF_001561995.1). Lineage (GTDB taxonomy): Bacteria > Pseudomonadota > Alphaproteobacteria > Rhizobiales > Stappiaceae > Pseudovibrio > Pseudovibrio hongkongensis. The sequence goes on from NZ_LLWC01000026.1 coordinate 73,211, forward strand.
CGAACAACGCCAGGATCTGTGTTCTGCCCACCAAACACTGAAACACCGCCCACGGTGGTGTTCAACTGTGAAATGAGCGAATCCAGCTCAGTTTCCGCCAACTGGGACAGGGAAGTGATCGCAGTCTTCTGATCCCGAAGACCAACCAGATTTGCATTAAAGTTTTTTGCCGATTTCTGCACCGCTTCATAGGATGTGTTGAGAACATCAAGACGCATGGCTGTTTGGCTATTGGAGGTTTTTAGAGCCTCCATGTAGGTATACTCACGGTGCAAGGATACGTTAGTGCCCATGTGGGCGCCGAGTTCCAGCCCCATATCCGCGTGTTTTTGCGAGCCTGTTTCGGTGATCAGATTATCGAGCTTTTGCTTGTTTTTCTCGATATAATCGATCATCCGGGTGTTCATAGTCAAGGATGAGACATTATAGGTCATGGCTTACCTCGCCGCTTGCAGCAATGTCTTGAACATGCCGTCTACTGTAGTCATCAAACGCGCGGACGCGGAATAGGCGTTTTCAATATTAAGCAACAGCTGCATCTGGGTATCCAGCGAAACGCCGGTGGCGCCAGACAGGGTGCCATTTGCTTTTTTGTAGGCCGCTGCATCAAGCGCTGCAACTTCGGTTGCGCGTTGTCGCTCGGTAGAAATCCAGCTCGCTGCGTTGGAAGTGAACTCCCGCAGATCCGAATTGGTATTTACACCGGCCTTTGCATCGAATGTGCGGCCAACAGTCATTGCCTCAACTTGCTTATTGAGGTGCTCTGAGAAGCCTTCGACAGATAGCGTATTAAAGCTGTAGGTGTGGCCATCACGCACGGCGGTCAAATTTCCGCCCTGCGCCGGATCAAAATTCGCGTTGAGGCGAATTTTGGCAGACAATCCAGCTTTTTCGGCAACCGTCGGGAGTGCTGCGCCGTCCCATGTGAGAAGACCCGCGGCAGGTGCCCCCACAGCTGTTGGGTCGACTTCTTTAAACGTATCAATGAGCGCGAAAGACAACTCATCCAACTGGGTCTGTAACGTTTCCGCAGTTTGATCGCGCATTTTTGCGTAACCAGCGAGTGCGCCGCCTTTCAGCGGGTCGCGCGCGCCCTCACCTGCCACAGAAACGCCGTCAACGAATACCTGATTGCCGGAAACGGTGGCGTCAAAAACGCCTTTCGCTGCAAAGGTCACATCGCGCGGCGATGTTTCGAACAAAGTAACACCGCTATCAGTGTAAACCGCGACATCATTGTTATCGCGGTAAATAACATCAATGCCGATTTCCTCGGAGAGCTTCTGCAAGAGATGATCACGCTTGTCCATCTCGCTGTTGACGTCCTCACGGGCGGCGGTGCCTTTGACGACTTCGTCGTTTACCTTCTTCAGATCCTTGAGGATATTATTAATATTCTCGACAGAAAGCGCCATGGACTGGTCCGCATCCTGTCGGACCTTTTGCACGCCAATGGAAGCGTTGTTCAACGAGGTGGCAAGCGTGCTCGCGCCATTTAGGACACTCTGCGCCAAGACCATATTCGAAGGTTCGTTTGAGTAGGCGCGCATTGCGCCTTGCAACACCCCTACTTCCCGCGAAATGCCGCCGCCAAACGGATTGCCTATGAGCTGATCGATCTGGCCGAGCAGGGTCCCGTAGGACCCTGTAGCTGTTGCTGTCGCTTTGGACTGCATCACCGATGTCAACGCCGCCTGATTGGCAGCGCGCTTGGCATTGGACACAAGAATACCCATACCACCATCGGTCACCACCGTGTGCAGATTTGCGGTCTGGCGGTGATAGGTTGCGTTTTTCACATTGGCAATATTTTGCGATGTGATGGCAACCTCTGCGCTGCGCGCCCGAATGGACGACTGCGCGGTCATCATTGCTGAAGTCAAAGACATCGGTCAGGCTATCCTTAGCGCAGGTTCACAAGTTCCTGAAGAATTTCAGAGGAGGCCGTAAAGGCCTTGGCGTTTGCACTGTAGGAGCGCTGCGACTGGATCATGCTGGTGAGTTCGGAGGCAAGATCAACGTTGGAGCCCTCCAAAGCACCCGAGCGCATGGTACCAAAGCCAGCGGTACCTGCGGTGCCAATACGCAGAGCGCCTGCATCATTGTTTACCGCATAAACGTTGCCGGAGCGCAGGGTGAGCTTGTCCGGGCTAACAACATTGCCCAATGGCACCTTAAAGACCGAGCGCTCGGCACCATTGCCATAGATTGCAAAGAGCGTGCCGGTTTCGTCCATACGAACCTTTTCAACGGAGGATGGGGCAGACCCATCTACCACCACTTCCTGCGGCGAGAAACCAGCAGCCAAGTTGGTTGAGGACGTCATGTCGACCGAGATCTTCTTACCAGCCACTGTGATATCAAAGGTGCCGCCAGTTTTCACTTCACCTGTCGCCCCATCGAATTTAAGCTGCGGAGTACCAGTAACATCTGCACCAGTAACCGTCACATCCCACGAGGTCGCAGTAGCAGCAGTACCTGGAGAAACAGGTGGGGCACCCTTAGCTGATTTGGTGAACTCAAAGGTGATTTTATGTTCATTTCCAAGCCCATCATACATAGTGACAGAAGTTTGCTTCACATCATTTAGAGGCGTACCATCAGGAAAGTTCATATTCACGCGTGCACTTGTGGTTGCCTGCGCTTCCATCTGCATGTTGGAGACGTTGACGCCTTGCAGAGTGGTGCCGGTTGCCCCCGCAGTAATCGGGTAGCCCTGTAGGGTGAAGCCGCCGGAATTCACCAGATCGCCTTGCGCGTTTTGCACAAAGTCACCGGCGCGGGTGAGGTACTGACCACCTTGCGGGCTCGCCACAATAAAGAAACCCTGACCGTTCACCGCCAGATCTGTTCCAGAGGTTGTGAACTGCATCGGGCCTTTTTTGGAAACACTCTGGGAAATTGCGGTACGCACACTACCGGAATCATAGCTGGACCCGCCAGAATTAATCACCATAGACGAAAATGACGTTGAGACAGACTTGTACCCTGTGGTGTTTACGTTGGCGATGTTGTCGGCAACAGTAGATAGCTTATTAGCCTGTGCGTTCATACCAGACACGCTGGTATTCATAATACCGTAGATACCCATCGAAAGCTCCTCATGGCCCTATGGCCGCAATAGTTCTTAACTTGCAGTAAACCCTTGCAAACTTGTCTGAGCCTGTACGCATTCAAGACGCAGACAAGAGGGGGTACTTTGTTGAATTACTGACAAAATTTCCGGCTATTTGCCGTCCACTTGCCAAAGCCGCTTGCCACCATATTGGCAATAACCCGGCAGACATATCGCTTTTGCGCCGGGTTATTGTTCGGCCCGGCATGGTAGCGTGCCACGGCCATAGTCCAAGTGCCTTCCCGCGCTTTGAGCTCTTTCAAAAAGCGAGCGGCGTAGGCGACATTGGCCGCCGGTTGCAGCATATGCTCCAAAGACTGGAACTGGCTGCGGTGGTAATGGATGTTGATCTGCATACAACCAACATCAATAAGCTTCATACCGCGCTTTTGTGCAGCGCGGACCTTGGCGAGCGCCTCATGTTGCGAACGAGCAAAGAAGGGCTTGCCGTGCAGATTGAGTGCAAACGGATGCAGCGAATTGCGGCGCCCTGTTTCGGTTAGGCCGACGGCGTACAAGATACCAAGCGGCACTCCATGCATCCGCGCAGCGGCTTCCATTTGCGTCTCGCAAGGGCGCACCATCTGCTTGGTCTTTGTGGAGGCAGCCGCCCCCTGCCCGGCCCAACCCGAGCCAGCGGCACACAACCCCAAGAATAAGATCAGCATACGCCGCATTGCACTCACCTACAGATAGATGCCTTCTCTCAAGTCACGTTGCTGCAAAGCACCGGATGCAGGAGCTTCGGCGTTGGTGATGGTTTGACTAGACGCCCCCTGCTCTTTGCCCTGTTCTCCGCGCGCTTGATCGCGTCCACCCTGCGCGCCTTCTCCGCCGCGTCCGGATTGCGCGCTCTGACCATCTTGCTGGCCGCCAGTTGCACCGCGGAATTGCTCGCCTGCGTCATCCCGGAACTGGATAGTCAGGTTGGTTGCATCAGCCTTGTAGCCAGCTTGCGTTAGGACGCGATGCAGCACCTGCTTATCAGCCTTAAGCATTTCTGCCGCCTCACGGGTGCTGGCCATCATGGAGATTTCCAGCTCGTTGCCTCTAAGCTGCATATGAACGCGAACGGTACCCATATTGTCCGGACGCAGTTGGATTTGCAGGGCGCGCATAGGCTGGCCCTTGCGCAAATCTGCAAGAGACTGATTGATTTCGTCAATCACCTGCGCTGCGTTGGCGGCGCTTGTGCGCGGTCCGGTCATCGCCTCTGCCACTTGTCGACTCGGACCTTTGAGTTCACCAAGCGGGGCAAAGTGCGTTTCAACCTTTAGGACTTTCACTTCGCCAAGAGCATCACCGGAAAGCTTTGCGCCTTCAGCTGCCTTCGACGAACCCGCTTCACTAAGCAAAGCCTTTAGATCCGCCTTAGAACTCTCTTGCCCATTAGCAAGGGAAATGTCAGGCGTTTTGCTGTTTGGCAACACAGCGTCCTGCAGCTTGCCTTCAATCTGGACCGCCGTTTTACTGCCTTTGGCAAGCGTCCCAAGCAGCGCGGTTTTGGAGCTATCCTTGACGAGATTCTCTGCAGCGGCCTCCGTTTTTTGAGGGGCTGCTGCTGCGATTGCACTGGCCGCTTGCTTTGTAGCCAACTGAGCTGCGCTTGACGCCGGATCAGCAAGATCAGCAGCTACCAAAGCGGCATCTTGCAGTCCCGCCGAGCGCTCACCACCTTCACCAATCGGCGTTTCAGGTGTGCTTTGCTCAAGTTGAGCTGGTGCAACTTCGGACTGTGTCTTGTTACTATCAATTTTTGCAAGCATCGCTTGCAAGTTTGCAGATGTTTGAAGAGGCTCCGAACCGCTCATTGCGCGGACGTCTGCAGTCGGCGCAACACTTGATGGCGCGACCTCGCTGGCCGTTACCGTCCGCAGTAACTCAACGACCGACTGCTTATGCTGCTTATCCCCCTCGCCTTTCACCTCATGTTTTTGAGTGGCGGGAGTTGAGGCTTCCGTGCCGGCTTTTGCCACATCACCGTCAGATGTATTTTGCGATAATGCCTTATCGTCAGTTTTTTTAGCAGGCACTTGCGTTTTAGCAGCGCGTTCGCGCGCAGGCGCAGCGTCATCCTTGTCACGGGCACGACGTTCACGCGCCTGCTCTGCCTGATCTTTTGCGAGGTTGCGCTGTGCTTCTACATACTTCTTGAACTCAGCACCGTTGTCCGGCTCCTGATTGGCAGCCGCGGAGCTTGTTCGTTCGCGGGCTGGCTCCACCTTTTGCGCGGGGACGAGATTGGCTGGAAAGGTCAAAATTCAGATTCCTCCAAGGCACTGTCTGCATCGGCCAGAGACGCTTCAAATTTCACAAAGGTTTGCGGTTCAAGAAGAAGTTCCTGCAAACCACTGGCGGGAACGTAAGCTATATACTCTGAAGCTGGCTTCGAGCTGGGGCTTGGCCAATTGCGGATCATGTTGGCTTTGGTAATCGCGGCGCGGAGCAGCACCCTGTCCTCGGGAGCGATATACTTTTCCTTGACGCCCAGAATTTCGTCCAACCCGCCACGCCAATCCTCACCCGCCGCACGCGCGGCCCCGCGATAGAGGCTAATGGCATTCAACTGATCAAGCGCCTTATCCGGCAGCTCAAGAAACGCATCGCCTGCCAGCATGGCGAACTCGGTGTTTCCTGCAACAACGGCGGCGCGGGCGAGTTTAACGAGTACGATTTTTCGCGATTCCACATCAAAGTCGGAAAGCAGCTGCATGACCTGCTCCCAGTCTTTTTCGCCCGAAAGGTAGTCTTGGGTAGAAATTGTTCGCGCGAGTTGATCGCGAAACTGCGACGCAAAAACCGACTTTTGATATTGAAACAAGTAGCGCCGCGACAAGCGCTCATATTTTTCATGGTCGCCAGCGGCGGCCACTATGGGCGCTTCGCGCCGTAGGGCACTTTCTTCGACCAACGTGCCCGGCATTAACAGACGTGCCAAATCAAAATACTCGATCGATTCAACCGGCTCGTCACGTGAAAGGAGAATTGCCTGTGCCAGTGCAACCTGCCCGGCAATCGCGGTTGGCAGGTCTTTGGCATTAACCTTGAGCAGCAGGTTTTTGGCGGCGGTTCGGTTTCCTTGGGAATAGGCCAAAGCACCAGCGAAGAGATTTGCATCTACGTTAAAATGCACTTCCTGCTGCGCCAGCGCCTGAAACACGCTGCCCGAACCGCCGGAAAGCATGAATGCGACAGCTGCATAGGCATTGCGCCGGTCTTTCCAGACAGAGTGATCCAGTCGCAAAAAACGTCGCCCGATAACAATCAGCGAGGGCTGCAACAGGCGATATGCATCACGGTTGCCCATCACGATTTCGTCCTGCATGATTTGCAGCTCGAGCATCATCAAATCCGGATTTCCAGCCGGGCTTACCTGCGCCTGCACCGGGCTTGACACCGGCACACTTGCGAGTGGCAGAGCAAGTGCCAAAGCACTGGAGAAGAGCAGGGCCTTTGCAGCGACGCGCAGCATCAAGTTTCCTCCTTCAACAGCACAATTTCAATGCGGCGGTTTTCAGGAGCGTATGGGTCGCCATCATTTTTCAGGCGACGATCAGCATAGCCTTCGATGCCGACAATGCGTTTCTTATCGAGACCACCGCGCACAAGCATGTAGTAGGCCATGTGAGCACGGGACATGGACAAGCGCCAGTTGTCATTGGTAGCGGAGCGGAACGGACGGCCATCTGTATGCCCACGAATGACGATTTCGCCTTCTTGCTCGTTCAGCACCTTGGCAATTTCTTCCATTGCTTTGACTACGGACCCTTTGGGCTCGGCAGAACCAATGGCAAACATACCAAACTTGTCGTTGTCCATCAGGCGGATAAGTACACCGTCTGAGTTCTGTGTCAGCTCGACACTGGCCCCGGCTCCATAGCCATTGAGTGCTTCGCCCACCTTCTGGGAGATTTTCTCGAAGCGTTGCTCATTGGCATTGGCAAGACGCACATTGGCATCGTTTTGGGCCAGCACTTCACCATCGGACGGCTTTTGCTTTTGTGGCTGGGCTGTCAGATCCAGCGGTAGAGAGGCCATTTCAGGTTGACGCTGCGCGGTTCCAAGCGAGGGCTCTAGCTGCTTCACTCCAGTGCCATCGCCATCAATGCTGATAACAGCCTTTACGTTGGCATCTTCCCCTTTACCTGCTGCGGTACGCACCAGATTCTTAGTATTACCCTTCGCTGGACGTGCCGCAGCGGCGGATTCCAACACCGGATCCATGAGGTTCATCGGGCTTGGCGGCGTATTTGTGGTTCCTTCCTCAAACGAGGTCGCAACATCTACGCCATCATATTTCCCAAGCCCAAATTTGGGACCAGTACCGGCAAATGCGCTTGTGCCTTCAAGTGTGTTCACACCTTGCTCTTCCGAGTTACCGGTGACGATCTTATCGCCAACGCTCAGTACATCTTGGAATGGCTTATCACTGTCGCCGACTTGCTTAATCGCTGCCAGCTTTTCTGTGTCACTAGAGGTATCCGGCTTTTCCAATGCAGCCATAGCCTTGTCAGCCAGATCTTGTGTGTCATCTGCCTCAGGTGCGACCACCGGCTCGGTCACGGCGCCCAACATGGATAGCTCTTGCGCCTCTTCGCGCGCCTGCTTCTGAGCCTCTGTGATCGCAAGCACCATGGCGAGCTCTTGCATTTCCTCGCTCATCGGCTCCAGTTCATTAGAACCGGCCTCTTGACCTGCGGCATCCATGGCTTTGGAGCGGATCATCATCAGCGCTGTACGCAGCTTGCTGTCACCGGTGAGCTCAACACCCGGGATTTTCTTGCCTTCTCGCGAAAGACGCACTGCCTCTTGCAACACTTTGATTTGTTCGGGGGTCAGATCACGGGCAGCGATACCTTCTTCATCCCGCTCCAGAAGCGGGATGTTGGCAAGCAGCGGCGCATTGCCCGGCAACGGCTCCTCCTGCCAGCCGGAAGGATCAAACGGATCACGGAAACTGGTGCCATCGGCAAGACCTTCCCCATCCGGATCCCGGTTCGGTTGAGCAAACAACACTGGCGTTTTCGCCATTTGTAAGGACCCTTGACCACCGGTCCCCGGCGAGCCATCAGTTTGCATTATCGCCTCGGCCTCAGACGCGAGAGCCGCCAGAATCGCGTAAGGATTTTCGAAGAGTTCACGGTCAGAATACCGGGCAGCCTCAGCGTCTCTAGCGCCGGTAATCGAGCGTTTCTCACCTTCAGATACTTTGGCGGCATCGCCAGCGCCCGTTGGTGCGTCAACAGGATTTACTTCCGTTCGCGGCGCGACCTTTTCTTCACCGCCGCCGGTTTCAGGCCCTTGTAATTCTAAACCACCCTCGCCAGCGGGCCGTCCGGCGTCTACACCGGTGTCCGAAGTAGACGGCAAAGCATTGTCCTCAGGGTCTTTCAGGCCCTTGGGCTTATCAGCACTGTCCACCAATCGGATCGGGTTGAAATAGGAAACCATGGCGGCACGGGTCGCCTCATCAGAGGCGGTCACCAACCACATTACGAGAAAGAACGCCATCATCGCTGTCATGAAATCAGCGTAGGCAATCTTCCAAACACCCCCATGATGCTCATCAAGCATCGCGTCGCGACGACGACGGACAATAATCAGCTCGTTTGGTTCTGAATTTGCCATTAGTCTTGTCCCTCAAGCGCCGTTGCCAAGTTGGCTGAAAACTCATTTAATCCCGTAGATAGGTGCATTTCCCCGACCTCTACATGCAGGTCTGCGTCATCGGTTTCGATAAAATCTATACGCGCGCCATTTGCAGCGCCTTTTTCCTTAAACATGCCAAACAGCTCCGCAGGTCCCCTCACCGTGATCAGTGGATGCTCCGCTGCAGAGAGGTGGCGACGCAAAATCGTTGCCAATGCCTGCACGGCGCGCGCTCTGGCTTGCTCATGCATAAAGGGCGCTAGAATTGCGGCAACATCTGCCGCCACCTTGGCCTCGATCTGGGCGATCGCACTGGCCAACTCCATTTCGAGTTGCTGACCTTCACCCGCCTTAAAGGCTGAGCGCTCAGTTGCCAGCGTTTCCTGCAGCTCCTGCTGCATTTTTTCTATCTTGCCGTCAGCGGCCTCTTGAACCTCTTTCTTACCATCGGAGACCCCATCTTCGTAGGCCTCGAACACCCGGTTAATCCAGTCATCGCCATCACCGTAGCTTTTTGGCAAGCGCGAGACGATTTCCTTCAACTCTTGCGCTTCATTGACTGGCAGCGGATTGTCGTTTGTAAAATCCGCCAAGGCAGCGGTGAGCGGGGAAACCATTATGCGCGATCCTGATTATACATCCACTGCTTGAGAATGATGGCCGCTTGCATGTCGTCAATTTCGACCGCACGCTCCAGCTTCTTCAGGGCAGACCGGTTCATCAAGGTGTCATCGATGCCATCTACGGCAAACTGCGCATCGCCATCAACAGCGTCGGGCGATGGCAACTCACCCACAGCAGCTGTTCCTGCTGCGATAGCAGCCAGCTGCTCTTGTGACATGCCTGCGCCAGATTCATTGGCAGCCTGTTCAACAACCGGATCCGGACGCGGGATGAGGAAGTTTACAGCTGGACGCAAACCAAACCAGATGATCATCAATGTAACAACGAGGATCGCCGCAGCATTAACCAAGGTACCTAGGTTGCGATTAAGCATCTCAGTCAGGGTCGGCTCTGGAATTTCTACTAGCTGGTTGCTCGGGGTGAGGAAGTTCACCGCCGTGACCGTTATTTCATCTCCGCGCTTTGCATCAATGCCTGCTGCGGCTGCGATAATTCCTTCAACCTCAGCGATCTTGTCAGTCAGATCCACCGGGATTTCCCGGGCAACGGCCTGCTCTCCTTCAGCAGTTGCATCCCCTTTTGCAAGACTGGTCTGGCCGCTGGAAGACAGTTCCTCCACCAAGCGCTCGCGATTTACAAGCACTGCAATAGAGAGCTTCTCAACACGGTAATCATCAAAGATAGTTTCAACGGTACGACTGGAGATTTCGTAGTTTGTCAACTCTTCGCGACGCTCGTTCTGCGCACTGGAACGTTCACCAGACTGAGCATCCACCTCTTCCTCTGGCAAGTTCTGCTCAACCGTAGTCGGTGTTTCCAAAGAAGCGTTCTGGGAGCTTTCATTTTCACGAACAACTTTGAAGGAGCGCTCCACGCGAGATTCAGGATCATAGCTGGTTTCCGAAATTCGCTGATTATCGGTGTTTACCGAAGCTGCGACAGAAACTTCAAAGTTTGACACACCGAGATAAGGTGTCAAAGCCCGTCGAATAGAATCCTGTACGCGGGTTGAAATCCCCTCTTCCAGCATAGCCTTGCGGCCAGTTGACGCGCTCTTTGGATCCTCACCGGTTGCGAGCAAGCGCCCCTCAGTATCCAACACAGTAACAGATTCCGCTGTCAAACCAGGAACAGCTGCGGCTACCATGTACCGCACAGACTGCGCCATATTGGTTTCAGTGGTCGAATCTGCCCGCAGAAGAACGGAGGCGGTCGGCTTCATTTTCTCCGCACGGAAAGACGCCTTTTCCGGGAGAACCAAATGTACGCGCGCTGCCTTCACGCCCTGTAGCTGCTGAATTGAGCGAGCAATCTCACCCTCCAGGGCGCGCACTTTGGTGATTGACTGCATGAATGAAGTCAATCCGAGAGATCCCATCTGATCAAAGAGCTCATAACCTGCACCTGAACCACGCGGCAAACCCTTTTCCGCCAGCAACATACGCGCCTTGGCCGTACTCCCAACATTCACCGATACAACCGCGCCATCAGCGCTTACATCAAAGGGAATCCCCGCTGTTTGCAGCGCTGCACCAATTTGCGTCACATCATCGCGCTCTAGATTGGCGTAGAGCACTTCTTGCTCGGGGCGAGACAACAAATATGCAGCCGCACCAATTGCGGCAAAAGTAAAGACAGCAATAAATGCCAGAGCAGCAAGCCGGCGTGTGCCAAGCTCCGCAAGGTTTGCGTAAATTTTTTCTGCGTTATCACGGGCAGCCATAGGAACCTCTAAGGTATCTCAGTTGGCCCCACCCTCTCTCAACAACCTTGTGCGAACTTGAAGCAGAGTGTTTTACACACCAGCCACAAAGCGTCCCTATTACTATTGAGGCGCGACGATAATAGCACAAAGGGCCAGCCTCCTTCAGAAGCCAGCCCTCGCAACGCATTCATGTTGGAACTACTTTATACCGTCAGCTGCTGGATAGAAAACAATCCCTTTTCACAGATCGGGGAGCGCATGGGGCGCAAGGCAGCCACTGCACGTGAGCAAATCGCTCGTGCCTCGTGATAACTCTCGGGCTGATAGACTGCCTGCGCCAAAGCACTTTTGCTGTAAATTGCCTGATCATACAGACGCATTTGCGCGCGGGAGATACACTCTTTGATTTCACCCAGATGCTCGCGCCGGTTGCCGAGCAGGTCCCCTAGTGACGCGACCGCCGAGCTCAAGCTTTCAAGCTGAAGCGCACTGGCTTTTCCAGCGACGTCTGCAAGCTCTGCTGATAAGACGCTCAGCTCCTTGCCCGTACGCCTGCTGCGCACCAACGCCTTATTGAGCGCGGAGTGGTCACTCTCAAGGTTGAAATGCCGTTCATCTATCGCAACCCAACCTAGCGCAAGCAGCTCCGAGTTCTGGCGCTCAAAATCCGCCAGAATCAAATGCACCCGTTTCAAGGTAACCGCGGTTTCCCTGCCATCGGGAATACGCGCAAGCACTGGTTGAATGCGCTGCTGAAGCTGGCTAATCTTGCGTTGAATCGCGGGGCGGTCCGCCCCCTTAGCACTTGCTGCAAGCAAGCATTCACGCAACCGCAACAGAAACAACATCACCTTGTCGTACTCTGTCGTCGGCACATTAGGGACAGCCTCGCGCCTCGCGACACTGCTAACCTTAGGACGACGTCTTGGCACAGCGGCAACTTGCTTGTGCCAGTGATCCTCATGGGTGAACTCTTCCAGTACAGCACTAGTCGAGCCGACCGGCAAGACTTGACTCTGAGAGGGGGATCTGGATTGAACTTGTTTAACTTGACGATTACTTGGCATATTGACCACCAGTCATTCAGTCCCGTTTAACGGGAGGTTTAGCCACATAATAAAAATGGCTGGCTTGCGCCTGTCTGACTTTGCCGTAATTTTAGCGGATTTTTATCTATATTTTTTTATTAAAACAGGCTTGTATGAAACGCGAAAGAAGGGACTAGCGCCCCTTCCCTCATTTTTAAGCTACTAAACCAGTCGCTTAGCGGAAGAGGCTCAGAATGTTCTGTGCACCGGCGTTAGCGATGGACAGAGCCTGAATACCGAGCTGCTGCTGGGTTTGCAGAGCTTTAAGGCGGGTGGATTCTGCGTTCATGTCCGCATCAACCAGCTGACCAACACCACGGGTGATGGAGTCGGACAGGTTGGTCACGAACTCTTTCTGCATGGTGATACGCTTTTTAGCGGAACCGAGGTTGGTTGCAGCGGTGGTCATTTCCGACAGCTGCTCGTCAACTGCATTGATAGCAACACGCAAAACGGCTTGATCAGAAGCGGTTTTTCCAAGTGTGGAAATATCCATATCCAAGACAGAAAACTTACCGAGCTTATCGACAGATTTCTTTACGTCCACCAAGTACGCTTTTGCTTTTGCCTCATCAAAATCCGCATACTCGCTATCGCTAAGACCATCGATCTTGTCTTGCAGCGCTAGGCGGTAAGCTTTTACTTCAATTCCTTCAGCTTTATCTGCTGGCACGGCAATATCAAAGCTTGGAGCCACACCTGGCACAGCAGCCACAGAAGGAGGCCCGGCAGAAGCAGCAACAGCATTTGTACCAGCAGTATAGGTTAACCAACCAGCATCCCAGTCACCCTTCAGGCTCTTGGAAAGGATACCGGAATCGCTAGCATCGGTTGCTTGGGTATCGACAAGAACGACAGTTGAGGTATCAACGTCGATATTCTTGATTTCTGTCGCACCGGACGCATCACGGGTGAAAGAACCAGTGATTTTCTTGGCAAGGTTGTCTTTTTCCATGTCCTGCTGCAGCCAGTTCTCACCAGAGAAGTTAGCAGAAGCAGCAATGGTTCTCAGCTGACCTTGAAGTTCTTTGATGTCCGACTGGATCTTGTTCTTGTCAACAGTACCATCGGTTGCAGCGGTCAGCTTGGCTTTGATGTCGTCAACAACCTTAACCGCTTTATCCATAGCGGTGAAAGCAACGTCAACAGTCGCAGCACCCAGACCCAGAGCATCCTGCACAGCAGAAAGCGCTTTATTGTCGGATTTCATGGTGGTCGCGATGGACCAGTAAGCCGCGTTGTCAGAAGCATCAGCAACACGCAGACCGGTAGAAATACGGTTCTGGGTGGTGCCCATGCTTTCGTTAATACCACGCAGGGTATTAAGAGCAACCATTGCGGCGGAGTTAGTCAAAAGACTAGACATAGTAATCGTCCCTTAAAAAAAGAGTGGGACATTCCGGCGCTAAACACCGGTGGCAGCGCTATTTTGCATCATGCAACCTAAAATAAAGGTGCGCTACTAAATATAACCTTAGATTGATTTTACTTGCGCGAAGCTGAAGGCGCTTTCAACCTAAAGCACTTGCCGGTGAAACACCGGCAAGTTTTTTTTTAAAAAACCAAACTCAACCGGATTAACGGAAGAGGCTCAGAATGTTCTGTGCACCGGCGTTAGCGATGGACAGAGCCTGAATACCGAGCTGCTGCTGGGTTTGCAGAGCTTTAAGGCGGGTGGATTCTGCGTTCATGTCCGCATCAACCAGCTGACCAACACCACGGGTGATGGAGTCGGACAGGTTGGTCACGAACTCTTTCTGCATGGTGATACGCTTTTTAGCGGAACCAAGGTTGGTTGCAGCGGTGGTCATTTCCGACAGCTGCTTGTCAACAACGTTGATTACAGCTTTCAAAAGCGCCTGATCTCCTACAGTTTTACCCAAGCCGGAGATATCGATATCAAGTACAGAATTCCCTAGCTTTGCAAATGATTTATCAACTTCGTCTGTGATCGCTTTTGCTTCTGCTGTGTCAAAAGCCTCTTTGTCGGCTGTTTCTAATGCTGAGAACGCTGAATCGATGGCGCTCTTATAAGCGGCTCTTTTCAAGCCATCAACATCACCTGCCGCATTCACTTCCACAACATAAGTGGACTCGGTACCAACGGACCCTTTAGTAACAGTGACTTTAGCTGTTCCGACGAGGTCTTTGGACAGGATACCAGCGTTGTTGGTGTCATCCGCCTGTGTATCAACAAGAACGACGGTCGAGGTATCAACGTCGATATTCTTGATTTCAGTCGCACCGGACGCATCACGGGTGAAAGAACCAGTGATTTTCTTGGCAAGGTTGTCTGTAGACATATCCTGCTGCAGCCAGTTCTCGCCAGAGAAGTTAGCAGAAGCGGCAATGGTTTGCAGCTGACCTTGAAGTTCTTTGATGTCCGACTGGATCTTGTTCTTGTCAACAGTACCATCGGTTGCAGCGGTCAACTTCGCTTTGATGTCGTCAACAACCTTAACCGCTTTATCCATAGCGGTGAAAGCAACGTCAACAGTCGCAGCACCCAGACCCAGAGCATCCTGCACAGCAGAAAGCGCTTTATTGTCGGATTTCATGGTGGTCGCGATGGACCAGTAAGCCGCGTTGTCGGAAGCATCAGCAACACGCAGACCGGTAGAAATACGGTTCTGGGTGGTGCCCATGCTTTCGTTAATACCACGCAGGGTATTAAGAGCAACCATTGCGGCGGAATTCGTCAAAAGGCTAGACATAATAATCGTCCCTTAAAAAAGAATGGGACATTCCGGCGCCAAACACCGGTGGCAGCGCTGTTTCGCTTCATGCAACTACCGGTCGGTAGTGCGCTGCTAAATCTAGTTATGATTGTATTTTCTTGTGCGAAGCTTGCGAAGTGCGAACAGTTTTATTTGAATTGACGCGCAAATCTCACAAACCTACACAGAAATAGAACCCGCAACAAATGTGCAGGTGTATCTACCTAAATAGACTGAGGATACTTTGGGCCCCAGCATTGGCGATGGACAGAGCCTGAATGCCGAGTTGTTGGGTTTGCAGAGCTTTAAGGCGCGTCGATTCAGCATTCATGTCCGCATCAACGAGCTGCCCAACGCCGCGGATAATTGCGTCTGAGAGATCTTTGACAAATTCTGTTTGCAGGGTAATACGCTTTTTTACAGAGCCGAGCTGAGTGGCAGCATCCGCCATGCGAGATAAAGTAAAATCAATTTCTCCAATGGTCTTTTCGAGAACCCGCTTATCATTTCCCGAAGTCGTCAAACTTGAAACATCTAAAGTCAATGTCGAAAAGGAGTCAAAATCAACACCCGTATCACTGGCCCCAACCCATCGAAACCGATCGTTTAAAATTGCCGATCGGACAGGTAACATTATAGGTATTCCGTGTCCTGATCCAACACCGAAGCCCCCGCCCCATTCCCATATGGACCAACTCCATTGCAAGCGGGTTTGTCGAGCTATTGATTAAAACAACACTCTTGGTATCGACCTCCAGCTGCTAAAGGTCAAAGTTCGGGCCATCCCTTCGCACTGCACCAACGATTTTCTTGCTGAGGCTTGCGGTGTCAACATTTTGTTGCAAGCAGTTTTCACCTGACAAGTTGGCCGTGGCAGCAATCGTTTTAAGCTGCCCCTGCAATCTGTAATATCAGATTGGATCTTACGTTTATCGACAGTATCATCTGTTGCGGCCGCCAGCTTGGCCTTGATCTGGTTAACGATCTTGATTGATTTGTCCATCGCGGTGAGTGCCACATCAATTGTCGCCGCCCCCAAGCCCCAAGCATCCTGCACAGCGGACAGCGCTTTATTGTCGGATTTCATAGTGGTCGCGATGGACCAGTAAGCCGCGTTGTCGGACGCATCAGCAACACGCAGGCTCGTAGAAATACGGTTCTGGATGGTGCCCATGGACTTATTTATAGCGCGCAACGTATTCAGCGCCACCATCGCGGTGGAGTTGGTTCGTAAACTAGACATGCAGCACCGTAATGTTTCAGAAGGACATGCTGGAAACCCAATTCCAGCGTGGCTGCAATAGTGCATCATGCCAACATTAACGCGCTGCAGCACAAGCTAAAGTTGCACTTAGAGCCTTTAACCAAACTAACCAGTTCATTCGATATGCATAATAATAAAAAGGCCGCTCTGAATATTCAGAGCGACCCATTATCTTCAAAAAGGCTTTGCTAGATGCTTAGCGGAACAGGCTCAGAATGTTCTGTGCACCGGCGTTTGCGATGGACAGAGCCTGAATGCCGAGCTGCTGCTGGGTTTGCAGAGCTTTAAGGCGTGTGGATTCTGAGTTCATGTCCGCATCAACCAGCTGACCAACACCACGGGTGATGGAGTCGGACAGGTTGGTCACGAACTCTTTCTGCATGGTGATACGCTTTTTAGCGGAACCGAGGTTGGTTGCAGCGGTGGTCATTGCAGACAGCTGCTCATCAACGACACTGATCAAACCCTTAAGAGCATACTGCTCCTCTACAGTCTTACCAAGAGTTGAGATATCAAGATTCAGAATGCTAATGTGATCAGCAGTACCCGTTTTCTTAATAGCGGCATCAAGTAGAGTAGGATCAATTGTGGCACCATCAGCTGCAACTGCACCTTCTGCAAAACCAAACACGGTCTTAGCGCCATCGCCAGTTACACCAATCAGGTTCTTGTTCAAGATACCTGTAGCTGCAGTTGCATCAGCGCGTGTATCAACCAGAACAACAGTGTTCGTGTCCACATCAATGTTTTTGATGGAAGTCGCGCCAGAAGCATCACGGGTGAAAGAACCGGTGATCTTTTTGGCAAGGTTGTCGTTTTCTGTGTCCTGCTGCAGCCAGTTCTCACCAGAGAAGTTGGCAGAAGCAGCAATGGTTCTCAGCTGACCTTGAAGTTCTTTGATGTCCGACTGGATCTTGTTCTTGTCAACAGTACCATCGGTTGCAGCGGTCAGCTTCGCTTTGATGTCATCAACAACCTTAACCGCTTTATCCATAGCGGTGAAAGCAACGTCAACAGTCGCAGCACCCAGACCCAGAGCATCCTGTACAGCAGAAAGCGCTTTATTGTCGGATTTCATGGTGGTCGCGATGGACCAGTAAGCCGCGTTGTCGGAAGCATCAGCAACACGCAGACCGGTAGAAATACGGTTCTGGGTGGTGCCCATGCTTTCGTTAATACCACGCAGGGTATTAAGAGCAACCATTGCGGCGGAGTTAGTCAAAAGGCTAGACATAGTTTTGTCCCTATCAAAATACACTGGGACATATCGGATTGTATTACCGATGAAACGAGAATGGCTTGATACCAACGCTTGTCGTTTTATTGTTAGCGCCTCGTTACAGATCGATATTTTTCTGAGTCCACTTGCGCAAGGCTGACCATTTTTACTTACTTTTAGTTGTATTGTCCTAATAATTTTTTATAGGTTGTATTTTACAACTTATACTTACTTCTGCAGCAACATAATCAATTTAAAGTTGTATTGCATTGTCTCATTTGGCAAACAATCCACATGTCTCTCATGTAGATAAAAAAAATGGGGAGCCGAGGCTCCCCATTTCAAAATCCTAGATTTTAGTAATTGAGCTTTGCGCTAGACAAAGGATCGGATTAGCCCCGCTGTTAGCAAATGCCAACCATCGACCAAAACAAAAAACAATACCTTGAAGGGTAGCGAGATCACAGTAGGTGGCAACATCATCATGCCCATAGACATGGTAAGGGTGGCCACGATCATATCGATCACCACAAATGGCAGAGCGATCAGAAAACCAATTTCAAAGCCGCGACGAAGTTCAGACACCATAAAGGCGGGAATGAGAACGCGCAGATCGATTTCTTCTACAGGGGCTTCCCTGTCGTAGCCAAAGCTGTCAATTGCCAAATCATCAAACAGTGCCAAATCTTTTTCGCGCACATTGTCGAGCATAAAACTGCGGAATGGGGCAGTCATTGCCTTATACGCTTCTGGCTCGCTGATTTCATTATTGATCAAGGGTTGCAAACCATCACGCCAAGCGCGATCAAAAGTCGGCGCCATAACATAAAAGGTCATGAACAATGCCAGCGACACCAGAATGATATTTGCAGGTGTTGTTTGCAAACCCATACCGGAGCGGAGAAACGACAAGGCAACAGCAAATCGTGTGAAGCTGGTGACCATGATCAGAATGCCCGGCGCCAATGACAAGACTGTCAGGATCAGCGCATACTGAATGATACGGCCAGACGCCCCCGCCTCCCCTGCTGGTAACACCGAAGACAAGTCAAATGACTGCGCCGCTGCGGCACCGCTCATGGAGAGCAACAGGAGCAAAAACAGGGAAATGCGACGTAGCATTACTGGATCACCACTGATTCTAGTACGAGTTCGCGCACGACACGACCGCCACGCATTTTGGCGCGTTCGTTAAGATCATCGCGCAGACGCAGCAATCCGCGCGTGCCCTGCAACTGGCGCGGTCCTAGCGTCCGAGCATAGAGAAGGAAGTCCTGTTCGATTTCCTTGGCGAGCACCGCGTGATCTTCTTCACTCATATCTGTCTTTTTCAGAACAACCGAGCTTTCGATACGGATCCAGTTCTCCGAGGACGACAACAGGTTGGTCACAATCGGCTTGAGAGCGACGATTTCGCTGTCCGATGCATAGACCGGATTAATCATACCAGGCGCTTCTGCTTTACGCTCTTCAATCAACTGCGTGTGCACGCGATCGACAAGAGCGGCGCCAAGAAGACCACCGGCAAGGATCGCCAAGGCAGTTACGCCAGCAAATGCCAGTGCACTTGGTGTCTGGGGCATATCGCCCGCTAGTTTTTTTAGCATGGCCGGCTCCTAGAACGGGGTAATCTTGTCCAGCACCTGCTGGCCAAGGCTTGGCTGCTGCAATTCTGTTACCCGGCCACGACCGCCATAGGAGACGCGAGCCTCGGCGATCTTGTCATAGGCAATGGTGTTGCGGCCCGTGATGTCTTGCGGACGTACAATACCGGCAACAGATAGGACGCGAACCTCGTAGTTCACGCGCACCTCTTGCTGACCGGAAATGATCAGGTTACCGTTTGGAAGCACCCTGGTAACAACCGCCGCTATGGAGAGGTTAATCTTCTCGGAGCGATCAATTTTGCCCGTGCCTTTGGAGGTGGAATTCCCTGCCCCATTTAAAGAGGCCTTTGCCTCGCCCGTGGAGCTGGTGCCCCATGAGAAGCTGCCGCCAATGGAGTTGGTGAGCTTGGAATCGCGCGAACGGGTGGATTCATTGTCCAATGTGGCCTTGTCATCGATCGAGATAGCAACGGTCACCACATCTCCAACGCTAGATGCGCGGGAGTCTTTAAAAAACGCCTGATCGCCCTGCGCCCACAATCCATGGAACGAGCGCTTCTTGTGGCTGCCCTGATTGGGCACCGCAATGGTTGAGTTGGCAACTTTCGGGCTCAGACCATGACCAAGCGGCGTGAGGCTTGGCTCCTGACCGATTTCGCGGATCATGCTTGTACAGCTGGCAAGTGAGAGCGCCAGCACTAGCGTGGCAAGTGGTTTCACGAGTTGCCCTCTTTTCTTTTACGTTCGGTGAGAAGCGCCATAGAATCTGTCAGGTACGCGGCGCGGTCCGAGGTCATTTCTGCCAAAATCGCTCCGGCTTGGCGCGGCTTCATCTGTAGCAGGATAGATACCGCTGTCTTATCATCGAGTGTCAACAATTGCTCGGCGGCGGCTTCGGCACGCATGTTGGCATAGATCTGCACCACATGACCTTCCGAGCGCTTCAGGATATCGTCCCGCATTTCGACCCACTTGCGCAGCTCCTCGATTTTTTCATCCAGCTCGACGATCTTTTCCTGCATCCGGGTTTCAACATTGAAAAGCGCGCGCATTTGCCACGCAAGGCGCGCATCGGATGCTTCTGCGGCGGTGTTGCGGCAGTAGCTCTGCGCTGCCGCAATTGCTTCTTTTTGCAGCTCAACGCTCAGCTCGTCCACCGGGCCGTCATCTGGGGCATTGGCAGCCACCGCTGCGCCAGAGGCAAAGCTTGCGGTAAAGAGCATCGCAGCAGCGCTAACGCGCGTAACTAGAGAAAGTGAACTCAACATGGCTCCAACCGAGTTTCAAAAGACGTAATTATTGGGAGAGAGTGTTGCGCAAATAGCTTGCACGGGCCTGATTGGCCCGTGCACAGTCTCTGTTACTTCACAACCAGTGTCGCTTGCAGTGCGCCCGCCTGCTTGATTGATTGCAGGATCGCGATGATACCTGTTGGTTTCAGGCCGATGCGATTGAGGCCACGAACCAGAGTTTGCAAGTCAGTGCCCTCAACAATTTGCAGTTGACCATCATCTTGCTGCACTTCGATTTCGGTGCGCGGGACAACCTTGGTTTCGCCGACCTCGGCAAATGGATTTGGTTGGGACACCTCTGGCTTTTCTGAGACCTTAACCGTCAGGTTGCCGTGGGTAACTGCGACTGTGGTGATACGTACATTATTGCCGATAACGACCGTGCCTGTACGTTCGTCGACCACGACGCGGGCTGGCGAATCCGGTTGCACCAGCAAGCCCTCAATCTGAGAAACAAACCGAACCGCGCTCATGGTTGTCGGACGCATCACTTCAACCGAGCGATAATCCAACTCCCGCGCAACCTTGACACCATAACGGTTCAAGGTGAAGGCATTGATCGCGTCCGCAACACGAACAGACGTTTTAAAATCTGGATTGCGCAGCTCGTAAATCAGAGCAGGCAACTGCTCAAACTGGTCAGGTAGCGTGCGCTCGATCAGTGCACCATTTGGCACGACACCGGCTGTAGGGACACCCTGCGTGATACTCGCAGCATCACCAGATGCGGAAAAACCGGAGACCGACACAGACCCTTGCGCAACTGCGTAGACATTGCCATCCGCGCCCATGAGCGGGGTGACAATCAACGTACCACCCTGCAGGGACTTCGCATCCCCCAAAGAGCCGACATTGACATCAATACGTGAACCGTGACCTGCAAAAGGCGGTAGCTCTGCTGTTACGACCACGGCGGCAACGTTCGCCGAACCCAACGAGGTCTCCCGTACGTTGACCCCGAGGCGCTCCATCATACTTTGCAAAGATTGCTCGGTAAACGGCGCATTTCGCATGGAATCGCCGGTGCCGTTAAGGCCGATCACCAGACCATACCCTACCAGCTGGTTGTCACGCATGCCGCGCAGTTTGGCAATATCCTTGATGCGCACCATGGCCGAGGCAGAAGTGCCCAACACTGCGCCTGTGACCGTCAGGGTAACGAGCGCAGCGGCAACGGCGCGCGCCAATCGTTTAAAGCCCCAATTCATGTGTTAACCTCCCGTTGCGAGGAGCGAGCCATCCGGCTGCACCCGGCCGGTCACGTTCAGACCGGTATCAAGATTTTTTGCTTTAATGACATCACCAACGGAACCAGATTCCAGCGGCTCGACGACGGCGCGGATTTCCAGCCCATCCTCGCGAAAAACGAGAGTGGCAGCTGAGCCACGTTTGATGATGATAGGTTCTCTAATGGCGCTTTTTGGGATTGGTTGCCCCACCAACAAGGTGCGGCGCGCCTCTTTGCCGATCAACTGATCTGGCGAGCGCATCACGGACAAAGCGCCTATGGAGCGGCGCGAGAAGTTTTTCTCCCGCAGCATGCCAATGGTGATCTGGTCACCAGGATAGATAACAACACCTGCCACGGGCAGCGTGACGATTTTGCTGGCGGCGTGCGCGCCGGTTAGCGATGATGCCAACCAGAGCGCTGCCAATGCAGCGCCCAACTTTGTTCTACTCAGCTTCATCTTAACTCACCGGAGCGCTTGGATTAGCGGATGCCTTTGGAGACGGTGCCCGCCATATCATCAGCGGCCTGAATCACCTTGGAATTCATCTCGTAGGCGCGCTGTGCGCTAATGAGCTCGGTGATCTCTTTTACTGGATCCACATTGGCAGATTCCAGATAGCCTTGACGGATGGTGCCATAAGCGCCCTGCCCTGCCACACCTTGAATAGCAACGCCGGAAGCTTCCGTTTCTTGAAACAGATTACCGCCCATGGCGCGCAAACCTGCATCATTGACGAACATGCTCATGGTAAGCTGCCCGATGTTTTGCGGCGCTTGCCCGTCGTTGAAGGTGGCAAAAACCTGACCACTTTCGTTAATGGTAACCTTCGCGGCATCCTCTGGAATGGTAATGTCTGGCTGAACGCGGTAGCCATCGAGGGTTACCAACTGACCGTTGGCGTTTTTATTGAAAGAGCCTGCGCGTGTGTAAAGTGCGACTCCATCAGGACCTTGCACCTGAAACCAGCCCTGCCCGTCAATTGCCACATCAAGCGAATTGGAGGTTTGCATGAGCGGACCTTGATTGTGGACCTTACGCACTGCTGCGGTGCGCACACCCAAGCCCTGCTGAACGCCCTCTGGGATCGCCCCTTCACCGCCCCGATTGGCAACGCCGGCGGCACGGTCCACTTGATAAAGCAGGTCCGTAAACTCAGCACGAGAGCCTTTGTAAGCGGTTGTGTTCATGTTGGCGATGTTGTTGGAGATAACCTCCAGATTGGTCTGCTGGGCAGACATGCCGGTTGCGGCAATCGCTAGAGCTTTCATGGGTTTGTTATCCCTAAATGGTCATCCGAGAGAATTCTTGATAGGCGCTGACGACTTTGTCGCGAATGGCAAGTGCGGTTTTCAGCGACATTTCCGCCTCCATCACTGCCTCTACAACCTGCTGCGCTGAAGCTTCACCGCGCACTGCGGAAATAGATGCCGCTTCCGCGCTTTTCAGATCTGCAGCAGTATCTGTCAAAACATCCGCCATAGTCTGAGCAAAGCTTGTTTCCTCAACGCCACTTGCGGCGTTGGCACCACCAGCGACATGGCGAGTTTCATTGGCGCCGGAGGCAAAAGATGTCGCGGCCGGACCGGTATAAATGGTGCGAACGCTAGAGACGAAACCAACCATTACCGGCTCCTCAGAAGATCGATTGTGCGATTAATCATAGTGCGCGATTGCTTCATCACCTGCAGACCTGCTTCGTAGGAGCGGGAGGTTTCACGCATATCTGCCAGCTCGATAAGCGGGCTTACATTTGGATACTTCACGTTGCCATTTTCATCAGCAGCCGGGTGGGAAGGATCATGCTCGATTCGGAAGTCCGCCTTATCGGTCCCGATTGCTTTCACCTTTACCAGATCGGCACCAAGGGCCCGATCCATTTCGGCAGTAAATGTGATGGTCTTACGTGTAAAGGGTGTGGCGCCGGGTGTATTACCGGTAGAATTGGCGTTTGCCAAGTTTTCCGAGACAACGCGCATCCGCTGGGATTGGGCGTGAAGGCCTGCTCCAGTGATGCGTAGGGACGCTGAAAGGGGATCGATCATTGAACTTTCCTAGTGGCTGTCATGTCGAGTCGCAAAGACGTGTCGGGCTTAGAATTACCGCCTAGCCTTTTCCGAGGCTGGTCAACATGAAGCCATGAAACTTGCTTGTTATTGAGGTGTTGAGATTGTGGGCCCGATTAATCTGGCCAGCCTTAATCATTTCCTGCTCAAGGGAGACAGAGTTTTTTGAGACCGACACCTGCCAGCTCTCGCCCTTATCCACCTCGGCTTTGCCATTACCCACGCCTGCCGGCATCATATGCCCAGACGAAGTTGCCGCCATTGTAAGTTGTGTTTTATCAAAGACATCACGAAACGGCTCGACATCCTTGGCGGCAAAACCCGGCGTGTCAGCATTTGCAACGTTTTCTGCAACGGTCGCCTGACGAACGGACAACCATGAGGCTTGCCGTGATGTGAGGGTAAACAAATAAACAGGATCCAAGGGACTTACTCCACCCATTCGAAACTAATGGCAGAAGTAACAAGAGAATCTTGCGCCTAGCTGGCGGAGGGTAAACTAATAGGGAAATGCCGGTTAGTGCTTGTGCAACACCTTGGTGACGCTACAGCTTAAGCTGCGCATCCGTGAGTGCCTGTTGCAAAACTACCGTGTTTTCCTCTGCATCATCAGAGGGTGTATCAAACGCGATGTACTTCACCTCGACGGCGGAGTTGAGCGGCAGCAGAATGAGTTGAAACAGGATAATCACACCATTATGGGCGAAGCGTAAATGCAGATTGACGCTGGTTTCGCCTGACCAATTGAGCTCGATGGTCGATGTGCTGGCGTATGTCAGCGTGTCCGGCTTGAAAAACAGCTCCACCGAGGAGGCGATCAGGTCGTCCATATTTGCCGTTTCATTGGCAAGTATGTGACGGGCAAGTGATGTCAGGTCAACCATGCGCAACTCTGCAGCAACAGGGCGAATGGCCTCGGCAATGATCGCCTCGCGGCGCATTTGCTGGGTGCTGGCCGAGACATACTTGTTTTTTTGCATGGAGTTATCCCATTACTCGCTAAAATGTCAGCGTTTCTTCGTATACACGTAGGAGATGATTTCCGCAACGGCGCGGTAGTATTGCGGTGGGATAAATTGGTCAACCTCTACGGCGGCATAGAGACCGCGGGCGAGCGGCTTGTCTTCGATCACCGTCACATCATGCAGGTAGGCCAGCTCCTTGATACGCAGGGCGATAAGGTCCTGGCCTTTCGCCACGACTTTTGGCGCACTTTCGGCGGTGCGGTCATACTGCAATGCAACAGCAAAGTGCGTAGGGTTGGCGATGACAACCGTAGCGTCTTGGACGTTGCCCAACATACTGCGGCGGGCACGATCTCGGGCGATCGAACGCTGACGCGCTTTGACCATCGGATCGCCTTCGGACTGCTTGAATTCGTCCTTGATATCCTGCTTGGTCATACGCAGTTTTTTACGCCACTGGAAGCGGGCAAGCACAAGATCGAACCCAACAAGCGCAATTGTTGCAACGCAAATGCCGGAGAGCAGTTTCATTGATATGGCCACGATGGTGGCAGGCAGGAGGGCAGGATCAGTGTACATAGTTGTCAACGCTGCCGCTTGTTGAGAGCGGATAATCAATAGAGCAACCACAGTAACTGTGGTCAACTTGAAAAGAGATTTGATGAATTCCATAAATGTGTTCATCGAGAACAGGCGCTTCACCCCTTTTTGCAACGAGATCTTTTCCAGCTTCGGTTGAATACGGGTCAGAACCATGCGCGGCGTATTTTGTAAAAATGAAGATGCCAAACCAAACGCAATCAGCAGCCCCACCATGGGAAGAAGAAACTTAGAAAGCTCTAGCCCCACAACGAACATCAACTGCGATAGGTCCGAGGAGGTATTCAAAGAGATTTCGGCAGGATTATCCAGAAACCACGTGAGAAACTGCACGATCGAGCTGGTTCGGCTCATGGACATAAAGCTGAGAATAAGCAGTATGGCGACCAGAGCAGCCAAGACCGACGCCTCTTTCGAGACCGGCACATCCCCTTTTTCGACGGCATCACGGATTTTTTTCTCCGTGGGCTCCTCGGTTTTACTTTCCGGGTCCTGATCTTCAGCCATACGCCCGCTTTATTCCTGTTAGGAAAGTGGGAGGCGTTGCCCCCTCCCCTCGCCTATGGTGAGCACCTGCCGGCTTACGCCGCCCATGTTTTGCTTAGACGAATACTTCGTCCGAGCGGCCGATCTCCAGATCGATCTCGCCACTGTTGGCTTTTTCCAGCGCAAGATCTGTGATCTCGCGACGGGCTTCGAGCACTTCGCGCTGAGCAACAGGTTCGGCTGCCGCCAGATCGTTTTCTACGATACGGCGTGCACGGGAGGACATCGCCTCCAAAATTGCATCCCGGAAACCGGGCTCGGTCCCCTTGAGCGCTGTGGTGATCTGATCGGACGTGACATCGTCGAAGATAGCCATACGTGTACGAATATCCAGATGCTGGATGTCTTCGAAGGTAAACAGCAGGCCTGCGAGCTGTTCTGCAGACTTTGGCAAGACTTCGCGCAGATTGGACAGGGTGTCCTCCAGATCGTCCCGCTCCATTTTGTTGAGGATATCAGCCATGCGCGAGTGGGAATCTGTCCCAACCGTGCGCGCAAAGTTGACCATGAAGTCCTCGTGGAGGGTTTTTTGCACCTCGTCGATCACATCCTCAACAATCGGCTTCAAGGTCAGCATCCGGCGAACGATCTGGTTACGGCGGCGACGCGGGATCTGCGATATCACTTTGGCCGCTGCGTTTGGCGTGATTTTTGACAGGATCACCGCAGCTGTTTGCGGGTGTTCTTTTTGCAGATACGTCGAGAGGACGTGCTCGGAAATCTGGGAAACCTTGTCCCAGATGGAGCGCTTGGAATAGCCCATGACATCGGACATGATGTCGGCAACCTGATCTTCAGGCAACAAGCCACGCAGCAAGTTCTCGGCGCCTTCAGCGGTACCAAACAGGTTTACACCACCAGAGAATTGGCCGATGAACTCTTCGATGAGCTCATCAAGTTCATTGGCAGGCACGGTACCCAGCTCTGAAGCGGCGCGGATGATCATCCGCATTTCGTCATTGTCGAAGTGCTTTAGAACTTTTGTGGCTTTTTCACTGCCCATGGCCAACAGAAGCGCGGCTGCTTTTTGCGTACCAGGCTTGCTAGGCAGCAGCGGGTCTGTGGTCGCCTGAAGCGCGTTTTTCATGTCCGATGTATCCTATCCAGCCTTAAGCGTAGCTGCCTTTGGCACCTACAATTTCAGTGAGGGAAACGCCAAAGCGAGAGTTATCATCCTCTACGACGACGATCTCACCACGGGCGACGGTACGGCCATTGACGACAAGATTCACTGGCTCACCAACGCGGTGATCAAGCGGAATTACCGCGCCGCGACCAAGCTTCAAAAGAGAAGCCACCGGCATTGTTGCAGAGCCTAGCACCACCTGCATGTCAACAGGGATGCCAAGGACGGCGTCCAGATTACGATCGACGTTTTCTTCGCTCACTCCGTCACCGATGGTGCGGTTACTGGCGGTGCTGGCTGGCGAGCTGGCAATTGCCGGCGCTTCGTCCATTTCCATTTCACCTTCAGCAGCTGCGGCTTCCCACTGCAGGGCCAATGCCTCGTCGCTCAGTTCGTTTGGATTGCTCATCTGTGCTGTTCCTTAATTGTAAAACTATTGAACCTTAGGAGTTATCTTTGTCTGCTTCAGAATTTTCCGCTGGCGCTTCTACAGCCTGATCGCTTGCGGCCACATGGCGGAATGCAGACCCTTCTCCGAAGGAGACCTTGCGGACTTTTTTGGGCGCCTGTTTCTCCTCGGAGCTGGCAACGGTCTGTTTTGCGGCGACCACCTTGCCGCCGGTCAAGAGCATTGCTGCCGAGTTATTCGAAGACCCTGCCGGTTTGGGACGGGCGCGCCCTGCGGTGCGCTGGCGCGCAGCTGTGGCCTCGCGACCACCCGAGCGGCGCCCGGGATCACGAGGCATTGCAGAAAGATCGAGGTTTACATCATTCACACCTTTGCGAAGCCAATCGATATGCTCTTGCAGCGTGCGCATTTCGGTTTGCGCTTGCAGTACTACAGAACTGATATCAACCGTCGCCTCCCGAGCGTCATCAATGCGCTCCCCGAGCGCCTTGAGGATTTCCTCGCCACGTACGCGGATTTCTTGCAGAGACAAGCCAACGGCGTCCATCGCTTCACTGGATTGCTCAAAGGCTCTGGTGTACTCTTGCTGGTAAGCTGCCAAATCTTTGAGCTTGCGATACATGACGGTGACCCGCCAAGTGGTGATCATAAGCGCCAGAAAGAGAACGCCATCAATTAGATAGGATGTCATCAAGTAACTCCCCCTCCTGCTGGATGAGTTCATCAACACGTACGGTGTAGTTTCCGGAAACCTGACCAAGGCGACAGTTAAACAGCGGCTGGCTGTTACATTCCAGCTTCACTGGAGTTTTCGGCGTCGCATTAAGCTCAAGCACGGTGCCGACTTCCAGCTGCGCGATCTGATCAAGAGTAAGCTGCTGCTCCTCCAGAACCGCCGTAAGCTTGACTTCGGTGCGCTGGATCTCCTGCTGGAACTGCTTGGTCCAGCGGGTATCACGGCCAGCCACTTCGCCGCTGAGCACTTGGGTGAGGTTCTGACGCAGTGGGTTGAGAACCGACTGCGGAATGACAACGAAGATTTCGCCTTCGCGGCCGATTACTTCAGAGGTCAGGTTCGCAATAACACAAGGGTTGGAGCGCCGCCCGGTTTGCGCAAACTCCATGCGAGTTTCCAGACGCTCTACCTTCAGAGATGTATCGGCGATTGCCTCAAACGCGGTCTCCAGCGCCTGCGCCGCCTCGGAAAACATCCGATAGGCAAGGCGCTGCTCGACGTTTGTCAGGCCGCGGTTTTCCTCTTCAGCCTGCTCCTCACCATCGCCGCCAAGAAGGACTTCCACCATTGAGAAGATAAAGGCACGATCAAAGCCCAAGAGGATGCGCGCATCCCATTCCTGCGCGTGCAATACAGCAACGATTGCATTGTCATCGTAACGATCAAGCACATCACCAATTCGCTCGTTTTCCACCGAGCGCACAGCAATGTAAGGCGCAGTGGCTGCCATCTGGCGCAGCGTATCAATGAACTGACGAGCCATGCGGTCAAAGACCACGTTGAGCATCGGCAGACGATCAACCCCTAGACCAGCCGCATCCAACAGGCGGGAGGGCAGATCCAGCTTACCCGCCATATCCTCAGCACCGGCCTGCATTTCTTCCATAGCTAGCTCTTCCATTATGCCGCTCCTGCCCCAGCATTCATGGTTTCTTCCTCAACCTCGTCAATGGTTGGGCGATCTTCAGAGGCGATGGTTTTACGACCATGCTCCAAAGCAATCTGTGGAGCGGCACCATTCATAAATGCCAGCATGGTTTGCTTTACTTCCACATAAAGACGGAACCGCCGCTCGCGTACGGATTTAATTTTGTTCGAGATCGGCGAGACAACCCCATAAGAAACAAAGATACCGAGGAATGTCCCTACCAGCGCCGCACCGATGAGGCCACCGAGCACTTCCGGCTCCTGATCAATTGCCCCCATCGCCTTGATCACACCAAGCACCGCAGCAACAATACCCAGCGCCGGCAGCGCCTCCGAAACCGTATTCAGCGCATGGACCGGTCGCAGCTCTTCTCGGGAGAGCGTGTGCAGCTCTTCATCCATCAGCGCTTCGATTTCGTGTGGACGAACATTTCCGATAACAATGAGACGGAAATAGTCACAGATGAAACTCGTCAGGCTCTCGTTGCGCAGAACTTTCGGGAACGTTTGAAATAATTCGGATTCGCTCGGATTGTCGATAATCGCCTCAACATCATTGCGCCCCTTGGCACGCATGGTGCGCATCAGGCCATACAAGATTGAGAGCGTATCGAGATGATCGCGCTTTTTGGGACTATCGTTGCCAATAGCCTCCTTGATACCCCGCGCGGTGTCTTTCAAGGTCCGCATGGAGTTGGCCACGACAAATGTCCCGAAGGCTGCGCCGCAGATAATCAGGAACTCGAAGGGCTGATAAAGGACGCGCAAGTAGCCGCCCATGGCGACGTAGCCGCCCAAGATCGACCCGAATACGATGATAAGACCTAGGATGATATTCAAAACTTGCTCCACGCGTTTGGATGGATCGCTACATTCTTGGGAGTAAGTGCTAGGGCTGGTTTCTTGTCTGAAACTGGCGGATTTGGCGCTGATTTCGCGCAAGCACCCTCAGACCACCTGCGGCAAGCTGCAAAAATACCGACCGGTCAGTACTCAAGCCACTAAGATAGACGCAGAACCCCGCCGTTTTTCCCGCATCCACCTGCTCACTTTCGCGCAACTCACAGGCAACGCATTTTTTGTTTGCGGGCGCCATCTTGAGATCCACTCCAAGACCCTCAACATAAAAACGCCTGTTATTTCTTGGCGATGACGCAAGAATCGCAACCGGTGCAAATCGATCCGCCGTTAGTTCAACAATTTGCTTCGCTTGAAAGGCGTGCGCTGCGTGCGAATGACAGCTTCAGACAAGGCATATCCCGCATGATCGAGCCCAATATATTCTTTGGAGGAATTGCGCCATGATGGACACGGCACTTCGATACAGGCTTATCAATCGCGATATGGCAAAGACACTGGAGACAACCTCCAAGGATCCGCAGGTCAAACGTGAAAGCGAACATTTTTTAACGCGCATTAAAGAAATCAAGAGCGTTGACGAATTCGTCGATGATTTTCGTGTGTTTAATTATGCAATGCGCGCAATGGGCCTTGAGGATATGGCCTATGCAAAAGCATTTATGAAAAAAGCCCTTAATGAGGGGGTAAAGGACCCTAACTCCTTCGCCAATAAGCTGACTGACAAACGTTTTAAAAAGTTTGTCGAAGCGTTTAGCTTTGTCAGTTCGGGTGGCATTAAGGGGCAAGCAGCAGCAGCGACCACCGCTACGCATACAAAAGAGCAGGTTGAGGCGCAAAAGAACAAGGACAATTACTTCTACGCCGTAATGAAGATGGTGATCCCGAACAGCTATACCAAGGGGTATACGACCATGGATTACAACAAGCGACAGAAGGTATGGGACGAGATTTTGGCGGATCCTGTCCTGAAAAAGAACGTGCAAGACATAGCACGTATGCCCACAGAGCTGCGAGAACAAAGCGCTTGGAAGCAGCGCGACTACCTTGATAAAAAGCTGAAGCTTGACGATTTGCGCAAGACCTTCAAACTTCAGGATATGCTTGCGGATGTGCGCAAAGAGCAAACCGCTGAGATCCAAGGCAAGTTGATTAAGGATCAACAAAAGATCGTCGACAGCTATCTGAAGCAAACCCTTGAACTAACTGAGGGCGCCAGCAGCGAAGGTGTGCGACTGGCATTGTATTTCAAGCGTAAGATCGGTGACATTTTGCCATCACAAAAACTGCTTGATGATCCTAAAGTTTCTCAGAAGGCCAAGGATAACTGGGTCTATGAAATTCTCGCGGATCCGGCGCTTTACAAATTTGTCCGCTCGACGATCAATATGCCGGACCAGATGGTTGGCGGCAACGTGGACAAGCAGGCAACCTTCATTTTGTCGAAAATGAAGGTGAGTGAGCTCAACACACCAGAGGCTCTGGACAAGACCATTTCGAAATTCACAAGCCTTTACGACATCAACAACAATGTTGGTTTTGCACCAACTGTTTCGCTTTTCACCAACGCCGGGATGGGCATCAACGCCAATACCCTCGCACAGTTTAACGCGATTAAATTCGGAGGCTAATTCAGTGGAATCATCACTTTACGTTTCCCTTTCCGGCCAAGTCTCCATGGAGCGCCGGCTGAACACCATCGCCCGCAATGTGGCGAACATGAACACAGCCGGTTACCGGGCGGATGAGGTGAAATTCGATAGCCTTGTAACCTCGCCTGGCCGCGACAAGATCGCTTTTGCATCAGAAGGCGCGACTTACATTTCCAGGCAGGCGGGAGCTATTGAGCAGACCGGCAATGCTCTGGATGTGGCAATTTCGGGTGAAGGCTGGTTGGCAATGCGTACCGGCAATGGTGTCGCCTATACCCGCGACGGGCGCATGCAACTTGGTGTTGATGGTGTGCTACGTTCGGTAACAGGCAATGCGATCCTTGATGCCGGAGAGGCTGAAATCGCCCTCGATCCGCTTGGGGGTCGGCCAACGATCGGCAAAGATGGTACGATTATGCAAGGTAATCGGCGTGTTGGTGTGATCGGGCTGTTTAGCATTGATCCACAAGCGAAGCTTTCGCGAGTTGGCAATTCGGGCGTCGTCCCGGACCGTCCTGCAGAACCAATTCTGGACTTCGTCAATAATGGTATTGAACAAGGGTATGTTGAAGGCTCTAACGTCAATCCTATTATGGAAATCAGCAAGCTGATTGAAGTGACAAGGACGTTTGATAGCACCAACTCCGCCGTTCAGGGGGCTGAAGATGTTCGCCGCCGGGCCATTCGCGAACTAGGAGGCGGATAATGGCTGTTAATCCAGTTGGGCCGGTTGCTGCTGGCGATGAACAAGGGACTTCACAGGCAGCCACCAGTTTGCGCAGGTCAGCAAGTGACGTGCAACAAGCTGCCAAATCGAAGGATTTCACGTGGGATGAAATCCTTGATGTGATTAACCCTTTGCAGCACATTCCAGGGATCAACACGCTTTACCGGGAAATCACCGGAGATGAAGCGACTGTGCGTTCACGCATTGCTGGTAGTGGTGTTTGGGGCATGCTGGCTGGCGGGCCACTGGGCATGGCTGGCTTGATGGCGGGCAATGTTGGAGAAATGGCCGCCACCGGACAGATTGATCTGAAGGATGCCTACAATACAGTCACTGCCGGATCTGATAGTAAACCGAGCACCCAGGCAAGTGCTGCGACCCGGAAAAGCGGACCGCAGGCTGCTGCCAGGGCAGTTGCTGGTGCGCAGGTGCCGTTTGCTGGTGCGACCACGCCGCCAATGGGAGAGACTGGCTGGCAAAGCGCACAAATGAATCTGTTGCCGCAGATTCAAGAGGCCGGTAGGCAAGTCGGGGAAGCCGTCGTCTACACAGGAAAAGCGGTTGGTGAGGCGGCTGTTGTGGTTGGCACCGGTGCGGCGCGAGCTGCGGAGCAGGGCTACTCCAATATCTCCAACAAAACCCGCAATACATTGGACCAAATTCCCAACCACCCCTCTCAGCTGAACATTCCAGATGGTTCTGGCCTTGCGCTGCCTGACGTTGAAAAGCTGCGTAAAGCAGCGGGTGTTCCCGATTGGGGGGATGTGTCCAATACGTTTGCTACCCTGCCCGATCCGGTTGATATGGTGACCGGCGAAAGCGCAAGGGTCTCGCGCGAAAACGGAGCGGATCTGCTGCAGCAAAAACTCTGGGCGGCCGGGGCAAACAATTTTGAAAGCGTAACACCCCGCAGCAGCGGCTTTGGTGGCTCTGCCAGCGGCCCGATGAATCTGGGTCACATGGTGCAAGAGGCGCCTGCGAGCCAGCTACGGGCACAGCAAGGAGCGCAGTTTAACACTGCTGGCACAGTGGATCCTGTCTTGCCGCAAGTGAATGCGCTGGCGCGTGATCCACGCAACCAATTGCCGCCTGAATTGCTGCAAGATCTGCAAAGCCTGCATCAGCAGCGCATGAAGCAGGGCGATTCTAATGACGGCTCTTGATCAGCTGAAAGTGCTTACCAGCCATGTTCCATCCCATGGCTGGGAACTGGATATCAGCGGTGTAGTGAGTGAAGTCGCTCCCGGCTATTTGCGGGTGAAGGGGCTTAGCAGCGCTGTAAAGCTCGGCGATCAGGTTCGTTATCAGCGCGGCGAACGCTTCGAGTTTGGCGAAGTTATTCGCGTGGACGCGGATAGCGTTATGGTGAAGCCTTATTCCACACAAAGCGATTTGGGCCTCGGAACACCTGTTAAACGGGTAGGCAAGCTTAGCTTGATGCCGGATCCAAGTTGGTGTGGACGCGTGGTCAATGCGCTTGGGCACCCGGTAGATAACAAAGGCCCCCTGCGCCAAGGCAAGGTAGAGGCTCCATTTGATCGCGAGCCGCCACGTGCTGTTGAACGTAAACGCGTCAGCGAACCAGCTGTGACCGGCGTGCGCGCCATTGATATTTTCACGCCGATCTGTCAGGGGCAGCGTATTGGCATCTTTGCCGGCTCAGGAGTTGGTAAATCCACTAGCCTCTCGATGATCACGCGCAGTAATTCTTTTGACAGTGTGGTCATTGGTCTGGTCGGCGAACGCGGCAGAGAGGTGCGCGAGTTTCTAGAAGACACGCTCGGCGAACAGCTCAGCAAGGCTGTGGTGGTGGTCGCGACAGGTGATGAAAGCCCGATGATGCGGCGCTTGGCCCCAAAAACCGCTGTTACGATTGCTGAGAGCTTTCGCGATCAAGGACAGTCCGTACTGTTGGTACTGGATAGCGTGACCCGCTACGCCCATGCGGCGCGCGACGTGGCGCTGGCGGCCGGAGAACCTGCTGTTTCGCGCGGTTACCCGCCATCGGTGTTTACCGCGCTTCCTGAGCTGCTGGAGCGCACGGGACCTGGCGTTGAGGCCAGTGGCGGTATGATTACCGCTGTTATTTCTGTGTTGGTTGACGGGGATGATCACAACGATCCGATTGCCGACAACATTCGCGGGCTGCTGGATGGCCATATCGTTCTGGACAGACATATTGCGGAGGAAGGACGCTATCCTGCCCTAAATCCGCTGGCGTCCGTCTCTCGACTTGCGCAGAACTGCTGGAGCGAGCAGGAGCGCGAGCTGGTGTTAAAACTGAGAGCGATGATCTCGAAGTACGAAGACACCAAGGATTTACGCATGATGGGTGGCTACAAAGAGGGCGTTGATCCTTTCCTTGATCAAGCGGTGACGATTGTTCCCAAGCTTTACGAAGCGCTTAAGCAGTCCTTGGATGCCCCCTCCTCCCAAAGCGCGTTTAGCGAGCTTGCGCAGATGCTTTAGGGCGTTTTGCAAAACCGTTTATCGGATTTTAAAGGGCGGCCGCTTGGTCGCCCTTATTATTTGGCGCGGCGGCATCGCATTGGTCCTCGCAAAAGAAAAGCCCCCTACAGAGTAGAGGGCCTTTTCTTTGGGAGAATTCTCGGCGATCAGCTAGGATTGATGATGTAGCCGAGATAGCGCTTTGAATCGATTGGATCAAAGCCGAGGTTTGATCGCAGTTTCTTACGTAACTTTGAAATGTGGCTCTCGATGACGTTCTCGTCTACGTCACTTTCAAAGATGCCATAAACGTAGTTGTAGATCTGTGTCTTGGTCAGACGGCGGCCATTATTCTGCGCCAAGTATTCCAGAATGCGACGCTCGCGGCGCGGCAACGGCAAGATATCGCCATTTACTTCTGGATCACGGCCATCAAAGAACACAGTCAGATTGCCAAGGCGCACTTCGCTGGCCTGCTTGACGGTCCGGCGCTTGATCGCACCAACGCGAGCCAGAATTTCTTGCGGATGGATCGGCTTGCGAACAACATCATCGACGCCAGCTGCAAACAATTTCAAGGTCTGCTCAAGCGCATTGGCATTGTTTAAAACGATAAGCGGTTTCTGCGCGCAGCGGCGACGAATAATAGGTGCAATAACCTCGCGCTCTTTACAGTCACCAAGAAGGATTGCTTCTACCGCTTCAAAGTCTTCATCCGGTGCGGTTTCTAGCCAGTCTTTAAATTCATCCGGCTTAAAGCCACTGGTTGAAATTCCTTCGCGCCCAAAACCTGAAGCATATCCTTCAGTCACTAATTCCTGTTCATCTATAATTAGGTACATAACCCAGCCCCGAAAAATCATATTCCCCAAATCTGCGTTGAGTAAAACTAATCACTCATTAATTGTCAAATGTAGTTTCTACAACGAAATGCGCAGATAAGAGTTTATTTTTAAAGGCTTTTATTCCAATTATATTTTAAATACATACTAGTTTTATATCAAATTTTATTGAACTTTTATCCTCTCTGTAGAGGGTTGATTTGGCACATTTTTTTTAAAGTCACTAAAATTTGAAATGCATTTCAACCATTTGATAAATCTGGTATTTTTTAAATACAGATAAAATTATCTCTGTTTCCGCTGCGTTTTGTGGAATCTTCAGATCAAATTTTCTTTTTCTTCGATCGAAAACGAACGCAAGGGCTGTGCAAAAAATCTCATTTTTTGCAGAATCAATCTCCCTTGCGGCGACTCTTCAGAGTTTGACAGCGGATAAACTGACGTTGCTGTATCCGTATTTGCACTGTGACAAATGTATACAATATAGGTGAACGCCTATAAGACTGTGAGGTCGCACAGAATACCGCAAGCACTCGCTTTCGCTTATAAGCATTTATTCATAGCTAAACGCAGCATTCCACCTGCGCATTTGATTCTTGTAGTTTGCTAAATCATGGCACAGCGTAATCTACGTAGTTTTACCATTAAATTGGTTGTAGCCCGCAAAAAACACTATTCGTAACGACTAGGCAAAGCTGAGTAAATTTGGTGCAATTTTGAGCCAGTTTTCTACCAATACGCATGAAAAAGCCCGCCGGGTAAGCCGGCGGGTCGCGATTTTTGATCTGCTGCGCAACTGTATCGTCTTAGTTAACGTCCAGACTACTTCTGGTACCGATATCAAAGAAGAGGCTCTCGCCGTTTGCGTCGTCCACGCCATCATTATCGGTGGAGACGAGAACGCGGCCATCAGCAGTGATCGCCAACCCTTCTACCTTGTCTGGGGTCCAGCCGTTACCTGCTGCCATAGTTGGGAGTAGATCAAGTGCCAATACTTTTTCCAGCACTGGTAATGTTGCACCATGCGGTTTTGGCATAATACCCGCTAGGTCAACGACTGTGACCTGCTTGATGGCTGCATCTTCACCGCCTTTATTATCGCGCTCGATAATCGCAAGACGGCTGTCGCCGAGGCTGGTCACCTCGGAAAGGCCAACCCAACCGCCAGCAGGACTTGCCGGTGCATAAAGAGGATAAAGAGCAAAAGTCCATTCTTTCGTGGCAGGATTGTAGAAGCCAAGTTTGGTCTGGCCCTTGGTATCATCTTTCCATTCGCGCTGGAAAGCCACGATCACCTGCGGTGCGCCATTAATATTTGCAGTGGTCACACCTTCCAAAGAGAAGCGCTGCGCCTGCTCCACCAAGGAAGCTGGCAATTCGATCTCTTCTTGCACAACGCCTTGTGCTGATGTTTTGATGAGAAGATGCTTCAAGCCTTTCTTGGGGTGGCCTTCGGAAGAGAGCCAGAAACCGCCATCAGCAGCAAGGGCGATCCCTTCCAGATCGTAGCGCTTCTGCGCTCCGCCCGACAAATCGACCTTAGAGGTGATGCGTGCCGGATTTGCAGAGACATCAATCTGGAAGATGCGGGCAGCATCATAGAAACTATCGCTGACAGCGTAGATCTTGTTGGCATCAAGGCTGTCGCCAACCATGCCAGAGATCGCCCCCCAGCCAATTGGCGCCTCTGTTGCCGGGTCGATCTCAGAGATCAGCTGCGGATAGGCGCTTGCCGCTGCTCCAAAACGATAGACGCCCACATGTGCACGAACGCCCTCTTCAGCCTCGTCCTTTTCATTGGCAACAACAAAGAGGCCGCGCTTAGGCAAGGCAAGCAGACCTTCCGGCGCGATATGAGTTGGCAGGAACTGGCGGAACTGCGGCGCCGCGCCGGTATCTTTAAAGACGGCGACAAAGTTACCACGCTCAGAGTTCACGAAAATAAGCTTCTCGCCGTCAAAGGAACCGGTTGCGACCCCTTCGGGCTCGGTGCCTTTTTTATGTGCGCGTTTTGAAGGGTAGTGACCATGAGACATGCCCAAGTGTTCCATCAGCGCGCCGCTGTCATAGGAAACGCTACCATCCTTGTTCCAGATAGTGAAACCGCGGGAGCCGCCTTTATAGTCGCCTTCGTTCGCCGTTACAAAGCGCTCATTGTCGATCCACGCCACAGCATCGGGCTCACGGCGCACATCCTTCAGATCACCAGAGGCGTCGGACATGCGCGCTTTTTTTGCAGGCACTGCTGCCAGAGACGCAGTGCCCGCAGAGAAATGCTTAATGACTTTGGAAGTGGCAAGGTCAACAAGCGCGATGTGATTGTTTTCCTGCAAGGTGACCACAGCAATATTGTCATCATTGATGGCGACAAATTCCGGCTCGGGATCGGACGGGGCAATCTCGGCAAGTCCTGTCATGGGGACGGTGGTGGCGCTGTCACAGTTGACCGGCTTGCCGTCGCTGTCCAGCTGGAACACGGAGAGATGACCGGCAGGTGCTTGCGGGATAACGCCGTCGTTCAGGTCTTCGTCGCGCTCATTTTCAATGGCAACTGCGAGGAACTGCCCATCAGGGGAGATCGCGACTGCGTCGGGCTGACCGCCCACATCACACTTGGCGGCAACAGCTTTGCTGTCCAAATCAATGACAGCCACATAGCCGGATGGCTCAACAAAGCTCTTCGAGGTGTTAACACCCGCCAAGGCATAATTGCTAGCGACGGTGACAGAGGTTGGTTCGCCGCCCACGTCGACGCGCGCCATCGGCTTCAGCTTGGCAGGATTGGTAGCGTTGACGAAGACGATAGAATCTGCGGGACTATCCGTAAAAACGAGGGTACGGCCATCCTGAGTTGCGCTGATGATTTCGGCAACCGTTTCTGTTGCCTTGTCCGCATTGGCAGGTAGCGTTTTATAGACAGGGAACGTGGCGATGCGTTCAAAAAAATGTGGCTGAGCTGCGGCATGAGTTGAAGCCAGCAGCGTAGTTGCAGTAGCAATTGCCACACCCTGAGCCAGGCGGGATCGCAATATATTCATGGAAGGATTCCTCGAACTATACTAAAAGTTACAGAGGACCAAGACCTAATACACTAACATAGAACTTTTTTTACGGTATAATTACAATTTTATGACTTATAATTACTATAAGTTATACAGCAACAATTGCGGAGGAGCATAGCAAATTTTCTTGATTGTTTACTGTGAGCAAACTAGCAAGAAAGCTGTTCATTTATTTCGGGCCAATTATTTTCTTAGGGCATAGTGCTGTGCCATCACCGCCTTCTTTTTCAGATACATTGGAACCCTTTCAACCACGATATGTGGTGCTCTTGCGTCAATTTCATACTGGGCAAGTCGCCCCAAGCAGTTTCTTTGTGGGGTGCAAAAGAGTATTACAGAGGCAAACACAGAGGAATCCTAGCTGAGGGATTACAGGAGTATCTATGATTATTTCAGTTATCGGCAGCGGCTATGTGGGGCTGGTTTCCGGCGCCTGCTTCGCAGATTTTGGCCATGAGGTTATTTGCGTCGACAAAGCAACGGATAAAATCGCCAAGCTGCAAGCTGGTGAGATCCCGATCTATGAGCCGGGTCTTGATGCACTGGTTGAGAGTAATTGTGCTGCCGGTCGCCTCAGCTTCACCACAGATCTGCAAGAGGCCGTTGCCAAAGCCGATGTGGTGTTTATTGCCGTTGGCACGCCTTCGCGGCGCGGTGATGGCCATGCGGATCTTAGTTATGTTTACGCCGCTTCCAAGGAAATCGCTGCTGCCATGAACGGCTATACTGTGGTGGTGACAAAATCGACAGTGCCTGTAGGTACGGGCGACGAGGTGGAGCGCATTATTGCCGAGACCAACCCGGAGGCCGCGTTTGATGTGGTGTCCAACCCTGAGTTCTTGCGAGAAGGTGCAGCGATTGACGATTTCAAGCGGCCTGACCGGATCGTAGTTGGAACTGATGTAGCGCGGGCGCGCGATGTGATGAGCGAGGTGTACCGCCCGCTATATCTCAACCAGTCGCCACTGGTCTTCACTTCGCGGCGCACGTCCGAACTTATCAAGTATGCGGCCAATGCGTTTCTGGCGATGAAGATCACCTTTATCAATGAAATCGCCGATCTAAGTGAAGCAGTTGGCGCAAACGTACAGGATGTTG
The DNA here is from genome assembly GCF_001561995.1 of Polycladidibacter hongkongensis. GTDB lineage: Bacteria > Pseudomonadota > Alphaproteobacteria > Rhizobiales > Stappiaceae > Pseudovibrio > Pseudovibrio hongkongensis. Next base: position 112,782 of record NZ_LLWC01000026.1, read on the forward strand.
CGCGCGGTATCGGCCTCGATAACCGGATTGGCTCCAAGTTTCTGCATGCGGGCCCGGGCTATGGTGGCTCCTGCTTCCCCAAGGATACGCTTGCCCTTGTGAAAACGGCGCAGGACAACTCCTCGCCGGTGCGTCTGATCGAGACCACTTGCTCAATCAATGACCAACGCAAGCGCTCCATGGCGAAAAAGGTGGTGGCGGCGCTATCGGGCGACGTACGCGCCAAGAAGATTGCCGTTTTGGGGCTGACGTTCAAGCCGAACACCGATGATATGCGCGACAGCCCTGCCCTTTCTATTGTGCAAGCGCTGCAAGACCATGGGGCGCAGGTGCATGCTTATGATCCGGAGGGGATGGAAAGCGCAGCGGAGCTGATGGAGAACGTCCACTTTGGTGCCGACGCCTACAGCGTTTGCGAGGGAGCGTCTGCGGTGGTGATTGTCACAGAATGGAACGCCTTCCGGGCGCTCGATTTTGGCCGTTTGAAGGAGAGCTTGGCTGCGCCAATCATGGTGGACTTGCGCAATATCTACCGCAGGGAAGAGCTGGAGAAGCACGGCTTCCAATACCACTGTGTCGGGCGTCCGGACCAAGAGATCCGTTAGGCACATCGCCTTACATTGTAGAGAGACGAAAAAGCCGCTGACGGGACACCGCCAGCGGCTTTTTCTATACGCGTTTCTAAACTGGCTTACAAAAAGGCCACCAGCAGGGAAGTCGCAAGCGCAAACAAGAACACTGTTTCCCCGATAATAACGCCAAGATGGCGCAGACCAAGCGATGCCATGGCCTTCAAGGAGGTTTTGGTACCCAGTGCGGAAATAGCCATAACAAGGGCAAAGCGGGAGGTATCATCCATGACGATGCGCAGGTCTTCTGGGATAGCACCCATGGAGTTGATCACCAAGATGACAGCGAAAGCAACAGCGAACCAAGGGAACGAAGAGGCGGCGCTTTCTTGTCCGCCACGCTTCCCGGCATAGGCAACAACAAACAACAGGACAACGATGGGCAATAGCGCCACGCGCAGCAGTTTGACATAGGTGGCTATGTCGCCGGTTTCCTCAGAGATCGCATAGCCCGCACCAACCACCTGCGCCACATCATGAATGGTCGCACCTAGCAGAATGCCGATTTGTGTATTTTCCAGCCCGAGCAACTGAAAGATAATCGGGTAGGAGATCATCGCCAAAGTAGAAAGCGTTGTCACAGCAATAACAGTAAAGAGGGTGTCGCGTTCGGCCTCTTTAGTTTGCGGCAGGGCAGAGGACACAGCCAGCGCCGCGGAGGCGCCGCAAATGGCAACAGCGGAACCGGTGAGCAAGCCGAACTCTCTGGAGCGCCCGCTGAGACGCGCAATAAACCAGCCAAACAGGATCGTGGCGGCAACGCACACGATGATAAGCAGCAGCGGCTCCAAACCAAGACTCTGGATTTGTTGCAAAGTAACGCGGACGCCGAGTAGCGCGACGCCGATACGCAGCAGACGCTTGGCACAAAACGTAATGCCCGTAATGCAAGGCCCTTCTTGCGACAAGAAATGAAAGGCCATGCCAAGCAAGAGCGCAAACAGCATTGTCGGTCCGCCGTAGTGCTCGGATAGGAACATTGCCGCAATGGCGACGGTGGCACATAGCAAAGTGCCCGGTGCGATTTTTCGCAGGGAGGTAAGGTAGCCGGTGAGGCGGTTGGCAAGCATTATTATTATTCCCGTAGAGCTGCCTTCAATATGCGAGGTCAACTGCAACAAACCAGAGGCCGTTGTTTGATGGTGATACTGCTTTGGCACAGCCATGCAGACAGTTGCATGTGATTGGTTGGTCTTCGCATCGTCGATAACAACCAACGCTGCTCTGCGGTTATTGCCAAAGCCCTGCGCTAAGTCCAGAGTTTTTTAGTGCCTTTATGAAATTGGCCTGTTGCACTTTCTCTATGTTAAGGCTCCACTCCCGCGAAGTCGCGCCTGAGCGGTTTACAGCAATGGCTTGTTTCCCTGCCGCCTTGGTTTTCCCTGTTGCTGTTCTTCGACATAACAGGACGCGACCTGCTCGACCCTTTCGATCACACAGGCATCAGGAAACAGCTGTGGCCGCGGTGTGGCGATGACAAACTGCAATTGCCCTGTGCTGGGAAAGTTTTGTTGCATGTGGCGGTGAATATCGACAGAAGAAACTGCGTCCATCTGGGGCACGAGCTCCACAAAAGTGAAAGGCGGCTTGCCGCGCAACTTGTCCTTTGCAACTTGGTGCGCCATGGTGTCGAGCCTATGCAATTGCGCTGTGATCGTGGCTATTGATGCTGTTTTGACCTTGTCAAACCAACCTAAGTCGGGTTCGTTTAAGAACTGCTTGTAGGCTTCGGAAAAGCGTTGCAAAGCGTGTGGTGCTGCCTCTGGCGGGCTTAAGAAACTGAAAGACAGTAGGCTCTGATTAGCTGTGTAACGCAGCTCTAACGCTTCAACAGCGTAGCTATATGCTGCGTCATGACGAAGGGCTTTTATCAGCGCGCCGCTGTGTTGATTATTCAAGTGCTCTATGACTGCACTGGTTTTGAAGCTATCGACCTCGCTTTGCTCATTGACCTCGCCGAGTGCATAAATGCGCGCTACGTTTTCTTTTGGCGTATGAAGCACTATCTGGCCTTTGGGCTGTAGTGGCTGCAATGTTTTGGCGGGCTGATTGCAAGAAGGTGATTTTGCCAGTAGCGCTGACGGGGGAGGCCCCAAGACTAAATCAACCAATTGCGCCGCTCGCTCTTCACCAACCGGACCGGCAACGGCTACAATCAGTGGTTTGCAAGCCAACAACAAGCGCCTCCAGGCAAGAATCTGCGTGACACTCACTTCCTGAAGCGCGTTTTGACGATGACTTGCCGAAGTGTCGCTGCTGCCGCCGACAAGAAACCACTGCATTCGCGGCTCACGCAAAGCCGCGCGAAATGCCACATCGACGACAAGAGTGTCCCGGTTTTGTTGCCTCTCTTTCAAACCGCCAAGGGAGGCTTCTTTTATGCGCCTAAGCCATTTTGGGTTGATCGTCTCACTATGAAGTAATTGCTGAACAAGCGGCGCGATTGTTTCTATTTCTTGTGGTGGCAGATGCAAAACCCCGCTCACTGTCATTGGCGCAGCTTTGAGGCGCGCATAGGCCTGTGCTGTCCCAAAGGCTTGTTGAACCTGCCGCTCGTCTAGCACCGACGTGCGCCCAGTCCGCATTAGCTCCATATTGACCAGCGAGACGCTGGCCGGAAACCCTAGCGGTTAGGGCCAGACAATCTTCATGGAAACTAATTCCGCAGTCCCCTCGGGAACTGAAACCAAGTGGTAGACATTGCCCTGTGGCGAAGTGCGGATCATACTATCCGCTGTGGGCTGCGTACAGGCAACGAGGACTACGCCTAAACCAAGCATGACCAGTAAATGGGTGAAAAGTGTTAATCGCATACTCGCAAATACCTTAAGCATTTATTCTGCCCTGATAAAAACAGTTGCTCGCCGAGAGCTCGTCACCATTTGGGAAAAAAGATTACGCAAGTCGTCTTGGGTGAGTGCCTCAATCGCAGCGAGGATCTGATCTGTATCGGGGACTGGCAGGCGCCCCACTAATGCTTTAAAGACATAATCTGCACTATTTAACTTATCTGATCCATTGCGCAGCCTTGCAAGCAGCTGTCCTTTGATCCGTGCAAATTCCGGCTCCGGCATGTCTAAAAACTGCAAGTTATCAAGAAATTGCAATACCGTGCGCTTGGCATCCCCAAGGCTTGTTTCGCTTGACGTTTTTGCGTTTAGGGTGAGCAGCAGATCAGATGCGCTGATCATTTCAAGGTTTAAATCAAGAGTATTAATCTGGTAATCGTCATAGTAGAGCGCTCCGACCATGCCATAGGCAGAGCGGTCCTGCAAAAAGTCAGAGGCAAGAAGAATAAGCGCTTCGAATTTATTCACGTCGACATCGCTATTCACGCGGGTCCGTTGGCTCAGGTAAAATCTCGATGTGGCGATCGTTGGTACCGTAATTTCCTGATGCAGCTGGCCATTGGTGAAGGGAAGCGTAAATTGTTGAGGGGGAGACCAAGGTTGCTGAGACATATCGTGCTGCTGCGTGGAGGCGCGGGCCCATGCTGTATTCACCAACTCCCGAGCCCTTGCCCAGCGTTCGGGCGTTAACAAAATCAAGTGCCCTTTGCGCAATTGATGCGTTTTTCGATGGCTGAGGATGGCCATAGGGGGCTTGAAAGCGGCAATTGATTGCGGCGTACCTAAAGGGTCGCGCCGCATGCGTTCATCTTGAAAGATAAATGCCCCGGTATTGGTCCAAATGTCTCTAGCTTGTTCATCGCGGACCCGGAATTCATACTCTCGCTTGACAATTTCCCGTTCGGCGATGATCTCATCATAGTGTAGCTTGAGCGCTTGCGTGTGGCGCAGAACATTGGCCAAGGCCTCCTCAGGAATGGTAGAGCTGCTGCTGTAATAGGTTGCCAAGCGCGTTGTCCACGCGCCATCATGAGGAGCGATGGCTTTGGATCTGTGCTTGTTTGCATTGCGTACTGCCAAGTGCTCGACAAAATGCGGCAGGCCATGCACTTTGTCATTATCATATTCACCGTGTTGGAAAATAAGAGTGGCACGGGTTTCTTGCAAGTCAGGCACATAAACATACCACAAGCTGGCAAACGGGCTGCCAGAAATCGATGTAATTGTGTTTGGAGACATTTGCTGTTCGCAGCCAATAAACAACAGTAAGCATAGTGATATTGTTAGCCTTTTGGCAAAACAAAAGCATGAGCCCAAAAAATCACTCAGCAGGATACAATTATACATATTAAAGGAGCCAACATTATTAAACTGACTTGTACAACATCTTTTGAAACAATAGTATTATACCTAAAATGTACAATAGTATTTTCGTTGAGACAAATTAGTCATGGGCACAAATATTGACAGACAATTCGCTATATTTGATGTAGGTGCCACCGAGGCTCCGCGCCAATACACCATAAGCAGCGCCAGATTGCAACTCAGAGCGCCAAAGCTAACGGATTGCGCAGCCTCGCAAGCGCTGTGGTCGGATCCGCTGGTGTATCGCTATATTCGCGAAGTGCCACAAACCTACGCCAAAGCGCATGCCCGGCTGATGACATATGCTGGCCTGTGGGCGTTGCATGGTTATGGCTATTTTTGCGTTGAAGAACGTGACAGCGGCAAGTTCGTTGGTGAAGCCGGCTTTGGCAGTTTTGACCGCGGGCTCGGGACGCATTTTGATGATGCCCCAGAGGCGGGCTGGGTGATGTGTTCACAAATTCATGGCAACGGTTATGGGCGGGAGCTGCTGCAAATGCTTTGCTATTTTGCTGATGAGGTGGCGAAATTTCCGCGAAGTGTTGCAATGATCGATCCACATAATGCAGCGTCGCTGGCAGTAGCGCGCCGTGCCGGTTTCAAGGCCTATGACAAAGCCTCATTTGAGGATAGTGAAGTGTTGCTGTTTGAAAGGCTACGCGGGGCGCGGGCCTAAGGTTGTGTTTGCCCCTGCCCTCCTATAGGGATTGGCATAGGGTCGATAACAGCTGCGAAGCCAGAGCATGAAAAAGTACGACAAGATTTACCAGAAGGATCCGGATTATTTCGGGCACACTTCCAAGCAATTTACCACCACTATCAACGCGTTTGACTTTAAAGAGGGGCTTGTGTTGGATATTGGTGCCGGACAGGGGCGGGACGCGCTCTATTTGGCCGCCAAGGGACACAAGGTAATTGCCGTTGATAGCTGCGCGACGGGCCTTGAACAATTGCGGGAGCGGGCTGAGGAGAAGAATTTCCCGATCGAAATCGTACATCGGGATGCGCTTGGCTATACACCGCCCAAAGATCTTGACGCGATTGTTCTGGACCAGTTTTTCCATGAAGTGCCGAACAATGCCAAGGTTCCATTTCTTAAACGTATGATGGCGCATCTACGCCCGGACGGCTATTTGCTCATTGCCGACGAGAAAAGCGTCCTGCCCATGCTTCGCAGTGCATTGAAAGAAGCGAAGTGGGATTTCATTCGCGACAAGAACGGCGTGCTGTTTGCGTTAAAACCGGTGTAACACCGTACAAACAAACCAATCCGTATACATTAGTGCCTGTGAGCTTTATCGGTTTATGCGATGTTTTCTCAACAGGCACCTTCACAACTAAGTGAGGGGATGTGAAGGGCGTCGCTCGCAGCCTCCGACATTTGTGAAACGGCACAGCTTCGAAATACTGATTCAATAACATATTTCAGCATGCAATTACCCATTGCAATCAATAGGATACCTAGGGCTACGCTACAATTTCCTACAAGATCCAATTGTGGCAAAAATTAAGTGAAATTGTTCCCCGTAACTGAACAGTGCGTTTCAACTGTTTCCTCTAGAAGTTTTAGTCGAAGGCTGCGACATTCTGTGCAACCCAGACACATTAATCTGATCTAAGAGGAATACACGATGAAACACTTGCAAGCTTTGACCTTCGCCGCTGCGACACTTGTTGCAACTACAGCCTTTGCTGCGCCGGTTGAATATGCTTTTGACAAAAGCCACTCCAATATTGCCTTTTCCTACAACCACCTTGGCTATTCCATCACCGATGGCCGCTTTAAAGAGTGGGATGGCACGCTGATTATCGACGAAGACGCACCAGAAAACTCATCTGTCGAAGTCACAATTGACATGAATAGCCTGGACACTTTTTGGGAGAAACGCGACGCACATATCAAGTCTGGTGATTTTCTTGATGTGGCGAATTTCCCAGAGGCAACCTTCAAGAGCACCAAGGTAGAAAAGGTAAGTGACGATGCACTTGCTGTGACAGGTGATCTGACCATTCATGGCGTGACCAAGCCAGTCGTACTGGATGTGAAAGTGCACAAGATTGCTGAGCACCCGATGGCCAAGAAGCGGGCTGCGGGCTTTGCAGCGACGACTTCTATTCTACGCTCTGAATTTGGCGTAAGTGCGTTTATTCCAAATGTTGGCGATGAGATCACCATCTCTATTCAAGCTGAGACTTTGAAGAAGTAACTGACCCAACTTAGAGCCATGCGTCACGAGTAGGTGCATGGCTCTGTTTTTGGTTCAAAAACCACTAGGTTTTCTTTTTGAGCGTACTGCGATGCTAAAAAATACAAAAAAAAGTTATGGCTGGATTGCCATTGCCCTCCACTGGTCGATCGCCCTCATCATTATCGGAATGCTTGCCTTTGGCTTTTATATGAGCAGCCTCAACCCGTTTGACCCGGGGGTGTTTGAGCTGTTTCAGCTGCACAAGTCCATCGGCTTCACTTTGCTTGCGCTTGTGCTCGTGCGATTGGTTAATCGGTTTTGCATGACAACGCCGCGCTTGCCAGAGAGTATGCGCCCGATCGAGCGCGCCTTGGCGCATTTGGGTCACCTTGGTCTTTATGGCTTGATGTTGCTTATGCCTATCACTGGGTGGATGATGGTTTCCGCCTCCCCATTTAACATTCCGACGATTTGGTTCGGTCTGTTTGAGGTACCGCACCTACCGGTTCCTGCGGTGCTTGGTGATAAAGAGGCAGCATCAGAACTAATGAAGACTTTCCATGCGTTGGGAGCCTTTGCCTTTATCGCGGTTATCCTAGGGCATGTACTGGCCGCACTTAAGCATCACCTTATTAACAAAGATGGTGTGCTCTTACGCATGTTACGCCCACAACAATAGAGTATCCGGGCCCTGACCACCACTTTCTAAGGAAAGAAATCATGGAAGTTCGTAGGTTGTTTGGAATTCTGGTCGCTGGTCTTTGTGTACTTGGCAGCACTGCGCTAGCGTCGGCAAGTGAATGGCAAGTTGATCAGGCAAGCAGTTCAATTGCGTTTACCGCATCGCAAGGCGGAAACGAAATCAAGGGAAGCTTTGACAGTTGGTCTGCTGAGATTCGCTTTGATCCTGATGCATTGAGCGAAGCGCAGATCTCGGCCTCAGTCGAGCTTGGTTCGGTAAAGACCGGCACATCGCAAATCGAAAGCGCATTAGCCTCGGCTGAGTGGTTTAATGCATCTGCCTTCCCGCAAGCAGTGTTTACGAGCACAAGTGTGAAACCGGGCCCTGATGGTGGCTATGTACTGAACGGAGAGCTGTCGCTGAAAGGCATTGTGCTGCCTGTTACGCTGCCCTTTTCCCTGGAAATTGACGGAGACAAGGCGGTTGCCGAAGGGACAGTGGAGTTGATGCGCGATGCCTTTAAAATTGGCGAAGGCACTTCTGCTGGACAAGTTGCGCTGCCGGTCAATGTGCAATTGCACATCGAGGCGACACGGGTGCCGTAACCACGCCTTCCTTCCTGTTGGAACAACAAAGAAGCCCGCACTGTCGCGGGCTTTTTTGTTTGGGCGTCCGTTTTCCACTAATTGCCAATGGCCTCATGGCGATAATCCGGCGATAAGCACAAAAACTTAGCGCGGCGCTTTGCCCGCAGGCAATTTGCCGTTACAACCACAGCTGAGAATTGCCTAGAGAACACTCTTTGCCAAAAAAAGAGAACAGCTTATGCCAGAGACCACCGCACCTGACTACGTTCACTCCTCATTATTTCCGCTCAACGAGGACAAGACCAAGTACCGCAAACTTACCAGCGATCACGTGAGCGAGATCGCTTTTGATGGCACCTCATTGCTAAAGGTTGAAGACGAGGGCCTCCGCCTGTTGGCCGAGGAGGCATTTGCCGATATCAACCACTTCCTGCGAGCGGAACATCTGGAGCAATTGCGCAAAATTCTTGATGATCCAGAAGCAACGGAGAACGACAAGTTCGTTGCCTATGACCTGCTGAAAAACGCCAATATCTCCTCAGCGGGCGTGTTGCCAATGTGTCAGGATACCGGCACTGCTATTGTGATGGGCAAGCGTGGTCGACGCGTGTGGACCAGTGGCAATGACGAAGCCGCCCTTGGGGAGGGCGCGCGCGATGCTTACTTCAAAAAGAACCTGCGCTATTCGCAATTAGCGCCGATTTCCATGTTTGAAGAGAAAAACACGCGCAACAATATGCCGGCGCAGATCGAGCTTTATAGCGAGGGCGAGGACGCCTACAAATTCCTGTTTATGGCGAAGGGCGGCGGCTCTGCGAACAAGACCTTCCTGTTTCAGGGCACTCCAAGCCTGCTGACACCCGAGCGCCTGATGGAATTCATCAAGGAAAAAATCCTTACCCTTGGCACTTCCGCCTGCCCGCCCTACCACCTTGCTGTGGTGATTGGGGGGACTTCGGCAGAGCTAAACCTGAAGAGCGTGAAACTCGCCTCTGCCCGTTATCTGGATGAGTTGCCGGAGCAAGGCTCGGAGCTGGGGCATGCCTTCCGTGATAAAGAGATGGAAGCGCAGATCCACAAACTGACGCAGGCAACCGGCGTGGGTGCGCAATTTGGCGGTAAATACTTCTGCCACGATGTGCGGGTGATCCGCCTGCCACGGCACGGAGCATCGCTGCCAATTGGCATTGGGGTTTCTTGCTCTGCTGACCGTCAGGCAAAGGGAAAGATCACCAAGGACGGTATCTTTCTGGAGGATCTTGAGCGGCATCCGGAAAAGTATCTGCCGGAAATCAACGAGGATGCCTTGTCTGACAAAGTGGTCAAGGTTGATTTGACGCGGCCAATGCCGGAAATTTTGGCAGAGCTTTCCAAGCATCCGATCAAGACGCGGTTGTCGCTAACCGGACCGCTGATTGTGGCACGTGATCTGGCCCATTCCAAATTGCGTGACCGGCTGGAGGCTGGCGAACCGTTGCCGGATTACATCAAGAACCACCCTGTGTATTACGCCGGTCCGGCTAAGACACCTGAGGGCATGCCATCCGGCTCCTTCGGGCCAACCACTGCGGGGCGCATGGATGCTTATGTGGATCAGTTCCAAGCGGCAGGTGGTTCCATGGTGATGCTGGCCAAGGGCAACCGCTCTGCGCAGGTTCGGCGCGCCTGTCAGGCGCATGGCGGCTTCTACCTTGGCTCCATTGGCGGACCAGCGGCGCGTCTTGCGCAGGATTGCATCAAAAAGGTTGAGGTAGTCGAGTTTGAAGAGCTTGGTATGGAAGCTGTCTGGCGCATCGAGGTTGAAGACTTCCCGGCCTTTATCGTTGTTGATGACAAGGGTAATGACTTTTTCAAGGAACTGCACCTGAGCTAGCGTCAGACGCAGTGCATCTACAACATCTACGCTTTAAAGGGGAGGCTAAACGGCCTTCCCTTTTTCGTTCACCTGTGCGTTTTTACTGCGGATGTCCTGAGTTTGGTTCAATTTTATTCTTATTGAAATGTGCCTTGCAGGAGGATGTTTAGGACAGGAGAACAAAGGTGCACTGGTCGTGCTTTTTTGCTGCCGCGAGGTGGGCAGGCTTAACGGCTGCATAGCGTTTCTATGAAAATCCTTGGCTTATGCGGGGCATTTACTCCCGCCACCCATAAGAAACCAAGGAATTACTATGCACGTATTAAAAAAAATGGCCTTGCTCGGCGCAGCGTTGTTGCTAGCGGCAAGCAGTGCGCAAGCAGCATCCAACTACTTCTTCGACCCGATAACAAAGAAACGGGTTACTTATGGCGCGGCCCATCACGGCAAATCACCGATCAAGCGCAAGCTGGTGCGATATCCAAGCGCCCTACCCTCTGGCACCATTCTTGTGAAAACGAACGAGCGCCGCCTCTACCATATTCGCGGGAACGGTACTGCGATGGTTTACGGGGTTGGCGTCGGCCGTGATGGCTTTCAGTGGGCCGGCACGCACCGTATCACCCGCAAGGCGGAGTGGCCGAGCTGGTCGCCACCGGCGGTAATGATTGCGCGCGAGCGGCGTAAAGGGCGGATCCTGCCGAGCTATATGGAAGGCGGGCCCAATAACCCCCTAGGCGCGCGGGCAATGTATATCGGCAGCACCATCTATCGCATCCATGGGTCAAACGAGCCTTGGACCATTGGCACCGCAGTCTCCTCGGGTTGTATCCGCATGGCAAATGAGGATGTGATCCACCTTTACGAGAACGTATCTGTTGGTGCCCGAGTTATTGTACAGCACTAACTATCGCTAGCATAAACTGCGAAACAGAGAGCAGGACGCGGTATGCGCCTGCCCTTTGCCTCAGCTGGCGATATTTGTTGCGCTAGTGCTCTCGGCTTGCACCAGCTGAGGCGAGCTCCTCTATATACACTTGCCAGTTGGCCGCAAAATTTATCGCTAGCTCCTGAAGATAGGTCCAGCTGTAAATGCCAGTGTTGTGCATATCATCAAAGACAAGGCGGACCGCGTAGTTTCCCTGGGGCAGGACCTCCAGTATTTTTACATCAGCTTTGCCCGATACAAGTTTTTTTTGATCTGCTGCGTGCCCTTGCACTTCGGCAGATGGGGAGTGCGTACGCAGGTACTCGGCAGAAAGCTTGATACTTGTATTATCATCAAATTCAATCAGTAGATGCTGCCGGTCTTTCTGCAGACGAATTTCAACCGGCCAAATATATGTTTTCATTAGCACTTCTCGCTTGTTACGCAATGTCATTTGGTGTCGCTCAGAACCGATAGTATGTGTTATAATCGCTGGATTATTTAAATTTATTAATGCTTCCGAGGGGTAAATTGAGTTTTGACAAATTCTGGCCTCAGGTTTTATGCTAATGGTTTGCATCTGCCATCCCGCTTTAAAGTGGTCACGCAACGTTGCATTGCAAATGCAGAAAATGAACTTTTCTGTGACAACGCATTTTTGGAGAGACGAATAGTGACACGGCAAACAGTTTCCTCTCACGAGCCCGCGAATTTTGCAGGCAAAATTCAAGTTGGACAGGATGCAAAAGCTGCACCAACCGAGGCGCCGCTGATTGACCCGTTTGGCCGCCATGTGAGCTATTTACGTGTGTCTGTGACAGATCGTTGTGACTTGCGCTGTGTGTATTGCATGGCGGAGAATATGAGCTTTTTGCCCAAAAAGGAAGTATTGTCGCTGGAGGAACTGGACCGGCTGTGCTCGGCCTTTGTTCGGCGGGGTGTAAAGCGGCTGCGCCTGACCGGTGGTGAACCTTTGGTACGCAAAAACATAATATCGTTTATCCGCGCTATGGGGCGGCACTTGGACAGCGGCGCTCTACAGGAACTCACGCTAACCACGAATGGCACCCAGCTGCATCGTTTTGCCCATGAGCTTTATGATTGCGGGGTGAGGCGGATCAACGTTTCGCTTGATACGCTAGACGCAGAAAAATTCCATGAAGTGACGCGGTGGGGCAACCTGCAAAAGGTGCTGGATGGCATCAAAGTTGCCAAGGATGCAGGCCTCAAGATCAAGATCAACTGTGTGGCGCTGAAAGGCTTCAATGACGACGAACTGCTTGATCTGGTGGCGTGGTCACACGGGGATGGGCACGATATCACATTTATCGAGACCATGCCGATGGGCGAGATTGATGGGGATCGAAACGAGCAATTTCTTTCGCTTGCGCAGGTGCGTGAGCGCATTGCCTCTCGCTACAGTCTTTCGGCCAGCAGCCATGTTACCGGAGGGCCGGCGCGCTATGAACGGATTGCCGAGACTGGCGGGCGCGTTGGGTTTATCACGCCGATGTCGCATAATTTCTGTGAAAGTTGTAACCGCGTGCGGGTGACTTGCACAGGCCAGCTTTATCTATGTCTTGGGCAAGATGACCGGGCTGATTTGCGGGCGGCGCTGCGGGCATCTGAAGCAGATGATGTGCTGGAAGCGGCAATTGAAGCGGCTGTGGCGCGCAAGCCCATGGGGCATGATTTTGTCATTGAACGGGGGGTAAACACGCCCGGGTCGGTCAGCAGGCACATGAGTGTCACGGGCGGGTAAGGGAATGGCGGCCTCAAAGACATGATCTCCACCAGAGGTTGAAGCTTGTAACACTTCGCTTGGACCACTAGAAGTGGTTTTGTTGGTCGTTAACAACTAACCTTGAACAAATCGTTGTAGTCACAGGACTTTTCCTTTTCTTCTGATTTTGGATGTATCGCCTAACGACCTGCTCTTGTTAACCCGTCGTTGATACAACGTATCCCCGTGCCCCAAAATGATATCCTCTATAGCGCCGTTTCCTTGCATACTTGTTAGCAACAGAAAGTGACGTTTTACCTTTCAAAAATACAACGATATGCTCCACTGAGTACTTAGGTGGGATAGAGACATGCATTTGCACAAGGTCAAGCAAAAGCTCGCCTTCTTCAATGCGGCGTCATTTTTCCAGCGCCAATCTGATGAACTGACCCTTCAGCTCTCTACGCAACTCACCGTAAAGCCGCTTTGTGCGATATTTACTGCTAAAAGCAATATGATACTTACAGTCGTAACTACTGTGCTTAAGGTGGTCTACATCCATAATAAACCTCCCTGCTTGATTAAGTGGGTCTCTAAACAGCGGACCAAGCAGAAAGGTCTCTCAACCAAAATGTAAAACTCTTCCAGTCCTCCACCGGAGGTAGAGGTTTATTTTGCCTACAAAAAAGGAGCGAAGTATCGCTCCTTTTCCTTTAAGCCCTATTTGGCGCGTTAGGTTCCATCGCTTTCGGTAGAAGCCGTATTCGCTGTATCTAGCGCAGCGTTGAGCTTACCAAAAACGCCTTTTAAATCACCACCAACTGCCGTAACGGTTGCAATAATCACTACGGAAATCAAACCAGCAATCAGGCCGTATTCAATGGCGGTGGCGCCAGACTCGTCTTTCAAAAATTTTGCAAACATGATGTTTCTCCAACTGAACCCAAATAATCCGCGTTTTGCGGAGTTGTGGCCTACTTTTGTAGGTCTCATTGCGAATATGGGCAAAATTAGGCACTAATTACAAGTTGTTTTTTTAGCTCTTTCCCCTGCCTATAAGGCTCCCATATTCACAAATGCGACATGCATAATATAAAATTTTTGCAAGTCATTGAAAAATTTAACTAATTTTGATGATTAACCAAGGCAACTTTGGGTTAGTTTTTATTAACCTCAGTTAAAACAGTGACTTACGGCACAGGCCCGCACAAGCTCCAAAGCTTGCACGGGCCTTGATAAACGCTATTTGATTCGAAAACTAACAGATTAGCGGCGCTTGAACCTGAGCATGCTACCAAAAAACTCTCTGGCTGCGCGAGAGCGCTCGCAGCGTGCTCTAAGCAGCAGCCGATCCATTTCTACATCCTTAGATCCATTCAGATGATCATTACCAAAGGTCATGGTTGTCCTCCTTTATCGCGCGTTCACTGGGGGAATTTTTTTGGGGGGGTTAAGGGCCGACCAGCTCCAGATCGGGCTTGTGTGGCGGATGTTTGCGCCCGTGCGGCGCTGCCGGAATGTTGTCGCCTTGTTGCTTGCGCTTGTATTCTCGCAGCGCCATGTAAAGCCCTGATGTCACCACAACCACCATGCCAAGTGCGGTAAGTTCATCAGGCCTTGTGCCCCAGATCACGATGCCAAGGACAGTCGCCCAAATTAGTCCAGTGTAACGCATGGGGGTGACCGCACTCATCTCGCCGCACCTTGTGGCAACAATAGCAAAGAAGTAGGCGCCAATCAGAAAGGCCGAGACCGCTGCGATAGGCAACGCATGGGCGCTGTCAAGCGAAACCCATTGTTCCTGCAGTCCTAGCCCTGCGCCCATAAAGGTGACTGCGACGCAAACAATGAAGCAAACTCCGCTGGAAGGTAGGCCCTGTGGCATAGAGCGGGTGACCAAATCACGGCTGGCCATGAATGCCACAGCTCCAAGTGCGAGTAGCGCCCATGCGTCAAAGCCTTCCATACCCGGCCGGATGATCAGCATCACCCCAACGAACCCGAGGAGGATGGCGCTCCAGCGCCGCCAACCGACCTGCTCGCCATAAAAAACGGCCGCGCCTGCGGTTACCATCAGCGGCATGGCCTGCAGCATTGCGGTAGCGTTGGCGATGGGCATGTTGGTCAGAGCAGTCAGGTACATAAGCGAGCCGACAACCTCAAGCGCCGTGCGCGCCAGCACAACTGGGTGCAGAAGGCGGGTTCCAAGCTTGAATACGCCTAGATACCAACAAACCGCCCCCATAATCAGCGTGGTTACGACGCCCCGCAGGAAAATGACCTGGCCCAGTGGCATAGACTGGGCGGTGTATTTCAAGGTTGCATCATTGAACATAAAGAAGGCGGTTGACAGCAACATGGCAACGATTGCGCGGCCATTGTCTTTCGCGTGCATGGCAATCACTTGTGGGGTTTTGGCCCCTGCTCCTATATCCAGCGCATATGCGGTGCAGGCTATATTTTGAGCCTTCGGGGGGAGGCACCTACCGACAGCGGCTGGGATAAGGGCAAGCTACGCGGTGGCCCACCAAAAAGCGAGGTGACAAACTGCCACCCCGCTACTGCAACCCTATGAAATATCACAATAATCTACAGTGGTTTTCTAAGGACTGAAACCATTTCAGCTTTCGATAATAATGCGCGGTGCGGGCCGTGCCAGCTGTGCGCGCGACAGCTTAAGAGAGGGGAGCAATTGCTCCGCAATAGATCTGTAGGCCTTTGCCGGTGCGCTGTCTGGCTCACTTATCACTTGCGGTGTTCCTGCGTCAGAGGCTTGGCGGAGCGCAAGCGAAAGTGGCACTTCCCCAAGGAAGGGGACCGCAAGCTTATCAGCCTCGCTGCGCGTGCCACCATTGCCGAATATTTCGTGGCGCTCGCCGCAAGTGTTACAGACAAAATGGCTCATATTCTCAATCAGGCCGAGCATGGGGATGCCGGTTTTGTCAAACATCGAGATCGCACGGCGGGCATCGATCAAAGCCAAATCCTGCGGAGTAGACACAACGATTGCGCCGCTAAGTGGAACTTTTTGTGCCAATGTCAGCTGTACATCCCCAGTGCCGGGGGGAAGGTCCAGTATAAGAACATCCAGCTCGCCCCACTGCACATCCCGCAGCATCTGGTTCAGCGCCGAAGCAACCATTGGGCCACGCCAGATGAGCGCCGCATCGGCATCCACCATCAACCCCATGGAAATAAACTTGATCCCGTGCGCGGTTTTGGGCCGCATTTGTTTGTTTGCAGTGGCTTCCGGCTTGCCGCTCTCGCCGAGCAACGTGGGTATAGAGGGGCCATAGATATCAGCATCAAGCACGCCCACCTTGAGCCCATTAGAAGCCAAAGCGAGAGCAAGATTGACAGTTGTCGTTGACTTGCCAACACCGCCTTTGCCTGAGGCTACGGCGACAATATGGCGTACACCGGCAATATCCTGCCCGGCGGGCTTTGCCGATTGTAGCCTTTTCGCTGGGGTTGCACCTGTTGGCGATGGCATCGCAGTAGGAGCTGCCGGTTTGGCGCCTGCTACACGCTGCGCGGTAAGCGCGACGAGCACCTTGTCGGCGCCGGGCAACACGGAGACGATTTTTTCTGCGCCGGCGCGCATCCCTTCAAGTTTTGGTGCAAGATCCTCTGGAACCTCAATAGAAAAGACGACCCGCCCGCCAGAGACACTTAGATCCTTTACCAAGCCCAGATCGACGATGTTTCCCGTTTTCTGCGGGCCTTTGACCTGTCGCAGGACTTCCAGAATTCGGTCTTCATCCAAGATTTCTTCGTTTCTTGATGGGGGTTTCATCCAAGACAATAGCTTTTTCACGCCCTGCCCTTTTTTGCTTCGCGAACTGCAATTACCGACCTTTTGCAACTAAGCAATTAGCCGCTTGCTGTTGCTAGCACAAAAAAGTCCGAGACACAGTAGAAAGCGCGCCATAAGGAAAAGGGCGACACGAAGGCCGCCCCTGATTTTCCGTGTATTGCCAAATCTTAAGCCTCATTGGCAAGCGGTTCGGAGCTTTCTTGATGTTCTGAGGCCAGCTGCCAAACAGCTTGCATAGCAGCGTAAGAAGCGGCAGCCCCAATAAGACCCAGTAGAAGAGCAATCACATAGCCGCCCGAGATCCTAAAGGCATAAAAGCCAAGCAGGCCGTTTATTGAGAAAAACACTAGGGTAAACAAGGCGTACACCCAAAGATGCTTGCGTATTGGGCGTGTAAAGGCCCAAGCCTGTTTAATTCCGCCCGAACCGCTACGGGCCAAGAAAGCATAGGCTGGCACCATCCGCCCCATACACCACAACACGAGAAACAGGTAGGTTAGGCCGGCTACCCCTACTATCACAAAGGGCACGGATACAAAGAACTCAACGTTTAGCAAATAGACCGCAACAACAGGCGCAACACACAGCACAAAGAAGGCAACAATTTTTATAGAGAGCCATGTATAAGACACATAGCGCGCCAACACTTGGCTGCCGGGAGATTGCAAACCGTTCATCTCTTCGAGCCAATAGCCGATGGTATAGAACATAAGCAAATAATAGGCAATTTGCGCGGGCCAATAACCCCACTTTGGCAATAGATCAGGATTCAACGGATATTGCGCAACCAGTAAACTGGCAAGCTGCATCAAAAAGAGCAGCGCCCATGCGGAAGAGCTTCGCCCGCGCAAATTGCTAAATATTAATCCAAGAAATCTACCAAGCATGTTTTAATCCTTACTAAAATAAAGAACGCGTCAATACAACCATAAAGCGCATTGAAGCAATGTGCAATTTTTTGCATAGTAAACTCATACAATAAAACAAGACCCGTACTAATCTTTAGTTGTAGGAGAATTTCTGTTAGTCCGCGACTGGAGCAGGCCTAATGCGCGCATCTATTTGTTCGATTGAAATCGTGTATTGCTTGCATTCATTCCATGCCGCTTGAACAATACAAAGGAGTGATGAGTGCAAGAAGCTTTCGACCAACAATCTGACAAGAGAGCTCAGGTGCTGGTCGGCGATGGATTCATACAGAGGCCTAAACGCGATTCCTAGTAATTCAACCAATAGAAGCGGCAGCCATAAGGCGAAAGCAAGTTTGCGGGTTATCACCCAGCTTTCAATTATACTGGCAGACCCTCGCTCAACGAACATCGGCAGGACGACGCATATTCTTATAAAAGACCAAAAAAAGAGGAGCAGAGTTGTATATATAAGGAATTTACTGATCGGCTTGTATTCTGGACTGTTTATGTCCAAACCAAATTGCCAACTGGTAATAAAAATGACTGCAAGATAACCAGAGGTTAGTAATATCATCAAGCACACTGCGCTGAATCCCAGTTTTAAAAGAAACAGCAGTAGCTTTTTTGCTCCTGTGAGAAACTGGGCGTTTGAATACTCTACTGCATTCATTGTTAGCAACCAGTACAGCAAAGCGAACACGCAAAATATTATCGAGAAAGCAACTAATGTTAATCCGACAACACTTTGAAGCGTGTTGCTAAATGGGGTACATTTCCAATGCGGCAACAAGCGGAACGCGAAAAGCAATCAGCAAAAGCCAGAGAAACAACGTTTGCGAGCGAAAAACTTTTTAGAATTTCCTTTGGGAAGCCAAGTAGTGCCGACATTATAAATATCCAAAACATCTAATAAATATTTATGGAGTTTAGAGCAATAACGCTCAGAGACTACTGAAAATGGCTAATTAATCACTTAAAAGCACCCACTGAAATGTGAGCAATCGTTGACCCGTTAAGGTCGCCGCCAATACAACCGCACGCGCGGTATCATACTGCTGCAATATTGACGTGTATTTTTTCACTTATTGATGGATTTTTTCGAATCTTCCAGTCATGCTGATAT
This sequence comes from Polycladidibacter hongkongensis, assembly GCF_001561995.1. Classification (GTDB taxonomy): domain Bacteria; phylum Pseudomonadota; class Alphaproteobacteria; order Rhizobiales; family Stappiaceae; genus Pseudovibrio; species Pseudovibrio hongkongensis. The sequence continues at coordinate 131,440 of NZ_LLWC01000026.1, forward strand.
TTCTTCGTCATTTTGACGAGGGCTTAGATTTAGGAGAGACACATGTCTTCGCAGTTTTCGCTCACCCGTCGCGGCGTTTTGGGAGGCCTTGCAGCTGCTGGTGCCTCCAGCCTGTTGCACCCCTACTCCGCCTTTGCATCCGGTAACACTGCCCATCTGCGTTTGATGGAAACCACCGATTTGCATGTTCATGTCATGCCCTATGATTATTATTCGGATCGGCCGGTGGACACAGCGGGCTTGGCGCGTACTGCGAGCATAATCAATCGCATTCGCTCTGCGGCAACCAATACCATGCTGGTTGATAATGGTGACTTCCTGCAGGGTAACCCTATGGGCGATTACATTGCCTACGAGCGCGGGATGCATGATGGGGATGTGCATCCGGTTATCAAGGGCATGAATGTGCTGGGTTATGACGCTGCCACCCTTGGCAACCACGAGTTCAACTACGGTTTGGACTTCATGACCAAGGTGCTGAACGGCGCTAACTTCCCATTTGTCTGCGCCAACCTTGTGAAGGGCCAACTGGGCAGCAATGGACGTAAAGATAGCCTGTTTTTAAAGCCTTATGTCATCGTTGAGAAGATGATTACAGATGGCAACGGCCAGAGCCATCCGATCAAAGTCGGCTTTATCGGCTTTGTACCACCGCAAATCATGAACTGGGACGCCCGCCATCTGGTTGGCAAGGCCAACGCGCGTGACATTGTTGACGCTGCCAAGGCTTGGGTGCCGGTGATGAAAGAGGAAGGCGCTGATATTATTGTGGCGCTTTCACACTCTGGTATTACGGGTGGACGTTACATGGAGGGGCAAGAGAACGCCTCGCTGCACCTTGCAGGCGTTGATGGCATTGATGCGCTGTTTACCGGTCACCAGCACCTTGTCTTCCCCGGTCCTGCATTTGAAGGCATTGAGGGCGTTGATGTTGCCGCTGGCACCTTGATGGGCAAACCTGCGGCGATGGGTGGTTTCTGGGGCTCCAACCTTGGTGTTATCGATCTGATGGTTGAGCGCGATGGCAACAATGGCTGGAAGATTGCCAAATTCACCACAGAAGTACCAAGCATCTACAAGAAAGATGGCCGCAAGCGCATTCCGCTAGTTGAGAGCGATCCGAAAGTGGAAGCAGCTGTGGCTGAAGATCACAAAGCCACTCTTGCTTACGTGCGCCGAGCCGTTGGCGAGACATCCGCGCCGCTTTACTCCTACTTCGCGCTCGTTGCCGATGATCCGTCGGTACAGATCGTCTCGCAGGCGCAAACCTGGTACACCAAGCAGATGCTGAAAGATGGCCCATATGCTGCCCTGCCAGTGCTTTCGGCTGCAGCGCCGTTTAAGGCCGGTGGCCGTGGTGGCCCTGAATATTACACCGATGTCGCAGCCGGTGCGGTGGCGATCAAGAACGTCGCCGATCTGTACCTCTATCCAAATACCACGCGTGCGGTGAAGATTAAAGGTAGCGACGTTAAAGAGTGGCTGGAACGCTCTGCCGGTATCTTCAATCAAGTCGTGCCGGGCAAGACCGATCAGCCACTGATTAACCCTAGCTTCCCGAGCTACAATTTCGATGTGATTGATGGGGTGAGCTACCAGATCGATCTATCGCAGCCTTCCAAATACGGACCGAAAGGTGAGCTGGAAAATGCCGATGCAAACCGCATCGTCGATCTGATGTTCGAAGGTAAGCCAATTGACCCTGAGCAGGAGTTCATTGTGGCGACCAACAACTACCGCGCCGGTGGCGGGGGTAACTTCCCGGGCATCAACGATGAAGTTGTTGTGTTTGTTGGACCAGATACCAACCGCGACGTGATTGTGCGCTACATTGTCGATCAAGGCGTTATCAATCCATCTGCGGATGCTAACTGGGTGTTCAAGCCGCTAGACAACACCAGTGTGCTGTTTGAAACCGGCCCGGCTGGTAAAAAATACATGGGCGATGTGAAGGGTGTACAGATTGAAGAAGCGGGCGATGGCAAGGACGGTTTTGCCGCCTACCGCATCACACTCTAGTAGCATTTTACTATTTGCCAAAAAGGGGCAGCCAGCTTGGCTGCCCCTTTTGCGTTCTGCCTCCTGTGATGATCACGGACCCTCTTTGATTGGTAGGCTTTTATTGCACGTATGTATGCACAGGCAGTTATCCGCAGTTTTACCCCGAGTAATTTCGAGTTAATTTGCAATAGGTTAGTGCGTTTCCCTTTACCTTTCACTCATAGTTTTGGCGGCAGGATAGGACAAACAGACCCCTCCAGTTGTACGGAGCTGCCCTCGATGCAAGACGTTCAGTTGTTTTTTAAAAGTAAGATCCATTGGCCCGCGCTTGGTTATAAGCTTGAGCCACATCTGGAAAGTACGCTGACGCGCCTGCGTAGGTTTAATACAAAGCACGAACTGAGCGGTGCACTCATTCTAGGGGAGAACCATTTGTTTTTCACGGTTGAGGGCAACGAGAAGGCCGTGAACCACTACTTCGCCGCTGCACTAGAGGATCGGCGCCACTCAGGGGTGAAGGCACTTGCCTTTGAACACGCGGGATTTCGGCTGTTTGCAGGTTGCCCTTTGCAGCTTTGCGATTTACGCGTCGCGAGCCCTAACGATATAGCACCTAGCTTCGACACATTGTTACGCTATCCCGATCACGTGGACGGGGATGATTTGAAGGAGGCGTTTACGCTGATTTCGCTGCGACTGGAGCAAAGCCGATTTACCCAGCAGTTTGCCTTGATGTAAGCGAGGCTATCTGCACGTCAGGGGTGGTGCAGGCTAAAACCTGCGATTAATTATGGCAGGTGATTGCATTTGGTGAAAGTTCGGCTAGCTTGTGAGACATAAGCGCGATGCATTCGTAAGTGCGGGCGTAGAATGTCTAAACAGGTTTTGCGCTCATGGCCCAGCCCTCCCCTGCTGCCCCCTCTGCACGTCCCGATAAAGCACGGGAGAAAACCCTCGGCTGCGTGCTCTCTGGCGGGTTATCCCGGCGCATGCTAGGAGCCGATAAGGGGGCACAGTTGCTTGAGGGTAGACCACTGGTGGCGCATGTGGCTACGCGCTTGAGCGCTCAAGTGGACGCGCTGGTTATCTCCAGCAATGCGCCAACAACAGCGCATGTGGAACTCAATTTGCCAATCCTGCCCGACATCATGCCCGGCCACTTGGGACCTCTCAGTGGCATCTTGACCGCACTTGACTATGCAACGCAGAATGGGTTTTCGCAGGTGTTGGTTGGGGCGACGGACACGCCGTTTTTTCCCACGCACCTGCTGGAGAAACTGGCAACGCAAGCCGATCAGCAGACGGCCAAAGTCTGCGTCGCGGCGAGTGGTGCGCGCCTTCATCCAACCTTTTCGCTGTGGGCTACCTGCCTGCGCACTCCGCTATCTAGTTATTTGCAAGCAGGTGAGCGTCGTCTTATGGGCTTTATCAATGCACAGGCACACGCGATATGCCACTTCCCTTTAATGGAAGCAGAGGGACGGCAGCTGGATCCCTTTTTTAACATTAACAGTCCGGAGGATCTTGCTGGTGCCAGCGAAGACGCGGCGCTCTGGGCGGCATTAGACGACGAGGCCAACGCATGACAGCAACCCACGAAAGCCTGAGTCACAACCAAGCAATTGCCCTGCTGCAAGACATGGCGCAGCCGCTGAACAGGCGTGAGACACAGCCTTTGGCGGCGTGTTATGGCAGGATCCTTGCTGAAGATCTGGTGGCGCAACGGGATGTGCCCGCCTTTGACAATTCCGCCATGGACGGCTTTGCCCTTGGGCCGGCTTCCTGCGAAAATCCATTGATCTATCAGGTGGTCGGCACCACCTTTGCAGGAGATAACAGTGGCCCCACATTAATGGCCGGAGAGGCACGCAGGATATTTACCGGCGCTCCGGTTCCGGGAGGCTGCGTTGGGGTTGTGCCGCAGGAAGACTGTCAGTTTAACGAGGAGAGTGTCACCTTGAGCGCCGCTGTGCACGCGGGGGCAAATATCCGGCAGCGGGGTGAGGATGTGCGGGCGGGTGCTACGGTGCTTGCACGCGGCACGGTGCTGCGCGCGCCGGAAGTGGCGCAGTTTGCAGCGGAAGGACGGGTAGAAATTGAAGTCTATGCGCCTGTCAAAGTCGGGGTATTTTCCACTGGCAATGAGCTGGTGCAGCCGGGGGCGCAAGCTGAAGCGGGGCAGATCTACGATGCCAATCGCTACCTGTTGTTTGGTGCCTTAAACAAACTGCCGGTGGAACTGGTTGATCTTGGTATTCTGCCCGATGATGGCGCGGCAGTGCGCAGCGCATTGCATGAGGCCGCGTCGAGCTTTGATGTGCTGCTGACCTCTGGCGGGGCCGGACAAGGCAAGGCAGATTATGTCAGCGCCGCGATTGCTGAGCTTGGCGAACTCAATCTATGGCATTTAGCCATTAAGCCGGGGCGACCGTTTATGGCCGGTCAGATTGGTGCGTGCTTACTGCTTGGCCTGCCGGGAAATCCGGTGGCGGCGCTGGTGAGCTTTCTCACCTATGCACGCCCTGTTTTGCTAGCGCTGGCCGGTGCTGGCTTTATACAGGCTGAGCCGCTGCTGGTGCCCGCCGGGTTTCAAATTGGCAACCGCAAAACAGGCAGACGCGAGTTCTTACGGGCCCGACTGCTGCGAAATGCCGAGGGGCAACAAGTGGCCGAGAAATATGCGCGAGATGGCTCGGCGCTGCTTTCGTCCCTAAGCTTTGCCGAGGGCCTGATCATTATAGAAGAAGAAATCGCGGAGGTTCGCGCTGGCGATCTGCTGCCCTTTGTCAGCTTCGCTGCACTGGGCTTGTAGTTTTCCACTGCAATCAACACATGGCCTGCGCGAGAGCAAGCGGTGCAGGCTTGGCGCTATGCAAATCTACTCGGCGAAAGAGAAATTTTACAGTCACTCAAAGAGATCAAGCGCATTACCACCGGGGATTGGCGATCCGCTGGATTAGACAGCGCAAGGCAAGCAGATTACCGGCGGCTGGCGCTGGCAGACCTACAAATTGCCTGGGGCAAGTTACAGCCTAAGATTGTCAGCAATAAACCAAACAACCCAATAGTGATATTTTACCCAAAAGCCGCTTAAGGCTAGGATATTTTTTCCGCATTTCACCACTATCAGCTCAAGTGATCTCAAATTGACAGCACTTGAGAACTCACGGATAAGGCAAAGATCCGCATGTTGCGGTGGCAAAGTTGGCTCGCTTATGGGCAGGCAGAAATGGTTGGCTCCGACTGTCTGCATGGGCTTGAGCCTTTGAAAATAGGGACTGACATGAATCTGGTTGGTATCGCTGCGCTTGGCGTGGCTGTGGTTGCTGGTGCCTTTGGTGCACACGCAAAAGAGTGGACTTCCATTAAGATTGGAACCGAGGCGTCATACCCTCCTTTTGCCTTTGTAGATGCCTCTGGTGAGCTCGCCGGCTTTGATATTGAAATCGGCAACGCCCTTTGCGAGCAGATGGAAGTGAAATGCGAGTGGATTTCGCTGGATTGGGATGGGCTCATTCCCGGTTTGATTGCGGGCAAACATGACGCGATCCTCGCCTCAATGTCGATCACAGACGAGCGCAAACAAGTCATCGGTTTTTCCAAAAAGTATTACCAGACCCCCTCGGGTATCGCCGTATCTAAGGACAGCCCTTTGACTGAGGCAACACCGGAGGCGCTGGAAGACATGATTGTCGGGGCGCAGGGCTCGACCACGCACTCTGTCTTTGCCGAAGAAACCTTCGCCAACTCCGACATCAAACTGTATGGCACAGCGGAAGAATACAAGTTGGAGCTGGAGAGCGGACGCATTGATGCGGCAATAGACGATATCATGATCCTCAGCGAGTGGGTGAAAAGCGAAGATGGCGCCTGCTGTAAGGTGCTGCAGGGCTTCAAGAGCGTGCCCGCGATTCACGGCGAAGGCGCTGGTATCGGCGTGCGCAAGGAAGACATGGACTTGGCCGACAAGTTCTCCAAGGCGGTCGCAGAGCTTCGCGCCAACGGCACGTATAAGGCGATCAACGACAAGTACTTTGATTTTGACGTCTACGGCGACTAAGTCGCTGCGTAAAAACAAGAAGATCCAAAAGCAGCTCTGAGCCATAGAGCTGCTTTTTTGTTGTTCGCGCCGACTTTGCTTCTATATGCACTATTTATTCCCAGCAAGAACCAGCAGCGTAAGCAGAAGCTTGCCGAAGGCGTAGTGTTTTCCCCAATTTGGGATAAATTCGTGCCAATCTCAGCGAAATATTGCAGTATTTTCCCTAAAAATCGGCAATCTGGCTAGGTTTCACCCGCAAACTGGGTAATTTTGGGGTGCCAAAACCAGATTTTGCCGTTAAATAGGTGGAAGACCGGCACTTTTTACGAGGATCGGGAAAAGCTGACACATAAGTCTGCATTTAAATTCCAGGGGATTAAACATGAAGTTTTTAAAAATTACCGCCGCTGCTGCTGCTCTTGCTGCCGTTGCCTTTGCTGGCGCTGCTCAGGCAAAAGAGTGGACCAAAGTTCGCATGGGCACTGAAGGCGCCTACCCTCCGTTCAACTACATCGATTCTGATGGCAATCTGGGCGGTTTTGACGTTGAGATCGGCAATGCACTTTGTGAAGAGCTGAAGATCGAGTGTGTCTGGGTCACCCAAGACTGGGATGGCATCATTCCGGGTCTGGTTGCCGGCAAATTTGACACGATCATTGCTTCCATGTCGATCACACCAGAGCGCCAGAAGAAAATCAGCTTCTCCGAGAAGTACTACAACACCCCGCCAGCGCTTGCTGTACCTAAAGACAGCGACCTGAAAGGTGTAACCTTGGAAGACCTGAAAGGCCGTATTATCGGCGCCCAGAGCTCGACCACGCACTCCACCTATGCCGAACAGACTTTCACTGAGTCTGATGTGCGTCTCTACCCAACCGCTGAAGACTACAAGCTTGATCTGGAAAGCGGCCGTATCGACGGCGCTGTAGATGATGTGATGGTGCTGTCCCAGTGGATTGACGAGGAAGGCGGCGATTGCTGTAAGATCCTTGGCACCTTCAAATCCGTGCCTGAAATCCACGGTGAAGGCGCTGGCATTGGCGTTCGCAAAGGCGACGAAGATCTGGCAGCGATGTTCTCCAAAGCGATCAAAGCTATCCGCGCCAACGGCAAGTACAAAGAAATCAACGACAAGTACTTCAAGTTCGACGTTTACGGCGAATAATCGTTTCGGCTATACGAACAAAACTACAACGACGGTGGGGGGCTGCGCTCTCCACCGTTTGCTATAAAACGCCACAGGGAATACCCCCATTATGGACGAGATATTGGTGATGCTCTCTTACGGCCCATTGGGCTGGGGAGACGAGATCCTAAAAGGGACAATGATGACCGTTGGGCTGGCACTGGCCAGTTTGCCCATTGGTTTTGCACTGGGGCTGTTGCTTGCCCTTGCCAAGCGATCCAGCGAGCCAAATTTGCGCTCTGCCGCCAATATCTACACCACCCTGTTTCGCGGGCTGCCAGAGCTTCTCACCTTGTTCCTTGTCTATTATGGCGGGCAAATGCTGGTGCAGAGAGTTGTGGGCCTGTTTGGCGTTGAGCACTTTGAGGTGAATGCGTTTTTTGCCGGAATGATTGCATTATCGCTGGTGTTCTCCTCTTATGCCTCCGAAGCTTTTCTCTCGGCCTTTAAAGGTATTCCGCGCGGCCAATATGAAGGGGCTTATGCGCTGGGGATCAGCCGGGTAAAAACTTTCTTTTTGGTTATCCTGCCGCAATTGATCCGCTTGGCATTGCCTGCACTGGGCAATCTTTGGCTGATTTTGCTGAAGGAGACTTCGCTGGTGTCGATTATCGGGCTGGCAGATTTGATCCGTTATTCCAACACTGCTGCACGTGTGACCAAAGAGCCATTCCTGTTTTTCTCAGTCGCCTGTGCGATTTATCTGGTATTGGCTGTCGTCTCCTCCTACGGACTGAGCCACGTTGAGGGCTGGGCGAAGCGCGGGGAGCGGTCAAAATGAGCGGGGACAACACGATGAATTCGACCAGCGAAAGCGCCTCTGGCCAGCAGGCCGTCCTGCCACCGATGATGAGCGACAGCCGTGGCTGGACCGCGGAGCGCATTATCGGCACGACCTGGTTGTTCCTGTGGGCACTGGGGGGCCTCGGGATCCTTTGGTTCCTTTTGGACAGCAACAATGTGGCTCTCTCGGTGACTTGGGCTGAGCAGTTCCCTTATTTTGCAGATGTTCGGCTGACGGCTGACGCCTCGTTTCTTGAGAAATTTGGCGGCAAACTGCTTGACGGCTTTATTGTCACATTACAGCTGGTTGCGGCGTCATTGGTGCTTGGCGCTTTGATTTCCATACCGACAGCTGCCATGCGCATGACGACAATCAAACTGCTGCGCTGGATTGCCTATGCATATGTGTATTTTTTTCGTGGCACGCCCCTGCTCGCGCAAACCTTCTTGATCTACTATGGATCCGGCTCATTTCAGGCTGTGCTGAAGGACGTTGGCATGTGGTGGTTCTTCCGCGATGCATGGAACTGCGCGCTGTTGGCGTTCTCGCTCAACACCGGTGCCTATCAGGCAGAAATTCTGCGCGGCTCGATACAGAATGTGCCTAAAGGCCAGTGGGAGGCAGCAGATGCTCTTGGCCTGTCTCGGTTGGTGACCTTCTGGAAGATCATTCTGCCACAAGCGCTGATTGTTTCCCTACGCCCCTACGGCAATGAAATCATATTGATGATCAAAGGCTCGGCCATCGCATCGATTATCACCATCTTCGATTTGATGGGTGAGACCCGGCGGGCGTTCTCGCGAACCTTTGATTTTCAAGCCTACATTTGGGCTGCACTTGCCTACTTGATCATGGTGGAGACTTTACGGCGGTTGTGGGATGTGTTCGAGCGGCGGCTTACCCGGCATATCGGTCATCACTAAACGCGCAAGTAACCAAACTTACATATCTGATGGTTGCAATCACTTTAAAAGCCGGGGCCGACGCTCCGGCTCTTTTTGTTTTCATCGACGGCTGTTGCTGCGTAAGATCCATGCGAGTAATGGGATTCGCAGGAAACGGAGAGTGAGACACTATGGCAAAAGTTGCGTTTATTGGCCTTGGCGTGATGGGCTATCCGATGGCAAAACACCTGTCGCAGCGAGGTGATCATGAAGTGTGCGTATACAATCGCACCTACCGAAAGGCCGAGGACTGGGCAAGTGAAACCGGCGGGCGCCTTGCCGCCACTCCGGCGAAAGCAGCAGATGGAGCCGATTTTGTTTTCACATGCGTTGGCAATGATGATGATCTGCGCGGCGTAACTCTTGGTGAAGATGGCGCCTTGGCGCGGATGCAGGCAGGAGCCACCTTGATTGATTGCACCACAACATCTGTCGAGGTTGCGCGCGAACTCTATGGCTATGCCCGCGAAAAGCAGGTGGGTTTTCTTGATGCCCCGGTATCCGGCGGGCAAGCCGGTGCAGAAAACGGCGTTCTTACGGTGATGGTCGGTGGGGATGAGCCGGTTTATGCGGCAGCGGAGCCAGTGATCGCCTGCTTCGCGAAGTTTGTTGGCCTGATGGGCGGCAATGGCGCCGGGCAGCAGGCAAAGATGGTCAATCAGATTTGCATTGCCGGGCTGGTACAGGGCCTATCCGAAGGCATGCACTTTGCGCAGAAGGCCGGGCTTGATATTGAAAAAGTGATTGCCGCAATTTCCGGCGGTGCTGCACAATCTTGGCAAATGGAAAACCGCTGGAAGACTATGGCGGATGGTGCATATTCCCATGGCTTTGCTGTGGATTGGATGCGCAAGGACTTGGCGTTTTGCCTAAAGGCGGCGGAAGAAGTGGGCGCCTGCTTGCCCGTTACCGCGCTGGTGGATCAGTTTTACAAGGATGTTCAGGCGATCGGCGGTGGGCGCTGGGATACTTCTGCGCTATTGGCGCGGCTTAATCACATGAGCGGGGATTGACGTTCCTCGCCTTAAAAAAACAGGCGTAGGCGCGCAAGCGCCTATCGCAAGGGACACAGAAAAACCCCGCAAGGGCTGAAAAGCCATTGCAGGGTTTTGCCGCTTAACCTGCTAAGCTGTCGTACCAGCGCAGTTTTATGCGTTCGCTTTTGGTTTTTCCGCAGGCACATAGGATAGGGGCAGCTCGGTGGTGTACTTGATCTGCTCCATCGCGAAAGTTGTCGAAACATCGCCAATGTCTATCTTGGCGATCAAACGCTTGTAGAACGCATCATAGGCATCAATATCCGGGACAGAGACACGCAGCAAATAATCCACCTGCCCTGCCATGCGATAGAACTCGACAACCTCCGGAAACTCACTAATGACATCGGCAAATTTTCGCAGCCAATCATCCGTGTGTTGGCTGGTGGTTACCGCGACAAAGGCGGTCACTTTGGTGTTCACCTTTTTAGGATCGAGCAACGCGACCCGTCTGGTGATTACACCATCTTCCTCCAGCTTTTGAATGCGGCGCCAGCAAGGGGTGGTTGAAAGACCGACACGGCGACCGATTTCGGCCACAGGCACGGTGCAATCCTCTTGCAGTATTGCCAGAATGCGGCGGTCAATACGATCTATCATGGCGGTCTCCGGACTTATTGAATCAGCTTGTTATTTAGTGACAAGCCTAACGCTCGCGCATTGGTTGCGCAGCAAATAGGGTCCCTCTATACCGCAAAAACCTAGAATAGTTTTCTAAATCACAAATAGGTTGGAAAATTTTGGACGCATATAGGCCATTTATGCCATTCCTCTGGCATATTTTTTTAAGGTAATCTTGTAGTTCTCACGCTGTTTGTGCCTGCTGCAATGCTGCCTCGTCCTCCCATTGCAACAATTTCAGCTTTTCGCTAAATGAACGGCGTTGTTGTACCCTCTGCCAATAGGCATGGAGATTTTCATAGTTTGCCGGGATTTCCACGCGGGCCAGCTTAGAAAACTCGAGCGCGCATCCCAGTGTAATATCGCAGATCGTCAAGCGGTCACCGGCCAGAAACGTGTTTTCCTGCAATTGCCTGTCGAAAATAGGGAGAGCTTGGCTAAGTTTTTGCCGGCACGCTTCCGCCCAATGGGGCACCTGGGGCACTTCAAGCTGTTCCATTGCCGGGTGCAGATGGCGGAATACCTGCGCGACCATATTAAAAACATGCAGCTCCGCGCGCCTTTGCCACATCTCCACATGCGCTCGCTCGCGCGCAGTTTGGCCAAAGAGCGGCTTGATCGGATGCATTTCTTCAAAATACCTGCAAATGGCAACACTTTCCGTGATGACACTGCCATCGTCAAAAAGCAGAACCGGAACTTGATGAAATGGATTCATGTTATCAAAGTTTTTTGTCAGCGCTGCGCCTTGCATTATATCAACATGGTAAGCATCAAGCGCAATTCCCTTTTCGAGAAGGTAAATACTCACCCGTCTTGCATTAGGCGCTATGCTGTGTCCAAGTAATTTCATCTGTAAGACCCACACTTTCTAATAGATGAAAATAACAGCACACCCCCATTATTGCCAGAGTGGCACACTTCTTAATAAATGAAAATTTGGCATTAATACCTTAGTAACCATAGTCTTGAGAGCAATCTTAATTTTCTGTGTTCATTCTAGCCAAAACACTTTGCTTTCTATCAAGGTAACCCTTGGTGAGATTGGACAGGTTAATGCGTTTAGACAGGGTCGATATTCCACTTGATACAGCGGCGCAGGGGGTAAATCCGCGCGCGCAAATCGACGGCAAGCGGGCGCTCCGCCGCCGAAAACTCCTCAAGAAACTGTGGCTCTGGCGGCAGGGGCAGGCGCGGCGCCAGTTTGGCACTCAGGAACACCAAGCCCAACTGCTTGGTATTTTTGCCCGCAACAGGCAAGCAACACGGTTTGCGATTCCTTTGCTTGCGTTTGTGGCCGGTGGGCTTTCGCTGCTTTGGTTGCCTATGATGTGGGTCGGAATGTGGGGTTGCGTCGCTTCCTTAGGCTTCGTTTTCGTAGCTCTCAGCACACGCAGAGTGCTTCTAGACTTGAAAAAGAAACGCCGCGTTTTTAGCAAGCAACGCAGACTGTTGTTCTCTGGCAGTGCGGCATTGGCACTGGTTTGGTCCAGCTTCTTTCTGCTCGGTTATGTGGGCGAGGGAGCTGCCGGGCTTGGCAGCTTGCAATTCGCCACCTTGCTTGTCTATCTGGCCGTGACAACTATGCTTGCCACGCCCCTTCCTGCTGCCCAGCTGATTGCCACTGTCCCGGCGACAGTTGCGCTCGTACTTAGTCTTGCCAATACAGATCAGCCGGTTAGTTTGGTGCTTTGCGCTCTGGCGCTGGCGGCACAGGCGTTCTTTCATATGCTTACGCGCCAGCTGCACAAGAATGCTGTTGCGATGCTGGCGCATCGCAATGAAAAGGATGCGCTCCTGCGCGAGATGAAGCAAGTACACGCCATATCCCTTGATAGTTTGCGCCGCGCCGAGGAGGCCAATCTGGCGAAATCGCGTTTTTTGGCGACCATGAGCCATGAACTACGCACCCCTTTGAACGCTATCCTTGGATTTTCAGAGGTTATGAAGGATGAAGTGCTGGGCAAGATGGAGAACCCAACCTATCTGGATTATGCGCAGGACATTCACAGTTCTGGCGAACACCTTCTCAATCTGATCAACGAGATTCTGGATTTGTCGCGGGTGGAGGCCGGGCGTTACGAACTTCACGAAGAAGCGCTGGATCTGGCAGCGGTTGTTAGCGCTTGCCGCCATCTGGTGCAGATGCGTGCCAGTGGTAAAGCGATCCGCATTCACGAGCATTACGAGGAGACCCTGCCTCTGCTTTGGGCGGACGAGCGCTCCATACGGCAGATGGTGCTCAATTTATTGTCAAACGCAGTGAAGTTTACGCAGGAGGGCGGCGAGATTTGCCTGCGCGTTGGCAAGCGCAGTACGGGCGAGCAATATGTCTGCATCCGTGACAATGGCCCGGGCATCCCGGAGGACGAATTGCCCGTGGTGATGGAGGCATTTGGACAGGGGCAACAGGCGATTGAGAGCGCTGAACAGGGAACCGGGCTAGGTTTATCGATTGTGCAAGTCTTTGCCGAACTGCACGGTGGTTCATTCTCCCTACGTTCCAAGACAAATGTTGGCACAGAAGCGGAGATCGTCTTTCCGGCATCGCGAGCGGCCAGTGCACTAAGCCCACATCAAACGATTGGTGCAGGATTGAAAAATCAGGCATAATTGCTGGTTTACGCAGCAACCTGTTGTCGAAGCCCAGCCGCAGGCGGCGCCGGCAACAGCTAAAAAGCAAGGGCGCCTTAGCGCCCTTTCCGCTTGTCTTATACAAATTGGCCCTTGCGCTGCGCGCCTCAAGACGCGGCGCTTGGGGCCACCGCAGCTTGCTCAAAAGTGGCCATGCCAGCGTGGGTCTGTGCTGCCGCCTTGATTATACCGGCGGCTACGGCGGCGCCAGAGCCTTCGCCAAGGCGCATGCCCAGATCCAGCAGAGCTGTCTTATTCATCGCCTGCAAAACGCGCTGGTGGGAAGGCTCGGCAGAGGCGTGGGAGAATAAACAGTGATCGATCGCGGTCGGGTCCATGGCATAAAGCACGGCAGCGGCGGCTGTGGTCACATAGCCATCGACCACGACGGGCACTTGCTGCATACGCGCTGCGATAATAACGCCAACCATGGCCGCAATTTCGCGTCCCCCAAGGCGGCGCAGAATCTCAAGTGGTTCATGGCTTTTCGGTCCGCCGATGCGGGTCACGGCCTGTTCTACCACGTTGATCTTGTTCTGCAGCGCCTCGCCGCTGACACCGGTACCGGGGCCGACCCAATCCGCCGCGGAGCCGCCAAACAGCGCGTAGTAAAGCGCTGCGGCGACCGTGGTGTTCGCAATGCCCATTTCGCCAAGGCAGATTAGGTCCGTGCCGCCAGCCAGCGCTTCCATGCCAAAGGCCATGGTGGCTGCGCAATCGTTCTCGGCAAATGCGTCGTCTTCGGAAATATCTGCTGTGGGGTATTCCAGTGCCAGCTCAAAGACCTTCAAACCAAGATCATAGGCGATACACAGCTGGTTGACTGCTGCACCACCAGCGGCAAAATTTGCCACCATCTGCTGAGTGACCTCGGGTGGAAACGCGGAAACCCCCTTTTGTGCCACTCCGTGGTTGGCAGCAAAGACTGCCACAAGCGGGCGTGTTACTTTGGGCTTTGGCTGGCCTTGCCAAGCAGCAAGCCACTCGACAATTTCTTCCAGCTTGCCAAGCGAACCTGCTGGCTTGGTCAGTTGTGCATCGCGGGCACGTACGGCCGCTACGGCTTCTGTGTCCGCCTCGGGCATGGCATTGATCAGGTTTTTAAAATCATCAAATGGCAGGGCAGAACTGGCCGTCGACATGCTGGCTTCTCCGGTAAAAACAGCGCAATGAAGAGATTCACAATGGTGTTCTATAAGGGGCTGTGGCAAAACACAAATGCCCGGGCGGCGGAGAGCCGTTTTTTTATTGCGCCTGCCAATTTATTGCAGCTTTGCAGAGAGATAGAGGAGTTCTCGCGGTGGAAGACTCAGAACACAAAGAGACGAATGATGCAGGTGCGCGCCAAGGCGAAACGCAAATTAGCACGGCGGCACAATGGCTTGGCGATGTAGCACAGATGCTGCGTTTTTTCTCGCGGCTGCCTTTGCCAAAACTGGGGCATTTTGACAGGGTGGATGTGCCTGTTGACTTTGCCCGCAGTGGCTGGGCAATCCCGTTAGCCGGTAGTGTTATTGCTTTGCCAGCGGCATTTGTGTTGCTGATCGGGGGGGCAAGTCCCCTGCCCTATCTTGCTGTTGCGACGCTTTGCGTTGCGGTTTCGGCTGCTGTGACTGGCGCTTTGCATGAAGATGGCTTTGGCGATGTTTGCGATGGCTTTTTTGGCGGACATAACAAAGAGCGGCGACTGGAGATTATGAAGGACAGCCGCGTGGGGGCGTTTGCCGCGGTTGGGCTTACCCTTGCTATTTTGTTGCGGGTGGTGCTGATTGGCGCAAGTCTGGAACGTGGCGGGCCGGTGTTTGCGGCGGCCGTATTTTTGGCGGCAGAAGCTGTTTCGCGCTCCGGCTTATTATGGGCGTGGTTTTACCTGCCAAGTGCCTATTCAGGTGGCTTGAGCGACAAGTTTGGCCGCCCCAAACAGGATAGTTGCCTCTATGGTAGTGCCAGCGCGGGGCTCCTGTTGGTGTTGATGATTGGCGCCAGCGTAACCGCTGGTATCGCCGCCCACACGCTGGGTATCGCGCTACTGCTGGCGGTGGTTGCAAGCGGCGGGGCGGTATACGGGCTGGCACGGGTGGCGCAAGCCAAAATCGGCGGCATCACCGGTGATGTACTGGGTGCTATGCAGCAAGTGGGGCTGATCGGATTTTATCTTGGCCTATTGCTTGTGATTTAGGAGGGTTTTCATTTGAAGCAACTTAGTCACAAGGCGAAAGCCGAGAGCCCCTGCACTGGCGATTGTGAGATAGACAAGGCGCGCGGGATGTGTCGCGGCTGTTTGCGTACACTTACAGAGATTGGCGCATGGCGCGATATGTCTCAGGCTGCGCAGCTTGCCCTTTTGCAAAAACTGGCCACGCGGCGGCGCGCATTAGCACAAGAGTAATCTGATTTTGCCCACCCCTAATTTTTCAGTAGCCCCTTAAAATTTCTGCATATGTACTTTAACCGACTGGGCCAAGGCCCCATTTGTTTATCACTATAGTTTATTGGAAAAGCGATCATGCGTGTCATCGGTTACTTCATTATTGCTTTGGGTCTGAGTGGCTTGGCGTACTTTGTGCTAACCAGCGGCACCTACCAGATTGACGATGTACTGCGCGATCGCGGCCCACGGCTGGTTGCCTTGGTGGCTATCCTGCTGGTGCTGCTTGGCGGGTTTATTGCCAAGCCGCCGAAATTGCGCGAGGCTCTTCCTGCTGCGCTGACATGGGGCGGATTGTTTGTGCTGCTTATCGGCGTTTACGCATTTCGCTTTGAACTGCTGCATGTGAAAGACCGCATGCTGGGGGCGTTGTTGCCCGGACAGAGCTATGAAACCGCTGGGTTAGATGGCCGAGGCTCGGCACTTGTCATGACCCGCGGGCCGGGTGGACACTTTGAAACGCGCGCCCGTGTCAATGGGGCGCAGCTGGCGTTTCTGGTGGATACGGGCGCCAGCACCGTGACGCTACGTGCTGAAGATGCGCAGCGTGCGGGCATTGATGTGGATGCTTTGGCATTTAACCAGATGGTTTCCACCGCCAACGGCACAGCATTTGTGGCGCGAGTGCTGTTGCAGGATTTTCAGCTCGGGCCACTGCATTTTGACAATCTGCCTGCCAATGTGACCAAGCCGGGTATGCTGGGGCAGTCTTTGCTGGGTATGAATGCGCTTAACCAGCTGCACTCGTGGCAGGTGGAGGGCAACCGGTTGATCATTCCGCTGCCCTGAAGCGTGGCCAGTTTAGCCCAAGAGGCTAAACGCGAAGCGCAAGCACACCAACAGCAAGAAGACGCCAAAGCCAATTTCCATTTTGCGTTTGGGCAAGGCGTGCGCAAGGCGGGCACCAATGGGCGCAAGCCAGAGCGACATGGGAATGATGATTGCAACAGCAAGCAGGTTCACATAGCCAAGCGAGAACGGTGGGAGATCCGGTGTACCCCAGCCCGCCCAGACCATGCCAAGGGCGCCGGGAATAGAAATCAGCACTCCAACACCAGAAGAGGTTGCCACCGCTTGGTGGATAGGGCGGGCGTAGAGGGTCATGAAGGTGTTGTTCATAACACCGCCGCCAATGCCCATGAGCGTGGAGAAGAAACCAATCAGCACCCCGATGCCAGCGCGCAGTGGGCCAGCGGGAATATCAGCGCCCAGTGTGCGGGTGCTTTTGCCAAGGATCATACGTAGGGCCACGCAGAAGGCGATGGCAATAAAGATGCCCTTGAGCCCATCACCGGAAATTTGCGCGGCAACGAGCGAAGCCAGCAGCACCCCTGCCGGGATCGGCAGGATCCAGCTTTTCAGCAAGGCGAGATCCACCGCCCCCTTTGCTTTGTGGGCCGAGAACGAGCGCAAAGAAGTGGGCACGATGACACCCAGAGACGTGGCCACGGAAACATGCATCAGGTGCTCGGGCGCGACACCGGCAAAGCCAAGCACGCCAATGAGAACCGGGACAAGGACAGCGCCGCCGCCGATGCCGAAGAGACCGGCTAGAAATCCGGCAAGGGCCCCTGCCACAAGCAGCGCCAAGACGAGGCTTGCAACCTCAATAGAGAAAATGTCCATTATGCTTCCCAGCTGTGATGTTGCTCGCGGGCGCGCCAATGGTCTTAGCCTACGCGCCAGCGTTGTTTTCTTCGTTTTATGCGGAATACGAAAATTTGCCTAGCCCTGCTTGGGGCTAAGGTTGTAGCAGTGCTCGCTTTATGGAAACGGCGTGGCCTCTATGAGCGCCTTGAGCAAGTGGCGCAGTTCATCTGTTTGCTTTTCCCCCAAAGCGGCGTGCACATGTTTTTCGATGGATGCGGCAATGCCAAGGCCCTGCGCCCGCGCGTTTTGGCCCTTTTGCGTAATCCTTGCGATTTTGTCACGTTTTGAGCCTTCGACGTACTCAAAACTCACCAGCTCCATTTCTATAAGCCGCTGCAGAGATTTGTGCGCCGCTTGACGGGTGATACCAAGAACCTGCGCAAGTTCGCTTAGGGAGCGCGGCCGGCGTGAGATCATCATAAAGGTTTTGGCGTCAGAGGGTCTGGAGCCTGCAAAATCGGTTTGTTCGCGCAGCACATTTGCCCGCGCATCAAGGCGTTCTGAGAGGTCTTGCACTAGACCGCGAATGCTATCAGGGCCGATGGGAGTTTTTTTTTCGCTATTCATGATTGACAAGTTACGGGGTCTTACCCATATGTCAATTATCAACCATGGTTGACAATTATCTGTTTGTTGGATTGCCCTCTATTGCACCCCAACCCTTCGAGAGCGGAGGCCGTCCGTGTGCAGCAGAAATTGCCCGCTTTTGGAAGATGAATGACCGGTTTGCCACGATGTGCGGCGCCCGCAGCGTGGTGAACCGGCCACTTAATAAATTAGGAGCCGAAATGCGAAATACATTATTTGCGGCCACTGCCGCTTTGACCCTGTTGGCGCCACAGATTGCCCCGGCGCAGACGATGAAAGATGACAGTTTCCGTAGTGAAGACGAGGGCGAGTGGTATCACTCAGTCGAGTTTGATATGTGGGAAGGCGTCGGCGGTAACCGGCAGGTTCTTGAAACCATTATTGAAAAAATTGAGAGCACAGAAGGCGCTCGTCGTTATGCCGATGCTCCTGACACGTTGATTGCCTATGGCCCGGGGAACTGGACCTATGAGTTTTCCAAGGCCGGGGACGCTGCCATTGCAGCCGCGCAAACGACAGACGATCTGACAATAAAGCAAGAGGCCTACAACGAGGCCATCGTTTATTATCACCTTGCCTCATCACCCCACACCCCTGCTCCGGAGCATGTGGCTGCACTGACCAAGGCGCATGACGCCTATGCTGCCAGCGCACAGATGTTACCGGGGCGTTTCTCCCGCCCACAAATCCCGTTTGAGGGCAAATCCTTTGGCGCGTTCCTGCATATCCCAGAGGGGAATGGCCCCTTCCCTGTGGTTGTGGTTTCGCAAGGCTCTGACGTTTCCAAGGTTGTCGCGCTGCCCTATTACCGCGAGCATCTGGCCGCGCGCGGCATAGCTATGCTGTCTATCGACGTGCCGGGTATGGGCGAATCCAGTGCCTACACTGTGCGGGACGGGCGCACTGACAAATTACACGCTGCGGCTGTGGACTGGGTGCGCGCGCAGGATTTCACCGATGACAAAAATGTCTTTGTTCAGGGCGTTAGCTTTGGCGGCACCTCTGCGGCGCGAATTTTCCTTGCCCGCCCAGAGCTTGACCTTGCCGGTGTCATCTTTATGTGCGGACCGATCAATGCACCATTCTTGGCAGGCCCGGACGCCTTGCAACACCTGCCACCTTTAACACTGGACGGCGTGAAGTCTCGCATGGGTATGCCGCTGGACACGGAACTGGCCGAGTTTGCCAAGGCAATCGAAGTACTCGCACTTGGCAAGCAAGGGTTGTTTGAGGGGGAAAAGATCTCCACACCGCTGCTGGCGATCAATACAACAGCCGACCCGGTGTCGCCGCTGTTTGATATGGAGAAAATGCTTGCACGGGCGGAAAACGGCGACAAAGTGCTGATTGATATTCTGGGGCACTGCCCACCGCGGAGCCAGCGCCAACCCATTATTGCCAACTGGATCGACGGGAAGCTGCGCTAAAGTTCAATCGATCCCAGCAACTTGCGGAGAGCGGCGGCAGCCTCTCTCCGTCTTTTTGTTTAGACCTGTGGAGTGAAAAGAAGGGGCACAAGCTTCACTCGCTAACAATCTTCGCAAGATCTGAGGCTATTCGCCAGCAGATGAGCCAAAGTCCTCGCCCGCCAACTCGGCTTGCCTTTGGGCATGTGGGTTGGCAATAGCTGCAAGCGCCGCCTCAATCACCTCAATGCCAGCGCCTTGTTTGATCGCCTCGGTGGTTAGAATGCGGCGGAAATTGCGTGCGCCCGGCACACCTTGAAACGTTCCCAGCATATGCCGGGTGATGGAGGCAAGGCGCGTCCCCCCTTCCAGCTCGTTTGCAATATAGGGGAGGTAAGCGCGAATGGCCGCCTCGGCCGCGATGGGCACTTTATCCTCGCCATAAATTTCGTTATCGGCGCTGGCCAGCAGCATCGGATTTTGATAGGCGGCGCGGCCAATCATGACGCCGTTGACATGCACCAGATGTACCTTAGCCGCTTCCAGCGTTGCAATACCTCCATTAATGCCGATGAACACGTCTGGCAGGCTTTGCTTGAGCTGGTAGACCAGCGGATAGTTCAATGGCGGCACATCGCGGTTTTCCTTCGGGCTGAGGCCTTGCAGCCACGCTTTGCGCGCATGGACCCAGATCGCGTCAGTACCAGCCTTTACGACTGCTTCCGCCAACGCAAACAACGCCCGTTCCTCATCCTGATCATCAACACCGATGCGGCATTTGGTTGTCACAGGGATAGACACCGCCGCTTTCATAGCGGCGATGCATTCTGCCACCAGCTGCGGTTCCTGCATCAGGCAAGCGCCAAAACGGCCTGACTGCACCCTGTCTGAGGGGCAACCAACGTTGAGGTTTACCTCATCGTAGCCCCATTCTTCGACGAGTTTGGCGCACTGTGCCAATGTTTCTGGATCCGAGCCGCCGAGCTGCAGCGCAACGGGTTGCTCTGCTTTGGAAAAGCGCAGGTGTCGCTCTGCATCCCCATGAATGAGCGCGCCAGTTGTCACCATCTCCGTATAAAGTAAAGTGTTTTTGCTTAGGATGCGGTGATAATTGCGGCAAAAACGATCCGTCCAGTCGAGCATCGGTGCGACTGCGAGGACAGGTTTGCTCAGATCATATAGGTTTTGCGTCATTTCCAGATCGATTGCTTGTTGCGATTTGCCTATCGGCCTGCTCGTCAGCAGGGCTTATGTTGTCACCCTGCAAGCGTTTATGCCATGGAACCATCAACGGCCTAGGCAATGCGGACAAGGTGATTTCATGGCGACTTTTATAGGCAATGCGAGGCAATCACAAGCCATAGGCGGCGTGGGTTTATGCGCCGGAAGAAATCAAGGGAGTATGTCGCAGGCGCTTAACGCAAAAGCACCCGTCACCGCATGAGCGACGGGTGCCTTGAAGCGCAGAGGCTGTGTTAAAGGAACTGCGCCTTGTTCTTTAGCTGCTGTGCGCCAAGCTTACTTCTTGGCACAATCCACGACAGAACGGGCAAGCGCGCGCATGAATTGCGGATAGAACTCGCGCGATGCGGCAATATCGGCACCAAGCGGATCAATCTGCACCAATGGCACCCCCACTTCCCCCGCCATCAGTTTAGGCAGCTTATGATTGAACTGAGGTTCGGAGAAGATGCAGCTCACTTGATTGGTTTTCACCAGCTCCGCTGTAGCCTTGATGGAACGGGCACCAGGCTTGACTTCCGGGTTGATTGTCAGGGCATCGACAGCCTTAATCCCGTAGTCTTTTTCAAAGTACTGCAAGCTATCATGATAGACGAGTGCGCGTAGGCCCTTATAAGGCTCTAGGGTTGTTGCGAGTTCTTCTTCTAACTCGTGCAACTCATGCAGCGCGGCTTTCTCGTTGCTTTCGATTTTCGCGGCGTGCTCTGGCCATTTTTCTTTCGCCTCATGAGCTATGACCTGCACAATTGCCTCGGCATTATGGACCGAGAGCCAGATGTGTGAATCAACTGCACCATGATCGTCATGGTCATGGCCTTCATGAGCGACCTCATCCTGCGCGTGCTTGTCATGATCGTGATCATCATGCGCAAGCTTGTCATGGTCGTGTTCATCATGGCCGTGTTCGTCATGCGCGGACTTGTCATGATCATGTTCATCATGGCCATGTTCGTCATGCGCGGACTTGTCATGATCGTGTTCATCGTGGCCATGTTCGTCATGCGCGGACTTGTCATGATCGTGTTCATCGTGGCCATGTTCGTCTTGCGCGGACTTGTCATGATCGTGTTCATCGTGGCCATGTTCGTCTTGCGCGGACTTGTCATGATCGTGTTCATCATGGCCGTGTTCGTCTTGCGCCTGCTCATCTTCATCACCATGGAAATGATGGTGCTCCCGCGCGGGCAAAATGTTTAGAGGCTTTTCATCTATCAGCGTTACAATTTTCGCGTTTTTCCCAAGCGACTTTAATGGCTTTTGCAAAAATGTTTCCAAATGCGGCCCAACCCATACAATCATGTCGGCAGCTTGCAAAGACTGCGCTTGTGACGGGCTAAGAGCCGCCCCGTGCGGTGATTTTTTACCCTTAACCAAGACTTGCGGCTCGGCAATCCCTTTCAGCACCATAGCGGTCAATGAATGAAGCGGCTTGATAGAGGTAACCACCTCAGCTTCATGGGCATGTGTGAACGTGGGCAAAGTCAAAGCAGTTGCGGCGCTCAGGGCGAATGCAGATAGGCGGTGTTTCATCGCAATCATGGAGGGCACTTTCATAGATTTACGCGGTCAGCATAATGATTTTGTGATGTTGTAACATCTCGAGATCATTTGGCAAGTGTCTGCGTCCTCTTTGCCCTACGCACTGTCAGGTTTTGCACATTCGCAAGTACACAGCCTCGCTGTGTGCAGTCTGGCAAAAACACCTGACAATAAGGGGACGTGCTGCTAAAACGCTGGAAACAGGAGCCAAAATGCCGGAATTTAAAGACGATTTAGATCGAAAACTGGTCGCCATCCTACAAAGCAACGCACGCGAGCCAATTTCGTCGATTGCGCGCAAGCTGGATGTCGCTCGCTCGACCGTACAAGAACGCATCGCGAGGCTGGAGCGCACCGGCATAATTTCCGGCTATACTGCCATTATGGGTGAGACTGATAGCGGCAGGAAAGTACAAGCACTGGTGATGCTTTCAGTGGCGCAGCAACAATCCCGAGAACTGGTAAAGCAATTAGAATCGTTCCCAGAAATTCGCAGTTGCCTCACAATTTCCGGTGAGTTTGATGTGTTTCTGGTGGTAGAGCCTGACCGCCTGGAAGATTTGGATGACCTCCTAGACGATATCGCCGAAATTCCCGGGGTATTACGTTCCCGTTCTTCCATCGTGCTGTCGAAACGTTTCGAGCGTCAGCAGCCATTTTTACCTCGGCGCAGTTAGAAACGCACAGACCAGACCTTATATTTAACGAATGCCCTCGGCGCATTGCCACTTTAACTAGTCATTTTCACGTATTTTTCGTGAATTTGACGGCTATTTGCTTCGTTTTTTCAAGTTTGGCGGCTTCCCTCCGGCAGAACTGGGCCTCAAGCTTGGCTTTATTCCAGTTCCAATTGCTTTAGGAGGGATTGCTATGTGGAACGTTGCAGTTATCGGGGCGGGTAAAATCGGCGGTGCGATTTGCAAACTGCTGCTTGGCAGTGGTAATTACCACGTGACAGTATTTGATCAGCAAAAGTCAGCGCTTGATCGCTTGGAACTCGCAGCGCTTGGAAAGCGCGTTATTGATGTGGGAGATGAAAACGCACTTAAAGGCGCTTTGAACGGCGTCGATGCGGTGATCTCGGCTGCCCCATTTTACTTGACTGAAACGATTGCCAGTGCGGCCAAAGCGGCTGGAGCGCATTACTTCGATTTGACAGAGGATGTGGCCTCGACACGAGCGGTCAGCGCCTTGGCTGAATACGCAGACAGCGCCTTTGCGCCGCAATGCGGACTGGCACCTGGGTTTGTTTCCATCGCCGGATATGCGCTTGCCAAACAGTTTGACGCGTTGGACACCCTCTCGCTGCGGGTTGGAGCGCTGCCACGCTATCCAACCAATCGGTTAAAATACAACCTGACATGGTCGACCGACGGGCTGATTAATGAGTATTGCAATCCATGTATTGCCGTGGACCAAGGGCGAACGCACGAGGTCGCACCACTTGAAGGCTACGAGACCTTTTCGCTGGAGGGCGCAGACTACGAGGCGTTTAACACCTCTGGTGGATTGGGCTCCTTAGCACAGACACTTGAAGGCAAGGTGCAGTCGCTGCGCTATGCGTCCATCCGCTATCCCGGTCACCGCGAGATCATGCGTTTGCTGCTGGGTGATCTGGGCCTGCGCAACCGCCGAGATCTGTTGAAAGAAGTGATGGAGGAGGCCATACCCGCCACTCGGCAGGACAGAGTTCTGGTGTTTATTACGGCCACGGGTGAGATCGACGGGCAGTTTGAAGAGCGCTCCTATTTGAAGAATATCAACGCACGAGAGATCGATGGGGAGCTCTGGAGCGCCATCCAGATTACCACAGCGGCAGGTATCTGCGCGGTGGTTGATCTGGTGAAGGAGGGACGATTGCCATCACGTGGACTAATCCGCCAAGAGGATATCGATCTGGATCACTTTCTCGCCAATCGATTTGGCGCGCTTTATCTAGGCGGACCATTGCAATTTGGGGAAGCCCGCGCAGCTGCGGCGTAGGCTAGACAGCGGCAATCAAAACACTGATGCCCCGGCAAGCAAAGCTTGCAGGGCTTACAGGCGGGCGGCAGCGCCCCCGCCGAGCAACAAAGAAAAGGCAGGCGTCGCGCCTGCCTTTGCCGTTTGCCTATTGGTCAGCTTCTGCAAGCCTTAGTCGGGCCGCAGGCGCGCTAAATGCGCAGCGCCAAGCGGTAGTGGCAACTCGTCAAGCGAACCGTTTTTCAGCTCCAGAACTTTGCTAACACGCGCCACCTCAAGGGCGCGGTGCGAAATCAGCAAGGCCCCGGCATCGGCACTCATGGTCAAAAAGCTCTGCAGCACCTGCTTTGCCGTTGTTGCATCCAAGCCCTCGGTTAACTCGTCGGCAATCCAGAGGCGGGGTTTACGCAAATAGGCGCGCGCCAGCGCCAAGCGCCGCCCTTCTCCACCAGACAGGCCAAGCCCAGATTCACCCAATACTGTTTCCAGCCCCATTGCCTCTCTACGAATGCGGTCATCCAGCCCGGCAAGGGCGAGTGCCTGCCACAATTCATCCTCACTGGCTTCAGGCTTTGCCAGTCTCAAGTTTGCGGCAACCGTGTCATGGAAAATCTGAGTTCGCTGGCCGACAACCACAAGATTCTGACGCAAATCCTCTTCACACAGCATGGCAAGATCCGCACCGGCAAGTTTGATGGTACCCGAACCAGGAGTAAGCAAGCGCGCCAGCAAAGCTGTGAGGGTCGATTTACCGGCGCCACTGGGGCCGACAATGGCGATCTGCTCGCCTTGGTTGAGTGAAAAACTCACACCGGCAAGCGGGGCATGGCCTGTGCTTGGGTAGGCGTAGGTGAGGTCATTAACCTGCAGCACAGGCTCTGCATTCTGCCTCCCTACTATTTTCAGGGTTTGCTGCGCTGCAACCGCATCGCGTTCCTCGCCCGCTTTGAGCAGGGCTGTCACCCGCTGCGCCGCGCCAGCCATGCGCGCCCAGCTGCCAGCGCCATTGGCGGCAGAGACCAGCAGTTCTGGCAATGCCAGCGCGACAAAGGCAAACAGCGCCATATGGCGCAGCTCCAGCTGCCCCTGTTGCATCGCCCAAGCGGTGAGCGCGAATGTGATCGCCAGCAGGCTCTGAGACAGCGCACTGATAAACGTTGTGGACTGGGTGTCTTCTTGCTCAGCACGGCAGGTTTCCACCTCCAGACGGCTGGCAGCGCGCATAATTTTAGCTTGCTGGCGGTCCAAGCCGCCATAAACGCTGAGGTCGCGGCGGCCCCGCACCATATCTGCGGTTCTCACACGTAGAGAATCCTTGGCGCTGTTGTATTTTTGCGCGTGCTCGCGTGCCTCCTGCCCTGCTGTTTTGGCGAGTATAGAGATCCCGAGGATTTGCACGGCAGCAATGGCCAGTGCTGCCGGCGGGGCGTATTGAAACAGGATTATCACTGACATGCCAGTAATCACTATTGTGACGAACAGCGGCAGGGCCAAGCGCAGATAAAGGCCATCCAGCTGATCCACATCAGAGACCACACGCGACAACAGCGAGGCCGTGCGAGAGCCCTCCGCGTCCTTGCGCGTTTGCGCCACCACACCGCGAAACACATCACGGCGTAAGTTACTTAAAAAACGGAAGGTGGCGTCATGGGTGACAAGGCGCTCGGCATAGCGGCCGAAAATGCGCAGGGCAGCATAGAAGCGCACACGAAATGACAGAGTGCTTACTGTCACGAGCGCAGTTCCCCCCAAAGCGGCACTCATGGCAGCAGAGGTGATTAACCAGCCTGAAACCGCCAGCAATGCAATGCCGGCAGCAGCGGGCAGCAGCGCCAGCAGCGCGCCAGACCAAAAGGCGATAGGGTGCTGCTGCTGCAAGCGCAGGAGAATAGCAAGGGCAGCTCTCATGATGGCTCTCCTTTAGCTTGCGCTGGTGTGTTTTCTAGCCCCTGAGGCGCGGGTGGGCGCGCTTGCAACCTGCCATCTAACAGATCCAGTATCATATCGGCAGCGCTTTGCACTGCTGTGTCATGGGTGGCGGCGACCACCAAGTGGTGCTGAGAGAGTTGTTTTAATGCAGCGGTGACTTTTGCTGCGGTCACGCCATCAAGGTCAGCGGTTGGTTCATCCGCCAGAACGAGCGGCGCGTCTTTGCGCAGCGCAGCGCGGGCAATGGCAAAGCGGCGCATTTCACCCATGGAAAGCCCGGCCCCTTCCTCGCCAATTGGACCAGCAAGCCCCCCTGGCAGTTTCGCAAGGATTTCATCTGCACCAGAGAGTTTTAGCGCGGCAAGCAGCTCTTCATCGCTGGCAGAAGGAGCGGCTCTGTGGAGGTTGCTACGTACGGTACCATGGAAGAGCTGGGGCTGTTGGCTAATACTGGCGATGCTTTGTTGCCAGTCCTTTACGTTTTCCGCACTTAACGGTTTGCCATCCACGGTGATCGCACCACTATCAGGCAGCAGAAAGCCCACTAACGAATCCAGCAGAGTTGTTTTGCCCATGCCAGAGGCGCCGGAAAGCACGACGAGGCCGCTGCGTGGGAAGGTGAAAGACTGCTCCTGCAATACAGTTTTGCCACCACGGGAGATACTGACATTTTCCAGTGCCAGTGTTCCGCTAAATAATTGCACAGTTGCCGAGGGTACGCTGTTAACCGGGTGCGCTGGTTTTGCCTGTTGCAGCTCCTCTTCGGCTTTGCAAAGCAACTCGGCAGCTGAAGCAGCAGACACCTTGTCATGATAAGCAAGCGCAAACAGGCGCAGCGGGCCAAAGAATTCGGGCACGAGCACAAGGATGAACAGGCCTGACCCCAGAGTGATGGGATCGCCGTAGCTGCCGAAGTTCCAATGTCCCAATAAGGAAAAGCCTACATAAATTGCTGTTATGGCAATGCCGGCAGCGGCAAAAAGCTCGAGCGATGTGGAGGATAAGAATGCAATGCGCAACACGCGCATGGTGGCACGGCGAAAGGCATTGCCGTGTTCATCCAGCGTTGTTTCCGTGGCTTTCAGCGCACCAAACAGGCGTAGGGTTTCCAACCCGCGCAGCCGGTCTAGCAGCAGTGCGCTCATGTCTGCCAGCAAGCCGTGCTGGTCATCGCTTGCCTTCTTGGCGCGAATGCCCACAAGGGCCATAAACAGCGGCACCAGTGGCCCAATGAGCAGCAGCATAAGAGCTGCGAACCAGCTGACACAGGCTATGGCCGCTAAAATACCCAATGGCACAATGGCCAGACGCGGCTGTAATGGCAGATAGCGCGAAATATAAGGCCCCACAGCGTGCACATGATCCACGATCAGCGCGGCCATCTTACCGCTGGCAGGAACCGGCAGGGCGGGGGATGCGGTCACCAGCGCCTTGGCCAAACGGGCATGCAGACGGGTGCGCACATTCGAGGCGCTTTCTTGCGCCAGCTTATTAGCGCTGTGACGCAGAGCAGCGCGCAGACCAGTGAGGGCGAGCAAGCAAGCCGCATAAATCAGCGCTTCACGGTAGGCCCAGCTCGCAGAGGAGACCAGCGTAAACCCCATGGCTAGAATGGCGGCCTGCGCAATCCACAACAACTCGCTAAGGCCGTGCAAACGCGCTGCCCATGCAAGGCGCGTCTTTTCCGGTGCGATTTGGGCCGCCAGCCATATTTGTGCTGGGGTGCGCTGGCGTTTTCTGCGGCCTTGCTTTGCTTGTGGCTGGTTAACACCTGCCCTTGTGTTATCAACTGCGGTGTCCTGCGGATTATCTGGTTCTGCCTTACGCTGCATACTCTGCTTTATCCGATTGTTCTTACTTGCAAAACAGCTCCAGAACGACGCATGAGACAACCGAGCCTCCTCCCCGGTTCCGCCTTGCATCCTTTCTTGCGACTTTGCAATCTCCGTCCTGTCAGTTTAGCCCTAGAATAATGAAAGGACTCCTGACCCCCAATGCACTTAGGGGTATTTGCAGCAGTATCGCAAGTTTTGGGCGTAACTTACCTCGGTTTTTTTGTGGGACAAATCAACGCAGATCACATCAGCTATTACTGATATTCGAGATAAAAAACCGCGCTTTGAGCCCATGTCAAAGCGCGTTTTTTGTATTGTGAGGCAAGCTTCCGTTTAGTCCATGGTCGGAATCGACATTTCCGGCCCTTCTTTGATGCCAGATGGCCAGCGGGCGGTGACAGTTTTAGTCCGCGTGTAGAATTTAAAGCCGTCGGGGCCGTGTTGGTTGAGATCGCCAAAGCCGGAACGTTTCCAGCCACCGAAGGTGTGATAGGCGAGCGGCACAGGAATCGGCACATTCACCCCAACCATGCCGATGTTGATACGAGAGACGAAATCTCGCGCTGTATCACCGTCACGGGTGAAGATGGCTGTGCCGTTGCCATATTCGTGGCTCATGGGCAGATCGATGGCCTCTTCATAGGTTTTGGCGCGCACAACCGACAGAACAGGGCCGAAGATTTCTTCCTTGTAGATCTGCATATCCTTGGTGACATTGTCGAACAGACAGCCGCCCATGAAGTTGCCATTTTCATAGCCTTGCAGAACGAAATCGCGGCCATCAACAACCAGATTGGCGCCCTCTTCCACACCGCTGGTTACAAGCCCTTTGATGCGCGCCAGTGCCTCCTTGGTGATAACCGGGCCAAAATCGACATCATCGCCTGCGGTGTAAGGCGCTACTTTGAGAGCCTCAACACGCGGTGCCAGTTTTTCAATGAGGCGATTGGCGGTGTCCTCACCAACGGGAACAGCAACGGACACCGCCATGCAGCGCTCACCTGCGGCGCCGTAGCCCGCACCGACGAGCGCATTTACAGCCTGATCCAAATCCGCATCCGGCATGATGATCATGTGGTTCTTGGCGCCGCCAAAGCATTGAACACGCTTGCCGCTTGCACTGCCGCGGCTATAGACATATTGCGCGATTGGCGTTGAGCCGACAAAGCCGACGGCCTGAATGGTTTCATCATCCAGAATTGTATCGACAGCAAGTTTATCGCCGTTGATTACGTTCAAGACCCCTTTTGGCAGGCCTGCCTCTATCATCAACTCAGCAAGCATGATCGGCACACTTGGGTTGCGCTCGGACGGCTTAAGGACAAAGCTGTTGCCTGCGGCGATGGCGGTGCAGAATTTCCACATGGGGATCATGGCCGGGAAATTGAACGGGGTGATACCTGCGACGACGCCAAGCGGCTGGCGCAGTGAGTACATATCAATGCCCGGGCCTGCCCCTTCCGTATACTCCCCCTTGAGCAAGTGTGGTGCGCCGATGCAAAACTCGGCGACTTCCAACCCGCGGATTACGTCGCCCTTGGCGTCGGGAATAGTTTTGCCATGCTCGCGGGAGAGCGCTTCGGCCAACTTGTCCATATCGCGGTTCAGCAAGTCCACGAAGCGCATCATCACCCGGGCACGACGCTGCGGATTGGTGGCGCCCCAAGCAGGCTGCGCGGCGGCTGCGCTGGCGATGGCGGCTTTAACCTCAGTTTCACTGGCGAGCGCAACCGTGCCGATTACTTCCCCGGTTGCCGGGTTGTAAACATCGCCAAGCTTACCAGATGAGCCAGCGACCCGCTTACCATCGATGAAATGTCCCAGTTGCATTAGTGGTCTCCCCTTATCATCACCTTAAAAATTGTTATTGGCAATCAAACACATAAATTTGTAGCATTCAACGCGAGTTATCTCGCATCCATTGTGCAAATATTATAGTCTCTCTTTGACCTGAAGGAGAGTGGGATGAACTGGGATGACACGCGCATCTTCTTGGCTGTGGCACGCAGCGGGCAAATCTTGGCGGCTGCGGGGCGTTTGCAGCTTAATCATGCGACTGTGGCGCGGCGTGTTTCTGCGCTGGAGGACGCTTTAGGGGTGAAGCTGCTGGTGCGTCAACCAAGTGGCAGCCAGCTTACTGATGCGGGTCAACGGTTTTTCGAGGCGGCGGAGCGCATGGAGGCTGAGATGGCTGCGGCTCAGGCAAGTATCGGCACCAGCGATATGGAGCTCGCAGGGACTGTGCGTATTGGGGCGCCAGACGGGTTTGCCGTCGCTTTTCTTGCCAAGCATTTAGGGGCGCTGCGCGCAGAACATAGTGCCCTGAACCTGCAACTCGTGCCGATGCACCGCAGTTTTTCACTCTCCAAACGCGAGGCGGACATTGCGGTGATGGTTGGCCCGCCAGAGCAAGGCAGGCTGATTTCGCGGCGGTTGGTGGATTATCGCCTCGGGCTTTACGCAGCGCAATGCTATCTCAGCGGGCGGCCCAAACCAGAGACCGCGCAGGATCTGAGCCTACATAATCTGGTGGGTTATGTTGAAGATCTGGTCTACTCCCCTGCCCTAGATTACGCCGGAGAGTTTTGGCGCGGTTGGCGTTCATCGCTGGAGTTTGCAAGTGCGCTAGCGCAATATGAAGCGGTTGCCGCCGGAGCCGGTATCGGCATCCTGCACAGGTTTATTGCCATAAATGATAGGAGCCTAGTTCCAGTTCTGCCGCAAATTCAGGTTAATCGCAGTTATCACCTTGTCTATCATGAGAGCAATCGCAACCAGCGGCGCATTCGCCTTGTCTGTGACTTCATTGAGGATGCTGTGCAACAACACAAGCAAATCTTTTAGATATGCCTTGCGGAACTGATACTAGCCCTTGTGCATGGTTTCGGGATACTTCAAAAACAAAGCCTGAGCCAACATGAGTAGGCGCGGGCATCTCATTTTCCCTTGTTGCAGCTCCTGATATAGCTGAGTGAACGACAGCGGCAACACTTCGATGTTTTCAACTTCATCCTGCTGCTGCACTGTGGCCGCCATGCCTAGCGCTGTAAACGGCGCAAGAAACAGATGTGCCCGCTCGCACAAACGTGCGGGATTGATGTAGACTTCGCCAACTTTCTCAAGTGCGGCCAGAGTGCACCCCAGCTCTTCTCTTGCTTCACGCCGCACCGCTGTCTCGATGGATGTGTCTGTCGGCTCGATCGCACCGGCGCAAGCTTCCCGAATGCTTTCACCGGCTCGGATGAAAGGCGCGGCCCTGATCTGGCGAAGCGTTAAAACGCATCTCCTTTGTGCGCCATAGGGCAACACGGCTACCGAGTCGCCGTAGGACCAAATGATATCGGTTGTTATCAGCTGTGTACCATCTGCCCGTTCGCTTGCAATGCTTACGCTTTCCAGCTCCCCCTTGGCCTTGGCTAAAATTTTTCGCTCGGTAATCTTCATGTGCTGCACCGCTTTGGTGCCAAGCGCGTCTCTTTATCCGAGCCGCAGCCTGATAATTTCCTATTATTAAAACGCGCTAAGACGAGGATCTTTGATTGCTTCTAATGCCGTGCTTATCAGTAGAACGGTCAAATCAATCCCCTATCACCACATGGGCCCCGCTGACTGAGGTTACGCGTTGGTGCTGCAACCAGAAAGCCAATGTACCGCCGCAGGAGTACTCTGCGGCAGCTGACTGGATGGTTGCTATTGCCAAAAACGATCCGAAATACAATGTACCGGAGCTGCAATAAGTGAAGCGTTTTTCGACACTATGCCAATTCTTTTAGGGTCTGATTGTAATCGCCAACTTCAGGGTTTTCGCGCAAAACCGCATCAACCGCTCTAAACATGTCGTGCAGCCTTTGTTCTGATACCGGGCTTTCAACCACCACAACAAGCTCAGGTTTGTTCGAGGATGCCCGAACAAGGCCCCATGTGCCGTCTTGCGCGACAACACGCACCCCATTTACAGTAATTAGTTCGTGAATTTCCTGCCCGGCGATTTTTTCACCATCACGTTGCATTTGTTGAAAGCGGGCCACCACCTTTTCAACGACACCATATTTTTCTTCATCGGCGCAATGAGGCGCCATGGTAGGCGAGCCCCATGTGACTGGCAGGGCGCGGCGCAGTTCCGCCATTGTTTTTTGAGGGTTACGCTCCAGCATGTCCAATACGGCAATTGCGGATATTAGGCCGTCATCATACCCCCGCCCTAGCGGCGTGTTGAAGAAATAATGCCCCGATTTTTCAAAGCCTGCCAACGCATTTAGCTCGGTTACACGGCGTTTGATATAGGAGTGCCCAGTTTTAAAGTAGTCCGTCTTGGCAGAATTTGCCTGCAACACCGGGTCGCTGTGATAAAGCCCGGTGGACTTTACATCGACAACGAACTGAGCATTTTCATGAATTGCAGAAAGGTCGCGGGCGAGCATTACCCCAACTTTATCGGCAAAAATTTCTTCACCCTCATTGTCAACGATGCCGCACCGATCCCCATCCCCGTCGAAACCAAGTCCAACATCTGCGCCTGTCTCCCGCACTTTTTGGGTCATAGCGTGAAGCATTTTCATGTCTTCTGGGTTGGGATTATAGTTGGGGAACGTGTGATCCAACTCGCAATCAAGCTCCACCACATCTACCCCCAAATCACGAAGAATTTGTGGTGCAAATGCGCCAGCGGTGCCATTTCCGCAAGCGACAACCGCCTTGATCGGACGAGAATATGCCGGTCGATCTGTTAAGTCCCTATGGTAGCTCATTGCGATTTCGCCATGATACTCGTAGGCGCCACCGCCACGTAGCTCATATTTTGCCCCTAGCACCAGCTCTTTTAGGCGGCTCATCTCGTCTGGGCCAAATGTCAATGGGCGATTGGCACCCATTTTGACACCGGTCCACCCGTTGTCATTGTGCGAGGCAGTTACCATGGCAACACAGGGAACATCCAGCGCAAACTGGGCGTAATAAGCCATGGGCGACATGGCAAGTCCAATATCGTGGACCTTGACACCGCTTGCCATCAAACCATTGACCAGCGCCATTTTGATCGATGCAGAGTACTCGCGAAAATCGTGGCCAGTTATCAATGCAGGCGTAACACCGAGTTCGTGAATGAGCGTCCCCAACCCCATGCCCAGCGCCTGTATCCCTTGTAGATTTATTTCCTTGCCAAAGAGCCAGCGCGCATCATATTCACGAAAGCCCGTTGGCTTCACCAGCGGAGTTGTTTCAAATGCGAGGGTATTGGGCTGTAATGAAGCGACCGGCTTGCTGAAAACACTCATTCTTACTTATTCCTCGTAGGCACCACTGACAGGATCTTGCTAGCAGCAAGAGGTGACGATTTTTCGACAGGACGCAACTGTGCTTTTCCTATGGTTTGTGCGAAGTGGTGGAAAACTTCCCTATCGTTACAACTACCCAGCGCCGGTTACTTTGCTACGCATGTTTTCCAAGACATCCGTCCGCAGGATGTCATCCTCGCTGATATGGCTTCCGGATTGTATTTCTATCATTTGTACAGGAATTTGTCCCGGGTTTTTTAGTTTATGATTTGCTCCTAACGGAACATATACGGATTGATTTTCACTGACCAAGGCTGTCCGATCATCTATTGTGATTTCTAAGGTGCCCCCAACCACTACCCAATGCTCGGCCCGGTGCATATGCCTTTGCAAAGATTGATGTTCTCCAGGTTTGATCATCATTGATTGGACGCGAAATCGATCACCGCTTGCGATTTCTTCTGTCCACCCCCAAGGCCGATAGGCTCGCACATGGTGGACTGTTTCCTTGCGCCTTTCCGCGTCTAGCCTGCTTACAATTTTTTTTACGTCCTGCGCTTTATCGCGAGACGTAACTAAAACGGCATCTTTTGTATTCACCACCAGCACATCAGAAAGTCCAACAACGGAAACAAGACCCTCTTGCGAATATACAAGACAGTTTTCTGCTGCTTCATATAGAGCCTCACCAAGAGACGAGTTCCCGTTTTCATCCTTTGCCATACTTTCCCACAAGGCGGACCAAGACCCTAAATCACTCCATCTTGGGTCCATTGGCACACATGCAATGTTTTGTGCATGTTCCATGATCGCATAGTCGAATGAAATCGCCTCAGTTTTGGAAAACTCTGCCGGATCCAAGCGCAAGAAATCCAGATCCGCCCTCGCTGAAGACAGAGAGGCAGCAACTGTTTGCCAGATCTGCGCTGCATGTTGTGCGA
The DNA here is from genome assembly GCF_001561995.1 of Polycladidibacter hongkongensis. GTDB lineage: Bacteria > Pseudomonadota > Alphaproteobacteria > Rhizobiales > Stappiaceae > Pseudovibrio > Pseudovibrio hongkongensis. The sequence continues at coordinate 165,482 of NZ_LLWC01000026.1, forward strand.
ATGCTTCTTGCATCGCTCTGGCCGAAAACAAGAAGATTCCCGCATTCCAAAGGTAGCCTCCCTCTTTTAAGAACCCCCTTGCGGTGTCAAGGTCTGGCTTTTCAACAAATCGTGCAACTTTGCTTGCCCGTGGTCCACGCTCTCCGTTTTGCAGCTGTATGTACCCATAGCCAGTGTGTGGCTCTGAGGGTTTGATACCAAAAGTCACGATGGTACCGCTTTTTGCGGCAGGTATTGCCGCTTGCAAGGCTGCGTCAAAAGCGGCTTCGTCAGCTATCAGATGATCTGACGGGGCGAGCAAAATCAGAGTGTCTGGCGAAGTCCTCATTGCGATTTGCGCAGCTAACGCTGCCGGCGCCGCAGTGTTTTTCCCTTCCGGTTCAAGGACAATCGCTTGAGGCGTCACGCCTATTTCCGACAGTTGCTCGCCAATCAAAAAACGGTGGTCCTGATTGGAAATTACAAGCGGAGGCAAATAGTGTGGGCCGATCGTGCGCTTGCATGTTTTTTGAAAAAGACTTTCGCCTTCAAAAATCGGAAGAAACTGCTTGGGTCGCTGACGACGGGAAAGCGGCCAAAGACGAGAACCAAAGCCGCCGGATAAAATGGCAGGTAGGATTGTTGTGTTGTTCTTATCTCGCTCCATACTCTCCGCCCATTTTGATATTTGCCACCCTACAACGACGACTTGAACGCTGAACAAAGCCATTCGTTCTTTGTTTGTTTGACAAAAAAAACTACCGCTGACAATAAGCGAGTTTTCGCCTACCCTTTTTAAGGGAGAATACTGCGTTGATTTGAAGAGAAAACGCAGATGCGAGCGCCCAGCAATAGAATTGCACGGTCTTATCTAAAGACTCAGTACATTGAAAAAACTGTTGATGTTGCTGCCACGATACTTCAAAAAAGCGCCAAGTACTATCAAAGGGCATCTTGCAGACTACACAGTTTAAGTGCCCTCATTTGGAGCTGTTAATGCGATTGAATTCTCTTACCAAACTCCTCAAGCGCGTTGCTTTACCCTGCCTGCTCAGTGTTGCGTGTCTTGCCGGTAATTCCCATGCTTCAGATCATGCATCACTAAATATCGGCATGCAGCTAGAGCCGCCGCATTTGGACCCTACAGCAGGGGCTGCCGGGGCGATAGATGCGGTAACCTATGCCAATATATTTGAAGGTTTGACCCGAATTGGTGCCCATGGTGAAGTGCTGCCTGCGCTGGCCAGAAGCTGGAAGGTATCACCGGATGGACTAAGCTACACATTCTATTTGGCAAAGGGTGTGCAGTTTCACGATGGCAGCCCGTTTAGCGCAGATGACGTAAAGTTTTCGTTAGATCGTGCGAGAGGCGATGGGTCAACAAATGCACAAAAACCTCTGTTTTCCGCAATCAAGGAGGTTGTTGCAGTTGCTCCAAATGAAGTGCGTGTTGATCTCCTTCGGCAAGAAGGGAGCTTGCTGTTTAACTTAGGATGGGGTGACGCCGTAATTGTTTCTCGACAAAGTGCAAAAGGGAATCGTAAGCATCCGATAGGAACAGGGCCGTTTCAGTTTTCCCGCTGGGTGAAAGGGCAAGAAATACAGCTGCAGCGGTTTGATCATTATTGGGGTAGCCCCGCGAAGCTCGATACAGTTCGCTTTAAGGTGATTGCAGATCCGAATGCGGCCATAGCTGCGGTGATGGCAGGGGACGTTGACGCTTATCCCGGCTTTCCAGCTCCGGAAGCGCTGGGGCATCTCGAAGCTGATCCACGATTTAAAGTTTTTGCAGGATCAAGTGAAGGCGAAACCATTTTGGCCATGAACAATAAGGCTGGGCCACTTGCGGATGTTCGTGTTCGCCGAGCAGTTTCGATGGCGATTGACAAACAAGCGCTTGTTGAAGGTGCAATGTATGGATACGGCACGCCAATCACTTCTCACTTTGCTCCGCACCATCCTGCGGCACTCGACTTAGCGGCAGAAACCCCGTTCGATGTTAGGGAAGCGAAACACCTATTGAAACAAGCGGGCTATGAAGATGGCTTTACGGCAACACTCAAACTGCCACCGCCAAGCTATGCAAGGCGGGGGGGGGAATTGATCGCCTCAGATCTTTCCAAAATTGGCATAAAGCTGAAGATTGTTCCTGTTGAATGGGCGCAATGGCTTGCCGATGTTTTCAAGGGTAAAAACTACGAGTTTACAATCGTTTCTCACACTGAGCCGATGGATATCGGCATCTATGCGCGCAAGGACTACTACTTTAACTACGATAGCGCTGAATTTGATGGTGTCGTGAAGCAGTTGAATGCGGCGAGCGACACCCAGGCGCGCTACAGTCTTCTTGGCGAAGCACAACGCATAATTGCACGTGATGCTGTGAATGCGTACCTTTTCCAGCTTGCCAATGTGAGCGTGTGGAATGCAAAACTTGAAGGCATGTGGAAAGACGCCCCTATACAGGCGATTGATGTGACACATGTGCATTGGCAGGATTAATTTTTCATCTGCTTTAAGAACGTGTGCAAGCATGAAAACTTGGGAAGGCTCTGTTGGCAGCAGAGCCTTTTTCCTACCCGATTGTTTAATGACAATATGCCCTCCTGCCTTTCTGCGTTAAACACTCATTCGATCGCATCTGTGCAAGGATCCGCGCTACGGTTGCCAAGCTGGAGCGGAGCGAGTACAGCAAGAACCAGCCAATATGAACTGGCGGAACTAACGCTTGCTATGGGATGGAAGACCTAAGGATACCTTGGGTAGCACGAGGCGAACGGAGATGTTGCAATTTGCACTTTGGCGCATTGCCGGCCTTTGGTGGACATTGTTCGCCGCAAGCCTTGTTATTTTCATTGTGATTGAGGTTTTGCCGGGCGACCCGGCGCAGGTCATGTTGGGCATGTCAGGCGATGCACAAAGCCTTGGCGCACTGCGTGAGCAACTAGGTCTCAATGCACCGGTTGCGCAGCGATATCTGACTTGGGCCACCGGCATGCTCCACGGGGATTTTGGGGTTAGCTATACTTACTCTGTACCGGTGGCAGACTTGCTGCGCGAGCGGCTAACGGTTTCTCTACCGTTGGCGGCGATTGCGCTAGCGCTTGCTACAGTCCTTGGTTTGCCTCTGGGGGTGCTTGCAGCGCGCTTTCGTGGCAGGTTAAGTGAAGCCGGTCTGATGGCCGGATTACAAGTTGGAGTTGCTCTCCCTAACTTCTGGCTTGCTCTGCTGCTCATCTATGTTTTTTCCATTTCCTTGCGTTGGTTGCCTGCGGGCGGGTTTGCTGGCTGGGAAAAGGGCCTTTGGGCTGGGCTTTCGTCATTGCTATTGCCAGCTGTGGCATTAGCATTGCCACAAGCGGCCATACTCGCAAGAATCATGCGTTCTGCATTACTTGACGTGATGCATGAAGACTATATCCGCACGGCACGGGCAAAAGGCCTGTCGCGTCAAGCCACGCTGTGGCGCCATGGGGTGCGCAATGCGATGATCCCGGTGTTGACTGTGCTTGGGCTCCAGTTTTCCTTTCTCATTGCTGGAGCAGTTATCATTGAGAGCGTCTTCTATTTGCCCGGACTTGGGCGGCTCGTGTTCCAAGCAATTAGCCAGCGCGATTTGATCACAGTAAAAAGCACCGTGATGTTGCTGGTAACGGCAACTGTACTTGTTGCATTTTTCGTTGATTTAGCCTACGCGGCAATAGACCCGCGCCTGAGAAAGGCGCCGAGATGATGAAAAACGTTCCATCTGAAAAAGCTAGCTTTTTTAATAGTCGGTACAGTGCCTCCCTTTTGCTTGGTACGGTGATAACTATTGTTGTAGTTGGCACTGGTGTGCTTTCTTTTTTTTGGCTGCCCTTTAATGTCAGCTCGCTCAATGTTGCACAACGCTTGCAACCTGCCAGCGCGCAGCATTGGCTTGGAACAGACCAATATGGACGTGACCTGCTGTCCATGTTGATGATAGGGGCTCAAACTTCGTTAGGAGTGGGGCTGTTCGCCGTTGGCTTTGGCATGTTGCTTGGTGTGCCGCTCGGGCTGCTTGCGGCGGCACGGCGAGGCTTTGTTGATCAGCTGTTGATGCGCTTTAACGATCTGGTGTTTGCGTTTCCAGCGGTTTTAAGCGCAATCCTGATCACCGCCAGCCTTGGGCCCGGCGCTCTGAACTCCATTATCGCTATTGGTATTTTTAACGTACCCGTTTTTGCCAGGGTGGCGCGCGGGGGTGCCCTATCTTTGGCGGGGCGCGAGTTTTTGCTGGCAGCGCGCTTAGCCGGCAAAGGCGCTTTGCGGATTACCTTTGAACATGTGCTGCCCAATATCGCGAGCCTACTTATCGTCCAAGCGACTATTCAATTATCTATGGGTATTTTGGCTGAGGCTGGGCTTTCCTACCTCGGGCTTGGTCCGCAACCGCCGCTGGTCAGCTGGGGGCGTATGCTGAATGAAGCGCAGACGCTCGTGAGTTTTGCGCCGCAACTGGCGCTTATCCCCGGCGCAACTATTGTGGTTGCGGTGCTCGGGTTTAACCTGCTTGGGGATGGACTGCGGGACTTGCTCGACCCGAAACTGCGGGGAGGCCCGCGCTGATGGCGATTTTGCGCTTTGAAAACCTCAGTATTTTTAATGGGACTACAGCGCTGGTTCGCGATCTTTCGCTTTCGCTTGTGCGCGGCGAAACTCTTGGCCTTGTTGGTGAAAGTGGCTCTGGTAAATCGTTGAGCGCGCTTGCAGCCCTGCAACTTCTGCCAGAGGGGTTTGCGCAGAGTGGCAGCTTACGCTACCGCGGTCAGGAGCTGTCGCAGGCTGACGATAGGATCATGAACCGCTTGCGCGGGCGGCACATCTCCATGATTTTTCAAGAACCGATGAGCGCGCTAAACCCCATTAAGAGCATTGGCGACCAGATCCTTGAGACGCTGCATTGGCATTTTAAACTCACGAAGAAAGAAGGGCGTGCGCGTGCCTTAAAACTGTTGGCGCGCGTTGGCTTAACACCCACCGCAGAGTATATGGGCCGTTTTGCGCATCAGCTTTCAGGGGGGCAACGGCAACGTGTGGTGATCGCGCTGGCGATTGCCTGCAAACCGCGGGTGCTCATTGCTGATGAGCCGACAACCGCGCTTGATGTCACGGTGCAGGCGCAAATTCTTGCGCTACTAAAGGAAATCGTGAAGCGCGAGCGCATGGCCCTGTTGTTTATCAGCCACGATCTTGCGGTGATCGCGCAGATGGCGGACCGCGTCGCTGTGATGAAAGACGGTGAAATCGTAGAGCAAGGTCCAACGCTGCAACTTTTTGACACGATGCAACACGCTTATTCCAAGCAGTTGCTAGCAGCCTCCAAACACATGCCACCCAAGCGGACCAAGCCCTTGGTTATCGGCGATACCCCCCTGTTGCAATTGCATAAATTGCAACGCAGCTACGCACTACCCAAGCAGAAATTCTGGCAGCAAGCGCCGCAAAAAATTGCCGTCAATCAGGTGAGCCTGCGCATTGCCGCACAGCAATCCGTTGGCCTCGTGGGTGAAAGCGGCTGCGGCAAGTCTACGCTGGCACGTACAGTGCTCGGCTTAGAAACACCGCAAGCGGGGCGGATCAGCTTTTTGCAGCAGGACCCATTTTCGCTGCGCGGGCAGCGACGGCGGCAACTGCAACGAGGCATACAGGCGGTGTTTCAAGACCCTTACGGAAGCTTCAACCCCCGCCATACCGTGGGCCGCACTGTGGCGGAGCCGCTTTACCTGCTCGCAGGGCAGATCAATGGCGCGGAGCGGCGGCGACGTGTGCTGGAAGCTTTGACCTCGGTTGGCTTGCCAGAAACGGCAGCACAGCACTACCCCCACGAATTTTCTGGCGGGCAGCGGCAACGGATCGCAATTGCGCGGGCGCTGGTGACACAACCGCAGCTCATCGTCGCGGATGAACCGGTTTCGGCGCTTGATGTATCCGTCCGCGCGCAAATCCTTGACCTGCTTGCGGATCTAAGAGATCGTCTTGGCGTTGCCTTCCTGTTTATCAGCCACGATTTGTCTGTGGTGCGCGCCATTACCGATTATGTTTGTGTGATGAATGCCGGACGGATTGTTGAAGAAGGACCGACACAGGATGTCTTTAGCGCTCCACGCCATCCCTATACGCGGCTGCTGCTCTCTGCTGTTCCTGACTTGGAGGAGACCCTTGCAGCACGGCGCAAGGTTGGGCATTGAGACCTTATAGTCGTTTATGCAAACCAAAACCCACTTTTTGAAATCCAAAATGTGCATTTTTGCGAAATGTGTATACCAATTTGCCGCAGATACATGACAAAGCGGTTGCCCTACCCCTAAGAATGGCTAGGATGGGCGCGCTGAAATCAAAGAAGACAGCAGTATAGGTGTTTTTTGCAGCTTGGATTTTTACTATGTTCCAAGTGGCTTAATGGAGGAAGACAATGCGGCTTGGCATTGACTGGGGCGGAACCAAAATGGAAATCATCGCGCTGAGCGATGAGGGCAGCGAACTTTTCCGCCACCGGGTCCCGACCCCGCGTGATGATTATGCGGGTTGTATTCAGGCGGTGGTTGATCTGGTAAACGCAGCCGAGGCGGCAACCGGAAAAACCGGCACCCTAGGCATTGGTATTCCCGGCTCGATCTCCCCCTCTTCCGGGCTTGTAAAGAATGCTAATTCCACATGGATGAACGGCATGCCGCTGGACAAGGACATCGAGGCAGCGCTTGGGCGCGCGGTGCGCATTCAGAACGACGCCAACTGTCTTGCGGTTTCCGAGGCAACAGACGGCGCCGGGGCAGGCTATGACTTTGTACATGCCATTATTCTTGGCACCGGCTGCGGCTCGGGCATTGCGATCCATGGCAAGCCGCTGCGGGGCCGCAATGGCATTGGCGGCGAATGGGGCAGCACGACACTGCCATGGATGAGTGATGATGAGTTTCCCGGGCCATTAAACTGGACAGGCCACCGCGGCACCATTGATCTTTTATGCTCCGGCACCGGTTTTCAATGGGATTATGAGCATACGACGGGCCAGAAGCTGAGTGGCAAGGAAATTGTTGAGCGCAAGCGCGCAGGCGAAGTGGCAGCAAACGCGACCTACACACGATATGTGTCGCGCGTGGCGCGGGCCTTGGCCATGTCTGCCAATCTGCTGGACCCGGATTGCTTTGTGCTGGGCGGCGGCATGTCCAATCTGGACGAGCTTTACACCGATTTGCCAGAGGCGATGCGCCCCTACATCTTCTCCGATGGCTATGATGTGCCGCTTGTGAAGGCCAAACACGGCGACAGCTCTGGCGTGCGCGGGGCGGCTTGGCTTTGGAATGATTGATATTTGATCAGTTATGCAAATGAGAGCTCTGTGCTAAAGACATAGGCGCGCCAGCGGCCAACCCCGTGCAGCTGGTGCGCTTTTTATGAGTAATGGAGCGATTTGATGCAGGGCGATGTAACCGAAATCCTTGAAAATCTGGTGAGCTTTAACACGGTCTCGCACCGCTCCAACCTGCCACTACTCGATTATGTTGAGGAATTTCTGCTGGATCATGGTTTCACTTGTGAGCGCGTATATGACGCCACGGGCGAAAAAGCCAATATGCTCGCGCGGATCGGGCCGGAGGGGCCAAATGGCTTCATCTTATCCGGTCATACGGATGTTGTACCGGTTGAGGGGCAAGAGTGGAGCCGAGATCCGTTTCAACTTTGCGAAGAAGACGGCAAGCTTTATGGCCGTGGTTCCTGCGACATGAAGGGGTTTTTAGCCTGCTGCCTTGCCAAGGCCGGTGCTATGGCGCAAGCGCCGCTGATCCGCCCGCTCTATCTGGCGTTTTCCTATGATGAAGAGATCGGCTGTGTCGGCGTGCGCGGCCTGCTGGATGATTTGGCGGCGAAGAATTTCGCTGCGGAGGCTTGCTTCGTCGGGGAACCCACCAATATGCAAGTGGTGTTGGCGCATAAATCCAAGGCATCTTACCGGGTGCATTTCACCGGATTTTCCTGTCACTCCTCCCTTGCCCCGCAAGGGGTAAATGCGGTGAGTTATGCTGCAAAACTGGTGGCAAAACTGGATGAAATGGCGGCCGCCTTGGCCAATGGCCCAAGCGATGCTCTGTTTGATCTGCCCTATTCCACCGCGCATGTGGGTGTATTTCAAGGGGGCACTGCGCTTAACATTGTCCCGGATTCTGCCGAGGTTATCTTTGAGTTCCGGGTGCTGCCAACTGAAGATCTGGAGGCTTGTATTGCCGAGGTGAAAGACTTCGCCTTTCAGGACCTCTTACCGCAAATGCAATCGGTGTACCCGCAAGCGGACATCACCTTTGAAACCTACTCGGAAATTGATGGGCTGAATACCAGCGCGGAGGCGCCAGTTAGCGCACTGGCCAAGCGCTTGGCGGGGCGGAATGACCACGCCAAGGTGGCGTATGGGACAGAAGCCGGGCTCTTCCAGAATGTTCTGGCAGTACCAACGGTTGTGGTTGGCCCCGGCTCCATTGAGCAAGCGCATAAGCCCGATGAATTCATCGAGCGCGCAGAGCTGGACAAGTGCCTTAGCTTTTTAGACCGATTGATCTCGCAGGCGTGTCAGCCAGTTTAGTATGTGTTTGGGCGTTGGAAACGCATAAATTGCGATTTGCTCAATCTAAGGGACAAAAAGGGCGTTGCCAGCGGCGCAGGCTTGCGCTATCGATAGAGCCATGAAGATCCTTGGTACAAACAACATGCTCTGGTGGTGGCCAGCCTAACGGCGGCGCGACTACGCATGTCTTTTTTGCATGAGGACACGGGTTGAAACGAGCCGCCGCGATCACCGCAGGCGGCTTTGTTGTATGTGCGTTTGTGGTGGGGCAGCCTAAAGCCTTGAAAGCCAGCTGTGTTTTGTTGGGCTGCTGCGGCGCAAATGAACTGGAGGAACACATATGCCGATTACGGCTGATCGCACCTATCAGACCAAAGGTGGCCTGACCATAACCCGCCAAGCGGTGGAAACAGACTATGAGACCGGCACCAGCGATTATATGGCGCGGCTGGATTATGAGCGCGGTGCCGTGCTTTCCTCCTCCTATGAGTACCCCGGGCGTTACACCCGCTGGGATATGGCGCTGGCCAATCCGCCGTTGATGCTGGAGGCAAATGACCGCGCGCTAACCATTGAAGCGCTGAACGAACGCGGCGATATCCTGTTACCTGCTGTTGAGGCTGCGCTTAAGGGCCATAGCGATATTGCGGATATGCAGCGCAGCGGCCGGAAACTGGCGATTACCATTGCCAAACCCTCCCGCCCGTTTAGCGAGGAAGAGCGCTCGCGCCAGCCATCCTCCTTCTCTGTGGTGCGGGCTTTGGTGGCGCTGTTTGCCTGTGAGGATGACCAGCTGGGGCTTTACGGTGCGTTTGGTTATGATCTTGCGTTCCAGTTTGAACCAATCGAGCAAAAGATGCAGCGGCCGGATGATCAACGCGATTTGGTGTTGTATCTGCCTGACGAAATTCTGATTGTCGATCACTACGGGCGCAAGGCGCATTTTCTGCGTTACGAGTTCATTGTTGAGGGTGTGAGCACACAAGGACTGGCGCGCAGTGGTGCGCGAGCGGGATATGTGGCGGGTGAGGCGCCCAACAGCCGCGGAGATCATGACAAGGGGGAATATGCACAGCTGGTACGTAAAGCCAGCGATTACTTCAAGCGCGGCGATCTTTTCGAGGTGGTGCCTGGTCAGGTCTTCCATGAGCCATGTGCCAATCCACCTTCAGCGGTTTCGCGCCGCTTGCAGCAGATCAACCCCTCACCTTACTCCTTCTTTATCAATCTGGGTAATCAGGAGTATCTGGTTGGGGCCTCCCCTGAAATGTATGTGCGGGTGACGGGCGGCAAGCGTGTAGAGACTTGCCCTATTTCCGGTACCATTCAGCGCGGACGCAATGCGATCGAGGATGAGGCACAGATCCGCAAATTGCTTAACTCTGCCAAGGACGAATCCGAACTGACCATGTGCTCCGATGTGGACCGCAACGATAAAAGCCGTGTGTGCGAGCCGGGCTCTGTGCGGGTCATTGGCAGGCGGCAAGTGGAGATGTATTCCCGCTTGATCCACACCGTTGACCATATCGAAGGAACGCTGCTGGACGGCAAGGATGCGCTTGATGCTTTCCTCTCCCACACATGGGCGGTGACTGTAACCGGTGCGCCAAAGCGTTGGGCCATGGAGTTTATCGAGGAAAACGAGAAGAGCCCGAGGGCCTGGTATGGTGGTGCGATTGGCGCTGTGCTGTTTAACGGCGATATGAACACCGGCCTTACCTTGCGTACAGTGCGGATCAAGGATGGGGTGGCGCAAATTCGCGCTGGGGCGACGCTGCTTTATGATAGTGATCCGGATGCAGAAGAAGCCGAGACCGAGCTGAAAGCCTCAGCGATGATTGCTGCGGTGCGCGATGCGGGCCGGGCGCTTGAAGATAATTCCCAGGCAGCGAAGGAGCGGCCGGCTGCTGGCAAAACAGTGCTGCTGGTGGATCATGAAGACAGTTTTGTGCACACTTTGGCAAACTATTTCCGCCAGACAGGGGCCAAAGTGGTCACCTACCGGACGCCGGTGCTGGATGCGGTGTTTGATGAAGTCAAACCGGATCTGGTGGTGTTATCACCCGGCCCGGGCTCTCCGCAGGATTTTGACTGCGCGGCGACGATTGGGCGGGCGCGGGCGCGCGGTCTACCGCTGTTTGGTGTTTGCCTTGGTTTGCAAGCAATTGGCGAAAGTTTTGGTGGCAAACTGAATCAGCTGGATGTACCCGTGCACGGCAAGCCCTCGGCAATTGATTGCGAAGAAGGGTCGCTCGTTTTTGCCGAGCTTTCCTCGCCAGTCACGGTGGGGCGCTATCACTCCTTGCACATTGCCGCGAGCAGCTTACCGGCCGAGTTTCGCGTCACCGCCCGGACCGAGGATGGCATCGTGATGGGCATTGAGCATAAGAGCGAGCCGATCGCGGCGGTGCAGTTCCACCCAGAATCAATTATGTCACTTGATCAGGATGCTGGCCACAAAATGATCCTTAACGTGATGACACGACTGCTTTGAGCGGTAAAACTTAACCCAATGTAGCGGTTTAATAGAACGGGCGCTTAGGCGCCCGTTTCTTTTTGGGGATCGCAAGCGCTTACATATGACAGGATCAATAAAATTTTATTGAGCTTTCCTTACTATTTGCTAGGCTTAGTTTGTCTATAGCGAAGTGCAGAGCGCTGATAAAATACGCAAATCGCCAAAGTTGACTCTGAAATGGGTAATTTTTCTTCATCAATAGTGTGGCGCAAATCTAAAAGGTAAATGGAATGACCGGTCTGCTTGTGGGGGCATCTGTTGGGTTTTTGACAGGCAATATTGTCTTTGCCCTAGATCCTGCAACAACTTTGTTTTGCTGCGCAGCTATGGCTCTGCTCGGTGACTTGGTTTCTCCCAAAAAACACAGTGGTTAGGCGTCCTCCGCGATTTGGAAGGTTAAGTACTGCATATTAATGGTTGTTATGTCGCTGTATTTTATTATGAGGCGATCACCTTTGATTTCATAGAACCGTGCAGAGTTGCTGCCCACACCCGCATCAGCCCTTTCGGCTGGATCTGCTGAAAGCAGCCTGCGCACTGCTTGCAAGAGTACAATTCGATCAAGATCTCCCTTGGGGCAGAGATAGAAGTCTCCTAAAAAACCGGAGTAGATATAAGTTTCGCCGGCAGATTGAACTGTGCAAGATACCTTAATAATATCAGCATTTTGAAGGTTGGAGAGCTGGCCACGCAATTCATAATACCATGGCAGGGAATAGGCAAACCGGCTTTCTTTATAGGGGTTGGTTTTAAAGCGAATGGCTTGGGCAGCTTTACCAAGGACAAAGCCAAGTCCAGCTATGGAAGCGTGGTATGTAGCCTGACCTTTAATATTTACAGAAAGCACCTGCAGATCAGTAGAGTCCAGCTTGTTTCCGGTTAGCACTTTTAAAAAACCATCAAAATCCGGTAGTTCACCAACAATACTTAGCAAAGACATCGCGGTTAAGTGCAGTAATGCGGCGATAATAAGCGCCTGCGCCGAGAATACATCAAATGGCTTACTAGAAAGATTAGTTTGTTCTTTACGTTCAAATGCAGAAAGAAACAGGTAACCGGGCGCTATGAGAATAATCAAAAGGAATGCAGGAAGAGCAATATTCATTCAACTTCCTTGTACAGCTCAATTAATACTCTTCAAGCTATTTATCGGCACCAAGCTTTTGCGCAATTCCATCCTCGCCCACTGCGATTGCCCTGCTGGGCGCCACTTGTAACCTTTGGCCATCTGACAAAGTTATCACCGCGCTATCACTATTGCTCACCATAAACTTGCGCAACTGCTTACGACCAAACGGGTCGTTCAAGACACGCTCTGCGGTGTTTGATCTCAATGCACGCATGCTGTTTCGCCTTTCAGGTTTTCATCGCCGGTTTCATGCCAGACGCTACGTAATATAAGGTAGTTTATCAAAACCGCTATTACAAGTCTGACTGGATTAGTCAGGCTGACTTGTTTTTGAACTCTACAATAGAGAACATAATAAAAACGCGGAGTGAAGTCACCCCGCGTTTTTCCTAGGAAAATTAGTATCTTGAAAACCCAACCAGAAAAACCCGAGGATTTTCAATCTTATCTGGTTAGTCTAGCTTTCTTACCGCACCCATTGAGGCACTGGTTGTAAGCTTTGCATAGGCCTTGAGCGCGGTGGAGACTTTGCGTTTTCTAATTTCCTGCGGCTGCCAAGCCTCTGCGCCTTTGGCGTCCATTGCTTTGCGCCGCTGTGCTAACTCTTCATCACTAACCGCAATGTCAATTTTGCGGTTGGGAATATCGATGTTGATGATGTCACCTTCCTCGACGAGGCCGATGTTCCCTCCTTCGGCTGCCTCGGGTGAAACGTGCCCAATCGAGAGACCGGAGGAGCCTCCCGAGAAACGGCCATCAGTAATCAAAGCGCAGGCCTTGCCGAGGCCTTTGGATTTTAAGTAACTGGTTGGATAGAGCATTTCCTGCATACCAGGTCCGCCACGAGGACCTTCGTAGCGGATAAGGACGATGTCACCCTCTTTGATCTTGCCTGTTAGAATGCCATTCACGGCGCTATCTTGAGATTCAAAGATACGCGCAGGGCCTGAGAACTTGAGAATGCTGTCGTCAACACCAGCAGTTTTTACAATACAGCCGTCTTGCGCCAGATTACCGAACAGTACCGCAAGGCCACCGTCCTGTGAGAAAGCGTGCTCCTTGCTTCGGATTACGCCGCCTTCGCGATCGGTGTCCACTCCCTCCGCATAGCGGGAGGATTGTGAGAACGCTGTCTGGGTTGGAACCCCTCCGGGGGCAGCAGAAAAGAAGGTATGTACCGCTTCATCTTGCGTGCGGACAACATCCCACTGCTCAAGCGCTTCAGCCATTGTTGGGGCATGAACGGTGCAAGTGGACGTGTTGACAAGACCAGCGCGATCAAGTTCACCAAGAATTCCCATGATGCCCCCGGCCCGGTGCACATCTTCCATATGAACGGTGGAAAGGCTCGGTGCGACTTTACAAAGCACAGGTACATTACGCGAAAGGCGGTCAATATCGGCAATGGTGAAGTCGATATGGCCTTCCTGTGCGGCCGCCAAAAGATGGAGGACTGTGTTTGTTGATCCACCCATTGCGATGTCCATTGTCATCGCGTTGCAGAAAGCATCCCGATTGGCGATGGAGCGTGGCAGAACGCTTGTGTCTTCTTGCTCATAGTAGCGGCGGCACAGATCGACAACGCGGCGCCCCGCTTCAAGGAACAGCTTTTCGCGGTCGGAATGCGTGGCGAGCGTTGAACCGTTGCCCGGCAGAGACAGGCCGAGTGCTTCGGTCAAGCAGTTCATTGAATTGGCGGTGAACATGCCTGAACAAGAGCCACATGTAGGACAGGCGCTGCGCTCGATGGTCTGCACATCTTCATCAGAGACGCTATCGTCTGCCGCCGCGACCATGGCATCGACAAGGTCGAGCTTACGCGCCTGACCGTTTGCGAGCACTGCCTTGCCCGCTTCCATTGGTCCGCCGGAGACAAAAACAGCAGGAATATTAAGCCGCAATGCCGCCATTAACATGCCCGGCGTGATCTTATCGCAGTTAGATATGCAAACCAAGGCATCGGCACAATGCGCGTTTGCCATATACTCGACGCTATCGGCAATCAGCTCGCGGGAGGGCAGCGAGTACAGCATGCCATCATGCCCCATCGCGATGCCATCATCCACGGCTATGGTATTGAATTCCTTCGCGATGCCGCCCGCTTTCTCAATCTCGCGAGCAACCAACTGGCCAAGATCCTTGAGGTGAACGTGCCCCGGCACAAATTGGGTAAACGAGTTTACAACCGCAATAATCGGCTTGCCAAAGTCATCATCTTTCACACCAGTAGCGCGCCAGAGGCCGCGTGCACCGGCCATATTGCGGCCATGGGTGGAAGTACGCGAACGGTAATTAGGCATTGTCGTCCTCTAAATCTTGGCGATATTCGATTTGTTTGCCTTCCTGTCACTAAAAGCGTACCGACGGGTACGGCAAAACAGTGCAAAAAGGCATTTGCAAGATTATTACCCGATCGCGGCTTCCTACGCAACGAAATACGCATGGCAATTCACCGTTTGCCATGCGCGCAATCCTATTGGACCGTTCTTTACTGCTATCAGAACACTTTTGCGAACGAACGCGTTGGCTGCTCCCGGTTTGCAAGCAACTCCCATAGGATGGCGTGATCCTACACAGCTTATCCTATGGGAGTTACAGACTTTACGGCTGCTGCATTGTCGGTGCGATAACAACTTCACGGATGCAGACATTTTCCGGCTGGGCGAACACAAAATGTGCTGTGTTCGCTATGTCCTCGGCCCGAATAGCGCCGCCGATCTCGTCCTTCCAGCTCTCGTACCCCTCTATAATTTCACGCGAGGTGGTGTGTGAAATGAGTTCACTTTCTGTTGCTCCGGGGCAAATACTAATCACGCGCACATTATGCGGGGCCATTTCCTCACGCAAATTCTCGCTCATGGCGGATACAGCGAATTTGGTGCCGCAGTATGCGCCGTGATTTGGCAAGGCCTTGCGACCTGCTACCGAGCTGATGTTGATAATGGTGCCGCTGCGGTGCTGTTTCATACCGCCAACCACGGCTTGTGTGCAGCCAAGCAGGGCGAGCACGTTGGTATTGAACATTTGCTGCCATTCTTGTGGGTCTTGTGTCTGGATGGAACCGAGCAACATCAGCCCCGCGTTGTTTATCAAGCATTGAACAGGACCATACGCAGCCTCAGCTTCACCGAGCGCTGCGATAAACGCCTTGGTGTCGTTCACATCCAGTTTTTTGCAAAGGCAATTTGGCAAGCCAAGCGCTTGCAGTTTTTCAACACGTCTTGCCAACAGGAGCAGCGCATGCCCTTCCGCACTGAACTTTCGCGCAAGAGCTGCACCAATGCCGGAACTGGCACCGGTAATCACAATAAGGGATTTGGGAAAGGACCTAGAGACTGTCACAAGCGAACTCCGTATTACGAACAATTACAACTATTAGCAAATGAGGCTTATGAACTATAGTTAGGTTATGGCGTGGCCAGCGGCTATTGCGGGTAAAGACCATCAGGCAAACTCGGTAGATCCCCAAGCTAATTGGATTGCCAAGGCAAGTCGCGGCGCGCGCAAGCGCCGCCACTGCTTTTTCGTCGCCCAGAGACCCTTGCCTCCTGTTTTAACGCGGGGACATGCGAATAGCGCCATCCAACCGGATAACATCGCCGTTGAGCATTTCGTTTTCGCATATTGCGGCGACCAGCTGGGCGTAATCGCTGCCGCGACCAAGGCGAGAGGGGAACGGCACTTGCGCGGCAAGGCTGTCTTGCACCTCCTGCGGCATGCCGCCAAGCATGGGAGTTTCAAAAATGCCCGGAGCGATGGTCATAACGCGAATGCCGCTGCGGGCGAGATCGCGCGCGATGGGCAGTGTCATCCCAACAATGCCCCCTTTGGAGGCAGCGTAGGCCGCCTGCCCCACCTGCCCCTCGAATGCTGCCACCGAGGCGGTGTTGATGATCACACCGCGCTCCCCTTCTGCGGTGATGGGCTCTAGCGCGCTCATTTGCGTGGCGAGTAGGGCGATGCTGCGAAATGTGCCGATGAGATTGACATCAATAACCTTGGCAAATTGCCCAAGAGGATGAGGCTCGCCGCGGCTGGTGGTTTTGGCAGCGGGCGCAATGCCTGCACAATTGACAAGAATGCGGGCGGGCCCATTAGCCGCTGTTGCGGTCTCTATGCTGCGTTTTATGGAGTTTTCATCCGTGACATCGACCTTGGCGAAAGTTGCGCCCAGTTCGGCGGCGAGCGCTTCGCCTGCCTCGGCATTTTGATCAAGCAATGTGGTTTTTACGCCCTTGGCGACAAGGTGGCGAGCGGTGGCGGCCCCAAGGCCGGAAGCCCCGCCGGTGACGATGGCCGCCACTTGCGAATTCAATTGCATATTTACATTCCTATCTGGCTGCCGCCCGAACCAGCCGATCGGACGGTAAATTAATCAGCCGCTAGGAACGCGAGGGCCCCGGCGGCATTGGAATTGCCACAGGGTCTACATTGCCTTCGATTCCTGCAATATGACGAAGGTTTGAGTTTTGCAGTTTTGCCCCTAGCCCTTGGGAGCAGGCGCGCGCGTATGTGGCCTTGTCGGTGAGCGCGTGGGTGTTTGCCTGCTTGGTGGCGGCCTCCAGTTTTGCGGCGCGGTTCACGGCATCGCCGATAACGGTGAATTCGCGGCGGGTGTCAACGCCTATCACGCCAAGGTTCACGCGCCCGCAGGCGACACCAATGCCGATCTGGAACGCCCCCTCCCAGCCAATGCAGGTGAAGTGCGGTTGCATATCGCCGATCTTGCTCAGCAGCGCTTGGGCGGCGCGGATGGCGTCGGCGCTGTCTGTAGAGCTGTGGGTGAGTGCGCCGAAGGTGACCATGATGCCGTCACCAAGGAACTTGTCGATCTCGCCATTGTGCTGCTTTATTGCGCGGATGGCCAGCTGTTGATAGCAGGAGAGCACGCGCATGGTCTTGGCGGCGCCGATGCGTTCCGAGGCCTTGGTGAAGCCGCGAATATCTATAAACATGATGGTGGCTTGCCGGCAGGTGGCGTCAAATGTCTTCAACTCATCGCCTGCCTCTACAATAGAGCTGGCAACGCCCTGCGGGAAATAGCGGGAGAGATCTTCCACCGCCACCTGCTCCTTTATGGCGCTGAGTAACACACGGCGGGAGCGCTGTAGGGCTAGGGCGAGAATAAGCGTCACGGCCGTGATAATGATGAACTTGTCCATCTCCGCGCCGACCAACATGGTGTTGGCGGTGAGGTACTCCACATAATTGCGAGTAATGCGGGCCATGCCGTCATCCTGCAACAGGGCATAGAACACCAGCAGCAACCAGCCGCTGGCAGCAACGGCGCCGGTGAGCAGCACCAAGCGGGGATCAAAACGCAAGGCACGCAACGCGATAAACACAAACACATAGGCAAGCGTTGGGGATTTCAGATAGAAAGTTGCGTGTTGATCGTATTGCAGGTGAAAAGAAAACAGCAGCCCCATCACCAGCGCCACGTCGACAAAAATGGAAAGCACCACCAACCACAATGGCGGCTTGCCACGCAGGCAGACTGCAAGGCGAAACACGGTAAAACCCGCATAGGCGGCAAGGGCATAGGGAACATAGTTAAAGCCGCCTGAGCCTTCAGCGCGCGGCGCGATTATGTAAAGCGCTGCAAAAAAACTGATCACCGCCAGCTGCACCAGCGAAATCAGTCGCTCGGCAGTTTCCTCTTCTTTACGTAGCTGCGCGGCGAGGCGTGCAGGCAGAGGTGTTCTCTTAAATGCCTTTTCAAGCCATAGCTGCCAGCGGGCTTGTTTGGCAGATTCGCCGTCCTTATCAGGCGCGGTAGCTGCCAACAACGAGGTGGATGCACTGCGAGCATGGGGGATATCTGATTTTGCCACGTGTTGCCCCGGTTGTTTTTATTGTTTGCGGGCGGCTGCATGTCGCAGCTAGGGCAAGTGTAACCAGACAGGCTTAACAGCTGGTTGGAACAAGGCAGAACGTGTGATGCAATCGCTTCACTTTTGAGTGACGAGCTGTGTCCAGCTCTGGGTGCTTTGCACCGGGCTTCAGGCAGAAAGGTACATACCATCCCGTGCAACCAACGCCGTTTTTAGTTGCTGCTGGGCCTCGACCTCGATCTGACGGAGCTCAGCGTCGGTGCGATCTGGCTCATGGTGAAAAATCACAGGGGTTTTTACGTTGGCACGCTTGGCGAGGGCGATAACATATTGCCATGTGGAGTGGCCATAGCCGCGAAAATGCGTGTACTCAGCATCGGTGTACATCGCATCATGGATGAGAATATCGCAGCCGTTTATGGTTTTTTCGATCTGCGCATCAATGCTGGCATTGCCGCTTTCATGATCTGTGATGATGGCGATAGACTTGCCGCCAACATCGAAGCGATAGCCACAAGCGCCGCCGGGGTGGTTTAGCGCAATGGGGGTAACTTTCAACCCCTCCCCCACCTGCCATGCAAGATCCATGGGCCGCACAACAAAGCTGGACGTGTGCAGGGAATTGATATTCACCGGAAAGACAGGAGGAGACATGATACGGCAAATCGCCTCTCGCAGTTTAACCTCGCTTTTGAGATGACAGGCGGTCAGCGTGAGGTGAAAATCACTCCGATAAGCAGGGGCGAAGAACGGCAGCCCGTTGATATGATCCAGATGAACGTGTGTGAAGAGAATATCGAATTTACGCTGCTCTCCGGCAAGCAGCAGCTTGCCAAGCGGGCGCGCGCCTGAGCCGCAATCAACGATGAGCGAATGGGTGCCCGCGCAAATTTGCAGGCACGTGGTTTCGCCGCCAAAGTGCAGGGCTTGGGGCCCACTTACCGGGGTGGAGCCGCGAGACCCCCAGATTTTCACGCCCAATTCTGGCACTGCCTCTTTGTCCTTTGCTTTAGCTTCAGCTTGGGCTTTGGTTCCCGATACCAGCGGCCTGTCATTCCGGTTGCCCTTCGTTTTGAAGGGATTTGCGCGCTTGTGCCAACTCTCGTGATGTGGCCTCCAGCCGTGCGGCGAGTTCTTTTGTCATGGCCACAGCGATCTGCGGGAATTCCTCAAGCAGCTCAAGCAGGTTGTCTTTGCTAATGCGCAGCACCTCGGCATCGTCACTGGCCAGCAGAGTGGCCGTGCGGGGAACATCGCATAAAACCGCAATTTCCCCCAGTACCGAACCGGGCCCCATATGCGCAACGGTAACGTGGTTTACCTCCACAGCAATTTCGCCGGACAGGACAATGTATGCTTCACTGCCATCTTCGCCCTGTTCGCACAGGGGCTCACCGGCGAGATAAAGCGAGCGCTCGGAGATAAACGCCAGTAAGCGGAGCTTGCGATCATCCAGCACCGAGAACAACGGCACTTGGCGTAGTGCTTCCAGTTCAGCATCTATGCTCATGTGGGGGCCTCCTCTTGGCTGTTGCCACTGCCGGTGGCCAGCTGGTGAATGGTGTTAGCCTCCAGTTGCCAGCTCTCATCAAACTCGGCGGCGATTTCCGGGTTGGTGGTGCCAACCACCAAGATGCTCTGCTTGACATACGCGCGCAGTTGCTGGCGGCGTTCTTTGGCGGCTGTGTCTGTTCCGCTCAAGATATCATCAATGACAATCATAGTGTTTTGGCGCAGCAATGCTGTGACCAAGGCCACCAATTGTTTTTGTCGTAAGTTCAATTGCGCGCCGGAGCTGCCCACATGGAAATCAAGACCGGCGGTTTCCAAAGCGCGGGTCATATCCAGCTCCATGATGATATCGCGCAGGCGGGTTTCTATGCGTTCCTCTGCATCCTTCCTATCCAGCCGAGCCTTGCCGAAAACGATGTTATCCTGCACGCTCATATTGTCCATGTAGCGCGTTTGATCGAAAAATTCGAAACGCTCGGAACCCACGCCTTCACGCTCTAAAAACGCGACGCGCATTTCCAGCAGTTTCTCCTTGATCTGCGGGGTAACAATGCCAAGGCGATGCTTGGTGGGGATGATGCGCAGAGCGATTTCCATCAGGCGGGCTTTTTCCTCATCATTGGGGCTGCGGTTTTTCATATTGCTGCCACACAGGCGCACCAAGCGTTGGAAATAGGGCAAATCCTCCTGCGAAATGAAAGAATAGGTGGCAAACAGGGGGCTGCCGGTGGAAACATCGCCAAACAAATCGAGCATCATTTCGACGGTCTGGTAACCCATCGAAATCAGCTGGTCATAAAAATCGTAGGCCTTCAGAAAAGCTGCGACACGGCGGGAGCGCACCAATTGGGATAGGTTGAGCTCGCCGCGCCTCGGGTTGGCGAAGAACAAGTTTTCGATCACGGTGGCGGAGGAGTTGTAGCTATCCATTTGCCACAGTTCCAAGCGGTTGGAGAGCTTTGGATCCTCGCGCACACGCTGCGCGAAAATACGGCGGGCCTCCAAGACTTTCTCCCGAACGTGGTGATGCTCGCCTGCACTGAGTGTGGAGCGCAAGCCCATGCGGTAAAGATCGTTGCCAAGGCCGGTCAGGTGGCACAGATCAACCGCTTTGTCTTCCAATTGCTGCGCCGTGTTGACCCCGGCTGCCTGCAACTCGTCCCACCCTGCATAGATAGAGTAATTTGGATTGGCCGTCATGGCCGCTTCGTGGGTGCGGCGGCGCAGGTGATCGGGGGTGATGCGCTCGCCATTGTCTGTCTCCATCCCTTCTTTGGGGTCGGTTTGCGGGCGGTGGCGCAAGGAATAATAGATATTGTCGCGCATGGTGCCCGTCCAGATGTGCGGGGAGCGGCCCACATAAGCGATTTGCCTACCCAATGTGGCTTCATTTTGCATGCCAAGGTCATTGTCTCCCAGCGCTACATGGCCAGAGACCGGGGGCAGCAGGCCCGCTATGGTTTGCATGAGTTCGCCGCGGCCGTTGCCATCTGACCCGTTGATTGCAAGTGAACTACCGGTTTGCTGCGTGAGTGTTAGCGCGGGGCTGCTGCGATTGCTGGAGTAGTTCTGCGCAGTTACCCCCTCCAGCTTCAGGGGGCCATGCAGCTTGGTGACCTCGTCGCTCACCAGATGGGTGGTGGGGTAGATCTCTTTATGATCGAAGTTTTCGATCACAGTTTGGTATTTAACGGTGACATCTGCGGTGCGCTGATAGAAGGCGAGCAACTCTTTCCACGGGCCTGCCAGATCTTTATAGGCGGCGATCACAGCCAGCAGCGCGCCGATGGAAAGATCTCCCTCGATCACCAGATATCCGCCGATCAGATAAAAGAAAAACGGCGTAAGCTGGTTCATGAAGTTGTTTAGAAACTTGATGAGAAACTTGCGATTGTAGATATCAAAGCGAATTTTGAAGTTTCGATAGAGGCGCTCGGACAGGTCGGCGCTGTGATAGGCGCTGGTGTCATTGGCGTGAATCTCGTTGATACCCGCGACCGTTTCACCCAGCTTCTCTGCGATAACACGCACGTTTTTCACCCGCTCGCGGGAAAGGCGGATCACCTTTTTTTGCAGTTTGGGAATGATGTAGCCCTGCACCGGATAAAGGCTGATGGCTGCGAGGCCGAGATAAACGTTTTGCATAAAAATAAAGCCGATTTGCACCAGCAACATACCGCCCTGATAGGCAGGCAGGGCAATGCTTTCACCGATGTAGCCGCCCACGTCCTCCACTTCTGCGGTGATCATGGGAATAAGCTGGGCGGAAGAGACTTTGCGAAAATGTGGCAGCTTAAAGCGCAAGATACGCTGATAAAGCTCAAAGCGCAGACGGCGTAACATGCGCTCGCCCAAGCGCCCCTTGTAGACATTCAAGAAAAGTTTGAAGCCGTTGGACACAACGACCAGAAACAAAAAACTTAAGGATAGAAACAGCAGGTACTGTAGCTGGCTAAATTCAAAGCCCAAGAATTGCACCGGAAAGCCGGAACCTTGAATGGCACCGTTTGTAATGTGCTTTGGTAGATCAAGCAGAATGTAACTCACCGGATAGGAGGCAATGGTGACGAGCAGAATTACAAACTGATAGCGTGAGGAATACTGCCAAATAAACTTGAAAAGCGACTTCTGCATGTCAACTCCCGACAATTTACCAGAGGCAATTATCTTTATGGAAACTAAGGGGAACCTCCGAATATTGCGTGGGGACACGGTAAGGCGTCAGGTATTAAAAAGTTGGCGGTAGGACAAGTTGCCGCGCGCAAAGCGGTACAACTTTAGCTGTGATGGTTGGCAAGTGGTAAATGCATGCTCGCCCGCAGCCGCTAGGAGGTGTGGTGGCGATAGCCGCAAGACAGAATAAGGCACGCCCGGCACGGGTGCTGATCTACAGCCACGATACGTTTGGGCTGGGACACTTGCGCCGCTGCCGGGCCATCGCCCACGCGCTGGTTGATTGTTTTGATGATATGTCGGTGATGATCCTTTCCGGTTCACCTATCATCGGACGCTACGAATTTCGCAATCGGGTGGATTTCGTGCGCATCCCCGGCGTGATCAAACTGCGTGATGGTGATTATGTCTCGCTGTCACTGCCGCTTGCCATTGAGGAGACGGTAGCCATTCGCTCGTCGATTATCGAGCATACCTGCGCTGTGTTCGCGCCGGATTTGTTTATCGTCGACAAGGAACCCTTGGGCCTGCGCGGCGAGGTTCTGCCAGTGTTGCAACAGCTAGAAGACACGGCAACGCAAGTGGTGCTCGGCCTGCGTGATGTGATGGATAGCCCAGAGCAGTTAGCAGCCGAATGGCAACGCAAAGGGGTTTACCCTGCACTGGAGCAACTCTACGATCAGATTTGGGTGTATGGCCCCTCTTATCTCAACAATCCGCTTGACGGGATTACGCTACCAAGAGCGGTTCATGATAAGCTGCGCTTTACAGGCTATTTGCGACGCGATGAGGACAGCGACGCGCAGCCGCTGGCCGAGGTACCGTTTGGCGGCTCGCCGTTTTTGCTGGTGACACCGGGGGGGGGCGGTGACGGCGTGGAGCTGGTGGACTGGATTTTGCGGGCCTACGAAGCGCAAGCGCGGCCGTTGTTTCCCTCTTTGATTGTCGCGGGCCCGTTTATGCCGAGCGCCGCCTTGCAGGAGTTTGGCGCAAGAGCAGATCGCTTGCGCGATGTGGCACTGCTGCGTTTCACATCACACATGGAACAGTATATGCGCGCGGCCACCGCTGTGGTGGCTATGGGCGGCTACAACACATTTTGCGAGTTGTTATCGTTTGACAAGCCTGCCTTGCTGGTGCCACGGGTTCAGCCCCGCAGGGAGCAAGCAATCCGCGCAGAAAAGGCGGCCACCCGTGGCTTGGTGCAGATGCTGGCTATTGATGAATATCCGCGAATTGAACCTATGGTAAATGCATTGGCAGCTTTGCCTTCTTTGCCGCCGCCTTCACGATTTGGTGCGGGGCAGATGCTTGGCGGACTAACGCAGGTGTGCCGGTTGGCGCGAACGCTTTTGCCCCCCATTGAGGCCAGAGGATCAGCTGCCTTTACTGGTAAGCGGCGCGCCACCGAGCCTGAAAAAGGAGGGCAAGATGCCGATGCAAACTGACCTTCTATCCCCGGAAGAGTGCGAGCTTGCCGTACTTGTCAAAGGCTACCCGAGGCTTTCTGAGACTTTCATTGCCCAAGAGATTTACGGGCTTCAGCAGCGTGGGCTCAAGCAGCTAATCGTCGCCCTGCGCCGTCCCCATGATCCGGCGAGGCATCCGGTACATCAGCTGATTACCTCTCCTGTTTTGTATTTGCCAGAGTATGTAAGCGATGATCGCGCCAGAGTGCGGCGTGCGCAAAGATGGTCCCGCAATCAGCCAGGCTATAAGGCAGCACAAGCGCTGTTTTTGCAAGACGCCCAGCGGCTTGACGGCGGCAGAGCGAGTACAGACCGGCAACGGCGGTGGGCGCAGGCCTGTGTCTTGGCCTATGAATTGCCAGAGAGCGTGCGTTGGATCCATTGCCATTACCTGCATACCCCGGCCAGCGTGGTGCGCTATGGTGCTGCTTTACGCGGGTGTGGATGGTCATTCTCCGCGCATGCCAAGGATATCTGGATTTCTGATGTGGAGGATCTTGCAGGAAAAATTGAAAATGCCGCTTGGGGGGTGACCTGCACAGCCACCAACCTCGCCTACTTGCAACATGTGGCATGCAATGCAGCTGCACGGGCAAAGCTGCAACTATTGTATCACGGGCTCAACTTTTCCTTGTTGGAAGCACCCGTGCGCGAGAAACGTGATCAGGCGACTACAACCTTTCGTATAGTCTCTGTTGGCCGGTTGGTGGCGAAGAAAGGTTATGATGTGTTGCTGGAGGCGTTAGCTCAGTTGCCCGCGAGCCTGAACTGGCGATTTGAGCACATTGGCGGCGGCGAGCTTCAAGAAGAGTTGGTGGCGCGAAGTGCGGCACTTGGGCTTTGCAAGCGGATAACTTGGCATGGGGCACAACCGCGCAACGAAGTTATGCAATTGCTCACGCATGCGGATGTATTTGTGTTGGCCAGCCGCATCGCGGCAAATGGAGACAGGGACGGCCTGCCGAACGTGCTTATGGAAGCTCAGGCAGCCGGGGTTTGCTGTGTAGCAAGCCACGTGAGCGCAATTCCAGAGCTTATCCGGCACGGCGAAAGTGGCATTCTTGTGCCGCCGGATGACAGCGGTGCATTGAGCAGAGCATTGGCGCGGCTTGCGTCGGCCCCTGACCAACGTGCGGCCTTGGCAAGAGCTGGCAGGGCACGAGTTCGAAACGAATTTGATGCAGCGAAAGGGCTCGATTGGCTTGCACAACGGCTTCGAATTAGCGGTCAGGCTGCACGAGGCGATCAGAACCACGCACCTGTGGCGGGCTCTTTACGGGAGGGGCTATGCGGATTGCCCTGACAACTCCAATGAAGCCACCTGATAGCCCTACTCCTTCGGGCGACCGGCAAATGGCGCGCGCGGTGCTGGCGGCGTTGGAGGCAACTGGGGCGCGTGTGCGTTTACCTAGCCGGTTCACCTGTTGGCGGGCTGAACCAGACACTACTCTGACCCAAGCAGCTGTTGTGGAACTCTCAGAAATCATCGCGGACCCAAAACGCCATGGTACGCCGCAGGCCGTGGTTTGCTATCACCTTTATCACAAGGCGCCTGATTACATTGGTTACGGAATCGCGCAGCATTTTGATATTCCCTATGTGGTGGTGGAGGCCTCGCGCGCGCCAAAACAGGCCGGTGGCAAGTGGGCTGCCGGCTATAAAGCGACTGAGCGAATGTTAGCCCGGGCTGATCAAATTGGGGCCCTCACGCGCGCAGACAAACAGTGCTTGGCAACAGTTATAGCGCCCGATCGGCTCTATCAGATGCGCCCGTTCGCCGATTTGACCTCGTTCCTATCTTGTAAGCGGCAACGATCTCATGACGGAGGTGCTCCAACCCGCTTACTTTGTGTGGCGATGATGCGCGAGGGGGCAAAACTGGCCTCCTACAACGTGCTGATGCGAGCGCTTTCCTTGTTACCGGAAGAGGCCGCTGAGCGCTTTACGCTAAGCATTGTAGGCGATGGGCCGGCGCGTGCTGTCGTTGAGGCGATGGTCCCGGAGGGCTTGACGGCACACACCCGTTTTTTTGGCGAGGTGTTGGCTGCGGACATGCCAGCGATTTATGCTGCCCATGATTTACTGGTTTGGCCAGCGGTGAAAGAGGCATTTGGGCTGTGTTTTTTGGAGGCTCAAGCCAGCGGCCTGGCGGTGATTGGCGGCGCGTCATTCGGAGTGCCTGATGTGGTTTACAACGGGCAAAGCGGGCTGTTGTGCCCGCAAGAGGATGCGGCAGCTTTGGCGCAGGCGCTTTTGCAGCTGCTGAATGATCCGCAGAGGCGCCAGAGCATGGGCGACAAAGCAAGGGAGCTGATGCTAGCACACCATAATCTGGTAGCGGGCGGCCAGCAGCTTAAAGAGATGTTGTCAAAAGCAGTGCTCTTCCATACGCGCAAAGGGCACCGAAATGACCTGCCGCATAGCGTACACCATGGGGGGCACACGTGAAGGTCCTTATTCATCTGCAACACTTGCTGGGCAGTGGACATGCCGTGCGTGCAGTTGCGTTGGCGCAGGCTCTACAGCAGCAAGGGGATGCGGTGGTGCTGGCAACGGGGAACAGGTTGGCAAAGGTGCTTTCGTGCGAAAGCATTGAGGTGGTGCATCTACCACTTGCCCGAGCAGCCGATAGCAGCTTTGAGCATCTGGTTGATGCTGCGGAGCGGCCGCTTGATGAAGACTGGTGGCGCGTACGGATGCAAGCCACCCACGAGCTGTTGCAGCGTTCCTTTGATGTCATTGTCACAGAGACCTTTCCTTTCGGGCGGCGGGCTTTTGCGCGAGAGCTGCTCTATCTGTGCCGCGTAGGCAAGGCGTCAAATGCGCTATTGGTCTCTTCCGTGCGTGATATTCTGGTGCGCAAACCCACTTTACAGCAGGAGAAATGGATGGCGGCACACGCAAGAGATTTTTACGATCTTGTATTGGTGCATAGTGATCCTGCTTTTGTTAAATTTGAAGACAGCTTCCCCTATGCGCGTGAAATTGCTGATCTTTTCGCCTACACCGGTTACATCGGGGGCAAGCCCAGCGATTTTAAGGAGGGGGATGATGGCAGGGGAGAAATTATTGTCTCGTGCGGCGGCGGCGCTGTGGGCGCCAGATTGCTGCAGGTGGCCGCAGATGTTGCCACAATGGCGCAAAGCACATTGCCAGAAGTACTACGCAACAAGACATGGAGGCTGCTCATGGGAGCGCGTCTTCCCCAAGAGACGGTCGCTCAGCTAACGAAAAAGCAGAACGCCCGCCTGATTGCCGAGCCGGCGCGGGCAGATTTCTCCAGCATGCTTGGGCGCGCCTCACTGTCGATTTCGCAAGCAGGTTACAACAGCGTTTTGGATGTGCTGTGCGCTCAGGTGCCAGCTGTATTCGTTCCTTTTGAAACGGCAAGTGAAAGTGAACAGCGGCAGCGGGCAAGCACCCTCGCGGCGCGGGGACGGGCCGAGTTACTGCCCTCTGCGGATTTAACGTGCCTCTCGCTCATATCAGCATGCGTCAATGCACTCTCCCGGCCAGTCCCCAAGCTTCGCGTGACAATGGACGGCGCGCAGCGCAGTGCCGCTTGCATAGCAGCGGCGTTGGCCACCAAACGGCGTGTCGGAGCGGTATTGTGAGCCAAGCAAGGCCAGAGATCGGAGCTGCAGCATTTGCGCGCGCACTTACTGAAGAGCTGGATTGGTTTGCAGCACGGGGCGTGCGCGCTAAATTTTGGTGGCGCGATGATGATGCGGTTGCCAACTCCCCTGCCCTGCAAACCTTGGTCATGACAGCAAAAAACCATAGCCTACCGCTTACACTTGCAGTTATTCCCCTGTTGTACCGTCGAGACTTGATTGCCGCCCTAAATGATGCTGCAACCGAAGTGCGTATAGCGATGCATGGGCTGATGCACAAAGATGCGCGGCAGGTGGGATCCAAGCGCCTCGCTCCCAAGAAAAACGAGGTGGGCGCGCAGAGCGAGGTTGCACCTAAAGATCCTGCCTTTGCAGCAGCGCTCAAGCGGCTTGAATCCGGGTTTGGCACGCGCGTTGTGCCGTTGTTCGTTCCCCCATGGAACCGGATTGCACCGCGCTTTCTGCCCGCTTTGGCAGGCGTGGGGTTTTCAGCCCTGTCCACCTACGGTTTCATTAACAGGTTGCGCTTTGCGCAAGTGCAATGCCACCTTGACCCAGTTGACTGGCGCGCCAACCGCGGTTTTATCGGCTATGGGCGAGCACTGCACCGTTTACGTCTGGAGCTTCGACGGCGGCGGTGCAATCATCAGGAGCCGATTGGCCTGCTCACGCACCATTTAGTGCATGATGAAGAGCTTGGTGCATTTTTACAGGTGTTTTTTGAGGTTACGCGTAAGCATGAGGGCGCGTGCTGGCCACCAATTGACAGCATGATTAAAGACGCGCAATTAACCTGTTAGCCTAGATGTCCTCAGATTGTGTCACAAAGCGGTCCGCTAATTTCGGTTCGGGTCTGCCGCATCGCGCAGGCCATCGCCAACAAAGTTAAAAGCCAGCACCACCAGAATAATAGGTACCATTGGTGCCATCAGCCAAGGGTATATTATTACCACAGAAATGTTTTGGGCCTCATTTAGCAGCACGCCCCAAGACACCGCAGGGCGGCGGAGCCCCAGGTTCAAAAAGGACAGCGCGGTCTCTCCAAGGATCATTGCGGGTATGGCCAAGCTAGCAGATGCGATAAGGTGACTGGAAAAGCCGGGTAACAAGTGGCGAAAGACGATGCGCTGTCTACTTGCGCCCATGAGTAAGGCAGCACGGGCATAGTCCTCTTCGCGTAGTGACAGTATTTTGGAGCGCACCGCACGGGCAAGCCCGGGCCAATCCAGCAGGCCAAGAATAATTGTCAAGCCAAAATAGATCCACAAAGGTGGCCATGTTACCGGCAGCGCGGCTGAAAGTGCCATCCATAGGGGCAATTCAGGCAAGGAACGGATAATTTCAATGAGCCGCTGCACAGCGCTGTCCACCAATCCCCCCAGATAACCCGCCAAACCGCCAAGGATGATGCCCAATAGCATGGAGATACTGACCCCGAGTAGTCCGATGGTAAGCGAGAGGCGCGCTCCATAGATGAGGCTGGAAAGCTGGTCTCGGCCCAGTCGATCTGTCCCCAGCAGAAACACAGGTGCATTGCCCTGCCCACAAAAGAGGTGGAGATCACTGTCAATGAAACCAAACAGTTGATACTCGCCAGCACGGCAAAGAAAGCGTAGCGGCACCGGGCGGTCAGTATCCTGCGTGTATTCCCAAGTAAGGCGTTCCAAATTGACCTTAGCCGATTGAGGATAGACGAAAGGGCCGATTAGCTTGCCTTGGTGAAACAAATGCAGCGGCTGCGGCGGTGCATAAAGATACTCAGCGTTGCGCAGCTGCGGATTGTAAGGGCTTAAGAATTCGGCGAAGGGAACGCTTAGGTAAAACAGTGCCAGAACCCACAGACAAATGACAGCCACGCGGTGGCGGGAGAAGCGACGCCAGAAATTGGCAGTGGCAGATCGCTCCCCCAGTTTTGCAAGGCGCTCCGCTTCGCGCGGGTCTTTGGGCGGGGGGAAAGGGGCCTTGTTCACATAGTGGGCTTGGGTCATCGCCGCGCCTCCGCGCCCAAGCGAATACGTGGATCCACAAAGGCCAGCAAAACATCGGAGAGCAACATCCCAAGCAAGGTGAGTGCAGAGACAAACATCAGTACGAATGCTGCTAGGAACTGATCTTGTGCCGCTAAGGCGCTCAATAACACGGGCCCGACGGTAGGTAGATTGAGCACCACAGAGACGATTACCGAGCCAGAAACTAAAGCAGGCATGAGGTTGCCGATATCTGCAATAAAGGGGTTGATGGCCACACGCAGCGGGTACTTCCAGATGAGCTGTCGTTCGGACAAGCCCTTGGCTCTTGCGGTAATGACGTATTGCTGCCCCAGCTCATCCAGCATATTGGCACGCAGGCGGCGGATCATGGCGGCGGTTCCGGCGGTGCCAATAACAATTATTGGCGTAATCAGATGCAGGGCAACGCTGATCGCCTTTTCAATTGATAGCGGCGCGCCGATGTATTCCGGTACCATGAGCCCACCCACGGAAATATCAAACCAGACATTGCCCAGATACATAAGAATAAGCGCCAGCAGAAAATTTGGTGTGGCAAGACCGAGGTAACCAAGTAATGTAAACAGGTAATCTGCCAGCGTGTATTGGCGGGTGGCAACAAAAACGCCAATGGGAAATGATATTAGATAGACAAATAGGATGGTGGCGCCGTTCAACAGCATTGTAAGCGGCAAAGTTGGTGCAACTACATGCCAGACGGGCTGCTGATACTCGAAGGACCAGCCAAAGTTGCCCTGAAGCAGGCCATCAAAACCGCTGGGTCCGGGCCACGCGCCCAGCCAGATGAGATAGCGCAGCAGAAATGGCTGATCGAGAGCGAACTCTTTGCGCAAAAACTCGAGTTTGGCGATGGCCTCTTCTTCGCCTATGGCACGCAATTGCGCGATTTGGTTGCTGATATAGTCGCCCTGCGGGAGCTCAATAATCAGAAAAACCAGGAGAGAAATAACCAAGAGTGTCGGCAGGATAATGGCACTACGCCGTGCCAAGTAGCGCCACATAACTGCAAAGCTCCGGATGTTGGCGTGGGCAACTGGATTAGCTTAGGCGCATTTTTCTAAAAGAGCAGTGAGTTGCTCGCCTCTAGTTACATTCAGGGTTAATCCTTTGTCATTTGCTGTGTTGTTTAAGATCGCGCGGGATTTGCGGCTTGAAGAACAGGTCCATTCGGTGAATTCCAAATTGGGCACCTGGTTCCCAGCCATAAAGCGCGGTTGTTGGCACGTTGCGCAAGCCTTTGACGACAACCGGCTGACGAACCCCCGTGACGAGGCCTATATGAAAGGTTTGCGCCGCGTGAATGGTAAGCATCCGCCGCCATATCTGCGCCCGCCGGTTTTTGCTCACAGCGCTCAACCATTGCTCGTAAAGACGTAACAGTTCATTTGCTTCCGGTAAGGATGGCTTGCTGCCCGCCCTGCCGTCGCTCTCGTAGTAGGCGCCCCAGGAGGCCCAACTGAGAAAGTCCGAGCGCGTAGGAGCGTAATCAACCGGAGGCATATCTGCGGTTGGGACGCCGTTTTCAAAGCCACTCCAAACAGACATCTGCAAGAGCCCGGCGCGAGCTCTAGCGCGGATTACATCGCGTTGGCTCGGCTTGATAAACAGATCAACACCAATTTCGCGCCACATCTCGCGCACCAACTCTAATGCATCGATTTCCTCGGCGTTTTCTCCAGCAGTTTCAACGATAATTTGCAAAGGACGCCCATCTGGCAGCAAGCGAATGCCATCAACGCGGCGCTGGGTTAGGCCAAGCTCGTCAAGTAAGCCATTGGCAAACCTTGGGGAGTAGCTGGCCCAAGCATGACGATAGGCAGAGCGGTAGAGCGGAGAGGCTCCCAGCACCGTGTCGTTACCGGCAATGGCAAGGCCGAAATACAGCACCTTGTTAATCAGCCTACGGTCTATTGCCAAGGAAAGGGCGTGGCGAAACCTCCTTGATCGCATAAGCGGGCCCAACACCGGATCTTGCAGGTTCAAATTTGGCAATAAAGAGATTTGTGCGCCCTTGGAAATCTCCCAAAGGTTGGTTTGGTAGCTCTCTCGTTCTTCGGCCTGTTTCAGCACGGCAATATCGGAAAACCGGAGGCCACGGGCTTGAAGATCACTTTCTCCAGCTTGTGTCTTGGTGGCAATCAGTTTGCTGTCGACAACTGTCAGGCGGATGCGGTCAATGTATGGCAGTTGCCTGCCTTGGCTGTCGATGCGGTGAAAAAACGGGTTGCGGATGAACAAGGCGCTGCGACTGCCTGCACCGGTAAGCGGGCGCCATGGCTGCAAGGAGGGCAGATCTGGGTTGGAGGCCCCGTACATATCATCAAGCCGGTTAAATAGCGGTGCCCAGCCCCGCACTTTGTTGGCTTGGATTTGTGGTTGCAGCTGCGCTGGTGATACATAATCGGCATGGAACTTGCGCAGGTAGTGGGCAGGGCGATAGATGAAGGGCGGGCGGGCCTTAGCAAGCTCTGGCAAGAACAGCGGATTAGGCACCGGCCAATCAAATGTTACAGTATGGGAACTATGCAAGATAAGCCGGGGCAATTGACCTTGCGGGCGCATAAAAGCAGGTGGACCGCCGGGGCGCAGGCTTTTGTTCAGCGCGATGTCCTGCCACCAGAAGCGCACATCCTCTGTAGTGAAGGGCGCGCCATCGGACCAGCGGTGTCCACGGCGCAAATGCAAGGTAAACCGCCGCTCGCCGAAGACTTCCAGCTTTAGCAAGATGTCCGGTTCCAACTGTAACTGATCATTGTAGCCAACAAGGCGTGCATAGCCCCACGCGTTAACTAAGCGGGCGTCTTTTGCCCGGCCTATAAGCGTGCGCAGTGTGCCCCCGTGCTCGCCCGGCTCACGACCGGTAGCGGCCACATCGGTGATATGGGGTGTCAAAGGTATGCGGAGCTCAATGGGGGGTAAATCCTTGCCCACTCGAGGGCGAAGCATGGGGGTTTCTTGTAGCGAGATTTTTTGGCCACCGGGAAACGTTAATATTGATTGGTCACCGGTAATCAACCCTTGCGCAATCGCGGGCGATACAAGAAATACAAGACAAAAAGCCGCAGCTATAAGGGCTCGGTTTGTCTTTGCCATTAAATTCCCTCCCCCTGCGCAAGAAGGGTGCCCCCAGCATGGCGCGGCGAGAGCAGGACTTGATGTGCGGGGGCAACCTGAATAAGGGTGCCTGCCTCCTCGCTTTGTAAGGTATAAGGCGATGCCCAAGCCGAAGGATCACTGGCACCTTGCTCGGCCAGATGCACAAAATCAAGGGGATGATCCGGGTTTGGTTCCGGTACGGCCTTGATCAAGGCTTGCGTGTAGGGATGCACTGGTGCGGTGATGACATCGCAGGCGGGACCAATTTCAACAATGCGCCCACAACACATCACGGCAATCCGGTCGCAGAGTTGGCGAATGACGGCTAGATTATGACTGACAAACAGATAGGTGAGGCCAAGACGACGTTTCAGCTGCATCAGTAGAGCAAGCACCTGCGCTTGTACTGAAACATCGAGTGCCGACGTTGGTTCATCGCAAATCAGGATTTGCGGGCCCAAAGCAAGGGCGCGGGCAATGCCGATACGTTGTCGCTCGCCTCCGGAAAACGCCGAAGGGTAGAGCGACAGGCTTTTGTGCTCCAAACCGACCAGTTTCATAAGTGCAACTGGCAGGATGCGGCGCAGGCGCGGCGTATCAAGCCCGTGGATCACAAGGGGCTCCAGTAAGGTAGCGCCTATGGTCATCCGTGGATTAAGAGCTGAAAACGGGTCTTGGAAGACCATTTGTGCCGTGCGGCGAAATGCTTTCAGCTGGGCTGCTGTTAGCGATGCAAGGTCATGGTTTAAATGGGGAGCAGTGTTCTGATCACGCCAGAGAACACGGCCAGAGCTGAGCGTGTGCACGCGCAGCATTGCCAGAGCCAGTGTGGTTTTCCCCGAGCCGGATTCACCAACGATCCCTAGACACTCTCCCGCTTTTAGCTCAAGGGAGATATTGCGCAGTATTGGCTTGCGTTTTTGCTGTTGCCTGCGCGGTCGGCCAAGGGGCGCAAGCGATAAGCTGGCCTTTTCCACCTTGATTAACGGCGTGCCCGCAGCTGGCACCTGCCGGTTCTCCAAATTCGGCAATGGAGGCAAGGGGGCCAACGCTGTCTCGCTGACTTTGTCCGCTTGACGGGCGCTTTGCCAAAATTGAGGCGCAGCACTTGGATGCAAAGTGGGCACAGCCCCAAGAAGTTGACGCAGATAGGGGTGGCGGGGATTGGTGAACAGCGTGGGAGCGTCGCCTTGCTCCATAATCTCGCCGTGGTAGAGCACCGTTATGTCATCGGCCATGTTGGCCACCACCCCGAAATCGTGGGTGATGAGCAGCAAGGCCATTTGCAACTCTTGCTGCATCTGACGCAAGAGCGCAAGAATGCCAGCCTGAATGGTTACATCCAAAGCGGTGGTGGGCTCATCAGCGATAAGCACTGAAGGGCCTGCCAGCAAGGCCATAGCAATCACCGCCCGCTGACGCAGGCCGCCGGACAACTGGAAGGGGTAAGCATCCAGCGCGGTTTCGGCCTGTGGAAAGTTGACCATATCGAGCATTTTGGCGGTGAGCTTGCGGGCATGCGCTTTGCTGGCGCCAAGGTGCAGCCTTGCTACTTCGCTGAGCTGATCGCCGATGGTGTGTAGGGGCGAAAGCGTGGTCATGGGTTCTTGAAAAACAAAAGAGATTCCATCACCACGAAGCAGGCGCAGCGCCTTTGACGCGACAGGAAGTGCCGCCAGATCAATTGGACCCTCTGTTGCCAATCGGCTAAGTCCGCCCCGCCCTTTACTGGCTAGCTGGGCTTGCGCTGGCGGGGGGGAAAACCATATGTGTCCGCTTGTGATGCTGGCGGTGGGCGGTAACAACCGCATTATCGCCTTGGCAAGCATGGTTTTGCCCGAACCGGATTCGCCGACAAGGGCCATGCAACGGTTTTGCGAGAGCGAAAACGACACGTCGCGCAGCAACGAACGTGTGTACCCCTCGCTGGTGAGCGAAACACAGAGGTTTTGCACATTTAGTAAAGGTATGGTTGGACTTGGCGAGAGAGCCTTGTGCATGCATTCGGACGCGGATTGTTTTTGTTTACCAGCTATCCTTACAGAAAAGGCTTGAGAAAAGGTTGGTGCCCTAGATATTGACCCTGTGCTTGGAGTAGCGCCGCGATCGCGAGTGTTCCTGCCTGGTCAAAGCAGTTGCTGGGCGCACCTCTAGCCAGATTTCTACCGGAGCCAGACGGCCACGGATGTTATGGACGCCCGCGGACTTTAAACCTGCATGGCAAGGAAGTTGAGCCGCTGTCGCCTCGCTTGCCACGATGACAACCTCGGCCTCAGGCGCGAGCTGCTTGCCCATTAACTGCAAACGATTGCTTACGTTCACAGCATCGCCTACCACAGTGTAGTTTTTCTGGGTTCTACCGCCAACATTGCCAACAATGACCTTACCCGTATGCAGGCCAATGCGCAAACGCAGCGGGGGCACTGTTCCGCTGGCATTTTTCTTTTGCAATGCGTCAGCGATTTTCCGAGCCGCGCGCAATGCTGCGGCGGCGTGATCTTCGCGCGCATCCGGCGCATTCCAGAAGGCAAGCACTCCATCGCCCATGAACTTGTCGAGGGTGCCACCTTCGCTTTCGACCGCTTCCATTATCATGGCAAAATGGTCATTGAGCAGCTTGGCAAGATCACGGGTCTCCAGCTCTTCTGAAAGGCTGGTGAAAGACACGATATCTGTAAACAGCATGGTCAAGTGTTGTTGGCTTGGCGCGACTGCGCTGGTGTAATCCATGGCGACAAGCTTGCTCATGAGCCCGCGCGGCACGTAGCACGCCAGTCGCTCCAATCCGCCTATGGAGGTGTTTATGGTTTGCGCCACATGATCCAGCTCACGAATGCGGCTGTTACTCATGGGCGCAATTTCATCGAACTTCAGTTCTCCAACCAGTGCAGCGCGGCGAGAAACCTCTTGAAGTGGAGCTGCCAGACGTCTTGCCAAAGCAACCGCAACAGCTATGGCGACAAACATAACCGCCAAACCAGCGAACAGCGACAGGATCATGCGATTATACTCATCGAAGGCGGTTTCGGCCGGCAAATATATTCCGGCCATGAGATTGCCGCGTCCCGCGTTATCGAGTGTTTTCAATAGGAGCAGATGCTCTTTGCCATTTTCTTGTAGGATCGCCATTTTCAAGCGACCTTCCTCGCCAAGAAACGCCTTTTCTCCCACTAGGTAGGGGCGCATTTGTGCCAGTACGGGATCACCGTAGGCTTCAATTGTGCTCAGCAGAGGCTTTTCTGTTACTTCCGGTAGTGCCCCATTAGAGTAGGCGATCACCCGTCCGTTGCCTCCCATAAGAAACAGCGTGCGGTGGGATCCAATGCTGATTTGGTCCAAGAAATCCGAGAGGCGCTCTAGTGACACAGAGGCAATCAAGGTGCCACGCAAGGAATGCTCACCATGGATGCGCGCGGCCACAACGGCGTAGTTGGCATGGGGTGTCTGAATTAGCCGTGCCCACGCGGTAATGTCCGTTTTGCTGGGCCAGGACCCGTGGGGGAAACGGAGTTTGCTCACTGGAAAGGGCGCATCATCATCGCCGTAAAACAACTGCTGCTGTGCGCCACTTACACGCTTGGTACCCCAGATTTTCCCGGTTTGATCAATCATGGCCGCCATTTCGATGTGGCGATCCGCAAGCAGCAGCCCTTTTAAGGTTGCCATGACCTCGGCTTTATCATCAAGGTAAAAACCTTCGCTCTCGATGTAATCATGGGCATCAAGAATGGCTTCTTCAACGGGGTTAAAAAAATTGCGAAAGGCCGTGTCTACCGCATTGATGGAAAAATGTGCATTTTCCCAGCCTAGCTGGCGGGTGTTTTCAAAACTGGCCTGTACCGAAAAGTAAAGCACCAACCCGGTTGCAACGGCGACGAGCCCACCAAAGGCAAGGCTCACGGCCCAGCTGAGCGATATTTTAAAACGATACAACGATTTCCCGAGGAACCGCAGGCGGCACCACACCTTTTGAAAAAGGTATGCAAGACTGCTATTGGCCATGTAAGTGGACGCCCCTGCCAGTAATGCCATCACAGATCTTGATGGGGCCTACCTACAGATGCCCCTCAAAAGGTGACGCACGTCATTGCAGTCGTGGATAGCTTTTGCTAGCTGTCTTGCCAAGAAACCCCAGATAGCAGAGTATCACCTCCCCCACCCAAGATTGGTGCTGTGCGCATGTAATCCAAAGGATGTTCACGATATGTGATAGGCGTGCGCAGATACTCGGGCGCCCCATCTTTTTCCGCAGGATCATTTTTAAGCCGCATAGTCCTATGGATAATCTGCGGGTCCTCCAGAGCTTCAGCGACGGAGTTAATCGGCCCGGCTGGTACGCCCGCTCTCTCGAGTTGCGCAAACAGATCACCACGCCGCCACTGCCTTAACTTGTCCTCTAGCATGGGGATAAGCGCGGCGCGATTTGCCACGCGTGCAGCATTGCTTGCAAAACGCTCGTCTTGCGCCCACTGCCCTTCGCCGAGAATGTCGCAGAGTTTTGTAAACTGGCTGTCATTGCCAACGGCGATAACCATGTGCCCATCTGCAAGCTGAAAAACCTGATAGGGCACGATGTTGGGGTGTGCATTGCCCATGCGTTGCGGAGAATTTCCGGTGGCCAGATAATTCATCGCCTGATTGGCTAATACGCCGACCTGCGCATCCATTAGCGCCATGTCAATCCATTCACCTTGCCCGGTTTGTGCTTTGCGCAGAAGCGCCGCTTGCACGGCGATGACCCCGTAAAGCCCGGTAAAAATATCGGCATAGGCGACGCCGGCTTTTTGCGGGGTGCCTTCCGGCTCGCCGGTGAGATCCATAGCGCCGCTCATGGCCTGAATGATAAAGTCATATCCGGCGCGGTGGGCATAGGGTCCGTCTTGGCCGAAGCCAGTCACCGAACAGTAGATCAGCGAGGGGTTAAGGGCCTTTAGGTTTGCGTAATCAAGACCGAACTTGACAAGGCCGCCGACCTTGAAGTTTTCCAGAACCACATCGGCACTGGCAGCAAGGCGGCGCACATGTTCCAGATCTTCTTGCTTGGAAAAATCAGCGATAACAGAGCGTTTTCCCCGGTTGCAGGCATGGAAGTAGGCGGCGTCCTTACTGCCATCGGCGTTTTCGATAAAGGGCGGCCCCCATCTGCGTGTGTCGTCTCCAGCCGGGCTCTCCACCTTGATCACTTCGGCACCCAGATCGGCGAGGGTTTGTCCGATCCACGGCCCTGCAAGGATGCGTGCCAATTCTAGAACTCGAACGCCTTTTAAAGGTGCACTCACGAAACTAGCCTCATTTCATTCAGGTGGACCGCGTGGCCGCAGCGGGTCTTTCACGCCAGAGCTACCGCTTTTTTGCGCTATTGTCGCGGGAGCATTGCTCATGATTTTACGACAGATGGTGAGGTGGGCGGCTTTGCGTAAAAACTCTCCCATTTGCCGGGTTAATAGAGCGCAATCATGCGCATAACCTGTGCCGAAGGGTTTTCTTTGCCTGCCTGCGCCCCTAATCTTAACGGCAAATGAACCCGGTGCCGCACAATGGGTGTCTTGGCCGGTGCTGTTATCTTGAGTTGAATGGAGAACCCCATGCGAAGCGAAGATGCTGGAATGATCTACTTGCGCGACTATCAACCGACCCCGTACGCGGTGGAGACGGTGCACCTGACATTCAAGTTAGCGCCAACCGCGACGCAGGTAATCTCCAAGTTGAAGTTGTCGCCACGCGCTGGGATCGCCGCTGGCGCGCCGCTGGAGCTTGATGGAGACGAGCTAGAATTTGTTAGCGCAAAGCTGAATGGCACCCCGCTTGCCGCTGATGCCTATGAGGTGAGTGCCGAGCGTTTTTGCCTGCTGGCGCCGCCTGCAGACCCGTTTGAGCTGGAAATCGAGACACGTCTAAACCCGCAGGACAACACCAAGTTAATGGGACTGTACCTTTCCAGCGGCAACTATTGCACCCAGTGTGAGGCGGAAGGTTTCCGCCGGATCACCTATTATTACGACCGGCCGGATGTGCTGGCCGTTTACACCACGCGCATTGAAGCGGATACAGCGCAGAAGTATTTGCTTGGCAACGGCAATCCGGTGGCTGAGGGCGCACTGGAAGATGGCCGCCATTATGCTGAGTGGCATGATCCGCATCCAAAACCAGCCTATCTGTTTGCCCTTGTTGCCGGTGATCTGGAAGTGGTGAGTAAGCCTTTTACCACCGCCTCTGGCCGGGATGTGGCCCTGAACATCTACGTAGAGAAAGGCAATGGCAGCAAGGCAGATTATGCCATGGATTGCCTGATCCGCTCTATGGTGTGGGATGAGAAGGTCTTTGGCCGCGAATATGATCTGGATGTGTTTAACATCGTCGCGGTTTCCGACTTCAATATGGGGGCGATGGAGAACAAAGGCCTCAATATCTTCAACGACAAGTATGTGCTGGCCGATCCGAGTGTTGCGACCGATGCCGATTATGCAGGTATTGAAACAGTGATTGCGCATGAATATTTTCATAATTGGACAGGCAATCGCATCACCTGCCGCGACTGGTTCCAGCTCTGTCTAAAAGAAGGGCTGACCGTTTACCGAGATCAGGAATTCTCTTCGGACGAGCGTTCGCGCGGGGTGAAACGGATTGAGGATGTGCGCTCGCTGATGGCGCGGCAGTTCCCCGAGGATGGCGGCCCGCTGGCACATCCCGTGCGCCCGGAGCAGTACAAGGAAATCGACAATTTCTATACGGCGACTGTCTATCAAAAAGGCGCGGAGCTGGTGGGGATGATCCGCACGCTGCTTGGCCTTGAGGGCTTTCGCAAAGGGATGGACCTTTATTTTGATCGCCATGACGGCGATGCGGCGACCATTGAAGATTTCATTGCCTGTTTTGAAGAGGCTGGCGGGGTAGATTTGTCACAGTTTGCGCTGTGGTATAGCCAGTCCGGTACACCGGTAGTGCATTCCAAACGCACACAGGATGGCGCGGCGGGCACGCTGACTTTGCATTTTGAGCAAGAGCTGCCAGCAACTCCGGGGCAATCTGCCAAGAAGCCCATGCTGATTCCGATCCGCTTTGGCCTTATTGGGGCGAGTGGCGCTGAGCTCGTCCCAAGCAAGGTGGATGGCGCCAAGGTGGATGGCGATGTCATCTGGCTCAGCGAGACCCAGCAGGATGTAACCTTCCATGGCATTGAGGAAGAGGTTGTCACCTCGTTGTTGCGCGGTTTCTCCGCTCCTGTGATATTGAAAAGCGATCTGTGCGAGTTTGAAAAACTATTCTTGATGCAGCATGACAGCGACCACTTCAACCGCTGGCAGGCGGCGCAAGAGCAGGGTACTGATATTGTGCTGGCACTTGCGGCCGGAGAAGAGCTGGAGATCACCGAACCATTTATCAAAGCACTTGGTGTGGTGTTTGCCGATGAGACGCTGGAAGAGGCGTTCCGCGCCTTGATGCTGACCCTACCAAGTTATGGTGATCTACAACGTGCCAAAGGTACCGATGTTGATCCAGAGGCAATCTACCAAGCTCGAAAAGCCCTCAGCAGCCGCATTGGCGCGCATCTGCAAGAGGAGTTGCGTGGCTATCACCAATTGCCACTGGCAGAGGCGGCGTTTGACGCCAGTGCCGCGGCGGCTGGCAAGCGAGCTCTCAACAATCAAGCACTGCACTATCTGGCCGCTTGCGAAGTGGGCGGCGGCGCGGCACTGGCGAAACAGCAATTTGATCTGGCACGCAATATGAGCGACCAAATTGCTGCGCTGCGGGCGCTGGTTCATGATGATTTGCCCGGTGCTGCCGAAGCGCTGGCCTCCTACCGAGCCCAGCATAAGGACACGGCTCTTGCCATGGACAAGTGGTTTGTCGTGCAGGCCACAGCACCAGAGGGTAATCTGCTACAGGTGCTCGATACGCTTACCAAGGATGAGGCATTCTCGTGGCGCAATCCCAACCGCGTCCGAGCTGTTGTAGACGCTTTTGCCTCTGGTAATCCCCGCCAGTTTAATGCCGAGGATGGCAGTGGCTATGCCTATCTTGCAAAAGTTGTGCTGGAGGTGGATGGCAGTAACCCGCAGCTAGCGGCACGCCTGCTCAACGCTTTCCGTTCTTGGAAGGTTTTAGAAGCAGATCGACGAGAGAAAGCCGAGTTAGCGCTTCGAAGCATCCTCGACGCAAAACAAGCCACTTCCATCAATATCCGCGACATCGCCGAACGCTGCCTACAGTAGCTTGTCAAGACCTAAAAACCCAAGGGATTCAATGGCGAATAATGATTCGCCATTGAACACATATTTTACCTTTGGCACTGGACAAACTGATTCGTATCGATTCAAATGTAGGTGATTCGAGGCACAGTCTTCGATGGATTTGCGGCGGAATTCTTTACATTTCAGGGGGCACACATGGCACGAGCCTTTGCGGGGGGCGCGTCCACGGGGCGATTCTCGAACCTAACCAGAGCAGCCAGTGAAAAGCTGGGTCAAAGCGAGGCTTTGACCGGCCATATCAAGCTGCTTGCCGAGCCGACCTACCGTCGGCTGGTTCGCAATGAGCCCTTCCTACGAAAACTCATCCCAACCCTGTGCCTCGTTTTCATCGCATTTTTAGCGATTTATCGCAGCGCGGAACTTAGCTTTGGCTATGACAGAGTTGTCCGCAAAGCGCATGATGATTTGTCTTTGATAGCGGCCACCTTGAATGCCCGTTTGAGCACAGGTGCGCATGAAAGCAGCGCTGCACTAAATGCCGAGCTGCAAAGCGCATTATCGGAGGCCCTGCCGCCGCGGGCAACCAGTGAGGGCCGACAAATCTACCTCACCAACCGCCAAGGCACTATTGTGTCGAGTGTCCCCGCTGCACCACAGGTTGAAGGTTTGCCAGTCACTTCCTTGGTTGGTAGCACCCAGCCAATGACTTTCTTTGGCGCGCGCGCTGGTGTTCTCACCGTAAACGCGGGCAGCGACAAAGAAACCTATGCTACCGTCCATCATCTGGCGGACAAGCGTGGCATGGTTGTGGTAATGCAAAGTGCGTCGGACGCGCTTAGCAGCTGGCGCACGCAGCTTTCAGTCAATGTGACGATTTTCATCGGTACGCTGCTCATAATGCTGGTGCTGGTCTATTCCTTTTTTGCCCAAGCAACCCGTGCCCAACAGGCAGATAGGATTTATGCGGCAACACGTCACCGGATTGATGCTGCACTGAACCGCGGGCGCTGCGGGTTGTTTGACTGGGACTTGGCGCGGGGGCGCATTTTCTGGTCTGCCTCGCTCTATGAAATGCTTGGGCTTGAGGCACGCAACGAAATTCTCGGGTTCTCTGAGTTCTCGGCGCTCACCAACCCGGAAGACATCGACCTGTTCCGTCTGGCAGAACAGCTGCTGTCTTCTGATGACAAGATCGTCGACAAGCAGTTTCGCATGCGCCATGTGCAAGGGCACTGGGTGTGGCTGCGCATTCGCGGTGAGCTGCAATATGATGCCGGAACCCATGAAGCGCATCTGATCGGGATCGGCATTGATGTAAGCGAGCAAAAGCAAATGGCCGAACGCTCGCGCACTGCCGACTTGCGCCTGCGTGACGCGATCGAGACCATATCCGAAGCATTTGTATTGTGGGATGCAGAAAACCGTCTCGTGCTGTGTAATTCCAACTACCGGGATCTTCATGCCCTGCCCGATCATGTAACCAAGTCCGGCACGCCGTACACCACGGTGATGGCAGCGGCACGTAAGCCGATTGTTACCACCGAACCGACGATACGGGGCGAAGGCGAGACTTGGGACAGCTGCTACGAGGCGGAGCTGCAAGGCGGGCGCTGGATGCAGGTCTCTGAACGGCGCACCAAAGACGGTGGTTTTGTATCCGTTGGTACCGACATTACCGACCTAAAGCGGCAAGAAGAGAAATTGCTGGATTCTGAAGCGCAATTGACCGCAACAGTGCTTGACCTGCGCCAATCCCGGCAAAAGCTGGAGCGCCAGGCGCAACAGCTTGTTGAACTTGCCGAAAAACACGCATCGGAGAAGAACCGCGCCGAAGACGCCAACAAGGCAAAGTCAGAGTTCCTCGCCAATATCTCGCACGAGCTGCGCACGCCGCTGAATGCCATCATCGGGTTCTCGGAGATTATGAACGAGGGCATGTTCGGGGATCTTGGCTGTGACAAATACCGCGAGTATTGCCGCGATATTCACGTGAGCGGAACTTACCTGCTTAATGTGATCAATGATATTCTCGATATGTCGAA
Organism: Polycladidibacter hongkongensis; assembly: GCF_001561995.1. Classification (GTDB taxonomy): domain Bacteria; phylum Pseudomonadota; class Alphaproteobacteria; order Rhizobiales; family Stappiaceae; genus Pseudovibrio; species Pseudovibrio hongkongensis. The sequence goes on from NZ_LLWC01000026.1 coordinate 208,133, forward strand.
GATCGAAGCGGGACGCATGGAGTTGGCGATCGAGAATGTACGGCTTGATGATGTGATTAGCGATGCCACCCGCGTTGTTGCCAATGCAGCGGAGGAAAAAGGGATTCAGATCTCTTGCGATGATGTGAGTGCGGTGGAAGTGCAGGCGGATAAGCGGGCCTTGAAACAGATCATGCTCAACCTGCTTTCCAATGCTGTGAAGTTTACTCCTGAAAACGGGCGGGTGTGGATTCAGTCCCGGCAAACACTTGCGCATCAGGAGCTCTCGATCTGCGACAATGGCATCGGGATTTCGCGTGAGGATATTGACCGCTTAGCCAAGCCGTTTGTGCAGGTGGAGAACCAGTTCACCAAGACGCATGAAGGCTCGGGGCTTGGGCTTGCCATTGCCCGCTCACTGGTGGAATTGCACGGCGGATCGATGTCGCTGGCGTCTAAACCGGGCAACGGCACAACGGTGACCATTCGTTTACCACGGGAGCCAGAAATTCGCTTTGTTGATAGTGATGAGTTGGCGTAGCCCGAACGACTTGTAAAGAGATTTTGAAGCCTCGGTTGCACTGTCTGCGGGGCTTTCTTCACAGCTGGTTAGGTCCATAAGGGCATCGCTTGTCTTCTGACGGAAACTCTCCGGCATTTTAGAGAACTGCGAGACTTCCTGAACAACCTCGTCAACAACCTCTGCGCTGTGGGCTGCGACCTCGCAAGAATACTGTTGAGGCGTTCCTTCCGGGTGCTGCTCTTGCCATTTGGCAAAGTCTCGATGTTCAAAATAGCCTATAGCTGCGATGCCCACAAACGGAATTGCCGCCACGACGCGGCGCAAACGCGCTTTGGCCTTGGTTTTGGCGACAGCTTTGGCAATTGCTTTACGCTTGGCAAGGGTGGCGGAGGCTGCGCTTGCTGTCATGGTGGTGACCTGCGCGCTGAGCATAACGGTTTTAACCGCAAGACCTGCGGTGGTCACTGCCAAGGAGCTACAGAGCAGCAGCAAGAAAGTTGTTGTTCTTAAAAAGGCAAATATGCGTCTCATTAAATGTTTCCCAAAATCTATTGATCCCACTCGCACTGACGCGCCGGGATAAATGTCGTTCAGCTATTTCGTCGGTGCTGCTTCCTTGTCAGGAACCACCTGCCCGATGAGGCGCTCAAACACCTGCCGCACCGCCTGCTGGTGCTCGCCAAGCAAGCTCGTCAAGCGATCGAACTGCGGCTCATTGCCAGCAACTTTAAGCAGCTCCAGTAGCCCTTTTGGCGCTTCCTCGGGGTTAAATGAACCGTCAACAGTCAATTTCAGCACTTGCACCAGATCACCATAAAGGTTCAGAGCCGGTATCAGTATATCTGCATCTGCCGCGCTGAGAACGCCAGCCTGCGCCGCTTTGCTGAGGGCATCATGGGTGCGCTGCGCCAACAGCTCGGGGGTTTTACCCGCATGGGCCAGCTGCAGGTACTGGGCGATAAACTCGATATCTACGAGACCGCCGGGGCTTTGCTTGATTTGCCATGGGGACGTGGTGGGCTTTTCCTTCTGGATGCGGCCACGCATATCGGCCACATCGGCGCGCAGCTTCTCTTGTTCACGTGATTTGCATAGGGCGTCACACAGCACAGCGTTGATGCGCTGGGTGAATTGCGGCGAGCTGCTTGCAAGCACGCGGGCACGGGTGAGCGCCATATGCTCCCATGTCCACGCTTCACTTTCCTGATAATCCGCAAAAGCGGCAAGGCGCGTGGCCAGAGGGCCGGAATTTCCCGATGGGCGCAGGCGCAAGTCGACCTCATATAAGATGCCTTCAGCGGTTGGCGCAGTAAGCGCGGTAACAAGGCGCTGGGTCAGGCGCGCATAATACTGGCTTGGAGCTAATGGGCGGCGTCCATCTGAGGCGCTGACGTCCTCGGGGAAGTCATAGAGCAGGATGATATCCAGATCGGATGAGCAAGTGATTTCCCGCCCACCGAGCTTGCCCATGGCAAGAATGGCCAGTTCGCCGCCGGGCACCACCCCGTGGGCTTCACTGAGCTGGGCAGAGACTTGCGGCAGCAGTTCTTGCAACACCGCTTCAGCCAGCACGGCGAGGCTTTCACCCATCTGGCGGGCACTGATTACCCCGGTTAGCAAACGCAGGCCGAGCAGGAATTGCTGTTCCTGCACAAAGGCGCGGGCGCGGTCCAGAGCTTCCTCGTAGTAGGTTGCCTCGCCCAGTGTGACTTGTAGCGCGCCCACCAGCTGCTCGTTGCTTGGCACATCCCCAAAGAAGGCCGGATCCAGCACCGCATCGAGCACATGCACACGCTTGCTCACGATCTTCGCCATCCGCGGCGCGGCGCCCATGACTGTGGCTAACAAATTCAGCAGGTGCGGATTGTTACGCAAGAGGCCAAACAGCTGTACCCCGGCAGGCAGGTTTGACAGGAACCTGTCAAAGGCAAACAGTGCGGCATCGGCATTTTCGGTTTTGGCGAGGGCAGCGAGCAGATCCGGCGTCATCTCGGTGAGCAGCTCGCGGGATTTCGTGGTGTGGCAAGCAGGATAACGCCCATAGTGCCAACCACGAATGATCTTAATGGTATCAGAGGGACGCTGGAAGCCAAGACTACTTAAGGTCTCCAGTGTTTCGGGGTGGTCGTCATCGCCGGTAAACACCAGTGAGCCTAAATCGTTACCAAGTTCCGGTTCTTTTTCGAAGAGGCTGGCATAATGTCGTTGCACCGTCTCCAGTCGCTCTCGCAGATCTTGGGCAAAGTTTTCACGATCGGCGTAGCCCATAAGGTGGTAGACACGCGCTAGCGCCTCCTCATCCTCTGGCAGTATATGGGTTTGTTCATCGTGCACCATTTGGATGCGGTGCTCAACATTGCGCAGGAAGATGTAGGCTTCCGTCAACTCATCACAAGCGGATTGGCTAATCCATTTGAATTCGACCAATGCCGCTAATGTCGGTAAGGTTTCGCGCAGGCGTAATTCGGGGTTACGCCCGCCTGCGATCAGCTGTTGGGTTTGAGTAAAAAACTCGACCTCGCGGATACCGCCGCGCCCGAGTTTGACATTGTGTCCGGCGACGCGGATCTTGCCAAAGCCTTTGTGGGCATGAATCTGCCGCTTGATAGAGTGCACATCGGAGATTGCTGCAAAATCAAGATATTTGCGCCATATGAACGGGCGGATTTCCTTTAAGAACTGTTCGCCAGCCTCAATATCTCCAGCACATGTGCGCGCCTTGATTAAGGCAGCGCGCTCCCAGTTTTGGCCCAAGCTCTCGTAATAGACCAACGCGGCAGGCACCGAGATCGCCAAGGGCGTGGCTCCGGGATCCGGGCGCAAGCGCAAATCGGTGCGGAACACATAGCCATCGCCAGTGCGGTCACTCATCATCTTGATCAGGCGACGGGTCATGCGGACATATTCGACAGGCGCTTCCATTGGGTCTTTTAGGAGGCAGCGCTCTGGGTCATACAGCACGATCAGATCGATATCCGAGGAATAGTTCAATTCGCCCGCGCCATGCTTGCCCATGGCGAGAATGAAGAAGCCGCTGGCTTTTTCCGGTTCCTCTTCATCAAGCGGCGTGAATTTTCCCCGTCGTTGCAGATCGCGCAGGCAAAAGCGAATACAGGCATTTAGCGAGACATCGGCCAGCCTTGCCAGCGTTTCGGTGACCTGCAGGAGCGGGCTGGCTCCGGCGATATCCGCAAGCGCTGCTGCAAGCGCAATTTGCTGTTTGGCGCGGCGTAGCTCGCTTAGCAGTTCGGCCTCGGTTTGCGGGCGTAACTGCGCCACATGGGTCAGCACCTGATCGAAATAGGTTTGCGGTGTGCTGCCAAGGGCAGCTAGCAGATCCTGCGGGCAGCGGCGGGCAATTTGGCGCAAGAACGGCGCATTGGACATGACCCCGGCGAGGAAATCCGGTAAGGCAGGATTTTGGGCGCAGAGCGCATCGTATTGCTCTTGCAAATCCATATCACTTAGGCGCTCATGCAGCGCTGCCAGCGCCTCCTTGGCATCAAGCGGGCTTGATGGTGCTGGAATAACCTTCAAGGCGGTGACGAGGGGCTGCAACACGGCGTCCATGGGGCTTCCTAACTGATATATCGAGCGTAATCACTTACCTTTGTTTGGATAGCCGGATTCCCTTGTAAAGCACAAGCGGACTTTAAGCCCCGGCTGGGCATCGGACAGTTCCAGCGAGCCGCCGTGCAGCTGCATGACCGCATGCACAAGCGCGAGACCCAGACCCGATCCGGGTTTTGAGCGCGCGCTATCAAGGCGAACAAAACGCTCGCAGGCTCTTACCCTGTCGCTCGCTTGAATGCCTAGGCCATTATCGCTTACCGTCAGACATGCGCCCGTGGCCTGCTCTTTGACCGCAACCACGATATTCAATGGCGTATCACCCTGTTGCGGGCGGCCATACTTCATCGCGTTTTCAATGAGGTTGGCCAGTGCCTGTGACACCAATTGGCGATCAACATAGGCCGGGCACGGGCTTTGTGCGTCAAATGAGAAGGTAATGCTGTCATCCTCCTCGGCCAAGGGTTCGTACAGCTCCAGCACATCGGCGGCGAGAAGCGCCAGATCCTGCGCATCGGCATGCAGTGCCGTTCCGCCTGCCTCCATGCGGGCGATACGCAGCAAGGCGTTGAATGTGCAGATGATGCTATCCGTTTCGCTCAAGGTTTCTTCCAGCGCGGCGCGCGCATCGGCGGCGCTTAAATCGCGGGAGAGCTCGGCCTCCACGCGGTTGTGCAAGCGGGTGAGCGGGGTTTTCAGATCATGGGCGATGTTATCGGAAACCTCTTTGAGGCCAAGCATCAACGCCTCAATGCGGTTCAACATGGTGTTCAGGTTTTCTGCCAAGCGGTCAAACTCATCGCCGGTGCCGGTCACATCGAGACGGCCGGACAAATCACCACTCATCAAGGTGGCGCTGGATTTGGTGAGGTTGTCGATACGACGCAAGACACGGCGATTTACAAAAACATAGGTGACAAGGGCGATGGCAAGCATGGCAAGCAGCCATAAGCTGAGCGCTTGGCCGAGCAGCCCGCGCAAGCTGGATTGCTCGGACATATCGCGGCCCACCAGCAGTCGAAACTCGCCAGGAAGGGAGAAAATTCGCACAGCGGCTTCATAGGCATGCCCCTGCTCTGGCGTATCACCGGGGCGGGCATATTGAATGAACTTGATCTCACCATCGGACTGGGCCAACACGCTTTCTGGCACTTCGCGGATGTTGCCCGCCAGTTCATTGCCTGTGTAATCCACCAGTAGGTAGAGGTTGGCGTTTGGGCGGTTGCTGCGCTGGCGAATGCCGCTGGCAAGGCCATTGATGCCAGAATAGGCGTAGCGCTCGGCCAGCCCCTCCAGATCGGTATCGATGGTCTGCACCATTTGCGCGCGCATCAGCGAGTTGGTGCCTTGCATAATGAAGAAGAACAGCGAGACAGACAGCAAGGAAAAGGCACCGATATAGATCAATGCCAATTTGAAGGCGGTGGTGCGGAAAAGCCTAGGCAGCGCGGTCATGGATCGAATACCCCGCGCCGCGGATAGTGTGGAGGAGTGGCTTGTCAAAGCCCTTGTCGATTTTACCGCGCAGGCGCGAGATATGCACATCAATGACATTGGTCTGCGGGTCAAAGTGGTAATCCCAGACGTTTTCCAGCAGCATGGTGCGGGTTACCACTTGGCCAGCGTGGCGCATCAGATATTCAAGCAGGCGGAATTCGCGTGGCTGTAGCGGGATCGCTTGTCCAGCGCGCTCAACGGTGTGGGAGAGGCGATCCAGACGCAAATCCGCCACCTGCATTTGCGTATCCGCCGGGGCGGCCTTGACCCGCTTGGCCAGCACCTCCACCCGGGCAAGGAGCTCGGAAAAGGCATAGGGTTTTGGCAGATAGTCATCACCGCCGGCGCGCAGGCCCGTGACACGGTCATCCACCTGCGAAAGCGCGGAGAGGATAAGAACCGGGGTTTCGTCCCCTTCTGCGCGCAGGGCCGAAATCAGGGCAAGGCCATCAAGGCGGGGCAACATGCGATCTACCACCAGCACATCCCAATGCTCTGTGCGGGCAAGTGATAGGCCGCTTTCGCCATCCTGCGCCAATTCGGCGGTGTGGCCCGCTTCTTTTAGGGCTTTGATCAGGTAGCTGGCGGCTTGCTTGTCGTCCTCGACAACCAGAAGTCTCATGGGGCACTCGTTTTTAGCAGAATTGCGCAGGTGGGCGGATGATGATGACTAAAGTAAAGACCGGGCGCTTGATGACAAGGCCCGGCCCTTTAGTTTTCCTGTGGGCAAACACGGCAGGCACGCGGGACAGGGGTTAAGGTCAGCCAACCGCCTGCCCGGTACACGTGTTGAGTTCCCTATTTCTTCAGCGGAATGGCGACGAACTGGGTACCGCGGCCATTGTCAATGCGCAGGAGGACGGCTTTGCGGCCATTCTCGCTGGCCTCTTCCACCAGCTCGGCAACCTCTGCAGCGCTGTTCACCGCCTTTCCGGCTACTTCAACAATAATGAAGCCGGAGCGCAGACCTTTTTCAGCTGCAGGGCTGTCCGGATCCACATCAGTGACGACGACACCTTCGTCCCCTGCCCCTTCAGCTTTAGCAGAAGCAACCTCGATGCCGAGGCTTTCCACCAGAGCGGCGACGCTGTCTTCCTCTTGCGCTTTGGACTTGGCGCCAGCCTTAGCAACGCTGTCTGGCGTGGTGCCAAGCTTGACTTTCTTGGTGAGGATTTCCCCATCGCGCCAGAACTCGATCTTCACCTTGCTATCAGGGGCATAGCCAGCAATTACCTTTGCCAGTTCGCGCGGCCCGTTTACTTCTTTGCCATCCACCTTCAGGATGATGTCGCCAGCCTTGAACTTGGCTTTCTCCGCCGGAGTACCTTTCTGGATTTCAGCAACCAGCGTGCCCTTATCACTTTCAAGACCAAGAGATTCAGCGATGTCTTCGGTGACCGGCTGGATCTGGACACCAAGCCAACCACGGGTGACGATGCCATCATCCTTTAGATCGGCAATGATGGTTTTGGCAGTTGCAGCGGGAATGGCAAAGGCGATGCCGACGTTGCCGCCGCTTGGGCTGATAATCGCAGAGTTAACACCAACCACTTGGCCCGAGAGGTTAAACGCCGGGCCACCGGAATTCCCCCGGTTGACCGAAGCATCAATCTGCAGGAAGTCATCGTAAAGACCGGCGCCGATATCACGACCACGTGCGGATACGATCCCAGCGGTGACCGTGCCACCAAGGCCGAACGGGTTGCCGACCGCAATCACCCATTCGCCAACATCAGGGGTACCTTCGGCAAAATCCACATAGGTGAAAGTCTCGTCTGTATCTACTTTAAGCAAAGCAAGATCTGAGCGTTCGTCCGAGCCAACCAGTTTGGCGTCATGCTCGGTGCCGTCCGACATAACGACAGTAAATTCGGTGCCATTGTCAACGACGTGTTCATTGGTTACCACATAGCCATCTTCAGAAATGAAGAAACCGGAGCCCTGCGATTGGCCGTAGCGTTTGCGGGGTTTTTTATCTTTTTTACCGCGTTTGTCGTCTTCACCACCAAATTCTTTGAAAAAGCGCTTGAATGGATGATCCTCTGGCAGGTCCCTGAACATCGGAGGGAAACCGCCACCGCCGCGGGAAAAACTTGACTGTTCGAGTTCTGCCTTCACGCGAACGGACACAACGGCGGGCTGGACTGCTTTGACAACCGGGGAGAAGTTGGCGATCTGCGGAGCCTCTACGCTTACAGGGGCCGCTTGCGAGGCGACAGGTGTAAGAGCAATAGGGGCAACGAGAGAAGCAGCCACCACAAACATACTGGCACTACGCAGTGAGCGCTTTAAGAACGAAGGTTTGGTGCTGGCAATAATCTGCGACATAGAACAGTGTCTCCTTGCATTTCAACTGTTGCCAAGAGCGTTAGGGGTTCGCCCTTGATGTTGAAAAGAAGTATGGCGCGATTAACCTTACAAACACCTATCCGCAGCATTACAAATTGGTAATCTTGTCTGAAAACCACAGGTCAGAATTGCCTGGGCCTCTATTCGTCGCGGAACAACTCTTCCAGTTCCTTGCGCTCGTCAGACGTCAACTCTTCATCCTGCTTTGGCGGCATTCCTTTTTTTCGCCGATAACTCATATAGATAGCGCCTCCGCCGATAAGCAGCACCAAGGGCCCTCCAATCCACAAAAGCAGGGTTTGGGAGGAGAAACGCGGTTTTAGCAGCACAAACTGGCCATAGCGATCAACTAGGAAATCAATGACTTCTTCGTCGCTGTCTCCTGCCTGCAAGCGCTCCCGCACTAACAGGCGCAGATCTTTTGCAAGGCCAGCGTTGGAATCATCAATGGACTGGTTTTGACAGACCACACAGCGGATTTCCTTTGACAGCTCTCTGGCCCGCGCTTCCAGCGCCGGATCGGCGAGCACTTCATCCGGCTCAACGGCCCAAGCAGGGCCACCAAGGCCGATACCAAGAGCAAGAAAAAACGCGAGGGCACGCAGGCCCGCCTTTAGAGCTGTTTGGATGCTATTCATCAATCTCTCGCGTTCCTTCGTTTGTTTGCTGGTGGTTAGCTTTGTGCCGATTGCTGATCGCCGGTGTTGTTGGCCACTTTTCGGTGTGCCTTGGCACTAAGCGGCGCAGCAACACGCAAGCGGCGATCAAACAAGGCGATGGTACCACCGGCCGACATTATCAGACAGCCAATCCAGATAAGCAAGATAAGCGGTTTATGATAGATCCGTGTGACCAGTCCACTTTGTCCCACAGGATCGCCGACTGCCAAGTAGACCTGCGAGAAACCGAAGGTGGCAATGTCGGTCTCGGTCATCGGGCGACCACTGGCCACATACACCCGCTTGGAGGGGTGCATTTTCCGCACGAACTCGCCATCTTTGCTCAGAGAGTAGCTGGTGACCCGCTCTTGATAGTTTGGCCCGGCCAAATCCTCAAAGCCCTCATAGGTCAGTTGATATTCTTGGAAAGAGGTGGTTTCACCTGGGTGCATGACCAGCACTTTTTCGCTTTCAAACTGCGAAACGCAAAGGACACCCAGCGCGGTGACGCCAATGCCTAGGTGTCCAAGTGCTGTTGACCATACGGTTTTTGGTAGGCCGATTAGCCGGTGCCAAGCACGAGCAAACCCGACTTTACGCGGGGCCACACGCTCCACCAGCTCCCAGAAGGAACCGAGGATCGTCCAGAAGGCGAGCGCAAAGCCAATTAGCGCGAAGACCTGTCGTCCCCCCTCTGCCCAGAGCAGCAAGGCAGCGGCAACACAGGCCAGTGCGAATACGAGGCTGAGGCGCTGGGTTACGCCTTTGAGATCGGAACGCTTCCACGTGAGCAGCTGGCCAATGGGCATCAGCAGCAGCACCGGCACCATGATCGGGCCGAAGGTGAGATTAAAGAACGGCTCACCAACGGAGATTTTCTCGCCGGTTGCCGCTTCCAGCAGCAATGGATAGAGCGTACCGAAAAAGACGGCAGCTGTTGCTGTGGTCAGGAACAGGTTGTTCAACACCAAGGCGCCCTCACGCGAGATCGGCGCAAACAGCCCCCCTTGCTTCAAAGCAGGTGCACGCATGGCAAACAGGACAAACGAGCCGACGATAAACACCATCAGGATAGCCAAAATAAACAGGCCGCGTGAAGGGTCTACTGCAAACGCGTGCACCGATGTGAGTACACCTGAACGCACCAGAAATGTGCCGAGCAACGATAAGGAAAAGGTGACGATGGCAAGGAAGATGGTCCACACTTTGAGCGCATCGCGTTTTTCCATCACCAGCGCAGAGTGCAACAGCGCCGAGCCGGTAAGCCATGGCATAAAGGAGGCGTTTTCTACCGGATCCCAGAACCACCAGCCACCCCAGCCGAGCTCGTAATAGGCCCAGTACGAGCCCATGGCGATGCCAAGTGTCAGGAAGATCCACGAAATCAGCACCCATGGGCGCACCCAACGGGCCCAAGCTGCATCAATGCGCCCGATGATAAGCGCGGCAATGGCAAAAGAGAAGACAATGGAAAAGCCAACATAGCCCACATACAGCAGCGGCGGGTGAATAGCGAGGCCGACATCTTGCAGCATCGGATTCAAATCCCGCCCCTGAACGGGGGGATTTGCCAAGCGCAAGAACGGGTTGGAGGCGAGGATAACAAAAAGCAGGAACGCAAATGACACCCAACCTTGCGCTCCGAGGGTCGCCGCTTTTAGGTTCTGCGGCAGCTTGCCGCTAAAGCCCGCGACAAGCGAACCAAAAAGGGCAAGGATCAGAACCCACAGCAGGATCGAGCCTTCGTGATTGCCCCATACTCCGGATATTTTATAGATGAGCGGTTTATCGGAGTGGGAGTTCTCCGCCACATTCAACACGGAGAAATCCGAGGTCAGGTAGGCGTAGGTCAGTGCCACAAATGATAGGAGTACAAACGCAAAGATAATATGCGCCACTGGCGCGGCGGTGCGCATCAAGCGTGTATCACCGTTTACGGCCCCCCACATGGGGAACACGCTCTGATACAGCGACGCGACCAGCGCCAGGATCAGCATAAAATGTCCAAGTTCAACGATCATTGCGTTTGCTCTGTTTTGGCGATGCGTTTTTCGTATCTAGCACAAGTTGGACGCGCGGAGGCGCGGCGCATTGGCTTATTCGTAATTAGCGCTTTGCGCGTCTTCCTGCCAGTGGCCCTGTTCTTTTAGCGCGTCGGCAACTTCTTTTGGCATGTAGTTCTCATCGTGCTTTGCAAGCACCTGATCGGCTACGAATGTGCCTTGAGCATTAACGACACCTTCGGTCACCACACCCTGCCCTTCGCGGAACAGGTCGGGCAGGATGCCTGTATAGGTGACATTAACGCTTGCGTCACCGTCGGTAACCGAAAAAGTAACAGTCTCGTTCTGTCCACGCACCACCGATCCACTTTCAACAAGGCCGCCCAAGCGGATGCGCTGTTCCGGCGCTGGTGCTTTTGCGGCGATGTCGCTCGGGCTCTGAAAAAACACAATCTGGTCGTTCAAGGCAAACAGGATCAAGCCAGTTGCAAAGGCAAGCGCACATCCTGCCATGGCGATTAGCGTTAAACGCCTTTGTTTACGGGTCATTTCGTTCGGCTCATATCTGGTTTTCTGCTGCTTTTTTTGTTTTTGCAGCAATGGGTTTGCTCTTTTATACCTGCTATAATCGGTCGGCTCACGGCGGTGTCAAGCCAAGTTGCGCAGCGGCTTGCTCAAGCGCAAGGTAATCTGCGCTTTTCTCGCCAAGTTGCTCTTTGGCTTTTTGCAAGGCTGCGTGGGCGGCTTCCTTGTTACCGGTGACAGAATAGGAGCGCAGAAGCATCTGCCATTGCTGCAAGGAACCGCCCTCTGCGAAAAGGCGCGCCCGCAAACGGTCCACCATGCCAGAAACCATATCAGCGCGATCTTCTGCAGAGAGTTCGCTGGCCGCGCGCATGTCCTCGGGCGATGGTCCGGCAAGTTCTCCCTCCGGCATGCTGCTATGTTCAGCTGTTTTTTCTGCGTCCGCTGTGCTTCCGGCTGGCGTTTGCGGTTCACTCTTGGCGGGCTTCTCGTTCTTGGACGACAACCGGGCTAGCTGGTTTTTCGCCGCAGGCAACCACGGTGCGTCCGCTGGCGCCTCTGCTATAAGTTGCTGCCACGCAGTGCGCGCCACTTGCGGATCTCCCGACTGGCTCTCGCCGAGCGCTAGATAATACCGGGTTTTGATTGCCTGAGGATCGTCTTGCAACGCCTCCAGTAAAAGGCCTTTGGCGGTTTCATCCACCTGCCCATCGGCGCGGAAGATAAGCGCCTCGGCCAAGTTGGTCAGGGTTTGCACATTGCGTCCACTCAGGCGAGCGATATGACCATAGGCGGTGACGGCCTGATCAAACTCCCCCATGCGCATGAGTATGGGGCCAAGGACTTGCCATCCACGCAAGTCATCGGGGTTTTGGCGCAAATGATCCTGCGTGCGCGCCACCATAACATTCAGATCGACATTCTGACGAGCGTTGGCAAGCCGGGCTTCCAGCGGCTGGTCGGGAACACCGGGCGCACCGAAATGCATATAGAGCCCCAATGCCATGGCTGGCAGCGCAACAATTGCAAAACCGGCGGCGATGCGCGTACCCCAGTGGGCGGGAGATTTTACCGGTGTTTTGCTGGCACGGCTCGCCGCCAGCAAACGCCGCGAAATCTCCACTTCCAGCGCCTTAGCCGCTTCCGGCTCGATGGCGCCGCTGTCCCGGTCTTTGAGCAAAGAGCGCAGCTGATCCTTAAACACAGCGACATCGCCATCTTGTTCAGGCGCGTTCGGCAAGCGGCGCGCCCGAAGTGGCAACAAGATAGCCAGCGCAAGCGCCAGCGTTAACAAGGCTACAAATATCCAGAATGTCATAGTGCCGCCAATAGACTAGTTCTAATGTGGAATCGCAAGAACATATCGCTGCGACCAGCCGTCGCATAGCACGCGCGGCCACTTCGCCCAAGCATCCAGCAGAAGAAAACACTTGGAATTTCAGTGGTTCTTGCAGGTTCAGTCAACTAAGGCGCGGCGCTCACATTTTCGCGAGCGGACCATATCCCCTTGAATTCTATGCGCTCAGGGCTGCTGACCTTCAGCGCCCTGTTGCAGTCAAGGCGTTGCGCATGGCATTTGCTTTGCTTTGGCCCCAATAGTTCTCGAAGAGTGTAATCAACCGTTCAAAGCGTAAATCGAGTTCGGCATGCGAGCTATCCGCGCCAGTTTTCGCTTTGTGACGTCGACGCGCTTGCAGAAGCTTTTCCGATTGACGCAAAGCAAGCTGCTCCAACCTGTCGTCAAGCGCAGAGATCTGCGCCTTCATGTCCAGTAGGTCAGCGAAGGGTGCCGAAACTTTTAGCACACGCAAAGCCCGCAACGCACGTTTGAATGAAGCGCTGGCGATTACATCATCCCGATCCGGTGCGTTTAGCGCTGTCATGATATGCGACAACAGCATGTCAAATTCTTCATTGAGCGACTGCTTCAAAGGTTCAAGGCAAGCGGTCAACTGTGCTTGCGCCGCACTGTCCGGCTGCACCGATAGCAACTGCCCCATGTCATGGATGGAGGAAAGAACCGCTTCCACAGCTTCTGGATAGCCTAGCTCCGCATAGGCGGCATGACGCCACACCTCTGCGCCGCGCAAGTCTGCCATCAACATTTCAAAGGCAAAGGCTTGCCACGCATCTGCGGCTTGGTTCGCGCTCTGCCTTTGCGGCAGGGCAAGCGGCGCAGCATAGCTGCGCAGGTGATTTGCAAGTTCAAGAAGCTGCGTATTGTTGCCGCTCAACCGCTGATGCAGGAGCACAGCTAGCAGTTTTGCCTGATCGGGGTAACTCAAAACATACTCGAATGCGGTCTCCGCCGCCTCGCTTTTCAATTCAAGCTGTGCAGAATGCAGCGACGGCAACGCGGCTAGCAACTCCTGCAGCGGTTTTGCAGCGCCAAGAACCGCAAGCAGTTTGGCAAACTCTGTGGTATTGGCAGTCGCGCCCAACTGTTGGCGCAAGCTTGCAGTTTCCGGCAGTTTTTTTTGCATTTCCTGCAAGAGCGCCGCGCCTTTGCTTTGCAGTTGCTGGCGCAGTTTGGGCGCTATTTCCGCACAGATTTCTTTGACAAGACGCGATTTGTTGGTCGACGCATTTTTTGGCAGTTCACGCAGTATTGCTGCCTCGCCATTGCCCGTTTCCGGGCTTGCTTGCAGCGCTTTTTCCGAAACGGGCGGAGCGGCGGTATTTTGCAAATAAAGTTGCATTTGTTGCAAGTCTTGCGCGAGGCGCTGATGCTCTTCCTGTTGGGCGAGCATATCCGCCGCGTTTAAAGCCGCGAGCAAATCTTTGTCCAGTACGTGCTGGTGGATGAAGGTCCATAGCGCGTCGACTGTGCTCCTTACCAAAAGCACATCACTGCTTTGCGCAGCCTCTTTTGCAACCGTGAACGGCACCAACGGCGCTAACACGTCTTGTTGCAGTTGCTCCAACACCGAATTTGGCCGAATGCGTTTTCTTTGTTCCGGGTTAATTTTGTGGCGCTTGTCACGCGATAGCGACAGGATCATTGCGGCGCTGGGGGTGGCGCTCCCTTGCATTTGCGAGGCCTCCACAGAACGCTCAAGCATACGCAACGCCTTGGGTGACAAGCCAGCGAGCAGCGCGTTCATTTTTTGCTCTTTTAATTGTGCTCGCAGCATAAGTTCCACATCGCCTTTTTTGCCCAGGTGCTCTTGTGCCAAATCAGTTACTTGGCACCCTGTTAAAGTGACAAGCGAAGATTAACTATTTGTTAGCACTGACTAGCATGGCACCTGTTCGCCCCTTAATTCGAAGCAGGCACACCTATGGATAAGCACTTCCCCAAAATCTGTCATGCGTTTGTAGGTGCTATCGACAGTTTTGTTGCTTTTGGGGAAAACCTGCTGCTGGGAAGGCAAAAACTGCCTAGTAACAAGCTATTAGCGACCGATGATCGGCATTGTGGGATTGGAGAAAAGTGGCTACAGCGAGCGCCAAGTTTCATCGTGCAAGCAGGCTGCTCCAGAGACCGTACGTAACTGGTCTTCCACTTCCATTTTGTGGGTAAAATCGCGGCAAGGCCGGTTGTTCACGTAGTAAACGGGGCCGGAGCGCACTTCGCCCTGATTACCAGAGTATATGTTAGTCCAACTGACCGAGCTGGTCACCGCGCTGGCATTTAGCGCATCCGACTGCGCTTCAATAGCCCGGCTCAAATCACTTTCTTTCAATATGCCCTTGAGCGGGCCTTGGACGGCATCCGCAATGGCTGTTTGCGCTTTGCTTTTTTGCTGCTTCGGCTCAAGGGAAAACAACCCAAGGAACGTCTGCGCGGGCTGGGCTTCATGCTGAGCTTCGTTGCCGGTCTCTGCCACATCGCCTGTGATGCTTGCGCATGCGCTGAGCGCAAGAGCCAACCCACTCACGAGAGCAAGACTTTTTAGCTGTGAGCCACGCATCACGTCCCCTTGAAAAAAAATATTCGGTAAGCACTGTAGAAGCGATCCTCTGCGTTCCGCATGGGGAAACAACAGAATTCTCTGATCTCTAATGCAGCCTTCCGGCAAACAACTCACTGACCTTTCAAAACCATGGAGGTATCGGCAGTTTTATCTCGCATGGCAATGATTAAAACAAATTAGCTATTTTTGACTATGTCTCTTCCAACCACCAGCTTCAAGCCCTTCACGAATTAGTGAGCACTGTCGTTGGGCGGCAAGGCAGGGAGTTGAAGCGTGGCACGCAAACCACCCATATTTGCGCGATCCAAGTCCAAACTTCCCCCGTAAACCTCTGTTAAATCTATTAGTATTGACAGACCAAGCCCTGCGCCGGGCAACGTTTCATCCAACCGCGTTCCGCGGTTCAGCGCGGCATGACAAGCACTTTCATCGAGTCCGGGGCCGTCATCCTCGACAATTATCGCGAATTTGGCCGTGTCACTTGCGCTCGAACCTAGACTTTTAATGGTGAGAGCGACTTTTTTATCACAATACTTGGCGGCGTTATCCAATAAATTTCCAAGGATTTCATCCAGATCTTGCGACTCGCCGCGAAAGAACAAGTTGTCATCCAGCCTCCGCGAAAAGTTGATCTGTTTGTCCTGGTAGATTTTTTCCATGGTGCTCAGCATGCGCTTGGCTTGCGGCGTGACCGGAGTTGAGACGCCTATTACCCGGCGCTGCGCAGCCATGCGTGCCTTTTCCAGATAGTGATTGATTTGCTCGTGCATGAGCCTTGACTGCTCGGCGACTTTCCTTGCCAAAGGCGTATCAGCGGTTCCGGTTTCGTTGATGATAACCGACAACGGGGTTTTAAGCGCATGGGCCAGATTGCCCACGTGACGGCGGGCTGTCTCAACCACTTGCCCGTTAGATTGGATCAGCGCATTTAGCTCTTGCGCCAGCGGCTTGAGTTCGCGCGGCAGGTCCGTATTGATGCGAGTGTCTTCGCCGTAACGCACGGCTGTTAGTGAACGTTGTAATGCAGAAAGTGGCCGCAGGCCGACACGCACCTGCAAAAAGATTGCCGTAATTAACACCAGGCCCAATGCGAGCATGGTCAAGATCGCTTGTTTGGCAAAGGCCGAGGTAGAGGCACTCAATTGCGCTTTAGAACCTGCAATGGCAAGTCTGAGCGGAGCTTTGCCCTCAAATGAAATGGTTTGAGACAGTGTGCGCAGACGGGCACCGGCGGGCCCGATCAACTCCCCCCAAACGGGAGAGGAAATCTGCTCTTGCGCGGTGAGCGTGGTCGTTTGCGGGGCAACTGGTAGGCGCAGACGATCGCCAAACAAGGACGGGCTCTCGACGAGGATGCGCCCATGCGCCTTTGCTTCCCTAATGCTCCAATACCAACCGGACAGCGGGATGGCAAAGCGGGGTTCGCCATAGTTTTGACCGGGCAGCGCGGCCAAATCATCACTGCGCGAGATGGCGGAGATTAGCGCGCCCATATGCACCTTTAAACGATCATCAAAGGCACTTTGGGCGGCATTTTGAAACAGGCTGACAAGAATGAGCGTAACACAGGCAAAGCCAATAACCACCCAAAGGGCGGCGACGGCAATAAGGCGAGCAGACAGACTAACAGGCGCGCTTGGCCGTAATGCAAAAAACATGGGCTTTACGCCGCTGCGGTCGGTGTTGGATCGACGAGGCGATAGCCAAGCCCACGTTCTGTTTCGATATAGCCTGGCCCAAGTTTTTTGCGCAAGCGCGCCACGAACACCTCGATCGTATTTGAATCGCGGTCAAAATCTTGATCGTACAGATGCTCGACCAACTCAGTGCGGGAAATCACCTTACCACGATGATGCAGCAGGTAGGATATCATACGAAATTCCAGCGAGGTAAGTTTGATTTGTCGCCCCGCTTTTGACAGGCGCGAGGTGCGCACATCCAGCTGTAGCTCGCCCAGCTCGATAAGATTGGAGGCGTGGCCGGCAGCGCGGCGCACCAGCGCACGCAAGCGGGCGATAACCTCTTCCATATGGAATGGCTTGGCCACGTAGTCATCAGCACCAGCGTCGATCCCGGCGACCTTATCGCTCCAGCGATCGCGCGCGGTGAGCAGCAGCACCGGAAAACTGCGTCCATCAACGCGCCACTGTTCCAGCACGCGGATACCATCCATTTTCGGCAAGCCTATATCCAGTATCACGGCGTCATAGGGTTCGGTATCGCCAAGAAAATGCCCCTCTTCGCCGTCGTAAGCGGCATCGGTGACATATCCCGCCTCTTGCAAGGCTTCACAAAGCTGGCGCGACAAGTCGCGATCATCCTCAACAACCAAGAAACGCATGGCACTCCTCCTAGCCAATCCGCTGGCCGCTGCGGGCATCAACGATAATTTTTGCGACGGATCCGCCGCTTAATACTGATAGAATATAAACCAGACGACCATTTTGCCGACACAGTTTGGCTGAGACGATCTTGCCCGAAACGGCAAGGGAGCCGAGCGGACGGGCCGCACCACTGGAGACGGCTTCGCGTGCACTTTGTGCACCAAGACAAGCAGCAGCTGCAGGACTTGCAGTAAAGGCAAGCAGCAAACAAATGGCAATGGGGCCGAGGTGCTTAGCGAAGGTCATCATCTGTTGGCTTCTTTGGTTCTCTTAGGCTTACAGGCATAGAAAATCATGCCTGAATGGGACATGAATGCCAGCCAGATTACACTGCATTCCACAATATTCGAAGCTTTTATGATATGATCTTGATGTGAGAAATGCGCTCGGCGCAGTATTACCACGCGACATGATGTGCGGAGAACGGACGGTTCCTTAGCGCCGGGGGGGGGCATAAATGGGTTGCCACCATCTCGCGCCTTGCCGGTGCCGCCGCCTCCGGCTAGCAACATTGTCGAGCTTAACTGACAGGAGATTTCCGGTCAACGACCAAGCGGGAACCCCCTTATTTTTCATGGATTCGGAAGGGTGGGAAGGGAGTGCCTGAAACATGTCAGAGCAGCGGGAGCTTTATCTTTTGCCGCAGCTTTTCCCCTGCGCCATAGGGTTCGCCAAGTTGCGCCACTTCTACGGTGAGCTCCTGACCTGATGTAGATACAACCTGTTGCCTCTGCTCTGCGGAAATTTTTAGGTGCGGCCCTGAAACAGAAGCTTTCAGATGTGGCGTGCCGTCAGGCGAGAGAATGCTTACCTGATACCGCTCGGCTTGTTCCTGCAGGGGAATTTCATCCCATTGCCAACTATCTCCCTCGTGCCGCGTCCGCCTGATCCAACGCAGCGTCACCGCCCCATCAGGATGTATGCGGCGGCGCAAATGCACAGGAGCGCGCGGGCGGAGCGCCGCAGCGTTGCAGCTTACCTCCAGTTTAGTGGCAAAGGCGGTGTCGAGCGGCTCATCTACAGCAATGGCCCGATACTTGTGCGCAAGACCGACTTCATCTGCATGATAGGGCAGCGGCAACACAGCTTCATCGAGAAGCAAAAAACGAGAGCCTGCTGGCGCGCCAGCACGTGCTGCCGCTTCCGTCCCGTTTTGTCCGCGAAGCAGGTGGCTGAGGAGGTAGGTATTGGCGGCATGCAATTCTGCTTTGGCGAATTGCAATAGCTCTACAGTGCCATCGGGGTGTATAATGGCCGCGGCCCCTGCCCCCGCTAACACTTGCGCTGCAGGAGAGGCATTCAACGCGCCGCCAGCAAGAGACACACGCAAGATGTTCGCATCATCCCAGCGCCAGAGAGGGCCGGCGGCCAGTGGCGTTGGCAACGTCCCGAGTGTGGCTGGTTCTGGCAGTGTGGCATGGGGGGTGAAGCTGCCATCTGCCCCGGCGCGAAGCAGCATGACACTGCCCGGCCAAGGGCTGGCAAAGCTTGCGACACTCAATCCACCGATCAAGCCCTTTTCGGTGGGATAGAGCGGCAAATTAGCCAAAAGCAACCGAGGTGCAACAGGGCGCGATGGATTGTAAGACGCGCCAGCACTATGGGAAACCGTGATACTAGTGGGCGGCAGCGCCGCATCACTGAGCCGCCGCGCAACAATCGAAAGGGCCGCGCCCCAGTCTATTTCCTCAACGCGGAACAAGCCTGCGGGCGTGTTGGTCGCTATCGAGGCTGATTGGGCGGTGGATTTAGTAGCGGCGAGGGCGTCCGATTGAGAGGTTGTTTCTGTGCGCGTTGGCGCTGGAGGGTCCTTATCAAGGGCGAGGACATCGCCTGGACGCAGATCTGCATGGGCTGTTGGCAAGGCCAGCGCTACGCTTTCATGCTCCTGCCAAATGACTTGTAGAGTTTTCTCGCAGATGGCACGCAGTTCTTCCTCTTCCATGGCAATCGGCAGAGAGATATCCTTTAGAGGCTTTTTGCTTGGGGCAGCGTTTCGTGCAGAGACGACAAGTCTCTCATAGTCTTGCAGCGGGTCAAGCGCATGGAGACGGAGCTCTTGCGGCAGGCTTTCAACCTCACCTCTGGTAATCAACAGTGGCCCCTCTCCTTCGGACGTCGGGGCAATGAGTTGGGGTTGCGTGATTGCGCGCACAGCGCCGCTTTCGTTTGGTATTGCGCCGCGCCAGCGCGGCAAAACCGCAATATAATCGCCCCGATCTGCGGCGACACAACCGAAAACAGGCAATAGGCGTTCTAATGCACTGCGTACACTGAGTGGTGGCTCCAGCATTGCACCATGCATCATCCCTGCGGCACCATCAGCGCGTAACAAGCCAGAGGGGATCTGCATATCTTCGCAAAACGCCTTGATAAACCCGGCAAGCGAGACTTTGCCAAGGCGACCATTGAGCCAGTGGCCCAACTGCCAGTTTTCTGCGTCACTCCAAATATTTGCAAAGCTGGGAAACTGAGGATAGGGCCTTGCATCCCAAGTCCATAAAAACATGTTTTCCGGTGCCAGCATTGGCTGGCTTGTTTGGGGCAGGTACGGATTTTTTTCTGTACCGGCGTTCTCCTGCCAGTATTCCAGAACCGCTTGCAGGAAACGCCGCTGTGCCAGATCATCACGCGCGCCGGTAGAGTGGTGGGGCATGGCATGCTCGGCAGATTTTGGATCAACAAACACATTGGGCTGGTTGGCTGCACCGTCGATGGCCGGAGCGCCGACCTCGGTGTACCAAATCGGCTTAGCTTTTGGCAGATATTCCGTTGGTTCTGGCAACTCGGCACCGTTCAGGCGTTCATAGTGGCGCTCCCCCCAGAACTCGCAGAGCGCCTTGGCGCGAAACACCCATGGTTTGTTATGGGCTCCATCGGTAATGGGGCTGCGCTTCTTGCTAACGCGGTCTGCATTGCTGGCGTAGTACCAGTCGTAGTATTCGCCGCCGCTGATATTGTTTTTGAGCGCAACCAAATCATAGGCCGAGGCTGGATCATCTGCCGCACTGATATCACTTAAAGGAAAATAGGCATCAATGCCGATGAAATCGATGGCCTCATTGGCCCAGAGCGGATCAAGGGGGAAACGTAACTCCCCAGCACGGGGGGAGAAGCCACCATATTCGCTCCAATCGGCGGCATAGGAAAGCTTGGTCGCCGGACCAAGCAATTGTCGGCAGTCTCGCGCGATTTCTTGCAGATTTGCAACAAAAGGTGATTTGCCTGTCTCATCTAACACACGGGTCAGGCCGCGCAATTCCGAGCCGATAAGAAACGCATCAACGCCGCCACATTCTTTGGCGAGCTGGGCGTAGTGGCGGATAAAGCGGCGGTAGCCCTCGCCGTGGGTTGGATCGGTGAACGCGCTGATTTGTGCCAGTGCGGCGGCGCTGCCATCGGGAGATCCGGATCGTCCGGGTGCTGGCGTAACTGTAATGCGCCCGCGCCAAGGATACGCGGGCTGTGCGGCCAATCCATAGGGATTTGGCAGGGTATTTCCCTGCGGAATATCCATCATCAAAAACGGATAGAGCACAACGCGAAGGCCGCGACGTTTTAACTCGCCGATGAGTTGGCGGACGGCATTGTCGCTTGGAGTTCCACCATAGGCCGGGCGCCCTTCTATTTGCGATAGCACCTCCGCCTGTGCGCGGGTTTGTCCGGCCACGCTCCAAGCCAGAGGCGTTGTGGTGCCGCTGGCACGCTCCACCTTGGGGCGAATACGGCACCGATGACAGCGCAAATCATCTGCAAACCAAGAAACCACCAGCGCAATCTGCTTGAGATTTGGACACATGGATTGCAGCTCATCAAGCGAGGCGAGCACATCGGCAGCACTGGTAACCTGATGGCGGTTTGTCGTTTTTCCTTGGCCATCATGGGCCGCCCGAACCTCTGTGGTGGCATAGATGAATTCACCGGCCCCGGGGATCAGCGTCACCGCCTCTATTTGCGTCTCCAGCTTTTCAATGGAGCGGGTAATCTCGAACGAGAGTTGTGGAATACGGTTGCCATAGTCCGCCAGCGGCAAGCGTTCAAACACCACATAGCACACGCCGCGATAGGCTGGTGTCTCCCCTTGATGGGCGCTGATAAGCGGGTCCGGCAGTTGGTTGGCGCTGCCATTGTAGAAGCGCAGGGCGATACCGGATGGATCTAGCGGTTTGCCATCGGCCCAGATACGACGCAGGTGCTGTACTTCTCCTGCACATAGTGCCACTGCAAAGCTGGCGAAGTAGCGGTGGGTGGTTACTCTGGTTTTGGGCTTCGAGGCTTTCCCCCCGTGGTTGGTGTGGGTGGTTTCACGCAGGAAATTAGTGGCCCAGATTATTTCTCCGCTGACACGCATAGACCCATAGACGAAAGGCAGCGGCTTGCCTTCTGCGGACGTTTGCAGGCGTATATTGCCAAGAGGTTTTTGAGTGATCTGCCGGGTTTCAGCAAACAGCTGATTGTCGATCATCGACCCGCCTAAAGCGCCAAGTGCCCTACCGGCGATGGCGCCATAGGGGCCGCCAATCATGCCGCCGACGACACCGCCTACGGTAGAAAGAACCATGGTTGCCATTGTGTTCCCCTCTTGGTTGTGTGTGGGCTTGGCGCGTTGTCGTGCAATGGTTTTATCGTGCGCTTGCGTTCGCTATCGTCCCTTAGAAGAAAAACAGAGCCGTTACTTTGTTACGCCATATGGGGACTAAGGGGCTTTCCACCGTGCCAGCTGGCTCGTAAGCATGAATAAAATGGTCCAGCCCACTTACAATGCCCAGATGCTTGCATGGACAACTGGCCTGCCAACGAAACAACAACACGGCCCCGAGAGGCAGCGGCACGTTTTGCAAGGATGGCAGTTTGCCGGGTGTCAGATGCCGATGGGCCGCATCTTGTAAGGTTTCCTCGTTGCTCTGCTCTGCCCAATCGGGCCTGTAGGCGGGCGGTGCCTCCGGTTCGCTGCCATGGATGGCCCGGTAGATACCTCGGACGAGGCCAAGGCAGTCGCAACCGGCGCCACGACAGGAGGCCTGATGGCGGTATGGTGTGCCGAGCCAGCGGCGCGCCTCGTTAACAACTCTGTCCGATGAAACTGTCATAAGCCCCCTTCCCATAAGGTTCTGAATGCATGAAATCTAGTTCCGCAACTTGCGGCCATCGTTGGGGCCGGAGCCACTGACGGCGGAGAGCACAAAATCGTTGCCCGGCATATGTGGGAAACCTTGGAAGTTTTGCGCATTGGCAAAGCGGCTCTTGCAAGTTGCAAAGCTGCGGTCACAGCCCGCCCGCAGGTGCACGGTGCTGCCCGGCGGGATGGCGCCCACAAGTGGCAACCAAAGAGTGAGACGCGCGCCTGTGGGCGTTTGAGAAAGGCGCAGAATCTTGCCTTGATAACCTTGCCAAGCGCCATCGTGTAGGGAGAACGTGCCATGCTCATACAGCCCGCGAAAAGCTTCCGTCTGTGGCGGCGATGCATCAAGTAACACGTGCCGTGCCCCTTCCTGACTAGCTACTTTGCAAGTAAAACCGAGCGCCGGATCATTCAGATCTACCTTGCACATCTTGTCGCCAAGCGATGCGGCACATTGACGGGAAAGCACACGGCCAGCGGGTTTGTCTAACTGGTCGGCAAGGGAGAGCAACTGGGCATGAAATACTTCGCCATCATAGCTCACTTCGCCAAGCCGGGCGCGGCGCAGCAGCATGTACTGCTCAAGGTTCTCCCAATTGACAAGGTAGGCAGTAAATTCGGCATAGTCCCACAATCCCGCAGCGATCTGTTGATGTTGCAGTTTGGGTGAGCTTAACACCCCACTGATCTGTTGGGAGCCAACGGCCAGCCCGACGCCGGTTTTGGCGTGGCTTGCACTGCCCCCCAGCTCGGGGGTGTAGGTCAGACCGTTCAATTGCAGCGGTCTGTCATGATCGGTGAAGCCAAGGGCCGCGCCGCTGCGGGCCTGTAAGCGCCAGCAATAGCAGGTGGTGGTTTCTTCTTGCTGCAAATGATGCAGCAGCGCAGCGGCGGACATGGCCCCTCCTTTCAAGACATTTTGGTATAAATGACTTACAGGCTCAGCAGCTCCACAAGCGGAATGGAAGGCAACTCGCCTGCTTCAAAATGGGTTAGGCTCAACGCAAGCTGATCAACGTCAAAGCGCACCGGCACATGAAACCGGCACCCAGCGGTAACCACCTGCCCGACCTGCGGCGCATGTTGGGCAGCAAATAGGATTTGGCCATTTGTGGCATCCACATTGAAATGCTCGCCTTGGAGATGCTCCGCGCCATCCACCGCCACACGCACAGTGGGCGCCACTGGTTTGGTAAGCGGGCGATGATAGGCAGGCGCGGACGCGTCATCAGCTCGGGGGTAGGATTTTTGTAATTGAAAACGGGTTTGCAACACGTTGGTATCAGCTAGCCACGTCCCCGCGCCGATCCGGCAATCCTGAGCAGTGGGCACAGACTTACCAGAGGCCGCAGTGCAACTATCAAACGGATCGAGAAAACGAAACCCGCGCAGGCGTCCGTGGGTCCGCTCGAAAAATGCCAGAACTTCTTGCAATTGCGCGAGTGATTGGATGCCGCTGGCAATATCGTAGTGGCGGCGACTATGCGCCCATGCGCTGCTACGCTGTTCCATACCATTTGCCATTGTGAGTACGCGTGTATTGCGGCGGGGCCCGCCGGTAGCGCCAAAACCGATCTGAACAGGAAAAAGCGCTTCGAGAAAAGCCACAGATCATCTCCTCATTTATTGGGCACCTTGAACTGGGACAAATTGGCCGGGATTTCGAATTTCACCGGTGCTTTGACCTGCCTCAAGGAGCTGTGCGCGCCGTTGACCTATGTCTGCGGCAATGGTGGTTGGCAGCCGTTAAAGCCATCGCCGCGCGATGCGTTGAAAAGTGCTGCTGCATGTATGCGTCGGTCCTTGAGTCCCTCCTCTTCAACACCGACGTTACAGCCCGCGTCGTCCCCGTCCGGCGGCGCGGGCGACCATTTGCGCAATTTGTGCAGATGAGTGACGGAACCCCGCAGGATCCGGTGTTTGAATAGTGATGTTGATCGGCGCTGCGCTAACCCCAGATGCTGCGGCAACACCTAAACGCCCGTCTGCAGTTCGTTGCAGAGGCAGCACCGCTTCGGGACCCGCTTCGCCGGCCACTCCAAGGCCTTGTGGCAGACGGAAGTAACTGGGCGCAGTGAGAATGCCGCCATCAGCAAACGCAGTCGCTCCAGAAGCTCCTTCGAGAGACGACCCAACGCCGCCATTTGAAGCGCCGAAAGAGCCAATAGCTGCGCCTAGTCCATCGGCCAGAGCCCCAGAGAGGGGTTTCAGCGCGGCTTGCAGCGTTTGTCGGGAAAGATCGCGCGCGATTTGCTGAAAGATGCTTTGCAGGTCTTTGCCTTGGAAAATTGCTGATTGTAGGCCCTTATTCAAGGAGCCCGAGAAGTCTCTAGCCAACTCTTGCAGGGCGCGCATATGCTCTTCCAGCTGTGCAGCGGCCAGAACCTCCTCTTGCAATTCAAGGCGTGCGTTTTCATCTCTCGCTGTCATTTGTCCTCACTGGGCGGGGGCTGGCTTGTGTCATCGGGATAACGGCGCAGCAGCTCGCGGAGCTGGGCTTTCGTTGGCGTCGCGTTACTAGAAAAAAACTGAGCTGCAAGGGCGGCAAGTTCTTTGGGCGTCGCCTGCCAAAATGCACTGGTGCTCCAGCCATAGTTGATTACGGCAGCGCGGAGGGCGTGGGCAAATGGATAGCCCATTCCCTCCGGCGCTACTTTGGGGCCCGAAACGCTGCCTCACCTGATTGCAAGCTCTCGGAGCGCTGTGTTGGTGTGAAGGTTATCAGCAGAACTTGTAGGGCAAGTGAAAACAGACCTTGAACACCGATGCATTGGCGTAGCGCCTCCACGCTCGCGGCCGGATTAACAGCGCCGCCTCCACGCAGAGCAGCCACAAGTACTTGCTGTGTTTCCTTTGCATTAAGGCCTTCCTCACCAACTTTGCGCAGCAAGGCTGCCGTTGAGCCGCTGGCAAGCTCCGCCTCCAGTTCTGCCAGTGCAGCAAGGGTCATTTGCAGGCAGAGCTCACCACTTGGCAGGGTCAGCGAGATGGCACCTCTATGAGGATTTGCCCTTGGGGCGAGAGAACGGAGTTGGGGCGGGAAACGCATATTCATTGGCTGTCCTCCCCAGTTCTCACCTCTTCTGTGAAGGTGATTAATCCGGCAGATTCCAGCGCGATCTCATAGGTAAGTTCACGGTTGAATTCACCTGCATACTCTAGAGCCTGCAAATGAAATTGCCCTTCTAGATGACCAAGCGCAGGAACAATAATTTGCCATGTGCAAAGCTTCGCGGCGAAGAATACCTGCTGTAACAGTTTATCGCTTTCGCTGTCCTTGATGATGCCGCGCCCAGACAGGGAAAGAGCGCGCGTGCCTGCTGCACTTAACAGTTCGCGCCACCGCTGCGGGCTGGCGGTGTCGGTAATGTCCGGCGCGGTGGCGCTTAAGGCCAGTTTCTTGGAGCGCAAGCCCGCTACGCTGACGAACGCTCCGGTGCCAGTTGCATCGATTTTCAGCAGGAGATCCCGCCCGGTTTGAGCACTCATGGTGCCTCCCTTTAAGTCGTAGGGGAAATGTGCGCCTTACAGCGAGAAGGCTGTGAAGCTGAGGCGCTGGCGCATGGCCCGCGCGCTGGTGAGCGGTTGGATTTCGCTGCGCTGCAACGCCAGATGCAGCAAGGGCGCGGTGGCATCTGCTTTGGGTGCCGCCTGTAGCACCTGAGCCAATCGCTCGGCGATCGCTTCCACTTCGCCAGCATTACGGCTTCTGGAAACCGCGCTCATGCGCAGTTGCAGGCGGATGAGCGGCGGGTCATCGCCATCCAGCGGGGTGCGCTGCAGTTCCTCTATCAGCACCAGCGGATAAGTGGCAGCTAGTGGCAGACGGTCATAAATACGCGGCGGCGTACCAAGCCATGTTTGCAACGCGGCATCTTCGGCCAGCAGTTTGTGCAGGTAGAGGCGGATAGTATCAGGCGGCTGGCGCATAACGCATTCTCTCCTCAGTTCACCGCTCCCGTGGCACTGCCGGGGGTGTTTTCCGGAACGTTTTCATCAGAGCTAAGTGCATAATGCTCAGGTGGTTCTGCGCGGCACAACAGGCGGCGGCTACCGGGCAATTCGGCGCCATCATCTTGCGTGAGCACGAGCAGCATAATTTGCCCAAGCTGTAGCAAGTCGCCTGCCTTGATGCCGGGGCTTAACGGCGCGCGCACAGTGTAAGTGCTGGTCGTTTGAGGTACGGCTGCAGGGGTGCCCAGCGCAAGTGACACCCGCTCAAGCGCGACCCACAAGGTGGCTTGGTACCGCCAGCGTGCAGGGGAGCCTGCTGTGTCACCTTGGCGATAACTCTGCCGGTAAAGCCGGGCCTTGCGGCTACGCCGGGATGCGCTGGCCTTTGCGGCGGCGATTGAGATGGTGGTGTTCGCTGGCATTGTGCGCTCCGTACATCAGAGAATGGATGCAAGATGAAATCCGAGTGGAGGCTTAGAGACGCAGGACTTTGTAGGGGCTGAGTGCCTCAACCAGTCCATGGGGCCTCAAGGAGCACAGCAGCTCTTCCTGTTCCCCCAGACGGCGCTCGAACCAGAAGGCAACCAACAAAATAACCGCTTGGCGCAGTCCAGCTGGTACCGAGGCCGTGCTTGCACCGTAGCCTGCAAGAAAATCAATCTCCGCTCCATTTGCTGCCTTACCGGGGGTGTAGGCATGGGCTGGTAGACGCAGGCGGGGGGGATTGGCTGCCAGATCTTTGCGCAGGCTTTCCAGCGAAAGAGCTTGGGGCTCGCCATCTTCGTCGTACAAGGTGATGCTTTGCAATGAGCTAACCGGTGCCTTGGGCAGGCGCACAACCGGCTCGCTTGGCAGCTGATCTAGATAAAGACGAAACGGGCGAGAAATCAGTGCCCGCTGGGTGATGAGCTCCACTTGCTCGCGCGCAGCAACAATTAAACGGGTGAGAAGCGGGTCTTCTTCGCTATGGCTGAGACGCAGGTGCATATGCAACTGGGCAAGATCCACCGGCTCGCTCTGGGGTGGTTCCAGTTCGACAAGGCTCATTGGTTCTCCATGTCCGGCAAGCATTTAAGACCTGCCTCAACGCTGGTTTAATGGAAGAAAGGTGCCGGTCTTTGGCTAAGGTGCAGCGCATCAATAGGTATTATGACCGGCAGCATGGTGCGTGGGAGCGAAGGGCGCTCGAGCCCCTCGCCTTTTTGAAGGCTTAAGCGCTGTATTTCAGCAGCTTGAGGGCATCAAAATCTAGTATACCGCCGCCAACACGCTTGGTGATGTAGAACAGCACATAGGGTTTGGCTGAGAAGGGATCACGCAGAACGCGCAGGCCAAGCCGGTCCACGATCAGGTAGGCCTGTTTAAAATCCCCAAAAGCGATGGGTGTCTCTCCGCTGCCCGCGTCTGGCATCTGCTCCAGCTCCTGCACCGGATAGCCCAGCAGAGAGGCGCTGGCGCCGATGCTGGCAGGTGGTTGCCAGATGTAGTTGCCGTCGGCATCCTTGAGTTTGCGAAGCTGGGCTTGGGTACCGCGATTGAGCACAAAGGTGGCATTCTGGCGGTAGCGCCCTTTCAAGGTGTAGATCAGATCAATCAACTTATCGGAGGGGTTTTGCGCAGGCAATGCACCGTTTACGCCGGTTTTTCTGGTGCCGACTTTGCCCCATTGCCAACTGTTTTCCTCTGCTTGGGCGTAAGCTAAAAAGCCGGTTGGCGAGGTGCTGCCATCGCCATTTACAAAGGCTTCGGTTTCTTGCCGGGCGAAAGCGCTTTCCACTTCGCTTGTGAGCCACGCATCGATATCAATGGCCGCATCATCCAGCAGGGTCTGCGTGGCCGCCGGCATGGCGTAGAGCTCCATGGTGGCGAATACTTGTTCTTGCAGGCCGGGGCCAGCTGTCTGCGTGCGGTTCTCTGTCTCGCCCACCCAGCCACACGCGGCACCATCGGGCGAGAATGGCCGTTTGAAGGTGTTGGCTGACACTTGCCTCTGTGCTGACAAGGCACGCATAGGCGAGATGGCGGCCATGGTTTGCAACAGGTTGGTTTCTGTTTCGCTTGGCACCAGATAACCGCCATCCTGTCCGCTACCGGCACTCATGGATTTGCGTTCCATCTGGCGCAGGGGCTCCTCGGCACCGCGGCGCATATAGGAATGGAAGGCAGTTTTATGCTCTGCCACGGCTGGTGCGTGCTCACGGGCCATAGCATTGCTGCTGGCCCGTTCCAGGCGCTGCGCTTTGATTTGCAGCTCGTCAAGGCGCCGTATGTGTCTATCAATTTCGCTATCAAGGCGTGAGAGTTTTTCATCCAGCAACACATCAACGCCGGCTTTTTTCTCTAGCAGGTGGGTGCGGTTGTTATTCTCCTGCATATACTCATGGTGCGCGCGGTTCAGCCCTTCAAAACTGGCGGAAAGGCCAGAGGCGCTGGTCTCGAGCACACGCGCCACCGGAGGGCGGGGGGCGGGTTGGTTGGCAAGATCTTTTGTTTCAAGAGGAGCGGCTTGTTTGGCAGTCATACTTTTGCCTTTCGGTTAAAATCTATAGAGGTTCCATGAGGGTTCAACGGCTTACAAATGGGCTATTTGCAGGCGGGCGGTGGTAAGCAGCGGGAAGGTCACCAACGAGATTTCCCAGAGGTCTACCGCCAGCACTTCGCGGCAAAAATCCGCGCTTTGCTGTGCTGCGATGTTGTGGCGGGTGCGGGATTGTTTGCGGGCACGCAGGGTTTTAAAACCAATAGAGAGCCCATCAAGAATGCCCTTTTGCACCAGCGCTATGGCTTCTTCGGACTGGCAAAGGCCGCGGCACACTTCACCTTGCACGTAGAGGCCGTTGGTATCCTCTTCCATATGTAGCCAATGGCCGATGGGTTTTTCCGGGTTGTGTTGCCACAGCATCTTGACCCCGGTTGCGGGTCGGTGTTGCAGTGAGGCGGCAAAGGCGCCAAAGCGGATCACATCGCCGCTGCCATCGCATTCATTAAAGCGGCTGGCGTAGCCTTCAATAACCAGTGGCGGGGCGGCACCGGTCTCGTGCGGGGATTGGATCATTCACTCTCCTTTTTGGTTTGCTGCACAGTGTTTGGAGCTGCTGGTGTCTGGGAAAGAACAGCTTGCGGCGGCGTAGTTTTCACCTGTGTGGGGCGCATGCCATATCCGACAGCGAGGCGCTTTTCGTCATCAGTGAGGAAATCGGCGCGGCTGACCCGCTCCCACAAGCTTTTGCGCTCTTCTGAAAGCGCTTCGATGGCGTCCAGATCGGGGCTGAGGTGCAGATCACCTGCGTAAGCGCTGCCGAGCCAATTGCCGAGCGCGGCGAGGGTTTTATGCACCAGCGGTAATACGGCTTGACGCCAGAAAGCGCGGTTGGCCTCGCGGTAATTTGAGTAGGTGCTGTCGCCGGGGATCCCCAGCAACATGGGCGGCACGCCAAAGGCGAGCGCGATCTCGCGGGCGGCCTGGTTTTTGATCTCGATACAGTCCAGATCCTTGGGGCTCAGGCCCATGGGCTTCCAATCCAGCCCGCCTTCCAGCAACATGGGGCGGCCAGCGTTGCGGGCACCTTGGTAACTGCCTTCCAGCTCCTGTTTCAAGCGGGTGAACTGCTCGTCAGACAACTGGGCACTGTCTGGCCCGCCATAGACCAGCGCTCCGGTTGGGCAGGCCGCGTTATCCAGCAGGGATTTGCTCCAGGCAGCAGCCGCGTTGTGCACATCCAGCGCGGTTTGGGCAGCTTCCAGAGGTGCAAAGCCATAGTGATCACTCAGCGGCGCAAAAAGGCGCAACTGAAGCACGGGTGGCAACGGATCTTCCCGCCGTTGTTGCAAGCGGGTGGTTTTGCCTGCCAAAGTGTAATCCCAAGCCTCCACCCAGCCGCGGTTGCCTGTGACAAGGCTGACCCTGTCAGGGCGCAGGCAATGCAGCTCCCGAGGTTCTGCTTGTAACGTGAGCGCGTGCAGATAGGCATTGCCTGAGGAGAGCAAGTGGCCATAGACCGCCTCAAGCAGCCCGGCCTTGCTTTCGCCGGGGTGGGGACGGTGTAACAGAGACAAGAGCGGGTGTTCGTCAAGCTCAATAGCGCCGTCTTTGAGGATGAGCGGCAGGCTGGCCGCGGCCTCGGCAATCATTCGGATGGCCCGATACACAACGGGGTTGCGGCAATATCCGGCACGGGCCAGCGCGGCGTAATCGCGGTTGGTCCAGATTGGTTCGCCTGTGGTTGCAAGCTTGTAGAACTTGGCGGATGAAAAGGGCGCGGCCTGCTTTGCCTCCATTTGCTTTTGCATTTTTTCATGCAAAGGGGGCGAGGACGCGTGCGCGCCGTTTTCTTCTTGTGATTTGGGCGCAGGGCGGAAGGGCCAGCGCAAGATTGGTCTTGGCATGGAAGTGTTCCTTGCTGTTAAAGCCGGATTGGCCACTTAGAAAATATGTTTAAAGAGAACGGGCACGCGGGCGGCTAAGCTTACGAAAGGCCAGTTCTGAAAGTGCCCAAACGAGGGCGTCCATCCGGTCTGGTGAATGGCCATTGCTGGTGCCATCTGCGCCAAAGCCGCACAACTCATCCTCCAGCTCTGGCATGGGCTGTGTGTGGTGCACGCGCCCTTGCTCATAAAGCAGCGCGATTGGTTCGGCCCGGCGTTGTTTTGATTTGCTGGCATAGGCCAGAGTGACAGGCTGGGCTGGGTCCAATTGATGAATGACAGCCTGCACCATCTCCCCCCCTTGATTGGCCTCAGCAATAAGCGCATCACCATTCACCTGGGCTAGCAACTGCAAGGCCCGGGCAGCCCATGCGGCGGGGCGCAGGCGCGCGGCGGAGTGGTCGGCCAACACGTAGAGCTGACCATCTGCCCCCTGCCCTGCGGCGATGATGCCACAGGCATCAGCGCGGGGGCCTGATGTGGCCGGAGGATCAATGGCAACTACTACGCGCACAAGTGGTGGAGGGCTTTTGCATCGGTGTTGCTCGATCCATGAGCGCAGAAACAGGGCGTCCTCGCGATCGGTGAGCAGTTCGCCCTCCAGCTCCTGCCGGCCCAAACGGCTGCCGCCGTAGCGCTCCAGCATCTGGCCTAGGAAATTTGGGGCCAGATGCGCGGCGTTCGCCATGGTGTTGGCATGGGAGAGGTGCAGGTCTTTGCGCGCCAACAGGGATTGCAGCAGTTTGGTTGGTCGCGGGGTGGTGGTAATGAGTTGGCAAGGCGCCCGCCCAAGGCGCAAGGCGAACTGCAAGTTGGCGAAAGCTGCCTCTGCCTCGCCCCATTTGCCCAGTTCGTCACACCAAGCAGCATGAAATTGCGGGCCGCGCAGCGCCTCGGCATCTTCGGCAGAATAAAGCCGCGCTGTTGTTCCGTCTGGCCATTGCAAGCGGCGGCGCGAGGGCAGCCATTGGGGTCGCTCATGTTCGGCGTGCACAGCCAGAATGCCCGACACCCCCTCCACCATGACCTCACGCGCATCGTGATAGGTTTGTGCCACCAGCGCGATTTGCAGCGGCTCATCACTGGCAGGTACTGTAGCAGAGCTGCCCCCGTGGGAGATGGCTTGCGGGAGCGCCCAACGCTCGCCTAAAGCCAGCGCGCGGACCCATTCAGCTCCGGCTCGGGTTTTACCGCTGCCTCTGCCGCCGAGGATCATCCAGAGGTGCCATGGGTCCTCTGCGCAGCTGATTGGTGGCAGTTGATGATCGTGCGCGAAGACTTGCCAATCCGCTTGCAAGAACCGCAATTCTTCAGGGGAAAGCGAGGCGACAAACGCAGCGCGAACCTCAGGGCTTGTTAAGCTGCGCAAGGCGCTGCGCAAGCTGTCGGCGCATTCTATCGATGTCTTGGCGTTCTTTGGTAATCGCGGCAGCGTTTGTCTCCTTGCTCTGTTGGTGAGCAGCACCGGCGGTAGCAACAGAACGGTGCAAGTTCATCAAGAGGTCCAGGGTTTTGGCAAGACTGGCGATGGCTTTGGCCTGTTGATCCAGCAGAACAGGACTTCCGCCTGCTTGCTCGCTTGTTTTGCTGAGCGTGGTTTCCAAATGCTGTAACTGGCCTTCAAAGGCGCGTAGCAACCGCAAGCTGGCAGATTTGCTCAGCCGCAATGGCGCGGTGCTGGCGCTTCGCACTGGTGAGGACATGGGTATATCCTATTGTATTTTATTGGAAATTGCCCAAAAACAATGGTTCAGAAACCAGCCCCTAAGAGCGGTTAACCTTAACTGCCTACAGTTTTTCGAGCATGCCAATAACCTAACTGATCAGCGCGGCACTGTCAATGATTTTATTATTTAATTACAATAGGTTAGTTATTATCATGCGATATTTCAGATTACGTAGGCACGCAAAAGACTTATGGATTTTCGGGGCGAAGTTATCCCTCGCCTGTAAGCAATATTGCAGGGCACATGCAGCAAAAAACATCGCTTCTCTCTGCGAAAATTTCTGGTTTTTCCGCCGTACAGTCAGTGGTAGCCGATGCTTAGGCCTGCGATGTTTGAGGCTCCGCCTCTTGTTCGGGCTCATCGGGCCAAGCGACCAGATAATCCTCCAGATCTTCCGGTTCCAGCCCATCTTCAGGGACGGTTTTATCTTGCACCGATATGCCTGCCTGGTGGACGGATCGAGGATCCCCGGAGACAAGGGGGTGCCACCAATGTAGGTCTTTGCCCTCGCGCACCAAACGATAGGCGCAGGTAACGGGCAACCATTTTAATTCACGAACGGTTTTTGGGTCCAGCTGCACACAGTCGCTGACAAAGTCGAAGCGGCGTTCATAGTTTTTGCACCGGCATGTGCTTCCATCAAGCAAAGTGCAAGCAACGTTTGTCCAGTGAATTTCGCCGGTGTCCCAGTCCTCCAGTTTGTTGAGGCAGCAACGGCCACAGCCATCGCAAAGGCTTTCCCACTCTTGTGGAGAGAGCTCTTCTAGGGTTTTGGCCCGCCAAAAGGGGATTTGCCCTTCAGACTTAGAGGATTTCATTTTGGCGAACTCCAGAGGATAGTTGTTATGGCTTGTTGTTATTGGGCTTTGGCCTTCTTGTGCCTGCCTCATAACATAAGTAGCTTATAAGACAAACGAAAACAGCGCATTGGGCATGGCGCAAGGCAGTGGCAAAATTGCTACCACTTTGGCCGCAGATGATTGACAGGTAGGGCGAGTGAACGAAACTTCCGGGCAAGACAAAGCCAAGCAGGGCAAAGGCACAAAAGCAGGTGAAAAAACGCGCGCGGACGCAGCGCAGCACTCTGCCGCCAAACGCGATCCGGGCGATTTGCGCGATGTCTCTGCCAAATTGCTGGCTGCGGATGCGTGGATTGATTCGACCTTGTGGCAAGCGTGGCAGGCGATTCGGGCCGCGTGGCGCGGGTATTCCGCCTTTATGCGCCGGTTTCGCGCCCGTGGGCTGTGGCGCATTCTGGCAGAGCTTGGTTCTGAAGGGGCTACGCTTGGCACCGCCGGGGTGATTGTGATGCTCGCCTTTGCGCAGCCTGCGTTTGAGGCGACTAAGCGGGCAGACTGGAAAACCACCTCCGATTTTTCTGTGACCTTTTTTGATCGCAATGGCGACTTGCTCGGCAAGCGGGGCATTTTGCTAAACGATAAAGTGCCGCTAGACGAAATTCCCGATCAAATGATCAAGGCAACACTGGCAACAGAGGACCGACGCTTCTTCAGCCACTTCGGCATTGACTTTATCGGCACCTTCCGTGCGCTGGTTGCAAATGTGAAAGCACGCTCGGTGGTGCAAGGGGGGTCGTCGCTATCGCAGCAGCTGGCCAAGAACCTGTTTCTTTCCAATGAGCGCACGTTGCAGCGTAAAATTAAAGAGGCCTATCTGGCGCTGTGGCTGGAGGCTAACCTCAGCAAGCGGGAAATCCTCAAGCTGTATCTGGACCGCGCCTATATGGGTGGTGGTACTTTTGGCGTAACCGCGGCGGCGGATTACTATTTTGACAAAGACATCCGTGAGATCACGCTGGCAGAAGCGGCCATGCTTGCCGGACTATACAAGGCCCCCTCCAAGTACGCCCCGCATGAAAACCTGCCCAATGCGCGGGCGCGAGCCAATGAAGTGCTCTCCAATATGGTTGAGGCAAATTTTCTGAGCGAAGGGCAGATCATCGCCGCGCGACGCAATCCGGCAACACCGGTGGACCGGGGCAAAAGCACAGCCGCCGATTACTTTATGGATTATGCCTTTGAGCAGATACAAGATCTGGCGCTGCAATTTCCAGAACTCAGCAAAGACCGCGTGCTGAGCGTGGACACCACGCTTGACAGCGCCTTGCAAAGCCAAGCGGAAAGCTCGGTTGCGAGTATGCTGGATGAGCAGGGTAAACGCTACCGGGTACGCGAGGGAGCATTGGCCTCTATCACCACCAGCGGCGAAGTACGCGCCATGGTTGGCGGGCGGGACTACGACGAAAGCCAGTTTAACCGTGCGGTGCATGCGCTACGCCAACCGGGTTCTTCTTTCAAGCCATTTGTGTATATGACTGCGTTTTTGAACGGCTATTCCGCTGAAGATATCATTCGCGATGCGCCTATTAATATCGGCGGCTGGTCACCGCGCAACTACGGGCGGCGCTATCGCGGGGCGGTCACGCTTAAAACCGCGCTGACCAAATCCATTAATACGGTACCGGTGCGGCTGGCGCAAAAAGTTGGCCGCGATAAAATCGTACAAACAGCTTACATGATGGGGATACAAAGCGAGCTACGTATCAGCCGACCTTTGCCGCTTGGCGTTGCGGAAGTTACGGTGATTGACATGGCCGGTTCTTACGCGGCCTTTGCCAGCGGCGGGCTGAAAGTTCAGCCCTTTGCGGTGGTCAAAGTACGCAATTCCAAAGGCGAACTGGTGTATGATCATGCCCGCGATGCAGCCGCGCCAATCCGGATTTTACCATTTGATAAAACGGCTGAAATGAACGATATCCTTGTCAATGTTGTGCAGGCTGGTACAGGGCGGCGCGCGCGGATTGAGGGGGTCACTGCCGCTGGGAAAACCGGAACAACGCAGGCCTATCGCGATGCTTGGTTTGTTGGCTATACGGGCAATCTGGTGACAGCCGTTTGGTATGGAAATGATGATTTTACCCCTACCAACAATATGACCGGTGGCTCCCTACCTGCGATGACATGGCAAAAATACATGGAATTTGCCCATCAGGGGGTGGAAATCCAGCCGATGCCGGGGATTGACCCAGAAGCCTATAGCCGCGCCCTTATTGCCCAAGAGGGCGATGCGGCGCCAGCGCGACAACTGCCGCAGATTCTACGCAATAATACTCGCCAGGAACTACAGGCACTGCATGAGCGCTTTGGGCAGATTCTGGGGCGCCCGCAAGCGGCGCTCTCTCCCGCTTTGCCCTTTAAAAAGGCCCAGCCTGCGCATGACACCAAGCACGATAAGAGCGACCGCATCCATGCAAACTATGCGGAGGATCAAGATGGAAACCTGAGGGCAAACATTGAGGCAAACGGGGGCGCTGGTGGATAAAAAGCAGACAAAAGCGATGGTGATCGGTACGCAGCCGACGCCCTATTATGACGGAGAGAACAGCTGGCAAAAACCATGGCCCAAGGTCTCTCGCCTGCTGTACCGCGCGCGCATGCTATCGTTTGGTCCATACCTATTTTTTCTTGTGGTATCCCTAGTCGTCGGGGTGGGCTCAGCTTATTACGCTCTTAATCATGGGGCACCCTTCAATGCGGTGCATGAAGGCGTTTGGGTGGCCTATCCGAACGCCGGCACGCCGGAAGATGATCCATACAGTGTGGCCATTTTCAGCCGTACAAAGCGGCTTGCGCTTGGCCGGGGCGAAGGCCTTGCGTTTTACGCGGTGCAGGATGAGCTGGGGCAACCCCTTGATGCGCGCTGTACTTACGTCTTGGAAGGCGCACCTTTGCCTGCGCGTTTGTGGACGCTCACCGCACTGGACGGGCAAATGCATATACGTGGAACCGATGCTGGGCGGGCATGGCTGCACAGCCGAGATCTGCTCCGTAGCGCCGATGGCAACTTTCGCATCACAATCTCACCACAAGCGCAGGCGGGCAACTGGCTGCCAACAGGGGGCGATGGGCAGCTGACTTTGGCGCTGCGCATGTATGACAACGCTCTAGCGGGGGAATATGCGAGCTCGCGGCGGCAAATGCCGGGCTTGCGGCGGAGTTATTGCCAATGATGCACGCTAGGTTTGCAGCCTTGAAGCAAATGTGTTTTGCCGTTGCCACGACGTGTGGTGCGTATTTGGCGCGCCTCTGGAGGCACCCGCGTTTTGCGCGTTTGCGGCAAAGTAGCGTGACAGCATTTCTGTTTTGCATAAGCCTTGCGCAAGGGGCGCTGGTGTTGTTTTTGCGGTTGCTATCGCTGTTACACCTCGATCTGGCCGCGCGGGCAGGCAAGGTGCGGCTGGCGGCGCTGCTGCGCTGGCCACTCAGGCTGCGCCGTCTGCAAATCAAGCCCAGCTGGGTGTTGTGGGGTCTTGCCGGTTTTCTGCTCGGCGGGATTATTCATATTCTTATCGTTTTAAGCGTGCCGACGGCAATTCCCTTTACGCTTTATGAGCAGGTCGCCCGCTTTGGCCATGACCGCAGCTTTAACCTTTTGCCGCCGGTGCTGGCGCGCACGGAGCCGCTGTTAGATCTGGATCCTTCAATGGAGCATGCATTGTGCCGGTTTGATTTGGCGCGCGGGCCCGTGCGCCTCGATGTGGATCTCAACGCCCCCTACTGGTCGCTCGCCTACTTTAACGAGCGGGGACAAACGCTGTACAGCTTAAATGACAGCTCTGCTGCGCGTGAGAAACTTGCCATGCTGATTCTGAGTGAGGAACAGTTGTCGGTGCTGCGTGAAAACCCGCCAGAAGAGCTGGAGGACATGATTGTGGTGGAATCTGACGCACAGAAGGGCTTTGTGATGCTACGGGCATTTGTCCCGCACAAGGCTTATGCGCGTGAAATTAGTGCCGGGCTGCGCCGCGCGACCTGTACCGGCTTTGAGCGGCCGCCCTCCTCTTAACCAACAGGCAGCGCAACTCGCGGGCAGCCTTTGCGTGGAGACTGGGTAGAAGGTGCCGCGTTACGCTTCCCCAATAGCTTTTCACCTATTTTTTCGGGGCGGGGCGCTCCAGTCCCCAACCGGTTAGAATGCGCGACTTGCGCGGTTTTTTGCTGGTGTTTGATGGCGCGAGCTGCTCACACGTCGCATCCAGATCCAAAATATCCTGCTTGTAACCGACCAATGCGCGATGCACGGTCCATACCATATGTCGATCAGGCACATCGATCGTTAACCGGTCAAGCGCATGGCTGAAGGCGGAAAAGCGCAGCGATAGAGCCGCTTGCACCCAAAGATGCACTTGCCGATTTTCGCCAATGCGGGCGTTTAGATCTTTCGATTGCTGTCGAGAGGGATCATGGGCGCGGTGCAGCGCTTCCTTGCGAAAACTATCGGCCTCGCGCACCTGCTGCCACGCGCGGCAGTAAGGCGGGATTAGTGCACGATCGGTTTGAATGTCTGCAAGCAATTTGGTGTAGTGGGTTTGGCTGGCTTGGTAGTTTCGGTCCAACAGGTGCTCGTAATAGCTCTCGTAGGCGATACTTGACCAACTTGCTGGGATGACATGGGTGCGGCGCATCTCAACAACGGAATTGCCCAGCCAGTCTTCTTGAGAGGGGGGGAAGACCAGAGCCCAAGCCCGATTGTAAAGCTCTTTTTCACTATCGGTCAGCGGCAGTGAAGAAACCGGATTGCCAGTAATTGCCTTACGAGCGGCACCGAGCGCGGGCATGGCAGTTTCATGCAGGAGATCGTCTTGAGCGCGGCCAAAATCGCCTTGCGGGCGGGCGCAAGCGCTCAGCATTATAGCAATGGCACCTGCACAAACAGCGCGCCCGGCAATTTTTATTGTGGCTGTTTGCTGCGCCGAAATTCTCAGCTTTGCCTTAGGCCCTGTCATGTTGGCGTGCCCTTCCCCATTCATGTGCGGCTAAGAACACCCTAGAGGAACTCGCCGCAAGAGGCAGCCATAAGCACCAGAAAACACGCCAAGCCCCCTTTAAAACTAGTGGATAGGATAACGGAGTAAAGTGCAATTTGTTCAGAGCTTGGGCTGAGCTTTAGTCATCAGGCCAGATATCCTTGATGGAAAGCTCCGGCGCGGTGTCGCTGCCTTGTGTTGGGCTTGACGGTGCTTGCTGGGTTTGTGCCGCCGCACTTACTTGGGCAGCAGCAGGTGCGGCATCAGCTGGCAGGAAATGCTCGCCCTTGGCGCTTTCCACCTCGACCACCCAGAAATCGGGATCCATTCGGGCCTCGCGCACAAAGACACCCTCCAGTTCTTCACGGGGGCTGGCGGCAAGGCGCAGTTCAAAGCGCCGCAGGCCGCTGTCTTCTTCGTTAAAAAAACTTTGCGGCGCCGGTGTGTAGAGGTCAAACGTGCAGTCCAGCCTGTCGACGACCACCATAATGACGCCTGCCTCTGCCGCGCCACGGCGCGTAACAGCGGCAAATGCGTCACACTGAAAGCATTGGCGCACATAGGCCGCCACCCAAAATTCGCTGGTAACGCGGGGAGACATCAGCGGGTACTCTTAGATCTTGCGGCCAATAAAACGCTCCAGCTCTTGCAGGACGCGCGGACTGATTTCGCCATTGCTAACGAGGCCGCGATCTTGGGCAAAGCGGCGCAAGGCATCACTGGTTTGTTGACCAGCCACGCCGTCAACTGTGATCGGGCCATAGCCACTTTGGGCCAGCGCGGCTTGTAGGCGCATGATGCGGGCGGTGTCAAACACCGCGACTTGATCGCCAGAACGACGGCTAGGTGAGTGCGGCGTTGCGCTTGCCGTCACGGGCTTTTTACGCATTGGTGTTGGAGGCGCTTGCGCGGGCGTGGCATTGATCGAGCCAGTAATTTGCGGTTCAGTGCCTTGAGACGCGGGCAGGCCCGCGGTGTTTCTTTCGAGCGGGGCACTGTTTTGGTTGGCACGCTGTTCCGAGCCACGGTTTTTCGGGGTGGCAGCCATGGTGAGCTGAGCCAGCAAGGCAGTTGTGACCTTGCCCGTTTCGCGCAGTCCAGAGCGGCGTTCAAACGCCATGACCGCACCACGCGTGGCGTTGCCAGCGTTGCCATCTACCGAACCATTGTAGTGCCCCAACCGGCGCAACTCCAATTGAACATCGCGCACCAAGGCCACCTGCAGGGCCGCAAGCTGGGTGGCTTCGGCGGCAGCGGCTTTGGCAAGCGCTTCATCTTGCGATGGCGCGCGTGTGGTAAACATTGGCGCTGGATGCTGGTCTTCCTGAAAAGCCAGTGCGTTCAACATGATCATGACCAACAGTACAGCGGTTGCCAACACTGGTAGGCGGCAAATCCCAGCCTTAAGAGCCGAGTGTTTTTTCCCGCTGGCTTGAGTTTTGCTCTGCACTTGATGTCGCTTTGGACTGGTCCGTGCCATAACCTACTATCGTTTCCCTTTTTCGTTCCCGTCTTTCGCCAGATGTAAACAGCCTGTGAGGCTTGCTGGCAGCTACCGTTTATGCCCAATTGTCTTGCGTGAAAGCGGAATGGGTGTCCTCGACCTGCTGCTGCGGGCCCTTGGTGGGCAGTGATACCACAACCTTGGTGCCTTTGCCCGGTG
Source organism: Polycladidibacter hongkongensis (assembly GCF_001561995.1). GTDB lineage: Bacteria > Pseudomonadota > Alphaproteobacteria > Rhizobiales > Stappiaceae > Pseudovibrio > Pseudovibrio hongkongensis. The sequence continues at coordinate 248,257 of NZ_LLWC01000026.1, forward strand.
TGCTGGTGAATTTTATTTGCCCAGCGTGCATATCGACAAGTGCCTTAACCACAGACAATCCGAGTCCTGCGCCTTCACAGCGACTCAGTTTAGACGAGCCCGCTTGAAAAAAGGGTTCACAAATTTCGGCGAGCTCGGATTTTTCAATACCGCTGCCATGATCGATGACCGTCATATTCACATGAGCGTGCGATTGACTGATTTCCAGACGCACCCTGCCCCCTTCCGGGGAATGCTTCATAGCATTAGTCAAAAGGTTGATCATTATCTGACGGCACGCCATAGCGTCGGCAGTAAAGGGCTCAACCTGCGGCTCTGTTGAAAGTGTGAGCACCACTTTGAGCTGGTTTGCCTGCGTGCGCAGCAAAACCTCAACTTCTTCACATAGTTTATGTGCATTGGTTGTCGAGAGGTTGAGCCTGCGCTTGCCCGCGGCAAGACGGGTGTAGTCCAGCGTTTCATCGACCACTTTGTTCAGATGCTCTGCGGAGAAACGGATAAGCTGCAGGTATTCGCGGGCAGCATCTTTGGCAAAGCTGTAGTCATTGGCGTTGTGCAACAGCTCGGAAAACCCGAGAATCGCATTAAGGGGAGTTCTAAGCTCGTGGCTTGCCCGGGCGACCAGCTGCATGCGTTGCCCACTTTGAGCGCGTAGACTTGATAGGGCAACTTGCAGCTCTGCCTCGCGTTTCTTGTCTGCGGACCGATCTGCGATTTCCACCCAGAACCCGGCATCAGCCAACGGGTTTTGCGCAGATGACAATGGAGAAATCTTGAGAGTGAGATGTATAGTTTTACCGCGCGCGCCTTCGCTCGGACCGTGTTGCTTGGCTTCAGCGCGGGTTTCAAGAATCTGCACCTCGCCAGTGTTGCGCGCCAACAGAAGTGCCCGGTTTAATGCCGGAGTCTCCTCCCGCAGGAGGTGTGCAGCAAGATCATTTCTTACATAGCTTTTGGTCGTGCAGGCAAGCAGTTGCTGCGCCGCATTGTTGGTAAACTGCAATCGCCCTTGAGTATCAAGCAAGGCAATTGGCGTGTGCAATTGGCTGTCAATTAGCGCAAACCACGTGCTCTGCTGCTGACCGACCGCCTTCGGCATCTGCCAATGGGCACGCAGATAACCCAGAAGGCCCATAAGGAGTGCAAAGCACGGCAAGACGACGGCCAGCGCCGCCAACTCCAGTTGCAGGTTTAGCAAAGACGGCGGTGTGGTCGGCGCTGCGCTGATGACCGCAAGCACCTTGATGCCTGCGACCAAGCTTGCAAGGATAAAGCCAGCAGATGCGCCAAGTACAACTCGGCTTCCAAGGCATGCTCTATCGAGCACCAGCAGAAAAAGCGGCACCCACAAAAGAGCGGCAAGGGGCGCCACGTCACCTATGCCAATTCCCACACCGGTATAAAGGATTTGGACCAATATCAAGGCGGCGCTGCTGTATGCGGCCAGCAACAGTGAATGTAACGCCAGCTTTATGGCGTGGCGTAGGCGCGGCGCTGTGTTTATCACAGCTTGTCCAGTTGTCGTGTTGCGCATGGCTGCAATTGGCCCCGGCTTTGAAGGCGCTGTTGCGCGCCACCCATAAAATACCCATCAAATTTGACTTGAATATATTGCCAGTGTTTTTAAGGAAGCTTGAAGCAGTCTAGTGAAAATTGCCTGTTAACGTTTACCTTTGGTTTGGCATAGCAATTAAAATGCCTGTCGATTTTTCGTCAAAGCGCTGCCCTGTTGGCATTTGGCAAACTATTGTTGCTAGGACGGGAGTCGGGCTTTCGCCTGTCACTGCACCTTTAAAGGTGGTGACCGGGCGCGGGGCGCCTTTTGTTTGTCTTTGTGTTTTGCAACGTAAATCCTAGGTATAGGCCGGTGCGGTTACTCTTTTTTTTGCTCAAAACAACATTCTGGCTATCGCTCATCCTGCTGTTTGTACCATTAGGGTTAACGGGGCAGGAGGACGAGCCGACCGTAAACCCAGTTAACGCTATGAGCGCTGCCCAAGCAACTTTCAGCGATTTGTCTGGTTTTTGCGAGCGCAATCCGGCCACTTGTGAAACCGGCAGTGAAATTGCAAGCGTCGTGGCCTACCGCGCCAAGCTGGCGTTTCGAGAGGTCTACGAATATCTGCAGGAAGATGCGCGCCCTTCACCACACACCCCTGAGGGGCTTGTGGCAGAGCCAATAGAGGTGGTTCCAGCCGACGACTTTGACGCGGTGGTTTTACCGTCCGAGGGAGAGGCTGCGATAACCGGCAGCTTGCCAGCGCTGCAAACGACTGGTGAAGCCGAGCGCCATGGCACGTTGACAGCGGAAGACCTGTCTATTCCTTGGGCCGGTGACGAGGGTGCATTGTCAGCGCAGGCTGCGCGGGTAATCGCAGAGCAAGGTGTACGGCGCGTAAGCACGGCGATTGATGCTGAGCTGGCCGCGGCGTATGCTGGGCGAAAAAATACTCGTCCCAACGAGCTATCGGTGCCAATTCCCTGGCAAAAACCACTTCCCTAGTTTCGCATTGCTGCAAATAAAAAGGCTAAACGCTTGAGCTGCGTTTCATGCTGACGTAAAACCAGCGCAACTGCATGAAGGAAGTAAGCGCAATGGCAAGTTCAATCAACGACATTCTTGAGGGGTTTGAATACCTTGAAGAGTGGGAGGACCGCTATAAATACCTTATCGAGCTGGGGCGCGAGCTGGATTCGCTGAAGGAGGGCGAACGCTGCGACGCGAACAAAGTGCAAGGCTGTGTTTCTCAGGTTTGGCTGGCAAAAGAAGAAAGCCGCAGTGAGGATGGTGAGCCTATCCTTTTGTACCGCGGCGACAGCGACGCCATGATCGTTCGTGGCTTAGTAGCGATTGTGCTGGCGCAATTTTCCGGCAATAGCGCAGCACATATCGCGGCAAGCGATATTGATGCGGTGTTCCGGCAAATTGGTTTGAAAGAACACTTAACACCGCAACGCTCCAACGGTCTGGCAGCGATGGTACAGCGGATCAAACAGGATGCAGCCACTGCACTTGCCGCTGGTTAAAGGCAACGCGCCTGCCAAACTCTACTAAGAGCAATAGGGCTCTAGCGCGTTAGGGCCCCAGATCCACCGGGGCCCTTTATATGTTTGTCACCGCCCAGATTTGGAGTAGGTGTCCAGTTGCTTATAATAGCTGACCAAGCGCTGGAGCGCCAAGCGAAGGATTATACGCCCACTACGCGCGGGCCACCGCTCTTGCTTTTCCAACTCCTGCAGCCCGATTCCATGGCAGCAAACCGCAAGCAACACCGGGCTCAGCTCCGGGCCGATGACCGAAAATGTTGCCTGCAAGTGCCGTGATGCTTGACTTTCAAAGGTGTAGTCATGCTTTGACGGGCCGCCATAGGAAATTTGCGCCGACCAGTTGCTTTTGATGGATAATTGCTTTTGCGCTTGATCGAACGTACTGCGCAGTCGTTCTCCCGCCATAACTTGCGCTTCATCGATCAGGGGAAAGCCCTTCGCGTCTCGACGACTTGCCAGCCATGCCAAGGGCGTGTCTTGCCCTTTAATAACGGGGGGCATCATTCGTTTTTCCTGTTGGGCTGGGGCTGTCTTCCGGCTGGGCACATTCTTCGCATGCTTGTCATCAAGCGTTCTCAGGCGGCGCAGTGCGGATTTGCCAAAGGGGCTTATGGTAAAGTCATATTCATGATGGCTTAGGATCAGACCCTGCTGCTCCGCCAGTATGAGGAGCTGCTTCCCCTCCTGTCCCGCGTCTTGAAGAAATTGCTTGGCGCTTGCCTTCCCTGAATAGGCCAATCTTTCGAGGAACCCTGCAAGTGATACCGGGTTTTGTGTGCTCATTGAGAGGCCTCCCGAGCGGCGAAACCAGGGTCTTTGGCCTCTCCCAAGGCTTTGGCGCCTTCGGCAAATCGGCGCAACTGCTCTTCCATTAGACTAAGCTTACTGTCAAAGGCCAGATCGTCCCGCATATCCTCGACCACCCGGCAGGCATGGGCGGCGGTTGTTCTGTCTCTGCCGAACAGACCTGCGGCTTCTGCCAGTGTGTAGCCAAGCGCCACGTGCATTAGATAGATGCAGACTTGCCTTGCCTTGGCGACCTCGGCAAACCCGCGCGTTGGACTGTGCAGGTGCTGGGGGCTTAGTCCAAATGCGAGGGCAACTTGTGCAGTGGCCAGCCACGCTGCGGCTTGGTGACGACTGGTTCTGCGGCAATGTTTATGCCCGCGTTTTTTGATGATGGCATGAGGTGGAAGAGACAACGAAGAGCAATGCTTCTTTAACATGCAAACGCTCCAATCTGCTGAATTTGAATAGAAACATGGATTTACATGTCTATGTTCAGGCAGTTGCGGCACAAGGGGATAAGTAATCCCCGCCGATATCGTCTATTCGCGGCGAAAATATATTGTTTAGACTAAGCCCACTCGGAAAGTTGCAAGGCAGAGCCGACGCGCCCCTCATTTATCAGAGCACGATTATTGAAGGAGTATCAAAATAGGTGACGAGAAGACCATCTCTACAGAAACTAGGGCACAGAACCTGCTCCTAGTTAATTTTTACAGTACTGTGAGACAGTTACGGGCGGAGAGAATTCGCGGCGCTGAGGCGCATTGGAGCTTTGATGCCAATCGTCTAATTGCCTTACGGCAGCAGCTTATTAGTGAACTAGATAACCGGCACGTGAGAGCGCAGCTGATGCAGGTAACTGAGAGAAAATGCCGCTAATGCGGGGATAAAAAAACCATGGAATTTCTTCCATGGTTTTTCATTGGTGGTTATTTGGAGCGCTTGCGCTGCTGGCCGAGGCCCATTTTCTTCGCCAATTCGGAGCGGGCTGCTGCATAGTGCGGCGCAACCATTGGGTAGTCGGAGGGCAGTCCCCACTTTTCACGATACTCTTCCGGGGTCATATCGTAGTGCGTGCGCAGGTGACGCTTGAGCGACTTGAACTTTTTGCCGTCTTCCAGACAGATGATGTAGTCGTTGGTGACAGACTTCTTAACCGGAACGGCTGGCTTGAGTGGCTCTGGTTCAGGCTCGACAGTGCTACCGTTGGTTTGCTGTAGAGCGGAGAACACGTCCTTAATCAGGACCGGAAGATCTGCGGAAGCAACAGTGTTGTTGCTGACGTAAGCAGACACAACATCAGCAGTGAGTTCGATCAGGCCATTATCTGCAGGGTTTTCGCTCATCTTTCACCCAATTCTTTCGTTTATGTGTTTATTCGTAGGCCACACCGGCTTTCATATAGTAACAGGGCAAACCCATACTTAAGAAAGGGCAAACTTATCTAGTGAAGACAAGGGAAACTATTTGATTCCGGAGAAGCGTTAATCTTGGAGACCCTATATAGAGAGGGTGTTTGCCAATCACAAGAAAAAAACTTCATCTTCTTCAAGATTTACTAGGGAAAAGCTAGAGATGCGCCGCCATCATACAAATTTTCGTAGTTATCTGGAAGAAAACACGCTGCGAGATGCTATGGCAAACCAACGGAATTTGCGCCGAAAAAGCACGGAAATTCAACAAATTGATTGAAAATCTCGATGCAAACAGATTGGATAAATGCACGATAATCAACTGTTATCGGGAAATTCCGCCATATGACTGAGTAGCATTTGCTTATTTGAGAAAAAAGTAAACATCCCGTCAAAACAATATGTTCTGGTCGACAGAATTGCGGCAATACTAAGCCGAGTGAATTGTTATCTAGCAAGCCAAAAGATATATTAGCCCTAAACGTATACCTTAGTATAAAAACTTAGGCCGCTGCACTGCAGCGGCCCAGAATTTTCAGTCGGAATAAAAAATTCCCAGCCTGCTTACTCGGGCATATCATTGATATGCGTTGATTTGTGGGGTTTGTAACCAACCTTGAGCGCCGCACGGGCGATGAGATGGGCCGAGATGGGCGCTGTAAGCAGGAAGAATGAAACTCCGGCGAGCGCTCGTGTTAACACGCCCCAATCTTGCGCGTAGAGGCCAAGTGCAAGCAGTAGCACACCCGAACCGAGCGTACCGGCTTTTGAGGCAGCATGCATGCGGCTGTAAACATCAGGCAAACGCAGCAAACCCAAAGCGGCGGTAAAGCTGAAAACGGCGCCGATGAGCAACAAGGTTGCAACAAGGAGATCCAGCGCGATGGTCATTGGCTTTCTCCTGTGTTGGTTTCAGCAACTTCATTGGTTTCATTTAGGATAGCCTGATCCTTGGCAAGACCGCGGTTCAGGATAAACCGGGCAAAAGCCACGGTTGCCAAGAAGCCGACAAGGCCAAGTGCCAATGCGATATCGACATATAGCGAATACTTAGAGAGAATACCGAATACCGCAATGAGCCCTATTGCAATGGCCACTAGGAGGTCCAGACCGACGACCCTATCCGGCAGATTGGGGCCGATGCAGACACGATAGGCGGTGAGCAACAGGCTTAACCCCAGAATAATCAATGACGCGTGGAGAGCAAACTCCAGATATGCGCCTGCGAAAGCTTCTAATGCACTCATCGAAACGCCTCCATAATTCTACGCTCAAAGCCGTTTTTAATGTCATCGATTGTTTCTTGCGGATCCGGCACATCGATGCAGTGAACAAAAAGCGTGTCTTTGTTGTCCGCCACATCAACCGACAAAGTGCCAGGTGTGAGTGTCACCATGTTTGCAAGCAGGGTGATTTCAAAGTCCTGATCCACATCCAGCGGCACCGCAATGATACCGGGCTTCAAGTCTTCAATGCGCGGACGGATAACAATGCGCAGCACACGCCACGAAGAGAGCACCAGCTCTTTTAAGAACAGCACTGCCAAGCCGAACACCTTCGCAGACTTAGACACGTATGCTCGGAAGGCGACTTGTTCGCGGATCAGCGCGAGGCCGAGCGTGCCCAGAATGAAGCCGAAGAGCAGATTGAGCGCGGCGAAAGAGCCGGTAACTGCCCCCCACGCGATCGCCATCAACAGGTTGAGGAGAAAGAGGCTGCGGTTCATGGCGTCACCCCGAATACAGATTGAACATAGGCGGTGGGATCAAGCAGCGTATGCGCGCCGGTTTCGGCCAATTGCATCAGCCCCTCCGGTTGCAGGCCAAGCCAGAAGATCATGGCGATAAGCACGGCCAGTGGCAGCCACGCTGTGAATGGCACTTGCAGTGGCATGGCTTCGGGACCTGTTTCGACGCCCTGCGTGCCGTCAGCAATCCCCTCAGGCCCGCCGCGCCAGAATGCGAAGATCCAGATGCGGCCTACAGTGATCGCAGTAAGAATACTGGCAAGCAGGATTGTTCCGGCTAACCAGCCCTGCCCGGCGGCAAGCGCACCATCCACCAGCAGAACCTTTGGCCAGAAGCCGGAGAACGGTGGCAGGCCCACTGCGGCAAATAGCAGGATCAAGGTTGCGGCGGACAGCAGCGGGGCACGGCGGTACATGCCGCCTAGCTCGCGCAAGTTAAAGGTGCCGCGATCTTTCCCGGTGATGCCGAAGATGAGGAACAGCGCCGTCATGGCAAGGATAGAGTGTACGGCGTACATGATGGCGCCGGTCAGCGCGACCTCGCTGCCAACAGCGATACCGGCAAGCATGGAGCCGATGCCGGAGATCACCAGATAACCGATGGTGCGGCGCACGTCCGCTTGCGCCAAAGCGCCGAGCACGCCGGTAAGCATGGTGACAATAGCAACCACCGTGATCAGCCCGTGCATCCAGTTATGCCCTGCTGGCAGCAGCAGCACCAGCACCCGCAGCAGCGCATAGACGCCCACCTTGGTGAGCAGGCCTGCGAATAGTGCCGACACGACAATCCGCGGTGTGTGATAGGAGGCGGGCAGCCAGAAGTTTACCGGGAAAGCTGCGGCTTTCATAGCAAAGGCGAGGAAGTAAAGTGCACTGATGCCAAGCAGCGGGCCGCTGTCGCCGAGCGCACGGGATTTCAATGCGATGTCCGCCATGTTCAGCGTGCCGAGCAAGCCATAAAGCAGACCAGTGGCGATGAGGAACAAGGTCGTGCCAATGAGATTTAGCAGGGCGTATTTTAAGGCGCCGTCGATCTGCAAGGTGGTGTTGCCCAGAACCAGCAAACCGAATGAGGAGATCAGCAGCACTTCAAACCAGACATAGAGATTGAAGATATCGCCGGTGAGGAACGCCCCAGATACGCCGCAGAGCAGCATAAACAGGAACGGGTAGAAGCCGTAGCGGCGCTCGGAGGCGGCGATGGAGCCTGCCGCGTAGATGCCCGCCAACAGACCAACAATCGAGGCGATGAGCGCCAGTGTGACACCCAGCGCATCGGCGGTAAAGGCGATGCCGAACGGTGGCAGCCACTGCCCCATAACCATGGTGACAACACCGTTTTGCCAGACATGGGCAAATAGGCCAAGGTTGGTCAGCACCAGTAGGGCTAACAGGGAGATGCCGACAAGCGGCTGGATGCGCACGTTCTTGCGCAGGATAAGCGTTGTTGCGCCACCGACCATGCAGAGCAGAACGGGCGCGACGAGCAGCCAGTCAGCTGCTGCGGTGGGATGGGTGATCATTGCCGCGGCAATATCGACACCGGTTTTTGTTGCAGCCATTTATCAGTATCCCAAAGGTGGTTCTGGTTCGTTCACGGGTTCGGCGACGCGCATTTCCAGCATGTCATCGGTGCCCAGTTCCTGATAGGCGCGGTACCCCAGCACCAGAAAGAATGCAAAGAACGAGAACGAGATCACAATCGCGGTGAGAACAAGTGCCTGGGGCAGCGGATTTGCCGTAATCGCCTCGGGCACATAGGCATGGGCGGGTATGATTGGCGGCACTTCCCGCAAGAGACGGCCTGAGGTGAAGATCAACAGGTTGACCGCATTGCCGAGGATGGCAATGCCCATAAGCACACGCACCAGCTTACGCGAAAGCATAAGATAGATGGAGGCGGCGAAAAAGGCGCCTACGGTGATGGCGAGGATGGTTTCCATTAGTCGCTCTCCCGCTCTTCCAAAGACAGGGCAATGGAGGTGATGGCCCCCACAACCACGAGGTAAACGCCAATATCGAAGAACATGGGGGTGCTCAAGGCGATCGGGGTGTCAAACAAGGTGAACTCCAACCACTGGCTGGTCATGGCCGCTTGGCTTTTGAACAGGCTTGGCAATACCGAGGCCACAGCCAGCAGCAGGCCACTTGCAGCAACGCTCATGGGGTGCATGACCAGCGCGCGGCGCACAGCGGCGACGCCGCAGGCGATGCCCAAAATGGCAAAGGCGGAGACAGCTATCAGACCGCCGATAAAGCCACCGCCGGGCTCGTTATGGCCGCGCAGCAGCACGAACACCGAGAACAGCAGCATCAGCGCAGTTAGGAACGGGGCGACAGTGCGGAAGATAACGGTATTCATGAGTTTGCCTCCGCTTTGTTTGCCTCAGGATCTGCTGGCGGCGTGTAGTTGGAGCGCACGCGGATGAGTGCCAGTACACACAGGCCGGTCACCATCACCACGGAAATTTCGCCGATGGTGTCAAATCCGCGGAAGTCCACGAGAATGACATTCACGATGTTACGGCCATGAGCAATAGATCTGGAGAACTGGGTGAAGAACTCGGAAAGGCTGGCATCAAAGGGCTGCTGCGTCACCCCAGCCAGTGCCAGCGTGAAGCCGAGGCCGACCAAGGTGGCAAGGCCAGCATCAAACAGCTTGGCAGCTGAGCCGCGGCTGTCTTTGTTGTGCAGGTTGAGCCGTGTCATCACCAGTGCAAGGATCACCACCGACAAAGTCTCGACCATGAACTGGGTGAAGGATAAATCCGGGGCGCCAAACAGGAAGTAGATCACCGCGACTGCAAAGCCGGAAACCCCGAGGGAAACCATGGCGGTAACACGGTTTTTCGCGGTAAGCACGGCGTAGAGGCCGATAAGTGCCAGCGCCAGAATGCAGCTTTCCAGCACGCTTGGCAGTTCGCTCGGGATCAGGCTTGGCCAACTGGCGGTCGCGATCATCGGCACAAACAGCACCAGCAGCAACACCGAGAAGGTGAGGCGCATATAGGTCACCATGGAGCCGGTTTGTACGGTGCGGGTGAGCTTGCTGGCCAGAATAACGCAGGCGTTGATGAACTGGTCAAAGCCTTTGTCCGGCCCCCAGCCGATGGTTTCAAGGGTTTTGCTGGCAAATGCGCGGGCTTTATCCTGATAGATGTATAGCGTGATACCAAGGGCAATGGTGCCCAGCGACAAGAACAGCGCGGCGTTGATATGTGCCGGGATCAAGTGCAATTCCCCGTGCACTGGCTCGCCGGAGACCGCGAGTGTCATCGGATCGGCAAACAAGTGACCGGCGGAGGCAACAAACAGACCGGCAATCAAACCGCAAGCGGCCAGAACAACAGGCCCCGCATACAGCAAGATGGGGCCTTCATGGGCGTGTTTCGGGGTATCGACCGGCTTTCCGAGAAACGGCTTGAGCGCAACAATGGCCGCCAGAGCGAACATCATGGCATTGCCAGCAACGGCAACCAATGTGAGGATGGCGGCGCCGCTGCCAAGGGTCCACGTACCATTATACAGCACCTCCTTGGCGACAAAACCGAGGAACGGTGGCAGACCCGCCATGGAGAGCGCGGCGAGCAGTGCCGCGGTAAAGGTAATCGGCATGGCTTTACGCAGCCCGCCCAGATACCGCATATCGCGGGTGCCTGCCTCGTGATCGATGGTGCCAACTGCCATAAACAGAGCACCTTTGAACAGCGAGTGAGCAAAAAGATAGAGCACCGCACCGCGGATGGCCTCAGCTGACGATGTGCCGGTGAGCATCACCAACAAGCCAAGAGAGGCAACGGTGGTATAGGCCAATACCAGTTTCAGATCGGTTTGGCGCAGCCCAAGGAAGGTGCCAACCAGCAAGGTCACCCCGCCAAAGAGCGGCAGCACTGTCATCCAGATGGTGGTATCCCCAAGAACCGGATGCATGCGCATGAGCAGGTAGACACCGGCTTTAACCATGGTTGCGGAGTGCAAATAGGCCGAAACCGGAGTTGGGGCTTCCATGGCATTTGGTAGCCAGAAGTGGAAAGGGAACTGCGCCGACTTGGTGAAAGCGCCAAGGCAGATGAGGATAAACACCGGCAGGTAGAGGCTGCTTTCGCGCAAGACATCACCGCTTGCCAGCAGCTGCGACATTTCCATGGTGCCCGAGGCTTGCCAAGTGAGCAAGAGACCAGCGAGCAGCGCCATCCCCCCTGCCCCGGTGACCACAAGCGCTTGAATGGCCGAGCGGCGCGAGGCGGTGCGCAGATGGTCAAAGCCGATAAGCAAGAATGAAGTGATAGAGGTCAATTCCCAAAACACGAAGAGGGTGAGGAAATTATCCGCCAGAACAACGCCTAGCATCGCCCCCATGAAGAGGAAGAGAAACGAGAAGAAACGCCCTTGGTGCGCGTGCCCTTTAAGATAGCCGCCTGCATAGAGCACCACAAACGTGCCAATGCCGGAGATGAGCAGCGCAAACAGAACCGAGAGGCCATCTAAAAAGACGGAAAACTCGACCTGAAGGCTGGGAACCCAAGGCATACTGGCGCGAAACACGGCACCACCAGACACTTCTGGCACAAATGACAGAAAGAAGAGGAAAATGGCCGCGGGGGGAACCGCCAAAATCCATGCGGCGTTGTGCTTTAAGTGGCGCGTAAGCCATGGGCCGAAAGCAGCTGCAACAAATGGGGCAAGCAGCGCCCAAAAAGTTGCCTCGACACCTTGAAACGGCATAGGGCACTCCGTAGTTATTTGTTATACTAAGGTCTTTGGCGGAAAGCTTTGCACATATTGCGCATTTATCCCGCCCAGGGCAATGACCTTGTATATGTGCATAAATAGCCATAAATCAAAGGGCAAGGCGCCATGCGTCGCGCTAGCGCGATATGTCGCTATGCAAAATGCCTAGGGTAACACGCCTTAGAGGGCTGAATGGTCAAGGTTTCTGTCGTTTTTCGTGCGTAATGCATGCCTGAAAAGAAATGGCTGTGTGGAGGATTCATGGGTGAGCAAAAAAACAAAAGCGGGCAGAACTGGTCAACATTGAGTAAAGCTCAATGGATGCAACGACTTACCCCAGCGCAGTTTCACGTTTTGCGCGAGCATGGCACGGAACGCGCGTTCAGCGGCCCTTTTTGGGACAGTTTTCAGCCCGGTCGGTATTTTTGCGTGGGCTGTGGCAATGCACTGTTTGATTCTGACAGTAAGTTTGATGCGGGCTGCGGTTGGCCTAGCTTCTTTCAGGCCGTGCATGAGGGAGCGGTGCGCGAATATGAGGATCGCTCTCACATGATGGTGCGAACGGAAATCCGTTGTGGCGCGTGTGATGGCCATCTCGGCCATGTGTTTGATGATGGGCCGCCGCCAACGGGTTTGCGCTACTGCCTGAATGGAACAGCCATGCGGTTTGAACCGGCAACAGACTAGGTTGCAAGCGCCGCTTTGAGAGAATGACGGTATATATGCGAAATAGTGGTGCGCAGCAGGCGAATGCGCCCTTACCCCACTTGCAGGAGTAAGGACAGCTTCTTACCTTGCTTACATGACTGAACAGCCTCATTCCCCTCACCTGCCCCCAGTGGCAGACAAGCGCCCGAGCAGCGATACGCGCCACGGCGTCACCCGTCATGATGACTATGCGTGGCTGCGCGCTGACAACTGGCAGGAAGTGATGCGCCAGCCGGAAACGCTGGCGGCAGACATTCGCGCCTACCTAGAGGCGGAGAACGCCTACTGCGATGCAGCGATGGCAGGAAGCAAAGACTTGCAGGACGCTTTGTTTGCCGAACTTAAGGGGCGGATCAAGGAAGATGATAGCTCGGTGCCGATGGTGGATGGCGCCTATGCCTATGCGCTGCGTTATGTGACTGGCGGCCAACATCCGGTGTATTATCGCAGTGCCCGCGATGGCAGCAATGAAGAGATCATGCTGGATGGGGACAAGGAGGCAGAGGGCAAAGCCTATTTCAAGCTGGCCAGCGCATCGCACAGCGATGACCATAGGCTGCTGGCATGGGCCTATGATGACAAGGGCTCGGAATACTTTTCCATGAAACTGCGCGATCTGGCGAGCGGCAAGGACCTGCCCGAGGTGTTACCAGATACCAGCAGCGGCGGGGTGTTTTCCGCCTGCGGTCGCTTTGTTTTTTACGTGCGGCTTGATGCCAACCACCGCCCTTCCCGTCTTTATCGGCACGAAATCGGCACCGCTGTAGAAAATGATGCGCTGGTTTATGAGGAGGCAGATGCGGGCTTCTTTATGAATGTGAGCCGCAGCCAATCCGGCCGGCTTATTCTGATCAATATTCACGATCACGAGACCAGCGAAGTGCTGGTTATTCCTGCCGATGCGCCAACGCAGGCCCCACAGGTGGTGTTGCCGCGCGAGGTTGGGCTGGAATACGAGGTGGAAGACAATGGCGAGGACTTTTACATCCTCACCAATGCGCAGGGCGCGGAAGACTTCAAAATTGTGCGCAGCCCCATAGCGCAGCAGCTTGGCGCAAAAGACACCAGCAATTGGCAGGATGTGGTGGCACATTCCAGCGGCTGCCTGATCCGCTCGCTGAGTGTTTACAAGCACCACTTTGTGCGCTTGGAGACTTTTGAAGGGCTGCCGCGCATTATCATTCACCAGCTGGCAGATGGCAGCGAGCACGCCATCAGCTTTGACGAGGAAGCCTATAGCCTTGGCTTGATGGATGGCTTTGAATTTGACACGCAGACACTGCGTTTCACCTATTCCTCGATGACCACGCCTGCGCAAACCTATGACTATGACATTGCCAGCGGGATGCGCACCCTACGCAAAACGCAGGAAGTGCCAAGCGGGCATAAGGCAGAGGATTTCATTACCCGACGGTTGATGGCGCCAAGCCACGACGGGGCTCTGGTGCCGGTTTCACTGTTTTATCACCGCGATACCAAACTGGATGGCAGCGCCCCGTGCCTGCTTTATGGCTACGGATCCTACGGCATTTCTATCCCGGCGGGCTTTTCTACCAACGCCCTTTCCTTGGTCAACCGCGGCTTTGTTTATGCGATTGCGCATATTCGCGGTGGCAAGGAAAAGGGTTTTGCTTGGTATAAAAACGGGCGGCGCGAGCAGAAGAAAAACACTTTCCTCGATTTTATCGCGGCAAGCGAGCATCTGGTTGCTAACGGTTTTACCAACCATGAACGCATTGTGGCGCATGGCGGCTCGGCCGGCGGCATGCTGATGGGGGCTGTGGCCAATATGGCGCCGCAGAATTTTGCGGGCATTGTGGCGGAGGTACCGTTTGTTGATGTGCTGACCACCATGCTGGATGATAGCCTGCCACTGACCCCACCTGAATGGCCAGAATGGGGCAACCCAATCGAAGATGCTGCGGCTTACGCTTATATTTCCAGCTACTCGCCCATTGATAATGTGCGTAAGCAAGCGTATCCGGCGATCTTCGCACTTGCGGGGCTAACAGATCCGCGTGTGACCTATTGGGAGCCAGCCAAGTGGGTGGCAAAACTGCGCGCGCACAACAGCAATGATGCACCGGTGATGCTGCGCACCAACATGGATGCAGGCCACGGCGGCGCATCCGGACGCTTTGACCGATTGAAAGAAGTGGCGCTGGTTTATGCTTTCGCATTACAAGTAACTGAGGCGCTGTAAGCCCACGGCGGGCATTAGTAAATACACTAATTCCCGCCGTATATTTTACTCAAAAAACACAATTTTACTAATTTATTCACAATCGCTCCTAGTAAACTAGTAATAGTAAATCGATTTAATTTGCATACAAAGCAAGTAAACGCTATTTTTCTATTGCCATAAGTTATTTATTGACTGGCTCGGCGATGAATAAGCGCGGCTGATTGGTCTGCGGCAATCTCCCCCCTGACTTATGGCTGTTAGCACGCGTTCCCCCGTTCGCTTGGGCCAGCCGCATTATGGAGCATATGAAATGAAACGTTTACTCTCAGTCTTGGGGACAGTTGCACTTATCTCCCTTAGCAGCACTGCTGCTGGTGCTACCGCTTACGATATGTTTGAGAAATTGTTGCCAAATGACCGTAGTTCTGCAGCGCATATCACTGGATCTGAGTATGACTGCAAGAATTTTTCCAGAGCAGATGGTGCTGTTTACCGTGCGACTGTAACTGGTGAATTTCACGACCCACATCACAGTGTGTCCAATGTTGCCTGCTTTAAAACCGCAGATGCTTGCGATGCGTTTTTGAAGTACATGCGCGGGTATTATGAGCAAACCAACTCGGCAGCTTGTGAATTGCGCCGCTGATTTTAAACACGTGCATATGGGGAGCCCTGCTTGTCAGGGCTCCTTTGCTACACAAAAGCTGTTTCCTGCGCTTATACACTAAATATTATAGAAATAATCCACAAAACCACAGGTTTTATATTTGTAAAAACACCCAATATATTATCTAGATAAAATATTTTCTCAATTTATATTTAACTACGACTCGAGTTTTTCCTATCGAGTTAAGCTCGTTCTTGTCAAGAATGTGGCAGTCTCTTCTCTATGGCAAAGGTGCCACGGTGCCTATGCCACAATAAACAAGAAGAGGGGAGCACATTATGAGTGGCCATGGTACTTTTGTCGCTGGTATCCTCGCTGCCACAATTGGCATCGGCAGCGCTGCGCAGGCACGCGATCTCTATCCTTTCAACTACCTATTGCCAAATGATATGACGTCGGCGCCGCGCATCTATGGATCGCAATATGATTGCAAAATCCGCGTTAAAGCAGACGGTAAGGCGAATGTTTATCAAGCCTTTGTCAGCGGCTCATTTTATGATCCAACGCGGCAAATCTCTTCGGTGGCGTGCTTCCGCACACAGAAGAAATGTAAGGCCTATCTGAATTTCATGCGCGGTTATCTTGACTACACGAACAGCGCTGCTTGCCAAAAAGGCTACTACACCGGTTTGTTCAATTGGGACTAAGTACTTTTTGTAGTCTGCGAGCACAACGTGCGGGGGCTATGGCTCCCGCGCCCGGAATACCCTCCATAAAACAACAATAGAAATGGATGGACCGGACTTATGACACAGCATTTATCCCAGTTCCTAAAGATAGCCTGTATCGGCCTGCTGCTTCTCGTTGCGGCATGCGCAGAGCGCGGCAGCTACAATCCGCTATCGCAAGAGTTGCTTTTGCCAACAGGGCGAAAGATCCCGCAAATAAAGGGCAGCGCCTATGATTGCAAGTCCGCCCATGCGGCGGGACATGCAGCGACTGTCTGGCATGCTTTTGTTAGCGGCCGGGTGCTCTCCGACGAGCCAAGCTACAATGTTAGCAGTGAGGCGTGCTTTGCCAGCCAACAGCAGTGCGAGGCTTACCTGTATTTCATGAACGGGGAGCTGGATCAGATCATCATATCGCGCTGTCAATATGGGTATAGCTAGAGGCTATCAGGATCTATCAGCTGCGCCAGCGCCCTTCGCATTTGACGCAGGGTTTGCGCACTTTGCTTAAGGCGCGGCTCGCCCAGCGAATGCACCAAAGGGGCGATCAAAGCGGCTTCTTTCGCATCTATTTCGGCAGAAACGCGCAAGCCCATCTCGCTCAATGACAGCAGAGGCGAGCGCTTATTCTCCGGATTACTCTGGGTGTTTAGATAGCCAAGCTGAATGAGGCCATTTACGGGCACCTGTACATTCTGTCTCGTCACGTGCTTGCGCTTGGCGATCTGCGGCACGCTTACCGGCTCATGCTCTGCGATAAACAACAGCAGCGCCCGCATGTAAGCGGTCATCTGGTGATCTGCTACCAACTGGGCGCTTACCCTTGATAAGTAAGTATAGAGCTCGACGACTTCGTCGATCAGCTCTCTGGTCATTGCTATGCTTTTCATCGGCTGCATGCCGGAGTTGCGCTGCATAACACCCCCTCCCCTTGCTGCGCCAAGCGTGCTTGCGCGTCGGCCACCTTCTTTGATGCGCATAAGCGAACGGCTTGACAAGGAACTTGTCAATAGGCACAGCAGACAAGCAAAATCATTCAGGTAAACCGGCTATTTATTGCCGTTTAGAATACTCTCAATCATCTTTTCCCAAGAGAGCGCGCAAAATCTGCGTGGTACTGGGCACTAGCATTCCTGATCCTCCAACTGCGGCGTAGATTGAAACCATAGGAGATCATCCTACTTGCCCCTAGCCGATTGCTGAGTATTGATATGACACATCACAGATTTATGGCCCCTTCCCCACTTAAGCAAATAGAGCCGCTGCGCCCGCGCGAGCCCTGCTCATCTCTTGCCCCTTCGCAGGTCGCGCCGCAACAAAGGGCGCACCCGGTCAAGTTAACCCGGCGCGCTGTATTGGAAGCCAGCGCGGCGCTGGCAGTGGGTGCCGCCGTTAATGGTTGCAGCTTTCAATCTGACCTCGCTGCGCTCGACGACCAACCCAGCGCCACAAACGAGAGAGGCGAAGAGCCAATGGACGAATTCAGCTTTCTCGTAGATCACGCCACCCGCGCTGCAAACAACCACAACACCCAGAGTTGGCGCTTCCGCCGAGAGGCGCAAGGCGTCACAATCCTTACAGACATGGCAAGAGCAACGCCGGTGGTTGACCCGCATAACCGTCATTTGTTTGCTTCGCTTGGCTGTGCGGCAGAAAACCTACGTGTTGCTGCAACACATAAGGGCAAAGCGAGTGAGATCCGCGGCGTTGGTGAGGGCGACGCATTTCACGTAGCTATTGAGCTTGGGGCTCAGGGCAGTGCCGCGGCCGATCCGCTGTTTAAAGCGATTAGAAAGCGGCAGAGCACACGCAGCCTTTATGATAGCCGCCCTGTACCGGCAGCTGATCTTGCGGCACTAAAAAGCTCAGTCGAGGCATGTGGCTGTGATTTGCATTTGATTGAAGATCCAAGGCAGAAAGAGCGTTTCTTGGAGATCGCAGTTCCGGCCAGCAACACCCAAATCTCCGATCCTGCCTTTAAAAAAGAGCTGAAGCAGTGGCTGAGGTTCAGTACAGATTATGCACAGAAGATGGGAGATGGCTTGTTTTCAGCGTGTTCGGGCAATCCACGCATGCCCGAATTTGCCGGGGGGTGGATGTTTGAGCTCTTCTACAAACCTGATGCCGAAGCGGAAAAACTGACTGCTCAGGTGCGCTCATCTGCCGGATTGGCGATCATACTCTCTCGCAGTGACAGCGCTGCTGCGCATATGACGGTTGGGCGCGCCTATCAGCGGCTGGCATTGCGCGCAACAACATTGGGTATAAAGAACGCGCTCATCAATCAAGCGATAGAGGTGGAAAGCGCCAAGCAGGAGCTAGCGAACTGGTTAAAGGTTCCCGCCTATCGCCCCGCACTCATTGTGCGCTACGGCTACGCGGAGGCTTTGCCTTATTCCTACAGAAGACCACTTGCAGAAGTGGTTGTTTAACGCAGCTCTGTTGAAGTTTCTCCTAGGGTGAGACGTGAAACGAGCTCACCCCAACCTTTAATACTGTTTTTTAACCAAGGATAACAGCACATAAATACAATTACTTTTCTCTTATACTATAAATGAAACAAATATAGAGCTTATTGACTTTACCACTACTGAAGATAAATATGCAAAACCAAATCTAAATGGATGCATATTATGAAACTATTGGAAATAACAGTTTTTACTTCTTTGCTGATTTTTCTTAGCGCTTGCCAAAGTGTGCCGGAGCGTTCCTTGCCCGATACACAGGGCGAGCAGGCTGTGCTGCACGCGACTGCAAGCGGCAAAGCTGCGGTGACCGGCGAAGTCACCTATGAGCAAAAGACATGTAACCCCAGCCGCATGCAGATTGCCAATCTGGTTGATCTACAGCGTTACACAGTGAGCAAGGACACGCTTACTGTCATCCCCGAGGGGAGTTATATTGCCTATTTCCTTGAATGCGGTGATCATTACTGGAGCATCAAGGGCGAGCTGGCAAATATTCGCGATGACATGAAATCACTGCTGGTGTTCCCAACATTTTCCGTGAAAGCTGGTGAGATCATCAACATCGGACAGATCAGCTTTGACCTTGTTGAGAAGGGCGGCCTGCTTTCCGTTGAGAAGCATGCACCGGTGGCAAGAGAGCCACGCCCGCAAACCAGCGTAACATTGGCGAAATACTACCCAGCTTTGAGCGGGAAGATAGTTGTGCGCAAAGCGAAAACAGCGCTCACCCCGACTTTGCAAGAGCGAATGATCAATCAATAAGCCTCCCACCTTCAGAAACGAGCTCTCAAGCTAGTGGAGGCCGAACTTACCAACAAAAAAAGCCCCGCCGACGTGGTGGGGCCTTTGCTTTTTGGTGCGTGACGCAGATTAACCGGCTTTAGAGAACAGCTCTTCCACGTATTCCCAGTTTACCATGTTGTCGATGAAGGCTTCCAAGTATTTCGGGCGCGCATTGCGGTAGTCGATGTAGTAGGAGTGCTCCCAAACATCGCAGCCGAGCAACGGGGTTGCGCCGTGTACCAGCGGGTTTTCTGCATTTGGAGTTTTCATGATTACCAGTTTGCCATCTTTCATGGCAAGCCATGCCCAGCCTGAGCCGAATTGGGTCACGCCAGCATTGATAAAGTCTGCACGGAACTTGTCAAAGCCACCCAGATCTTCGTCGATCTTGGCAGCCAAAGCGCCTGGCAACGAGGTGCCGCCGCCATCTTTTTTCATCATGCGCCAGAAATGCAAGTGGTTGTAGTGCTGGCCAGCGTTGTTGAAGAGACCCGGGTTGGAGCCGTAGCTTTCTTTCACGATCTCTTCCAGAGACTTGCCTTCCAAGCCGCTGTCTTTTAGCAGGTTATTGCCGTTTGTGACATAGGCCTGATGGTGTTTGTCATGGTGAAACTCAAGGGTCTCTGCGGACATGTACGGTGCCAAAGCGTCGTATGCGTATGGCAGATCTTCAAGTGTGAAAGACATGGTAAACCTCCAGTTCGTTGCGGTAGGATCGGGCGCAATTTGGGGGCGTTTCGCGCCCCAGCTTGAGTCCCTTGCAAAATCTAGGATGGAAAATAGGGTTGTTTTGTCGCAGCCGCAATGGGTCGCATGCTTAATTTGCAAATATTTTTGTTTTTTTTTCAAAGTGTGCATGAGTTGATCGCGCTATCGGCAGCGACGCGGCTTGGTTTGCTGCTGCCCGCTGCAAAGCGAAACGCAGCAAACCGAGCGTATAAAGCAAAACAGGCGGCCAATTGGCCACCTGTTTTTCCGCTTGGGTCGCATGCGCTGGATCCGACGAAAGCTCAAGAGCCGTAGCGCCATGGTTGCGCCTTAGCAAATTCCCAATAAAGCTCCCGCGCTTTTGCTGTTATCGGCCCCCGCTCCAGTCTGCGGTCTTCAATGCGACCAACAGCGACAACCTTGGAATAGTTGCCTGTCGAAAACAATTCGTCTGCTTCTTTAAGCTCGGCATAGGAAATCAAACGCTCGGTTACCGTTACCCCTGCATCCCGCAGCAGCTTAATAACCCGCTGTCGGGTCAAGCCGTTTAAAAACGTGCCGTTTGGATAAGGGGTGTGCACTTCACCCTCTTTAACCATGAAGATGTTTGCAGAAGTCAGTTCAGCCACATTGCCAAGCGCATCGAGCAGCACGGCATTGTCAAAGCCGCGCGCCACTGCTTCTCGCATGGCCCGGGCATTGTTCGGGTACAAGCATCCTGCTTTGGCGTTCACCGGCATGGTTTCCATGGTCGGGCGACGAAAAGGCGATAATGTAACAGAAAAACTGGCATCTGCCGCCGGCATTGGCGCTGCGAACAGGCACATGCAAAAACGCACATCTTCGCTATCTGCGCTAATTACTCCAGGGCCATCACTCTCGCCCCAATACATCGGCTTGATGTACACCGCTTCTTCTGCCGCGAATTTTTCCATGCCTTCCTTGGCAAGTGCAGCCATATCTTCCCAGCGCATCGTGGGATTAAGACCAAGTGCACTGGCTGAAGCATTGACACGTTGGCAATGCAGGTCCAAATCCGGCATCAGGCCTTCAAATCCCCGCGCTCCGTCAAAAACACTGGAAGCCAGCCAGAATGCATGGGACCGCGGCCCCATTAGCGGCGGGTTACCTTCCAGCCACGCTCCTTCAAACCAATTCCAAGTTTTTGACATATCCACTTTTGTTTTTCCTTGTACAAACGTTTTTCTGGCAATAGGTCGTTTGCCAAGCCGCCTTAAGCGCGCTGGCAAGACATCGCCCACTTTGCGCAAGTCTAACCGTTTTTAAAGCGGAGATACTTGTCGTTTTAGCAAGTGGGTTCTTACGTACGCGCTGCTCTTCCTTGGCAGATTCCCTCTGTAACGTTTATGGTCAATGCTGAAAGCCGTGCGCGTCAAGGTTTCGCTCACGCACCAAAAGGGTTTGCAATAAAACGAAGCCCTCTCCGCTTTGTTCTTGGTATATCCCTGGATCCTCTGCCAATCTTTAGCATACCATTGCGCACTTGATAGAGATTATTAGCATTTATAATTAGTTCACGGACTTCCTGCATGCTATTTCGACCCAATATCGTCTTTTGCGTAACCGTCAAAACTTACGGATGCGCACTCATAAACCGTTAAAATTATCTCAGGAAATGGGAGGTTATTCTTGACGGAGGAACCAGATCGCGTCAATTGAGGGAGCAGAGGTGATCTAGTGCTTGGAGTTTGAAATGGCGCATGCGGTCTATGCTTTTGATGCTTACGGAACGCTTTTTGACGTTCACGCTGCTGTGCGCCGTCATGCTGCGACGCTTGGGCCACGGGCCGACGCTTTCTCCATGGTATGGCGACAAAAGCAGCTAGAATATAGCTGGGTATTGTCGTTGATGGGGCAGTATGCAGATTTCTGGCAACTGACCCAGCAGTCACTTGACACGGCATTTGCGCTTTTTCCCGACGTTGATCGCAATATTCGCCAACAATTGCTTGATGCTTACTGGACGCTGGACTGCTACCCGGAAGTGCCGATGGTGCTTAAAAAGCTACGTGAAGAGAACAAGCGACTGGTTATCCTTTCAAATGGCTCACGAGAGATGCTTGGTGCTGCAGTGCGCGCTTCCGGACTTGAGGATGTGTTTGACGAGGTGTTTTCGGTCGAGGATGTGTGCTGCTACAAGCCGGACCCGCAAGTGTATGATCTGGTCACGACACATTTTCGTGTTTATCCGGATGCAGTTTCCTTCCAGTCTTCAAACCGCTGGGACATTGCCGGAGCAAGTAAGTTTGGCTTCCGCGCAGTTTGGGTCAATCGCGACCAACTGCCAGAGGAATACCCGCAGAACACGCCGCAAGCAACTGTGAAGGAGCTGGAAAGCCTGCTTCAGCTTTAAACACTCGGGCAACCAAGGGTGAAGCAGAGCGGAATAGGCTCGTCCACATATTTTTCAAGAAAATCGGCAATACTAAATCAATACATCAGTATTGACTATCTATCAGCATTACGAAGGGTTATCCGCCTTTTGATTTAGAATGAAATTGATTAGCCGCGACACAAATATCTCTCTTGTGACGACCGTTTAATAACAGCAGTCGGCTAGACTGTACCTTAACTTATGCGCCGCACACTAATCCATTATTGATTAACAGGAATAAGTTAAGGCGCGGTTTTTTCGCTAAATAGCGTAATATTTTTCTTTGCTTCTTAAGATTTCGAAACAATCTTTCAAGAAGTGATAATTATCACTTTCTCACCCTCAACTTGATGCCCCAACACATTCGTGATCTTGTCACGTACAACTACGTATAATTTGGAGGTAGCCGATGAGATTGCTTAAAACAACTCTCATTGCTTTGGGTATAAATTTTCTCGCCTTGGGCACCGCGCAAAGCCAGCACACTATCCCAGCGGGTATTATTGACGAACTTCGCCAGTTTACCTCTGCGGAAATCGTGTTGCTTAGTGTAGAGAAAGCAAACAAGAAAACCGCATCATACGATCAAGCCAGAATAGACGAACTTGACAGCCGATGGCGTTCAGAACGCGAAGACTATCAACAACCGTTGATTGTTGATTTGATGTCCCGTCAAGCCTCTCTTTATCTGCTTCGGCAAATTGCGGCTTCAAAGGGCCTCCTGCTGGACTTTTTTATCACGGATCTAAAGGGCCTCAACGTGGCGCAGGCCATGGTCACATCTGACTATTGGCAGGGTGATGAAGACAAGTTTCTAAAAACCGTTCCACTTGGCCCGGATGGGCTACTGATCAGTGAGCCTGAGCAAGATGCAGATACCGGTGCTGAAATGGTTCAGATTTCATTCTCAATTGTCATGAAAGGCAAGGTGATTGGCATGGCTTGTGTAGACTTCAATCTTACAGAAGCTAAGCGCCGCGGCCTCCTTTAGTATTCTCGGGTAGTGTTATGAATCTGAACCGTATTAGTGTCAAAGTAATTGCTGCTGGTATCGTGGTGGTGTCTTTAAGCGTCGCCATGGGATTGCTTGCGCTGCAGAGCTCGCAAGACGTCAAAAAGGCAGCGGAACAAACCGCAAAACTCATGAGCCTGCATGGGGATACGAGCAAGCTTGCAGAGGAAAGCTTGCGACTTGCGCTTGACTACCGTGACTACATTTTTTCAGGTCGCGAGGAAATGAGAGAACCACTGGTTAAGCATGCCTCTTTCGTTGAGAGTAAAATATATTTACTTAAGAAAGCGGCCGCACAGACCAGTAAAACCAAGGCGGCGCATCAGGCGCTTTCTATGTACTATCGAAAGTGGAACGATCTATACTTGGGAGCCGCACTTGAAGACATCCAGTCATTGGAATACGTGCAAGCTGTGCGCTACGATGTACTGAACGGGGAAGGCCGAGACGCACTTGACCGCGTATTGTCATCGACCGATCTGCTCATCAAGGCAGTGGACAACGAATTGATCAAGTTGCGACAAGCACAAGTCGACGCGATTGATCGCAACCAGTTACTCGCATCTTCTGCGGCTTTGGTTTCAAGCCTCGCTTTCCTGCTCTTTTGTGGTGCCATTGCCTGGTTTGTGGTTCGCCCTATTCGGAAATTGTCTGAGGTTACACGCCGTCTCAGTGATGGTGATTACAGCACGATAATTCCCGCGTCCAAACGACGGGATGAAATCGGCGAACTATCAAAAGCGCTTGAGCTTTTTAAAGCCACGTTGGTACACAGCAAAGAACTTGAGCAGCGTGCGAGCGATGAACGGCAGAAACAGAGTGCCGCGCGGCGGGAACTTCTTTTATCACTTGCACAGGAACTTGAAGAACAGATCAGCAGTGTGAGCGACAAAGTGGTGGAACAAAGCCGGGATGTGAACAACTTGTCGCGTGAGCTTGCCGAATTGACAGGCAAATCTGCAAGTGGCGCATCCAAGGTGCATTCCCATGCAGTCTCGACCAGTGGCCGGGTTCAGATGATTGCCTCGGCAACCGAGGAACTTTCGATCTCGCTCGGCGAGGTCGATCATCAAGTTCATTCAGCAGCAAAACATGCAGAAGAAGCTTCGTTGCAGGTAGAGGGATCGCAGCAGAAGATTGGCGCGCTTCACAGTGCAGTCGCACAGGTCAATGATGTAACGGGGCTAATCTCCGAAATTGCTGAACAGACCAACCTATTGGCCCTTAACGCAACAATCGAGGCGGCGCGGGCCGGAGAAGCCGGACGCGGATTTGCTGTAGTGGCCACAGAGGTCAAAAACCTAGCGGAGCAAACCGGGAAAGCAACCGGTGATATTTCTACCCAGATCAGCAATGTCGGCGAAGTGACGCAAGCCTCGATTGCAGCAACGGATGAAATTGCTTCGCTGGTTATGCAAATACATGAGAAATCGGTAGCAATGGCCGCCTCCTCAAGCCAGCAAAGTGTAGCGACAGAAGAAATCGCACGAAACACAGCAGATGCCGCGCGTGTCACTGAGGAGGCTTCTCAGGTGGCAATGCAGTTGTGCGAAGAAATGGAGCAAACGCAATCCGTTGGCGACCAAATGGCGGTCACGACACAAAGCCTTGTGGAGATTGTGAACGAGTTGCGGGCCAGCGTTGACAAAGTCTGCGAGGACATTCGCAAGAGCGCCTAAGCTGATGCTTTTACTTAGATAATTCCCTAGGCTATTGAGATAGCAAGGGAATTATCTTTGGATTGCGCCCTGCGATTAATTGCGGCTCAAGGTTAGGAGTGTTTAGCTCCTTTTCATGCAGGAGTTTAAAATACCACACAGCCGCAGACAGGCACTGCTTGGCACATTGGCTCTCTTGGTTAGCACCACCATGTTTGCTTCCTTGCCGCTGTTTGGCGCAGTTGGCGCGCAGCAGGGTGTGGGGCCTGCAATGGCAAGCCTGTTGCGTTTCGGCCTGCCAGCTTTGCTACTTGGCTTCCTGCTGCCGGTAGCCCTAGGCAAGGGCAGAGGTGGACGGGTTTATGTCGGGTTTGGCATGCTAACGGGCGCAGGTGTTTGGGGATACTTATATGCCAGCACACACTTGTCGCTGTTTACTGTTCTGCCGCTGTATTTCTCCTGGCCGCTGTTCTTGTTCTTCCTGCGCTGGTTTACTGGACGACACCGCGCATCCAAGGCGCTGCCCGCCGCCGCGGCACTGCTAAGCTTACTCGGTGTGGTTTTATGTGCATTGCAAGCGCAAGAACATGGCACTGGGGAGGCATTGCCAGCGCTTGCTGCCGGGTTGATTGGCCCGATTAGCTACGCAGTGTTATCTTCGCAAAAAGAATTACCCGTACCCTATTTATCTGGGGTATCGGTGGCTGCCTGTGTTTTCTTGGGTGGCACAATCGCTTCAGCGGCACTGCTTTTTGCAAGTGGTGAAGCAATTGCCTTGCCACAAAGAAACATGGGTTGGCTCGCGGTGTTCGGCGTAATGCTGCTTTCAGGGCTTGTTCCGCAGCTGTTGTTTACTGTTGGCACCCACGCAACACCAAAACACCTCTTGGAACACGCTTGTCTGTTCGAGTTGCTCGGAGCATTTCTGCTTGCTGTGCTTTTCCTTGAAGATTGGCCGAAAAGGCTAGACGGTCTTGGTTTAATTTGCTGCGCAGCGGCGTTGGCGCTGAGCCGCGAGCGCGCAAAACCACAAGCCTAAACTGCTGATCAGGTAGGGCCCGAGCGAGCACAAAAAATCCGAGGGCCACCCCGGATTTTTTGCCTTAAGCCAGCGGCAGCTCTGATCGGGCTAGCCTTTTGACAGTTCAGCGATCACGCGAACCCATGACCGAATTCCTTTGTGGAAGCTGGTCAATTCGTACTTCTCATTGGGCGAGTGGATTTGATCCTCATCCAGTCCAAAGCCGATCAGCAACGTGTCCATGTTCAGATCACGCTTAAAGTTGCCAACCACAGGAATAGAGCCGCCGCCGCCCATAAGTACAGTCTCTTTGCCCCATTCTGCCTCAAGCGCTTTGCAACCTTTTTCCAAGGCTGGCGCAGTGAAATCAACCCGCTGCGCGCGGTCACCACCATGCTCGTGAAACTCTACAGAGCAATCTGGCGGGCAAAGCGCTAACATCTTCTTACGAAAGCTCGCCCTGATCTTTTCCGGATCCTGATCACCGACCAGCCGGAATGAGATTTTCGCATGTGCCTTGGACGGAATAACGGTTTTAAATCCAGCACCAGTGTAGCCGCCCCAGATCCCATTGAGTTCGCAGGTAGGCCGCGCCCAGACCTGTTCCAGCGCTGAGCGGTCCTGCTCGCCTGCCGGCATTTTCAAGCCCACGCCGCCCAGAAACTCCTCCTGCGAGAAATCCAGTTCAGCCCACATGTCTTTCACGTCCTGAGGGAGTTCCGGTACATCATCGTAAAACCCGTCCAGTGTGATACGGCCCATGTCATCCCGTAGGCTATCAATCATCTTTGCAAGCACATGGATTGGGTTACGCGCAGCGCCGCCGAAAAAGCCCGAGTGCAGATCTTTATCCGGACCGGTCACCACTATCTCTTCAGAGACCATACCGCGCAACATCACGGTAATTGCCGGAGTTGTGCGGTTCCACATGCCCGTATCGCAAACAAGAGCCAAGTCCTTGGAAAGCTCCTGTTTGTTTGCATCCAGGAATGGCTCAAGCGAAGGCGAGCCACTTTCTTCCTCTCCCTCTAAGAAAACCGTAATGTTTAACGGCATATCGCCCGTCACTTCGATATAGGCCCGCATCGCTTCTACAAATGTCATCAGCTGGCCTTTATCGTCGTTCGCACCGCGGGCAACAATCATTTTGCCGCCATCTTCACGGGTAACAATGCGCGGATCAAACGGGTCTGAGTGCCACAGCTCAATCGGGTCGACCGGCTGCACATCATAGTGACCATAGAACAAGACATGCGGGCCCGCTTTGCCCTCACCAGTGCGGTGCCCTACCACCATCGGATGGCCGGTGGTGTCGCGCACCTGCGAGGGCACACCGATGCTGGTGAGCTCGTTTGCTAGCCACTCAGCCGCTTTGCGGCAATCACCCTTAAATTCGGGGTCTGTAGAAATGCTCTTGATCCGCAGCAGATCAAACAGGCGTGTGAGACTGTTTTCAAGATTGGCATCAACATGGTTGAGGATTTGGTCTATCTGGCTCATGGGCGTTCCTTAAAACTACTGCGAAAACGACGAGGCTTGGCAAAGCTCTTTGACTTCGCACTTAACGTCTTTTCATGGGGGCTTGCAACTGCTTTCCAGCCTAAAGCGCCCATAGAGTTTGCAGCATGCAGGCAAACCGCAGATCAACAATAATGCCGCAGAGTTAAAAAATGTAAATTGCAGATATTTTCCACACGACGAACAACATGTTATTTATAATATCCATTTATCTGCTAATAACAGATCCAAAATCCATCACTTATTGCACCAATAATATGAGATGAGAGGGCAAATGACACTAAAAAGCTTTTTCCTTGGTTTTGCCGCAGTTGGGCTGCTTCCCATCGCGCTCAGTTATGGCTTAGCGCCGCGGGCAGCCATGCGGGCACTCTACGGTTTGGAGCTCCCCACCCCCAATGGCAGCCACATTTTTCGCGCGGTCATGGGGCTATATCTGGCGATGATTGTGCTTTGGACATTGGGCGCTTATGACCCGGTCTATCAGTTCGCGGCCTTGGTCAGTGTTGCCGTATTTATGCTTGGTCTGGCTGCGGGGCGGCTGCTTAGCTTGTTGGTCGATGGCATGCCGCATTTCCTGCTGTTCGTCTACTTCGTGCTTGAGGTTGTGTTGGGTGTGATTGCCTTGATGCTGCTTCGCGGCATCGTGCAGTAGCCTGCTTTGTTGTGACGCACCCAAAACGAACGCCTACCAATCCATTCACTGTTAGCAGGAATAACGATTCAACAAATCTAGAACCGTGCTAAAGTGTCGGCCCAATAATACGTGCAAGAGCTCCGGCCAGCGCGAGTGTTGCGATCTGGTCCGCCTCTTGTCGATGGAGGTGCAAAATGCATTATCTCATTGATCGTCTAACTTGCAAAATGGATATCTCGCAGGAGCAGGCAGAGGCAGCTGTCGGTGCGCTGCTGAGCTATATTGCGAAGCAGCTGAATGCAGCAGAAATGCAGCGAATTTTTGACCGCTTTCCCCGCGCAAAAGATTTGGTGTCTCAGGCAGAAAGTCACGAGACTTCCGGGTTGCTTGGCGGGCTTGCCAGCCCGATGTCGAGCCCTGAACCTCTGCTGGCAGCACTTAGTGAAATGACGTCGAAAGGCCTCAGCATAGAGGAGATTCAAGAAGTGGCGCGCGAGACAGTAGACTTTGCCCGCGAAAGAGTGGGAGATCATTCTGTTGAGGAGCTTCTGGAAAAGGTCCCAGGCCTACGGCAGATTATCTGAAGGCTCTTTAGTAATGTGCCTTCCAACCCACTGGCAATCAAGCAAACCTTGACCGGTCAGCCGCCCTTTAGCTGGCCGGCACCTAAAACTCGCTGTAACAAAGCGCAGCTACGACGCATCGACAGCACCGCGGCAAGCCAAGAGGAAGATGACCGGGCATATTGATTATTCTTTCACTTGAGACATAAGTCCACTTTGACGCCCTCCTGCCCTTAAAGCTGCTGCCACTTTGTATTGTCGTCCTTTATGATCGTATGCTGCGATGGTCTTGCTCTGCCAATCCCCAGCTCGGCTGCGGGTTACCTAACAAAGTAACCCGCTTAACCACAAGACTTAGAGGTTAGATTTGAATCTGGCCATATCGAAGGGCCTCAACAACCGTGTGCGTTTTGTTGGAGGCATTCAGCTTTGCGCTGGCGTTTTGCAAATGCGCATGAACAGTTCGCTGGGATATATCGAGCAACTCAGCAATTTCGTGGGCGGTTTTGCCAAGAGCGGTAAGCTCCAAAACGCGCCGTTCACGAGCGGAAAGATCGCCAGGCCGCTGCTCGGAAACCACGCCAAGCTCATGTAAACGACGGAAAGCGGCTGCACAGACAATTTCTACAGACGCAAGATCGTAGGGCTCGACTGAAATATTCTGCCCCGCGCCGATCACCATCGCCTGAAATGGGCGCAAGGCATCTACAGGGATGACCATGGCATGCGCCCCTTCGCCAACACTGGCCAGCAAGTCCGAGCCCGTAATCTCTTGTTGTGTAATGGTGAGTGTCATTGGCCGGTTACCGGACAAACCAAACATCAGCGCTGTATCATTTGTGCTTAGTAAGGTGCGCTCAACGCCGCCATGGCGCTCATCGGCCCATCGTAGCCTGTGTATCAAGCTTTCGATAGTGCGGTTTGGCATGGGCAGCCCGGTGATCAAGATATGGGAGGCCCCTAGCCTACGCAAATACGATTCGACAATGTCCAAGACCGGCTTTGCAGCTCTGGCCTCGTTTATTGCCGCAATCTTCGCTTCAATGTCCATTGTTTCGCCCATCAGATCCGCGTTCCCCAAATAGTCGGCTGATGCCGTGTTAAACCTGTCGTCTATTGCCATGGTTGTACGCCCCACTTACGCTTTTTTACTTTTGCTGCCAGCAAACGATGGCGACGCGCCACCCAGCAACACACCCGAACACCATTCAACTTGCGACGGAGCGCGGCCGCTCCCCTGCTTCCCACCAGTCTGCGTTTTGCCAATCTGCTTTTCGGGGCGCTCTGACGTGGTTTTAGGTCGCGCCGTCTTCAGAATGGTGACTACAGTGGCTTTACCTATTGTGCACTTGACACAACAAGCCCGTTCACACCTTGCTGGTGTGGTGGATTTCCCTCTGCATGTCTTTCCAAAAATTCCCCGAAAAAGCAGAGAGTTGCCCTGCTTTGATAAGCAATAGTAACAGCGTGTTACCGCTAAGGGTCAACCGCGACAAATTTGTGATTAATTAAGGTAATGTGAAAAATGTCTATTAGTTGTAACTAGGTTGAACCATGGTTTTACTCGACGAAAGACTAAGAGGCGCGTCTCGTTCTAAGGCATAGCTTGAATTGTGCTTTGCGCCGCTTCTATAACACTCGGGGAAGGACTTACTATGGCTACTCAATTGAATAGACTTGTAAATAGCTTTGAGCGGGTGTCGCGGGACGATTGGGAAGTCGCGGCCCGTAAAGCGTTGAAAGGACAAGATATCAATGCCTTATCATCCGTAGATATGGATGATCTGACAATTCATGGTATCTACGAGCACACCGGAGCTTACCCTCAAATAAAACTAAGGGAGAATAGCGCGGGATGGGCTGTGGTTTGTCGGCAAGACCACCCTGATATTGTGCGGGCCAATCGGCAAATGCTCGATGATCTTGAGGGTGGCGCCAACGCCATTGAGCTGGTTCTGCCCGGATCAGCACGCGCAAGAGGTGTGGGCCTGCAACTACAGCGGCTGGATGATGCGCAGCGGCTGTTTGCTAATGTGCAATTTGGACTGATCTCCACCTATCTGGACAGTGCACCGGGTGGCCGGGCAACTTTAGCGCTGATCGCAGAACATGCAAAAAGTGATGCGAGCGCAAAAGGCGGGTTCACCGTGTTTGGCGGGAGTGATCCGGCAGGTGATCTGGCCGCCAACGGTAGAGTTAAAGGCAGCATGGAAGATTTGAGCGCCATGTTCCTTGATGTTGCCCATTTCCGACAGGATCAGGGTATTGGCGGCGCCATGCTCAAGGTTGATGGACGGCTCTACGCCGATGCCGGGGCCACATGCGCGCAGGAACTTGGCCTGAGCCTTGCAGCCGCGACGATGTATCTGCGCCTTGTTCACAATGGCGGCGGCACAATAACAAGAGCCAATGAACTTGTGTATCTGTGTCTGAGCACTACGGCCAACCAGTTTGACAGCATTGCCAAGGCGCGGGCGGTACGCCTGCTGTGGGCACGCCTGCTGGAAGCGCTGGAGCTGCCTGAGCAGCACTTGCATTTGTTTATGCAAAACAGTTGGCGTGGTATGAGCCAGCGCGACCCTTACGTGAATATGCTACGCGCGACAAGCGCCTGCTTCGCCGCGGCGGTTGGCGGGGCTGACGCTGTTAGCCTTTTGCCCTTTAGCGCTGCCAATGGTTTGCCGGAGGAATTTGCCCGAAGGCAGGCGCGCAATGCACAGCTGGTGCTGCTGGAAGAGGCGCACCTTGCACGAGTTAACGACCCAGCGGCTGGGAGCGACTTTGTCGAAGCACGAACCATCGACATGGCTCAAGCTGCATGGAAGATGTTCCAAACAATCGAAGCGCAAGGGGGCATTTTCGTGGCTCTACAAAGCGGCTTGGTGCAAACCATGCTGGAGGATAGCCGCGCCAAAGCAAGGGGCGTCCTGCGCGATGGCCGCTATCGCATGATCGGCAGTAGTGTGTTTGCCAATTTAGAAGAAGAGTTGCCAGCTGTTGACGGGAACCGTGCGACACTCCAACACCTCGAACCCAGTCAACACGCCGTATTTGCACCACCTTCCAATGCACAAGGGCAGCAAATGGGCTTTTTCGCCAAAGAGCTGGCCAGTGGAGCGCGGGTGAACGACTTGTTGCAAGGACCGGTGAATGGCTCGGCTATGGAGTGCGTGGCACTACAAGGCGAGCGCTTGGCCAAGCCGTTTGAGGCACTGCGCGATAGTGCCGATTGCATCAAAAAGGTGCGCGGCGCGCGACCTGCAGTGCTGCATGTGATGCTGGGCAGCGTGGCCGCACGCGGACCGATGGTCGGCTTTGTACAAAACTTCTATGCGGTCGGCGGAATTGAAGTGCATCCCGCACACCCGTTGGAAGCTGCGGGCGAGGAAAGCTTGCAAACCCTTTGCGATGCTTTGCGGACCTGTGGCGCCGAAGCCGTGTGCCTGAGCGGTACAGCGGAAGCCTTCGCACAAATGGGAAGTATGGTGGCTGCAGCGTTGCAACGGGCCGGAGCAAAACTGGTGGCAGTGGCAACATCCGGTGAGCAAAATTCTACAGAGAGCTTTGGTTGGGCGGGTTCTCACATTTATGAGGGGTGCGACCACTTACAGGAATTGCACCGCTGTTTTGGCGTATTTTCAGCATGTGGCAGCTGTGACTTGGAGGCGGTTTAATGGGAAAGTTTCCTGATTTCAGCAATATTGAATTCTCGGGAGAGGCACCTGCAGCTCATCTGGATCAGCCGACTGGCGCGCCATGGCAAACACCGGAAGGCATTGAGGTGAAGCCTGCCTACAGCGCGGCAGATCTGGAAGGTCTATCGCATCTTGGTGGCTGGCCGGGCTTGGCGCCTTTTGTGCGCGGCCCTTACCCAACCATGTATGTGCAACAGCCATGGACCGTTCGCCAATACGCTGGTTTTTCAACTGCGGAAGATTCCAACGCCTTTTACCGCCGCAATCTGGCAGCTGGGCAAAAGGGGCTGTCGGTGGCCTTCGATTTGGCAACGCACCGTGGCTATGACAGTGATCACCCTCGTGTGGCGGGGGATGTGGGCATGGCGGGGGTGGCGATCGATTCCATCTACGACATGCGCACTTTGTTCGAGGGCATTCCACTGGACAAAATGAGTGTGTCCATGACCATGAATGGCGCAGTCCTCCCTGTAATGGCGCTGTATATTGCAGCTGCTGAAGAACAGGGGGTGGCGCAAGCGCAGCTTTCAGGAACCATACAGAATGACATCCTGAAAGAATTCATGGTGCGCAACACCTACATCTATCCCCCTGCCCCTTCCATGCGGATAATCTCCGATATCTTCGAGTACACCTCGCAGCATATGCCGCGGTTTAACTCGATTTCGATCTCCGGTTATCATATGCAGGAGGCGGGCGCGACGGCGGATCTGGAGCTGGCCTACACCATTGCCGATGGCATCGAATATGCTCGCGCCGGGGTAGCTGCCGGACTGGATATCGACAGCTTTGCCCCGCGCCTGTCGTTCTTCTGGGCAATTGGTATGAACTTCTTTATGGAAGTTGCCAAAATGCGGGCGGGACGGCTGATCTGGGCCAGTTTGATGCAAGAGAACTTTGCTCCGAAGAACCCCAAGAGCCTTTCGCTGCGGGCCCATTGCCAAACATCGGGTTGGTCGCTGACCGCGCAGGATGTGTTTAACAATGTGACACGTACCTGCGTTGAGGCAATGGCCGCAACTCAAGGGCACACACAATCGCTGCATACCAATGCACTGGATGAAGCGCTGGCATTGCCGACCGACTTTTCCGCGCGAATTGCCCGTAACACCCAGTTGTTTTTACAGGAGGAAAGCGGCACCACCGGCACGATTGATCCTTGGGGGGGCTCCTACTATATTGAAATGCTCACCCATGAACTCGCTGAAAAAGCACTGGCGCATATTGCCGAGGTAGAGGCGCTTGGTGGCATGGCCAAAGCCATTGAGCAGGGCATTCCAAAGCTGCGCATCGAAGAGGCCGCAGCCAAAACGCAAGCGCGCATCGATAGCGGCCAGCAAAGTGTCATCGGGGTCAACAAGTTCAAGCCGGAAAGCGAGCCGCCGCTTGAAGTTCTCAAAGTTGACAACGCTCAAGTGCGCGCCATGCAGATCGATAAACTGCAACGGCTGCGGGCTGAACGCGATGAGACCGCAACGCAGAGCGCCCTTCAAGCGCTTGAAAACGGTGCGCGCTCAGGCACGGGTAACCTCCTTGCATTGAGCATTGATGCGGCGCGGGCGAAGGCCTCGGTGGGCGAGATATCCCTCGCCATGGAGAACGCTTTTGGTCGCCATAATGCGGAGATCCAGTCAATCTCCGGCGTCTATAAACGGGAGGTCGGCACCATGAACCCGCAGGTGCAAGAGGCAATCAATCGCGCTGACCGCTTTGCCGAAGAGGACGGACGCCGTCCACGTATTCTCGTCGCCAAGATGGGACAGGATGGGCATGACCGCGGCCAGAAGGTTATTGCCTCGGCTTTTGCGGATTTGGGCTTTGATGTGGATATCGGGCCACTGTTTGCTACGCCGGAAGAAGCAGCCAAGCAGGCCGTGGAGAATGATGTGCATGT
Organism: Polycladidibacter hongkongensis; assembly: GCF_001561995.1. Lineage (GTDB taxonomy): Bacteria > Pseudomonadota > Alphaproteobacteria > Rhizobiales > Stappiaceae > Pseudovibrio > Pseudovibrio hongkongensis. The sequence goes on from NZ_LLWC01000026.1 coordinate 282,564, forward strand.
GGTGGGGGTGTCTTCCTTGGCCGCAGGGCATTTAACGCTGGTGCCAGCGCTAAAGAAAGCTCTTGCCGCGCAAGGGCGCGAGGATATCGTCATCGTTGTGGGCGGGGTTATTCCGCCGCAAGACTTTGATGCACTTTATGCAGCAGGCGCGGCGGCTATATTCCCGCCAGGCACAGTTATTGCCGATGCGGCGCTTGGCCTCTTGCAACAGCTTGCCGAAGCCCGGGGCTATACACTTTAGCCAAGCGCACTGCATCAAAATCGAGAGGAGCCAGCCTGAATGCTGGCTCCATTCACATACCAAGTCTTAGTTTGATCTCGGCATAACGCTTGAAGAAACTTGAAGCCAAGCGGTATAGCCTCGGGCCATACTTGGATAATTCACTCTTGCCAGATTTATACTTGTAATCTCTATGTCCAATTTGAGAGCTTAACGCACCACTGTTGTCTTCGTTGTCTGGAATGGGATGGACTGGATAAGGTATGACTGCATAAATATCGACTCCATGACGAAAACTTCGGTCCAGCATAGTATCGATTGGTAAACTCATCGAGTAACAGTAAGACAATAGTCTGGGTACAGCTTCTTTCCGAATAAAATAGGCGCAAGTGTTAAGCGGGCCATACGCCAGTTTGTAGAGGTCAACTTCGGATGTCAGCTCACCTAGTTTTCTCATGGGTTTGACTTGATTGCCGCTGAGCTTTACAAATGCCGCATCTGTGTTTTGTAGTGCACTCACGATTTCCGGCAGATTGTCAGACAATTTCACATCATCTTCCAAAACAACATATGCATCGGCTTCGGCGTCTTGTAAAAGCTGTCGCCAAAGCTGCATATGCGAAAGGCCACATGCCAGTTCTCCCGGCGTTAACGGGCGGCCAAAGTGTATTGACCCAGCAATTTCTGCTCAAGTTATGCCGCTAATTTGTATGCCTCGTTAGGTGTCTTCATTGCAAGCGCCTGATGAGGCCTCAAGCCATTATAAAACGTAACCCAATTAGCAATTGTTCGGCTGGCATGGATTAGGCTTTCGAAGCGTTGGCGATGAACGCATTGCTCCTTCAGCGACCGGATCAATCGTTCCATCATGCCGTTCTGCTGCGGACAATATGGTGTGATGAACTCTTGGCGCAGACCGTAGCTTCGGACCAGCT
>NZ_LLWC01000017.1 GCF_001561995.1 Polycladidibacter hongkongensis
ATAATCACAAACAAACAAAAAACATGCTTGTATAACAAAACACCAGTAGCACATTCAATGCTCAACCAAGAATGACAAAACTACGCGCAAATCACCGTGTAGCGCATTCGAAGCCAAAGCAATGAATGTTACAGCTACGCGCAAATAACGCCGTGTAGCGCATTCGAAGCCAAAGCAATGAATGTTAAAGCTACGCGCAAATAACGCCGTGTAGCGCATTCGAAGCCAAAGCAATGAATGTTAAAGCTACGCGCAAATAAAATGACCAGTTCAAGTGAGGTTTTCCTGTCCGGTGGCTATGGCGGGGCGCCCCCACCCGATCCCATCCCGAACTCGGAAGTGAAACGCCCCTGCGCCAATGGTACTTCGTCTTAAGACGCGGGAGAGTAGGGCGCCGCCGGACATGATAACCTCACACACACACTTCAAATTCAAACAAACACATAAAAACCTCCCAAAATACAAACTAGCTTCATTCAGCAACGCACGTACAAACGGCAGCATGCGCGCATCGTTGTCTAAGTGCGCGCTAAACAGCACCCGCACCCGCGCAGATCACCCGTACGCACAAAACTCCACGACCGCGCATAACACCACGACCAAAATCAAATATTCATGGACGGTCACAAAGAGCTCAAAGTGTTACTCTCGCTTAATGCATGAAAATACACTATAGAAGCAAAAAACTTCAGCGTTAGAGTAATGCATGGCAGCTTGCAAAGATCGTAAGATTTCCTTTGATGACGTATCAATTGCGCGTGATGGTTCACCTGTTGTTCGTGATTTCACTTGTGAACTCGAAGGCGAACGCATCGGCATTATCGGTAGAAACGGATCCGGCAAAAGCACGCTCATTCGAAGTATTAACGCCCTCCTACCAATTAGTGCTGGGCAGTTATCTGTACATGGTCTTTGTTCGGCGGAAGACGGTAGGGCCTTACTAGAATATGTGGGTTTCGTTTTTCAAAATCCCGATCACCAGATTATATTTCCAACAGTGCTAGAGGAAGTTAGCTTTGTTCTCAGACAAAAAGGACTTGGGAAAACAGTTGCTGATAAGCAAGCGTTCGCGTTTCTTTGTGACCATGGCGTTGGGCAACTTGCGGATAAGCCCATCTTGTCCTGTTCTGAAGGGCAAAAGCAATATTTAAGTATTCTTGCAGTCCTGATTGGTGAACCTGAGGTCCTCATACTAGATGAGCCCTTTTCCAGTCTGGATTTAAGAAATTCTCGTTTGTTGGCGCGTGAACTTGAGCAACTGACGCAGCAGGTTATTTTTGTAAGTCATGATCTTTCCCTACTTGCCGACTATGATCAAGTCTTGTGGATGGAAGAAGGCCGTCTGAAAGCGCTCGGGAATGCTGGAGATGTTTTGAAGGACTATGAAGAGGCGGAACTTGGCGCCCTGAACAATCCCGATTTTAGATGGGCATCGGCATGAGGGCGGCATTTTTGCCCAATGTTAGTTGGGCGCACAATGTTCCTGTACGAGCCAAGTTGTTGGCTTTGTTTGTTATTTCGACATTCTTCTTGCCTTTTTCTTCGGTTGTCAGCATGGGGTGCCTCGCGGTACTTGCGTTTGGTCTCTATATTAGTGTTGGTAAACAGGGACTTGTTGCGCTGCGCACTCTTTCCCCTTTGCTCTATATAGTGGCAATTATCATCGGCTTTCATTATCTCAATGGGACATTGTGGGAAGGCGTTGTTGCGGGACTGCGCATGATTGGAATGGTATTGCTTGCAAATTTTGTAAGTATTACTAGTAGGATGAATGAGCTAATGGATGCTGTGATGCCGCTGTGCCGCCCCTTACGCCTGTTTGGTCTGAGTGAGCGTCGCGTTGCACTGGCATTTGCTTTGATGATCCGGTTTGTTCCTGTGTTGTTGGCGATCTATAGTGGCTTGCAAGAAGCATATCGAGCTCGCTCTGGTAGGCGGAATAGCTGGAGGTTGATAGCGCCATTTGTATTGCGAACACTTAAAATGTCGGAGAGTGTTGCCGAAGCTTTGAGTGCGCGTGGTGGCGCTGATGGATTTAGATAGAGATTGAATATTGGGGAATAATATGAGAAACGATCGCTCTTTGGTTCTGATTGCATTGTTTGCGGCGCTAATTGCCGCGCTTGGGCAAATGCCTAAGTTTGATGTTCCGTTTCTTGCGGGTGTACCGATTACAGCGCAAACTCTTGGTGTGATGCTGGCAGGCTGTGTGCTGGGTGCCAAGCGAGGGGCGCTTTCGGTGATCTTGCTGTTGGGCTTGGTGGCGGTTGGGCTGCCTGCGCTTTCCGGTGGACGTGGCGGGATCGCCGTCTTTTACGGCATAACCTCCGGCTTCCTGTTTGGCTGGGTGGCCGGTGCTTTTGTGACCGGTCTGATTATGGAGAAAATGCGCAGTGCAAATGCCGGTGTTGCGGCATTCCTGGCAAGTGTTGTTGGTGGCATTGGCGTGGTGTACTTGATCGGTGTACCGGCGATGGCGATGATTGGAAATATCCCTATCATGAAGGCGATCGTAGGTGCTGGTGTGTTCATTCCTGGCGACTTGATCAAAGCGGGGATCACGGCGCTGGTGGTTCAAACGCTTGCGCGCGGACTGCCCTCATCTTTGATGAGCCGCAGTAGCTGATATAGAAAGGCTGGCCTCGTGCCAGCCTTTTTCATTTAATGGCTAGACCAGTTCGCGCATGGGCTCTTTACGTGCCAGAAAGCTCTCATCTATGCGGCGTAGCGCTTTTGCTAGCACGCCGCGTTCGATCAAATCTTCGTTCCACGGCAAAACATCTATTTTAATCTCGTCTTGAAGGTTGCTGAGAAGCGAAGAGCCAAGACCCTCGCGAATGCCTGCTTCCATTACCGGATAAGCCTGAAGTGTTCGTCCGGTTAAATAAATGCTACGGAGATCAAGCATAGCCACGAGGCGCGTAAGGCCCGCACCGAGCGCAAAGCCAACTTCTCTGAAAACTGCAATTTTTGCAGCGTCTCCCTGCATGGCCTCTTCGATATGTGAAGCAATAGAGTGCCACTCTATGCCCAGACTGCCGGGGTCTGTATGCTCTGAGGCGCCTAAGATGCGGCGCTGTATGGCATAGTCACCAAGATAAGCTTCTAAGCATCCCCGCTTGCCACAGCGGCAAAGAGCTCCGCCGGGGATATGCAGAGAATGCCCAAACTCGGCAGCCGCGCCAGTTTCACCTAGGTAAAGTTCACCATTGACGATGAGGCCAGCGCCAACGCCTTGATCCATATAAATAACGGCGAAATTTGGCCCAAAACGCTCGGGATTTTGCCTGTAAAGCGCCTCAGCAATCATGTTGGTGTCGTTTGACAGGTAACACTCAATGCCAAACTGCCGCTTAATCGGCTTGACAACATCGATGTGCTTTTCTGCAAGCGCCGGGCTCCAGACAATGGTGCCGCGCTGAGTATCGACGATGCCTTGAATTGCAAATCCGATTTCCATGAGATTGGCCGATTCTTGCGGGTGTTCCGCCAAAAACTCATGCAAGGCACCGACAAGGGTTGCCGTAAAAGAAGCCCCGGACGCTTCAAGCGAAGCGAAGCGAACCTGCTTGCGTGCGCGTACATTGCCTGCAAAATCGCATAGCACGAAGTGGAGGCGATTAACTGACAGTTTGATGCTAACAGCACAGCCGACAAACGGGCGCAGGCCGAGCATGCAGCGTGGCCGACCCCTTCCCTTTGGTGCATCCGTGGACCGGCTCAGGTGCTCTTCGATTAGTCCTAAATCTAGAAGATCAGCAGTGATAGAAGTGACAGTTGCAGGGGAGAGGCTGGTAAGTTTGCCAAGTTCTATTCGTGCTATAGATTTTTCTCTGCGCAAAGAACTTAGAATTAGATCCCTGTTTTGATAACGGATCTGCTCTCGACTGCCTTTTTCCGACATAATTCTACCTGCCAATTTTGCGATCCACTGTCTCTTTATTTAGGCGCCTAAATGAAAATATGATGCAGCACAGCTAGCTAGGCAGAAACACGAGGATGAGTATTTTAATTCTGAAACCGAAAAAAATACTGCACGAAATGAGGCGGCAGGTCAATGGTTGTTTCTGTGTAAGCGCAGTCAGCGAGATTGCCCCCTGACTGCGTATGGGTTTATGCGGTTGCTCTTGGAGCGTTTAGAACCCCCCTTTGAATTTGGTCTTCTTCAATACTGTCGAACAGCGCCTGAAAATTTCCCTCTCCAAAGCCTTCATCGCCTTTGCGCTGGATAAACTCGAAGAAGATGGGGCCGACGACAGTCTTGGAGAAAATTTGCAAAAGAATTTTTGTCATGCCGCCATCTACAACTCCCTCACCATCAATCAGTATGCCGTGCTGTTGCATGCGGTCTAGTGGCTCTGAGTGTCCTTGCACGCGCTGGCGACTATTTTCGTAATAGGCAGAGGGCGGGCCGGGCATGAAGCGCAAACCGTTTTCGCTTAGTTGGTCTGTTGCATCGTATATCTCGTCGGTACCAATGGCGATGTGTTGAATCCCTTCACCGCGGTATTTCTTCAAATACTCTTCAATCTGGCTGTGATCATCCGTACTTTCGTTGATAGGAATTCGGATTTTTCCGCAAGGCGACGTAATGGCCCGGGAGACCAAACCTGAGACCTTGCCCGCAATGTCGAAAAAGTGAATCTGTTTGAAATTGAACAGATCGCGGTAGAAATCCCACCATTTGTCCATATTGCCCCGATGGACATTATGGGTGAGGTGATCAAGGTAATAGAAGCCAAGGCCTTCAGGCATTGGATTTTTTTGTGCGAGCCAGTCAAACTCTTCTTCATAACAAGAGTTGTTAGGGCCATACCTGTCAACAAAGTACAAGAGCGAGCCGCCAATGCCGATAATTGCGGGCGCATCGATTGTTTTATCATCACCTGTGTAGGCTTCAGCACCTTTTTCAATGGCGTGATTGAACGTGTGCTGCGCATCAACAACCCGCCAAATCATAGAGGGGGCGCAGGGGCCATGCGCTTCTACGAACCGGCTGGCGAAGCTGTTTGGTTCAGCATTGAGGATGTAATTGATATCGCCTTGACGATAAAGGGTGATGTTTTTGGTTTTGTGCTTGGCAACGGGTGCAAATCCCATTTTCTCAAAGAGCGCTGCGAGTATTTCTGGTTCGGCATGTGCGAACTCTACGGCCTCGAAGCCATCTGTCCCCGCAGGATTATCTTTAGAGATTTGCGCTGGTGCTGCGTCGTGTGGAAATGGTCCCATTGGTCTCTCCTCTTCGTGTCTAACTATTTCTACGTGCTTTGTGGGGAGAGCATTGTGCGAAAGGCGAGCAACAACGGCATTGAGATGCGCGAAAATTGTATATAACCTAGCTTTCATGCGCGATACGATTGAGCTAGATGGATTCGATTACAAGATTCTTGCGGCATTGCAGAGCGATGCGGCAATGACGAACCAGCAAATTGGAGAGCAGGTTTGCCTTTCTGCCTCGCAAGTTTCCAGAAGAAGGCAACGGCTGGAGGCGAGCGGTGTTGTGCGCCGGTATCGCGCTGAACTGGATAGTGCCAAGCTTGGGCTGGGCGTTACGGCTTTTGTGAGTGTCACGCTTTCCCACCACAGCCCCGAGAATGCAGAGGTGTTTCGGCAGTTGGTGTCACGGACTCCCGCAGTGCAAGCGGCCTACACAATGACCGGCGACATGGATTACCTTTTGCAGGTATGCGCCAGTGACTTAAAGGGACTTGGCAAGTTGATCAATGAACAGCTTTTGCCGAACACCGGTGTGCAAAGTGTGCGCTCGGCTATTGCATTGGAAGTGCTCAAGGATGACATGGAGTTGCCGCTTGCCGGTGTGTACCCGCGTGCCAGGGGGGGGAAATGAGCAACCTACCGGCCGAGAAAACCCAGCCGCAGGACCGGCGTTTGGGGCGCGGCTACTTTGCTGCATTGGCGATTAGCAGCCTACTTGTGTGTACCGTGGTTTCACTCTGGCTGGCGGATAGATACTATCTTGGAGTGTTGCTAGAACGCAAAGCCGCGATTTTAACAGTGCAAACTGCCAATCTGCAAAACCTGCTTGATAAGTATAGGTTGCTGCCCCCGCTCTTGGCGCGGCGTGCGGACCTGATATCTATCGTTCAGCAGGAAGATGCTGCTGCTGCCTTGCAAGCCACTCGAGTGATCGCTGGCATGTCTGGTGCAGAAGAGGTTGTGATCTCATCTTTTTTAAGCGACTTTTTTATGTCGAACCAGCCGGGCTTTAGCACTGGCTCGGCAAGCCGGCGGTTTTATGATGCTGATGCTCCCGCTATTCAGGCGGCGCGGCAAGGACGGCTTGGCCGTGATACCGTGTTTTTAAGTGATGGTACGCCCGCGAGTTATGTGTTTGCCGCACCAATCCGCCGGAAGCAAAAGATAGTCGGGGTGTTGGCGCTGCGTGTTTCGCTTGCCGAACTTGAGCAAACATGGGCGCTGACGAGGAACGCTTTGGTCGCCGTTGGACCTGACGGGCAAGTCGTGGCGAGTAATCGAGTAAAGTGGCGGCAAGGTGTTATTCCCTTTCGTTCATTTGAGAAGGATGCAGCGAGGAAACTTGGGGTTTCGGTGCCTGCGTCTGGTCCACCAACGCAAAGTGCATTTGGCCGGTTTAAAGGCGAAGAACAAGGCGGCCCGGAATGGCTGAAGCTTTCGAAGGAACTGCCAGTGATTGGCTGGCGGGTTGATATGTACAGCTCAACAAAGGAAGCGCATCAACAGGCCTTAAAAACCACTGTCGCGATAGTGTTGTCTTTTCTTGTCTTGCAGGTTGTCATTTGGCAGGTGCTCGAACGGCGCTGGCGGTTGTTGGCGCGATTGAAAGCGAATAGAGACGCTGCGGTCGTGCTTGAAAAAACGGTTCAGGCCCGAACGGCAGATCTACTCGCTGCCAATAAGCGCCTTGGTGAAGAAGTGGCTGAGCGCAAGGCGACCGAGAAAGAGTTGCAGCATGCACAAGCAGGGTTGGTGCAATCAGCGAAACTGGCGACGCTAGGAGAGATGTCTGCAGCGCTTTCGCATGAATTTAACCAGCCGTTGGGAGCCATCCGCACCTACGCCGATAATGCGGACCAATTTCTCAAGATGGGAAAGGTCGAGAAGGTAGAGAAGAACCTTGGCCGGATTGTTGCCATGGTGGAGCGCATGGCGGCGATTAGTAAAACCTTAAAAGGGTTTACGCGCAAAGCCGGCCGCGATCTGGATATTGTGCCGGTGGATTTGATCATTGATGAAGTGATGCTGTTGGCAGGACCGCGGCTGAAAAGCATGGCGGTTGACTTGCAGATAAGGCGGAGTGACGCAGGTCTTTTTGTGCTTGCGGGGCAGGTACGACTGACACAGGTGCTGATGAATCTGGTGGGCAATGCGTTGGATGCATTGAAGGGACGTCATGGTGCAGAATTGCGGATCGAAGTTAGTTCGTTTGACGAAAAGGTGCGTATCTGCGTGCTGGATAACGGCCCGGGGATAGATCCGACGACGGCGCAACATGTATTTGACCCCTTTTTTACAACAAAGGCTGTGGGAGAGGGGCTGGGGCTAGGGCTATCGATTGCCTATAAGATTATCAAGGATGTTGGTGGTGAGCTGAGTTTTAACAATGTAAGCGGTGGCGGCGCTTGCTTTGTGATTGAGCTGCAGCGCGCGTATGAGCGGGAAGGCATGAAGTGGGAATGAGCGACGCGACGATTTTACTTGTCGATGATGACGAGGATATGCGTGATGCTTTGGCAGAGGGGCTCGAGCTGGCAGGTTTTCACGTGCAAGCCTACGGGGCACCAGAAGCGGCGTTGGAGCAGATTTCGCACGAGTTTAACGGTGTGCTGGTAAGTGATATCCGGATGCCCGGTATGGATGGGTTTTCCGTGATGCGCGCTGCTTTTGAGATAGATAGCGCGTTGCCGGTGGTGCTGATCACCGGACATGGGGATGTGCCGCTTGCGGTGGAGGCGATGCGCGCCGGGGCCTATGATTTTCAAGAGAAGCCCTTTGCGGTGAGCGATCTTAGCAATGTGCTGGAGCGCGCGCTGGAGAAACGACGCCTGACACTTGAAAACCGGGTTCTGCGCGAAGAGTTGGGAGATCATTCCGGACTTGAACAACGTTTGGTGGGTAAATCTGCTGCCATTGTACAGATTCGCGAGATGGTGCGCGCACTGGCGGATACGGATGCGGACGTCCTCATTCTCGGCGAAACTGGTGCGGGCAAAGAAGTGGTGGCGCGGGCTCTGCATGAAGAAGGGCGGCGGAAAGAGAAGCCGTTTGTGGCGCTTAACTGCGGAGCCTTGCCAGCGGATATCATCGAATCTGAGCTATTTGGCCATGAGCGCGGCGCTTTCACCGGTGCGAGTGGGCAGCGGATCGGCAAGCTGGAGCATGCTCATGGCGGTACAGTCTTTCTTGATGAAATTGAGTCTATGCCGCTTGAGCTTCAGGTGAAGCTATTGCGTGTGATTGAGACCCGGTCAATAGAGCGACTTGGCTCAAATAAAGCTATCGAGCTTGATATCCGCTTTGTTGCGGCGACAAAGGATGATTTGTCTCAGGCCAGCGATGAGGGGCGTTTTCGGCGTGATTTGTTTTACCGCCTCAATGTAATCACGCTGTCTTTGCCACCCTTGCGAGAGCGTAAAGAGGATATTCCAATCCTGTTTCACTATTTGGCGAGGGGCGCGCGGGCGCGGTATCGCACTGAAGTGCCACAGCTGACACCAGCGTTTATGCAGGATCTGATGCAACGCGAATGGCCGGGAAATGTGCGCGAGCTGCGCAACGTGGCGGATAGATTTGTCCTTGGGTTGGAGCGCTTTGGCGAGCTGGCACCCGTGGCGGAAGTGCAGGGCGAAAGCTTGGCTCAAATCGTAGGGGCCTATGAGCGGCAGGTAATTGCGCAAGTGCTTGGCGAGAATGGCGGAAAAATAAAGCCGACCTATGAGCGACTACAGGTTTCACGTAAAGCTCTCTACGAGAAAATGAAGAAATACAATTTGGGCGGCGAACAAGGAGAGTAAATGTGTCGAGAACGACACATTTAGGGCGACCATGTGTTGAAAGGGTAACGTGATGTAGGTCACACAACAAGTGTGCGACGGATTGCCAGAGCGGGAAAACCCTTAGCAGTCTTAGGATTGGACTAATTTCAAAAACTTGGCATGCCTTTTGCTAAGTAATCGGCACGAGCCTGGAGGGGCTCAGTTATTGAATTTGGGAGAAACCTAATGAAAAAAATTGCTTTGGCCGCGTCTGTTGCCATGTCTCTTGCTGCTGCTGTTCCTGCAGCGGCGCAAGAAGCCTGCGATGCAGGTGAGATCGTTATCAAGTTCAGCCACGTTGTTGCTGCTCAAGGGCACCCAAAGGGTGAAATGGCGAATGCGCTGGCGGGCCGTATTAATGAAGAAATGAACGGCAAAGCCTGTATGCAGGTGTTCCCGAGCTCGCAGCTTTTTGATGATGACAAGGTAATGGAAGCCCTGCTGCTGGGTGATGTGCAGCTTGCTGCGCCATCCCTGGCAAAATTTGAGGCATATACCCTTAAATACCGCTTGTTTGATTTGCCATTCCTGTTTGAAGACATGAATGCTGTAAACAAGTTCACCACTGGTGAAAAAGGGCAAGAGCTGCTTGGTGCGATGTCTGATGTTGGCTTCGTTGGTCTGGGTTACGTCTTTAATGGCCTTAAGAACTTCTCTGCGAATAAGCCTTTGATGGTTCCATCTGATGCGAAGGGCCTCAAATTCCGCGTACAAACCTCTGACGTTGCCGTGGCTATGATTGAGGCTATGGATGCCAATGCGCAGAAACTGGCCTTTAAAGAGGTCTATGGTGCGCTGCAAACCGGCGTTGTTGATGGGCAAGAAAACACTTGGTCGAATATCTACACCAAGAAATTTTTCGAGGTTCAGGACGGCATTACCGAGACTAACCACCAGTTGCTGACCTACTTGGCTGTAACTTCACAGGAGTGGCTCGACAGTCTTGAGCCTAGTGTACGCGATCAGTTCCTGCAGATCTTCAACGAAGTATCCGCAGAGTACAATGACCGCTCTACCGCGATTAATGAAGAGAACAAGCAGAAGATTATTGCTGCCGGTTCTGTTGTCCGTGAATTGACACCTGAGCAGCGTCAGGAATGGGTCGATACAATGAAGCCGGTTTGGGGCAAGTTTGCCGACGACATCGGGCAAGATTTCATTGATGCGGCTGTTGCTGCCAACAACTAATCAAAAATGATCAAGATTCCGCCGGAGGTTCGTCCCTTCGGCGGGCACCGTCCCGTGCAGTGTGGTGAGCAATGTTGCGGGCGCTGGGGGAGTGTGTGCTTTGACGCAACTAAAGAACTTTTTTGCCTCGCTTGAAGAGAACATTATCGCGTTGCTTTTGGCGGTGATGACGCTTGTGACTTTTTCTCAGGTGGTTGCGCGCTACGGCTTTAACTCAGGCTGGGGAGGCGCGTTGGAATTCACGCGTGTTTTGTTTGCTTGGCTCATTCTTTTTGGCATGAGCTACGGTATTAAAATTGGCGCGCATCTGGGCGTTGATGCCTTTATCAATCTTTTTCCCAAGCGTGTTTACCGCTGGTTTGCGCTACTTGGTGCATTGGCAATCGTGCTTTATGCCGCGCTGCTTATAGATGCAAGTTGGTTCGGGGCGTTATTCGGCCTTGAAAACAAAGGCTCTACCGGCGGGGCATGGGCGTATGTTGCTAAATTCTACAAGCTGCCAATTGGCATGGTTGATTTGCGGTTCCCCGAGTGGGCGCAAGAAATGTTCGATGTAAAGGAACGTATTCCGCGTTGGACGAGCTATATCGTTTTGCCTTTTGGATTGGCCTTATTGGGTTTTCGCGCTTTGCAGGCTTTTTGGATGATTGCGACCGGTTCTCGCCATGCGCTTATTGCCGCGCATGAAGCGGAAGAGCTGGTGGAAGAAAACAAAGACGTATTGAAGGACTAACCCCATGGAAACTGCCTTTCTGTTTATTATGGTGCTGGTCTTATTGCTGATTGGCGCTCCGATTGCCATCGCGCTTGGCCTGTCAGCCGTTCTTTATATCGCGCTGTTCTCGCATGACAGTATGAGCGCGGTTGCCGTGCAGCTGTTTAATGCCTCGCAAAATTTTACTTTGCTGGCTATTCCGTTCTTCATTCTGGCTTCCAGCTTTATGTCCACTGGTGGGGTGGCGCGGCGCATTGTAAACTTCGCGATTGATACGGTGGGCTGGATCCGGGGTGGTCTGGCGATTGCGGCTGTATTTGCATGTATGATTTTTGCCGCTTTGTCTGGCTCTTCTCCTGCCACTGTGGTGGCGATTGGGACGATAGCCATCGCCGCGATGCAACGTGCGGGATATAGTAAGGATTTTGCTGCGGGTATTGTTGCAAACGCTGGAACACTAGGCATTCTCATTCCACCATCCATTGTGATGGTTGTTTATGCTGCGGCGACAAATGTGTCGGTTGGGCGGATGTTCCTTGCTGGTGTTGTTCCAGGGACGATCGCCGGTTTGATGCTGATGGGGACGATTTACATTATCGCGCGCAAGAAAAATATGCCCGCGCAGCCTTTCCCAAAACTCTCGCAGATTTGGGCTTCGTTCTCAGAGGCTGCCTTTGGTATGTTCCTCATGGTAATTATCCTTGGCGGGATTTACATGGGAGTGTTTACCCCAACAGAAGCAGCGGCGGTCGCTGCTGTATATGCGGCATTAATCGCGCTGTTTGTTTATCGAGATATGGGCCCACTTGCCGAAGTTCCTTGGCGGCGCCCTGCCGAGAGCTTAAGCGATGCGGCGTTACGCAACCTTTGGATGATCGTGTCACGTTTCGTACCTGCGTTTTTTCATCGGGATACGAGGAAGGTGTTGGTTGAGTCCGCAAAAACAACGGTGATGCTGATGTTTATCATCGTCAATGCGCTGTTGTTTGCTCACACGCTCACGGCCGAACGCATCCCGCAGGTGATTACCGATTGGATGATCGGAGCTGGGTTTAACTGGTTCACCTTCTTGATTGCGGTAAATATCCTACTGTTGATCGGAGGGCAGTTCATGGAGCCTTCTGGACTATTGTTGATTGTGGCGCCTGTGGTGTTTCCAATAGCGATAGAGCTTGGTGTCGATCCAATTCATCTTGGTATTATCATGGTAGTGAATATGGAAATTGGCATGATCACACCGCCGATCGGACTAAACCTGTTTGTTACATCCGGGATCACAGGAATGAGTTTGGTTCAGGTTGTGCGGGCAGCTGCGCCATTTGTATTGGTGCTATTGGTCTTCCTTGTTCTCGTGACTTATGTGCCATGGATTTCAACGGCTCTTCCCACGATGGTTATGGGGCCAGAGATCATAACGCGCTAATTTGACAATTTTTTTCACAGCGGCGGCTCGCATAAATTGTATGCGGGCCGCAAATTTCGTATGCGTAAGCTAAATTTTGTTAAATTGTTAAATTTTGAAAATAACTGACACTTAACGACTGTAGTCTGCAACAATTTTCTAATACTCTTCGTCAATTTGATCATCAAGCCTATATAGAAATACTAGATTTCAGGAATTGTGTATTACAATTTTCATAAATACCCTAAGGTAATGAGTGTTGTGTTCTTTTTTTCTGTCGAGTAACGATAATGTAACCCTAGATAATTTTGTTAATTTTTTACCTGATGCATTGTTGAAAAATAGAAAATCAAAACTAAAGTATAGTAAAACACTGTTTGGAAATTTTAAATTTGTCTTTAAATATTCAAGAAATCAGGGGTTTTATCAAAAAAGCTTGTATGGACTGGTTTGCTTGCGTTAAGATGACTTCACTTATTTAAATGCTGCAATAGATCGAAGCTTATACATGAATCGCTTACCGCCATTAAACGCTCTGGTTGCTTTTCGCGCCGTTATGGAGACAGGCAGTTTGGTTGCTGCTGCTTCAAAACTCTCTATTACTGCCAGTGCTGTTAGCCACCGCTTAAAAGCTCTTGAAGACCATCTTGGCCTTGAGTTGTTTGAGAGACGCTCTCGTGCAGTCTTTCCGACTGCCGCGGCCTATCGCTACTCAGCCGAGATTTCCGAGGCGTTTGACCGGATTGCCTCGGCGACGCGCGCTGTCGAAACTGTGGGCAATCGTGATACGTTAAGCATCCATTGTTCTAACTGCTTTGCTTCTAACTGGCTGCTCAAGCGTGTTTTGGCCTTTGGTGATTTGAACGAGGATCTCTCGACTATTGTCTCTTGTGTTGAGAGTGATGGTCTGGACCCGGAAAATGGACAGTTTGACCTTTACTTCCGGCATGGTGGCGATTTGCCTGATGGCTATGATAGTTTACCAATCGGTCATGAGCGTGTTAGGCCTTTGATTTCGCCGCTCCTCCTAGAGAAAATTGGCTACCCAAGAAAACCAGCGGACTTACTTGATGCGCCGATGGTTGTTTGCAGCCAAGCGCCAGTTAGTTGGGAGGACTGGCTTCTACAAGCAGGAGTGCGCGATGTTGCCATTCGTGAGAGCTTTGTATGCGATCAAGGCGTTGTTGCGCTAGAGGCAGCAAGGCAGGGCTTTGGCGTTGTGCTTGCTTCCGGAATTCTAAGCGCCGAATTGGAGAGTATGGGGCAGTTGGTCCCGCTCTTTCCTGAGTATCAGATGGAAGGGGCTGGCTACCATTTGATGTGGCGTGAGAAGCGGCGTGAAGAGGATAAGATCGCTAAATTTTGTAACTGGTTGGAGCGTCAACTGGAAAGTGGAGATGCTTTGGCGAGAGCAAATTTGAAGGTTGTGGGCGAATTGGAGATCGCCCAATAATGGCCGAGCAGCTGCCCTTTGCGGATGGCTGCTTCAATTTTTCCTGTTCAACCTAAGCAAAATCGCCTAAAACCGGCTCAGAATAGCAAAGAGCGCCGCCCATATGGTTGCGCGCGCGGGTCCCATTGCCCGAAGAAAAGCAAAAGCCGGTCGCCATGACAAATACATCTGAACTTCTAATGCCTGCAGGTAATCTGCAGAAGCTAAAAACAGCTGTCCTTTACGGGGCCGACGCCATTTATCTGGGCACGCCGGATATGTCGTTGCGCACCAAGTCAGAGTTCACTCTCGATCAAGTTGTCGAGGGTATCGAGTTTGCCCATGCACATGGAAAGCGCGTCTATCTCACTCTCAATTTGTTCTCGCATAACAAGGATATTCCCAAACTTGATGAGTATGCCGAGACAATCCGAGATTTGAATCCTGACGGATTGATCATTGCGGATCCCGGTGTGTTTCAATATATGCGCAAGCGTTTGCCGAATGTGCCGCTACATATTTCCACGCAGGCTAATGTATGTTCTTGGCTTTCTGTGGACTTTTGGAAGGAGCAGGGTGCAGAGCTTGTGGTCTTGGCGCGCGAGGTGTCCTTCCCGGAACTAGAAGAAATTCGCGAAAATTGCCCGGACATCCGCTTGGAAGCGTTTGTTCATGGGGCGATGTGTATGACCTATTCTGGCCGCTGCCTGCTGTCTAACTTTATGGCTGAGCGCGGGGCCAACCAAGGCAATTGTGCCAACTCCTGCCGCTGGAACTACAAAGTTCGCATGCGCATGAAAGATGGCACGATTGAAGAGCTTGAGCTGAATGAGAACAATATTGATATGTTCGAGTTCCTGCTGGAAGAGGGGTGCCGCCCAGGCGAGCTTATGCCGATATTGGAGGATGGCCGCGGGTCTTATATTCTAAATTCCAAAGACCTTTGCCTGATGCCAAAGCTCAATGATTTCCTCCGTATCGGCGTGGATTCACTGAAGGTCGAGGGGCGCGGCAAGTCGATGTACTATGTGGGTGTGGTTGCGCGCGCCTATCGCATGGCGATTGATGATTACTACAAGGATCCTGAAAACTGGAAGCCGCAGCCGTATATGGACGAGATGTATTCGGTTGCAAACCGAGGCTACACGACCGCGTTTCACGATGGGCGGCTCAACAATTTTGCACATAACTATGAAGACACGCACTCGATTGGCGAGTGGGAGTTCGCTGGAATCATCGAAGAGATCACCGATGATGCGATCTTGATGCAGGTAAAGAACAAGCTGCAAGCGGGCGATGTGCTGGAGTTTCTGCCGCCGAAAGAGCGCGAGACTGTGCTGCTGCGTATCTACGAGTTTGAAAATGTGCGCAAGAATGGCGAGATAACCAGCGAGGTTCATGCAGGTGCACAGCCGTTGATCCGTATTCCGCTGAGCTTGTTTGAGTATGAGGATGTGGAGACGTTCAAGGCCCGCTTCCCGCATGGAACATTGGTGCGCAAGGAAAAATCCCTAACTGCGCAGCAGTGGAACCGGCTGAAGCTGGATCGGATTGGCGAGCGCATTCAAGAGCGTGGGGAGCCTACGGAGGCACAGCAAAACAAGTATGACGGGCAACGACATAACTTGATCGACGCCATTTCGGAGGGCAACGAGGTGAAAAAGCCGAAGTCGCCTCGCCTCGGCATCGAAGGGTGTTGCGGCCGCGGCTGTAACGGCTGTTTGATTTTCTGGCAGGATCCGGAATTTGAAAAAGCGCGCGAGCTCATGCTTTCTAAAAAGCAGGGGGTGATGCTGGATAAAAATGCCCGCAAGCATGAAGTAAGCTGATCCTTGCGTTCTCAATTGTTTTCAGGCCAGACGAACGGTCGTTCGTCTGGTCTTTTTCGTCGGTAAATCAATGATATAACGCCGATTGGGGCCGCGAATTTCTTTAGAACATTCCATTTTTATGCGCGAGTGTTTCGGGGATTTTCTGCACGATATCCCAATGCTCAACAATTTTACCCTGTGCATCATGGCGGAAAATGTCAATCGCGGCATTATTGAACGCTGGGTATTCGACGAGAGCAAAAGTTAAATCACCTTGCGCCACAATCTGATGTATTGTGGCCGGGAAACCGCCCTTTTCCAAAAAACCAAGGATAACTTCCTTGCCATTCGGCACCATTGGATTGTGCTGGATGTATTCGTCCCCGAACAGACTGGCGAGTAGCTTTTTATCGCCCGCAAAGCCTTGTTCAATAAAGGCTTTAACATTGCTTTTGTTCCGTTCGAGCGCCGCAGTACTAACCTTGAGTGCGGCGTTGCCGCCACCATCGAGCATGCTGTTACCGTTTGCGCTTTTTTCTGCTGGGGTCTCTGGTTGCGTTGTGTCCCAGTGCTCGATGATCTTGCCTTCCTCGAGGCGAAAGATGTCGGCCACAATCGCGGAATGTCCTCCTATCTTGACTCGTGAGTGCACGGCGACCAAGTCGTTTTCTGCGACTATTCGGGCAATCTCTCGACTAGGCTTCAGGCCCGCCTCTTGCATTTGTTTTATTGCTTTGGTGATGCCTGCTTGCCCATCTTCAATCTCAGGAGAGTGTTGGATGTAGTCGTTATGATAGTAGGTTGGAACGAGTGATACATTTTGTGCATCAAAAACACTGGTTAGCGCCGCTTGCACGACTTGTTTGTTAGCTTGCTCAAGCTCTCCAGCGCTTGTCGGTGAAGACAGGGCAAGAATGCTAGCGGCAAACGCTGCTGACAGGGACTTTTTAAAAAAGCACATTAGAAATCTCCTTTACTGGACGAGATATAAAATGCAGGTTGCAGCAAACAAGGCGTAGAATTCTGAGTTCGGTTATGAAAAAAACTGATAGTTTAGATATAGATGGGCATGCTCTGAGGCAATTACTGGAGATTTATCAAAAAGGTAACGTGAGTCATGCAGCGGCGTCCCTGCAGATCAAGCAGTCTACCCTAAGCTATTCCTTAGAGCGAATGAGGCAGGCGCTGAATGATCCGCTGTTTGTGCGAAGCGGGCAGAAAATGGTCGCTACACCGCGAATGAAAGAGATTGCCCCGATTGCTGAGGGGGTGCTGCAAAGCTTCGTCCAACTTGGTGCTTTGGCTCCCTATTCGCCAGAAGAAGACACCGGTGTTTTGCGACTAGCAGGCAACGCGCTGGAAAGAGACCTGCTGTTTGGTTATCTATTTCGTGAAATGCGAGCAAGTGCCGCCGGTATTCAGTTGCAAGTGAGTGGCACGGGGTCGTGGCGAGATATCGCCCGTCGTTTACGCGATGGCTTGATCGATATAGCAGTTTTTCCTCGGATGCTGGAGGACTGCGGTGACATTCAACAGCGGCAGGTGCTCAGCTTGCCCCTCTCCGTATTTTATGATGGAGAAGTTACCCGACCGCCGCTGAATTTGAATGAGTATTGTGCTCGTCCACACGCTCGCGTTGCGCACGGCGATGTGCAACTTTCTTATATTGACGTTGCATTGGAGGGGCTAGGGCGTTCGCGCAATGTGGTTTTGCAAACAGCGGATTTTGACAGTTTGCCCCTTTATATGAAGGGAACGGAAATGTTGGTGACTTTGCCAAGCGCGCTTAAGAAGGGGTGTTTTAGGCAGTTAGATTCCGTGCCTGTCCCCTTTGCGATGCCTGAATGTGAATTGGCCATGTTTTGGCATAAGCGTGACCAGCGAGATCCGCGTAATGCTTATTGGCGCAATCGCCTACTGGAAATTGCCAATGGGTCGCAGTTGTTAAACTAGGCAAGGGTTTGTTCTTTGCTTTCATAGGCAAGCCCATTTAGGTAGTGCACCGGATTGGTTCGAGCGATGGTGCTATAGGTTTTCTCGCCAAGTTCCGCGCGTAGCTTTATAGACAGAAAACACTCTTCAAAGACCTCTTGTTCACTCATGTAGAAATCTGAGCCGAACAGGGTGCGGCTGCGCAACCTGTTATCTCTTAGGAACACCTTGAGCGCGGGCATATAGTCTTCGATATTGAAGACTGTGTAGGATATGTCTGTGTAGAGGTTAGGATATTCACCAGACTTGATCATTTGCATGATTTTTGTGAGCCAGTTCATGTGGGCTCGGGCGTTGTGCGGCGCGTCAAGAGCCGCCTCTTGCCGGCTTCCCACATCATAAAAGAATTTTTGCCAATCTTGAGATCCGCCGAAATGCGCGAGACAGAGGCGCATGTTGGGATAGGTGCTCAAGATTGTGCGGTAGTGATCGGGATCTGCGTAGTGGGCTGCGGTGCTTGGCGCCAGGTCTTTGGATTTCACCCCACCGCGTGAGCAGTGCGTCATGACAGGCAGAGAAAGCTCGTCGCATAGCTCCCAGATAGGCTCAAGTGCAACATCTATCGGAAGGTATCCAAGAGGCGGGTATAGCTTAATGCCCTTGAAAATGCGGGTGCCATCCGTATGGGTTTTATCCAGCAGCTGCTGCGCATATTGGCGTAAATCAGTGCCAGCCCGACTGTGTCGGCGCGGATCAATGGCAATAAAGGGGAGCAAGTGGCCTCGGCTGTTGCGTGCAAGTTCCGCGAGCTCTTCGTGCTGTTGGTAAATGTCTTTTGCAGGCTCACCGGCACCCATGAACGCCATATCCATAGGCAACACTATAAAGCGTGACGAGGGTGGATAATACCCTGTGAGTTTGTTCAGGACATCTGCTTGACTGGGCTGCGCGCCAACCTCGAGGAAATTCGCATAGCGGCTGAAAAGGTCGCGGCTATCGAACGGGCTGAGAGCCCGCAATAGCCAGCAGGCGAGGCGGCGAAATGGCAACCATCTAAAAACCTTTGCGAGTCCCAGAGGTAGGAAATTGTCTGGCACATGATCAAGCGTGAAGATGTGCGTATGGCAATTGATAATAGGGGTCTGTTTCGGGTTTGAGTCGGACATACCTTGCTCCCAAGTGCCATTGTTTAGCGCAGGCTTGCATAAAACGCGGAACGCTAAACCCCCCAAAAAATCAGTGGTTTTTATGTTCGTTGAAGCCCCTACTTTTTAATAGTTACAAAATATTTGACAAACAGATATATGTGTAACATATTAATAACCAACCGAACGGTTGGATATACGCGGGATTTGGGAGAGAGCCGCAGCATGGATGCTTTTATTTGCGATGGGATTCGCACACCAATTGGTCGATATGGCGGGGCGCTGTCGTCCATCAGAGCTGATGACTTGGCGGCTTTGCCCCTGCGTGCGCTTATGGAGCGTAACCCAGATGTTGATTGGGCTGATGTAGATGATGTGATTATGGGCTGCGCCAACCAAGCGGGTGAAGACAACCGCAATGTTGCCCGCATGGCGGCGCTGCTTGCCGAACTGCCTGTGACTGTTCCGGGCACCACGATCAACCGGCTGTGCGGCTCTGGTCTTGATGCTGTTGGTATGGCGGCGCGCGGAATTAAGGCTGGTGATTATGCTCTTGCGATTGCCGCGGGCGTAGAAAGCATGAGCCGGGCGCCTTTTGTGATGCCAAAAGCGACGAGTGCTTTTGGCCGTTCTAACGCCGTCTATGACACAACTATTGGCTGGCGCTTTATCAATAAGAAGCTGCAGGGCGCCCACGGAAGCCACTCGATGCCAGAGACCGCAGACAATGTAGCTGCGGATTTTGGCATTACCCGCGAGGACCAAGATGCGTTCGCCGCGCGCTCGCAAGCACGGTGGCAAGAGGCGCAAGAGGCCGGGCTGTTTGCCAGCGAAATTGTACCGGTAAGTGTGCCACAGCGCAAAGGTGCCCCAATCATCGTTGATGTTGACGAGCACCCTCGCCCGGGCACGACGGCAGAGAAGCTCTCGGGCCTGCGCGGGGTTAACGGGCCAGATCTTACGGTTACTGCCGGCAATGCTTCGGGGGTGAATGATGGAGCTGCGGCATTGCTGCTTGCAAGCGAGCTGGCCGCAAAGGCTCATGGTTTGACACCCAAAGCGCGCGTAGTGGCTATGGCTGCTGCTGGCGTACCCCCTCGGGTGATGGGAATTGGGCCGGTTCCTGCGGTGCGCAAAGTGTTGGCTTTGGCGGGTATGACGTTGGATCAGATGGATTTGGTGGAGCTGAACGAGGCGTTTGCCGCGCAGGCTTTGGCTGTGTCGCGCGAGCTGGGCCTTGCGGACGACGCGGGCCATGTGAACCCGAATGGCGGTGCGATTGCACTTGGCCATCCACTTGGAATGAGCGGCGCGCGTTTGGCGCTAACGGCGGCAAATGGGCTGCAACGCAACGGCGGGCGCTTCGCACTTTGCACCATGTGTGTGGGCGTGGGGCAGGGTATTGCCATGATCCTTGAGCGGGTCTGAGAGGGAGAACGAGCATGTACGCACAAATGGTCAAATCGACCGGCGCTGCAGTGAAATCTCTGGAAGAGATGGAGCCGCAGGAGCGCGCCTTTCAAGAGCGCATTGACGCTGGTGAGAAGATTGAGCCAAAGGACTGGATGCCGGAGGGCTATCGCAAGACGTTGGTTCGGCAGATTTCGCAGCACGCGCATTCGGAAATTGTTGGCCAATTGCCGGAGGGGAACTGGATTACTCGCGCACCAACGCTGGAGCGAAAGGCGATTTTGCTTGCCAAGGTGCAGGATGAGGCCGGGCATGGGCTTTATCTGTATTGCGCGGCGGAAACGCTGGGCGTGAGCCGGGACGAGCTTTACGAACAGCTGCATAGCGGTAAAGCGAAATACAGCTCCATTTTCAACTATCCAACTTTGAACTGGGCTGACATCGGCGCGGTCGGGTGGCTGGTGGATGGTGCGGCTATTATGAACCAAGTGCCGCTGCAAAGGACATCTTTTGGCCCGTATTCCCGCGCGATGATCCGCATTTGCAAAGAAGAATCCTTTCACCAGCGGCAGGGCTACGACATCATGATGAAGATGGCGTTTGGCAACGAGGCACAAAAACGGATGGCGCAGGATGCGCTGAACCGCTTTTGGTGGCCAGCGCTGATGATGTTCGGCCCATCTGATAAGGATTCGGTACATTCGGCGCAGTCGATGGCGTGGAAAATCAAACTTAACACCAATGATGAGCTGCGGCAGAAGTTTGTCGATCAGACCGTGCCTCAGGCGGAGTATCTGGGCCTGACCATTCCTGACGAGACAGTGAAATGGAATGAAGAGCGCGGCCATTATGACTTTGCTGATCCGGATTGGGCCGAGTTCTTCGAGGTGATCAAGGGCAACGGCCCTTGCAATAAAGAGCGCCTTGGGGCGCGGGTGAAGGCCTGGGATGACGGGGCGTGGTTCCGCGATGGGCTTATGGCTCATGCCCAGAAGCATGCTTTGGCTGATGCCGCTGAATAATCATGGAAGTTTAGGGAGAGAACCCATGAAAAAAGAATGGCCCCTCTGGGAGGTTTTTATTCGTGGTCAGCATGGTCTGGCGCATCGTCACGTTGGCAGCCTGCATGCACCTGATGCAGAAGTGGCGCTGAAAAGCGCGCGTGATGTGTACACGCGGCGCAACGAGGGTTTGAGCATTTGGGTTGTGCAGGCCAATGACATTACCGCTTCAAGCCCGAGTGAAAAGGGGCCGTTGTTCGACCCCTCGCAGGACAAGGTCTACCGGCATCCGACTTTCTTTCCCATGCCTGAGGAACTGAAAGGGTTGTAAGATGAGTGCTGCAACAATGGATAAGGCCTTATTCGAGTTCCTTTGCCGAATGGGCGATAATACGCTGGTGCTCGGGCACCGGGTTTCTGAGTGGTGCGGCCATGCGCCTGTGCTGGAAGAAGATATCGCCTTGGCGAATATGTCGCTGGATTTGATCGGTCAAACCCAACTCTGGCTTGGGCTTGCTGGCGAAATCGAAGGAAAGGGGCGCAGCGCCGACGATTTTGCGTATCTGCGTGATGCCTTCGATTTTCGCAATCTTTTGCTGGTGGAGCAGCCAAACGGCGATTTTGGCAAGACGCTGATGCGACAGTTCTTGTTTGATGGCTTTCAGAGCGTCATGCTGGAGCAGCTTGCCATTTCGAAGAATGAACGTGTTCGAGAGATTGCGCAAAAGGTGGCAAAGGAAGTCTCTTACCACTTGGAGCGTTCGAGCGATCTGGTTGTTCGTCTTGGGGATGGTTCGCAAGAAAGCCATCAGCGAATGCAAGCCGCACTTGAGGATCTCTGGCCCTATGTGGGGGAGATGTTCCTTGACGAGGCTGAGGACGCGGTGCTTGCTGATGCGGGTATCGCACCACAGCCAAGCTCGCTCAAGACCGCGTGGGACGAACTGATGTTGCCACTGCTTGGCAAGGCGTGTCTGGAGGTGCCGGAAAGCGGTTATTTCCAGAAAGGTGGTAAACGGGGAACCCATAGCGAGCACCTTGGCTTTATTCTCGCAGAGATGCAGTTTTTGCAGCGGGCCTATCCCGGCGCGACTTGGTGACGGTGATGACAGAGCGCAAGCAGCAAGCAGTAAGCGAGCCGGATTTGCAGAATGTCTGGCAATGGCTGGAAGAGGTTCCTGATCCGGAGATACCGGTACTGAGCCTTGTTGATCTTGGGGTTATTCGCTCGATTGAGGCGCAAGGTGGGGAGTTGGTGGTCGCGGTATCGCCGACATATTCAGGTTGTCCGGCAACGCGGATAATTCACGAAGATGTGGCAGCCAAGCTGCGCGAGAAGGGGTTGAGCGCTTTTCGTGTCGAGGCGGTGCTTTCGCCGCCATGGTCTAGCGAATGGATTTCCAAAAGCGGACGCAAAAAACTGGCAGCTTATGGAATTGCCCCGCCGCAAGCCAGCGGGAAACCCAAGGCTTGCCCCCAGTGCGGTTCTGCGCAGTTAGAGTTGGTCAGCCAGTTTGGTTCCACGCCCTGTAAAGCGAGCTGGCGCTGCCTGAGCTGTCTTGAACCTTTTGACTATTTCAAATGTATCTAGGGTGAAACCATGGCTAGATTTCATCGGTTGAACGTAACCGCAGTTGAAAAGACCACCCGCGATGCCGTGGTGGTTACATTGCAGCCGCAGGCGAGAGAAGCGCAGGACTTTGCCTTCAAGCAGGGGCAGTACCTTACCTTTCGTCAAAGCATTGGCGGGGAAGAAGTGCGTCGCTCCTATTCGATTTGCTCCGGTGTTGACGATGGCGTTTTACAAATTGGCGTGAAGAAAGTTCCAGGCGGGGTCTTTTCCAGCTTTGCGAATGATGAGTTGAAGGCGGGTGACACCCTGGAGGCTATGGCGCCGGAGGGCCGGTTTTATACCGAATTGCAGCCTGATAACGTCAAAAGCTATTTGGGCTTTGCAGTTGGCTCTGGCATTACGCCGATCCTGTCGATCGTAAAGAGTACGCTTGCGCGCGAGCCGGAGAGCGAGTTTACGCTGGTGTATGCCAATCGCTCTGTCGGGTCGATTATGTTCCGAGAGGAGCTTGAGGATCTCAAAAACACCTATATGGGCCGGTTTACCCTCATTCATGTGCTCAAGGCTGATGCACAGGAAATTGATTTGTTTACCGGCCGCCTTTCTCCAGAAAAACTGGAGGAGCTATTTGCGCATTGGGTGGATGTGAAAGCGGCTGATACTGCCTTTATCTGCGGTCCTGAGCCGGTGATGCATATGGTGAATGAAGCACTGCAAAAACAAGGCATGGCCCGTGAGGACATTAAGTTTGAGCTGTTTGGCACCGCTGCAACCGCAACGCCAAGGCCAACAGATTCCGCTTCCGAGGCACAGGGCTGCGAGGCGACCATAAAGCTGGATGGGACAGCGCGCACTGTTACCATGGCGCGGCAGGGCGTTTCGATGCTCGAGGCGGCGTTGGCGGCAGATATGGATGTGCCTTATTCCTGCAAAGGGGGCGTCTGTTCAACCTGTAAGGCGAAGGTGCTGGAGGGGGAGACTGAAATGGTCGCCAACTACGCACTGGAGGACTATGAGGTGGAGGCCGGTTATGTGCTTTCCTGTCAGTGCTACCCGATCTCCGAGCGCGTGGTAATCGATTTTGATCAATAAGGTGGTGGGCGCTTCGGCGCCCGACCGCCATTAGGTTCCTCCGGCTTCGTTGTTTCCCAATTGCCAACGAGGCTGCCTCACTAAAAGGCGCTGCACCTTGAAAGAGGAGAGCGCCTTTCTTTTGTCGGGACTATTATGCTCTAGGCTTTGATGCCTGCAAGGCCCTTTGTAAGGATGTCTGAGACGAGTTCAGCGTATTCCGCACGTGCTGCTTCGCGGTCATCGCCATTCCACATATAGAACCAGTTCAACATACCAAAAACCGACATTGTGGTTGCTTTTACCTTGCGAGGGTTGGCTTTCAATGCTGCCGGTGCCAACTCCATCAGGCTATCGGAAACCACTGTGACCAGTTCCCGTTGGTAGCTGCGCAGCAGTGCTTGTTGCTCCTCTGGCAGATACGACATGGCATCGATTTGCACGCGGTGCTGATGGTCAGCACCTCGGTAGGCCTGCAGGATTTCTGTGAGCACATTGCGGAGGTAGGCCTCAGGCTCAAGTTCCCCGCGCTGGATTGAAGTAATCCTGTCGCGGAGCGCTTTCAGGTAGCTGTCAAGAATATCGAAGAGCAAGGCGTCCTTGCTCTCGTAATAGTGGTAGATGGCTGCCTTAGAGATACCGCAGCTTTTGGCAAGCTGACTCATGGAGGCGCGGTCAAATCCTGTTTCAGCAAAGAATTTGGCCGCAGCATCCTGAATTTGCTTGCGCTTATCATCGTGATCTTTTGCGATCGTTCTTGCCAATTGTTAGTCTCCGGCGCGATTATCGACAACGCGCTTAGCTTTACCTTGGGAGCGCTCGACGCTTCCAGGTTCTGCTACTATGACTTGCGCGCTGATGCCAACAGTATCTTTGATCCGTTTTGAAAAGTGGTGGGCAGCCATGTTGCGCGCATCTTCACCGGCGGTATCTGGCATTGCTTCAACATGGATGCGCATACCATCCATGCGCCCTTTTTTAAACAGTTCAATCTGGAAGTGCGGCGAGAGGCCATCGGTAGCCAGCAACTGCTCTTCGATTTGAGTTGGGAAAACATTGACCCCGCGCAAGATAATCATATCGTCGGAACGGCCAGTGATTTTCTCCATACGGCGCATGGAGCGGGCCGTGCCGGGGAGGAGGCGCGTTAGATCGCGGGTACGATAGCGGATAATCGGCAGGGCCTCTTTTGTCAAAGAGGTAAAGACCAACTCACCGAGCTCACCTTCCTCGCATACCTCGCCTGTCTCCGGATTAATGATTTCCGGGTAGAAATGATCCTCCCAGATGTGCAGGCCATCTTTGGTTTCGACACATTCGTTTGCAACACCCGGGCCGATGACTTCCGAAAGGCCATAAATATCTACCGCGTGCATATCGAAGGCATCTTCGACTTCTTTGCGCATTGCGTTTGTCCATGGTTCGGCGCCGAAAACACCGACCTGAAGCGATGATTTGCGCGGGTCAAGGCCTTCGCGCTGATACTCCTCCAAGATGTTCAGCATATAGGAGGGGGTTACCATGATGGTGGTTGGCTTGAAGTCTTCAATAAGCAGGACTTGGCGAGAGGTCATGCCGCCCGAAACAGGAACAACCGTACAGCCCAGCTTTTCTGCGCCGGCATGGGCACCAAGGCCACCAGTGAACAGACCATATCCATAGGCATTATGCACAATATCGCCCGGGCGTGTGCCAGAAGCGCGTAAGGAGCGTGCGACGACTGTGGCCCATACATCAAGGTCATTCTTGGTGTATCCCACTACGGTTGGTTTGCCGGTGGTGCCGGAAGAACCGTGTAAGCGTGCGATTTGCTCACGCGGAACCGCAAACAAGCCAAAAGGATAGTTGTTGCGCAGATCCTGTTTGTAAGTGAAGGGGAATTTGGCAAGGTCTTTTAGTGATGTCAGATCATCTGGATGGACGCCTGCTTCATCAAAGCGCTGTTTATAAAATGGTACATTGTCGTAGGCATGTTTGAGCGTTTTTTTCATGCGCTCAAGTTGAAGTGCACTGATTTCATCACGCGAAGCGATTTCGATCGGATCAAGATCTTCGCGGCGTGGTGTTAAGTCTTTCATGGTTCCCTCCCAATGCGGTAGATGTTGCTCCCTCATCTACCGGCTCTCTACTTATTCTGAGAAATGCTGGCCCGGTACAACGCGAGAAAATCCGCGAAATTCTGCGATTGTCTCGCCGTCCTTGCGGGTTACAGTTACGTCGTAGATGCCGCTTCTTCCGGTTTTGGATAGTTCCAGCGCAGTTGCGATCAACGTGTCGCCTATCTTGGCAGGCCTGATGTAGGAAATCGTGGCGTGTTGGCCGACGACTTGTTCGTTGTAGCTGTTGCAGGCAAATGCAAATGCGCTATCGGCGAGTGAAAAGATAATTCCGCCATGGCAGATGCCGTGCCCATTACTGTGTTCCTGCTGAACTCTTAGGCTTAGGACCGCCTTGCCCGGCGCTATGTTTTCAATGCGCATGCCCATGTTCTGTGAGGCGGCGTCGCCGGCCCACATTGCGTCTGCTGATTTTTGTGCGCGAATCTGTGCAGCGTCGCTCATAGCCTATGCTCCGGTGAATGCTGGTTTGCGCTTTTGTAGAAAAGCGGTCACGCCCTCGGCATAATCGGCGCTATGGCCAGCTTTTCGCTGGTATTCGGCTTCTAGCTGCAATTGCTGTGCAAAGGTGTTGTTCGGTGCGGCGTTCATAGCGGCTTTTGTCAGAGCGAAGCCTGTTGTTGGCCCACTAGCAATGCGCGCGGTGAATTCTTCTGCTGCCGCTGGCATGTCTTCATCGGCCAATGCCTGCCAGATCATGCCCCAGCTTTCTGCCTGTGCGGCGGTGATCGGCATCGCCGTCATGGCAATTGCTTTTGCCCGCTGAGCGCCGATCAGGTGAGGTAATGTCCAGGTGCCTCCTGCGTCCGGCACCAAACCGACATTTGCAAATGATTCGATGAATTTTGCCGAAGTCGCGGCAAAGGTGACATCGCAAGCCAGGGCGAGGTTAGCTCCGGCGCCTGCGGCGACCCCATTAACCGCACAGATGACCGGCTTTTCCATTTCACGGATGAGGGTGATGTTCGGGTTGTAGAAGTTCTGGAGGGTGGCGCCTAGGTCTGGCTTATCTTTCATCTTTGTCGGGTCACGATCTCCCAAGTCCTGCCCGGCACAAAACCCCCGACCCGAACCGGTGATGAGCACGGCGCGGCAAGATGCGTCATTCGCAGCGTTTGTCAGCGCATCACGGAAAGCTAGGTGCATTTCCTCATTGAAAGAGTTTAGGCGATCTGGGCGGTTCAAGGTGATTTTCACCCATGCCTCTTGTCGGCTTGTGAGAATGGTCTGCGACATCTTAAGAGCCCTTGTTTTCGTGGTTCGCGCACCGTCCAGAGGAATTTCCCTTTTAAAACTCTAGGGAAACACGCGGTTTGGCAAAATTTAGAAATACTCCAGACAAGGCTTGCATAAACCGACCGGATGGTCAATAGTTCCAATGGTTAGGGTTACGAGAAGAATTTAACCTGTTAATTTGACCTCTGATATTTTACTGAGCTTTGATGAATGATGAGCAAAACAGGACTGGTTGGAATGTCTAGCTTTGAGAATGAAGGGCCCGTTCGGGTAAGCTTTGAAGGCGATATCGCACAGGTGCGGATTGATAATCCCCCTGTGAACGCCAGTTCTCAGGCTGTGCGTGCCGGTCTTTTAAAGGCGGTTGAGGTCGTGAACGCACGCGGCGGAGTTCATGCTGCTGTATTGAGCTGTGCCGGGCGTACTTTTATGGCTGGCGGCGATATCTCCGAGTTTGATGGCCCGGCGCCAGAGCCACACTTGCCAGATGTCTTGGCGGCTGTGGAAGCCTCGCGGGTGCCGTTCGTGGCGGTCCTGCATGGCACGGTGCTTGGGGGGGGCTTTGAGCTGGCCATGTGCTGTGCTTACCGGGTTGCGGTATCTGGAACGCGCTTTGGCCTTCCCGAGGTTCGGCTGGGACTAATTCCCGGCGCTGGTGGCACGCAGCGCCTGCCGCGTTTGATTGGCGCTGAACAGGCTGTGCAGCTTTGTGCATTGGGCAAACAGCTGAGTGCTGAGGAGCTGCTGGACCTCGGCGGGCTTGATCTTGTTGTTACTAAAGGGGCTCTAGACGAGGCTGTTTCGCAGTTCGTTGCAAATTTGCCAGAGCGACCACAAGCGCTTTCGCAGCGAGACTTGCCGCAGTTTCCCCAGCAATCCTACGAGAAGTTGGAGGGTCTGGTGCGCAAGCAGGCCAAGGGCGCTGCTGCTCCACTGCATAATCTTGAAGCTGTAAAATGGGCGAGCGAGATGCCTTTTAGCGAAGGGCAACCGCGCGAGCGGGCGTTGCACTTGGCCCTGAGAGACAGCGCAGAATCCCGTGGTCTGCGCCACTTGTTTTTTGCGGAGCGGGCAGCAGCTAAGCCCCGAATCTTGAAGGGGGTTTCTGCTCCCCATATCCAGAAAGTGGCCGTTGTCGGTGGTGGCCTGATGGGCTGTGGGATCGCGATGGCGCTGCTTGCTGCTGGCTGCGATGTCATCATGGTTGAGCGAGATGATGCTGCGGCTCACTCTGCCAAGGAGCGGCTGAAAGGGTTATTAGATGGGGCGCTTTCGCGCGGCAAGATGAGCATCGAGGCAGTTGAAAGTGCTTTGCAACGTTTTCTGGCTACCGCTGATTATGCGCAGTGCGCTGATGTGGATTTGGCGATTGAGGCGGTATTTGAAGACCTAGATGTAAAGCGAGACGTGTTTCGTGCGCTTGATAATGTTGTGCGCAAAGATGCGATCTTGGCGACCAACACCTCCTACCTAGATCCTATCTTGATTTTTGAGGGAGTGACGTGGCCAGAGCGCTGCAT
The DNA here is from genome assembly GCF_001561995.1 of Polycladidibacter hongkongensis. Classification (GTDB taxonomy): domain Bacteria; phylum Pseudomonadota; class Alphaproteobacteria; order Rhizobiales; family Stappiaceae; genus Pseudovibrio; species Pseudovibrio hongkongensis. Next base: position 28,589 of record NZ_LLWC01000017.1, read on the forward strand.
TGGCCTACATTTCTTCTCTCCAGCGCATATCATGAAGCTGCTTGAAATTGTCCGTTTGCCAACCACGAGTGATGCGGTGTTGGCAGCTGGTTTTGCGCTTGGCAAGCGACTTGGCAAGGTGAGTGTTGCTTGCGGAATATGCGACGGCTTCATCGGGAACAGGATGCTCGCTGCTTACCGCCGGCAGGCTGACTATTTGCTCGCCGATGGTTGCCTGCCTGAACAAATTGATGCGGCGATGCGTGGGTTCGGTCTGCCGATGGGGCCGTACGAGCTGCAGGACTTGACCGGCTTGCAGATCGCTTGGGCTAACAGGCAGCGGCAGGCGGAAACGCGCAGCCCGAATGAAAGATACATTCCATTTGGTGATTTGCTTTGCGCCCGCGAACATTTCGGTCAGCGAAGTAGCCGGGGCTGGTACCAGTATCGCGAAGGAGAACGTGCGCCGCTGGCGGATCCGGAAGTGGAGAACATGATATTGGATTGGGGGCGCCGCAACAGCGTGGTTCGCCACACCTTTACCACTGAAGACATTGTGGCCCGCATTATGGCGGTGCTGATCAATGAGGGCTTTTTGATCATTGAAGAGGGAATTGCCAGCTCCGCAGAGGATGTGGATTTGGTGCAGGTGCATGGCTATGGCTTCCCCCGCTGGAGGGGCGGGCCGATGGCATATGCACGGGAGATCGGGTTGGAGGATGTGTCCAGACACATGGAGGCAGTTGCCGCTCAAAGCCCGAACTCTTGGCGCATTGCAAAGGCATTGGCGCTTTAAGAGTTGTTGCTCTAGGTCATTTATTAGGGAGGAGACTATGGCGTTTAAAGGAAGAATGATTGGCCTGTTGGCCGGTGTTTCACTTGCAGTTTCCGGTGCAAGTGCGCTGGCTGCGGAATACACTTTGCAGATTTCCGGCTGGGGGCCACCCACACACGGGCTGAATGCTAAAATGTTCCCGAAATTCATCGAGATGGTGGAGGAGGCGACTGATGGCCGGGTGACTGGTGAGCTGAAGCTTGGCCTCGCGCCTCCACCGGCGCAAATGGACATGGTGATGGATGGAGCTGTTGATGTTTCCGTGATTTTCCATGGGTATCAGCCGGGTCGCTTCAACACCACCAAGCTGATTGAGCTGCCGGGTTACTCCGGTTCGGCGGAGGCTGCGTCAACAGCATATTGGCGTGTCTACGAGAAGTATCTTGCCAAAGCCAAAGAGCACCGCGGCGTTAAACTGCTTGCATTGCATACGCATGGTCCGGCGCAACTATATAGCGTAAGCAAGGTTTCTGGTCTTGGTGACATTGCGGGCCTGAAGCTGCGGGTACCTGGCGGTGTTGGCGGTGATGTTGGCAAGGCGCTCGGAGCGACCGGCATTGCAGTGCCTGCGCCTAAGGTATACGAGACACTGGCCTCTAATGCCGCGGATGGAGTTGTGATGCCAATGGAAAGCCGTGTCGGCTTTAAGCTGACAGAGGTTGCGCCGCACACTTTTGAAATTCCCGGCGGTTTGTACCGTGGCTCTTTTGCTTACATCATGAACGAAGACACATTCGCGGATCTACCTGCTGACTTGCAAAAAGCGTTAGAAGAGAAAGTGTTTGGTGAGCCGCTGAGCCGCGAACTTGGTAAGATCTGGGATGAGATTGACACCATCGGGCGTGAGGCAACGCTGAAAACCGAAGATAACACTATCACCGCTGCTTCTGTCGCGGACATGGCTGCCTTTGACAAGATCCGAGGCCAAGTGATCGACAAAGTATTGCTGGAGCTGAAAGAGCAAGGTGTTGATTCCATCAATGCCCATGAAATGATCAAGCAGGAAATGGCTAAGTTCTAGTCTTGCTTGCTTGTGAAAAACGAAGTGGCAGTGAGGGGCTGCCACTTCTTTGATAATCTTTCGGGAACACGAATGACTAGTTTTTATCGCCTGATGGACCGGCTCAGTGTCCTGCCCGTGTGGGTGGCATCTGCTGCGCTGTTTGCGTTGATGCTCATGACCTTCTTTGATGTGATTATGCGCTCGCTTTTTAACGCGCCGTTCGAGCCAGCAACAGAGCTTACCCGCATTTTGATGGCGGTTCTGGTGTTTTCGGTTTTGCCGCTGATCTCCGTTCGTGGGGGGCATATCAACGTGGATTTGCTGGATGGCTTGTTCTTACGTTTGCGCTTGCATGTATGGCGTGATGGCTTGATTTCACTCATCTGCGGTGGGCTGCTTTATTGGCCTGTTATGCGGCTATGGGTGCTGGCAGAACGCGCCCGGGATTACGGTGATGTGACCGAGTATGTCGGGATACCTGTGTACTTGGTGGGTTGGTTTATTTGCGCGATGGTGGCTTTGACCGCTGCTGCGATGATTATGCAGGGGCTTGGCTATCTTGCCCGGGCTGCTGGGCTGGTGAGGTAGGAAATGACTGCTGCTCTTATTGGGTTTGCCGCAGTGTTATTGTTGGTGCTGCTGCGGGTGCCGATTGTGTTTGCCATGGGGATTGTGGGAACGCTTGGCTATATGGAAGAGCGCGGCATGCGCGGTACCTTGTCGATGGTTGGGCGCCAGACTATGGATACGGCGCAAGACTATGGCCTTTCGGTTGTGCCGCTGTTCATTCTTATGGGGTTGTTTGTCAATAAAGGCGGGCTGAGCCGTGAGCTTTACGCCGCATCCAACGCCTTTTTGGGGCATATGCGCGGCGGGCTGGCAATGGCAACAGTGGTGGCGTGTGGCGGCTTTTCCGCTATTTGCGGCTCTTCCCTTGCAACTGCCGCAACAATGTCCAAAGTAGCCATGCCAGAAATGCGCCGCTACAACTACGCGGACTCGCTATCAACGGCTTCAATTGCTGCAGGTGGCACGCTTGGCATTCTCATTCCTCCATCGGTTATTCTTGTGCTTTATGGTTTGCTGACTGAAACATCTATTGGCAAACTGTTCATTGCGGGTGTGGTGCCCGGCATTATCGGCATTTTGTTCTATCTATTTGCTGTTCGCTGGACGGTTTTCCGCAATCCCGAAGCTGGACCGGCGGGTGCGCGCGCAAGCTGGGCGGAGCGGCTGGGTGCTCTGCGGGATGTTTGGGCAGTATTGCTATTGTTCTTCCTTGTGATCGGCGGGCTTTACGGCATGTTTGATTTTGCGCCGCTGAACCTGACATTCTCGCCGACCGAGGCGGCTGGCATGGGGGCGATGGGAGCGTTTTTGATCGCGTTTGCCCGCGGAAACCTCGGGTTTGGCGACATTATGGATGTGCTGAAGGAAACTTGCTTTACCGCAGCTGCATTGTTTGCGGTGCTGATCGGGGCGCAGATCTTTTCCAATTTTATCAATCTTGCCGGACTGCCTCAGGCGCTTATTGAGTTGGTGACTGCTTACTCGGTCTCACCTTGGGTGGTGATGCTGATGATCATTGGCATCTACATTTTGCTTGGTTGCGTGTTCGAGAGTCTTTCAATGTTGCTGTTAACAGTGCCGATATTTTTTCCGGTTGTGACATCGCTCGGCTTTGACGCAATTTGGTTTGGCATTGTTGTTGTGGTGGTGACTGAGATTAGTCTGATTACGCCGCCGGTTGGACTTAACGTGTTTATTCTAAAGGGAGTGGTTGGAAATGTATCTACGGCCACGATCTTTAAAGGGGTGACGCCGTTTTGGGTAGCGGATCTGATACGCCTTGCGCTGCTGGTCGGAATTCCTGCAATCACTTTGTTCTTACCGAACCAAATGTAACGAACTGAAAAAACAAATTTTTTGATCCTTCTGCAGTCTTTGGGGGCCGAAGGAAACGGGTGAGCTGTACCTTCTGCGAGGGCAAGAACTTTACAGACTTCAGCTCATAGGATGCTTCAGGAGAGCATAAGCCATGATGGATTTACAGAGTTTTGCTGCTGGCAAATGGGTTGGCCCGGACGGGAGTGCCCGTAGTGTTTATGATGCGGTAACGGGGGATGAAATCGCCAGAGCAGGGAGCAGCTCGCTTGATATGGAGCAGATGCTCTCGTTTGCGCGGGATGTGGGCGGTCCTGCGCTGCGGGCAATGACATTTCATGATAGAGCACGCAAGCTGAAAGCCCTTGCCCAGTATTTGAGTGCACATAAAGAGCAGCTCTACGAGCTCTCTTACCATACGGGTGCCACCAAAGCTGATGCGATGGTAGATATTGATGGCGGCATTGGCACGGTGTTTGTCTATGCTTCTAAAGGGCGGCGCGAACTCCCCGATGCGACCGTTTATCTTGATGGCGATGTGGAGCAGCTTTCACGCTCTGGCAGCTTTCTGGGCCAGCATATTTCTACGCCCCTGCAAGGTGTTGCCGTCCACATCAATGCGTTTAACTTTCCCGTTTGGGGGATGCTGGAAAAGCTGGCGCCTACGCTGCTTGCGGGTGTGCCTGCGATTGTGAAGCCAGCCACTGCGACATCGTATGTGACGGAGGCCTGTTTCCGTTTGATGATAGAGAGCAACATTTTTCCGGCAGGTTCATTGCAGCTGATCACTGGTGGAACCGGAGATTTGCTCGAGCGGCTGGGTTGTCAGGATGTTGTGAGCTTTACGGGCTCTGCGGATACTGCGTTGATGCTGCGGCAGACGCCCAATCTACTGCGGAACTCTGTGCGATTTGTTGCCGAGCAGGACAGTTTGAATGCCGCAATTCTGGGGCCGGATGCGCTGGTTGGCTCCGCAGAATTTGATCTCTTTGTCAAAGAGGCGACACGAGAGATGACAGTGAAGGCGGGGCAGAAATGCACAGCCATCCGGCGGATGATTGTGCCGCAAGCCTTGCTTGGTGACGTTGAGGCGGCGATTAAGGCCCGTCTTGACAAAGTGGTGGTTGGAGATCCTCGCCTAGATACGGTGCGCATGGGTGCACTGGTTTCGCAAGCGCAACGGCGAGATGTGCTGTCCAAGGTGGAGATGCTGCGCAAAGAGACAGTGCAAATTTGTGGTGCGCTGGATGGTTTTAGCGTGGAAGGTGCGGATGTAGACAAGGGCGCTTTTCTACCGCCCATGCTGCTGCGCTGTGCGGACCCGTTCGCAGCGGATGTGGTGCACCGCGTCGAGGCATTTGGCCCGGTCTCAACGATTCTGGGCTACAGCGATGTGTCGCAAGCGGCGCAACTGGCAAAACTGGGTGGTGGTAGTCTGGTGGCCTCCGTGTTTACCCATGACGGGGAAGTCGCGCGTAAACTGGCAATGGAGGCCGGTGCATTTCACGGACGGCTTTACTTCAACAACCGTGACAGCATGAAGGAAAGCACGGGCCATGGGTCTCCTTTGCCACATATGGTGCATGGCGGCCCCGGGCGTGCCGGGGGCGGTGAAGAGCTTGGCGGTGTGCGCGGGGTCATGCACTACATGCAGCGCACAGCAGTGCAGGGCAGCCCGGATATTTTATCCGCTGTTGGTGAAACTTGGATAAGCGGCGCTAAAGAGATAAAAGAGGACGCCCACCCCTTCACCCGCAGTTTTGATGAGCTTCGGCCGGGGGAGACGACGTATACGGATAGACGCGTGATAAGCTTGGAAGACATCGAGCACTTTGCGACCTTCACAGGCGATACTTTCTACGCACATATGGATGAGGAAGCGGCTAAGGCAAACCCGTTTTTCCCTGGCCGGGTCGCACATGGGTATCTGCTGCTTTCTTTTGCAGCAGGTTTGTTTGTCGAGCCAAATCCAGGGCCCGTTTTGGCAAACACTGGCCTGAATAGCTTGAGCTTCCAAAAGCCGGTTGAAGCTGGTGACAGTTTGCGCGCGCGTCTTACGGTGAAACGGAAGACAAAGCGAACAGATGAGTATGGGGAAGTTCGCTGGAATGTGACATTGTATAATCAGGATGACGAGCAGGTCGCAGAATATGAACTTTTGACAATGAATGCATATTCTAGCAGCTAATAACATTGCGTAAACTGGCGGTATCGCCTCAGTCTGGGTGACTGCAAAAAATGATGATGGCCTTCGCTTTGGCGGGGCCATCTCGCATTTTTTGCGCTTACCGCTGCCTTTAAACCAGCGAAAATTTGGTTGTTGTGTCGGGGGCTTTCCATATACTGCATTTATGGGCAATCAAGAAGAACTGACAAATCTATTCTCGTCTTATAATGCGCTTGTTGCTGAGGAACCTCTGCGTGTTTGGTCGGTGATCATCACGATTTTTGGCGATGTTGTCTTGCCGCGTGGTGGTGAGGTTTCCAGTGTGGCACTCTCTGCAATAACACGCGAGATAGGGATCAAACCTGAAGCTTATCGTGTTGCCATCTCCCGGCTTGCAAAAGATGGTTGGATTTCACGACGACGCGATGGGCGCGCAAGCTTTTACCGCCTGCTGCCTTCAGGTGCAGAGTTGTTCGTGCAGGCAAGTAAGCGCATTTATGCAGAAACAGCCTGTGAGATTACGGATGGATGGCAGTGGGTCGTTTACGGCCCGAGTGATCAACTGCAACTCGCCTCGCAGAAGGCAATATGCGAGCAAGCTGGTTATGTGCAATTAGATAACCGTACCTTTCTCGGTGTGGAAGATTTGCCCCTAGAAGCCAGCAATAAAGCGCTGCTATTCAAGGGGGCTCCTGATGTGGTCCCCGAGTGGGTGCGGGACAAATGCGGCCCGGCGGCTCTGTGCGAAGCCTACGAATTATTCTTAAGCGTGCTTGAGCGGCTAAAAAGAGAAAAAGGTGAGCTGTATGCGCTAAGCCCCCTGCAGGCATGTGCAATTAGGGTGCTGCTAGTGCATCGCTGGCGCCGTTTGCTGCTACGACACGCCGACCTGCCACTCCATTTTTTCCCCGAGGGTTGGTGTGGAGAAGAGTGTCGCATACTTTTCCATGAAGCCTATCAGTTGCTGAAAGAGCATAGCGAAGCGTGGCTTAAAGAGGTTATTGATAGTCCGTGAGTTTTCAGCGCTATACGATGCTTCGCTATTGGTTTTAGGCTGGCATCGCCACCCAGTAATCCAGATCGAGCAGAACATTTGGCGTGTAACCTGCGTTGCTCTCTGAAAAATCGAGGTTGTCAACAGGCACATCCTTGGTGGCCAAGGTGCGCAAGCGTAGAGCGGTAAGATCGGTCCGATCTGGCAGGCTTTGAATATCTAGAACTTGGGATGACGCGAAAATTGTATCGCCAGCGAAGGCCGGGCTAACGTGACGTCCTGAATTGATTGCGCAGATGTGCCACGCGTTTTGTAGGCCATTGAATGACAGAGAGCGGGCGATCGAGATAATATGTCCGCCATAAATCAAACGCTTGCCATGCTTGCTGCTTTTTGCAAGCTGGGCATTGAAGTGCACGGCTGCGGTGTTCTGGTAAAGGCGTGTGGCGAGCTGGTGCTCAGCTTCTTCGATCGTAGTGCCATCAATGTGCTCGATAATTTCCCCTATGGCGTAATCTGCTGCGGTGAACGAAGACCCAGAGAGAGCCGGACTCCAGCTTTGAGCAGGACATGGCGGAATTTGCTTACACAAATCAGCAGGGGCAACATGGCTGGGCATGTCTGGCAGTACTGGCGCTGGGGTGGCGGAGGCGGCCTCCCGTTTTTTGACCATGACCCAACGGCTAAACTCTAAGACAAGCTCGCCATTTTCTTTTTGGCCGCGGGTGGTGACATAGACGATGCCTGTTTTGCCATTGCTATTTTCTTTTAGCCCTATGATTGTAGAGGATGCAGTAAGACTATCGCCAGCATATACGGGTGCATGAAAACGCAGATTGGCATAGCCAAGATTAGCAACTGCGTTCAGCGAGATATCTGGAACGGACTTGCCGAAGATGCAATGAAAGACAAGAAGGTCGTCCAGCGGCTGGTGCACATAGCCAATGGAACGCGCGAAGGAGTGCGCGCTATGAGGTGCAAACCGTCCGCCATATAACGCTGTGTAGATGGCGAGGTCTGCCTCTGTCAGGGTTCGTGGTGTTGCATGTTCTATGTACTGGCCAAATTCGAAATCCTCAAAGTAGTTTCCTGCCGATGATTTCTGAAGGGTTTGGTTTTTTGTCGACATGCCGGTGCAAAGCTCCTCAGGTTTAGCGGAAGTGTGGCAGGTTTATTGTGCGGTGCAATAGCCAATTTGCAGGGGGCAGCGTTGATAGCCTAATGCTATTTGAGAAAAACTCGTTTGGGCAAACAGATTAAGTCATGCAATATGGGCTGATCTTAGGAGACTATTATGACTGATAGGCAATTGATTTCTTCTGGCTCACCTTTTGAAAAAACGGCAGGTTATTCGCGCGCTGTTAAGCAAGGGGCTTTGGTGCATGTATCTGGAACGACAGGCTATGACTATGCGACCATGACTATGCCCGAGGATGTTGCAGAGCAGACCGTGAACACTCTTGAGACTATCAAGGCGGCGCTAGCTGAGGCAGGAGCGCGGTTCGACCAAGTGGTGCGGGCGCGATATTATGTTACGGATCGGGCCTATGTTGAACCGGTTTTTGCGGTGCTCGGGCAGTATTTTGGCGAGGTCCGGCCTGCGGCAACGATGATTCTATGTGATTTGATTAAGCCTGAAATGAAGATTGAGATAGAGGTTACGGCACAACTGGACGAGATAGATAACTAGCAAAAAACAAACCTAGGCCTTGTTTTATACGCAAAAATACATAGATAAGTTGCCGTGAGTAAGAAAGAGGTGATCTATGGGTGCTTTTCCTGAAAGTCTGGTGCAGGGGTTCAGCCGGTACCGTAGCCGTATGTATCAGGATTTCAAAGAGGACTACGAGAATCTGGCGATCTATGGCCAGAAGCCCAAAGTTCTGGTGATTTCCTGTTGCGACAGCCGCGTGACGCCGGAAGCCATTTTTAATTGTGGCCCGGGTGAGCTTTTTGTAATTCGTAACGTTGCGAACCTTGTACCGCCTTTTGAGAATGACCTTGGCACCCATGGAACCAGTGCGGCTATAGAATATGCTGTGCAAAGCTTGAAGGTGGAGCATATTGTCGTTTTGGGTCACTGCAAGTGCGGCGGTGTGCAGGCATTTCGAGTAAATGGGGGCAAGGTTGATGAGGTTGGGCAGTTTGTTGGCCCGTGGATCAAAATCCTTGAACCAGCGGCTATTGCGCTCGCTTGCGACCCGGTGGAGCCAAACACCGACCCGCAGTTGGGGTTGGAATATGCCGGTGTGCGCCAAAGTCTGAAGAATCTCCGGACATTCCCGTTTGTTGAAGAAGCGATCAACAATGGAACATTGAATTTGCATGGCGCTTGGTTTGATATCGGCAGCGGTGAGCTCAGGGTGATGGACCCTGAAACGCGGATCTTTAGCGCGGTGCAAGCGCAGGAAGTTGATGCCTCTGTGTAATTGATGTTCCGGCCTTGTTGTCCAGTTCACAACAAGGCCGGATTGAACTAGTGCTTTTCTTTTTTCAGACTTTCAACGATCACTTTATCCCGGTGTTGCTTGAATGCTTCTGCATCTCGTTCCTGCCAGTTGTAATAGCCTTGGCCGGAGCGCATGCCGGTGTGCCCTTGCGCATAAAGCGCGCCCACAGAGGAGTTCGCAGGGTCTGAGTGATTACACAGGTCGGCCCAAACAGCTTTTGCGCCATCGCTGTTGAGCAAATCCAGCCCTGCTAAATCTGCGTGTTCAAAAGGGCCCATGGCGGGAAGGCGTGCGGCGTAACCCTTGCGCATAATGGTGTCGCAGGCTTGTGCGGAGACAAGGCCCTTTGCTTGCAGATCCGCGAATTCGCGCAGGATAACATGTTGAATGCGGGCGAAGAGAAACCCCGGGATATCGGGGCAGGTGACCGGGGCTTTGCCACAGTTTTCAAGTAGTTTTGTGAGTTGATTGGTGGTTTGTTCTGCGGTTTTTTCTCCGGGAACGACCTCGACAACTTCCATCAAGTGCGCCGGCTGGATGTAGTGCGCAACGCAGAAGTTTTCCGGCCGTGTTAAAGCGGATTGAATGTCAGTCGCCCGCAGGGCCGAGGTTGTCGAGCTGATGAGCGCGTTTTTGGGGCAGAGTTGTTCGGCATTGGCGAGCAGTGATTGCTTTAGTTGCAGGTCTTCCGCGATGGCTTCTATTACCACATCACAACCATCTAGCGCGCTTTCCATTGTGTGATGGTAGCTCAGCAAATCAAGGACTTGCTGTTTATCTGGGGCGTCGGCGAGGCCTTGGCTCACATAAAATTCGAAGTAGGTGGCGAGAGTTTCTTGCGCCTGCGCTAAGGCTTCGCGGCGTCTGGCCCAAAGGCGCGTGGGAAATCCTGCAACAGCAAGGGAAAATGCGATCTGACACCCCATGGTGCCAGCGCCTAGAACAGTGCAGGTTTGTTGTTGTTTATTGATCATGAAGCACTCACCGTTTTTGTTATTTTGCGAGCACCCTAGCATGATAAGGCAAGGGGGTAATGGTGCGGGCCTATGACTTTTTGTCATAGTCACATACACGCGCGATGCTATAGGTTGTGGGTGGGTAAGAACCTCTGATTTTCCAATGACTAACAATGGATTCTAGGAATTGTTATGGCAAAAGCTATTCACATGATGGTGCGGGTGCTGAATGAGGCACGTTCGCTTGCCTTCTACCAAGGGGCGCTTGGCCTTGAAGTAGCAGACCGGTTCGATTTTGATGGGTTTACGCTGGTTTATCTGCGTAATGCAGGAGCGGATTTTGAAGTAGAGCTGACAATCAACAAGGATCGCACCGAGCCATACACGCTTGGGGATGGTTATGGGCATGTTGCGTTTTGCGTTGAAGATGCAAAAGCTGAGCACGTGCGCCTCGAAGCAGCGGGCTACGCCCCGGAAGATGTGAAAGAGTTTTTCCGCGAGGGCGTTTTGATGGCGCGATTCTTCTTCATCACTGATCCGGATGGATACCGGATTGAAATACTTGAGCGGCACGGGCGCTATCGTTGAGGACAATTACCGCGCTAACGCCTTGCTCTTCTGCCGTTAAAACGGCAAAAACAGGCTACTCATTTTAACATTTGGAGCTTTGAGAGCAATGGCAACCAACAAGCTGCTTCTTTTGCCGGGTGATGGCATCGGACCAGAAATCATGGCGGAAGTGAAGAAGGTCATCGCGTGGTTTAATGCGCGTGGAACCAACTTCGAGTTTGAGGAAGGCCTTGTTGGCGGCGCTGCGTATGATGCGCATGGCACTGCGATCTCCGAAGAGGATATGGCAAAGGCGCAAGCGGCAGATGCCATCATCTTTGGCGCTGTAGGCGGACCTAAATGGGACAGCGTTCCTTATGATTGCCGTCCTGAAGCGGGCCTGCTGCGCTTGCGAAAAGATCTGGGCCTGTTTGCGAACTTGCGTCCGGCGATCTGTTATCCAGCCCTTGCGGATGCGTCTTCTTTGAAGAAAGAGCTCATTGAAGGGCTAGATATCCTGATCGTGCGTGAGCTGACCGGCGGTGTGTATTTTGGCGAGCCAAAAGAAATCACCGATCTGGAAAACGGCCAGAAGCGCGCTGTCGATACGCAGGTATATGATACCTACGAGATTGAGCGCATCGCCGAAGTTGCATTTGATCTAGCGCGGACCCGTGACAACAAAGTTTGCTCCATGGAAAAGCGCAATGTGATGGTTTCCGGTTTGCTGTGGAACGAAGTGGTAAGCGCGACCCACGCAGCCAAGTTCTCCGATGTTACTTTGGAGCATATGCTTGCAGATGCGGGCGGTATGCAACTGGTTCGCCGACCAAAGCAGTTTGACGTGATTGTAACGGATAACCTGTTTGGTGATATGCTGTCTGATGTCGCGGCGATGCTGACAGGTTCGCTGGGGATGCTGCCATCCGCTTCTTTGGGCGCACCAGATGCAGAAACCGGTAAGCGTAAAGCGATGTATGAGCCTGTGCATGGCTCTGCCCCTGATATTGCGGGCACCGGTGCGGCAAACCCGATTGCCATGATTGCCAGCTTTGCCATGGCGCTGCGCTACTCCTTCCAGATGATAGCTGAGGCGGATCTTTTAGAAAAAGCGGTTTCTAACGCACTGGACAAAGGTATGCGAACAAAAGACATTGCCAAGGAAGGCGAGGCAACCGTGTCTACCGAGCAGATGGGCGAGGCTATTCTGGCAGAGCTGGAAGCACTTGCCGCCTAACATGGTGTGGACATGAGAGACTTGAGGGGCGCTTCCTTGTGGGGCGCCCTTTTTTATTTGATGCCTGTTTTGCATGGTCGCAATGCTTGATCGCGCGGCTGCACTCCGGCATAAGCGGTGCTCAAGATTAGATAAATGCGGAGCTTAAGCATGGACACGCGGTTGGAGCCTTTTCTGGGTACTTGGATACTGGATCCTGACCTTTCTGACTATGAGCAAGGGGAGATCCCGCTGGGGGGGAGCCTTAAAATAGTCGCGCGTGGGGATGAGGTTGGCTTCTTTATGAAAACCGTGGAGGGCAGCGGTGAAACTATAGAAGCGAATTTTTCCGCTATTGCTGACGGGATTGATCGGCCAATGCCTGAAAATCCGTTTGCCGATACATTATCGCTTGAGTTTCAACCCGGCCCATCGCTGAATAGCGAAGCGAAGAAAGGGGGGCTGAGCATTATGAGCGCGAAGCGGACACTTGATGATACCGGAACAAAGCTGATGGTAGAGCAAACGGTGCATTTGCTGGATGCCGGTTCGTTTACCAATCTGGCAGTTTATGTGCGCGGTTTACTGCAATAAAACCTCGCTGGGGCAGGGTGAGCACCTCTTCATTTGCTAGGAGGTGTTCGTATTGGCGGGTCGTCGTTCGTTGATAGCTTTAACTGCCGGGTTATTTGCGGTTGCTCCGTTATCAACTCTTGCGCTTGAGTTTCCCGATGCGGATCGGCAACTCATTCCGTATATTGATAATCGCAGCACGCCGCAGGATGTCCTCACCAGCTTTTATAATGCGATTAATACTGGGCAGTTCCCTCGTGCCTATGGGTATTACGCGAGTGACTATGCGCCCAAAGACTTTGACGCATGGGTAAAAGGCTATACGAGCACGGTGAGGGTGCGACTGGTGACGGGCTCGGCACTGCCCAGCCCGGGAGCCGGGCAAATTTATTGGAGCGTGCCGCTCGCCATCGAGGCGACTTTAAGCGACGGCAGCAAACGCGTATATGGCGGCTGCTACCAACTGCATATGGCTAATCCAGGGATGATTACTGCGCCACCGTACAGCCCGATAGCCATGCAGAAAGGCAAGTTGGAGCCAAGCGATAAGCCCTTGGAGCAGGCTGTGCCGGAAAAGTGCGGGCCAGTGCTTTAGCGCTTAGGCAAGCAAGAGGTGGCGACAAAGCACGGCCACCGTCCAACACAAAAGGCCGACGAAACCCGCCCATCTAAAACGGCGAATAGTGCCGCGCGAGTCAACATTTGCCATATAGCGCCATGCGCCTACGAAGCGTAAAGCGATGCCATTGAGAAAGCCAAGCAGTGTTGCTGTGGTTGCAATCCAGAGCAACGGTTGGGCTATGAGCTTGCTTGCGTTCGGGCTGAGTTGCACCAGAGTTACAAACAGGAGCAAGACACCGGAGAGCTGGGCGCTGCGGGAAAGGACCCGCGCGATTTCAGCTAGTTGGGTGTTGCGCCAAAAGCCCATCATGCGGAATGAAAGTACGGTCGCGCTGCCTAGAAATATGCAAGCGAGGAAGACACCGGCAAGTTCGAACGCCGTGTCTGCCCATGGAGCGAGGCTAAAAAGCGTGCGCAAAAGGGATGCTTCGAGCATAGCAGCCAAATCTGCTGCATAGGGCATGAGGGCATTCACGGCTGTTTACTCCGGTTAATTCCAAGCACAATGGGAATTTCAGTGGACGATTGCAAGGCGCTGCTGGGTGCTTTGGCGAGTAATCCAAACGATAGTTGAGCAGGATGCATTTTATTGAGTTTTCTGCAAGTAATTGGAGTGCCGTTGCGCGAAGGGGAGAAACTGGCGGTATCGTGCGGTCTTTGCTGTGCGTACGGCTTGGAGCCTCGCTTTATAAGAAGGTTGACAGGGCGCGCAAGGCAGGGCAGAACTAACGCGTTTTCAACTTCGGGACGAAGCACTCAGCCATGATCCTAGCTGACGCAGCATACAACACGCCAAAGATGGCCGCCTTTGCGGGCCGGATGGCTATGCTCGCGCAGATGCAGACGAAAACAACCACCAAAACAACTACGATTACAAAGACCACCGTTTAACGGTGCCTCTCTTTCCCGCGCGTCTCCCCGGGATGGAGGGCGCCAGAGAGCGAACCGGGTGCGGAAGCCCTCGGAAGCTCGCGGGGGAGACGAAGAGGATACACCGATGGGTTTTAAGGTTGCGATTGCTGGGGCTACAGGCAATGTGGGCCGGGAGATGCTGGACATTCTCGCGGAACGTGGCTTTCCTGCTGATGTTGTGGTGCCGTTGGCTTCACGCCGCTCGCAAGGTAAAGATGTTTCTTATGGTGACAAGACGCTGAAAGTGCAGGCGCTTGAAAACTATGATTTCTCCGATACCGATATTTGCTTGATGTCTGCTGGCGGTACGATTGCCAAGGAATGGGCACCAAAGATTGGTGCTGCCGGTTGTGTGGTTATCGATAACTCTTCTGCGTGGCGCTATGATGCGGATGTGCCGCTGATCGTTCCTGAAGTGAACGCAGACGATGTCGCCGATTTCACCAAGAAAAACATTATCGCCAACCCGAATTGCTCTACCGCACAACTGGTTGTGGCGCTGAAGCCTATCCATGAGAAGGCGGGCATTAAACGCGTGGTTGTCTCCACCTACCAGTCCGTATCAGGTGGTGGTAAAGAGGCCATGGAAGAGCTGTTTGATCAAACTCGTGCGGTGTTTGTGAACGATCCGATTGAGCCTGCCAAATTTACCAAGCGCATTGCCTTTAACGTGATCCCGCATATCGATGTCTTTATGGAAGATGGCTACACTAAAGAAGAATGGAAGGTGTTGGCTGAAACCAAGAAGATGCTTGATCCAACCATCAAGGTGACCTGTACAGCTGTGCGTGTGCCGGTGTTCGTCGGTCATGCTGAAAGCGTCAACCTTGAGCTGGAAAGCCCTCTGAGCGCGGAAGAGGCGCAAGATCTGCTGCGTGAAGCGCCTGGGTGTCTGGTTGTCGATAAGCGCGAAGATGGAGGCTATGTCACGCCTTACGAATGTGCAGGGGAAGACGCAACCTACATCTCTCGTATTCGCGAGGATGCCACTGTCGAGAACGGCCTGAACATGTGGGTGGTTTCTGACAATCTGCGTAAGGGCGCGGCGCTTAACACCGTGCAGATTGCCGAGCTGCTGGTAAACGGCAAGTACATTCAGCCAAAATCTGGCGCATAATACTATGAGCGGCGCGCAGACCACCCCCGTCTTGCGCGCTGCCCGTTTTGATGAGTTAACTGCACTTGCCAAGCTTTATCGGCGCAGTCGACACGAACTGTTGCCTTTCGCTCCATGTCTTTACACCGCTGCGCAAGATCTCTGTTTTTTCCAAGAAGTGCTTTGGAAGCAATCTTGCGTTTCTGTGGCCGAAATTGATGGTCAACTAGCAGGGATGATGGCTTTGAGGGAGAGTCGGCTCGATCAGCTATATGTAGCGCCTGAGTTCGTAAGGCTTGGAATTGGAAGTTACTTTATTGAGCGGGCAAAAAGCAAAGCCAAGGGCGGATTAGACTTTTTTGCTTTGAGCAGAACAAAGCTGCATTGCAATTCTATGAGGCCCACGGATTTACCGCGATATCCCGAAGTGATGGAAGCAACAATGAAGAGTGCTTGCCAGATGTTCTGCTGGAATGGACTGCGGAGCACCTGCGATAAATAGTCATGTTCCAGTAAATCTGTAGTTATACTCTGGCTCCTCATAGCCTTTGGTGAGAGTATCTGGCTTGAGATATCGGGATTTTGTGGGAGGTAGCGCATGGCTGTTGATGTTTCTTATGCGATTTTTAAGGCGCGGCATAGCGAGCTTGGCTTTAGTGACTGGCTGGTGTCCTGTTGCCCGGAGGCATGGCATGGGGCGACGCATCATGCTTTTACGATCGCACTTGGTGACGGGACGCTGGATGAAGCTGCCTTTAAAGACTATCTTCTGCAGGATTATGCTTTTGTAAAAGACTTGGCGAGCGCGCTTGGCTATCTCGTAGCGCAGGCACCAACTATGGAAGCGAAACAGCGGCTTGCTGCGTTTCTTGCGCAATTGACCAGTGCTGAAAACGACTATTTTATTCGCTCTTTTGCGGCGCTGGGTATTGAAGAGACACAATACAGCCTTGCTCAAGAAGGCGAGGTTCTGCGGAAAATTACCGGCACATTGCTCTCAGCGGCTGGCAAAGGAAAGTACGAAGACGGGCTTGCCTGCCTTCTATGTGCGGAGTGGGTTTATATGGAGTGGGGACGCCGTGAGGGGCTGAAGCCGCGGCCTGCTCAATTCTACTTTGCGGAATGGATTGATCTGCACTGCGGACCGGAGTTTGAGGGTTTTGTTGGTTGGCTGCGCTCGCAAATGGACACGTACGGTGCGCAGTTAACGGAGCGGCGTCAAAAAGAGGTTGCCGAGCGCTTTGTTCGCATGTGCGAGTTGGAGCAAGGGTTCTTCGATAGCGTCATGCGTGTTTAACGTGAGTGGGAGGTGCTCGCCTTCACAAACATGGGCCTGCTTGCGTCATTAGCTATGAAGCGCGTGCCGCGCGATTATTCTGGCTGATGACGAGGGCCCATGGCGATTAACAACTTCACGGTTCAAAATCTGTCGAGCGATACTGCGCCACAGAGCTGGCAGCTGCTTGTTGGTGATGTGCATGTGAACGTGCCGGCGCTAGCTAAGGGGACGGCGCAGGATTGCTGCTCGTTTGATACGGACAAGATAAGCAGTTTAACTGTTTGCGTGAATGGCAATGTGACGCAGTTCACCTATAGCGCACCGACTCCAAGCGATCCGGCGGGGCAAAGCGGTGATCAGGACAAAGGTGGCTGGGCGCAAAGCGGCGCTAACCCTTATTATTCGATCACTGCCAATGGCACAAATATCACCATAACCTGTGTGATTTAGAAACAGAGATTAAAATGGGCGCGGAGCATGTGTTGCCCTGCGCCCAATAGCAAGTGCTTTATTGCCTATCAGATATCGGCGGGATCAAGACCGCCCATGCGGCAGACTATTTCCCACTCCTCTGGCTTGACCGGTTGAACCGACAAGCGCATGGAAGTGACGAGGGCCATGTCTGCGAGGCTCTCTTCTGCTTTGACAGCGGCGAGTGTTACTGGCTTTGGCAAATCGTGACGGGCTTTGATATCGACGCATTCCCAGCGGGGATCATCTGTTGTGGAATCGGGGTGCGCGAGGGCGCAGACTTCTACGATGCCAACAACCTCCTTGCCGATGTTTGAGTGATAGAAGAAGCCGCGGTCACCTATTTGCATAGTGCGCATGAAATTGCGCGCCTGATAATTGCGAACGCCGTCCCACTCTTCACCCTGCTCGCCTTTGGCTTTTTGCTGCTCCCAAGACCATTTGTTTGGCTCGGACTTAAATAGCCAGTATTGCACGCTTATTTCTCCGGATTGTTGAAGACCCAATCCCATGGGCGGATTTCGACAGATTCAAACAGGTCAGCCGCCGCGTATGGATCTTCATTTGCCACAAGGAGGGCTTCGTCGCGGTTGGAGGCTTCGACGACGATCAAAGAACCGGTTGCGGTGGTGAGGTTGTCGCAAAGGAACGGGCCAGCAAACTTCAAGCGATCTCCAAGGCTTGCGAGGAACTCGCGGTGGGCCGGACGGTGCTGTAGCCGAACCTCTTCGCTGTGTGGTTTATCCGTACAAATTAGAGCGTAGAGCATTTCATATCCTCCTGTGAGAAGCCCGAAAATTCAAAAATTAACGCAAAACGAACCAGTCGATACTTGATAGGCTATAACAATTGTAAGTTAGTGTGCCTCTCGCTTTAGGGGGCGCGTCATTAAGTCGCTCATTGCGGCGGCAACGTCAAGTCTGCCTTCGATAATAGCAGCTACCGTGCTGGCTATCGGCATGTCAACGCCATGCTGTTTGGCGAGCTTTACGGCGATTGCGGCAGAGTAGGCGCCTTCTGCCAGTTTTTGTCCCGGTGCGACCAGCTCTTGCGGGGTATAGCCTTCTCCCAGTTTGGCTCCAAAAGCGAAATTGCGGGATTGGGTTGAACCACAGGTGAGTACCAGATCTCCGAGGCCGCTGAGGCCGGTGAGCGTTTCTGCTCGGGCGCCCAATGCGCGGCCAAGGCGCGTTAGTTCTGCAAAGCCGCGGGCGGTAAGGGCGGCTTTCGCACTTGCTCCAAGGCCAAACCCCTCAGCAGCGCCGCAAGCAATAGCCAGAACGTTTTTCAAAGCGCCGCCGACCTGAACACCGACCAGATCGTCGGAGGCATAGGGGCGAAAGGCTTCACTTGCCAAGCTTGAGCACAATGCTTCGGCGCGGTTTATTTCCGGCGCAGCTATGGTTACCGCAGTGGGTAGCCCCGCGGCGACATCATGGGCAAAGCTGGGGCCAGACAATACGCATGGAACAGCGTTCGGCAATGTTTCACTGACGATTGTGGAGAGGAGGCGGCCTGTACTCGCTTCGATGCCTTTGGCACAGAGTACAAGAGGAATGTTTGCACCTGTGAACGGACCCAGAAGCCTGCAGAATTCGCTGGTAGTTTGCGCGGGGGTCACCAGTAAAATGGCGGAGGCACCTTGCACCGCTAGCTTAAGATCTGTGGTGGCACTAATGCTTTTATTGAAGGTAATGCCCGGCAGATACTTAGGGTTTTGGCGATGCTGATTAATCGCTGCAACCATTTCATCATCGCGCGCCCAGAGGGAGACAGATCGCCCAGCTGTCGCCGCAGCAACTGCGAGCGCAGTGCCCCAAGCGCCTCCGCCGATGACAGCGATTTTTTCCATGCCTGATGTCACTGGAATTACCTTCTTGGATTACAGTTGTAATTGCTCTAGCAGGCGTGGCAGGGGGGCGTCAAAGCCCGCATAGAATTGCGGCTTGCTTTCCACTAGCTTGTTTAGATCGAGCCATGAGAAGCGGAAAAGAATAGGCGGCCCGCCCGCACTTGGCGTTAATTCATAATGATCAAAGGTTTGTTCGGCGTGCCAATCTGCGGTTTTGTCCTGCAACAGGCGTGCATGATAGAAACGGCGCTTGTGCAGGGCGGGCGCGGCGCCATCCTCATAGATAAAGTCAACATCCATAAGTGGGTGTAAGCCGCCTTCTAGCTTGAAGCCGGTTTCCTCAGTGAATTCGCGGCGAGCGGCCTGTAAATGGCTTTCACCGGGATCAAGCGTGCCGCCGGGTAGTTGGTAGCCAATAGTGCGAGTCTCCGGTTCATTGAAAACCAGTAGGTGATTTTCATGGGTCAAATAGACGTAGGACTTATGAAAAGTATTCATTTGTTCTCTTATTGTTCTGGTAATAGGCTTTTGCTGTGATCCGTTTGATTCCCTGCCTAACATGGCCGGGACCGCGCGACCACTCAACTCGATTGAGGGAGAGAAATATGGATAGTGACGTTCCATCCATTATGTCGCATGTTTCTATTGGTGTAACCGATTTTGAGAGGGCGATAGCTTTTTACGACAAGGTTTTGGCAACTATCGGGGCAAGACGCATTATGGAGCATCCCGGCGCTGTGGCCTATGGGAAGATGTTTCCCGAGTTTTGGGTGCAGATCCCGTGTAACGGGGAAGCGCCAAGCGTTGGCAATGGCACCCACTTTGGCTTTATTGCCCCAAACAATGATGCTGTACATGCGTTTTGGGAGGCCGCGATTGCAGCAGGTGCCAAGCCCGATGGGGAGCCGGGGCCACGGCCGCATTATGGGGAGCCATACTATGGCTGTTTTGTAAGAGATCTTGATGGTCACAAGATCGAGGCAGCTGCTTGGAATGCGCCACCGCCCGAGGCTTAAGACTGCCGTAAAAGCCAGGTGCTTTGCCGCCGTAAAGGGGATTAGACCTTCGCCCCTTTACGGCCGGAGCCAAAGACGCTTTGCGAAAGCTGATCGAGAGGCCAGCGAGGACGCGGCGCGACTTGCATGTCGTCGCCGTTTCCGTTGCCGGAGAGGATGTCCGGGTTCGCTTGCGCTTTTGCCCGTAGGTGTTCGGCGCCGGCCCATGCGATCATTGCGGCGTTGTCTGTGCATAGGCGGTGGGGAGGGGCAACCATAGTTGCGCTATGTGTGAGGGCGACTTCGGTTAAGCGCTCCCGGATGGCGTTGTTGGCCGCGACACCCCCAGCCACTACGATTGTGGGGGCAGTTTGCGGATAGCGTTCTTTAAACAAGCCAAGCGCGCGGTCCGTTCGCTTGCCGATCACATCTGCGATTGCGGCTTGGAAGCTTGCGCAAAGGTCTGCCACTGTTTGATCATTTACTGGCTCTTCCTTTAGAGCAGCGGTGCGTACCGCGGTTTTTAGCCCGGCAAACGACATATCGAGGCCGGGGCGATCAAGCAGCGGGCGGGGAAGCGGAAAGCGGGTGGCATCGCCTTTTTTTGCCGCAGTCTCAACGGACGGACCACCAGGATAAGGAAGGCCCAGCATTTTCGCGGTTTTGTCAAAAGCCTCACCAATGGCATCATCAATGGTGGTGCCAAGGCGTTCATAGCTTCCAAGGCCTTTAACAAGGAGAAACTGGGTGTGACCACCGGAAACAAGCAGAAGCAGGTAGGGAAATGCCGTTTGGTTTGTCAGTCGTGCGGTGAGGGCGTGGCCTTCCAGATGGTTTACAGCGATTAGCGGCTTTTCAAGAGCTTGGGCCATGGCCTTTGCGGTCATCAGGCCAACAATTACGCCGCCGATCAGGCCCGGCCCGGCTGTTGCCGCGATGCCGTCAATCTCTGCTGCACTAACATCTGCTTCTTGCAGTGCTTGCTGAATGACCCCATCAATCAACTGGATATGGGCGCGTGCCGCTATTTCAGGAACAACGCCACCAAAAGCTGCGTGATCTTCAATTTGTGAATGAATGGTATTTGAGAGTATGTGCCCGCAACCGGCTTGATCCACCGCAACGACAGCGGCGGCAGTTTCATCGCAACTGGTTTCAATCCCGAGGACCTTCAGCACAAATGACTCCTTTGGTAATACAGTTATCCGGTTTGCGCATTGATTTTACATGGCAAGCCGGTTAATTGCTCGAAAGATACAAGCCTTTAGCATTGGGAGAGTGGTCGTTGCAAACCTCTTTGATCAAAATCGGTACCCGAGGTAGCGCGCTTGCCCTTGCGCAGGCCAGGGAAACGCGGTCGCGTTTGATGGCGGCGCATAACCTTAATGAAGATGAATTCGAGATTGTGGTTATTAAAACCTCAGGTGACCGCATTCAAGATCGGCCATTGGCGGAAGTGGGCGGCAAAGGCTTGTTTACCAAAGAGATTGAAGAAGCGCTGCTTGATGGCAGTATTGATCTGGCGGTTCACTCTTCCAAGGATATGCCGACCGTTCTGCCTGACGGGCTCGAGATTTCGACATTCTTGCCGCGCGAAGATGCGCGTGATGCGTTTTTGTCGCCAAAGGCCAACGCCCCGCAGGACCTGCCAGAGGGAGCCGTGGTTGGCTCTTCGTCGTTGCGCCGGCAAGCACAGCTCAAACGGTTGCGGCCTGATCTTGAAGTGGTGATGTATCGTGGCAACCTCGATACACGTATCCGTAAAGTCTCCGAGGGTGTTGTTGATGCGACGTTGTTGGCACATGCAGGTTTGCGCCGCTTGAAGCTGGATGAACATGTGACCTCTGTCCTTGACACGGATGTCTTTCTTCCAGCTGTTGGTCAAGGCGCGATCTGTATAGAAAGCCGTGTGGATGATACGCGAATGTTGCAATTGTTGGCGCCGATCCATTGCGCAATGACTGCGGCGCGGTTGACGTTGGAACGTGCATTCCTGTTCGAGATGGATGGCTCTTGCCGCACGCCAATTGCCGGCCTTAGTGAAGTGGACGGCAATACCATCCGTTTCAAGGGTGAGGTTATCAAGCCGGACGGAAGCCAAACACATCGTATCGAGCGTGAGGGGCCGGTTGCTAACGCAAAAGCAATTGGACACGAGGCTGGGAAGGCCCTGAAAGCAATTGCGGGGCCAGACTTCTTGGAGAGCTGATGCAGGTCATCTTGACCAGGTCTGAAGAGGATTCTCGTGCAAGCATGGGTTTGCTTGCACAGCGTGGGTATGAGGTTTTGCTTGCGCCAATGTTGCGGGAAGAGCCAATTGCGGCTCAGGTCGGGACAGCTGCGGATTTCGGTGCTATCGCGTTTACCAGTAAGCGGGCTCCGCGTGCACTGTTGCGCGCCGTTCCGCGCGCCGTTGCCGAAGGCTTGATGGGCTTGCCAGTGTTTGCTGTTGGTGCAAAAACTGCCAGCGCCGTGCGGCGCAGCGGATTTGACAATGTGAGCGTCGCTGCGGGAACCGTTGCGGATCTGGCAGATCTAATTGTAAGTCACCCTTTTGACGGCGGCGTGCTCTATGCAGCCGCAAGAGAACGAAGCGGCGATCTTGCTGGGGATTTAAAAAGCCGGGGCATCAGCTGCGAGCTGCGTGTTGTGTACCATATGCAGCAGGTTTATGAGCTTCCAAAGCTGGTCTTGAAAGAGATAGCTGAGGATCGGGCCGCGGCTGCCTTATTCTATTCTAAAAGAACTGCTGAAGCTTTTGTAGAAGCCTGCACCCTTGAAAACGTGCAGACAGAACTTAAACATATTACAGCGCTGTGTATTTCGACGCAGGTCGCTGACGTGTGTTGCGCGTTTGGGGAAGTACGCATTGCAAAAAGGCCTGATGAACATCACCTCTTGGATTTGTTAGCAACTTGCTCTTAGTGGTGTGTTTGCAAGTTTGCGGTAGTTTCGTGCTTTAAAGGCGATGGCTAGGTTTAGACCCCCTAAACTATGGGTCTGGAGGAGATTAGGATGGCGGAGACACCCTCCAACAAAACGGGATCTAAAAAGGCGAGTGACGCAACTGCCGGCGCGGCGGGAAAGGCGGCTGCGTCAAAACCGCCGGTAATAGAGCTGGAGGCAAAAGAGACTTCCTCCAAGGCCGCAAAAGCGCAGGCTGTAAAAAGCAAGAGCGCACCTGCCGCGTCGCAGGGGCCTGAAAAAGCTTCCAAGCAGAAGGAAGATACCGCGCCTGATACCAGCGGAAGATCTACTGGTTTCTCTGCGGCGGTACCTAAGAGTGAACCAACCACCGACGAGCCGTCAGGTGAGAAGCCAGATACGGCTGCCCTACATGGTGAGCCTGCGCAGGCGAAGAGTTCCGGCGTCTCTGCATGGGTTGCAGGGGGGCTGAGCGGGGGTTTTGTCGGTGCAGTAGCTGCTTTTGCCTTGGTTGCCTCAGGCGTAGTGAATGTTCAAGCTATTTCGGGTGACGAGCGAGCTGTGATGGCTGGTGTGGTTGAGGCCAATCAGATCCGGCTTGAAAAGCTGGAACAGCAGATTGCTGCGCTTGAAACGGCCACTCCGGTTAGCGATGCTGCACAAGATGCCGAGCTTGATGGCCAGAAAGGTGAGTTGGAACAGCGAATCCAGGAAATTGCAAAGGCGTTTGGCAGCCGCATTGATGCGATACGCGTAGATGTGGCGCAGTTGCAGGAGGGACAAGCAAGTGCTGCCCCTCAGGGTGATGCGGCGCCGGTTGCTGATTTGCAGATGCAGTTAAATTCGGTATCTGGGCATGTTGAGCGGTTGCAGTCCGCGTTTGCCGCGTTCGAGGGCACCATTGCGCAGTTGCAAGCAGATAACGCGGCACAAGCAAGTGAATTTGCCGCTCTGCAAGATCAAGCCTCAGCGTCCTTAGATCGTAATCAAGCCGCGCGCGCTTTGGCTGTTAGTTCGCTGCAGCGTGCGGTGGAACAAGGTCGACCATTTGAAACAGAGCTGACCGCTGTGATGGCCGTATTTCCAGAGCATGCGGTCTCGTTGCAAGAGCTTGAGCCTTTTGCCAAGGAGGGCGTGGCAAGCACAGCCTCGCTTATTGGCGGGTTTGATGCGGTCGTGCGCCAGATGAGCCGGGCGCAAATTGCTGAAGAGGCTGCGGAAGAAGGGTTTTGGGGCCGATTGATGGGCAGTGCAGAGCAGCTTGTGTCTGTTCGGCGCATTGACGGCAGCGATATGAGTGACCCGCGTAGGATGCTGGGGGCGATGGAGCAGAAGGTTGCTAAAGGGGATCTCGCCGGTGCGCTAGATCTATACGACGCGCTTCCAGATGAGATGCGGCAAGCAGGGGCCCAGTGGGCTGGTGCTGTTAAGGCACGTGTGCAGGCAGCGGACCTGATGCGGCAGGTGCAAGAGCAATTGATCAGCGCCATGGCCGCGAAATAGAAAAAGCAGAGGAAGCCTAGGGTTATGATTAAAGCGCTTGTTTACCTTGCTTTATTTTTCGCCGTTGCGTGGGCCGGAGCATGGGTGGCTGATCGACCGGGCGTGGTAACTGTCGATTGGCAGGGACTGCGCATGCAGGCAGAGTTGATGCCCGTGTTGGTTGGCCTTGTGGTTGTTGTGGTTCTGGCCGTAATCGCGTGGCAAGTGTTTCGGTTGGTGATGAAGTCACCCAGCTTGACGGCAAAGTACATGCAGCGGCGGCGGCGTGACAAAGGCTTTGACGTGCTTTCGCAGGGCCTGATCGCGCTTGGGGCTGGTAACATACCTCGGGCGAAGAAGATGGGGCTGGAGGCTGACAAGCTGCTGCGCGGGGACGAGCCTGCAGCAAAGCTATTACTCGCGCAGGCCTCGCAGCTTTCTGGCAACAGCGAGGAGAGCCGACGCCGTTTTGAAGCAATGTTGGAGGATCCGCGCACGAAGTCTGTTGGGCTGCACGGGTTGTTTGTCGAGGCGGAGCGGGAACAAGAGCCTGCCGCGGCGGCGCATTTTGCCAAAGAGGCGTTACAACTGGTCCCCGGCCTGAAATGGGCTGGCAAGGCAGTGCTTGGCTATCAGGCGGTCTCGGGAAATTGGGAGGCAGCTCTAGAGACCTTATCAAAGAATCACGCTGCTAAATTGATTGGTAAACCGAGCTATCGGCGCAATCGCGCTGTGCTTTTGTGCGCCCGTGCGCTTGAGCTGGAAGACAAAGAACCTGAGCGGGCGCGGATTTTGGCGGTGGAAGCGCATGGCCTTGCTGTTGATTTGGTGCCAGCGGCACAAGTGGCAGCACGTTTGCTGGTGCTTAAGGGAGATATGCGCAAGGCCTCTAAAGTGCTGGAGGCCACATGGAAGGCTGCCCCGCATCCAGATATCGCCGAGGGGTATCTGAAGGTAAGAGCAGGAGATAGTGCGCAAGATCGCTTGAAGCGGGCTCACCATTTGGATGGGCTGCGTAGCAACACCAGTGAGGGGGCGCTTGCGGTTGCTGTTGCGGCACTTGACGCGCGCAAATTTGATGTTGCGCGCGAACATTTGACGCGCGTGTTGCGTAGTGAGCCAACGCAGCGTGCATTTTTGCTGATGGCGGATCTTGACGAATTGGAAAGCGGGGATCAAGGGCGTGTGCGTGAATGGTTGTCACGGGCGTTAAAAGCACCCCAGGACAAGGTTTGGGTTGCGGATGGGTTTGTTTCCGCTCATTGGGCGCCTGTTTCGCCGCGCACTGGCCGGCTCGATGCCTATCGCTGGCAAGTGCCGGAAGGGACGGGGGGTGAGGCTGCCGTTGTGGAGCATATTGATGAGGATCTATTGCGGCCCCTCGGTGTGATCGAACACGAGGAAGCAACCAAAGCGCAAGATCAAGATGTGCGCGTTGAAAAAATGCCGGTGGCTGAGGTTACGCCAGTCGCACCTGCTGCGGCGGATCAAAGTCTTGATAGATCCGAGCGTGCAAACAAGCGGGAGAATTCAGCGCCTGTGGCAGATGGCCACTTGCTTGACCAAGGGAAAGGCACGGGAGAAACTGTTGAGGCTGTGCCTGTTGCTGAGCCGATAAAAGCCAAGCAAAACGGGCAAGCAGAGGAGCAACTTGTGGAGTTTCCATTGCACCGGGCACCAGATGATCCGGGGGTGGAAAGCGCAGAGAGCGCAAAATCCAAGGACGCGGACTTTCGCTATCTGAGATAGGAATAGGCTGGTGGTGGATGAGTGCGCCGCCAGCGTGAAAGCCCTCTTGCATTCGAATAATAGCTTTTGTATCACATGCAAAAGCGCCAAGGGCGCTGTGCCGCTGTAGCTCAGATGGTAGAGCAACGCATTCGTAATGCGTGGGTCGTAGGTTCAAGTCCTATCAGCGGCACCATTATCTCGATCTGATAAAAGCCCCCCCTCCTCATCACTTGTGCACATCTGGATTATTCCAGCATGAGAATTTGCAGCTTGCCGAATTGCGTTTCAGCGTTAGTCTTGGCAGGAAATGGGCGTGTGCGACAGTATTTGGTTTGCAACTGTGCCTATTTGGTAATATCAAAAACATGATTTAGCCTTACTAGGCTATTGTGCTGTGTACATTTGATTGCCGGGAGATAAGAACGTGAATTTGGCAGAACAGACAGACTACCTGCAAGAGTGGCTTCTTCAGGGAGCGTTGCCGCTGTGGTGGCATGAAGGCGCAATTCGGGGCCGCGGTGGTTATGCAGAAACCATGGCGCTGAATGGTAAAGCATGTCACGTTCCGCTGCGTTCGCGTGTTAATCCGCGGATGGTCTATGTGTTTTGTGAGGGCAATCGTCTAGGCTGGCAAGACGGCTGGAGCGAAGCAGCTCTGCATGGCATGGCTCATTATGATAGTGTTTTTAAGCTGGATGCTGGCTACTACGGCGCGCTGATTGATGTTGATGGCAAGCTAATTGACGAGAGCTTTGATCTTTACAATCAGGCATTTGCGCTGCTGGCCAAGGCAAGCATTGCCGAGCGTTTGCCAGAGAAAAAAGAGGAGGCGCTTGGCGAAGCGCGCGCTCTTTTTGACTATATCTGCAAGAATTACAAGCATCCTGAAATCGGGTTTTACAGCGACAATCCGGCAAAGGTTCCGCTGTGTTCAAATCCGCATATGCATATGTTCGAGGCGTGTCAGGCGTTGGAGCTTGTTGACGCGGATGGGCCTTGGTCTGCTTGTGCTGACGAAATTGTGCAGCTGTGTATGAGCAGGTTTATGCGCGCGGATAATGGTGCTTTGCGTGAGTTTTTCGAGTTGGACTGGCAGGCGCAAGCGGGTGACAAAGGCAGAGAAGTCGAGCCGGGGCACTTGTTTGAGTGGGCGTGGTTGCTGTGTAACTGGGCGGAGCGACACGGCGATGAGGCAGCGGTATCTGCGGCTCGGAAGCTGTATGCCGTAGCCTTGGAAAAGGGTGTTTGCCCACAGCGTGATGTTGTTGTTATGGGTATCTGGGATGACTTGAGCCCGCGTGACCCGTTGGCGCGCCTTTGGGGTCAGACCGAGTGGATCAAATCTACTCTCTCCATGATCCGTCATGCAGAAACTGCGCAGGAACGCGCAACCTATGAGCAAGTGTTGCCGCGTGCTGTGGCAGCGCTGCGCAAGTATCTGGACGCAGCGCCTAAAGGGCTTTGGCTGGATAAGATGCTGGAAGACGGCAGCTTTGTGGAAGAGCCGTCGCCAGCAAGCTCGCTCTATCATATTGTGAGTGCAATTGCAGAGATGCGTAGCTTTGTTGAAGCTGAATTGCCTAAGCTGTAACTAAATGAGTTAAGGGGAGCAATGCTCCCCCTATTTATATTCGTGCGGTGATTGCCTGAGGCTACGCTTTGAAAGTACTTGCGGCCTGTGCACGTACTTGATCGAATGTTTGGTACTTTGTGAGTTCACCATTTTCGAAGGCCAGCTGCAGCAAGTCTTCTCGGCCATCAAGTTCTTCGACACGTACAGAGCTCAAGACGCCAGTTGCAGTGAAGATGGTTGCCTGACGTCCTGGGCGTGAGGCCTTGCCTTGGTGCAGCGATGTTGCCGGAGCTTTAAAGACATCCTGCCACTGTCCATCACGGCAGATGGCCGAGGCTTTCATGGCAAAGCCAAAGGTGTCGCGGTTAACCTTTTGTAATAGCGCGCCGCCCATGCCGAAAGCGATGTTGCCGATGGCCAGTTTGCGCTTTTTCATTTCTTCCATGATGGCGCGAATGGAGCTTGGCGAGACACCGTCCCCTTGAATGACGCGCACTTTATCATGCAAAAGCTTGTAGCCCTTTGATGTTTCATGGAATCCGAAGACAGCGCCGAGCGCCTCAATCACTTGTGGGACGATTTCGACAGGGTTGCCGCTATCCGGGCGAACAACCAGTACGCCATCTCGTTGCAGTACCTTGTCTTTTAGGGCATCGCCCCAGTATTTTTCGATGGCGTGGAACAGGTCGAAACTATCGGATACGCAGGCGACAAGGCCTGTTGGATATTGGTCGAGCATGTTTGCCATTGCGGTGAGCTCGCCAGCCTCGCCGCCCCAGCTTGTCATGGTGCTGTGTTCTGAAGCGGGGATGGAGAAACCTGCCATGTCCGCATCGTAGTAGTTGCGCGCGTAGACGAGGCCGCTCATGCTGTCAGTGCCCATGGAGCCAATAAGGTGCGCCGCGCCGCCGCGCCCAACCGTATCGAACGAGGAAGCGCCGCGTGCGCCGAAGTCATGCAGTTTGAATTCAAAGCCGGTGGTGTCGCCATCTGTTTCGAGCATGGCGCGGCGGATCTCTTGCAGGCAGGTGTAAGAGATGGTTGCCACGGTGCTTGGATACCAGATGCTGCGCAACAGGCGGGTTTCCAAGAAAGTCGGTAGCCAAGGGAATTCTGGATCGGTGTTGGTAATTCGCATCATAGTGGTGCGAATTGGTGTGAATGTGCCCTCTGGCAAGGCGTCAATGCGCACCGGTAGGCGGCCACCGTGCTTATCGACGATCTTGCGCCAGCTTGCAATGTTGGCGGTGAGGCCATGAGCGGTGATAAAGGGCTCTGCTTCATCAATCAGCGCATGGGTAACAACAGGGCCTCGCAGTTTGGCGAGCTCCATTTGCAGACCAAAGAACAGTATGTTGTTGATGCCAGCAGATGGCTTTCGCGCCTCTACATAAGCGCTGACATGTTCCGTGGCTGGGGGATACTGGCGGTGATGCGAGTATTTATAGCTGTCGGTATCGAGTAGGGGGTTATCGAATGTGACGCGCGAATGGTTCATCTGTGTTTCCTGCCAGATCGGCACCTCTAGCTAGGTGCAGCGATGCCTCGCAAAATAGCAGGCTTTGTGTGGATGTCAGTACAGAACGGTGCGCGAGAGGCAAGTTTCGCGCGGTGTGGTGGATAACCTCCAGTTGAGTATAAGGGGATGCGCCGCGTTGGTTTCTGATGTGGGGCCTGTGTGAGGCCCCACTTTGCTCAAGCAAAGTTGCATGAGTATATATTGTGGCGGCCAAGGTTGGTTGCCAAACGTTCGCCGCATAAAGCCATGGTGATGTCGAGCTCATTGCGGATTATCTCAAGCGCATCGGTGACGCCTTGCTTGCCGCCAGCGCCCAAGCCATACAAAAACGGGCGGCCGATATAGGTGCCCTTTGCGCCTAGGCACAGCGCTTTGAGCACATCTTGGCCACTGCGAATACCGCCATCCATATGGATCTCGACTTGGTCCCCCACAGCATCGACAATGTCTCCCAAAACTTCGATGGATGATGGCGCGCCATCCAGCTGCCTACCGCCATGGTTGGAAACAATGATGGCATCTGCACCGGAGCGCGCGGCCATGAGCGCATCTTCCCTATCGAGAATACCCTTTAGGATTATTGGGCCGCCCCACATTTCTTTGATTTCCTCGACAGCGCTCCAATCCAGTTTGGGATCGAACTGCTCTGCCGTCCATGAGGAAAGTGAGGACAGGTCTGAAACACCCTTGGCGTGCCCAACAATGTTGCCAAAGCTATGATTGCGGGTTTGTAGCATTTGCAGGCACCAGAGAGGGCGTGTTGCCATCTGCCCAATATGCTTTGGTGTGAACTTGGGCGGTGCGGAAAGCCCATTGCGCAAGTCTTTATGGCGCTGGCCCAGTATTTGCAAATCCAGCGTGATGACGAGGGCAGAGCAGCCAGCGGCTTTGGCGCGTTCGATCAACGCTTGCAAGAATGCTTTGTCTTGCATGACATAGAGTTGAAACCAGAATGGCTTGGTTGTTTTCTCCGCTACTGCCTCGATTGAACAGATGCTCATGGTCGAGAGTGTGAAGGGGACGCCGAATTCTTCCGCAGCTTGAGCAGCAAGGATTTCACCATCCGCATGTTGCATGCCCGTTAGGCCTGTTGGTGCGAGCGCCACAGGCATGGAAACCTGTTGACCTGCCATGGTGGTTGCCAACGAGCGACCTGTCATATCTACGGCGATGCGCTGGCGCAACTTTATCTTCTGAAAATCAGTTTCGTTAGCGGCGTAGGTGGACTGGGTCCAAGAGCCGGAATCGGCGTAGTCGAAAAACATCTTTGGCACGCGGCGGCGCGCCTTTTCTTTTAGGTCATTGATCTCCAAAGCTGGTGACATGGCCTACCTCCCAATTATACTTCTCCCGAGAATTAGATGGTCAAAGCAAAGGCAAGGTGTCAACGTTTATGGGTAGTTTGGATATCTGATATACTTTAATTTCACTCGGTTATATTAAGGTATATCAATGTATAGAGAGATGTTTATACTTAAGTATAATGAAAAATGGTGACCCCGAGTGGATTCGAACCACTGACCTGCCGCTTAGGAGGCGGCTGCTCTATCCAGCTGAGCTACGGGGCCTTATGCTCGTTCATTTGCGAGATACCACGGATTGCAAATTAAGGCGAGAGAGGTCGTTACTCATCCCCAAAAGTTGAGGGTGGAGATTGTCATGCTCGTGGTTTTGTTTGGCCGAGCTCTCGGGTTGTGTGCCATTGTGTGACTTGGCATCCTCTGTTTATGATGCTTGCGCGATTATTTTCTTTGGTTTTGGTTGGCGTTGCTGCGGTGAACACGTGTGCAGTGGCGAGGCCGGTCGTGCTTGCCGACTTGTTGTTCCCAAAAGCCAGTCGAGAAGATGTGCAAGAGCGATTGCTGGCTCGGGCAGAGCGGCTAGAAATCATAGTAGGCGCAAAGAAAGATCGCTGGGGGCGTGAACCAGTGCTGGCTTATGATGCGAACGGGCGACTTCTACAGGAAATCGCAGTTGAACAGGGCTTGGCCTACTTTTGGCCGCGTTTACTCTCCAATAATCTTTCTTCTAGGATGTTAAATCTTGAAGCTTTGGCAAGAGCAAAACAATTGGGTGTTTGGCGAAACACCAAAATAATTCATTGGCGTGACAAGAAACTAGCCGGCTTGGCAGGCGAGTGGGTTGTTCTAAAGGGGCGTGTCGTTTCAATTGGCAAAACGCGCTCGACCATTTATTTGAATTTCGGTGGGAACTGGTCAGAAGATCTTACTGCCACCTTTAAAAAAAGTGTTATGAAGGAGTTTGAGGATGCGTTTGGTTCGCTAGACGCTTTAAAGGGAAAAAACGTGGAAGTTCGTGGAGTGCTGCAGTTTAAGGGCGGGCCATGGTTGCAACTGGCTCATCCTAGCGAGTTGCGCGTACTTCCCGCTGTTCTTAAAGATTGAATGAGTTTTAGGGATTGGCATAGATTGTTGAGCAAAATACGACGCATTGCTCCGGCGCTGCTTATTCTGCTTGGGCTCAGTGCTTGCCAGATTTTTGGATTGAGCATCGGTGATAAGCCGAAGCCGGGCACTTTGCGCCCCGGCGTGGCCGCCGATATTGGCGCGCGCGAGCACCCTCGCGTGGTAGCGACTTATGGCGGCGTTTATGAAGATGCTGGAACCGAACGGGCGATTGCAAAAGTTGTCGGCAAGCTTGTTTCTGTTTCTGATGATCCCGAAACTCAGTATCGCATTACGATTTTAAATAGCCCTGCGGTGAATGCGTTCGCGCTTCCTGGTGGGTATCTTTATGTAACTCGAGGGTTGTTGGCGCTGGCGAATGACACCTCTGAGCTTGCAGCGGTGCTCGCACACGAAATGGCTCATGTGACCGCAAATCATGCGATGAAGCGCAAGCGGCGAGCTGACGAGGCCGAGCTTGTTGGGCAAGTTATGACAAGCGTTGGCCGGGATCAGGCAAGTATTGATGCGGCCATAAAAGAGACGCAATTGGACTTTGCACGCTTTTCTCAAAGCCAAGAGCTGCAAGCCGATGATATTGGCGTAAGAACGCTTGCTGCGGCGGGCTATGATCCCTACGCTGCTGCGCGTTTTTTGCAAACCATGGGCGCGTTCGCCCGCTATCAAAGCCTCGGCGGGAATGGGGGTGGTGCACCTGACTTTCTTGCATCTCACCCCAATACCCCGGCGCGGGTAAAGCGGGCCATTCTAAGTGCTCGGCAGATTGGTGCACCCGGGATTGGGGTGCGTGATCGCGATGCATATCTGGATGATATTGACGGCATCCTTTATGGTGACGACCCGCTTGAGGGGTATATCCGCGGGAGAAGTTTTCTGCACAAGGCACTGGGAATAGCCTTTGAAGTGCCCGATGGATTTATTCCCGAGAACTCGCCTGATGCGGTGCTGGCCAGCAATGGCAGCGGAACGGCAATGCGTTTCGACGGTGCGGATCTGACTGGCTTTCAAAAGCTTGAGGGGTATATGCGCAGCGGATGGATTAACGGCCTTATTGACAACAGCGTGCGCCCAACGACAATCAATGGTTTGCCCGCAATGATAGGTTCGGCTGTTACTGGAGGTTGGTCGTTCCGCATTGGTGTTATTCGCATCGGTCAAACCGGATATCGGTTTATCTTTGCCAGCCGTACGCCGAATAATAATTTTACACGCGACTTTGAGCGCACGCTCTCCAGCTTTCGGCAGTTAACTCCGACCGAGCAGGCGCGTCTGCAACCACTTCGGGTCAAGATATTGGAGGCAAGAGAGGGTGATACGGCCAAGCGCCTTGCCGTTAACATGAGCGGCGTTGAGGTTAAGCGCCGTTTGGCTTTGTTTAACATCCTAAACCAA
This sequence comes from Polycladidibacter hongkongensis, assembly GCF_001561995.1. GTDB lineage: Bacteria > Pseudomonadota > Alphaproteobacteria > Rhizobiales > Stappiaceae > Pseudovibrio > Pseudovibrio hongkongensis. The sequence continues at coordinate 61,469 of NZ_LLWC01000017.1, forward strand.
AGCAAGTCGTCAACGCGTTACGAGGCTGGTGATCGCGTGAAAATCGTCGTTGACTAGAGGCAAGGTCCCTTTCTAATGGTTAGCATTACTTGCTTCTTCGCTAGGATGAGCTGCTGCGCCTCCTCAACATTGCCTTTCAGTTTTTCTAGCGCTTTGCTTTCGATTTGGCGAACGCGCTCCTTTGAGATGCCTAGCGTAACCCCCAGTTCTTTGAGGGTTGGCGGGGTCTGATCTGATAGATGCCGTTCGGCGATGATCCTGCGCTCGCGGCCGTCAAGCTTTTGCATTGCAAAGCTAAGCAGGCGACGCTGGCGTTCTTTATCGAGGCGCTCGCTTACAACTTCATCGGGCGTTTGCTCCGCGCTCACGAGACGTTCGATAAGCTCGGTTTGGTTACCGTCTTCTGTAAGGGGTGTGTTGAGCGATTGATCGGGAGCGGACAAGCGAGCGGCCATGGATATTACCTCGGCAGGTTTGCGTCCAGAACGCGATGCCAATTTTTCAAGTAGTTCGCTTTCGCTTAGTTCAGGGTGAGACTTAGCAAGTTCCGCACGTTGCTTGCGAAGGCTGAAGAACAGCGTCTTTTGCGAGGAGGACGTGCCACCGCGAACAATTGACCAATTGCGCAGCACATAGTCTTGTATCGCTGCTTTAATCCACCAGCTGGCGTAGGTTGAGAAGCGCACTTCCCGCTCTGGGTCGAAGCGGGCGGCGGCTTCCATCAAGCCAATGTGACCCTCCTGAATGATGTCACTTATGGAGAGCCCGTAGTTAGAAAAGCGGAGAGATTGCGCAATCACCATGCGGATGTGTGCGGTTGCTAGGCGCGAAAGCGCTGCTTGATCACGTTCTTCGCGCCATTTGCGCGCTAACTCTGTTTCCTCTTTTGCTTCAAGATAGGGCGCATTTCTTGCGTGCTTTACCAAGAGACTGCTGGTATGAGAGTAACTAGCCTTGCGCATTTCACTTACTCCAGTGCATTGATTTTGTAAGTAGATACGCGCAGTGCTCTCGGTTGGATCAGTTTATATGCAAAAACCCGACAACAGGGTTGTCGGGTTTTAGAAATGCGGTAGGGATGTACGGTTTAAGCTGCAGCTTCTTCCTGACCATCGGAACTAGCAGCTTTTGCGATCCGAGAAGGGGCCTTTGCAAGGATGCCTTCGATCTGGCGAACCGCTTCCGTGTCTGGCGTTTTTTGCACTGCTGCGATTTCGCGAGCCATACGATCTAACGCGGCTTCATAAAGCTGGCGCTCAGAGTAGGACTGTTCTGGTTGATTTTCAGAACGGAAGAGATCGCGAACAACTTCTGCAATTGCAATCAAATCGCCAGAGTTGATCTTGCCTTCATATTCTTGCGCGCGACGGCTCCACATGGTGCGCTTTACACGCGGCTTTCCGGTAATGACTTCAAGAGATTTCTTAACAGTCGCTGCGTCGGACAGTTTGCGCATGCCCACAGAGGCGATTTTCGCAACTGGTACGCGGAGTGTCATTTTTTCTTGTTCAAATTCAATAACTAGAAGCTCGAGCGCGAAGCCGGCTACGGTTTGTTCTTCGATTGCCGTAATGTAACCAACGCCGTGTGACGGATAGATGATGTGTTCACCTGTCTTGAAACCCTGACGCTGCGCGGTTTTCTTTGCGGGTGTGGCCATACGCGTTACTTCTCCTGCGCAGTTTCCGGCAGATGCCGGAGGCAAAGCGGTGGGTCACCGATCTGCCTTGCTTAAAGACACAAACAACCTCCGTTCAAACGTGAGCGGAGGTGTGTCGATGAAAATTCCAGTGTGTCGATGGTGCGAGCTGGTTTGCTGAGCGAAAATCAGACTACAGCGGCTATCTAGCCGCAGCTGATAAATCTCCGATTTCTGGGGAGAACACCTGCAAGTGCCAAACGACTATTTTTACAGTATAGCAGATTATCCACGGAAATCCAACCGTCTTGTTGCAAAGCTGCAAAGACGGGCCTTCCGTGTGGCAAGTCCGGCGTGGTGTGGCCAGCGATACGAGGCGCGAAGAGCCGCGCCCTTTTCTTTATTACCCGAGAAATCTTGGGTTCAGCAAGCGCTTTTTTGCAAAAATCAGCGCGGGGCAAGGTCACACCGGATTGTGGCTGTTATTAGTCACCTTGACCAGGTTCTTTCGAGAAGTACTTCTCGAGCTTGTCCTTAACGCCGTCAAATTCAGCAGCTTCAGGAAGGGGATCTCGCTTCACTGTAATGTTTGGCCATTTCTCGGAATACTCAGCGTTTAGCTCAATCCAGCTCTCTAGACCGGGCTCTGTATCAGGGAGAATCGCATCTGCTGGGCACTCTGGCTCACAAACACCGCAGTCGATACACTCATCCGGGTTGATGACGAGGAAGTTTTCACCCTCGTAAAAACAATCAACCGGGCAGACTTCAACACAGTCTGTGTACTTACACTTGATACAGTTGTCAGTTACGACGTAAGTCATCGTAATCCTCTTTATAAACTTGGCGATTTTACCCGACAGGTGCAGCGCTGCTTATTGTCTCTACGCCGCTTTGAATATGGGTTTATTGCTTTTGTGGCTGCGGCGCAAGGAGCATACGTTTCTTTGACTAGCTGAAAACAGATGTGTGTTTTCAAAAAGTGGGAAACTATCGGCAGTTCTTTGCTTGAGCCCGAGTTTTGCCAGTTTGAGCGCTGAATTGGCGGTGTTAAAGCAGTCCGTCTTGGCGCTTAAGCTGTTGCAGTTGGCGCCTGTCCCGCTTGGTCGGACGGCCTGCGCCATGGTCCCGCTCCGCCACTTTTGCTGGTGCTTTTAGATCTGGCGGTGGTGTCAGGTCTTCGTAGAGCGTTTGCGCTTCTGGAGCTGGCCCGCGGCGGGTGCCCGGAAGCAAGACTTTGACAATCTTCTGCCGCCCCTCTCGCGTGATTACCAGAACATCGCCGGGTTTCACCTGCTGGCTGGCTGCGCTGACTTTGTCTTTGTTGAGGCGGATGTGTCCGGACACTGCCAGCTTTTGTGCCAGTGTCCGGGATTTGGTAATGCGGGCATACCACAACCATTTGTCAATGCGCTGGGTTTGGCTTGCCTGCATTTGCATATGACTTAGCTCTTGTCGTCTTTCATACCGTTTTTCAACGACATGAGAGCAGCAAATGGCGAGTTTGGATCGATTGGCTTGTCACGTGCAGGGGCGCTGTTGCCACCGCGTGGTTTGTGGCCACCGGCTTTGTTGTTGCCGCCACGGCGTGGGCTACCTTTGCTGTGACGACGCTCGCCATCTTGCTGAGGACGCTTGCCGCCCCTGTTGTTGCCACGGCGCTGGTTGTCACCGCCCTGACGACGGCGGTCCATGCGGCCGGGGCGCCAAACTTCGATGGTCACCATCTCGGTTTGCGCCTCACCTGAAGCAGGCGCCTCTTCAGTGGTTGTGGCTTCTGCTGGCTCGTCAGCGGATGCGGTTTCTTCTGAAGCGGTTTCTGCGGCTGCAGTCTCTGCAGGCGTTGTTTCCTCAGCAGCTGTTACAGGCGCTTCTTCTTCGGCTGGCTTGGCAGCTACAATCGGGCGCTCGACCTGTTTTTCTTCCGCGCGATAGCCAAGTGACTTCAGCACATTAGAGAAGTCTTCACCTGCGCAACCTAGCAGGGAGGTCATTGACACAGTGACAGTAAACGCTCCGCCTTCCGGCCAAACGCCTTCCGGTGCCTCTACATCGCTATCCAGCGGCTTCCAAGCCACGAGTGGGCGAATGATGTCAGCCAAGCGCTCTAGAATATCGACACGAACAGCGCGCGGGCCGCAAACGCGGAAACCAACGACCTTATAAAGCGCATGCTCGATTTCTGCGTCGTGAGGAACAGAGGTGCGGCCAGAGGCCGAGAGCTGCGGCAGCACATCGAGACCTTTGGCGTCCTGTTTGCCCTCTTTCAGAGCCCAGAGTTGAGCCATCAATTGGCTCGGAGCTGGTTTAAGCAGCAGTGGCACGAAAATGTGGTAAGCGCCGAAACGAACACCCAGTTTGCGCAGAGCACCGCGCATGGTCTGATCGAGTTGACGAACGTCGTCAGCAACTTGGGCGCGCTCGAGGATGCCAAGGTTCTCATGTAGCTGAAAAGCGATTCCGCGGCCCAGCCCTTCCAACTCCTCGGCCTTTTCTAGGTCAAAGAGGGGTTTCAGAAGGGTTTCGATGTGGTTGTTCAGCCATTGATCGATGCGCTGTTGCACTTTCTCGCGGGCCGGGCCGGAGAGCTGCTCATCTGCCAGAATAATAAGGCCTGGGCGCAACGTGGCTTCGCCGGCAACGAGGCGGGCGATAATCGCGCCTTGCCAGCGGATCGCTCCATCGGCTGCCAGTGCAAATTCTTCATTTGGCGCCGCAGCTACGCGATCTGCGCGGGCTTCGATTTCGCTTGCCAAGGCTTTTTGTGCTGCAGTGCGGACGGCTTTTTCGTCCTGTCCTTCTGCTGCTGTATCAGGTGCAAACCGGAAACCGTGCAGTTGGCCAATGTGTTGGCCTTCTACGAGTACGTCACCGGTTGCTGTGATCTCCGCTTCGAGCATCTTATTCTCTCTCAGACGTCGCATCAAAACGCTGGTTCGCCGATCCACAAACCGCTGTGTAAGCCGCTCGTGAAGGGCATCTGATAATCTATCTTCTATGCCGCGGGTGAGCTCCTGCCAGTGGGTAGGGTCACTCAGCCATTCGGCACGGTTTGCCACAAAGGTCCAAGTGCGGATATGTGCTATCCGATTGGCCAGTGTGTCTATATCCCCATCTGTACGGTCAGCAAAGGCGATTTGCTTGTTGAGCCATTCCTCAGGGATTTTCCCTTTGGAGGTCAGATGAGAATAGAGGTCAAAAACAAGCTCTGCGTGATTGGCAGGGGCTATCTTGCGATAATCCGGTACCTGACAAACATCCCAAAGCAGCTCGACCCGTTCCCTTGTGGTCGCGACAGATGCAATCGAATGATTGCGACCAGCAAGTTCTAGGACACCGATATCCTCCGCCGGAGGGGCTTTGGTCAAGCCCTGTTCTTGCGGAGAGTGCTCCAAAGCACGTAAAAGTGCCTGAATTGATGCAAAATCGAGTTTGCAGTTGCGCCATTGAAGCACTTTTAGGGCATCAAAGCTGTGTGATTCCAATTGGTGGACCAAATCATCATCAAAGCCTGCGACTCTCCCGGTCACGCCAAAAGTGCCATCGCGCAGGTGGCGGCCGGCTCGTCCGGCTATCTGACCTGTCTCGGAAGGGGTCAGCTGACGGTACTGGTAGCCATCGAACTTGCGGTGCCCGGCAAAAGCGATGTGGTCCACATCTAGGTTCAGGCCCATACCAATTGCATCGGTGGCCACGAGCCAATCGACATCACCATTTTGGTAAAGCTCGACCTGTGCGTTGCGGGTGCGCGGGGACAAGGACCCAAGTACAACGGCGGCGCCACCGTTCTGCCTACGGATCAGTTCGGCAATGGCATAAACTTCATTGGAGGAGAAGGCAACGATGGCAGAGCGTCGCGGCAGGCGGGTAATCTTTTTTGAGCCAGCATATGACAGCACAGACATGCGCGGGCGTGTGACAATATTCAGGCCCGGAAGCAGCCTTTCCAAGAGGGGGCGCACGGTGAGCGAGCCAAGCAGCAGCGTTTCTTCGCGCCCGCGACTGTTTAAGATGCGATCTGTAAAGACGTGCCCGCGATCCAGATTGCCTGCAAGTTGTACCTCGTCGATCGCGAGGAAGTCGACAACGAGGTCTTTCGGCATGGCCTCTACAGTTGAGACCCAGTAGCGCGGTGACCGCGGGATTATTTTCTCCTCGCCCGTGATGAGCGCGACGACATCAGGCCCTTTGCGCTCTACGAGTTTATCGAAAACTTCTCTTGCAAGCAGGCGCAGAGGCAGGCCAATAAGCCCTGAGCCGTAGTTACACATGCGTTCTATCGCAAGGTGGGTTTTGCCTGTGTTCGTGGGGCCAAGAATTGCCGTTACCGATTTGGAGCGGAGGTGACGAGGCAGGGAAAGTGCTGTCATGGCCTACTTGTGTGTTTTGCCCCCGAACTCTATCAGGGGTGAAGAAAGACTGTCGCCGAGGACGCGGTGTTGCAATGCTCTTAACCGCTGCGGCTACAACTGTCGAGACCTGTTGAGGCGACAATTGAGATTCTCTTCAGCGGCATTTTCAAGGGAAGGAGGCAAGCGCCTGCTCAAGTGATTCCCTCGTTTTTGCTGGGTTAAAAGTATTGGTGGGGTGAGGTCTAGTATTAAATGAAGAGTTATCCCCGATTTCCCCGAGGTAAAGATAGTTAAGAAAAATGCATCAATAGCAAAAATATGAGTGGCTCATTTTCACTATTTTCGATGGGTGATGGATATATTTTGGGTGATAAATTTTGAGTAGATCAGAGATGTGTGGGTGGAGCGAATTTGTGTATTTTATATATAAGGTTAGTTCTGAATTCACTGAAATGTCGCTGGTGTTAACTTTCTAGTCCAAAGAAATTGGGTTGCTCGTATAGCGTGTTATGTTTGCGCATATTGCTGTGTGTCAAGCAGGTAGGCTCTTCACTTTTCAATGACCAAGACTAATTGAATAATAATTTTTTACTATACGTGCTTTTTTCGGAGACGAATAAGAATGGGTGGATAATACGCCTTCTATATCGAGCCGTGCTTTCGTAGGGTAATCTTCGTTGGGGCAAGATAAATAGGGGTGAATAAAATGAATCCACTAACTGTTGCACTGGAATTTGTTGATACCATTAATAGCGAGGAAACAGCTGATGGCATTGCCCGCCGTCTGTCTGACCTTTCCTTGAGCTTTGGATTTAGTAATTTTTGCTTGGCAACTATTCCTGAATCCGGGCAGCCTTTCGATGGGTGTATCCTATTGAGTGGCTGGAAGCCTGAGTGGCAGCAACGCTACTTGGATCGTGATTATGTGCGCCATGATCCTATCGTTGCCAAAGCTCGTAATGCCACACGTCCTTTCCTTTATTCAAGTGTTTCCAGTGATCGTTCGCTTTCTGCGAATGCTCTGCAAGTACTTAACGACGCGAAGGATTTTGGCATGCACGATGGGGTGTGTGTGCCAATTCATGGGCAGCAAGGCTTTCAAGGCATCTTGATGTTTGCAGGTGCAGAGGCACGGCTGAATGAACGTGAAATTAGCGTTTTACACTTAGTTGGTATCTACGCATGCAGCCGTCTACGTGAACTCAGCGGATCGGGTGTGTCACGCCCACGGCATCGCCTAACTCCGCGTGAGCTTGAATGCCTAAAATGGTCTGCCGCGGGTAAAACCAGCTGGGAGATTAGTCAGATCCTTACAATCTCGCAGCATACGGCAGATTGGTATCTGGCATCGGCAGCGCGTAAGTTGCACGCTGCAAATCGAACGCATGCTGTGGCCGAGGGATTCCGTCTGGGGTTAATCAGGTAGGAGCCTTTAGGGCCAAATCGAGGTGACAAGGCCGCTACTTGTCGGTTTTGTCGCTTCGGTAATTCTCAAGTTAAGTTGATTAAGTCTAAGGAGCGAAATGGCTTCGTTAGAATTATTTTTGTCCCAACCTAATATATTTCGTCTTAAAACCTTGGTTTTTCTGAGGCTACGCTTGGTTGCTATGCAGATAGTGCATAATAGCTATGCGAAAAACAAGTAACCGCGTCAAATAATAATTGCGATCTAATGAAGAGTGGCAATTAAACGCTTTGCTTACACTTGTCTACCCTGTAAATATTCGTTTCACAAAACAAATAATTTATCGGAGGGGACTGTTTGGCAATTCGTCGTATTCTAGTGGCAAACCGCTCGGAGATCGCAATCCGGGTATTTCGTGCAGCAAACGAGCTGGGTCTGGAAACAGTCGCTGTGTTTGCAGAGCAAGATAAACTGGCGTTGCACCGCTTTAAAGCGGACGAGGCCTATCAAGTTGGCAAAGGCATGGGGCCGATTGAGGCCTATCTCTCAGTTGATGAAATTTTGCGCGTCGCTAAAGAGCGCAATGTGGATGCAATCCACCCGGGATATGGTTTCCTTTCCGAGAGCCCTGAATTTGCAGATGCATGCGCAGAGCATGGGATCAAGTTTATTGGCCCCTCTGCCGATACAATGCGCCGGCTTGGTAACAAAGTTTCTGCCCGTGAATTGGCGATTGAGGCTGGCGTACCTGTTATGCCTGCAACAGACCCGCTCCCCGATGATATGGATGAGGTGAGACGCCTCGCGCTTGAGATTGGCTATCCGGTGATGCTGAAGGCCTCATGGGGTGGCGGCGGCCGCGGGATGCGTGTGATCCGCGATGAAAGCTCGTTGCTTACCGAGGTGCAGGAGGCCAAGCGCGAAGCGCGGGCCGCATTTGGTAAAGACGAAGTTTATCTTGAAAAGCTTGTTGAGCGCGCACGCCATGTGGAGGTGCAGATTCTTGGCGATAGCCATGGGAATTTGGTGCATCTTTATGAACGCGATTGCTCCATTCAGCGTCGCCACCAAAAGGTTGTCGAGCGGGCTCCGGCGCCATACCTCGATGACGCAAAGCGTGCGGAGCTTTGCGAATACGGGCTGCGCATTGGCCGTCAGGTTGGCTATTGCGGCGCGGGTACTGTTGAGTTCCTTATGGATGCGGATACCGGTGAGATTTACTTCATCGAGGTGAACCCACGCATTCAGGTGGAACATACGGTAACTGAAGAGGTCACCGGCATTGATATTGTAAAGGCGCAGATTGCGATTGCCGAAGGCGCGGCGATTGGGGATGTGAAAACCACTGGTGTGCCTGAGCAAGACAAGATCGAGCTTAATGGCCATGCTTTGCAATGCCGCATTACTACCGAGGACCCCGAGCAGAACTTCCTGCCAGATTACGGGCGCATTACTGCCTATCGCGGGGCGACTGGTTTTGGCATCCGGCTTGATGGCGGCACGGCCTATTCCGGCGCAGTGATTACCCGGTTTTACGATCCGCTGCTTGAGAAGGTTACTGCATGGGCGCCGACGGCTTCGGAAGTCTGCAAGCGTATGGACCGTGCCTTGCGCGAGTTTCGTATTCGCGGTGTGGCAACCAACCTGATTTTCCTTGAGCAGATTATTTCTCATAGGAAATTCTTGGCGAATGAATACACCACCCGGTTTATTGATGATACGCCAGAGCTGTTTGAAGATATTCGCCGCGGAGACCGCGCAACCAAGCTGCTTGACTACATTGCGGATGTCTCTGTTAATGGCCATCCTGAAACGCGTGGGCGGCCACGTCCGCCTAAAGATGCACCAACACCGGTGGCACCGTATATTGATGCAGCGGCACCAGATGGCACCAAGCAACTGCTGGACCAGTTGGGGCCGAAAGGCTTTGCCGAGTGGGTAAAAGCGCAGCAACAAGTGCTGATTACCGATACCACCATGCGTGATGCCCACCAATCGTTGCTAGCGACACGGATGCGGACCTTTGACATTGCGCAGATTGCCGAGACGTACTCGAAAGGCTTCTCGCAGTTGTTCTCGCTGGAATGCTGGGGCGGCGCGACTTTTGATGTCTCCATGCGTTTCTTGACAGAAGATCCTTGGGAGCGCCTGCGTTTGGTGCGCGAGAAAGCGCCGAACATTCTGTTGCAAATGTTGTTGCGTGGTTCAAACGGTGTTGGTTATGCCAATTATCCGGATAATGTGGTGAAGCATTTTGTGCATCAGGCGGCGACAAACGGCATTGATGTCTTCCGCGTGTTTGACTGCCTAAACTGGGTAGAAAACATGCGTGTGTCTTTGGACGCAGTGCAGGAAGAGGGCAAGCTCTGTGAGGCGACGCTGTGCTACACTGGCGATATTCTCAATTCTGCACGGCCAAAGTATGATCTGAAGTACTACGTCAATCTGGCCAAGGAGCTGGAAGCGGCGGGCGCTCATATTCTTGGTATCAAGGATATGGCCGGGTTGCTCAAGCCACAAGCGGCCAAGGTGCTTATCAAGGCGTTGAAGGAAGAGATCGGCATTCCGATCCACTTCCACACGCATGATACGTCAGGCATTGCTGCCTCGACCATTCTGGCGGCCGTTGAAAGCGGTGTCGATGTTGTAGATATGGCGATGGATGCGCTGTCTGGTTTGACATCGCAGCCGTGTATGGGTTCGGTTGTTGAAGCTCTGAAGGGCACCACGCGCGACAGTGGCCTTGATACTGAGCTTATCCGCGAGACATCGTTTTACTGGGAAGCAGTTCGCACACAGTATCGCGCTTTCGAGAGTGATCTACGCTTTGGTGCTTCCGAGGTGTATCTCCACGAAATGCCGGGTGGCCAGTTTACCAACCTGAAAGAGCAGGCTCGTTCGCTGGGGCTGGAAATGCGGTGGCACGAGGTGGCGCAGGCCTATGCTGATGCCAACATGATGTTTGGCGACATCGTAAAGGTGACGCCAAGCTCTAAGGTGGTTGGAGACATGGCTGTGATGATGGTCTCGCAGGGCATCACACCAGAAGATGTGCTGGACCCATCTAAAGAGGTTGCTTTCCCTGAGTCTGTTGTGAACATGCTGCACGGTGATCTTGGGCAACCTCCGAAGGGGTGGCCTGCGGCGTTGCAACAAAAAGTGCTGAAAGGGCAGGAGGCGATTACGGTTCGTCCTGGATCGCTGCTTGCCGAGGAAGATCTTGATGCCAAGCGCGCTGAGGCTGCGGCTGTGGCCGGGCGCGAGGTGAGCGAACAAGAACTCAGCTCATACTTGATGTATCCGAAGGTCTTTACCGACTTCATGAAGATGCAGGGGCAATATGGCCCAACCAGTGTGTTGCCAACGCCGGTTTACTTCTACGGGCTTGATGTTGGCGACGAAATCATGGTTGAGCTGGAGCCGGGTAAAGTGATGGTGCTTTCCTGCCTTGCGATTGGCGAAACAGATGAAAACGGCGAAAAGCGCGTGTTCTTTGAGCTGAATGGTCAGCCGCGGGTGATCCGTGTGCTTGATCGGGCGCATGGGGCAACAGGCGGTGCAGGCCGCGCCAAGGTGGAAGCGGGTAATCCGAACCAGTTCGGTTCGCCGGTTCCGGGCGTTGTTTCCACCGTCGCGGTAAAAGCCGGTCAGGAAGTGAAGGCCGGTGATGTGCTTGTTTCGGTTGAAGCCATGAAGATGGAAACCACTGTTCACGCAGATCGTGATGGCACTATCGCGCAGGTGACTGTGGTGCCGGGCGATGCTGTTGAGGCAAAAGATGTGCTGGTGGTTTTTGAAGGCTAGCACTTCGATTTTTGCTTGATGAATGTAAAGGGCGGGTCTTTTGGGCCTGCCCTTTTTTTGATGTGAATTGGCCTTTAAGGTTAGGAGGTCATCGGGCGATGCTGTTCCCCATTAAGGCCAGCAAAGAGAGGCCGGTTGGATAGGAGCAAATTGGAGATCCGCTTGATCATCGTGCGTTGGGCGCTTTGGAACCGGTCTTCGTGATGGGTGACCAGCCACTGCTCTTGGCTAAGGGCGTCAATGACGCCAGATGCGCGCACAAGCAAGGGCTGGGTGTCGCCAATAAAGCAGGGTAGGAGAATGCGGCCATGGCCAGCGATGGCGAGCGTTAGAAGGTCGCCGCGATTGCTCGCGCAGTGAAGCAGCGGAGTGCTGGCCGATTCTTGCAGCCATTTCACCGAGGGCGTGTCTTTTTCCAATGGCGATAACCAAGGCAGGTCCTCGCCATCTGAGTTCGTTAGCAAGTGTGGGGCGCAGTAAGCTGCGAAGCAAACGCGGGTGAGCTGCTTTCCGGCAAGCCAGTCTTGTTCCGGTCTGGCATTGCGAATGCCGATTTCAACTTCTCTTCGGCCAAGATCCTGCTTGTGATTGGCCTCAATAACACAGAGGTTGAACGGGTCGTCAGCCTGCCAAAGCTTGGAATAGTTTACTGTTAGAAAACGGCATGTCCACGACCCGGCCGAGAGGCGCAATGTCGGCTTTTGCTCTGCGCCCTCTTGCCAACGGGAGATGGCGGATAGCTCGCGCTCGGCGGCTTCAGCTAGTGTCAGCAGCTCTTTTCCGTCTTGTGTCAGGGTGTATCCCCTAGCGTGTCTTCGAAATAGCTGGCGGTTGGTTTGTCGCTCGAGTTTGAGCATGCGCCGCCCGAGTGTTGCTGGGCTCAGGCCGGTTTGCGTGGCTGCGGTGCTTAGCCCACCTGTTCGGGCGACTGCGAGAAAAAGATCTAGATCTTGCCAAATAGGTTTCATTGCAAAACTGAAAAGATAGTTGCGTTTGTGGCCGTATCATACGGATGTTTTCTAGAATAGCGTTTCTATAGTGAAAAGAAAACGGAAGGATAGAAAATGTTGAAGCTGGCTGGTGTGTCGGTGCCCCGAATTGGCATGGGGTGCTGGGCGATTGGCGGGAAGCAACTCGCTGGGGACGCTTCTTGTAGCTATGGCGGAGAGGATATTGATGATGCTACCGTTTTTGCCACAATTGATGCTGCACTGGATGCGGGCGTCAGAGTATTCGACACCGCCGACGTGTATGGAGCCGGACGATCCGAAACCTTCCTTGGAAAAGCCCTTAAAAACCGGCCCGAGGCATTCGTGGTATCAAAGCTTGGTTATACGTTTGAGGCGGAAACCCGGCAAATGACAGGATTTGCATATGATCCCGCTTATGTGAAGCAGGCCGTAGAGGGTAGTTTGCGCCGCTTGCAGCGAGAGCGGATCGATTTGCTGTTGTTGCACGTGAACGATATGGAAATTGAGAATGCGTTGCCTATGCTTGAGGCGATGTTGCCCCTAGTTGAGGCTGGTAAAGTGCGCTCTGTCGGTTGGTCGACTGATTTTATTGACAGAGCAAAAGCAAGTTGCATTTTGCCGCATTTTGCCGCTTTTGAGCATGATCATAACGTGCTTTGCGATCGGCCGGACATGCTGGATTTGTGCGAGCAGCATGATCTTGTGTCGTTATCCCGCTTGCCTTTGGCGATGGGGGCGTTGACCGGGCGCTTTGCGCCGGGGCAGAAGATTGAAGGCGCTTCTGTGCGCACCAGCGGTTTTGAATGGGTGCGCTATTTTAAACAAGGAGAAATTGAGGCGGAAACAGCACGTCGCCTCGCGGCCATTCGAGAGTTATTGCAGGTGGATGGCCGCAGCCTTGCGCAAGGGGCCTTGTGTTGGCTGCTCGCTCGTCATCCCAAGACGCTCCCGATTCCCGGTGCGAGTAAGCCAGCACAGGTTCTTGAAAATGCCGCAGCAATGGAGAAAGGACCACTGCCTGCACATGTGATGCTCGAGATTGAGCAGTTGCTAAGCCGCGAAGAAATGGCGGAAGCGTAGAATTTCAGGACTACTCCGGTCCGCGACTTTGCTCTTAAGAAAAGTGTATTGTCGCGGTTTTTTTATTGGCTTTGGTGTTTTGCAGCCACCTTACGCTTCATCGCCATGCGGTCTTTCGTTGAAACCCCTAGCAATTCTGCAATGCGCCAAATGGTGTTGTCTTCAAACTCGTGCACGGCTCCATCTACATAGACAATCTGCCATAGCATCTCAATGAGTTCGATGCGTTCTTCTTCGCTAAGCTTGTTTTTTAGCACCGATGTGAAGCCATAAAGGTCTACCGCTTCGGCGTCTTTTTCTTTTGCAGTGCTAACCAGTTTCTTGGTTTCATCACCAGCGAGGCCATAATGCTGCGAAAGCAATTCTTCCAGCTTGGCCATTTCTTCTGGCTCAACATTGCCATCAACTGCGCTCATATGAAACATGAGAGCAGCGGCGGCAAGGCGGCTATCCCCCTCTAGAAATTCAGGCTTAGGTGAGCCGCTCAAGTCGTTAATTAGGCGTTTCAGGGTGTCCAGCATGGGAGCTCGTTCTTTCATTGATCTTGCTTAAGCTTAGGAGATCACGAAGGTTTGGTCAAAATTTGTTGGTCATCGCGAGCCGTTTTTGGTCTGCGTATTTCGAGCAAAAATATGTTAGACAAGCAGCAGCTGATTTAAACATAAATTTACCGGATTTTTCGCTATGGTTTGCGTCAGAGTTGGCGCTGCGAGTTTAGGTCGCGGATAGTGCGCGAGGGTTGGTTGTGATTTTGGGCTTATTGAAGCAGGGGCGGGGTCTTGTTGCCGGTGTAGTGCTTGCGGTTATTCTGTTGGGCGCGGTGCAGTATGCCGCCGGACAAATGTTGTCGCCAAGTGTGACAAAGCAGGCGTTAGCGGGGGTTTTTTACGAGGCAACGGGATTGCGCTTGCGCCTTGATGGCAAGACGCGCAGCGGCCTTTGGCCACAACCGCATGTGCTTGTCGAGAATGTAGGGATCGCTAAAGAAACTGGAGCGATTGAGTTCCTGCAAGCGCAGTCCATGGAGCTCAATCTCGGTTGGGGGGCATTGTTTGGCGGCAATCCGCAAGTTGCTGCGATCGAGCTGCACGAACCAACTATTTTCTTAGAGGTTGGCGCTGACGGGCGGACGAATTGGCAGACAGATACCAGAGCACCAGAGACACGTGATGCGCAGCAGGGCAGTGCTTTGACTACGCTGTTTCAAAGCCTTGGTCTTGGTGATGTGGCGATCAAGCAGGCGGCACTTGTTTATGAAAACAAACAGACTGAGTGGGCCTTCCGCTTGGACGAGGTTGATTTCAACGTTACGCGAGATGGTGAGGACGAAGCCTATCGGTTTGCCGGTGCTATGCTTTATGGTGCTGAGGCATTTGCATTGGAGGGGCGTGTCGGTTCCGGGCGTTCGCTGGTTTCTGGAAAGAGCGGTGCTCTGCAAATCAAATTTTCAGGCCCAAAAGGTAATTCGCTTGAGCTTGCTGGCCAACTAGCGTTTGGTCAGGTGCCGCTTGGGTCGTTACGTGTTTCTGGCATGTTGCCGCGCTTCGGGGCGCTTATGCGCAGCTTTGGCCTCGCGGGCCATGCTGAGCGACCTGCGGCGAAAATTGACGGGCAACTGCGTTTTTTGGCTGATCGCATGGTTTCGCAAGGATTGTTGCTGGAGTTGCCACAGGGTGCTGTCGCCCTGGATCTTGCGCTTACCTACATGGAAGATGGTAGTGAGTTGCGGTTAAATGCGAGCGGCCATGGTTTGCCCGCTGCTGATGTGCTGGCGCTCTTTGGTGGACCAGCCGTTGACGCCGGTGTTTTGCAGACAGAGCTCAGTGCGCTGAGTATTGGCCAAGGGCCAGTACAGTTGGCAAAGAACTTGCAACTGGACGGTTCCGCTCGTTTAGAGAATGGCCGACTGCGGCTTGGCACTGCCGCTCGCGATGATCTGGAAGGAGTTGGCAGCGCACAGGACGTGAAGCAATTAGATGATCTGGATCTGGAATTCAGTTTTTCAGGAATCGGTGAGTTGCTGTCTTTTCAGGGCACGGGGCGTTGGCTGAGTGAGCCTGTGCGCATGCGCGGACGTTTGGATGACGCGGGAACACTAGAGGCTGGTGTAACCGGCGAGCTGTTTCATGCGAACGTAAAGGCGCCCTATCAGACTGCTTTGGCATTGACCTCGGGAGGCGCTGGTGAGGCACTGGTGGAGGTATCAACCCCCGAGCTGCTTTCGTTCTTGCGCTATTATCGCTTGCCGGATGGTGGAGTGCCTTCTGGACAAGACCTTGCGTTTTCCGGGGTCCTGGGTTTTGCCAAGGATAGTGTGAAGTTGCGTAGTGCCACACTGCAACTTGGTGCATTGGACATGCGCGGTACGGCCAGTACAGGTTTGGCGGCGCCCTATGATGTGCGTGGGCGCGTGTCTTTGCACGGAGGTAGCACAGCGGACATTATGCCGTGGTTTCAAGCCGGGCCGCAGCGCAAGCTACGCGACCGTCCGCTTGACCTGCCGCAATTGCGGGGGGCTGATGTTGATCTGGACGTTGCCATACGCTCATTTGAGCTGGCCGGACTTCCACTCGATAGCGGGCGGGGCAGTATTGTCAATAAATGGGGGCGCCTTGAGCTGCAACTCTCCGATGCTCAAGTGCACGGTGTTGCAGGTGGCCTTGTGGAGGGAGTAGGGCTGGTGGATGTCAGCCGGACCGAGCCAGAGTACCAGCTGGAAGGCCAAATAGCCAATATTCCGGCCCAGATGTTGCAGAGCCTTTATGCCCCAATTGGTGGTGTGCGGGGTTCTGTTTATGGGCTTGTAAAGATGACCGCGTCTGGAGCCGACCTTGACAGCTTTTTAAAA
Organism: Polycladidibacter hongkongensis; assembly: GCF_001561995.1. Taxonomy (GTDB): domain Bacteria; phylum Pseudomonadota; class Alphaproteobacteria; order Rhizobiales; family Stappiaceae; genus Pseudovibrio; species Pseudovibrio hongkongensis. The sequence goes on from NZ_LLWC01000017.1 coordinate 77,568, forward strand.
AATGCAAAAGGAAGTCTTAGCCTGCAGGTCGGGCAGGGAGAGTTGAAGGGCGCTGACTGGGACGGTTTTTTTGAGAGTTTGCAAGCGCGTCAAAAACGCCGTTGGCCGAGTTCTGGGGACGGTGCGACCCAGTTTGTTAGTTTAGGAGCAGATATCGGTTTCGGCGAGGGGGTGGCAGAGCTACAGGCGCTGACATTGCAAACCTCGCGAAGCTTGATTGAAGGGCAAGGGAGGCTTGATCTGAAGACGCGGCAAGTTTCAGGTAGGCTGCAACCAAGTCGTTTTGATCAAGAAGAAGTGCAGGAAGGTATCCATGGCACAGCGGGGCTTGCTGTTGCTGCGCGGGAGATAACTGTCTCGGGCTCTTGGGCGCAGCCGTTGTTTTCACTAGATACTGTTGTTGATGGCGGAGGTGCTTCTTCGGAAGGGGCTGCAAGTGGTGTGGCAGGCGCTGCCGCGCGCGAGTTGGCAGCGCAGCTGGCTTCAAAGGCTGCCGCGCGGCGTTCAGAACGGAAACTAACCACTCTTGAAGAGACTGTTGCTCCTGCCGAAGAAGTCATGCCAGTGGCGATTGATGGGCATGTGGTGGAGGGAGGGCCGCGCCTGCCTGCCGCCAAGCCGAAAGCTGCGGAGACGAAACAGATAGCAACGCCGTTAGGTTCTCAGCCAGTGCCACCTGTCGCAAAACCAGAGCAGGTGATTGGCACCCCCTTGGCTTTGTTGCCTGAAAAAGGCAGAGAAAAGAGGCAAGGTGTCGCGCCAAAAACGGAAAGTGTTTCACAAGCACCGCGTCCCAAGGCGCCTGCGCGTAAAGGCGAGCGTGGCGGAACAACGGTTAATGTTGATGCGGTGGTAGATGGCAGCGCGGATGATACCGCAACTTTGCAGGCCATCGAGGATGGGTTTGGCATCTCGCCAGGTTTCCTAACCGATTAGTGCAAAGCCCCCGCAGCCTCTTGGCTGCGGGCATCTGTTAAGAGAAGGCCACATGCCGCCCAAGTGGTAGTGACCGGTGCCGGTCCCCGGTTGCAGCATAGATCGCGTTGGCCAATGCAGGGGCAACCGGTGGAACGCCCGGTTCCCCAGCGCCGCCCATGGTGGGGCTGTTGGCCAAAAGCTCGATATGAATAGGCGGCACTTGGTAGAGTTGCGGCGGCGTAAAACTGTCAAAGTTTGTTTCGTTGATTTGCCCGTCGGAGAAGGTCAGGTCTTGCTCCATCGCTTGGCCAAGGCCAAAGATGATAGCGGATGAGAGCTGCTGCCGGACCATGCGCGGATCCAGAACGATGCCAAGATCTGCAACGCACCAGATGTTTTGGAGTTTGATTTCGCCGTCTTCGTGGGTCACTTCGATAGTTTGTGCAACCCAGCTGCCAAACGAGGCTGTTAGCGCGACACCCAGACCAGTGCCAGCGGGGCGCGGTTTGTCCCAAGCGCTTATCTCTTGCAGCTTTTTAAGCAGGTGGACAGCGGGTGCATGCTCTGGAGCGGTTAGGTGAGCGAGGCGGAACGCAAGGGGGTCTTTTCCAGCTGCATGGGCCAGCTCATCTATGAAGCTTTGCTGGAAAAACGCATTGAAGGAGTAGCCAACCGAGCGCCAGAAGCCAGCAGGCACCGTGGTTGGTACAATGTGTGCGTTGAAGGCTTTGTTTTCAGCTGATAGCGGTTGATCAAAGGAGCCATCGAGAACCACTCGTTCTGGCCCGCCTGAGGCCAGTGAGGGGAAGTTTCGCGCCATAAAAGAGCCGATGACGGATTGGCTGGCGATATCTGCTGAAATCGCGTGGATTTTTCCGCTTTGCGATAAGTGCGCTTGATAGCGGGCGCGTGCCATAGGCCGGTAATAGTCGTGAGCACTGTCTTCTTCCCGTGTCCATGTGACCTTGATTGGTCGCCCGTCGGTGTGCACGGCAAGCAGGGCGGCGTAGAGCGCCGGGTCATTGTCAATTCTGCGGCCAAAGCCGCCGCCCATCAAAGTGGTGTGGACGGTGATATCGTCGTTCTCGATCCCGAGTGCGCCTGCGCAGGCGTATTTGGCGAGGGTGGGCGATTGGGTACCTGTCCAGAGTGTGAGTTTGGTGCCAATTAGTTGTGCGGTTGCGTTCATCGGTTCCATGGCGAAGTGAGCCTGATAAGGAACCTCGTAATCAGCGGAGACGAGCTCACCAGATGGGATGCTGGCAAGCACAGCTGCCGCATCGCCTTCATTGCCCATAGAGAACGTTGCGTCTGTTTTCAGCGCATCTGAGTGTGCGTTGCGTAGCGCTAGTGTATCCGCGGCGGCGGACGTTGGCTGCCACTCGGGCGCGAGCGCTTCTGCCCCTTGAAAAGCGGCCCATGTGTTGTCAGCAATGATGCCGAAGCCATGGCCGAAACTACTTTTGATCGCGACAACTTTTTTAACACCCTTGACGGCCAGAGCGGCTGCTTTATCGGCTGAGACGAGCTCACCGCCCAGATGGGGGGCGAGGACGACAGTGCCATAGAGCATGTCTGGTAGGTCGATATCGATACCGTAGATCGGCGCGCCGGTTACCTTCTCACGCAAATCTTTGCGCTGTTGTGGTTTGCCCAGTTGGGTCCACTCTTCGGGGGATTTAAGCCTCGGGCTTTCGGGAAGCTCGACTGCGGCGGCGTCTTGCAATAGATCAGCAAAGCGCAGGGTCTTACCGGTTTTGGGATTGCTGACCTGCGCGTTCTGGCATTGTAAAGTTTCGGGACCGACCTGCCATTTTTGGGCTGCTGCTGCGACAAAAGCTATACGGGCGGCGGCGCCAGCGCGTCGCATCTTGTCATAGGCATCGATGGTAGATGTTGAACCTCCCGTGCCTTGAATGCCGAGAAATTTGGCTGCGACACCAAATGTATCCCTTGCGAGCTCAGGCAACAGCCCTTTATCGAAAAAAGCAAAGGGTGCACCATCTTCCATCATCGTGCGGTTGTAATAGGCAGCACCTTCCGGTCCGTGAATTACCTTCGCCTGAGCGAGGGGGATATTTAGCTCTTCGGCAACCAGCGCGGCTAGGGTTGTGTGAATGCCTTGGCCCATTTCTGCGCGAGGGGCAATGATTGTTATCGTGTTTTCGGCATCCACAAGGATGTAGGGTGTGAAGCTGCGCTGCTTATCCCCATCACTTGCTGCAAGTGGATTTTCGTGCGGTTTGCGGTATGCATAAACGCCAAAAGCGACAGCACCTGTTGTCAATACGGCGGCGCCGAGAAGGGTGCGGCGGGTGATTTTTCCAGTTTTGGACATGCCTAACCCTCCTGCTTTTGGTTGTGTGCAGCAATTGTTTCAATTGCATTGCGGATTTGCGGGTAGGTGCCGCAACGACAAATGTTGCTCATGGCATCGTCGATATCCTCAGAGGATGGGCTAGGATTTTCTTTAAGCAATGCAGTTGCCGCTAGTATTTGACCGGACTGGCAATAGCCGCATTGTGGGACTTGCAGATCCATCCACGCCTCTTGGACTTGCGATAGAGTGCCGTCTGTATCTGCCAGTCCTTCAACGGTGATGATTTCGCCTTGGACATCTTCAAGCGGCACCGAGCACGAGCGCATGGGCTCGCCATCAATCAGCACCGTGCAAGCGCCACAAGCAGCGACGCCACAGCCGTATTTTGGGCCTTTTACGTTTAATACATCGCGCAGAGCCCAAAGCAACGGCATTTGCGGATCGGCGTCTAGCTGGTGTGACTTGCCGTTAACTGTGAGGTGCATTGTCGTGGCCTTTGTGACTATTTGGCAATTAAGTGACCTGAGTTCATTAAATAGGTGGCGCGACAGTTTTGTCAATAAGGAACCTTTGTTCACTTATTGACCAGTTTGGGAATTACGCTTAGAACTTTGATATGAGTGCAGAAACAAAAATGAAAAATTTTGTCCGAGCGCGATCTCAAGAGGCAAAAGCCGAGAGACAGGCAGATATCCTGAGCGCTGCAGCGGCGGAATTGGACGCGCATGGCTGCAAAGGTGTCACGCTGAAAGGAATTGCGTTCAGAGCTGGGGTCGTCAAGTCGAACGTGTACCGCTACTTCGAGAGCCGTGAGCACGTACTGCTAAATGTACTGATTAGTGACCTTGCAAAGCAGAATGATGAGTTTCGGCGGGACTGCGTTGCACCAATGTCGATCGATGCGGTCGCCGATACGCTAAGTGAGTGCTATGCGCGCAATCCACGGGTTTGCACGCTCATAAGCGAGCTGGCACCGACCTTGGAAACCAATATTTCGGTTGAAGCCTGCGTTGCAGTAAAGCGCGAGATTCTCGAGCTATTTATGGCGACTGCACAGACGCTGCTGGAAGTTGTACCTCAGTTGCCAGCGGAGCGCGCTTCTGCTTTTTTGCAAGCGCACTTTTGTATGATCGCAGGCATGTGGCCTGTGGCGAACTTTAACGAGGATGTGGCCAAAGTATTGGCTATGCCCGAGTTTGAGTTGATGCGGCTCGACTTCGCACCCGTGCTGCGCACTGCCACCAGAGCCTTGTTGCATGGATATGTCAAAGCGGCAGAACCGGCCCGCACTGCGGTTAGTCGTCGGTGCGGGAGTGGCACTTAAAGGTAAAGCAAGAGCTCGGACTGTAGTTTCCGAACGGCGACTTCCGGGCTATCTATGTTGTTGATTTCGATTAGATGATCGCAGGCTGGAAGCGACAGGTCTGCACGCTGTAGGCGCTGTTCTATATCAGATTGGCTTTCACGGCCCCGCTGTGCAAGGCGCTGGGCAAGCACTAGTAGAGGTGCGGTGATATGCACGATAACAACATGCGCAAAGCGCTCTTGCGCACTAGAAATCGCCTTGCGTGAACCGTTGGCGATACAAACGCCACCGTTTTTGATGTGCTGTGTGGTGTCTTCCGGCAGGGCGTAGGTTAGGCCATGGGCGTGCCAATGAAGCGGCGCGCGGCCGCTTGCAATGAGCGCCTGCATGCGATCATGGCAAAGCGTATCATGATCTTCGCTGCTGGCGTCGGCATCTCGGGTGATAATACGCCGGGCAAATTGGAAACGAGGATCTCCGGCGACCTGTTGTTTCAGGCCGTCAATCACAGTGTCTTTGCCAGCGCCACTCGGGCCGACCACCAGCACCAGGGTGCCGGGACCGATTTTGTTAGTGTTGCTGGTTTGGCTAACCAGAGACAGAGTATCAGGCATCTGACTTCCCCTTAAGCAACGCGCCGCCCCTGACGCCAGACACCGCGCACGATAGGTACATCGCCAACCATCCGCACCTGCACAAGATCCGCCCGACGACCAAGCTCCAGCGCGCCGCGATCTGTCAGGCCAACGGCCTCTGCCGGGTTTTTGCTGACCATGCGAATCGCGTGGGGCAAGGAGATGCTTTCGATGTCTCTATCCAGTGTAAAGGCTGCTTGCAGCATGGAGACCGGGATGTAATCGGAGGAGATTACGTCCAGAACGCCAGCTTCGGCCAGCTCGCGCGCTGCGACGTTGCCTGAGTGGGAGAAGCCGCGCACCACATTTGGTCCACCCATCAACACAGCCATGCCAGCCTCATGCGAGGCTTGTGCGGCTTCCATGGTGGTTGGAAATTCGGCGACAGCGACTTTCTGTGCAATGGCCTCTTCCACGTGCGCCAAAGTGGCATCATCATGGCTTGCCAGCAGCATTCCGGCTTTGGTCGCGCGTTCAGAAATTGCCTTGCGGTTTGGCTTTGAATAGATCTTGGAGCGTGCAGTGGAGGTTTCGATATACTCCTGCATTTGCTCATCTGAGAAGTTCTTTTTGTTTTTGTAGTAGGTTATCAGCGCGTCCAGAGAGGTGAATTGGCGCTGACCGGGCGTATGATCCATTAGTGAGGCGAGGCGTACCCGCGGATCACCTTCAAACAGATCAAAACCTTCAATGCAATTTGGGGCAGACACTTCGCAGCGCAGATGGATGAAGTGGTCAGCGCGCAGGCGGTCTTCGGCTTGCGCGGTTTCAATGGCATCGGCCATGATGCGCATGTCTTGGGCGGAGATATCGCCACCGTCTTCCATGCCAATGCGCAGGGCATCAAACACTGTGGTTATGCCTGCGCAGGCAATTTGAGCGTCGTGGGCTTGCACGGCAGAGACCGCGTTCCAGTAGACTTTGGGGCGTGGGTGATAGTGGTTTTCCATGTGGTCGGTATGCAGCTCTACCAGACCGGGAATGAGGTAATCTCCCTCGCAGTCCAAACCCTTGTAGCTGTTGCCCTCATCAATACTGGTGATGGTGCCGTCAACGGCATTTAAAGAGCCATCAATGATGCTATCCGGCAGCACAATGCGAGCGTTGGTGAAGGTGATTTCATGGCTGGCAGAATGGCTGCCGCTGGCTGGGGTTAGGGCGTCTTTGCTCATCAATTCGGTTGTCATGCGATGTGTCCCTGAAGTTGGTAGGTGGCCAGCATTTTAAAGGGGCTGCCGCGTTGCTCTTCGCAGGCTAGGCCCAAAGTTTTTATGGTGAAAGGGCGGTGTGTTATTGGTTTGAAATGCGCCTGTGCGGCGTCAAACAGCTGTTCCGTTTGCAAGGTGTTTTCAAGTTTGCCAGACAGCGTCAAATGAAAGCGGAAATACTCAAAGATGTATGGATAGCCCCATTGCAGCATATAGGCATCCTGCTTAGTATCGAGATTTGCTCGGCGGCGGCGGGCAATATCGAATTCGCTCAAGGGTGCGCGAAGGTGATCGAATTCACGCACACATGCGCTGGCAAGCGCATTAAGTTGCTCACTTGGCTCTATCGGAGTTAGCGCAAGGAAATGCGAGAGGCGGCTTACATGCAAGCCTTTAAGATCAAAAGGTTTTGTCGTGTTGGCAAAGGAAGTAAGCGCGTTATGCAAGTTATCGAGGCTTTTGCCCTTAGCCAGTTCGAATGGGGGCTTAAGCGTGCCGTGAAAACCATAGCGGCGTGGCTCTGAGGTTAACTCCCATTGGCGCAAAGGTGCAAGGCCGCTCACCTCTGGTTGCGGTGCATCTTGCATGGTGAATGGGCTGCGGCCCAGCCACGACGACCCAAGCTGCTCGAGTTGTTCGCCCTGATCTGGAGAGTAGTAGATTGCGTAGCGCATGTCCTATCCTTTGGCCGCGTGCCTAGCCGGTTTGGGTGTCTGCAAGATGACAGTTCGCCACCTTTTCCAGTTGATCCAGAGCCCTGTGGATGTCAGAGGATTGGAAGTGGCGCAGATTGGCAAAAATAAGCTGTGGTGGCCAGTCCCACCAACGTAGTTTTTGCAAGCGAGCACTAGCCGTTTCGTCAAAGCGACGGCGCAGCAGCTTGGCAGGAACGCCGCCGACAATGGTATAGGGTGCGACATCCTTACGGACGACGGCGCCCGCAGCGAGAATAGCCCCATCACCGACGGCTACACCGGCGAGCACGGTGACCCCATGGCCAATCCAGACATCATTGCCAATAGTGACGCGCGCGGCGCGGCGGCGAGAGAAGAAGGCGTGATTACGCTCTTTGTCAGCGTCATAGTATTCTGGCGTATAGGTAAAACGATGCTGACTGGCCCGCTCCTTAGGATGATCTGGTGGGCAGATGCGCACATTTGCGGCAATCGCGGTGAATTTGCCGACGGTGGCATCATGCAGCAAACAGCCGCTGCCGAAATACGAATAGTCGCCAATGGTGCTATATTCTGCTGCACTGGGGCCAAGCAGTTCGCAGCAGGTGCCAACGGAGACCTCACGCAGCTTGACGTCTGGTGCAATTACAGTTTTTTCGATCTTGGGTGGTGTTGGTGTGTTCATTGTATGCCCTCTACGCGACCTTTTCGGCGGCAAACTGTGTCACATCAATGATGCGGTCCGCAATGAGGTCCCGTGTGTCGTGATCGTGCAAAATACCAAGCATGGCGACGCCTTGGGCTTTTTTCTCTTCCACCAATTCAACCACGACTGCGCTGTTCTTTGCATCAAGCGAGGCAGTGGGCTCATCTAGCAACAGAACCGGATAGTGAGCGATGAAGCCGCGGGCAATGTTAACACGCTGTTGCTCGCCTCCAGAGAAGGTGGCGGGGGGTAACTGCCAGAGGTGCTCTGGCACGTTCAGGCGGGTGAGCAGATTGGCGGCCTTGTCTTTGGCTTCCGCTTCGCTGCTGCCTTGCGCTAGCAGCGGTTCTGCCACCAAATTCAGCGCAGAAACACGCGGAATGGCCCGCAGGAACTGCGAAACATAGCCAATTGTGTTTTCTCGCAGGCGGATGATGCGGCGCGGCGAGGCCGCGGCAACGTTTACGATTTCATCTCCATCGGTAATGAGGATTTGTCCGCTTTGGCAGCGATAGTTGCCGTAGATCATCTTGATGATCGAGCTTTTGCCAGAGCCTGAGGGGCCGCCGAGAATAACGCATTCGCCTGCCGCAACAGAAAAACTGACATTTGCGATAACTGGTATCTGAATGCCCGCACGCAGGTGCATGGTGAAAGTTTTGCCAAGATCGGCAACACAGATTTTGGTTTGCATGTTGGTCTCTTTGGCTAGGGCTGCAAAATGGAGGAAACAAGCAGTTGGGTATAGCTTTCTTGCGGGTCATCCAGTACCTGATCGGTCAAGCCGTGCTCAATAACGCGGCCGTGGCGCATAACCAGCGTGCGGTGCGACAGCAGCCGGGCCACAGCAAGATCGTGGGTGACGATGATGACAGCCAAACCGAGATCCGAAACAAGCGAGCGCAGCAGATCCAGCAGGCGGGCTTGTACCGAAACATCGAGGCCGCCTGTTGGCTCGTCCATAAAAACAAGGCGCGGGGCAGTCACCAGATTACGTGCAATTTGCAGGCGCTGGCGCATACCGCCAGAGAAAGCGCGCGGGTCGTCATCAATGCGATCGGTTGCGATTTCGACACGTTCCAGCCAATCGCTGGCATTGCTGCGGATGTTGCCGTAGTGCCGTTCTCCAACCGCCATCAGGCGCTCGCCCACATTGGCACCAGCTGAGACTGTCATGCGCAAGCCATCGGATGGGTGCTGGTGCACATAGCCCCAGTCTGTACGCATGAGAACCCGGCGCTGTGCCTCGCTCATCTGATAGAGGTCACGCAGGATGCCATCGCGTCCGCGATATTCAACAGCGCCAGTTGTTGGCGCCAAACGGGTGGAGAGGCAGTTCAGCAGCGTTGATTTGCCCGAGCCGCTTTCACCTACAATGGCAAGGACTTCGCCTGGGTAAACTTCAAAGCTGACATCTTGGCAGCCGATGCGGTCGCCGTAGAATTTGGTGGTTTTCGAGGCGCGCAGGAGGAGCGGCTGCTCAGGGGTGTTGTCTTGAAAGGTCATTTGCATGCCTCCTTGCTTGAGGCATTGTCTTTTGCTGTGCCATTGCTTGGCGCGTCTAGCGGGTTGGTGCCTAAATGGCCCGTGTGGCCTTCTGTGCGGCGCTCTTCGCAATAATCGCTATCAGAGCAAACAAACATGCGGCTGCCTTGATCATCGAGAATCACCTCATCCAGATAGACGTGCTCAGCACCGCAGATGGCGCAGGGTTGATCGAATTCTTGCGGGGTGAAGGGGTGATCCTCAAAATCCAGACTGACGACATCTGTGTGGGGCGGGATAGCGTAGATACGCTTTTCGCGACCTGCGCCGAAAAGCTGGAGCGCTTCCATGCGGTGCATTTTGGGGTTGTCAAACTTGGGGATCGGCGAGGGGTCCATCACATAGCGCTCGTTAACAAGCACCGGATAGGCGTAGGTGGTGGCGATGTGGCCAAAACGGGCAATGTCTTCATAGAGCTTCACATGCATAAGGCCATATTCTTCCAGCGCGTGCATTTTTCTGGTTTCAGTTTCGCGTGGTTCCAGAAAGCGCAGCGGCTCGGGAATGGGTACCTGATAGACAAGCACCTGATCTTCGCTCAGCGGCTCTTCCGGGATGCGGTGGCGGGTTTGGATTAGGCTGGCACCTTTGGTGTGGGTGGTTGTGTTAACGCCGGTGGTTTGCACAAAGAAGTTGCGCAGGGCCACTGCATTGGTGGTGTCATCGGAGCCTTGATCGATCATCTTCAAAGTATCGGAGTGGCCAATAACTGCGGCGGTCACCTGCACACCGCCGGTGCCCCAGCCATAAGGCATGGGCATTTCTCGCGCGGCGAACGGCACCTGATAGCCGGGAATGGCGATGCCCTTAAGGATAGCGCGGCGGATCATGCGCTTGGTCTGTTCATCCAGATAGGCAAAGTTGTAGTGATCGGTGAAGGATGTGGCCGGGGTGCTCATTGTGCAGCCTCCAAATCGGCGGTTTCGCCGGTGGTTTTCTGGTTCTTTTCAAACCATTCCGCCCGCAAGCGGCGAATAAGATCGAGCTCCGCCTGAAAATCGACATAGTGCGGTAGCTTCAGGTGCTCAACGAAGCCGGTGCCTTGGACATTGTCTGAGTGGGACATGACGAACTCTTCGTCCTGTGCCGGGGATGTGGCTTCTTCTCCCAATTCTTGCCAGCGCAAGGAGCGATCTACCAGCGACATGGCCATGACCTTGCGTTCGCCTTGGCCGGGTACGAGCCCGTAGCCGCGGGTGAATTGCGGCGGGGCTTTGGCGCTGCCTGCGAACTGGTTGATCATCTGACACTCGGTTACAGTCATTTCACCAAGCGGCACATCAAAGCCAAGCTCTTCGACAAACAGGCTGACTTCAACTTCGCCCAAGCGGATTTCTCCGGCAAAGGGGTGGGTGCGGCCATAGCCGCGCTGGGTTGAATAGCCAAGTGCAAGCAGGAATCCTTCATCACCGCGCGCCAGATTTTGCAAGCGCAGGTCACGTCCTGCTGGAAACTCCAGCGGCTCGCGGGTGAGATCGCCTACCTCGTGATCTTCGGGGAGTTCCGCATCCGGTTCCATCAGGCCTTCATCATCCAGCAGCTCGGTTACACGCGGGACACGCTCTTGTGCTTCAAATGCTTGTGTTTGCGGCGTGGCCGGAGCTTCTTCGCCATTGGCTGCAAGGGTGAAATCCAAGAGGCGCTGGGTGTAGTCAAAAGTTGGGCCAAGCAACTGGCCGCCTGGTAAATCCTTATAGGTTGCGGAGATGCGGCGACGAATGAGCATTGTTGCCGTGTCGATGGGCTGCGAGTAGCCAAAGCGAGGCAGCGTGGTGCGGTAGGCCCGCAGCAGGAAGATGGCTTCGATCAAATCCCCGCGGGCTTGCTTTATTGCCAAAGCGGCGAGATCAGCATCATAGAGCGAACCTTCTGCCATAACGCGGGAAATGGACAGGTAGAGCTGCTGGGTCATTTGTGCCAGTGTTAGGGCTGGCAGGCTGGTATCGCCGCGGCGATCCCGGGCGAGGAGTGTGTGGGCGTTGCGGATCGCTTTTTCCCCGCCCTTTACTGCGACGTACATGTGTTAGCTCTCCTGAAAGGTAATTTTGGTGGAGCGGGGCAGGCCGGCAACGGTGCCTTCGGCTGCCAGCAACACGTCAACTCCGAGTGGGTACAGCTCGTTATTGGTTTGCATTTCCCGCCAGAACTGCGGGGGGAGCGGCGTGGCTGCGAAGCCTTGCTCTTTCTTGATGCCCGGACCGGACAGCTTGACTGTTTGGCCATGGCTGAGGCTGCTCACACTAAGCACGATGGTTGTTGAGCGGTCGGGGTATTCGCTGGTGCCCTTTGCAAATGCTGAAAGGGGGGGCATGTTTTCCGGTTTGGAAACAAACGCGAAGGCGGCGTCCATCGGGTTGTTTGTGAATGAAGCGCCCGTATGGAAGCGCAAGTAGGTGGTGACGTCTTTGGCAGCAGCCAATTCCTTATCCAGCCAAATGGGGGTGTCATAGTCGCAAAGACACAAGGCAATGGCGGCGGTGGATTTGCCAAGAGGGGCAGGCGGGTTCAGATCAAGCTCTGGCAGGTCTTGCAATTTACCGGGACGGGCGAGGGCGTTCATCAATGCCCGGAATATGCCTTGTGCCTCGTGCACGGGGTTTTGAAGCCCGGGGGCTGGAGCTTTTGCCAGCGAAAATTCAAGGTTTGCGCTTGCCATTACTCACCTCGCACCATGGTAAAGAAATCAACCTTGGTCGCGGCGACTTCTGCTTTGGTTTGTTCTTTGCGTTTTGTTTCAATGTTGCGGAGTGGCGCGAGAATCTCGCTTTCTATTGCTTCTTGCAGCGGTTCCTGTTGCCAGTAGGCATCAAGCGCCGCGCATAAAAGAGCCTTGTGTTTATCTCGGCCAAGGCATTGGCCAAAGCCGGTTGTACCATCTGGCAAGGCTACGACGCAGCGGGTGACGGTGGCTTCGCAAAGGTTGAAAGGGGCGCCAGTGCCGCCGGCGCGGCCGCGCACCATGACAAGGCCAATTTCGGGCTGGCGAATGATGGTGTGCTCTTGAGGGAGTGGGTGTGCCGCCAGCCTTGCCTCTAGATCCGCAATGGTGGCATTTGCGAGCGTTGCCATTGCGGTGCGGCGGGCAGAGGGTTCGCCGGTCGATGGGGCGCCACGTGGCGAAGTGCCTTGGCTTGATGTCATCTGTGCCTCAATTTTCTGGTCGTCGTGCGACCTTCGTTTTTCGTAGACGCTAGACAATCGTTAGTTGGTTGTCTACTTATCTATACAAATTAATTGCTCGCAAATGGTCTAGTAATGTTTCATGACAGGCAAATGACGAAGAACGCAGAACTTACATTTGATCGGTTGGAGCGCAGGACGGGTGTTGCCATGTGGCGCCAGATTGCCGAGGCGCTGCGTGTAACGCTTTGTGATGGCGGGTATGGTGAAGGCACCAAATTGCCAACTGAGTCTGTGTTAGCGGAGAGCTTTGGGGTAAACCGACATACCGTCCGCCGCGCAATTTCTTCACTTGTTGACGAGGGTTTTTTGCGGGCTGACCAAGGGCGTGGCACATTTTTGGCTCGCAAGCCGCTTGTTTATCCTATTGGCAGTCGCACACGTTTTACTGAAAACCTAAATGCACAGGATGTGGAGGCGACGGGAGACATTCTGGGCATAGAGGATGTGATAGCAGACAAGAACTTGGCGCAGATGTTCGATTGTCAGCGTGGGATGCCTTTGTTCAAGGTCGATACGCTGAGCTATGGGGATGGGGTGCCACTTATCTTCAGCTCGCTTTGGTTTTTACAAGAGGATGTGCCGCGGTTGCGGACATGCTTTCCCAAGCATGCCTCTGTAACTCGGCTGCTTGCAGAGCATGGCATTGACGATTATCGGCGCAAAGACACAATTGTGCGTGCGGTAACTGCAACGCCGCTGCTGGCGGAGCGATTACAGATAGCCGAGGGCGCTGCTGTATTGGTGATGGAGAGCATTAACGTTGATCTGAATGGCAAGCCGGTGCAGGCGGGACTCAGCTATGTGGCCGCTCAGCGAATGCATATTACGCTTTCCAGCTAATTACCACTTGATGTGAAGGGGCTGACATTTGTCTTTGCAGCCTTTAGTTGTGTTGGAGGCTGAACTCACCAGAGGCGAAGAGATGGATAAGGCAGAGCTGATCAAGGTTACAGGTTCGTTTTTCGCAATCATGAATCCTTTTGTTAACTTACCGTTGTTCCTTTCGCTGACGAGCGGGTATTCGGTAAGTGAGCAACGGGTGCTCGCGGGAAAAGTTTTTGTTTATTCGGCGATTTCCATTGTAGTTGTGCTACTTGGCGGGTCGGCGATTATCAGCTTCCTAGGGATCACAATTGATGATTTTCGTGTGGCTGGTGCGCTTGTGCTTGGGCACATTGCATGGTCAATGCTGAATGGGGAGAGCGTGGCCTCGCATCAAGGCAGCAAGCATGAACAGCAGAACCTTGAAGGATTGAAGCAGTTGGCCTTCTTTCCGTTGACCTTCCCGATCATTGTCGGCCCGGGTACATTGGCAACATTGATAATATATGGCGGCGGGGCGAACAGCTGGGTTGGCCAGCTAGAAGTTTTAGCCGTGATTGGGGCGATTTTGCTGCTGGTGTTTACTGTGTTTTTCTTTGCAGCTGATATTGGCAAGGTTCTTAGCAACAGTCTGCGAGCAATCATGACAAGGCTGATGGGGATGGCGCTGCTGGCCATTGCAGTGGATATGCTTGTCGCAGGGCTGCGGGCACTGCTGCCGGGGCTTGCTAGCTAAAGGTTGCTACGCCTCCCAGAAGCGAGGAGTGTCACGCAACGCCTGCCATTGGTGTTTTGCCTGTTTCCACGCGGTTTCACAGCGCGACTTGTGCCAGCCTGCCATAAAGCCGATGACAAGGGACACCTCGTTGGAGCGTTTGTTTTCCGGCAGTTTCATGGCTACAAGCTGCTCTGACATGGCCACATCATTCAGGTAACCGAACACGTCCTGCAGCTTCTTCATTTGTGCAATGAAGCTAGCAGTGGTCTCTGGTGGATAAAGTGCGGCGAAGAACTCGCAGGCATAGCGCAGTTTTTTCAAGGCCTTGCGCAGGTCATGGCGTTGTTCAATTGTTAGTTCGCTGAGGTTTTCCGCCTGAAGTGTTACCCGGCGCCATTGTTTTGCAAGCGCCTTTGTAGCAATCGATTTGATCGTTTTTTTTGTTGGTGGACCGCTATCAAGCATGAAAGCGAGTTTTGATAGCTGGAGGATCAATCGGTTTATCTGCGGTGTTTGCAAAGATGCACGAACTTCGGTGCGGGTGAGTTCGCGTGCCCCGCTAATAGCAGCAGAAAGCGGTATTGCGCATAGTTCTGGCGGTAAAAAGCCTTTGGCTGGTTTGATTATGTCGGCGAGTAGAACATCCAGATCCCGCAACTCACCAGCGATGCTGGCAAACTCTCGTGCACTCGAATTGAGTTCCTCTTGCGTGCCAATTGTATTGCGGCAGAGGCCGAGCAGGCTACGTAAACGCCGCAGGCCGATGCGGAATTGGTGAGGACCTTTGGGTGTGTCAGCGTTCAATACCACGAGGCGGTTAATCGTGATTTGTTCCAGACAGTCTCGCAGCAACGCGGCGACCGCTTTGTTGGCGGGCGTGTCTGGCGAAAGATCGAGACGCTGGGCCATTCGCGGTTTTGGGCCTTTTGGCATGCGCGCATTGTTGGCAAGAGCATATCCGATTGCGGCTTTGTTCTGCTGGGAAAAGGCAAAGGACTCGGAGCCGAGTAACCCCTCTGCAAGGCGAAACAGAGCGGCTGGTTCGCCATTAATTAACTCAAGCTCTAGCTCGATAATAGGGTGGTTCGTCTTGCCGCAATGGGCTGCGCCATCATCAAACGCCGCCTCTATCTCGTTGCCCTGTTGATCACCGAAGAGTTTGGCCCTGCGGTTAATTCTGGTTTCAAACAGTTCGGAAATAGGGGCGTTTTGTGCTGTTGCTTCGATAGCCTTGCGCAGCTTAGAATCGGCGATAAGGTCTAGCTGGGGCGTATGCGAGTTCACTTCGCATTCAACCTCAATAGTGCTGGAGATGCCAGCACTGACCCCGCCCCCTGCTTTTACAGTTTGGATGAACTGCGCTCCCTTTTTTCGGGTGCGAAGTGTCATGTGCTGGTGGCGCAAGTCTTGATTAGGCGTGTCAAAATAGATAGAGCGTAGTTGCTTTTCGTCTTCGCGCAAGATTGTAAAGCCAGAGGGAGCTGGCAAACGGGCAAGCGCAGAGAGTTGATCGTGAGTTAGGGCGAACTTGAGTTCCAGCTCTTGCATCTTGCCTCCGCTACGCGTGTTCAAAGGCTGGTTTGCCTTAACCATCCAGCCGAATCGAAACAACTTTTATTAAGCAAGCACAGTATCCTGATCAAACAAGTAGGCGTCAAAACGAGGATCTTGCGGATCTGATAATTCGAGCAGGGTGTTGCGCACATTTTCCAGATGTTGCCACATGGCAGCTTTGGCGGCAGCCGGGTCTCGGCGCTGCAAGGCATTTAGAATGTTTTCGTGATCTGTCAGCCAAGCAGAGCGGTAGTTGCTGCTGGATATGCGTTCGTGCAGCTTGAGCCACATTTGCGAAGAGTTCCGCCGTTGCCAAACATGCTCTACCGTTTCAGCCAGCACTGTGTTCTGAGTAGATTTGGCAATGAGTAAGTGGAAGGTTTCATCGCCGCTGTAGCTGTCATTGTGGGCTTCAAGGTTGCGGCGCTCTTCCGCGAGCGCTTCACGCAGGCGTATGATATCAGCCTTAGTGATGGTGGTGGCTGCGAAGGCGGCGACGTTGCTTTCCAGAAGTTGTCTTGCCTGCAGTAACTCAAAGGGGCCGATGTCTTCGTATTCGGGTTTTTCTATGGCGTTCTCACGTGGGCCGGGACGTGCTTTGACATAGCTGCCCGAGCCTTGGCGCACTTCGATTAACCCTTCGATTTCCAGCATAATCATTGCTTCGCGCACCAATGAACGGCTGACTTCTAGCTCTTGTGCGATAACTCGCTCAGGTGCCATGCGTGCGCCAACATCATAAGTTCCCACGGTAATTTGCTGGCGTAAGATCACCGCAATGTCTTGATAACGGCGGCGCGGGGTTGTTGCGGGCACCTGTTTCTCCTATGTTTTTGTCTTGCCACGAAAGGATTGCTCGCTTGTAATGCAAGCTAGTATGGTGCCGCAACCGATTTACTACTCTTTGTTGGTTACGCCGCTGCTGTCATGTTTTACGGTGGGTTGCCAGCGCCGAAGAAGGGCGGCATTGGAAACCACCGACACGGACGAAAGTGCCATGGCTGCTCCGGCAAATACGGGCGAGAGCAAGCCGGTTGCCGCTAGCGGGATGCCAATCACATTGTATATGAAAGCCCAAAAAAGGTTTTGGCGGATCTTGTGCAGTGTCGCTTTCGATATCTCCAACGCAGCAGGAACCATGAGCGGATCAGAACGCATCAAGGTGATGCCAGCTGTTTCCAGTGCGACATCGGTGCCAGAACCCATGGCAATGCCCAGATCAGCTTGGGCAAGGGCCGGGGCATCGTTAATGCCATCGCCAACCATGGCCACTTTGGCGCCGCTTGCTTGCAAGTCGGCAACGCGAGTACTTTTCCCCTCTGGTTCGACGCGGGCGAAAATTTGAGAAATGCCTATAGCGCTGCCGATTTTTTGTGCTGCGAGCGGTGCATCACCTGTGAGCATAACAGGTGTGACGCCTGTAGAAGCTAGCCGGGAAACCGTTGCTGCGGCTGTTGGGCGCTGTTCATCTGCGAAGCCAAAAACGCCAACAGCGCGGCCATTAACGGCTACGGTGACGGCGGTTTGCCCCGCACTTTCATAGCTCTTGATAAGGCCTGCCGCCATCATACTCTCAACGCCGATTGCTTGCATAAGTGCATCGTTGCCAATAGCAATTTGCTTATCGCCAAGATCGGCAGTGATGCCTTTGCCCGGGATTGCTTTGGTGAGCGGGAGGGAACCAAGTGCCAAGCCACGATCTTTAGCAGCATTGACGGTTGCATGGGCTAGAGGGTGCTCGCTGCCTTGCTGAATAGTGGCGGCTATGGTGAGCAGGCGGTCACTATCCTTGTCAAATGCTTGGATATTTACCAGTTGCGGGCGCCCAAACGTCAGAGTGCCTGTTTTGTCGAAGACAACGTGGTCGACCGCGTGCGCGCGCTCAAGTGCTTCAATATCACGAATGAGGATGCCGGCACGGGCGGCGGCCCCAGTGCCTGCAACCAGTGCTGTTGGGGTTGCAAGTCCTAGCGCACAAGGGCAGGCGATGACCAAGATTGCAATGCCGGTTGAGATTGCGCTTTCCAAGTCGCCAACCAAGAAGTACCAGCAAGCGAAGGTGAGGGCGGCAAGCACAAGAATAACCGGTACGAAAATCGCGGCGACCTGATCTACAAGGCGTTGCACCGGCGCTTTGGAGACCTGTGCGTTTTCAACGAGGCGGATAATGCGTGCAAGGCGGGTTTCTTCGCCAAGGGCAGTCGCGGTGATGTAGAGGCTGGTTGATGTGTTCAGCGTGCCGCCGGAAACAGCATCACCCTGCTGCTTTAGCTGTGGCAGGCTTTCGCCTGTAAGCATGGATTCATCGACATCACCGGCGCCACGCGTAACCGTTCCATCTACCGGGATGCTTTCACCCGGTTTGACCATTACAACATCTCCAAGGCGCAGAGCGCTGATTTCGACCTCTTCCAGCTGTTCGCCATTAACTCGAGTGGCAGTGCGGGGACGCAAGGAGACGAGGGCGCGAATGGCAGCACTCGTGGAGCGTTTGGCACGAGCCTCCAGCATTTTACCCAGCAAGACCAGAGTGAGGATGACAGCGGAGGCTTCGAAATAGAGGTGGCCGCTGCTGTCTGGCACAAAAATGCGGTAGGTGCTGTAGCCAAACGCGGCTGATGTGCCAATGGCAACAAGCGTATCCATATTGGCGCTTTTGTTGCGCAGGGCATTCCATGCGCCACGGTAGAAGCGGGCGCCAAGCAGAACTTGCACGGGGGCGGCCAAGGCGAACTGCCAGAGTGGAGGGATGGTAAGCTGTATGCTGGCTAGCATGGCGAGCATTGGGGCGACAAGCGGCAATGTGAGCAAGATCGCGATGGCAAGAAGGAGCTGCATACGGCGCAGCTCGCTTTGTTGGCGCGGCTCGTTGCTTTCGTCTTGCGCTTGTATGCCTTGGTCTTGGGTGGCGGTGAACCCGGCGTCACTTATCAGCTGGATGAGGCTGGCTGTGGCGGTTTGCGGGCTTGCTGTGATTAGAGCCTTTTCGAGCGCGAAGTTTACGGCGGCGCTGGAAACGTTTTCCTGTGCTTCAAGTGTTTTTTGCAAGCGGGCGGCGCAACCTGCGCAGGTCATGCCGGAGATGTTTAGTTGTATGACTTTCAGGTTTTGGCTGTCTTGCAGGGACGGCTCAAAACCAGCGCTTTCAATCAGCGCAGAGATAGCGGCTGGGGACGTGTTTTCCTTCACGTTAATATGTGCGGTTTCCAATGCGAAATTGACGGAAGCACTGGTGACTTGAGGTGCAGCGTTCAGGCTCTTTTCAAGTCGCGTTGCGCAACCTGCGCAGGTCATTCCATCAATCTTGAAGGTAAAGTGAACGGGGGATTTTGGCGTTTGGGGGGCGTTCATTTTTTCCTCGCATCTTGGAAAATCAGGTGAACTGGGGCAATGGTTGCTTAAAGCGAGTGTACGCGGTTGATTTGCGCGTACTCAGCTGTGGCAAGGGATAAAACTATGATCACTCTTTACGGAATAAGCAATTGTGACAGCGTGCGCAAGGCGCGAAAGCTGCTGGACAGCTTGGATAAGGCCTACAGTTTCCATGACTACAAGAAAGAAGGGGTGGATGCCGCAGTGCTGGATGCTGCAATTGCGCGGCTTGGATATGGGGCTTTGCTAAATAAACGGGGGACGACTTGGCGGCAGCTCTCATCCACCGATAAGGAAAGCGTTGTTGATGCCGCCTCGGCAAAAGCGTTGATGCTTGCGCATGCATCCTTGATTAAACGGCCCTTGGTTATCAGCGGTGAGAGCATGCATGTGGGGTTTGACGCAGCCAAGTTAGAAGATTTGTAAAGCGCGGCGAATTAAGCGCCAACTGGCTTAAGCGTGGTGACATCAAAGCGATGAACATCTTGCAGCAATTTGATGAATTCCGAGGCCGCGTGATGCAGCGAAGCGCGGCCTTTGGCTGCCGTGGCTGCGGCGGCGTTGCCGAGGGCGCCTTGAGGGTTCAGATCTTCACTTAGCCATGCATACTGGTGGCGACCATGGGCGCGCAGGTGTACATCCCGCTTCAAGTGTTGCAGCTGGGTGGAGAAAAAATCTTGCAGTTTGTCTTGTCTTACCAAATCTGGCCGTAGGGCAAGCATTATGCTGGTTTCTATATCTCCACCGTGGATGCCGTAGTTCCGCTCTTTGGGGGAGTAGGTGCCTTCCGGTTGACCAAAACGAAGCCAACTGCTTTCTACTGCTAGCATTGAGTGGCGTAGACGCAGCTCACGGCAGATAACCTCCATTAAGGGAGAGTTGCCGCCGTGGGCATTGACAATAACGAGCTTGCGTATCCCGGCCCGGTGCACGCTTTCGCCGATTTGCAGCCAAGCATCAACGCAGGTCTGCCAAGATAGGGTAAGGGTGCCGGGAAAGCTCAGGTGCTCGTCGGACTTGCCGATTGTCTGAACCGGAAGAAACGTGGCGGGAAGGCCGTTTGGTAGCAGCTCGATTGTTTTAGCCACTTGTCCTTCTGCAATGGTGCTATCAGTGCTAAGCGGCAGGTGGGGGCCATGCTGTTCAATTGCTGCAATAGGCAGCACTGCGATCCACTGGCTGGTATCTGCCGATTGAAAATCAGTTGTTGTCATGTCTTGCCAGTGTGGCAGAGGCAGGTTTGTCATGGCGATGAACTTTTGCGGTTGCTGCGGTTGCCCACGGTTTTAAAAGGAATTGTCGTTGTTGCCTAGAGGGCAGCTGGCTATGGTAGCGTTCGGTTTATCCAAGTTCCTTGGGGTATAATTTATGCTTTTAGATATTCAAGGCGTGACAAAACGGTTTGGCGAGGACGCGCCAGTACTTAGCGATTTGTCCTTACAGGTAAAACAGGGCGAGTTCCTCTCGTTATTAGGGGCGTCTGGCTGCGGAAAATCGACCTTGTTGCGGCTGATAAGTGGCCTTGAAAAGCCAAGTGGTGGCGATATTGCTTTGCAGGCGGGCGCGGAGGTTGGCTTCGTTTTTCAAGAGCCGACTTTGCTGCCTTGGGCGAATGTGCAGGACAACGTTTACTGGCCATTAAAGGTGCGCGGAATTGGACGCAAAGAAGCGCGAGATCGGTGCGAGGCGGTGCTTGAAATGGTTGGCCTGCAAGATTCCGCCAGTAAAATGCCCGGAGAGCTGTCTGGGGGGATGAAAATGCGCGTGTCGTTGGCGCGGGCGCTTGTAACCAACCCTAACCTGCTGTTGATGGATGAACCGTTCGGCGCTTTGGATGAAATAACCCGCAACCGTCTGAATGAAGATTTATTGCGTTTGCAGCAAGACAATGGCTGGACGCTGGTTTTTGTTACCCATTCCGTTTTTGAGGCGGTGTTTCTTTCTGATCGAGTGGCGATTATGCAGGCAGGGCCGGGCAGGATTTATCAAATGCATGCGGTGGAGGGCCCGGAGCAGCGCAATCGCGCCTTCCGTCAGAGCGAGAGTTATACGCGGCAGTGTCAGCAGGTTTCAGTGTTGCTGGAGGCAGCGATGCAGGCGTAAAGCGCCCGCGAACGCCGAAACCCCTTAAAACTAAGGGTGTATTTAATTGCCGAGCTAAGCAATCACCGCATAATTCCGCAGGCTTCGTCATGAGATCGATAAAAACCCGCGCTACCAATTAGGCCCTATTCATTTAGTTATTGTGGGCGCGGTTGCTTGTGGCGCTGCCTCGCAAAGGGGCAGGGCCGATATGGGGTTTGATTTTAAGAAAAGCACGACTTTCAGACTTACTCAGGCGGCGAAAGCACAGCGGGCGCGGGCTGGCAATCACCTTTCACGTATTGGATTGCATCCCGGTCAGGAGGCAGTGCTTAAGGTGTTGAGTGATAGCAGTGGCCGGACAATGAGCCAGCTTGCTCTTGCACTTGGTGTGCAGCCACCAACTGTAACCAAAATGATTTCTCGTCTAGCAACTCAAGGACTGGTGCGGCGTCAAATGTCAGAGGCGGACGGACGGTTGGCGACGGTGTTCTTGACAGAGGAAGGGCTGGAGCGGGTAAAGCTTGTCGACAAAGCTTGGAAGAAGCTGGAAAAAGAAGCGTTGAGCGGTTTGGAAGATAAAGAGCGCAAGGTGTTGCGGAAGCTGTTGCGAAAGATGGAGAAGAACCTTTCTCCCGGTGGTGTGGAGTTTGACGAGGACGAGGCAGACGACGAGGCAGACGAC
Organism: Polycladidibacter hongkongensis; assembly: GCF_001561995.1. Taxonomy (GTDB): domain Bacteria; phylum Pseudomonadota; class Alphaproteobacteria; order Rhizobiales; family Stappiaceae; genus Pseudovibrio; species Pseudovibrio hongkongensis. The sequence goes on from NZ_LLWC01000017.1 coordinate 99,296, forward strand.
GAGCTTGGCGAAGAGCGCAGTGCGCAAGTAGCGAATGCACCACTTCAGCTTGAGGAAATTGCTTAACTGACGTCACGAAATCAGTTATTTAAGTATTATTATCTAGGTTGTTTCTATTGCCAGGTTATTTGTGCCTGCTAGTGATAGGGTGGGTTTCAATGGAGAACAATAATGCCCGCCCCATCAAATCAATGGATCCAAGCTCTTGGGATCTATTCCGCTGCTTTGCTGTTGTTTTCGCTTGGTGATACGGCAATCAAGGCCGCCACTTATAGCTTCCCTTTTTATGAGGTGGCTTGGTTTCGCTATGCAGTACAATTGGTGCTGATGCTGTTTGTTGTCCGCATTTGGGAAAATCCGACATCGGTGCGGCCAAAACGGATTTGGTTGCAGTTGCTGCGTGCCGTCATTCTCATGGTTGGTACCGTGTTCAGTTGCATTGCCATGCGATATTTGCAACTGGCGGAGACCGTTTCAATCAGCTTTGCAATTCCATTTGTCATTGCGGCGCTATCCGGGCCCTTGCTTGGAGAGTGGTGTGGACCAAGGCGCTGGGCCGCGATTGCCGTGGGCTTTATTGGCGTGCTCATCGTTATGCAGCCGGGCAGTGACAAGATGCATTGGGCAATGATGTATTCTGTTGCTGCAACGCTGTGCTTTGCAACGTATTTTTTGCTGACGCGCATCCTGGCGGCAACCGACAGCAATTCCAGCATGCTGTTTGTTTCTGCACTGGTTGGCACCGTGTTTTTGGCTCCTTTTGCGTATGCTGAATGGGTTGTGCCGACTGGCTTTGTCGAAGGGGGAACATTGATTGCTGTGGGGGTGTTTGCGATGAGCGGTCACTACCTTGTCACCGAGGCATACAAGCGCGAATCCGCTTCGGCATTGGCCCCGTTCATGTACCAGCAAATTATCTGGATGATTTTGCTGGGCTATTTTGTTTTTGGGGATGTTCCGCAAACGCACACTATGATCGGCGCCTCTGTCGTCATAGGATCGGGGATCTATTTGTTGTTGCGAGAGCATTATCTTGCGCAACGGGCCAGTAAGCGAGCGAGCACAGAAGACACCTAGGCTGTTCGCTGTTTGCGAGCGAAAAGTGTAGGTGCGAATTGAGCGGATCAGGTAAGAAGCTTAGACTAGGGGATATGGCGGAAGCGTTGGGGCTTTCGACCTCTACTGTTTCGCTGGCCTTACGAGATTCCCCGCTCATTGCCGAGGCGACCAAAGCACGGGTGAAAGCGCATGCGGAGGAGGCTGGCTATATCTATAACCGATCTGCCGCTTCGCTTCGCACAGCCAAGTCTGACCTGATTGGCGTTGCCGTTCATGACATTATGAACCCTTACTTTGCTGAGGTTTTTTCGGGTTTGGAAGAAGAGCTCGTCGCCTCCGGTAAAACGGTGCTGATTTGTAATCACCGAGATTTGGTGGGGCGGCAAAGGCAGTTTGTAGATTCGCTGTTGCAGCATCGCGTGGATGGCCTGATCATTTGCGCAGCTGTGGGGACAAAGGCTGAAGAAATAAACCGAATACACAGACAGGGTGTGCCGGTGACGCTGGTTTGCCGGGATGTGCCGGGTGCGCAGGTGCCATGTGTGCGTGGTGACGACTATAGCGGGGCATATGATGTGACCAGTCATTTGATCCGCCAAGGACATCGACACATCGCAATGATTGGGGGGCGGCAAGCAAGCTCAGCGGGGCGAGATCGCTATCTGGGGTGGCGCACAGCGATGGAAGATGCTGGACTTAATCTGGATGAGCAGATGGTGGTGCCGGAGCTGATGAGCCGCAGTGAAGGACAACAGGTGGTGCCAGAGCTGTTGGCGTTTGAGCCGCGCCCTACTGCAGTTATGTGTTTTAACGACTTGCTGGCAATGAGTATTATGACAGCGGTGCGGCGCCTCGGGGTGGAGCCGGGTGTGGGGCTGGCCATTTGCGGGTATGATGACACAGAGGGTGCTGCAAACCGAACCCCGGCGCTGACGACGGTGAGCAACGGTGCTGTGCAGATTGGTGAACAGGCAGCCTTGCAGATGCTGCGAGCGCTCAAGGGGCAACAAGTGCCACCGGCAATTACCTTAATCTCGCCGCAAGTGCGGCTACGCGAGAGCACCCCACCGCCGAAGCGGTAATGCGTTTCTTGGATGCAGGCGCGTTAAATTTGCAATTTGGTCGCGTTTGCCGCTTGAATTTTTTCCAGAACCTAATAGCTGTAGGGCTCAAGATCACGTTTTGGCCTCTTGGCCGCGTCCTGCTTCACTAGGAGATTTGTATGTCCGAGGCGACCGACACCCGCATTCCCGTAACTGTGCTCACAGGTTATTTGGGGGCTGGCAAGACCACCCTGCTCAACCGGATTTTGAGCGAGAACCATGGCAAACGTTATGCAGTTATTGTGAATGAGTTTGGCGAAATCGGGATTGATAACGACCTGTTGGTTGAATCGGACGAAGAAGTCTACGAAATGAACAACGGCTGTATTTGCTGTACTGTTCGTGGGGATCTTATTCGCACCGTCGAAAACCTGATGAAGCGCAAGGGCGCATTTGATGCCATTATTGTTGAAACAACTGGCATTGCGGACCCGGCACCGGTGGCCCAGACATTCTTTATGGATGATGATGTGCGCAAGGCGGCGCGGCTGGATGCTGTTGTGGCGGTGGTTGATGCACGCCACGTGGAAACCCGCTTGAAAGATACTCGCGAGGCGGAAGACCAGATTGCCTTTTCTGATGTAATTTTGCTTAACAAAACCGATTTGGTTGATGCAGCTGAGCTGGCGCGGGTTGAGGCGCTGGTGCGCAAGATCAACCCCTATGCAAAGCTGGTGCGCAGCGAGCGTTGTGCGGTTTCCTTAAGTGAAGTGCTGGATCGTGGCGCCTTTGATCTGGACCGGATTTTGGACTTGGATCCACAGTTTTTAAAGAAGGCGGAGGATGCGCACAGCCACGAGCATGCGCATGACCACGAACATGATCACTCCTGCTGTGATCATGATAGCAGCTGTTGTGGCCATGACCACAAGCATGATCACAACCACAACCACAACCACAAACACGATCATGCGCATGATGAGCACCACGTTTGCGGGGCAGACTGTGACCATGATCATAGCCATGATGAAGATGAAGGCTTGCATACTGTGAAATCGATCAGCCTGCGGGCTGGTGATCTTGATCCGCAGAAATTTTTCCCGTGGATCAACGAGGTGACACAGCTGCAAGGACCGAATATTTTGCGGTTGAAAGGCATTTTAGCATTCAAGGGCGATGAGCAGCGCTATGTCTTGCAAGGGGTGCATATGATCGTTGAAGGCGATCATCAGCGCGAGTGGAAGCCAGATGAAGCCCGCGATAGCCGGTTGGTGTTCATTGGCCGCGAACTGGATCACGAAGCGCTGAAGCAAGCGTTTCTTGCCTGTGTAGCGTGAGGTGAGCCGTGCCTGTAATTGCTCCTTTGGATACGGACAGCTTTGTCGTTTTTGCTGCGTTTTTGGGTGATGTCGCCGCCTTTGCGCTGGGTGATGGCACCGTGCGTTTTGTGGGCGGGAGTGAGAGCATCACTCCTGTTTATCAAGATGGGTTGCTGGCTGCGATCTCTGGCGGGGATGGAAAGTCGCTAATCACCGGTGGCATGGATGGCAAGGTCTATCGGGTTACTGCCGAAGGCGCTGCTGAGCTGATTGCGGAAAAACCGCGTAAATGGATTGATAAGCTGGCCGTGGGGCCGCAAAACGCGGTTGCCTATGCCAGTGGTCGCACAGCGTGGGTGCGCCTGAAGGATGGCAGCGAGAAAGAAATTCAGCTGCCCAGAGCTGTTGGTGGGCTGGCCTTTGCGCCAAAGGGCATGCGGCTTGTGACCTCTCGTTATGATGGGGTGACCATGCATTGGATCACCGCTTCTGGAGATGCGCAGGAGCTTTTCTGGAAGGGGGCGCATGGGGATGTGTGCTACTCGCCAGATGGCAAGTATCTGATTACCGCAATGCAAGAAAATGCGCTGCATGGGTGGCGGCTTTCTGATGCGCAGGATATGCGCATGACCGGCTACCCTGCAAAAACCAAGAGCATGAGCTGGTCGGCAAAGGGTAAGTACCTTGCCACTTCAGGGGCTCAAGCTGCAATTCTCTGGCCATTTACGGGCAAGAACGGGCCGATGGGCCAGCAACCCTTACAGCTCGGGGCGCGAGGTGACAGTATGGTCAGCCAAGTGTGTTGCCATCCCAAAGAGGACATGCTTTGCGTTGGTTATGAAGATGGAATGATCCTTGCGGTTCGTTTTGAAGATAATGCAGAGGTGCTGTTGCGCCGGCCCGGTGGCGGGCCAGTAAGCGCGATGGCATGGGACAAAGCTGGCACACGCCTTGCATTTGGCACTGAAGAGGGGCAGGCGGGCATTATCTCTATCGAGGGTTAGAGAAGCTTTGGAGATACATTCGGTGGATTAAGAGTGAGCCGCTCGCTTAGTTAGGACGAAGCAACTTGGACGCAATTACACGCAATCGTTGTTTTTTGAAGGTGGTTGAGACCGGCGGGTTTTCATCGGCAGCGCGGGATATGGGGCGCTCTAAAGCACTGGTTTCAAAATATGTGTCCGAGTTGGAGGATGAGCTTGGCGCTCGTTTGCTTAATCGAACGACGCGGCAGGTCTCTCTTACCCCCACGGGCGAAGCCTATGCCCGCGAAATTTCGGAGCTGTTGCAGCGTTTTGACGATCTGAAAAACTCGGTTCAATTCCAACATGGCGAAGTGCGCGGGCGGATGCGTGTCAGCGCGCCACGCTCGATGGCCGACTCTATCTTTGTGCGTGCGATTATGGAGTTTTTGAGCTTGCATCCGCATGTGCAGATCGATTTGCAGCTGGATGATCGTATCGTTGATATTGTCGAGGAAGGCTATGACTTGGCAATCCGGGCGACAGAGCTTTCGGATTCCAGTCTGATTGCGCGCAAAATCCACGATATTCGCGGCGTATTTTGTGCCAGCCCGGCCTTTTTGGAGCAATATGGAACGCCGCAGCATCCCTCTGAGCTTTCCAAGATCCCATGCGTGGTTGATAATAATTACCGTTTCAAGTCAGCATGGGTTTATCAGGAAAATGGTGAGCGGCAGAATGTAAATGTGCAAGGGCCATTGGCGGTAAATAGCGCTGATGCGGCGCGCCAAGCCGCGCTGGCTGGGCTTGGCGTTATTCGGTTGCCCATTACCTTTGTCTACCAAGAAATTGAACGCGGTGATCTGCAACTAATTCTCGAAGATTTCGAGGGCATGAGTATCGGCGTTTATGCTGTTTATGCGAATAAAAAGCACCTTTCCGCCAAAGTCCGTGCCCTTGTCGATTTCATACTGGACTATACGCGCCGGGCGGAAGAGAGCGGGAATTGCCCCAAGCTGCTTCGATAAGGAATGGCTCGGGGCTGCTTATTTCTTTAGGCCGTAAGGCGTGCCCGCGCCATCTCCTCGGCGACTTGGCTGGTTGGCACGTTCTTCTGCTGAGCCGTGGCGAAGACACTTTTTAGCGTTTTGCCAATGGCAAGCGTTTTGTCTGTAACAATCGCCTTTGCATCATGCTCCTCACCAAGTGCGACAGAAATCACACCACCTGCGTTAATAATGTAGTCAGGAGCGAGGAGAATATCACGCTCATGCAGGCGTACGCCGTCTTCAGTTGTTGCTAGCTGGTTGTTCGCTGCACCTGCAACTATCCGAGCCTTGATCTGCGGGATCGAGGCTGAGTTCAGGCAGGCGCCGAGAGCACACGGGACATAAATGTCGCAGTCTGCCTGATGAGCTGTGTCTGGGGCGATCACTTCAGCGCCTAATTGCTGCCTTGCTTTATGCAACTGAGCGTCACTTAGATCAGCTACGAGCAGTTTGGCTCCGGCTGAATGCAAGTGTTCGCACAGGGTCCAGCCAACATGGCCAAGCCCTTGGATTGTCAAGGTGCGTCCTTCAAGTGATGGAGAACCGTACTTGAACTCGGCCGCCGCTTTAATTCCCTCAAATACTCCAAGCGCGGTAAAGGGTGAAGGGTCTCCCAAGCCCTTTGTTGATGTACCGCGGGCGTAGCTGGTTTCTTGGGCCGCTGCGTCCATGTCTGCGGTAGAGATGCCTACGTCTTCTGCAGTTATGTAGCGCCCTGCCAAACGTTCAACATGGGCACCGAAGGCGCGCATCATCTCTGAAGTTTTTTCTGTTTTTGGATCAGCGATAATGACCGCCTTGCCACCGCCATAGGGAATGCCAGCCATGGCATTTTTATAGGTCATTCCCTCCGATAATCGCAGGGCATCGGTGAGGGCCTCATCGCTAGAGGTGTAAGGCCACATGCGGCAACCGCCCATTGCTGGCCCGAGACCTGTGTTGTGGATGGCGATTATCGCCTTGAGCCCAACCTCAGGCGCAGATGCAAACACCACCTGCTCGTGAGTGTTAAACTCACTATTTTCATACACGCCCGTCGGCGCAGCGATAATTTTGCTGCGAGATAATGCTGAAACGTTCATTTTCCCTCCAAAAGAACGGTTTTGAGGAAAATATAGGGCCGTCAAAGCGAATTGATGCACCTAATATTAAAATGGATTGCACCATTTTGGAAAAATGTTCCGTCTAGAGTTGTTCTAAAGGAAAAAGGTTTTCTCAAATTGTCCGGTCAGTATCGTCTTGATCTGGTCAAGTTTGCGTGCGAAGAGAGGCGCAATCAAGTGGGCTTTTCAATGCAGTTTCGTCAAATTTTTGCTCGGTTTTGTGCCAGTCTTTGCTTCTTCGTGCTTGCGGTTGTTGGCGCGCACGCGCATCCGCACGTTTTTGTTGAGGCACGAGCGCAGCTTGTGTTCAATGACGCGGGCGAATTGCGCGCAATCAGGCACCGTTGGGTGTTTGACGATATGTACACTGCGTACGCGCTGCAGGGGTTAGATCGAGACGGAGATGGCCAGCTTACAAGCCCGGATGAACTTGCGGCGCTAAAGCGACTAGCTTCAGACAGCCTGATCGGTATGGAGGAGTACGGTTATTTCACCTTCGGCGACAATACCGTTGTTGAAATGGATTTTGTTGCGCCTGAAACGGCAGAAGCGCGAGCGTCGAAAGTGCCTTTGCAAAAGTACTGGGTTTTGCCGGAGGCAGATCGCTTGGAACTCTTGCAGCAGATGGCGCAAGGCATTGATACCGGTTTTAAGCCCAATCTGCAGTTGTTTGAACTCAGCTTCGAATTGCCGCTGAAAGAGCCTGTTACCGCGCAATACCCATTGACGGTTGATGTTTACGACCCGACTTACTACGTTGATTTTAAATGGGCCAAGGGTGTCGATGTGGTAACGCTCGATAATGCGCCAGAGGGTTGTGAAATAGAAATACTGCGCCCGCAGCCGATGGATGCTGTTTTGGCGGAACAGCTTGCTGCGCTGGGGCCGGATGTGACGCAGTTGCCGGAAAACCTTCAAGGGGCGGCGGCTAGCCAAATAAACCAAGTGATAGTCAAGTGTGGCGATGCAGAAGCGGCGACACCATATAAAAGTGGCGAGGCTGCGGTGGCGGCGATGGCCTCCGGCGGAGGCACGTCGCTCGAGAAATTGAGCAAGGGCGAAGGCCGCGCTGAAAAGACTAAGGCCCCTGCCGCTGAAGCCCTTGGAGCCAAACCTAGTGTGTCTCAGGGAAACCTTTATTCCAATGCAATGGCGCAGGTTGCTCGATTACAGAACGAATTTTTTAACAAGTTGCGCGGCGCGCTGCGTTCGTTCAAAGCATCATCGCATGCGGGATTTTGGCTGATGCTTGTCAGTTTTGCCTATGGGGTCTTTCACGCGCTGGGGCCCGGCCATGGCAAGGCGGTGATTTCCTCCTATGTTCTGGCGGATCGGCAGACTTTGCGACGCGGGGTTTCTCTGGCGTTACTTTCTTCGATGATGCAGGCAATTACAGCAATTGTTCTGGTGTTTGGCGTGGCGACACTGTTTCAGATGAGTGGGGCGGCTTTGGATGCCACCGCGTTACAGCTGGAAAAGGCAGCATATGCGTTGATGCTGGTGTTTGCCTTGTGGTTGGTTTGGCAGAAAGTAGTAAGGCCGATATTCGTACGCGCCCCCGAGATCTCGGCAGCACCTGCCCCGGTTGCCGCTTTGGCCTCACCAGCAATGTCGGGGCATTCCACCGGAGTTGGCAGTTTTGCTTGTGATGCGATCACTCGTGAGCAGGCAGCCGGCGAGGTTTGTGCCGACTGTGGGCATGTGCATTTACCTCAACCAGAAGCACTGAAGGGGGATCGCTTCGGCTGGGCTCGGGCTTGGCCGATTGTGTTGTCGATTGGGGCTCGCCCTTGTACCGGAGCCCTAATCGTGCTGGCTTTTTCGATATCGCAAGGGCTTGTTCTTGCGGGAGTTGCCTCAACTTTTGTGATGGCGTTGGGAACAGGCATAACCGTGAGCGCACTCGCCGCGCTTGCGGTGTTTTCGCGCGCTGCTGCTATGCAGATCTGGGGGCGTACATCGGAGAGTGCGGAGCGGCTAGGAAAGGTAATTGAGCAAACAGGTGTCTTGCTGGTTTTGCTTTTTGCTTTGGTGCTTACGCTTGCCGGGTTTGGCTGGTATTAGAGAATCATCCGTCTGATTTGTGAGTGATCTCGACCAGATTTGCATTAATTGCGGTGCTAGGTGGGGATTTGTGAAAAAAGTTATTCACACCTTGGTCGTTTTGTCACAAATCTTCCCCGCCGACGCGAAACGGCGTTTTGTAGAGAATTCTGCTGGCTTACGTAGGCTGTGAAGCAAACAGTCTGAACTTTAAGTTGTGTCAATTGCAGTATGACAGGTGTAGGGCCGATCATCCAAACAAAATGCTGAAATGGCGCCGTGACCCAATGAAGGACTGCGACCAAGCAGCGTGAAGTCAAGGACGAGTAAGCTAAGCTGTTTTGATTTAACGCAAATTTTAGTATGACGCAAAAGCAACTTGGCGTTGCGGCGCACCCCGAAACGCATCTACGTAAAAGCATGTAAGCCTTATGAGTGGTGATGTACTGGCTTGTTGTGATATTTTACTGAACTTTTGTGGTGCCTGTAAAGCAAAACCACAAAAGCTGTGATGGATTGGCTATTGTTTAGTCAATGATTTTAAATCGGAAATTGCGTTCAGCTTCGCACACTTATCATTTCGTATTAGAGGGGGTAGTTCCCCTTGTCATTCAACCTCGGCATGGGCTTAACTCAGGAATATGACAGTATGTCGCAGGAGGGCCACCCTCGGCAACGCCGATCTTCAAGACCTGAGTGGGCGACACATGTCATTTATAATTTGGGAGGATATCATGGATCGTCGTAGTTTTCTTAAGAAGGCTGGCCTTGCTGCCGGTGCCACTGCTTCTGCCGCTACGCTTGCCGCACCGGCTGTTGCGCAAGGCAAACGCGAACTCAAAATGGTTACCACTTGGCCAAAGAATTTTCCGGGTCTTGGTACCGGTGCGCAGCGTGTCGCAGACCGCATCACACAAGCATCTGATGGTAAGCTGACCGTTAAGCTATTTGCGGCTGGCGAGTTGGTACCACCATTTGAATCTTTTGACGCTGTTTCAAGTGGTACTGCCGATATGTATCACGCTGCCGAATACTACTGGCAGGGTAAGCATAAAGCATTCAACTTCTTTACTGCTGTGCCAATGGGCCTGACAGCGAACGAGCTGGACGCTTGGATCAACATTGGTGAGGGTCAGGCGCTTTGGGATGAGCTGGCCGCGAAATTTAACATCAAGCCATTGATGGCGGGTAACACCGGCCTGCAGATGGGTGGTTGGTTCAACAAAGAAATCAACTCTCTGGAAGATCTGAAGGGCCTGAAGATGCGTATGCCGGGCCTTGGCGGTGAAGTGCTGCGCCGTCTTGGTGCCACTGCTGTTGCTTTACCGGGCGGCGAGATTTTCCCGGCACTGCAATCTGGTGCGATTGACGCAACAGAGTGGGTCGGCCCATGGAACGATTTGGCCTTTGGTTTCTACAAGGTTGCCAAGTTCTACTACTATCCTGGGTTCCACGAGCCGGGCTCAGGGCTGGCAGTTGGCACAAACAAAGATGTTTGGGACAGCTTCTCCAAGGAAGAGCAGGAAGTCGTTAAATCTGCTTGTCTGGCTGAGAACAACTACATGTACTCAGAGTTTAACTACAACAACGGCGCCGCTCTGGAGACATTGCTCACCAAGCACAAAGTGCAGCTGCGCAAGTTCTCAGATGACGTGTTCGATGCGATTGCCGGTGTTTCTGAAGAGGTTGTGCGCGAAGTGGCTGGCACCGACGAGCTTTCCAAGCGCATTTACGACAGCTATATCAAGGCGCGTAAGGATATTGGCGGTTGGGGCAAGATCGCTGAAGGTTCCTATCTTGAAAATCGCGAGCGCGTAATCGGTTAAACCGAGCTGATGGTTCAAAACGGGTCTTCCGCCTATCTTGCGCGGGAGGCCCATTTTTCTTCATAAAAAGCAACGACCTATTAAGGGGCGGGCCGTTTGCAGCGCGGGGGCATTGTGGGCAGAGGCACGTTTTGCTGGGTCATCAAGAGATGAGGCGGGCATGCGCGCCCTATACAAATTAATTGGAACTATGAATGGTGGTGTTGGCAAAGCGTGCGCTTGGCTGACACTTGGTATCGTGCTGGTGCAGTTTGTTGTTGTGCTGATGCGTTACGTGTTTGGAATTGGCTCTATCTGGATACAAGAATCCATCACATACATGCACGGCTTCCTGTTTATGTTGGCCGCGGCTTATACATTGAGCGTTGATGGCCATGTGCGGGTGGACATTTTCTATCGTGATGCACAGGTGAAGACCAAGGCAATCGTTGACTTGCTTGGTTCCGTTTTCTTTCTCATTCCAATGTGCGCCGTGATTGTCTACGTTTCGTGGAATTACGTTGGGCAGTCATGGGAGATACTGGAGGGCTCGCAGGAGACCTCGGGTATTCAAGGTCGCTACTTGCTGAAGAGCGCGATTATTGCGTTTGCAGTGATGGTGGGGCTACAGGGCCTCGCGATTGTCTTGCGTTGTTTTTATGCCTTGCAGGGCGACAAAGAAGCCATCGATAGTTTCAAGATTGAGCAGGGCTAAGCACAGATGGACGGAATTCTTCATACACTCGACATTTTGATGTTTGCTGTCGCCTGTGTCTGCTTGATGGCGGGCTTTCCTGTGGCCTTCACGCTGGCCGGGGTGGCGTTGGTCTTTGCGACGCTTGCGGTTTTGTTCGGCGGTTCGGTGACATTGGGGGCTATCCCCAACCGGATATTTGGCACGATGTCTAACGAGACATTGATAGCTGTACCGCTGTTTATCTTTATGGGCGTGATGCTGGAGCGCTCGAAAGTTGCAGAGGAGCTGCTGGAGACTATGGGGCGGCTATTTGGCCGCATGCCCGGCGGCCTTGGCATTTCGGTTTCGATTGTGGGCGCGCTACTAGCTGCCTCCACCGGCATCGTGGGTGCGACCGTGGTGACGATGGGGTTGCTTTCACTGCCAACAATGCTGCGTAATGGCTATTGCCCGCGTCTTGCCTGTGGTTCGATTGCGGCATCGGGCACGTTGGGGCAGATTATCCCGCCTTCTATCGTGCTGGTGTTTTTGGCAGATCAGCTTTCCAATGCCTATCAGACAGCGCAACGCGATATGGGTAACTGGTCTCCAGAGCCGTTCTCGGTGGGTGATTTGTTTGCCGGGGCGTTGCTGCCGGGCTTGGCGCTTGTGGGCCTTTACATAAGTTATCAGCTGTTTGTCGCGTTTACACAGCCGCATAAATCGCCGCCAATGAAGGTAAATGCGGATGAAGCTGCGCCGACGCTTAGCCAGATCCTGCATGCGTTGGTGCCACCGGTTGCGCTGATTATTGCTGTGCTTGGTTCCATTTTGGCAGGTATTGCGACACCAACCGAGGCGGCATCTGTGGGCGCTGTTGGCTCGCTGCTGCTTGCAGGCTATCGCATGGATATGCAGAAGACCTTGCCGATTTATGCAGCCGTGCTTTCGTTGATTGCGTTGCTGGTGCTCACCAGCTTTATGGACTTGCGCGTTGCGCGCAATGAGATTGGTGCGGGTGATCAGGCGGGGATTTACCTTGCCTATCTGCTCTGCGCCGTTCTTGCGTATGGCCTGGGCGTTGCTGTGTGGCGGGTTTGGAAGGGGACCGTGCTGGTGCCTGTGATGCGCTCGACCACACAGATTACCTGTATGGTGTTTGTGATCTTGATCGGGGCGACGTTCTTCTCTCTGATCTTCCGTGATCTTGGGGGGGAGGAGCTGGTCACCGAAGCGCTCACAGGTCTGCCCGGCGGGGCTTTGGGTGCAATCATTGCCGTAATGCTGGTGATGTTCGTCCTTGGCTTCTTTCTGGATTTCCTTGAGATCGTGTTTGTTGTGGTGCCGCTGGTTGCGCCTGTTTTGTTGCAGCTGGAAATGCCGAACGGTGAGCCCATGCATCCGGCATGGCTTGGGGTGATGATGGCGGTAAATCTGCAAACATCTTTCCTGACACCGCCTTTCGGCTTTGCGCTGTTCTATTTGCGCGGTGTCGCCCCGCCAAGTGTGCGGACTATGGATATCTATCGCGGGATCATTCCGTTTGTACTTATTCAAGTGCTGATGCTGGCGATCCTTTGGTACTTCCCGGCACTGGCGACTTGGTTGCCGGAAGTGATCTATGGATAGCGCGAAATCAATCTGATCGAAAAGGGGCGGGCAATACCGCCCCTTTTTTGTATTCAAACTCAGCGCAAGGTTAGTGCCACTTAACCGGAGCTGTGAACATATAGCCGGAGCCGTAGACGGTGCGAATGGGGCGAAACCGGCCCTTGCTTGCTAGCTTTTTGCGAATGCGGGAGATGCGTACATCTATGGCCCGGTCAAGGCTGTCTTCGCCGCCGCAAGCATCCAAAAGCAGATCACGCGAGAGGACGCGACCGGAACTGTTTATCAACGCGGTTAGCAACTGGGCCTCACCTGTTGAGAGGAAGCTGGCCTCGCCATCGTCCGCAATCAACTTGTATGTATCCGGCTCGAACAGCCACCCGCCAAAGCTGGCACGCTGTTTTTCTTGTGGAGCTTGCGCCGGTGTGCTGCGGCGCAAAAGGGCCCGCAATCGGGCAACAACCTCGCGCGGATCGAAAGGCTTGCATAAATAATCATCTGCCCCCATCTCGAGACCCAACACGCGGTCATTTGCCGCTGAGCGGGCAGATAGGACAAGAATAGGTGCAGCGCAGCGGTTGCGTATCATCTCGATCAGCGCAATTCCATCGATATCCGGTAGCCCCAAATCGACAATCAAGGCTTGTGGACTCTCCGTTTTCAGACTGGATAAAAGAAGCGCGCCACTAGAAAAAGTTGTTATACGGCAATTTGTTATAGACAATGTGTCGTGTAGAAGCTCTTGTATCGCGGGATCATCTTCCACCAGAAAGACATCGGCATCCAGCGGGCGGTTGGGTGGCTGCAGTCTGGTCGTGTTCGTCAATTTACTTGCTCCGCGATGAAGTGTTGCAGTTGTGTTTGAGAAAAGGGTTTCATCAGGACCGGGAGGTCAAGCTGATCGGGAAGTTTGACAGTGCCACGATAACCAGAGAGCAAGGCCAAGGTGGTTTCCGGGTGGGCTTTTGAGCAGTAGTACGCGAGATCAATACCAGTTTCGGGCTGCTGCTCTGTAGCTTGCGTTGTCAAAACGATATCACTCAAAAGAAGATCCAAATGCGGCAAGTCCTGAAGCAACTCTCGGGCCTCTGCGGCGCTGTGCGCGATAAGGACCTGATAGCCCAAGCTTGCCAACTGCTCGGCAGTTAGCTGGGCTAGCTCTTCTTCATCCTCCACCAACAAAACCAGCTGCTCTGTTACCGGTTTCCCATTGGGTTTTAGGCGAAACTGCGGCGGCGGAGATGCAGGTAGATATAGGCTAACACATGCTCCGCCTTCGGGGTGGTTGGTGATGTCGATCGAGCCACCACATTGCTGGACGAATCCATAGACCATGGGTAGGCCAAGGCCGCTGCCCTTGCCAAATGGTTTGGTGGTGAAAAACGGATCGAAGGCGCGCTCTTGCGTTTGTTTGTCAAAACCAGTGCCGGTATCTCGTAGATGCAATTGGTGCTGCTGCTCACCGGAGGCCAATGAGATCTCCAGACTACCGCCAGAGGGCATGGCATCCTTGGCATTCAGGGCAAGGTTGATCAGCGCGTTGGTAAACAATGTGGCATCTGCCTTAGCAAAGCAAGGAGCGTTAGGTGTCTTGATCGTTAACGAGATTGAGGTGGGCAGACTGGCGCTGATTAGCTCTGCTGCGCTGCCGAGCGCTTGCTCCAGATCCAAGGGGGTGGCCGAGACGGGCTCGGCTCTGGCAAAGGCTAGCAGGCGCTTAGTGAGATCCGCGCCACGCTCTGCCGCCGACAATATGGGTTGCAGATGCTTGCTCGCAAGCTCAGTGGGCGGCAAGCTGCCAGTAGCTAGCTTTTCCTTGGCAGCAAGAGCGTTTCCAATAACTATTGAAAGCAGGTTGTTAAAATCATGTGATAAGCCGCCAGCCAAATGCCCAAGGGCATCCATTCTTTGTGCTTGCATGAGGCGACGCTCGCTAGACTTTTGTTCGCTAACATCCATGGAAAGAATGAAGCAACCTAAGGTGCGCCCATCCTTGGTTCTGTCCGGCACGAGTGTGGAGCGCATTTCAATCTGCTCGCCTTTGGCATTGGCTCTTGAATACTCGTAGGTGACGAGTTTGCCCTCAAGTGCCTCACGGACTTGAGGTTGAAGCTGGGCGTATAACGGGGCTTCTGCAATGTCTTGCAGCGACTTGCCGAGGATAGAAGCAGGCGTTTGGCTAAACCACTGGGCGTATGGTTGATTGGCAAATCGATAACTCTCATCGGGGGCCATGTAGGCGATGAGAACAGGCAAATTATCGGTGACTAGGCGAAGCCAGTCTTCGCTTTGGCGCAGGGCGTGGGTTCGCTGCTCGACTGTTTTTTCCAAGCGCTGTTGTTTGCGCCGTTCCCTTGAAATATCGGTATAGGTGGTGACAAAGCCGCCTTGGGGCAAAGGGCCACCGCGAATCGCTATGATTTGGCCATTAGGGCGTTCGCGTTCGAAAGAATGTGGCAGCATACGCCGAGCGCGGGCAACACGTTTTGCAACAAGCACTTCAACATCGCCTTCGCCATATTCGCCGCGCAGCGCGTTGATCCGCAAAAACTCGGAGATATGCGTACCGCGCCGACCTAATTTTTTAGGAAAATCGAGCATGTCCAACAAAGCGTTGTTCCAAGCAACCAGATTAAGCTCGCTGTCGAAAACCGAGAACCCTTGATTGATATGGTCCAGCGCACTTTGAAGCAGATCGAGCTGGATGTCGCTTTTGCGTTCTGAAGTTTGCGGCAAATATTCATACCTTTGGTTAGATTTGTCTTAGTAAATCTATTGATATTGCAGAGGAATTTTGAGTGCCTGCAACAATTCGACACAATCTTCTCATAATGGCGAAATGAAGCGCCACTAGTCTTTCTGCTAGGATTTGAAAGCCAGTGAGATCAACTGGAGTATTTGGGGTGGAATGAGGAGGCTGCTCTTAATATTTTCTGAGATTATCTTGGTGTATTCAGCGCGGTCCCTTCAATTATTACAATTGAAGCTGGGCGGTTGTTAAGAGAGGCTGAACCGGTTCAGCACGGGTTCACCGCTGGTCCATTGTATTTGGGGGGAGTATTGCGATGGCGCCAATGGCACAGGGAGCGACGTTTCCGCATATCCTGTTGGAGAATGCCGACCTTTATGGCGACAAGCCTGCGATGCGGGAAAAGGATTTTGGTATCTGGATTACCTGGAGTTGGCGGCAGGTGCTTGATGAAGTACGGGCACTTTCTTTCGGAATGCAACATCTTGGGCTTGAGCAGGGAGACAAGGTTGCCATTGTGGGGGCGAACCGTCCTCAGCTCTATTGGGCGATGTGCGCGGTGCAGGCTCTGGGCGGTGTTCCTGTTCCTGTTTATTCCGATTCTGTGGCGGAAGAGCTTGCTTACGTGCTGGAGCATGCGGAGGTGCGCTTTGCAGTGGTTGAAGATCAAGAGCAAGTCGACAAAGTGCTCGAGGTGAGCGAACGACTGCCATATCTTCGCCATGTGATTTATGAGGATCCGCGTGGTCTGCGCGATTACGACCACAGTCAGCTGCACGGGCTTGCCGACATCCAACGTATAGGCCGGGCGCTGATGCAGGATAATCCGCACCTGCATGATGAATGGGTGCAGGGGCTTGATCGGCAAAGCGGTGCTGACGTTGCGGTGATGCTCTATACATCCGGTACAACCGGACGCCCCAAAGGCGTGATGCTAACCTACGACAACCTGGTTATCTCGGCACGAAATGCGAATGCATTTGACGGATTGGATAGCCGTGAGGATACGGTGGCCTATCTGCCAATGGCGTGGGTTGGTGACCATGTGTTTTCCTATGCGCAGGCTTTGTGTGCCGGCTATTGTGTGAATTGCCCGGAAGGGCCGGAAACTGTACTGGCTGACCGTAAGGAGATTGCGCCGACCTACTTTTTTGCTCCTCCGCGGGTATTCGAGGGGCTACTCACGCATATTCTTGTGCGGATGCAAGATGCCGGGCGGATGAAACAAGCGATGTTCCATCATTTTCTCAAGGTGGCGGAGCGCGTAGGTGAGCGGCTATTGAATGGGCAACCCGTAAGCTTGTGGGAGCGGCTTTACTATGAGGTGGGCGAGTTTTGTGTTTATGGACCGCTGAAAAACCAAATGGGACTGTCGCGGCTGAAGGTTGGCTACACGGCCGGTGAAGCCATTGGTCCGGAGATTTTTAGCTTTTATCGTTCTCTTGGTCTGAATTTGAAGCAACTTTACGGGCAGACGGAATCTTCTGTTTTTATCACCTTGCAGCCAGATGGCGAGATTTATGCTGATACCGTTGGCGTGCCGTTTACCGGGGTTGAGATCAAAATTGCGGATAATGGCGAGGTGCTCTATCGCTCGCCGGGCAGTTTTAAGGCTTACTTCAAAAATGAGAAAGCAACGGCCGAGACGAAAACTGAAGAAGGCTGGGTGCACACTGGTGATGCGGGGATGTTCCTTGAAAACGGGCACCTGAAGATCATCGACCGGGCAAAAGACGTTGGCAAGCTTTCTGATGGATCGCTTTTTGCGCCCAAGTACCTTGAAAACAAGCTCAAGTTCTTTCCGAACATTAAGGAGGCCGTGGCCTTTGGCGATGCCAGAGATTTCGCCTGTGCATTTATCAATATTGATCTAACGTCGGTGGGTAACTGGGCCGAGCGGAACAATATTTCTTACGCGTCCTATCAGGAGCTGGCAGCGCATCCGCAAGTTTATGCCAGCATTGCAGAGCATGTCAGCCAAGTGAACAAAGATCTTGCGCGTGAGCCAATGATGGCTGGGGCCCAGATCAAACGATTCCTGATTTTGCATAAGGAACTGGATGCCGATGATGGCGAGTTAACACGCACTTTGAAAGTTCGCCGCAAGTTTATTGCAGAGCGGTACGCGCCGCTTATCGAGGCCTTATTCGACGGTTCCAGCCAGAAGCATGTGGTGACTGAAGTTACCTTTGAAGACGGACGCACCGGCAGCATCGAGGCGGATGTGGAGATACGCGATGTAGAGCGGTTTGCCAGTGCCGATGGGCAAGGAATGCAGGAGGCCGCGGAATGAGTGTGATGGAAAGACCTGAGGTGGTGGAAAGCGCTGCTGTGTCGCCTGCGCAGGAACCGCAAAAGCGGGAAGTGCTGCTTGATTTGGCAAATGTGTCGCTTTCTTTTGGCGGGGTGAAGGCGATTAACAATATCTCCTTTGATATCCAGCGGGGGGAGGTGCGTGCAATTATCGGGCCGAACGGGGCTGGTAAAACCTCCATGTTGAATGTGATCAACGGCTTCTACCAGCCGCAGGAAGGGCAGATCACCTTCAAGGGCGAGCGGCGCACGCAGATGAAGCCGCATCTTGCGGTTAGCCAAGGCATCGCGCGCACATTCCAGAATGTGGCGCTTTTCAAGGGGATGTCGACGCTGGACAATATCATGACTGGGCGCTCCACGCGGATGCGGCAAAACATGTTTTGGCAGCTCTTGTACTACGGTCCGGCGCAGCGCGAGGAAATTGCCCATCGCAAGCGCGTGGAAGAGATTATCGACTTTTTGGAGATTGCACATATTCGCCACACGCCGGTGGGTAAGTTGCCTTATGGGCTGCAAAAGCGGGTGGAGTTGGCGCGGGCTTTGGCGATGGAGCCTGAGCTGCTGTTGCTTGATGAACCAATGGCAGGAATGAACCTTGAAGAGAAAGAGGACATGAGCCGGTTTATTATCGATGTGAACGAACAGCTGGGCACCACTATTGCCTTGATCGAGCATGACATGGGCGTGGTTATGGATTTGTCTGACCGTGTTGTTGTGCTGGACTACGGGAGGAAAATTGCTGATGGCCCGCCAGATGAGGTGCAGGCCAATCAAGAGGTGATTGATGCCTATCTCGGGGTCTCACACTAATTCGCTTTATATGTTTGGAATGCTTTGGGGGAAGCTACGGTGGACGCGCTTTATTTAATGTTTGTCGATCCGTTCGTGCAGATGGCTGACGCGCCGGATTTCTTTTTACAGGTTCTGTGGGAGGGGCTTGTTTCCGGAGTTTTGTATGCCCTGATTGCGCTTGGTTTTGTGCTGATTTTCAAGTCTTCGCGCATCTTCAATTTTGCGCAGGGCATAATGGTGGTGTTTGCGGCTCTGACGCTCGTTGGCCTCTACGAAATGGGGTTGCCTGCGTGGGTGAGCGTGGGCGTGACGCTTTTGGTGATGTATGGCCTTGCCATGTGCGTCGAGCGGGTGGTGCTGCGGCCACTTGTGGGCCAGCCGGATATTATTTTGTTTATGGCATCCATTGGCGTGACAATGTTCTTGATCGGTTTTGGCGAGTTTGTCTTTGGCGGTGAAAACAAGGTGATGATCACCGAAGCGCTGGGCATTCCAACTGGTGCGATAGAGCTTAATCCTTTTGATGGTTTTGTGCTGATTGAGGAGAAAGACCTCACTGCGGTGATTATGGCGGTGCTGCTGGTGCTTGGCCTCTTGCTGTTCTTAAACAAAACAGCCATGGGGCGGGCGATCCGCGCTTTGGGGGATGACCCGCAAGCGGCGCTTTCTGTGGGCATTTCTCTGTCGCAAATTTGGGTGCTGGTCTGGTTTATTGCCGGGGTAATTGCGCTGGCGACGGGCATTGTTTGGGGCGCGCGGGCCGGGGTGTCTTTTGCGCTGGAGGTTATTGCATATAAGGCGCTGCCGGTGTTGATGCTGGGCGGGCTGGAATCCGTTGCCGGGGCGATTATTGGCGGAATTGCGATTGGCCTTTTGGAAAAAATCTTCGAGATTTACTGGGGTCAGCCGCTGCTTGGTGGCAACACGGAAACATGGTTTGCCTTCATTCTGGCGCTGGTGGTGCTGCTGTTTCGGCCTCAGGGGCTGTTTGGCGAACGCATCATTGAGCGAGTGTAGGGGGAGGGGCTGATGTTTTATCGGGTATCGGGTCAATTCAAGACCAGCTATGAAAGCGATATGGCGCTGTTCCCTATTCGCCAAGATGCGGTGCTGCTCGGGGTGATACTGCTGGCCATGTATGTGGTGTTTCCCCTGTTTGCCTCGGAGTTTACCTTTAAGGCACTGTTGGTGCCGGTGATGATCTACTCTCTTGCGGCAATGGGGCTGAATATCCTGACAGGCTTTGCCGGACAGCTTTCCCTTGGCACTGCCGGCTTTATGGGCGTGGGGGCTTATGCCTGCTACAAGCTCACGACTATTTTTCCTGAAATGAACGTGGTGGTTGCGCTGCTGCTTTCTGGCTGCTTTTCGGCAATGGTTGGTGTTGCTTTTGGCCTGCCGTCGCTGCGTATCAAGGGGTTTTATCTGGCAATTGCGACTTTGGCATCCCAGTTCTTTCTTGTGTGGCTCTTTGAAAAATGGGCGTGGCTTTACAATTACAACGCATCTGGCGCCATTGAAGTGCGCACTATGGATTTCTTTGGTCTTGTGGTGACCGGGCCAACCGCAGCACCGGTGACGCAATATTACTTTGTGCTTGTCATCGTGAGCCTGATTACCTTTTGCATGATTAACCTCACCCGCGGGCGTTATGGCCGATTGTGGAAGGCGGTACGTGATATGGATATCGCGGCCGAGCTTGTCGGGATTAACCTGATGCGGGCCAAGCTCTCTGCTTTTGCCGTAAGCTCTTATGTTGTTGGTGTTGCCGGGGCGATGCTGGTGTTCTTCTGGAAAGGGGCCGCGGAGCCGAACCTTTTCGATATTCCGCTTAGTTTTCAGGTGCTGTTTATCGCCATCATTGGCGGGCTGGGGAGCATTCTGGGCAACTTCCTCGGTGCAATTCTCATTGTGGCACTGCCGGTACTATTGAATTTTGTTCCGGGCCTCATTGGGGTGGAAGTTAACTCAGCCACCCTTGAGCATGTGAATGTCATGGTGGTTGGTGCACTGATTGTCGGTTTCTTAATTGCCGAGCCGCATGGGCTGGCGCGCCTTTGGGCGCTTATTCGCGAGAAACTTATTATCTGGCCATTTCCTCACTAAGGGCGCATGGGAGGCGCTGCTTGGGCCGTGTTGACGGCGGAAATGACTGGTTTGTGGACTGTTGGTCCGTTCTTTGGGAGGAGAAAAGCATGGGTTTGAAAGGAATTTTGAAACTGGCAGCTGCGACGTCGCTTGTATGCTCGCTGGGAGTTGTCGCGGCAAGTGCTGCGTCACTTTACGTGCCAAACCTGACGTATCGCACGGGCCCGTTTGCCGCCACTGGTATACCGATCATGAATGGCCAGCGGGATTATGTGGAGATGATCAACGCGCGTGATGGCGGCGTTGGCGGTATCGAGCTTGAGTTTGATGAGTGCGAGACCGGCTACAACACTAACAAGGGCGTTGAGTGCTACGAAAAAACCAAGGGCAACGCCATTGTGACTCAGCCGTGGTCGACTGGTATTACCTTACAGGTGTTGCCGCGCACTAATGTGGACCGGATCCCGATTCTTGCACCGGGCTATGGCTTCTCGCCAATGTCTGAGGGCAATACATTCGCATGGGCGTTTAACCCGCCGGTGTCGTATTGGGATGGTGCCTATATGATCCTCGAGTACATCTCCGGTGGTGATATGTCGAGCCTAAAGGGCAAGGAAATCGCCTTGCTGCATCTGGATCACCCTTTCGGGAAAGAGCCTATTCCGCTGTTTGAGAAAATGGCCGCAGCACATGGCTTCAAATTTTTGAAAATCCCGGTCGGCCTGAAGGAGATGCAGAACCAGTCGGCGCAGTGGCTGCAAATTCGCCGCGAACGGCCAGATCACGTTATTATGTGGGGTTGGGGCGCGATGAATGCGGGCGCGCTGACTGAGGCGGTCAAAACGCGCTTCCCGCTCGACAAGATGATCGGGGTTTGGTGGTCTGGATCAGATGATGATTTGTTGCCGCTTGGGGGCAAGGCCAAGGGTTACAAATCTATCAGCTGGAATGCGCCGGGTGATTATGCGGTGATGAAGGACATCCGCAAGCATGTGGTTGATCAGGGGAACTCGTTACTGAAGTCATCGGCGGATATGGACAAGGTGTTCTATCAGCGCGGTGTGGTGATCTCTGCCATTCTTGTGGAAGGTATCCGGACTGCGCAGGCCAAGTATGGCAAGGCAAATATCGGCCCGGAAGAGCTACGTTGGGGGCTTGAGAACCTCGATATTACAGCGGAACGCCTGAAAGAAATGGGTATGGATGGCATGTTCGCGCCGCTAAAAACCTCTTGTGATAACCACACGGGCCACGCGGGGGCGTGGATGCTTGAGTGGGATGGCGAGCGCTTTGTGCAGGTTAGTGATTTGCTGAAGCCGAACCGGGAGGTCATCAAGCCCCTTGAGGCAGAAAAAGCAGCTGAATATGCGCGGAATAACGCACCATGGCCGGGTCGTGATGGCTTGGCGTGTAACTAGGCAAATCGCTTATGGTTAAAACAGGTTTGCGGCGGTCGTGCTGCCGCGAACCACTTGCACTTGCTACTTGGTAGTGTTGTTTTGGGGTGAATGGGAGTTGAGAGATGGTGGTGCAAACTGCTGCGAGACAAGCTGATGTAGGCACAAGCAACGTCCCGGGCGAAGAGACAATCTTGAGCGTCAACAACATCGAGGTGATTTATGATCATGTCGTGCTGGTGTTGAAAGGGGTTTCTTTAACTGTGCCGCGTGGCGGAATTGTTGCACTTCTTGGCGCCAATGGAGCTGGAAAAACAACCACGTTGAAGGCCATATCGAATTTGCTACAGGCAGAGCGCGGCGAGGTTACCAAGGGAACAATCGAGTTTAACGGCGATAAGGTCCAGGCGCTTTCCTCCAACGCGTTGGTGCAGCTCGGATGCATCCAAGTCATGGAGGGCCGCCACTGTTTCGAGCATTTGTCGATTGAGGACAATTTGATGAGCGGTGCCTACACCCGCAAAGATGGAGCTGCTGCCATTCGCCGTGATCTTGAAATGGTATACGAGTACTTTCCTCGGTTGCGGGAGCGACGGCGTTCACAAGCGGGATACACATCTGGCGGGGAACAGCAGATGTGTGCGGTGGGGCGGGCGCTGATGAGCCGCCCAGAAATGATCTTGCTTGATGAGCCCTCCATGGGTCTTGCCCCGCAATTGGTGGAGGAGATTTTCGAGATCGTTAAAAAGCTCAACGAGCAGGAAGGGGTTTCCTTTTTGTTGGCGGAGCAGAACACCAATGTAGCGCTGCGCTATGCCACCTATGGCTACATAATGGAGGCGGGGCGCATCGTGCTTGATGGTGCGGCGGATGAGCTGCGCGAAAACGAAGATGTAAAAGAGTTCTATCTTGGTGTTGGAGGTGAGGGTCGCAAGTCCTTCAAGAATGTAAAGCATTATAAGCGCCGCAAGCGTTGGTTGGCTTAGGGGCGAAGTGGATAGCTGGTGGCCGAGAACGTGTGCTTTTGTCGGGATTAGCGACAGGTTAGCAAAGCTTTGCAATGATGAGGGCTTATACCTGTCCGATCCTTTTGAGGTTTCGGAATTTATCTGAACTTTTAAGGAGGACTAACATGCGGTTTTTCTTCGGTGCTGGTGTGGTGATTGGCTTAGCCTTGACTACATTCACAGCGCAGGCAACAGAGCGCTTATCTGGTTATTTTGCGGCAGAAAAGAATTGTCGGGCGGTGGTCTCAATCAAGAAGGGGAGCAACCCCGGTGAGATGCAGGTTGAGGCTGGGCGGTATTATGAGCTGATTGGCAAGAACAAGAAGGATGCCACCCATTATCTGGTGCGGATAAAAGAAGCGGCGCCGACTGATCGTTGGGTCACGGTAGATTGCGGGATGCACTTGGTAAAGGTTGAGGCCGCTGCTGACGCGGATCAGACCAGCGGTAATGGCAATAGCGCGGAGCCGCACCCCGCACCAAATGGCAATGCGGTGCAATATGTGCTTGCGGCAAGTTGGCAACCGGCGTTTTGCGAAACGGTAGAAGGCAAGCCTGAGTGTGATGCATTGGATGCCATGGCCTTTGCCGCAGAAAACTTTGCTCTGCACGGGCTATGGCCGCAGCCACGCGGCAATGTCTATTGCGGGGTGCCGAATGATGTGCAGCAGAGCGACAAGGATCGAGAGTGGGACGAGTTGCCCAAACTGCAACTAAGTGACGCGCTGCGCGTTGACCTTTCTGAGAAAATGCCGGGCATGGAATCGTTTCTACACCGGCACGAGTGGATCAAGCACGGCACATGCTATGGCAGCACTGCTGAGGAATACTATGCAGATTCGCTTGACGTGCTGGCGCAGCTCAACTCCTCGCTGGTGAAGGATTTGTTTGTTGAGCGGCTTGGCGGGTTTGTTAGTGCCTCAGACATACGCGGGGCGTTTGATCAATCCTTTGGCGATGGCGCAGGGGAGCGGGTCGAGGTTGTCTGTCGTACTGATGATGGCCGACAGATCATCACCGAGTTGCGCATCGTGCTGGGCGGGGAGATCAAAAGCGGCACTGCCTTGGCCAAGCTCCTTGCGAATGGGGTGAAAACTAAAACCGGGTGTACTGGCGGCATTATTGATCCTGTGGGAGCACAGTGAATTCAAGCTTTTGGGGGCGGGCGGGGCCTGCCCCTTGTTCATTATGACAGGGCTACTTGGGGGGTAGGCAATGGACGAGACGCACTATGACAGCGCAGAAACGCAAGAGGTTGAGGCGCGGGAGCAGGGGCTGTTTGCGCGGCTTCCGCAAGCAATCAAACGCGCCAAGAAGGCTTGCAGCGGCTGGTCCAATCACCTGAGCGCTATTGATGTGGGTGAGGTATGCTCCCGGGCAGAATTAGCTCAGCTGCCGTTGTTGAGAAAGGCAGATCTTCTGGAGGCGCAGAAAAACGCGGCGCCATTTGGCGGGTTTGTTGCTGAGGGTGGCGCAGGGCTGCCAAGGTATTTCCTCTCCCCCGGGCCTATTGCCGAGCCTCAGGGCTTGGGCAGCGACCCTTGGAACAGCGCAAGAGCGCTTTATGCAATCGGTGTTCGGGCAAGTGATGTGGTGCATAATACCTTTGCCTATCACATGACACCGGGGGGCTTTATTCTGGATTATGGTGCTCGCGCACTCGGGGCGAGTGTGATTCCGGCGGGCACTGCGGGTATCGATTTGCAGCTTGCCGCGATTGAGAGGTATGCGCCGGATACATATACAGGCACGCCAGACTATCTAAAAATCTTATTAGAAAAAGCCGAGGAGGCAGGTGCGCCGCTGCGTTGCTTTAAAAAGGCATTGGTTTCCGGCGGGGCGCTTTATCCTAGCCTGCGGGAATACTATCGCGAGAAAGGTATCGATGTTTACCAGTGCTATGCGACGGCAGATCTTGGGGTAATTGCCTATGAAAGCCGCGGCGGCGAGGGATTGATCGTCAACGAGGATATGATCGTGGAAATTGTACGCCCGGGAACGGGTGAGCCGGTTGCCGAGGGCGATGTTGGCGAGGTGGTTGTTTCCGTCTTCAACGGGGCCTATCCGCTTATACGCTTTGCAACAGGGGATCTTTCTGCGGTGATGACTGGCTCATCGCCTTGCGGGCGTAGCAATATGCGCCTTAAGGGCTGGATGGGGCGAGCCGATCAACGAACAAAAGTAAAAGGTATGTTTGTCGATCCGGCGCAAATAGAACAGGTGCGGCAAGACATGGGCCTGACAGGGCGCTTGCGACTTGTTGTGAAGCGCGAAGAGCAACGGGACGTGATGGTGCTGCAGGCGGAGGTTGAGAGTGCCGATAGCGACTTGGCAGATGCGTTGGCGGATGCCATGCAAAAGCGCACAGGATTGCGCGGAAAAGTTGAGCTGCACGGGGTCGGAGAGCTTGCAAATGATGGCAAAGTCATTAGTGACGAGCGGGCACTGGAAGAACCGGCGTGACTGGCCGTGCCTGCGCACCGGTTTCATGCATTCAGTGAAAAAGGTGGCTTGCCACTTGGCGCGGCTTAGGTGCTTCTCTATGTAGAAAAGGATTCTACTTACGAGAGGTGGTTGCCAGATGGCAGATGCGCAGAAGCAAGCTGTAAATGCAAGCGACGAATACACCGTGTTGCCTACGGAGCATCCGCAGGTTGCTTTTGGGCGCGTTGGTGTGCTTTTGGTGAATCTTGGCACGCCGGATGGTACCGATTTCCGGTCTATGCGGCGGTATCTGGAGGAATTTCTAACTGACAAGCGGGTAATCGAGTGGCCGAAAGCACTGTGGTACCCAATTCTCTATGGAATTGTGCTGAACAAACGTCCGCAGAAATCCGGTGCAGCTTATCGCGAAATCTGGAATACTGAACTTGACGAAAGCCCACTGCGCACCATCACCCGCAGTCAGTGCGAGAAGATGGCGGCCCGCCTTGCCAATCTGGGTGATCGGCTGGAAGTGGATTGGGCCATGCGCTACGGGCAACCTGCTATTCAAGAGGCTATTGCGCGTCTACAGGCGAAGGGATGCGAGCGGATATTGGTGTTCCCGCTGTATCCGCAGTACGCAGCCTCAACCACTGCGACGGTGAATGATGAAGTTTGCCGTTATATGCTGAAGCAGCGTTGGCAGCCTGCATTGCGGACCGCCCCAGCTTATCATGATGATCCTGCTTATATTTCTGCTTTGGCCAAGTCGATTGAGACACACCTAGCGGGTTTGGATTTTGAGCCGGAGGTGATGCTTGCCTCGTTTCACGGTATCCCGCAGAGCTATTTCAAAAAGGGCGATCCTTACCACTGCCACTGTCAAAAAACGGCAAGATTGCTGGCGAAGGAGCTGGGCTGGGAGGAAGGTCGGCTGCGCATAACCTTCCAATCGCGTTTTGGGCCAGAAGAATGGTTGCAGCCCTACACAGACAAAACCGTAGAAGAGTTGGCCAAGCAAGGCGTTAAGAAGCTGGCGATATTAAACCCCGGCTTTGTGGCGGATTGTCTTGAAACACTGGAAGAGATTGCCGGAGAAGCCGGAGAGATTTTCCTTGAACATGGCGGAGAGAAATTCAGCCATATTCCTTGCCTTAATGACAGCGAGATTGGCATGGATGTGCTTGAGGCGGTAGTGCGACGCGAGCTGAAGGGGTGGCTGGAATAGCGGGTAAGGCCGATCCTCCTTGAATATTCAAATAGAGGTTTACAGCGGTTGCATTGTGGTGAAAACTAGCGCCGCTGTTCTTCATTTGGGTTAGGTACAATGGATATTCTCGACGGTTCTATTACTATTTTGATTTTTGTTGCCCTTGTTATCTTCGTGATACTTGCTGGCGCAAAAATGGTGCCACAAGGCTATCACTTTACGATTGAGCGTTTCGGCAAATACCGTGTCACATTGATGCCGGGTCTAAACATCATTATTCCCTTTATCGATCGTGTTGGGCACAAAGTGAATATGATGGAGCAGGTGCTAGATGTGCCTGCGCAGGAGGTAATCACACGCGATAACGCCACGGTGACAGCTGATTGTGTGACCTTCTATCAGGTTCTTGATGCAGCGAAGGCTTCCTATGAAGTGATGGGGCTGCGTAACGCTATTCTCAACCTGACCATGACCAACATCCGAAGCGTTATGGGCTCGATGGATCTGGATCAACTGCTTTCAAACCGGGATGAGATTAATAGTCGCCTGTTGCGTGTTGTCGATGCTGCTGCGGAGCCTTGGGGCGTGAAAGTTACCCGTATTGAAATCAAGGATATCAACCCGCCAACCGATCTTGTGGATGCCATGGCCCGGCAGATGAAAGCCGAGCGCGAGAAGCGTGCCTCAATCTTGGAAGCTGAGGGTGATAAGCAGGCCGAGATCAACAAGGCGGAAGGTGTCAAGCAGAGCTTGATCTTGGAAGCTGAAGGGCGGCAGGAAGCGGCGTTCCGCGATGCAGAAGCGCGAGAGCGATTGGCAGAGGCTGAAGCGAAGGCGACACTGGCAGTATCAGAAGCGATTGCTCAAGGCGATATGGCGGCGGTCAATTACTTTGTAGCGACGAAGTATGTTGAGGCGTTTGCCGAATTGGCAAAATCGCCAAATCAGAAAACGCTGATGATGCCGATTGAGACAACCTCCTTGCTTGGTAGCCTTGCAGGCATAGCCGAAATTACAAAGGGAAGCTTTTTGGACAAGGAAACTGGTGAGCCGCGACAGCGTGGCACAGTTCCTTCTGTCAATAACAAGGACCGCTAGATGACATTCCTTGAGGCATTTCTCTCGCCTGCCAATGGGTGGCTTTGGCTTTCCATTGGCTTGGTTTTGATGGTGCTTGAGCTTGCGGCACCGGGTGCTTTTTTGATCTGGTTTGGGCTTGCAGCTGTGATAGTCGGGCTTGTGGTTGCAACGAGCTTGATAAGTATAGGCTGGCAGATGCAACTCTTGCTGTTTGCCTTACTCGCTCTTGTTTTGGTTGTGGTTGGGCGGCGCTTTTTTTCTGGCGCCAAAGCCGATGATGCGAAACAAAGCACAGTTAATGACCCAAGCCAGCGTTTTGTTGGCACTGTGGTCAAGCTCCATGAACCGATTGAGCATGGCCGTGGTCGAGTGCAAATCGGCGATAGCGTGTGGCGTGTGCAAGGGCCGGATCTTGCCAGTGGCTGCGAAGTTAAGGTTGTTGCTGTAGAAGGCACGACCTTACAGGTCGAAGCAGTTTAGTTTGGATAGAAAGCAAGAGCGGTGTTCTATTCACCGCTCTTGCTCACTTTTTGTTTTGCTGCTCGAAGTGCGTTTCGCGCTCGACACATTATTGTTTTTACGAGAGTTTTATAATGACCAAAAACCTTAGCGTAGATAGTTCCTCTTGCAGTGAGGAGGAGATCGATCTTGCTCAGAGAAGCATTGAGGGGGAGATCGATCAAATTGGCAAAACCTTGCCAAGCTTGAAAGCTCAGCTGGTAAAATGGGTGATCCGCTCGTTCATTGCATTTGGCTTAGCGAAAAGCTATTCAATCTGGGCTTCAGGTCCCGACTGGTTGATGCCTGTCACTTACGCATATATTGGCCTGTCGTTGTTGCTGGCCCTTTTTGTTTGGTACAAATCTCAGCGACTCATTAACGAATCCAAACAGTCAATCAACAAAAAAGCCGAGCACTTGAGAAGTACACTTACAGAGCCTTCTTCGAATGCAGGCGATGGCGTGCAAGACTGAATACTAGCGAGTGTTACCCAGCTGCCGGGCACCCGTGTCTTTAGGGGGTGTGGCCTGGTGGGAGGGGTGGATCCTCTGACATTAGCAAGATAGAAATGCGCCGGTTTGCTGCCAAGTACGGATCGTTGGGAAAGAGTGGTTCTGTATCGGATTTTCCAACGACGGAATGGAAGCGATTTTCCGATATGCCGAATTCAGCAAGGATTTGGCGGGTAGCATTGGCACGATCTGCGGAGAGCTCCCAGCCGGTTTCTGTTGGAGACACAGGTGTTTGACCACTTGTTGTGTGTCCTGTGATGCGAATTCTGTTGGGCAGTCTGGCAATTACGGGTGTAATTTTTGCAAGCATCCGGCGGGTGATTTCATAGGGGTAGACAGAGCCTTCTGGGAACATCGAGCGCCCCTCTTGGTCCACCACCAGAATATTCAAACCTTCCTCGGTTTCTTCGAGTATCAGGTTTTTAGAAAGTTCTGCAATTTCCGGCATTTCCTGCAGGGCCTGCCTCAGTGAAACTGCGGCCGTTGCAAATTGGCGTGGTTTTTCAATCTCCGCCTTTTGCGTGTCGTAGGTGTTTGCTTCCGGTCCTTGCTTGTGGCGTTGATCGTGCCTAACTGCCGCGAAGTCTGAATCTGTTTCTTGTTGCTCTTGCGTGAAGTCTTTCATGTAGTCGCGCAGCGGGATGCCTTCTACTTCCAGCACACCAGCGCGTTTTGTCTCCTGCTTTACGCCAAAAGCATCTTTGATTGAGCCTGAGACGACTTGCAGTTTTTGCTTGTCTTGTACCGAAAAGGAGATGATCAGCACGAAGAAGCACACGAGGAGCGACATTAGATCGGCAAACGTCACCATCCATGCAGGGGCGCCTGTTTCTTCTGGTGGTTTCTTTCGTGCCATCGTAGCCTCTTTGCCGCGCTGCTACGCGGCCTCTTGCAACGCGCTATCGCGGTGTTGTTCTGGCAAGTACGCGGTGAGCATTTCGCGGATGAGTGAGGGGCTCTTGCTCTCACGAATTTGCAGTACCCCGTCAATAATCAGGGTTTGATTGAGCTCTTCTAACTCGGACTTTGAATCCAGCTTGTCTACGATGGGGAGGCAGATGATGTTGGCGATGAGCGAGCCATAAAGAGTGGTCAGCAGGGCGATTGCCATCGAAGGACCGATTGTGGCGGGATCGTCCATTGTTGCCAGCATTTTTACAAGGCCCACCAGGGTGCCAACCATGCCAAAAGCCGGTGCTGCGTCGCCAAGTTGCTTGTAGAAGCGGCGGCCTTCCGACAGGCGTAGCAGGTACAGATCTCGCTCGCGCTCCATATTTTCCTTAATGAAATCATGGTCGTAACCATCGGCGATGTATTGCATGCCCTTTTTCAAGTTTGGATCTGCCACTTCAACGCTTTCGAGGCCAAGTGGCCCTTGCCGGCGCGCGACGTCTGCGAGTTCCACAATCTCGTCGATCACTTCGCGACTCTCGATGCGCTTGTGCGTAAACGCGATTTTTCCGCCTACGGCACAGGCGCTCAGAATGCCTGAAAGTGGGAAACGAATAAGAGTAGCAGCGAGCCCGCCGCCAACGACAATTAAAATGGACGGCAAGTCATAGAATTGCGAGAGCGATCCGCCGAGCATAATGGATATGCCAACGACAATAAACGCCGTGACTATTCCTATAATCGTTGCAAAATCCATTGTGGCCTTATTATTCCCCGATGCTGCCCAAACGCCGTTGAGTGTTTGGCATCCGCCCCAGTATGTTCGCGACTGCTATGGTTACGCAACCGTGAAAGCACGAGGTAGTATTCGCAATATTAACTAATCAATTCTTACCGGAACGCAAATTTGCTCAGAATCTCGGGTTTTTGCCTAAGGTTGCTATCTCTAGCTAGGCCGCGCCGACCTTTAGTAGATCATGCAGGCGTATAATTCCTGCAGGCCTATTGTTCTCTACAATGAAGAGGGATGTAATTGCCTTAGAGTTTAGCAGCTCAATTGCCGTACCAAGATGGGTTTCTGCTTTTATTGTTACTGGTGAGCGGGTCATGATGTCTTCGACAGGCTTATCAAGGAAGTTCATCGAGATGTGTCGACGTAGATCACCGTCGGTAATTATGCCAACTAAATTGCCTTGATTGTTGGTTATACCCAGAACGCCAAAGCCCTTCTGCGTCATGAGGACGATGGCTTCTCGCATGCTAGTACCCATAAGTGCGAGGGGCATTGCGCTGCCTGTGTGCATGATTTCTTTTACATACATCAAGTTTGCGCCCAAGCGGCCACCGGGGTGGAAAATCTTGAAGTCTTGAGCGGAAAAACCCCGCGCTTCTAATAGGGTAATTGCCAAGGCGTCGCCCATGGCCATTTGCATAATCGTTGAGGTTGTCGGCGCGAGGCCATGGGGGCAGGCTTCTTCCACATGAGGCAGGGCTAGCGCAACATCGGCGGCACTGCCTAGGGCGCTGGTGCTGGAGCGGGTTATCGCGATTAGCGGGATCTTGAAGCGTCGGGTGAAGGCGATCAGGCTGGAAAGCTCTTGGGTGTCCCCCGACCACGATAGTGCAATAACCACATCTTCTTGTGTGATCATGCCAAGGTCGCCATGGCTTGCCTCACTTGCATGGACAAAGAAAGCCGGGGTACCCGTGGAGGCAAGAGTTGCGGCGATTTTGTTGCCGATGTGCCCGCTTTTGCCGATACCCGATACAATCACCCGGCCTGTTGATTTGGCAATAAGCGCGACTGCTGTGGTGAATGGTGTCTTGAGTTCCGCATGCAGTGCTTTGGAAACCTCATTTAAGGCCGTTGCCTCTTGGCCGAGAACGCGCGTTGCCGAGTTTACCCAACCTTCTTGTGTGCTTGCATCGGTTGAGAGAGAAATGGTTGGGCGCGGAAGGATCATGTTTTTCTCTTGTAAGCCATTGCGGAATTAATTGTTCCTCTTGTTACTCCTTTGGGAAAGGTGTTGGCAACCTTGCCGTTATGCAAATTAGGCTTTCATCGACTGCAAAAGGCCGTAATTGGTTGTTTGAAAGGCCCTGTGAAAATGTGCTGCGCGCACAAGTAAGGCCCCGCAAAATTTATCTATGCTTTAGTGTGGCTTGGATAGCGGATGTTGTGCGAAATGTGATCGCTGCGATAGGGTGCGACAGAGGAATAAGGGAGAACTTTTGGTGCTGCGAACTAGAAGATTTTATAGGTTGTTGGGATGTGGCGTGCTGCTTGTCTTGCTAGGTGTGCAAGGGGCCGTCGCCGATGCCGGATTTCAACGCTGGGTTCGTGGCTTCAAAGCAGAGGCGGTGAGAGCCGGAATTTCAGCACGGCTGTATGATCAGGTTTTTCAAGGGATGAAACCGGATCCCACTGTAATTCCCAAAGCAAGCAATCAGCCAGAGTTTACGCGGGCGATATGGCAATACATGGATTCTGCGGTCTCGGAACGCCGGTTGGCGGATGGACATAAGGCGCTGGAAGAATGGGAGCGTTGGCTGGATCGGATTGAAGGGCAGTATGGTGTTAGTAAACATGTTGTTCTTGCCGTCTGGGGCATGGAGAGTGCGTATGGTCAGATTTTTGGCAATCAGCGTTTGATCAAAAATACAGTACAAGCGCTAGCGACACTGGCCTATGAGGATCCTAAACGGAAAGACTATGCGCGAAAGCAGCTGATAGGTGCGTTGAAAATTCTACAAAACGGAGACATCGAGCTGGCGCAGATGCGCGGGTCGTGGGCTGGTGCTATGGGGCATACCCAGTTTATTCCAACCACATATCTCGCTTATGCTGTTGATGCAACAGGTGATGGCAAGCGAGATATCTGGAATTCGGTGCCAGATGCGCTGGCCTCAACCGCCGCCTATTTAAAGACCATGGGCTGGGAAAGCGGAAAAACGTGGGGCTATGAAGTCCGCTTACCAAAGGGGTTTGATTATCGCTTGGCTGGGAGTAAACGCAAACGTAGCCTTGCTGCCTGGCAGAAAATGGGAGTGCGGCGCGCAAATGGTTGGGAATTTCCTCGCGCTCAAGATCAGGCGCGGCTGTATTTACCGGCAGGGGCTCAAGGCCCCGCATTTCTGTTGCTTAAGAACTTCGATGTTATCAAGCGCTACAATAACGCAGATTCCTATGCTTTGGCGATCGGCCATTTAAGTGATCGTTTGTTAGGTGTCGAGGGTTTTGTTCAGGACTGGCCGCGGCATTTGCGACCGCTAAGCTTCAGTGAACGCAAGGAGATTCAGAGCCTCTTAAAAAAACGTGGCTACTATGCAGGCAAGATTGATGGCAAACTGGGTGCGCAGTCTCGAGCGGCGTTGCGCGCCTATCAGATTAGACGTGGTGAGGTAAGTGATGGCTACGCATCTAGCCTTGTGTTGGAGCAGTTGCGGAGTGCACACTAGAATTTGGGTATGAGGTTGTAAACGTGAGCATTGGTCGGCTTTGTGTAGTTTTGTTCTTGTGTCTGGCGGTGGCGAGTGCTGATGCTGCCTATCAGCCTGTATCTGCGCAAGTCCGACCTAATGGCGAAAAACAAACTAGCGGATTTTTCTCGTTCTTCGGCTTGTTTAAGAAGAGCGAACCTAAGGCAAAAAAGAAAACTAAATCAAGCTACAGGAAGAAGAAACGAACCCGCAACCGGAAGTCTCGTGTCAAGAAGGCCACGGCAGCGGCGGCGCTTGCTGTGCCGCAGATCGAGGAAAAAAAGAAGAACGAGGATGCGAAAGTTCTGCTGGTTGTTGGGGACCGCTTGGCTGAGGGGGGGGCCGAAGGACTACGCGCCGTTTATGCCGATACGCCTTCCATTCGCGTAAAAAAACTCGTTTATCCAAATCAGGGACTTGTGAAAACAAAGTACCCTGACTGGCCCGAAGATATCTCCAGTACACTGCGCAAAGAGGATGTACGTCTCGTCGTTGTGTTTATCGGCGCTCAGGATGATAAAAACTACGTATTGGGCGGTGAAACCCTGGCCTACCAAAGCCCCGAATGGGCGCAGGAGTATCGATTTCGCATCGCTTCGCTCGTTGCTTCGGTTCGCAATGAGCAATTGCCACTTATTTGGGTTGGGCTTGGCCCTGCGGAAGACTATGCAAAATCAGTCAACCTAAGCTACCTCAACCAGATGTATAAGGAGCAAGTAGAGCCAGCTGGGGGGCTTTGGGTCGATATCTGGCAAGCATTTCTTGACGAAGCTGGGGCATACGCGGATCGCGGACCAGACATTAGCGGCGTGCAAAAGACACTTCGCACGAAGGATGGTCTGTATTTCACATTCCCTGGCTATAGGAAAATTGCATATTTTGTCGAGCGAGAGATCGCCCGTTTGTTTGGAAGTGCCAGTGCATTTGTTTTTGAAGGTGTCCAGGATGATCCCTTCTTTATTGTACTAACCGGGCGGTTAAGTTCGCCTGAGTTGAAGCTGATTTCGACTGATTCTGAAGATGCTGAGGATAAAAAAAATAGTCTTGTGCAACAGGTTCTTGATGAAGAAAATTTAAGTAGAGCTACGGATCGCGTTGGGTCAATTTGGCTGGAGAACTGAATTAATTTTGTTTAGACTTTTATGATAATTTATGTAACCCGGTGAAATCTGTTAGAAATTCCCTAAATCACCTGGGCTGTGCGTTGCGTTGTCGCACGTAGGTATCCTAGCTTATCCCCTAGAGATTTTGGGAGAGCTGCTGGGATCGACCAGTGGTTGTGGGGCGCGCTTTGGCGCGAAAGCATAATGATTCAACTTTCGATTATCGGGCGATTTGTATTTATCGTTGCGCTTGCAATCACCATTATGGGTGCTGGCACTCTTTTTTCTTTTTACATCATCTACGAAACGTTGACCTCTGCTATGGCAGATGGGGCGTTTCGTCAAAGCTTGCTGTCGAGTGGGGGCGAAGGTGCTCTCATAGAGCTGCTGCAAGACAAACTTATCTTTATATCTGTTGTTTGTGCACCAGTTGGCGTGCTCTTTTTGGCGATTGCCTTTTTCATCGGCCTTCGAACCAAAACGGCGCTCGGTTCTTTGCAAACGGGCTTGGATGGCTTGGCTGCGGGCGAGCTTGATACCGAAATTGCCGGGATCAAACGCCGCGATGAAATTGGCCATATCGCCAGATCTATTGGCCAGTTTCGGGTGGTGTTGCGGCAAAAAGCCGAGGCTGAAATTGCCGCACAGATGGAGAAGGATATTGAGTTTGCCGAGGCGCGAAAGCAAGCACTGGAAGATGTGGCGCTCTCGTTTAAGCAATCAGTTGGCGGTGTAGTTGAGCAGCTCTATCAGATTAGCGAGTCGGTAGAGGCGCGCTCGATGAAGTTGGCGCGCAGTGTTAACGACGCTGCATCTGCTATGAACTCTTCAACAGATGCTGCTGTGGAAGCGCAACAAAGCGTACAAATGGTTGTTGAAACTGCGCAAGAGGTTGCCCGCTCGACCAACTCCATTAGTTCTGATGCAGATCAGGCAAACACAATCGCGCAACAGGCCGTACTCGAAGCTGAAAAAACGGATGAGATTGTTGGCCGACTTGCTGAAAGTGGTCGCGCGATTGGCGAGGTTGTTGAACTTATTGATCAAATTGCAGATCAAACCAACCTTTTGGCTTTGAATGCGACGATTGAAGCGGCGCGCGCCGGAGAAGCCGGGCGTGGCTTTGCGATTGTTGCGAACGAGGTGAAGGACTTGGCTGGGCAGACCTCTAAAGCAACCGAGGAAATTTCGCAGCAGGTGCAGGCTGTTCAGGATGTGGCAGAACAGACGGTACAGGCGATCCGCAGTATTCGTGGGACAATTGATCAGATAAACGAGCTCGCTGGCAACATTGATCGCGCCGTGAGTGATCAACGGTTTGCCACTGACGGAATTTCCGACAGTCTGGAGAGTGCACATAGTAGCGCACAACGTGTTGCTGCTGATATTGAGCAGATGCAGCGTGACTACAAGGCGACACAGGAAACCTCGGGACACATGCATGAGACATCTGAGCAGCTCGGGCGCTTATCTGGCTCGCTGCGAGGTGAGGTTGAGAAATTTCTTGGAACCGTACAATCGGCCTAGCCCGGAATAAATGGTTCACCGAGAAGCCGTCCCTGTGTGGGGCGGCTTTTTTTGTCTACACGACCTATCACGCCTGTGTGAGCGGCAAGTGAAAGCTGGTGTGCGATACGCTGCTCTAATCCTACTAAAACTAGCTGAAATTACTTAGAATGCTGTTTTCACAGCAGAAATTATGCCGAAGGTAAGTGAGCCCAAATGACGTTCAGCTCACAGGTGTTTTATTTCCTATTTAACTGGTTTTCCTTGAGGTTTGTTGGCGAGGCAAACGTCTCGACAAGACAAATGACCTGACCAACCAGAGGATGATCGTCATGTCTAAACTTACTATTTCTGCTGTTGCAATGGCTGGTGCTGTTACCGCTGCTCTGGCTACTGTTGGTTCCACCGGTGCATTGGCAGCGGGCGAAAATGAGAAATGCTACGGTGTTGCGCTCGCAGGCCAAAATGATTGTAAGGCCGGCGCGGGCACCACATGTGCAGGTTCCTCCACTGTTGATTATCAAGGCAATGCTTGGAAGCTGGTTCCAAAAGGTACTTGCGTGGATATGGAAGTACCGGGTGATCGCAAGGGTTCACTGACCGCGCTCGATCGCGACCTGCCGAAGAGCTAAGCCTGTTACAACAAAGAGCAAGGCGGCGCGCAGGCCGTGTCCGCCTGCTTTTTCCTGCTTCCGAGATAACTTGAGGTATGCGAGATGGATCAATATCCAGACCACATTAAGAGTGCCCCATCAAGCGATTACGATCGGGTGCGCCAAGGGATCAAGCAGGGATTTGGTGTTGGGCTCAAGACGCAACATTATGCCGAGATCATCAAGAGTAAGCCGCCCCTTGAGTTTTTCGAGGTGCATGCAGAAAACTATATGGGTGCAGGCGGCGCGCCTCACGCTTATCTGGAGCGAATAGCGCAAGACTACCCGATCTCAGTGCATGGGGTTGGGCTTTCAATCGGAGGTGAGAAGCCATTAAACGAGCTTCACCTTCAGCGCCTGAAAGGCGTTGTGGAGCGTTACCAGCCGGTACTGTTCTCAGAGCATCTGGCATGGTCGTCGCATGAGCCAATTTACTATAATGATTTGTTGCCACTGCCCTACACAGAGGCGACGCTAGCGCGGGTTGTGGAGCACATAGATGAAGTGCAAAACGTGGTTGGGCGGCAAATGCTGCTTGAAAACCCATCGACCTACGTTCTGTTTAGCGAAAGCACGATGAGCGAGACGGTTTTTTTGCGTGAGGTGGCAAAACGCAGTGGCTGTGGGCTCTTGCTTGACGTGAATAATATCTTCGTTTCCTGCAGCAACAGCGGTACCGACGCGCATAGCTATGTTGATGCCTTCCCACTGGAGTTTGTAGGCGAGGTGCATCTGGGCGGACATACGCCCGATGAAGATGAATACGGCAACCCGCTGCTGATCGATTCGCATGACAGAGAGGTGATTGATCCGGTTTGGCACCTTTACGGCTACGCTATTGCGCGGATGGGACTTCGCCCCACCTTGATCGAGTGGGATAACGATGTGCCAGAGTTTGCTAAGCTGATGGGAGAAGCCGTGCTGGCACAAAAGATGTGCGAGACGTCACTTGCCGACGCGACGCGTTGAGAGGTTGTTATGCCGAGACCTACCGTACATTCGCGCTTTGCCGCGGCCTTATTGGAAGAAGTAAGCGCAGTGCCATCTGGCGTTGTTGGCCGGAACGGGCAAATCAGCGCGAGGCGCTTCGGTGTTTATCGCAATAATGTTATGGCGAGTTTGATTGATGCATTGGCCAGCAATTTTCCCATGGTTGCACAGTTACTTGGCGCGGAGTTTTTTCGCGCAATGGCGGCTGAGTTTGTGCGTGGTGAACCACCGAGGCAGCCTGTCCTAAGCGAATATGGAGAGAGACTTCCTGCGTTTATGTCCGGTTTTCCTCCGCTGGCGGAGTATTCGTACATTGCCGATGTTGCGCGACTGGAATGGGCATGGCTGCAGGCTTACCACAGCGCTGATTGGCCAGTATTGCAAAGCGAGAAGCTTGCCGCGCTGGCTCCTGAAAAGCTCATGGGCGCCAAGCTTTCTTTCCTGCCCAGTTGCCGCTTGGTTGAGCTTCGTTACGAGGTGGCTGCGATTTGTTTTGGCTCGGGGGGGCATGACTGCGCCGTGGCAGAGCTGGACGCGCGCGCAGGGGATGCAGGCAAAGTGAACGATAGGAGCCAGTTCTGCGTCTTAGCGCGCCCGCAGCTGCATGTCAGGTGCGCTGTTGTGGATGAGGGAACCTACTTTTTCTTGCGGCAGTTGAAGCGGGGGAACTCACTTTCACAAGCGGGAGAAGCGGCGCTTGCTACATTTAAAGGGTTTGATTTAAGCGCATCGCTAACAGCGGGGCTGCAGAGCGGTGCAGTTAGCGACGTGCATGAGGGATAACCAATTGCGGGAAACAGCTAGGGAGGCTGGTGATGTTGGCAAGTGGTCTAAAACGACTTTACCAAGCGGTGTTTCAAGGCATCGAGTTCTTTGCGGGAAACTGGTTTCTAGGAGCTTTTGTGCGCTTTTGCTTTGCGGCGGTGTTGCTGGTGTATTTCTGGAATTCGGCGTTGACGAAGATTTCCGCTGGTGCACTGGGATTTTTGCAGCCGAGTGTTGGCGCTTATGCACAAATTCTCCCTAGCCTCACAGAGACAGCTGGATATGATGTTTCTCAGATAGCCTTTTTTCCTTATGGCTTGATTGTTCTGATGGGAACTTGGGCAGAGTTTGTGCTGCCAGCGCTTATTGTTGCAGGGTTGTTCACGCGGGCGGCGAGCCTTGGATTTATTGGGTTTGTGGCGGTGATGACCTACGTTGATGTTACCGGACACGGGGTGGATGCTGGTGCTGTGGGGGCTTGGTTTGATGGCAATCCAGCTTCGTTGATCGCAGATCAGCGGCTGTTGTGGATGGTGATGCTGGTCTATTTGGTGTTAAAGGGGCCGGGTCAGCTCTCGCTAGATTATCTTCTTGGCAGAATGAGCCGCTGAATTAACGCTGCTGCAAGATCCAGTGGCACTTATGTGATAATTATGCTTGCCAAGATTTAGGGCTCTGCTATTGCAGACCTATGGAATTTTCTAGTGACAACTGGGCTGGTGCAACGGAAGCTGTAAGTGCTGCCCTTGCTCGCCATGCCAGCGGCTTTGCACCTGCTTATGGTGTTGATCCGCTTAGCCGCTCGATTGAGCAGAAGTTCAATGAAGTCTTTGAACGCGATGTAGCTGTGTTTCTGGTTTCAACCGGGACGGCAGCAAACTCGCTTGCGCTCGCGCATTACTCAAGACCGGGCGGCGTGGTCTTTTGTCACGAAGAGGCGCATATCAATGTTGACGAATGTAACGCTCCTGAGTTTGCCACTGGTGGCAACAAGATTTTTGGGGTACCCGGAAAAGACGGCAAGCTAACGGCACAAAGCCTGCTTGCGGCTATGGCACGGCATCCGGAAGGTGTGGTGCATCAGGGCCAACCGGCTGCTGTTTCACTCACGCAAGCGACGGAATGCGGCACGATCTACAGCATTGGCGAAATTGAGCAGGTCGTGGCGGCGGCGAAGACGCGGGACTTGCCAGTGCATATGGACGGTGCGCGATTTGCGAATGCGTTGGTCTCGCTCAATGCAACTCCGGCGCAGATGACGTGGCAGGCAGGCATTGATGTGCTGTCGTTTGGCGCAACGAAAAACGGCTGTTGGTGTGCTGAGGCGGTAGTTTTCTTCAATCCTGATGACGCTCGTGGCTTTGAGTATTTGCGCAAGCGTTCAGCGCAGCTTTTCTCTAAGAGCCGATTTATATCTGCGCAGTTTGAAGGCTATTTCGAGAATGATGACTGGCTGCGGAACGCTCGTCACGCGAATGCGATGGCGCGAAAGATTGCAGATGATCTGGATAAGAAACAGAGTGTGCGCTTGCTTGTAAGTCCGCAGTCGAACGAGGTGTTCCCGATTGTTAAGAAGGCTGATGCCGCGCGTTTGCTAGAAGCGGGGGTTGGTTTTTATGATTGGCCTGCCGATGGTCTGGCGGAGGATGAAGTGATGATCCGTTTTGTCACCAGCTTCGCAACGACTGAGGAGATGGTCGAGCGACTAGTCTCACATTTCTCATAGTGCATGAACGAACTGGTTGAAAAAAAACACCCCGCCAGCCTAGCGCTGTGCGGGGTGTTTGTCGTCTAGGGGAACCGGCAAAAGTGTGTGCGGTTGGGAGGAAGACCGCACATATTGCGCTTGGTGAGCCTCGGGCTTGGGAGGAGACAGGCTCACCAGCGCTTGAAGGTACCTTAGTTCAGTTCTCCTTCAATCTGTTTCGCATCTCCGGCGTTGGCACTTTGGATCGAGATTTTTCGCGGTTTCATTGCTTCTGGCAGTTCCCGCAATAGGTCAATGTGCAGTAAGCCATGTTCCATGCTTGCGCCATCGACGCGCACATGATCAGCGAGCTGGAAGCGTCGCTCGAATGCGCGGGAGGCAATGCCACGGTAGAGGACTTCTTTGTCCTCGCTCTCCTGCGCTTTTTCGCCATGTACGGCGAGGGTGTGATCTCGCGTTTCTATGGTTAGCTCATCTTCCTTAAATCCGGCGACGGCCATGGTGATGCGATAAGTGTCATCCCCTGTGCGCTCTATATTGTAAGGCGGGTAAGCAGAGCCTTGATCGGAGTTGGCGCTATCTAGCATGGAGAACATGCGATCGAAGCCAACTGTACTACGATAAAGTGGGGTGAAATCTAAGTGACGCATATTTAGTCCTCTTCAATGAGCAACATAGGTCCGTTCTCCCAAAGTGCTTTGGGAGGGATGTTTTGGTTTTAGCGCCCCGTATTGGCGACGCTGGTCTTGGCTGCGGATCCTCTTGGCCTCCGCATGATTTAGAGATGGGAAAGCTGCAAAACTGTTTCAAGTGGTTTTGAGTTACTTGGTGTGCGTTTCTGCGATTAAAGGAAGTGAGATTTCTTAAAAACTACAATAAAACAAATAGTTATTGTTATTAATGGAAAATGAATTTCTTATGCTGAGAGGGTTAAGCGGCGGCTGGCTAGGGTGTCTTTAGGGAATACGAGGAAACCTAGAGAACGCGTGGGGAAGGGATTTTACATGATGAAGACCTACCAGAAGACTGCCGCTGCATTTGTTTTGGCGATGAGTGTGTTGTTGCCGAGTGCGCAAGCTGCTGAGCGGTTTACGATGCAATTTCATTTTGGCAACGGGCCAACTTGGAGTTGGCATGGCGGACCGGTTTACCCGCATGCCCAGCAGGGGCATTGGTATGCAAAAAAGTATCGTTTAAACAAACGGCAGATCCGGCGATATCTTCGCTCGATGGGATATCGCAATATTAAAAAAATTCGGCCGCGTGGTGATGTTTATGTCGTGAAAGCCAAATGGCGGGGACGCAAAAAAGTGCGTTTGGTAATGGATGCGTACTCAGGATGGATACTCAAGGCGCGCTATATTAACTAGAGATGATTGGTTAAGGCTCTGACTTTATTGCGGAGCCTTTTCTTTTGGCCATCGGGATTGGGTGGCTTGGCTGCCGAACTTTGAGAGGGTACGCTGCAGTGATTTGATTGAGGGGCAGCATGGAACTGATTGCGATTGATTCAAACCCGATACCCGATGGTGCGTCGTGCTTTTCGCTGGTACCTGAGAAGGGTGTGACGCTACGTGTCGCGACGTGGGTTGCGAAAGGAGCGGCGAAGGGAACGGTGACACTTGTTCAGGGGCGTTCTGAATTTATCGAAAAGTATTTTGAAGTAATTGAGGAATTGCGAAGTCGTGGTTTCCATGTTGTCGCATTTGATTTGCGTGGGCAGGGTGGTTCGTCCAGATTGCTTAAAAGCCAGTTCAAAGGGCACATAAGGGCCTTTTCTGAGTACAAGGAAGATCTCCGTGTTGTGCTGGAGGATGTGGCGCTAGCGCGGTTTCCCGGGCCACACTATCTGTTGGGCCACTCGACAGGGTGCTCGGTTATTCTTGATAGTGCTGCACGGTTGCGGACACAGGTGGAGCGGGTGGTATTAAGCTCGCCTTTGGTTGAGATCAAACTACCAAAGTGGGGGCGTAAGCCCGCGCGGTGGTTGGCACGCATTATGGTGGCATGTGGGTTGGGCGCTTTTTATGTGCCCGGCGGGAGCAGTCGTCTTGTAGAACCGTTTCAGGGAAACAAGCTAACGAGTGATGGACCGCGTTACCAACGCATGGTTGACATCCTAACCGCGAAGCCAGAGCTTGGTGTCGGCTCTCCAACAGCAGGTTGGTTTCATCGGGTAAGCGCAGCGCTTCAGAGGATTCGTTCGGTTAAGTTTGCTCGGCAAGATGGGCCACCTACGCTCGTTGTTGCATCGGGAGCGGACAGAATAGTGTGTAAGCAGGCAAGTGAAACCTTATGCAGGTATAGTTCTTGGATGGCTTATCTAGAAGTGCGCGGCGCGCAGCACGAACTGCTTATGGAGCAAGACAAGTATCGGTCGCAGTTTTGGGCAGCGTTTGATGCATTTGTGCCGCTGGATGACGCACCGCCAATCATGAGCCGCGTTGAAGAGACAGTCTGACAGGCCGGAATGCGGGCGCTCACTTGTTACGATGAGTGCCCCTAGCTCCGGCGGGCGGCTAAACAAGCCTATACAACTTGAGAGAGACGCTTCAGGAGTTGTGAGTGCACTCGGGCATCTCCCGTCACGACAACCCGGCCACCGTCATCGACATCGCCGCCGGCCCAGTTAGTGATAATTGCGCCAGCGCCTTTGATGATCGGAATTAGCGGATAGATATCGTAGATTTGCAAGCCGCTTTCAATGACAGCGTCGCACTGACCTGCGGCGACCATGGCGTACCCATAGCAATCTGTTCCGTATCGGCTGAGTTTTACCTGCTGCTCTATTTCATCAAATGCGGTGCGTTCATCACCCTTGAATAGCTCTGGTGTTGTTGTCATCAACACTGCATTTTCTAGGCCCGAGCACTGGCGAGAGCGCAGGCGTCGTTCGCCTAGCGGGCCACGGTACCATGAATTTACGCAGTCGCCCCAGTAACGCTCGTTGTTATAGGGCTGGCTCATCATGCCAAGAGTTGGTGCTCCTTCATGGCGTAGGCCAATGAGGGTGCCCCAAAGCGGGATGCCGCTGATGAAAGCGCGCGTGCCATCAACAGGATCCAAGATCCACTGCGTTGCAGCTTCGGTGTTGGTGCATC
The DNA here is from genome assembly GCF_001561995.1 of Polycladidibacter hongkongensis. Classification (GTDB taxonomy): domain Bacteria; phylum Pseudomonadota; class Alphaproteobacteria; order Rhizobiales; family Stappiaceae; genus Pseudovibrio; species Pseudovibrio hongkongensis. The sequence goes on from NZ_LLWC01000017.1 coordinate 142,236, forward strand.
CATGCTCTTCACCGATTATGCCATGCTCTGGATAGGCGCTTGTGATCAACTCTCGGATCGCTGTTTCTGCATCCCTATCCGCTATGGTAACTGGATCGAACCCTTGCTCGTATTTGTTGTCGACCGAGATTGGAGAGCGAAAGTGCTGTAGTGTTATCCGGTCGGCTGCGTCGGCAAGCTGATGTAGAAATGCTTGGCTTGGCAAAGAATGGGACATCTGATCAGGTCCGTGAAGTTGATCGAGTGAAAATTGCACAAGTATTGATGCAACAGAAGTGCGCGTGTTTGGTTCGCTTCTATTAGGTTTTGATTGTGCTTGTAAATAGAGGTCGCGGTGTTTTTTGCCAAGCCTATGGTAACCACTGGAGATCGCAGCGTTAACCTGCGAAGCAGCTGGATGAGGTATACGTTTTCTAGTTGGCCCATTTGAGCGACCCTGCTGCATAGCTGCAGGGTGTTGTAGATGTGCCGCAGTCGCTCCGTTAGCTGAGGCTAGAGGTGAAACCTTAGTTGACCCAAGGGTAATTTAATGAGGTAATGACTGTGTGCGATACGCACCTCTCTATCACTAAGAGAGTCTCCTCCAAAGACTTCTGCGCTTGCCTTCATGTTGTAGGCAAGCGTCTTTTTATTCAGCGGCGATTTGGCTGCCCTCGCCCCACGATATTTGCTGGGCAAGTTCCAAAAGTACGCAATTGACGTTGTATTTCAATTCAACAATACCATTATGTGGGCGGATTGATTGCTCATCCATATAAAGTGCGCGGTTGATCTCAATCTGTATCGCGTGCAGGCCTTTTTCCCGTCTGCCATAATGCTCTGTGATAAAGCCCCCTGCATACGGTTTGTTTTGCGCAACTGTGTACCCCTTGTTTCGGAGCAAGGAGACAACGAGATCAGAAAGACGGCCGGCGCAAGAGCTACCAAAACGATCGCCTATGACGAAATCCGGCCGCTTGGCGTTGGCTTCTTTGCTGTTTGGTATGGATGGCATAGAGTGCCAGTCAAATAAGATCGCGTAGCCGAATTGTCGTTGGATATCTCCAAGGCAGGTGCGTAGCTGGCGGTGGTATGGCTTGTAGAGGCTTTCGACGCGATGTAACGCTTCGGCTGCTGGGAGGCGTTGACGATAAATCTCTCTACCTTCTGATGCGATTCGCGCGATTGTGCCGAGCCCACCCGCGACACGCAGGGATCGGCTGTTGATGTAGTTCGGGAGCTTGCCCTCAAACATCTTGGGGTCGAGTTCGTAAGGTTCTCGGTTTAAATCTAGATAGGCGCGGGGAAAGTTTGCTTTCATGTAAGTGAGGCCGAACCGGTGGATGTCATCCAGTAGCAGGTCAAGATAAGCATCTTCCGAGCGACGAATCTCATGTTTGTCGAGGCGTGAGCTTTCCAAAAAGGATGTCAGATAGTGCCTGCCAGCGTGTGGAGAGTTGGCGAGCAACGGCAGAGGCGTTTCGTGTGGCCCTTGTTTAGGGTGATGAACTTCAAATGCGGCAATTTGGCCCGTAACAGCTTTTGGAGTAGCTGAAGGCGTGCTGTAGCTTGACACCTCTATCAGGCCATCCGATTGCGCTTTCAAAATCGGCTCCCCTCAATTGCGATGATTGCGGTTCTATTGATTTTTGACGAAACCTGATTAGGGTCACGTTTCGTCGATACAATGCGTATTTGGTGTAGCTGCCTGCGCTGACTAACAAGAAAACTATAACGTGATTAATAGGCGCTTCAAAGGGACTGGGGCGAAAATTAACCAGTGGAGGCTTTTGGATAAACGCGAATGTCGAAGATTTTGCTGGCTGAAGATGATGGAGATATGCGCCGCTTTTTGCAAAAAGCGCTGGAAAAGGCGGGGCATGATGTCGTTTGTTTTGATAATGGAAAAAGCGCATATGAGCGGGTGAGAGAAGAGCCGTTTTCGCTATTACTGACGGATATTGTAATGCCAGAGATGGACGGGATTGAGTTGGCACGAAAAGCAACGCAACTCGACCCGGATTTGAAGGTGATGTTTATTACCGGGTTTGCTGCTGTTGCGTTGAATCACGATTCTCAGACCCCTAAGGATGCCAAGGTGTTGTCCAAGCCGTTTCATCTGCGTGAGCTGGTGCAAGAGGTGGAAAAGATGCTGGCATCTTGAGTTTTCGGGGGCGAATGTGGAAAGGAAAGGCATTTTTATAAATTGGGTCTTGCAAGGGGGCAAGATTCCCCTTATACGGCTCTCCACCACAGCGGAAACGCAAGGGTGGTAACCACTTGAAAGTTATGGGCGTGTAGCTCAGCGGGAGAGCACTACGTTGACATCGTAGGGGTCACAAGTTCGATCCTTGTCACGCCCACCATTTCTTTTTGCGGGTTTGTCCGCTTCAAGTGGTCGATTTCCTTCCAGCGCCGAATAGCGGTTGCCTTTCAGGCGCGGAGGAGTTATGTCGACACCACCTGAGCCGGAAGGCTGTAATAAAACAAACCTAGCGGATCGTGATGTTCAGGATCCCGGATGGAAAAAACCCGAACGGGGACAGGACAATGAAGATTAAGAACTCTCTTAAGGCTCTCATGGGCCGTCATCGCGACAACCGCATGGTTCGCCGTAAGGGTCGCGTATACATCATTAACAAGAAAAACCCTCGCTTTAAGGCTCGTCAGGGTTAATATTGGCCCGCAAACTCTAGGTAGTTTGTAAAAGGGGTCCAATTTTCTTGGAATTGAAAATCGCATGCATTGAGTGAAATACTCTTCGCATGCGATTTTTTTTGTGTTTGCTCCCCCTTGCCTCTGTCGCTTCGGCACAGCGTTTTTGCTCTTGGCCCGCTTTGGTGCCCGGGCTATTCTTGGCTGTGCTATTGTCTTGCACCTGTTTTTCCGCACGTGCTGATGACTTGCGTGCAACGAAGCAAAATGACCTGACAGATCAGCGGGCAAGTGGTGACATCGTAGCTGGGCCGGATCTTGATGACCAATTCAGACAGCTAAGAGAGGCGCAGAGCGAAAGTGATGCGCAAAGAGTAGAAGCGCAGCTGAAAGCGATGCTGAACGCATCGGGAAGCGCGACAGTTGACTTGTTGATGGTGCGCGCAAGTGTTGCAGTGAAGGAAGAGAAGTACGCGCTCGCGCTTGATCTGCTAGATCAGGTGGTGTTGTTGCGCCCTGAATTTGTTGAGGGCTGGAACCGTCGTGCACAGGTTCATTTCGTACTACAGGACTACACATTGTCTCTTCGGGATTTGGAGAAGGTGCTGTCCCTTGAGCCGCGCCATGTCTGGGCGATGATAGGCCTTGGTGTTATCATGCGTGAGCTTAAGCGCCCTGAAGAGGCGCTGAGGGTTTATCGCAGGGTACTAGAGCACTACCCGTTACAAACCACCGCAAGAGAGGCTGTCGTGCAACTGCGCGCACAGCTGCGTGGCTCCGGCATATAGCTACTGTGCTATGTCTTTAAACTGGGCTCAAGAAAAAGCCCGCTGATGATATGCATCAGCGGGCCAAATTTTTAATCTTACAGGGGCTGTTAGCCGCCAACAAAGGCAATGCGCAGCATGTTGGTCGATCCCGGGGTGCCGAATGGAACGCCAGCCGACACAATAATGCGCTGACCTGGAGTGGCGAAGCCTTCTTTGGCCACAAGACGACACGCGCGATCAACGATTTCTTCTTCGTTCGCAGCGTCGTTACTGGCGACGCAATGTAAACCCCAGCCCAAAGTCAGGCGACGCACGATCGACAGCTCTGGTGAGAAGGCGATGATTGGCGCTTTTGGACGTTCGCGGGAGGCGCGTAGTGCGGTGCCGCCCGATGCGGTGTAGCAAACGATTGCAGCGAGATCCAATGTTTCAGCAACTTGGTGCGCAGCTGCGGTGATTGCGTCGGCTCCAGTGGATTCAGGCTCCGTGCGCTGTGCGTGCACGATATCGCGGTAGTGAGTGTCAGTTTCCACTTCCTGTGCGATTTTGTCCATGGTGGAAACAGCTTCAACCGGATAGTCGCCGGCAGCAGATTCGGCAGACAGCATGACAGCATCAGCGCCTTCAAACACAGCTGTTGCCACATCAGATACCTCCGCGCGTGTTGGCACAGGTGCGGTAATCATGCTTTCCAGCATCTGCGTTGCCACAACTACTGGCTTGCCAGCTTTACGGCAAGCGCGGATCATGCGCTTCTGCAGTCCTGGTACCTTTTCAAGTGGCATTTCTACGCCGAGGTCACCACGTGCAACCATAATTGCATCGGACAGCTCGATGATTTCTGGCAGGCGATCGATTGCTTGCGGCTTTTCGATTTTTGCCAGAACACCTACGCGACCCTGCGTGACATTGCGAACTTCAACAAGGTCTTCGGGGCGCTGTACGAAGGAAAGGGCGATCCAGTCTACCTTTGCGTCGAGAGCGGCGACCAGATCCTTGCGGTCTTTATCGGTCAATGCGCCTACCGGAATCTCGGTATCTGGAACGCTGACGCCTTTGCGGTTGGAAAGCTTGCCACCTACTTCTACGCGTGTTTCACAGCGCTCGGGGGAAGCGTTGGTAACCCGCAAGGTGATTTTACCATCATCCAGCAGTAGGCGGTGGCCTTCTTGCAAGCTACCCAAGATTTCTGGATGCGGGAGGTATACGCGGTTGACGTTGCCTGGGGTTTCGTCGTTATCGAGGGTGAAGGTTGCGCCGTTTTCCAGCATAACCTTTTCATCATTTTCGAAAGTGCCAACGCGCAGTTTTGGGCCCTGAAGATCGGCCAGAATGCCGATTGGGCGGCCAACTTCTTTTTCTACGCCACGGATGGTGTTGACCAAGTTGTTGAGAACTTCATGGCTGGAGTGGCTCATGTTGATGCGGAATACGTCCGCGCCTGCCTGCCAGAGTTTTTTGATCGTCGCGCCATCTGATGAAGAAGGGCCGAGAGTTGCTAGGATTTTGACCCGTCTGTTTCGCTTCATCGTCCACCTGTTCCTTGCTCTATCGGCTCCGTCAGCTGGACAGTCCAGCTGCTTTGCTCACCTGTATCTATTTCAAAAAAGCCTGCGCGCTCGTAGCCACGGGCTACGCAGTCTTCAACGCCGCGGATGGTGAATTCTTTTTTGGGGCGAATGCACATTTGCGCTTTGCCCCCCCATCCATCTTTTCCGTCGTTTTGTCGCGCGTAGATGTAATAGTATCGTGACGTCAGGGCGCCTTGTTTAAGTGTCGCACAGCTGTTTTGCTTAATGCTCCACCAACCTTCGCTAACCCATGACGTGTCATCATGGAGCCCTATCGCCACAAAGACTTGTCCCTCCGTTTTATTACAGAGGCGGAAGTTTGCATTTGCCGACGATATCGACAAAATCAAACACCATCCAACTACAAATGCCCAAACCAAAGGTGAATGTGCACGTCTTGGGAGAGAAAGTGCAAACTGGGACTTGGCGATGGTTGGTCTCATAACAATCTTTTACAGCTACAACGGCAAGTTAATGCGTTTTGATGACGTTCGTGTCAACGCGACCAGACGACCACTTCTTGAAAAGAGATCATTCAACGGGCGTTGTTTAAATCGTGCCAAGGGGAATGCTTGAAAACGTTTCTCGATTGCACGCAGGCGCCATAATACTGTTTTTCCCAGAAAAACTAAGCCTTTTTGGGTGAAAGGGGCCGCTAATATCAGCTGCTGTGGATTAAGGAGTTGTGTGCAAATACCGCTGATCGGCTAGATGTGCAGTGGTCTTACCCTTCGGCGTCTGTGCGCAAAAGACGCAGGTCTTCTACATGGTTGAATAGAGGTTGTTGTAAGCTCATTGATGAGGTGAGTGATCGCGACGGCATCAATTGCTGCTCAATGATATGCGCGAGCTAAAAATGGCAAGACAGTCAATAAAAGTTGAATGTGATTGGCGCATTTTGGTTTTGTGATGGATGCGAAGGAGTTTCGCAGGGCTCACTTTTAGCTGCTGAATAGATACGTGGTTACTTGTCGTCTTAGGGGAAGCTGCATGTCAATAGCCTACTTGAGTTAAGGTAGTGCGATCAAATCAGGAACAAAGTAACTGTGCAGGTGCTGTGGGCTACCAGTTTCAAAGGTTGAACGGATGCGCTTTCTCTGGCAGACACAATGCCTCTGGGATAGTTTTGGTTTTGAAACAAGGATGGTAGTGCATGTCTGATCATGGCGGTGTTGCTGCGGACCAGCTGCGTTCGTTTATCGAGCGTATCGAGCGTCTGGAAGAAGAAAAAAAAGTGATCGCGGATGACATCAAGGATGTTTATGCCGAGGCAAAAGGCAACGGCTTTGATGTGAAGGTTATGCGGAAAATCGTTTCCTTGCGCAAGCGCAAGCCGCATGAGCGCGAAGAAGAAGAAGCGGTGCTGGACCTCTACTTGCATGCACTGGGTATGATTGGCCCAGTGCCCAGCGAGTAGGCCACCGCATTCGGCAAATGAGAAAAGCCTCCCTACTAGGGAGGCTTTTTTGTTGGGTTTGTATATCTGTCTGTATGTTAACTGGAAAAGCCGAGGGATCTGCGTTCCATGGGCTGCCAGTTGACCGCACGACCTGTAAAACTGTTTTGCTTTGCAGGTATAAGCTGCAGGTCGCTCTTGGTAGCTGCTTCTACCTCGCTAAGCGAATAGAGGCCGTTAAGCGCGCTTTGGTCAGGTTTGTAGAGTTGCGCAAAGTTTCCTGCATTGTCCAATGCAGCAGGCTTCACCAGTAAATCTACGCTAGCGGCTGGCGCAGGCAATGCGGCAGAGCTTGTCGTATCAATCATGGCGTTGAAGGGGATTGAGGCGAAGCGTGCCAATGCGTTGCGAATTGCATCTCCGCGCACGCCGTTTTGTGTGCTGCGTGCAAATCCGACTGTTTCAGGTCCGGTGTTCTGTGCTGTTGCGGAGGCGAGGGCAATAACGTCGCCTTGTGGTGAGCCCGTATTGATTGGCTGACGTGCTGGCGCAAGTGCTGTGAGTGCGGTGCGCTCCATTGGTTTGCGCAGAGGCGTTTGCACTGTGTTGAATGCCACTTGAGATGCCCTAGAGGGCTGCGGTTTCAAGCTGGGTGTGGCAGCGCCAATTGCGCCGAAGGCTGCAAGGCGCGCGCTGGCGCCCGCTGTCGGTTTTTTGAACGCTGGCATTGGTGCCGCCGCCAGAGTTGTAGCCTCTTGTCGTTCAGTTTGTGGAGCGTTGGCGAGCAGTACACTGGATTTTGGTGTAGGAACTGCATTGGCTGGTGATGCGTCGGCGCGCAACCCAGGATCAGGTTGACGCTGCGAACGGCGTGGCTCTGTCTTCTGTTTGGGGAGCGAGCTTGTTTCCTTATCATCATCGCTGCCGAAAAGTGTACCGAAAAGTGTTTTGCTACCGGTATTGGGTTTGGTAACAAAACTTTTGCTGCGGCTGGAGGTGTTGCTGGCCAGGGTGCTGGTGCGTCCAGAATCGCGCGCCTTCACAGCGGCAAGGGTGCGCTTGTATCCCGACAAGGGTTTGCCATCAGTTGGTACGTGGATTGTGTTGCCTTTTGGAAAAACTTTAACAAGCTCCTTACGGCTCATCCGGGGCCAGTGCCGCACCGAACCGGTATCCATATGCACAAAAGGTGTGTTTGAGCGGGGGTAGTAGCCGACCCCTCCGACATGTTGGCGCAGCCCGATTGCGCGTAGCTTGGCTACGCTCTGGCCGGGGATGTAAAAGTCCATGGCGTGGCCCTTGGTGTGTTGGCTGTTTTTGGCGACACCACGGGAGCGAGAGCGAAGCATGTTGTTTGTTTTTAATGAGCGATAGCCGGATACAACATGGATATACTTATTAGAACCGGATTTGCGGTAAACATCATAGATTAGGTCAAACAGCTCTGGATCCATTTTAGTTGGCTCGTTGCGGCGCCAATCCCGCAGGAAACGATTGAGCTCGTTGAGACCTGAGCGAACATAGCGGCCATTCCTCTTAAAGGTGATGGTTGCGCGCTCTTTGGTATGGGTGTTGTACAGCTTAAGTGATTTTGTTTGCGCCAAAGCCGGTACGCAATAGCAAACAACAGATAGCGCCAACAGCGCTGCCAAAGTGAGCTGGGTGGCTAAGCGTAGGTTGGATCGCGGATCCTGAGCAAGTGTCCCGGGGTTTTGCACGTTGTTTCGCTCTTCTTCGTTTGGCGGCTGTTAACCATGAACTAGCTTTAAGCTGAAAATGGTTAATGCGGCTTTACTGAAACTGAGCTGATTCTTAGGTCTGAGTGGTCCATTAGGTAAAGTTAACAGTGCTACGTGGCGAGAGAAAGAAAAAAAGCCGTGCGGGGGTGCAACCTAGCACTGTAAGGCGCTGTTGATAAATGTTGAATTGTTAAAGTTTTACAGACCGAGTGCGGCAATTGTCTTTCTGTTATGGCCGTAAATGTCTGGGCGGCGTTGAAGATTGCCCTGCTCATCTACGTAGGCTGTGAAGTAAGTCAGGTGCACTGGAATATGCCGAGCGAAGTTGAATTGTTGCTGTTTTTTGCCAACAACAGATCTGAGTTTTCTGCCACTTAGGTTTTTCTGGGTCTGCATTAGGGCATCCGCGAATTTGAAAGGCTCATGAATGCGAACACAACCGTGCGAGAAGGCACGGGCAGATCTTTTAAAGAGCGACTTAGACGGCGTGTCGTGCATGTAGACATTATGCCGGTTTGGAAACATGAATTTGATTTTTCCAAGTGCATTACCACGACCGGGGCGCTGGCGGATGCGCAGTTCATCAAATGTAACATCTTCCCAGCGTATGCGTTTTGGCGAAACGACTTTGCCATTATAGACCATCTCATAGTTGCCCTTGGTCAGGTAGCTTGCAGGGTCCGCACGCAGTTCCGGCAATATTTCTTTGGTGGCAATGGAATAAGGGACGTTCCAATATGGATTGACGATAACGTGGTCCATCTTGTCGGAGAAAACAGGGGTTTTGTGCTTAGGTTTGCCCACAACGACGCGGGTCTCGTAGCTAACCTCCCCGTTTTGGATCAATCGTACTGTAAACTCCGGAATGTTGGCTTGTAGATAAACTGTGCCGAGGTCTCTTGGCACCCAGCGCCAGCGCTCCATATTGGCGATCACGTCTTTGATCGGATCCTCCCCGATCAAGGCGTTAAAAGCAAGGAGTGTTCTAGGACCGATAATGCCATCAGCATTTAGACCATTGCCTGTCTGAAAGGCTTTAACCGCGGCAACAAGATCTTGGGTATAGGTCCGGGCATGCTTTCGGTTTGTGGTGGCGTGGTCTTGCGCCACAGTGGCATGCTTTTGTTGGCTTTTGGGTTGCTTGGCTGGCACTTGTAGGCGTGCACGCAGAAGCGGAACGCGCTCATCCTGCATGCCGGGCCGCAGCAAACGACCTCCGGGAATTTCGATTGGCTCGCGCTTGCTTTGTTGCTGTTTGCGCAAAGTTTTGAGCTGCTTTCGTAGGGCGCGGTAGCCTGCGTGTGTCGGGTTAAAGGCGTGCAACGTGGCGCCGGGTAGAGGAGATCGTGCGATTGCTTCCATCGCTTCGATAGGGTCAGGCCGCTTAGGCTTTTGAGTAATCGACTTGTCGATACTGGAAGGGGGGATACGCCCACCCATCGCATCTTCCGCATAGCGCAAGGCGGATTGCGTGAGATTGAACTCCACATGTGCAATGGCTGCCGGGTCTTTAAGTGGGTTCGCTAGCAGAACCGGGAGAGGGTAGTCTTTTGCGTTTAGGCCTTCTTCCGGTGCCTGAGCAATGCGCGCCACCAAATTTTGTGCGGCCCTGGTCAATTTTCCGTTCTTTATCCAGATTGGTTGATAGCCGCGTCGCTCATAGAAGAGTTTTGCTGCAGCGTAATCCCGCTTAATCCGAAAGGGTAGCTCGGGGTGCTTTTCTTCAAAGGCTGCGCGAAGATGTGCGAAGACCGGTTGATTGCGGGCCAAATTCTTATCGTTGTAGGAAAAACTCAAGGCGGTATCTGGCTGTGCCGCAGCAGCAGGGAAAACAGTTGCTGTAATAAGCAGGGCTGCTGCCACTGTAACGCAAGCCAACGCAGGCCAACCACTTTGAGACGCCATTACACACACTCACTACTAGTTTATGAAAACTTAACTTAATGTAGCATATCAGCGCACCTAGTAGTTATCGCTATTGTAGAAATTTCTAAAAATTCACCACTTTCTCAAGCGGCTGATTCTTCGCTTGTTTCTGACAGGTTGTAGTCTTTCAACTTCCGGTAGAGTGTTGAGCGACCTATGCCAAGGCGTTTAGCAACTTCTGTCATGCGACCAGAGTAGTGATCTAAGGCCAAAGAAATTTGCTGTTTTTCGACTTCTGCTAATGTTTGAATATGGCCTTCAGGCGTCAGTGCGCTTAGATAGCCAAATGGTGGATTGGCTGGATCAAATGCTTCTGCTTGCAGCTGCTCGAAGGCGGTATCATGCTGTTCTTCTACCTGATGCCCAGCTTGGGAGGACGGTGTGTCCTTTTCAGAAATCGCTTGAATTATTTGCGGAAAATCCTCTGGCGCGAGTACATCGCTATCGCAAAGTACAACAGCGCGATAGACCGCGTTTTGCAGCTGGCGGATATTGCCCGGCCAGTCATAACTTTGCAGCATCACCAAAGTTTGCGCTGCGACTGTACAAACATGCGGTTTGCTTTCTTCCGCAGAAAAGCGCGCCATGAATTGATGCAGAAGCTGAGGCAGGTCTTCCAGACGGTCTTTTAAGGGCGGGATCCAAATGGGAAACACATTCAACCTGTAGTAGAGATCTTCGCGAAACTTACCTTCCTTCACTTGCTCGAGCAGGCGCCTGTTGGTGGCAGAAATCAGGCGAAAATCGCATTTTACCGGCTTGCGAGCGCCAACGGGATCGACCTCGCCCTCCTGCAATGCGCGCAGCAATTTGACCTGAACCTCCAGCGGTAGCTCGCCGACCTCATCTAGAAAGAGGGTTCCGCCATTGGCTTCTTGGAATTTACCCCTGTGCTTTTCGTGGGCGCCGGTGAATGCACCTTTTTCGTGGCCAAACAGGATCGATTCTACCAAATGATCGGGGATCGCACCGCAATTCACTGTGATGAATGGTTTGCTGCGCCGGTCGCTGCTGCCCTGGATAGCGCGGGCGATCATTTCCTTCCCTACTCCAGATTCCCCTTCTATCAAAATGGGAATGGTAGAGGAGGCGGCGCGTTTGCCCAGACGCAGAACCCGCTCCATGGCTTCCGATCGGGTTGCGAGTTGATCGAAACCGAGCGCGAGTGATGTGTGCTGGCGAAAGCGGGTTATTTCCTCTTCCAAAGCAGAGGTGCGCAGCAGATTGGCTACGGATATGCGCAGGCGTTCGGCAGGGACCGGTTTTACCACGAAGTCTTGCGCGCCAGCGCGCATCGCCTCGACCGCTTTTTCCAATCCGGCATGGGCTGTTTGTACAATGACTGGAATGGCGCTCTTTTGCTGACGTAACCGGGTGAGTAACTCCAGACCGCTAAGCTTCGGCAGTAAGAGATCTAGCAGTAGTAAATCGTAGCTGTCGGCATGCGAGGTGATTAGTTGCAGGGCCTGCTCGCCATCTTCAGCGGTTTGGGTGCGGTAGCCAAAGCGTTGCAAAGTGTTTTCAAGCAAGCGCCTTTGTACCGGGTCATCTTCAACGATCAAAATGCGCTGGCTCATGGCAAATCCTTTGGTCCTTAAAGATAACTGCAGATGTGGCGCAGCACGAGAGAAATTGTATCATTGCGAGACAGTCTAGGCGGGTTTTGTAAACAAATGCCTGACTGCCCCATGGTAATTACTGAAAGATTTGCATTGAAAAATAAGTACTTTAGCGCTTATGCTGAACGATCTTTGGTTAATAGCAACCAGCCTTGCGAACTTTCGGGACTGCGTTACAAATGACGCTAGGAATTGCCCCTTTGTGACTGGATTATTCTGTGATGAAAAACGACGCTTTGTTTAACCCTTATTTTGCGAAGCCAGACGCGCAGGCCAGCGGTGATGCAGCCTTTGGCGCGTTGCCTGAGTGGGACCTTTCGGCGCTGTATGCCGGTATGGATGATGCGGCGTTTGTGGCGGATATGAAACGCGCTGGCGAGTTGGCCGAAATGTTTGAGGCTGAGCATAAAGGCAAGCTTGCCGAGATGGCGGCGCACTCAGGCGCGCAGTTGGCGGCTGTTATCGCCGACTATGAAAAACTAGAGGATTTGCTTGGTCGGCTTGGTTCGTTTGCAGGGCTGGTCTACACGCAGAACACCACCGATCCAATCCGGCAAAAATTTTATGGTGATGTGCAAGAGAAGCTAACGGCAATCAGCTTGCACCTGCTGTTTTTCGGGTTGGAGCTCAACCGAATTGACGATGGGGTTTTAGAGGGCGCGCTGAGTGATGCAGCTTTGGCGCATTATCGCCCATGGCTAGAGGATGTTCGGCTGGAACGTCCCCACCAGCTTGCTGACGAGATTGAGCAGCTGTTCCATGAAAAAAGTGTGAGTGGCGCGGCTGCTTGGAACCGCTTGTTTGACGAAACCATCTCCAGCTCACGCTATGAGATCGACGGGGAAGAGCTGGCTATCGAGCCGGTGTTGACCTTGCTGCAAGATGCAGATGGAGAGAAGCGTCGCAAAGCGGCTGAGGCGCTGTCCAAGACCTTTGCCAAAAACCTTAGTGTGTTTACGTTGATCACCAACACGTTGGCGAAGGATAAGGAAACTTATGATCGCTGGCACAAGTTCGAGGATATTGCAGATAGCCGGCACTTGGCCAACAGGGTGGAGCGCGAGGTTGTTGATGCGCTGGTCGAGGCTGTGCGGGGGGCTTATCCACGTTTGTCCCACCGTTATTATCAACTGAAGGCCAAGTGGCTGGGTGTTGAGAAAATGAAGTTTTGGGATCGTAATGCGCCGCTGCCTCAGGCGGATAATCGCGTTATCCCATGGCCTGAAGCGGAGGAAACGGTTCTCAAGGCTTATGGCCGCTTTTCACCGCAGTTGGCAGAGTTGGCCAAGCCGTTTTTTGATAGGAACTGGATTGATGCACCTGCGCGACCGGGCAAAGCGCCAGGGGCGTTTGCTCACCCAACTGTGCCAAGTGCGCACCCGTTTGTGCTGGTAAATTATCAAGGCAAGATCCGTGATGTGATGACCTTGGCGCATGAGCTGGGGCACGGAGTGCACCAAGTGCTGGCAGCCGAGCAAGGAGCGCTGATGTCACCAACACCGCTTACGCTTGCCGAGACGGCGAGTGTATTTGGCGAGATGCTGACCTTTCAGGATTTGTTGGGGCAGGCGGAGACTGCCGAAAAGCGTAAGGTGATGCTGGCCTCCAAGGTGGAGGATATGCTGAACACTGTTGTCCGCCAAATTGCGTTCTATTGCTTTGAGCGGAAAGTGCATAGCGAGCGGCGGCAGGGAGAGCTCACCTCGCAACGTCTTGGAGAAATCTGGATGGAGGTTCAAGCAGAAAGCCTAGGACCTGCTATCGATCTTGAGGGCGGCTACGAAAACTACTGGACATATATTCCGCACTTCATCCACTCGCCGTTTTATGTCTATGCATATGCCTTTGGCGATTGCTTGGTGAATTCGCTTTACGCTGTGTTTGAAGATGAGCAGGATGGCTTCCAAGAGAAGTACTTTGAGTTGCTCAAGGCAGGGGGCACAAAACATCACAGCGAGCTGCTCGCACCATTCGGGCTTGATGCCAGTGATCCGGGTTTTTGGCAAAAGGGCCTTAGTGTGATTGAGCGGATGATCGACGAGCTTGAAGAGCTGGATAATGCGGGTGCTTAGGCAAAAGATTTTCTCCAGCTGACAGAACTTGCAAAAAAGGCAGGGGTGGCATCTTTTCTTGCGGCCAAAATAAGGCCTAACCATTGAGAGGTTCGCCACTCCCTGCTAAGTGCTGCGGCAGATCTTTTTCGACAAGCACAAGAGGCGCATATGATCCCGCGTTATTCCCGGCCAGAAATGGTGAAAATCTGGTCGCCTGAAACGAAGTTTCGCATTTGGTTCGAGATTGAGGCGCATGCCTGTGATGCGTTGGCGCAGCTCGGCGTCATTCCGCAAAGTGCTGCGGCTACGATTTGGGAAAAAGGTGGCCCTGCGACATTCGATATTGCTCGTATCGATGAAATCGAGCGGGAAACCAAGCACGACGTCATCGCCTTCCTGACGCATCTTGCGGAGATTGTTGGCCCGGATGCGCGCTTCGTGCACCAAGGGATGACATCTTCTGATGTGCTTGACACTTGCTTTAATGTGCAGCTGGTGCGCGCGGCGGACCTGTTACTGGCCGACATGGATAAACTGCTTGCGGCATTGAAGCGGCGGGCTTACGAGCACAAAGAGACCGTCACTATTGGCCGCTCACACGGGATCCATGCGGAACCAGTGACATTTGGCATGAAGATGGCTCAGGCTTATGCGGAGTTTGATCGCTGCAAGAAGCGCCTCGAAATTGCGCGTGAAGAGATCGCTACCTGCGCGATTTCCGGGGCTGTTGGTACCTTTGCGAATATCGATCCGCGTGTGGAAGAACATGTGGCGGAAAAACTCGGACTTGGCGTCGAGCCTGTTTCGACACAGGTTATCCCGCGGGATCGTCATGCCATGTTCTTTGCGGTGCTGGGTGTGGTTGCCTCTTCCATTGAGCGACTTGCGACAGAAGTGCGCCACTTGCAGCGCACAGAAGTGCTGGAAGCGGAAGAGTTCTTCTCCAAGGGGCAGAAGGGGTCTTCTGCAATGCCGCACAAGCGCAACCCGGTGCTGACAGAAAACTTGACCGGCCTTGCACGGATGGTTCGTTCCTACGCTATGCCAGCAATGGAGAATGTGGCGCTGTGGCACGAACGGGATATCTCGCACTCTTCTGTAGAGCGGATGATTGGCCCGGATGCGACTGTTACGCTGGACTTTGCCTTGGCGCGCCTAACCAATGTCATGGAGAACCTAGTCGTATATCCTGAGCGGATGATGGGTAACATGGACCGTCTTGGCGGGTTGGTGCATTCACAGCGCATTTTGCTGGCCTTGACACAAGCTGGCTGCTCACGCGAGGATAGCTACCGTTTGGTTCAACGCAATGCCATGAAAGTGTGGGATAGCTACCAAAGCAGCGGAGAGGCAAAGGTTGATTTCCTTTCTGAACTGCTGGCGGATGAGGATGTGCGTAAGCACCTGAGCGAAGAACAGGTGCGAGAACGCTTCGATCTTGGCTATCACACCAAAAACATCGATGTAATCTTTAAGCGGGTTTTCGGGGAGGGGTAATATGAAGCTCTATGGTCTTAGAATTTTTGTCGATGATTATGATGCGGCAAAGGAATTCTATATCGAGACTTTAGGGCTGCCTCTTACTTGGGAAATGGAGGAGCTTGGCGCATTTGGCGCTGGGCTCGATAATGCCGAGTTTATCGTTGAAGAAGCCAGCGACGCCGAGAGTGATGGTTATGTAGGCCGTTTTGTTGGTGTCTCGCTGCAGGCTGGCAATATTATGGCGCGCTATGAAGAGTTGACTGGCCGTGGTGTTAACTTTACGCAAGCGCCAAAGCAGCAGGTTTGGGGCGGAGTGCTGGCGCATTTCAAAGACCCTGCCGGGAATGTGCTGACATTGCTTGGTGAGGCCAATTAACCGGCTGCGCGGAGCTCAGGCGCTCTATCTGTGCTAAATAACAATAAAACATGCTTTGATCGCGCGCTAAAACTGCAATAAACAGCGGGCAGCAGCGAACAAGCAGGTGTTGAGGTACTATGAAAATTGCAGAGGCGGATATTCTGGTGGCCCCGGGTTTGAACGGGTCGGAGCCAGAGCATTGGCAGTCTCGCTGGCAAGCGAAGCTTTCGACAGCAAAACGGGTGGAGCAGGCTGACTGGGACAACCCGGAGAAAGAGCTGTGGGTTGATACACTTGTGCAGGCTGTTGAGGCTGCCTCTCGCCCTGTCGTGTTGATCGCGCATTCGCTAGGCGTTGCAACTGTTGTTCACGCCGCCCCGCGTATTCGCCCTTGGGTGAAGGGCGCGTTTTTGGTTGCCTGCCCTGATTGCGATGATAGTTCTCGGGTTCCGGCGTCGGTTCATGCCTTTGGCCCGCTGCCGAGTGAACCGCTTGGTTTTCACGCGCGCGTAGTGGCGAGTCGTACCGACCCTTACTGTAGTTATGAGCGCGCGCAGCAGCTGGCCGAACATTGGGATGTGACGTTTCAAGACGCCGGTGAAAGCGGGCATATCAATGTAGCCAGTGGCCAAGGACCTTGGCCGGAAGGGCTGTTATCTTTCGCGCATTTTATGAAGACGCTTTAAACGTTTCTTTGTCTCAATAGCCGCCTTTAGGGGCGGCTTTTTAGTACTTGCCTTGCTCTTTGTAGCAGTGCTCTATGTATTCACGCGTAGCCGCCGTGATGCAGGAGACTTTGATGGCAGAGGAAAAGGACGACGAGCGCAACCGGTTTAGCGCCCGGCTTGGGCGTTATGCGCGTACGGGCGGCAACCTTGGTGGCATCGCAGCTAAAATGGCAGGCGCTAAACTGTTTGGCCTTGATATCAATAGCGCCAAGAATGCTAGTGAGCTTGCTGAAGCTCTGGGCGGCTTAAAGGGGCCTTTGATGAAAGTGGCACAAATGCTGGCCACGATTCCCGATGCGGTGCCGCCTGAATATGCGGCTGAGTTAGCAGCGCTGCAGGCAGATGCGCCGCCAATGGGCTGGGCATTTGTAAAACGGCGTATGCGGGCGGAGCTGGGGGCAAACTGGCAAAGCAAGTTTGCCGAGTTTGACCATGAACCTTCTGCGGCGGCTTCGCTGGGGCAGGTGCACAAGGCAAGGCTGGAGGATGGGACACGGCTGGCCTGTAAGCTTCAGTATCCGGATATGGACAGTGCTGTCGCGGCTGATCTTGCGCAAATGCGGCTGGCTCTTTCTATTCATAAGCGCATTCAGAATGTGGTAGATACGAGCGAGATTGGCGAGGAGATTGCTGCCAGGCTTTACGAGGAACTGGATTACTCTCGCGAGGCGCGGAACATGAGCGCCTATACAGAGATCTTCACACAGGACAGCGAGATAAACGTACCACAGCTAAATGAGGGGCTCTCAACGCGTCGGCTGCTTAGCATGGGCTGGCTTGAGGGCGCGAGGCTACTCTCATTCAAGGATGCGTCGCAGGATGTGCGCAATGATATCAGCCGCATCATGTTCAAGGCGTGGTGGATGCCGTTTTCCCGCTATGGGGTAATTCATGGTGACCCGCATTTAGGCAACTATACGATTGCCGGACGTGAGGTTGGCGAGCTGCAGGTCAATCTATTGGATTATGGCTGTATTCGCATTTTTGATTGTGCGTTTGTCGAGGGTGTTACGCAGCTATATTACGGCCTGCTGCATGGGGATGAAACGCAGGTTGTGGCGGCATATGAGGCTTGGGGTTTTGAGCATCTTGATAAAGAGCTTATCGAGATATTGAATGTTTGGGCGCGGTTTATATATGGTCCGCTGCTTACAGACAGGGTTCGTGCGTTGGCCGAGGGTGTTTCTGCTGCTGCATATGGGCGTCAGGAGGCTTTTAAAGTGCACCAAGCCTTGAAGGCAAAAGGGCCTTTAAAGATACCACGGAGTTTTGTTTTTATGGATCGTGCAGCAATAGGACTAGGCGGCGTGTTTCTACATATGCGGGCGGAGCTGAATTTCTATCAGCTGTTTAATGATTTGCTGGAAGGGTTTGATGTGGCCAAACTGGCGCAACGGCAAGCAAACTTGCTTGCGGCAGCGGGGTTAGACGATCATGGTTAGGGGCGAAATGTAGGTGTTTTTACGTTTATTGCATTGCTAGTTCTCAGGGTTGTTGTTAAGTTTCGGAAAATTCATTGTGTGTTGAAGAGGGAACGCATGAGCGACGGGGCTGTTTCAGTAATGGATTACGACGAGCACAATCGTACGTATAATGGCTTTATCAATTTCTCAAAGGCCGGGACAATTACTTTGCTGACCATTGTGCTGTGTCTTGCAATGGTTGGTTTTGGGGGCGGCGGCGGCAAGGTTGCTGCGGTTGTGTTCACTTTGCTTAGCATTGTTGGTTTGGGTATTGGGATGGCGTCTGGTGACAAAGCGCATCGCGCGCCTGGCGCAGTGTTTTTGCTGGCCGGGTTAACAACCTTGGTATTGGTCTCCTAGGTTTCATTGGAGACAGAGCTTTGAAGCCGTGGTACCTGATGGGCCACGGCTTTTTTGTTGCTACTATTGGGTGCCTCTGGTGAAAATCCGACTACTTGTTGTGATTTCTCTAATTCTTTGTGCTGCTTGTGCGAGAGCTTGGGCTGCTGATGCGTTTCGCCCCTACAAGGATGCGTTGTTCGCCTATCCTGAGATCCGAGCTTTATCGAACAGCGGCGCTTTCTTGGAAGTCGGTTATGATATTCAGAGGGATCTGCGGGATCGTGATGCAATTGATGAAAAGCGCGTGCATGGAGAATACGTCTCCCTACGGCCCAACTGGGCGCAGCGCCGGGTGACGCTGCCTTTTTCTGGTGGGCGTAGTGAGCATCTTCGGATTGGAGATGTGGAGCGCACGACGAAAGCTCTGATTGTTTACCTGCATGGTAAAGGCGGAAATGCCGCGCAAGGTATGAATGATTACAGCTTTGGGGGTAACTTTAATCGGCTAAAAAACCTGAGTTATCGCAACGATGTGGTCTATGCGAGTTTAAGCCTGATCGATTTCGATGATGTGGGCGCTGCGCAAGTGCTCGATCTCATTGCATATTATCGCCAAGGGAGGCCGGCTCTTCGTGTGGTTCTCGCCTGCGGATCAATGGGAAGTCTTGTTTGCTACCGCTTGGCAAAGGATGAGGAAAGCGCTGAGCTGTTAGACGGGTTGGTTATGCTTGGCGGGGCGATTGATCCCACTTTTGCCGATAGTGCGGCGGCGGCGCGTCGTGTACCTGTATTTTTTGCGCATGGCAGTGCAGATCGCGCCTACTCAGCGGCATCGCAAGTTTCAGCTTTCGAGAGCTTACTGGAGCAGCAGCCGGATTATCCGGCGCGGTTCGTTCTTTTCCATAGCGGAAGCCACGGAACGCCAATCAGAATGATTGATTGGCGTTTGAGCCTTAATTGGTTGTTTACGCGGTTTCCCAAGCGCTAGCTGGCATCGCGCTCAACTTGAACGGCGGGTCTGCCCTGATTGAGCCGAGCCAAGCCGTCACGGGCTATCTGATTGCTTCGATCATAACCAACAGCGCGATTGTAAGACTTTCTTGCGTTCTTACGTTCGCCAAGCTGTTCTTCAGCTAACCCCTTGTTTGCCCATGCTGGTGCAAGGCGGCTGTTTAGCGCCAGTGCGGCATTCAAATCTTTGAGGGCGGACTTGGCATCGCCACGCTTTAGGTAGAGGACACCGCGTGCCAAGAGTGGAGAATAGGCCCGGGAGTTGTAACCAATTGCAGATGAGAAATCGTTTAGTGCTGCTTGATCTAGACCCTGCGCTTGGTAGATCAGTCCGCGGTTATGATAGGCGCGTGCGTCGCCAGAGTTTAAGCGAATGACAGCGTTAAAATCGCGCAGCGCTGCGTTATACTGGCCGAGCGATCGGTAAGTGTTGCCGCGGCCATTAAGGGCAACAGTGTAATCCTTATTTATCAGCAAGGCGCTGGTATAATCTGCCAAGGCTTCTTGCGGCTTGTTCAGGCGTCTGTAGACCAATGCACGATTCGCGTATGCCTGATACGAGCGGGGATTAATTTGCAGAGCCGTATTAAAATCAACTAGGGCATCATCCAATCGTCCCGCCTTTGCATAGGCGATGCCGCGGGTGTTGTAGGCATTGGGATCTTGCGGGGCGGCTTCTACCACCTGTGAAAGCGAGTTCAGATTGGCCGCAGAGCCTACTGCCTTGTCGACCGGCGTGTTTGGGTAACCAACGCGACTGGTTTGGCAGGCAGCAAGCAGAGCGCCGATCGCAAAAACAGCAAGAATGCGCAGCAACGCAGTGGAGCACAGTGTGGTCGCAGATTGCAGCATGCAAATATTCCCCGAATAACCGTCGTGTTGGTTTCAGCCAATGAGTTGAGTAAAAAGTGATTTGCGTCTTATCGCAAGACGTGATTGCCTCAACCTTTCGCGAGACAAAAAAACGGACCAGCCGCTATTCACGGCCAGTCCGTTTAATTTGCTTTATCAGCAGGACTTGCAGGTTTCATCCTGCTGCCCGCGATTTAGCGGCGGCCTTTACCGATCAGCAGACCTTCGCGCTGCGCACGCTTGCGAGCAAGCTTGCGGGTGCGGCGAATTGCTTCTGCTTTTTCACGAGCCTTCTTTTCAGATGGCTTTTCGTAGTGGCCACGAAGCTTCATTTCACGGAAGATGCCTTCACGTTGCATCTTTTTCTTCAGCGCTTTGAGCGCCTGATCGACGTTATTATCGCGAACGAGAACCTGCACGCGCTATCCCTTACCTTTCAGCAACCTGCCAAAATGGCAGGATGATAAATGCTAGATTGATGAATTCCGCGGCCCACAAAGTGCTCTCCCTAGAGGGCACTCATGCTGCGTGTCGCGTCTTGACGGGGTTCCTAGCAGAATGCTTCTGGGATGTCCACTGCCTTTGCCGAGATTCTGGGGTATTGGCGTAATTGTTGTCTAGCCTCTTGCCAATAAACGATCTGTTAAGTGTAGCTGAGTGGGAGAGTTGTGGTGTTTTTTATTTCTTCCATCACAAAACTGGAAGAAACATCAGAGAGTGAAACGCGAGAAATTAAGGACTTATAAAGATTATCGTAGGCGCGCATGTCTGGAATCACTGCATGCAGGATGTAATCAACATTACCGGTCATGCGGAAGATTCCGGTGATCTCGGGAATCGCGCTCACGGCGCGTTGGAACTCGTCAAACCATTCTAATGAGTGCGTGTCTGTCGAGATGGTGATGAAGACTGAAAGCCCCAGATTCAGTTTGTCCTTATTCAAGATCGCCACGCGGCGATCTATATAGCCATCTTGCTCAAGTTTTGTCAGGCGTCGCCACAGCGCGTTACGGGAAAGAGAAACCTTTTGCCCCAGTTCAGTGAGGGACTGTGTGGAATCCAGTTGGAGCTGCATTAGCAGTTTGCGATCTATTTCATCTAACGTATGTTCTGCCATTTAATAAAACCTTGGGACGAATGTTTTGTATGATTAGCAAGTCCTGTGAAATTTGGGAAGACGTTTGTTGAGCCACTTTCTATCCTAGGTGACGTAAGGTTGAATACGTAGGAGGGAACGATGGCTGGAATTTCAAAGGCGTTTACCGAGCATCCGCAGAGTGTTGGCGAGACCTATCTGGAACATGCGGCGTTTGCCGGAAAAACCGGCTTTGTGCTAATCGGCGCGGGACTGGCGGCGCTCATGCATGGATTGTTTCCATTTATGTTCGAGCGTACGGCGAGCGAAATAATTCTGAAGCTCGCAGGACGCTTCAAGAATCGCGGGCGCAGTGAAGAGGATGCAATGAAGCTCATGGGCGAGGCTGCCGAATAGCAATGCGTTGGCGCGGCCATTTACATGATTGTTGAGCATTGTTGCTGTTCTCAAGCTTGTGGTTGCGTGATATCTAATTGTTTTCTCTAGCTTGGTAGATTTGGATTTATAATGTGCAGGTGGCTCGCGTATTCCGGTGAGGCGATCTATTTAGAAGAGATCGTCTCCCGCCCTGAAAACTCACTCGTATCGCAGTCGCTCCACTGCTCTGAAGGCAAGGTAGATACCAACGGCGACGGATTTGGTATCGGCTGGTATGGCGAGAAGGTCGAGCCGGGTGTTTACCGGGAGACCCATCCGGCGTGGGGAGATGAGAATCTGCAGGATTTTTGCCGTCTTGTGCAATCTCCGTTGTTTTTCGCTCATGTTCGGGCGTCAACCGGCACGCCGACAACACGGGAGAACTGTCACCCTTTCCGCGTTGGATCGACGATGTTCATGCACAACGGGCAAATTGGCGATTACCAGAAAGTGCGCCGCGAAGTAGAAATGCTGATCGAAGATGATCTCTATGGTTTTCGCAAGGGTACAACGGACAGTGAGGCAATCTTCCTTGGTCTCTTAAGCTACGGCTTCCGCAGGGATGCGATTGCGGCAACGAATGCTTATCTGCGCGATCTTATTGCGATTATGACTCGTCGCGATATTAAAAAACCGCTCAGAATTGGCGCGGCGGCTAGCGATGGTAAGCGTATTTTCGTCCTGCGTTACTCTACAGATGCGCGGGTGCCAAGCCTTTACTATCGGCAGACAAATGGCGGGGTAACGATTGTTTCAGAGCCTCTGGATGCCGTCAGTCAGGATTGGGTGCAAGTGCCAGATGCTCACGTTACGGTATTTGAAGAAGGGAAGCTGTGTAGCTCTACACCGATCTGTGTTAAAGGGGCACTAGACAAACGCCCTGAACTCTGCGAAATTGCCTAGCCTTTAATCGCAGTGAGCGCGCATACAATCTGCGCCGCCTCCAAACCATGTGGCCCGCTGCATTTCTTAACTTCAGGAGAAGAGAATGACGCAGGGTGCCAACACCGGCGCAGGCGGTGCTTTCCCTATTTGGCGCAAGGAAGTTCGCTCCACCCTAGTTTTGGGTGTGCCGCTTATCGGCGCGCAAATGGCGCAGATGGCTATCAATTTTACCGATACGCTGATGATCGGCTGGCTTGGAGCTACCGAGCTGGCGGCGTCGGTTATTGCATTGCAACTGTTCTTTATCGTGTTTCTTGCAGGACTTGGTGTTCTGCAAGCAGTCATGCCGCTAGCCTCGCGCGCTGTGGGGCAAAATGATGTGCGCGGTGTTCGCCGTGTATCGCGCATGGGTATCTGGGTTTCTCTGATTTACTCCAGTGTGGCGATGGTTGTGCTGTGGGAATCTGAGCGGATTTTCCTCATGCTCGGGCAGGATGCGGATGTGTCGCGCATCGGCGCTGAATATCTGCGCATTGTGCAATGGTCGATGTATCCCGGCCTTTTGGTGATTGCGATCCGCTGTTTCTTGACCAGTATTGAGCGTGCTGGCGTTGTCTTGTGGGCGACGGTCATTAGTGCAGTGCTAAATGCAGTCCTCGATTACCTGCTGATTTTCGGTCACTACGGTTTTCCGGAGCTCGGGATCCTAGGCGCTGGTATCGCTTCGGTTGGTACTGCCTTCTGCTCAGCGGCGATATTGATTGCTTATGTTTATATCGATCCACGCTCGCGGACCTATGAAATTTTTGTCCGCATCTGGCGTGCGGATTGGGAGGCTTTCTTTGAGATCTGGCGTTTGGGCTGGGCAATCTCGCTGACGATTGTGTCCGAGGTTGGTATGTTTGTTGCAGCTGCCTTTATGATGGGGTGGATCGGTAAGTTAGAGTTGGCGGCGCATGGTATTGCGGCGCAGCTTTCGGGCATTGCGTTTATGATTCCTCTTGGGTTCTCACAGGCGTGTGTTGTGCGTGTGGGGCAGGCTGTTGGGAGGCAGGATGCGGATGCCGTTGGTCGTTCTGGCTGGGTTGCGATTGTGCTTTCCGCAGTTATCGCCATCTTCGGCGCGATCCTGTTTGTGGTCACACCGGAGCCGCTTATCTCGGTCTATCTTGACCATGCAAATGCGGAATCTGCCACTGTGGTAGCTCTCGCGATCCCTATGGTGTTTGTCGCTGCTGTTTATATGGTTTTCGATAGCATTCAGGCTGTGGGTGCAGGTGTGCTGCGCGGTATGTCGGACACACGCGTACCTATGCTTATTGCAATCATGGGTTACTGGGTTGTCGGCATTGGTTTGTCTTATGTCTTGGCCTTCAAGGCGGACTGGGGCCCTGTGGGCATCTGGTGGGGACTGGCCAGCGGGCTGGCGTTCTGCAGCGTGATGTTCTTGTGGCGCTTTCACCGGCGCGATCAGCTGGGGCTGATGGCAAGTTAAAAAGCAAGGGGCGGCATCGAGCCGCCCTTTTCTGTTTATTCAAGGTTACCGAGGGGATGTAGGTGATTTACATGTCCCATCTTTCGGCCGGTACGTACCTCCGCCTTCCCATAGAGGGTTAGGCGAGCATTCGCAGTGGCCAGTACCTTGCGGTAGGACTGCGCCTCATCACCCAGAAGGTTTTCCATGGTGACATCATGTGTGCGTTGTGTCGAGCCAAGTGGCCAGCCAGCGACAGCGCGCATGTGCTGTTCAAATTGCGAGGTGAAGGCGGCATCTTCTGTCCAATGGCCAGAGTTGTGCACGCGCGGGGCAATTTCATTGACCAGCAGGTGAGGGCCAGTATCCCCTTCAACAAGGAACAGCTCTACTCCGAGTACACCAATATAGCCAAGTGAGGTGCTGATGCTTTCCGCGATTCGGCGGGCCTCTTCGCGTATGGTTTTGGATAGACCAGCCGGTACGGTTGAGCTTTTTAGTATATGGTTTTCGTGTAGGTTGCGCGCGGCCTCATAACTGAGAACTTGACCGCCAACCGCACGAGCCGTGATGACGGATAGCTCCGCGGTGAAATCGATTAACCCCTCAAGGATGGCGGGTTGGTTGCCCAGTTTTGCGAATGCGCCTTTGGCATCTTCGGGCTTGCGCAGCATAAGTTGCCCTTTGCCGTCATAGCCAAAACGGCGTGTTTTCAAAACACCTTTGCCTTGGAAGGCGGCAAGAGCCTCTTCCAGCTGTTGTTGGCTATCAACTTTAGCAAACGGAGCGGTTGGAGTGCCTGCCTCTTGTGTCAAAAAAGTCTTTTCCGTCAGACGATCTTGTGAGACGTGCAGCGCATTTGATCCGGGGTGGACGGGCACGCGTGCTTGCAAAAAGGCGGCGGTGGGGGCAGGGACGTTTTCAAATTCGTAGGTGACGACCGAAACCCGCTCCGCAAAGCGCTCTAAGGCTTTCTCGTCTTCATAGGCGGCAATCGTGTGGGCATCGCTCACCTGAAAGGCTGGGGAGTTTTCTTCCGGTGCATAAATGTGGGTTTTTAGTCCTAGGCGTGCCGCGGCAGTGCTGAGCATGCGGGCGAGCTGGCCGCCGCCGAGAATGCCAATGGTGTCACCAGGGTGAAGGCTGAATTGCGACATATCTTTTGTGCTCTTGCGTTTTGCTGGGCTTTAAACGGGGCGCTGTGCGACAGCGTTGGTGTGTGCTTCGCGGTATGCATCCAACGCCTTGGCTATTTCTTCATCATGAAGGGCCAGAACAGCGGCAGCCATGAGGGCGGCGTTTGTCGCCCCGGCGTTACCAATGGCCAAAGTGCCAACGGGGATGCCCGCGGGCATTTGCACGATAGAGAGCAAGCTGTCTTCGCCGCTGAGGGCTTTGGATTGAACCGGGACACCAAAGACAGGCAGAGGCGTCATAGCTGCGGTCATGCCCGGCAGGTGCGCGGCGCCGCCCGCGCCTGCGATAATCACGTGGAAGCCCTCTGCCTTGGCATTTTTTGCAAATTCTACCATACGGTCTGGCGTGCGATGGGCTGAAATAATGCGGACATCGTAGGCCACCCCGAGCTCTTCAAGAGTATCGGCGGCGTTTTTCATTGTTGGCCAATCGGATTGGCTTCCCATAATGATCGCGATTTTCGGGGTGTCAGTAGCGGTCATTGTTTGCTCTTCGGCTGGAGTTGTTAGGCGCGTGATTGGCGTGTTGTTTGCGGGCATTTTGTCGCGAATGCCCGCTTAGTTAGCGATGCGGCTATAGTTACTTCCGCTCAGTTTCGATTGCAATATATTGATGCAAATACCTATCATATTCTTCTGGGTGTATGAATTTTATCTCTTTGAATTTATTTTTACTTTCTGTGTACGGATGAATGATACTCTTTTTGCGTGTGGTCACCTGCGCGGACAATTTTTTGCTATTCGACAACGGGATAAAATGGTGTCACACTCCTGATGCATAACAAGAGTAGGAGGATCGAGATCTATGTCCATCGAAGCGCACCTCAGTGAACTCGAACGTCGTCATGCCAGCATTGATCAAGATATCAGTGTGGCAGAAAAATCGCTCACAACAGACCCGCTTCATATCAACGAGCTAAAACGCAAAAAGCTCCAGATTAAAGACCAGATCTCACGATTACGAAATGGGAGTGCCCATTAAACCCTTAAATCTTCGCGGTTATTTGTTGGCGCCGGAAACTCCGGCGCCTTTTGTGTTGATGCTCATTTGACATGCTAAGTAAATGAGCACAGTCATTTAAGCACCTTGGCGCTGCCATGTTGAATAACTTAAACGTATCAAAATGGTATGTTGTAGAAAATGCGGTTGTTTGTAATTATATTTACTGGTTTGCTAATAGCAGATTTTGGAAAAGAAAATTTTGTATATTTAAAGTTCATGATACATCTTTGTGGTGAACTTTGCGGCATTTTGTCCTTATTTTATTGATCCCTCCCCTTAATAATCGTAGGTATCGACCTGTAGCGACAATTCGCGCAGGTGCGAACACTTCACATGCGCCACTCAATACTTAGACTGTAGCTGGGTGGATGAACGCTTGTTTGAACGAGCGGAGGTGTGCATGAACTGGAATCAAAGCTATCTGCGCCGGAGGTACACGCTGCTTCTGTTTGTTGTCGGCATTTTTGCGATGCTGCTGATGGTCGTTGTTGGTTTTGCGATGAGTTCCGTTTACCTACAAGTCCAACAGTGGTTTTTTTTGATGATACTGTTTCCAAGCATGTATCAGCTTTATCGAGAACGGCGGGCAACAGCCGCACATTTGCGCCGCTATTGGTCGATCTGGCTTGGGGCATGTTGTTTGCTGTTGTTGGTATGCGCGCAAGTTTTGGCTGTCGCGTGTCCTTCTCTATCTGACGAAGATGGGTCGCAGATGTGTTGGCAGCGGCCTTTGGCGCGGTTGCAAGCGCGCTTTTTTGGGCGAGATGCGGCTCTTTTGCAAGTTGAGCAAACTCCCTTATTGCTCGCCTCTACGCGCTCTGAAAGCCAAAATTTGGTCGGTGTTTCGGCGAAGCAGCTGCTTATCAAAATTAAGGGGTTCCCAGTGAACGAGCCGCAGCGTCTTTGTGCGCTACGAGAAGCCAACCATGCCTTGTAAACCGTCGTAGACCAATTTGAGCGAGACAACGAAAACGCCAAGATAGGTCAGCTGATAGAACAGTTTTTGGCTGATGCGGTGGACGAGGTAGACGCCGAGTAAAGTGGAGATCGGGGCGATTGGTAACAATACCAGTGATGTGCTGAGATTGGCTGCATTAAACTGCCCGAGGAAGAAGTAGGGCACCAGCTTCACAGCATTGACGACTGTAAAAAAGATAACCGATGTACCTGCAAAGAGCACCGAGCTTTGGCGCAGGGGCAGCGTATACATCTGGTAGGGGGGTCCGCCTGCATGACTCACAAAGCTGGTGAAGCCTGCAAGAAAGCCCCAAATACCAGCTTTGATGCGGTTTTGCGGCTTAGCAATTCTGGGTGCTTTGCGTTTCAGCCAATGGTTTAGCACAAAGAGAAACGCGATGATGCCGACGAGTAGCTTTATCTGGTGTTCTGATACGTAAGCTGCCAAGAGCCAGCCAACGCCGATGCCGGCAATTGCTGCAGGCAGCATATTGCGCATTGTCGCATGGTCCCACGATTGGCGATAGGACGCAAGACCGACAAGGTCCATGGCGACAAGTATTGGCAAGAGAATCCCTGCTGCTTGGACAGGCGAAATGATCAAGCTCATTAGGGGCACTGCCACAAGGCCCATGCCGCCGCCCAAACCCCCTTTACTGATGCCGACAAGAAAGACGGCGGGAATGGCAACCAAGTAAAATGTCGGATCAGTTATGGGCAGCATAGCGAGGTTTTCTTGTTTGCTTACAGCATCGTTTCGCTTTTAAGCGGATATGGCGACGAGGCAAGATGTCATTTGAAGGTTGGTCAGTCGTCGCCTTGTTCCGATGACCTAATTCCATTTGCCAATTGGTTTGCAGGGGTATCTGCGGCAGTTTCTAGCATGGGAGAATGACGTATCACAGCCAAAAAACCGGAGGAGCGGGACAATGTCTAGTCAATATGGCGAGGTCTATAGCCAGTGGATGCAGGATCCGGTGAGCTTTTGGGAAAGTCAGGCAGCGCAGATTGATTGGATCAAACCATGGGAGCGCGCCTTTGCGGCGGAAGAGGGGGCATATGGGCGCTGGTTTTCGGGTGCGCAATGCAACACCAGTGCAAATTGTCTGGATCGGCATGTGGGAAGCGGGCGCGCGGAGCAGCTAGCGCTGATTTATGATAGTCCGGTTACCGGCACAAAGCAGAGATACACCTATGCGCAGCTGCTGGAGAAGGTCTCGCAACTGGCGGCAGTGATGGCCGCGCATGGGGTCGGTAAGGGCGATCGTGTGCTTATATATATGCCGATGATACCAGAAGCGGCGATGGCGATGCTTGCGAGTGCACGTTTGGGCGCAGTTCATTCTGTGGTGTTTGGCGGCTTTGCGGCGCAAGAACTGGCGACACGCATTGAGGATGCCAAACCGGCGATGATTGTTTCTGCATCCTGCGGTATCGAGCCGGGGCGAATCGTGGCGTATAAACCGTTGCTTGACGAAGCAATTGAGCTGAGCGCCCATAAGCCGAGCTGTTGCCTGATTAAGCAACGAGAGGCACTTAATGCAGAACTGGTGCCTGAAAGAGATTATGATCTTGAAGGACTGATGCGCGAGGCAGCGCGTACCGGGCAAAGCGCGGCGCCGGTTGCCGTTGAAGCCACTGACCCGCTCTATGTGCTTTACACCTCTGGCACGACAGGCCAGCCGAAGGGCGTTGTGCGCGACAATGGCGGGCATATGGTTGCGCTGAAGTGGACCATGGAAAACTTCTATGACGTGAAGCCGGGCGAAGTGTTTTGGGCTGCATCGGATGTAGGCTGGGTGGTCGGACACTCCTACATCGTTTATGCGCCACTGCTACATGGCGCGACAACGGTGCTTTATGAGGGCAAACCGGTCGGGACGCCTGATGCGGGTGCATTTTGGCGCGTGATCGCAGAAAACAACGTGGTATCGCTGTTCACCGCGCCGACTGCGTTTCGCGCAATCAAGAAAGAAGACCCCAATGGAGAGTATCTGAAGAAATATGATATTGGCAGCTTGCGCTCTTTGTTTTTAGCTGGCGAGAGGGCGGATCCGGATACGATTTCTTGGGCGGAGCAGTTGCTAGAGGTACCTGTTCTGGATCATTGGTGGCAGACGGAAACGGGCTGGTGCATCTCCGGTAATCCGCTCGGGCTGGGGGCGCTACCAGTGAAGCTGGGTTCTGCGACAGTGCCGATGCCGGGCTATGATGTGCAGGTGCTTGACGACGCGGGGCATCCGGTTGAAGCTGGCGTTCTGGGCAATATTGCCGTACGGCTGCCGTTGCCCCCGGGGTGCCTGCCTACACTATGGGAGGCCGAGGAGCGCTTCAAAGACGCGTATTTGAGCGAGTTCCCCGGATTTTATAAGACGTCGGATGCCGGTTTAAAGGATGAGGACGGGTATCTGTTCATCATGTCGCGTACCGATGATATTATCAACGTGGCCGGGCATCGGCTTTCAACTGGCGCGATGGAAGAGGTTCTTGCCAGCCATGATGATGTGGCGGAGTGCGCGGTGATTGGGGTCTCGGATAAGCTAAAAGGGCAACTGCCCTGTGGCTTTGTGGTGCTGAAGAGCGGCGTGGAGCGTGAGCATAGCGAGATTGAGAAGGAGCTGGTTGGGCTGGTTCGGCAGCAAATCGGACCAGTTGCCGCCTTTAAACTGGTGATCACAGTGGAGCGTCTACCCAAGACGCGCTCTGGCAAAATCTTGCGTGGCACGATGCGATCCATAGCAGATGGGCAAGACTACAAGATGCCTGCCACCATCGATGACCCCTCTATTCTTGATGAAATTTCAGAGGCTTTGGAGGGCTATCGCTCAACCTCTTAACTCGAGGTAGTTTAGTGGCGCGCAAGCAGGTTTGCTGCGCCGCTACACCTATTAGGGCAGGGCAGCGGCGCTTATGTCGTCTTGTTGCTGCGAGAACTGCATGCGCGCGAGCTTGGCATAAAGACCATCTTTTGCCACCAGTTGTTGGTGGGTGCCGCTTTCGACGATCTCACCTTTATCCATCACCAAAATGCGATCAGCCTTAAGCACCGTTGCCAAGCGGTGGGCGATAACAAGAGTGGTGCGGCCAACCATGACCTCATCCAACGCTTTTTGTACGAGCTTTTCGCTGTGTGCGTCCAGTGCGCTGGTTGCCTCATCGAGCAGCAGAATAGGAGCATCTTTTAAAAACGCCCGCGCGATTGCGATGCGCTGACGCTGGCCGCCGGATAGGGTGACCCCGCGCTCGCCGATTAAGCTGGCGTAGGCTCCATTCATTTTCTCGATGAACTCGTGCGCTTGCGCCATGGCGGCTGCGCGCTGGATATCCCGAGCATTGCCGGTTTGGCGGCCTATGCCGATGTTTTGTGCCACGGTTTCGGCGAAGATCGCCGGATCTTGCGGTACAAGGGCAATCCGTTCGCGCAGGTGTGTAGGGTCTAGTTGTTTGATGTCGACATCATCAACAAGAATGCGGCCCGCCTGCGGATCGTAGAAGCGGCAGAGTAGCTGGAAGAGTGTCGACTTGCCTGCGCCAGATGGACCGACGATCGCAACTGTTTGCCCTGCCTCTACCGAGAAAGAAAGCTGCTCGGTGATGCCAGCGTTTGCCGCACTGGGGTAGGCAAACGAAACGCCTTCAAAGCGGATGTTGCCTTTGGCTGGGGTTGGTAGGCTGGCGGGTTGCGCTGGCGCTGTGATCTGCGGTTTTTCCGATAGGATCTCCGAGAGGCGGCCGGCTGCCCCTGCTGCCTGTGACAGTTCACCCCAAACATTTGATAGTTCTGACAGGGATCCGGCGGCCATAACCGCGAAAATGACAAACTGGGTGAGCTCGCCGCCTGTCATTTGCCCCTCAATAACTGCGATTGCGCCGCTCCATAGCACGCCTACAACGGCGGTGAGCGCCACAAAAATCACTAGGAAAATCAGAAAGGCGCGGGCCCGGGTCGCGGACTGAGCAGCCTTGTAGGCTTCCTCTGCTGAATTGGAGAAGAACTCGCTGGTTTGGGTTTCGGCAGTGAAGGATTGCAGAGTACGAACTCCGCCGAGTGCCTCTGTGGCGAAGGAAGCGCTTTCGGCTAAGGCATCCTGCGCTTTACGCGCGCGGTTGCGCACCATGCGGCCAAAGCCGATGAGCGGGAGGACGATGAAGGGAATTGCGATAATTACAAACGCAGAAAGGCGCGGGCTGGTGACGACCATCATAGCAACCGCGCCGATCAGGGTTAGGAACTGGCGAAGCGCTATGGAGGCGCTGGCTCCGAAGGCGGATTTAATGAGTGAGGTGTCTGCGGTAAGGCGAGAGAGAATCTCTCCAGACTTGTTTTCATCATAAAACTGTGGGCTGAGCTTTAACAGGTGTGCAAAAACATCTTGCCGCAGGTCCGCCGTGACCCTCTCACCAATTGTCATCACAAGATAGTAGCGCAGAGAGCCGCTAACCGCGAGGACCACAGTCACTGCAATAATTGCCAGGAAATAATCTTGAATAAGGGTTGGGTTATCGCCTGCAAAGCCATTGTCGATCATAAAGCGGGCGGCAACAGGTAGCATTAATGCGGCCGCTGCGGCCACAATAAGCGCGACAAAAGCCCAGAAAACACGCAGTTTTCGCTTTTGTAGGTAAGGAAGCAAGGCCGCAAGCGAGCTAAGGCTTTGCTGTTTGGCTGAGCTAGTGGCTTTGGACATAAAAATGGTCCCTGGTGCAAGGTCTTTGGCTATTTATATAAGTGAGCATAGAGATTGTGTCATGCCCGATATCCTGCAAGGGCAAAAGCTTGAATTTCTCTCGCGATTGCCCCCTTGTTTCCCCGCCAGTGATAGGGTATAGACCCTGCACGATTTATTGCTGCGGGGTTCCTGCGGCTTATTCAAGAACAAAGCGCATATCGCCTGCGACCCCTTTGAAAGCAAGATGCGGGCGCGGCGGACGCTGAAAGGACTGGCCATGAAAGAGGGTATCCACCCAGACTACCACGCAATCAAAGTGGTAATGACCGACGGTACCGAGTTCTCCACTCGCTCCACCTACGGTAAAGAAGGCGACACATTGCAGTTGGACATCGATCCAAACTCCCACCCAGCATGGACCGGCGGTGACCGTCAGCTCATGGACCGCGGTGGTCGTGTTTCTCGCTTTAAAGACAAGTTTGGTAGCTTCCTCGGCAACTAAATCTTGTAAAAAGCGTTATTGCTTTAGGGCCTCGGATTTTCCGGGGCCTTATTCTTTTGGGGGCAGCTTGCTAAAGCTTGGGAGTTCTGCCCTTAGTTTCTCAATTTGCTCATCAATCGGGCTTTGTTGCTGTGCCTGTGTTTCTTGTCTACGGAATTGCACAAGCGCTTCTTCCAGATGCTGAACGCGCTCTTGCAGGCGTGTCGCTTTTTCAATGAGAATACAGAGCGGAGTGGGAAGTTCATCCCAGCATTTCGTGTTTTGCGCAGTCATGGCCGGTCCGAACTGCACGCGGCGGCGCTCTGAGTTGGCCTCAGATGGCGTAATTTCTCCCTCTAGTACAGCGCGTTGCAGCAGCAACCATGAGGCAAGTTGCATTAGTCGGGTGGTCAGGCGCATGGATTCGCTTGCGTAGGCCAATGCGGGCGCGCGGGCGAGGCTGCGGGACTGTTTCTTGCCGGGGCCATCGAGATAGGATGCTGTTTCTTCTATCAATGCCATGCCATCTTGAAAGAGATCTTCGAAACCTTGTGACTGTATGACGTGTTGACCGAAGTAAGTCGGAGGTGAGGGGGAAGTTTTTTTGGGCCTAATCATTATTCATACTCCGCACTGTTGATCCCCTTTTGGGATGGCTGGGCTGCGCTGCGGATGTTCTTCGGGAGGTGCAGCGGCTGTGGGATCAGCTTTGCATTTCGTGTCGTGCGAAGGGAATACTTGAGAAATTCTAGGGCACAAACCGCAGATAATTCCCTTGGTTACCTGAGTTTTTCGGCTGTTAGTTTTATTTAAGGTAAATGTGCGGGAAGCGCAGCTTTATATCATTAAGAAAAAAGAAAGCCGCAGAAGAGCGGCTTCTAGAAGTTTCCATAGTCAGGGAGGCGTCTTGGAGCGATGGAAAAGCTCCTTCCACTAACCGGATAGATATATTAAAGATTACTATGGTAAATAAATGGTTAACTTGGCGTGTTTGCTTGTGTAACCTTAGGTAGCTATTTGCTTTTAAAGAGACTTTCAGCTGCCTCTGTCGAAGTTTCTTTGGACCTTATCTCTGATTCAGTACGGGTGATTTCAGCTTTTAATCTCTCGAGGCGCTCTTGCAGTTCGGCTAGCGAGAAGCTGGATAAATCCGGCGAAAGCATGGCTTGGTTTCCGGTCGGTTTCGGGGTTTCATCAAACACACTCATGGTGATCTCCTCGGCTTTTGGTTAAGTCTATTGCGAGATTGGGCGGTTTGCCTAGAGGTAAACGTTTGTGACGGATTGGATGTGAGGGCGGAGATGGGTAACAGCATGATGCAAGCAGTGGAAATTAGCGCAGTTGGTGGGCCGGAGGTGCTGCGGGTTATCGAGGTTGATCTGCCGGTGGTGCAAGCAGGGCAAGTGCTGATTGAAGTAGCAGGCGCAGGGGTAAACCGCCCAGATATTTTACAGCGCCAAGGGGTGTATCCCGCGCCCCAAGGGGCTTCCCCTCTGCCAGGTCTGGAAGTGTCGGGCCGGGTGCATACGGTGGGTGAGGGCGTTGATCCAGAATTGCTCGGGCAAGAGGTTTGCGCTCTGGTTGCTGGGGGCGGGTATGCACAGTTCGCCGTAGCTGAAGCAGCACATTGCCTGCCTGTGCCCGTGGGCGTAAGCCTTTTGGATGCGGCCGGGCTGCCGGAAGTATACATGACGGTGTGGTCAAACGTATTCCAGCGATGTGGCCTGAAAGCAGGCGAGAGTTTTCTTGTGCATGGGGGCAGCTCTGGAATTGGGATCTGCGCTGTGCAGCTTGCCAAAGCCTTTGGTGCTTGCGTGTTCACCACTGTTGGTAGTGAAGAGAAGGTAGGGGCCGTTTTAGAGCAAGGGGCGGATATTGCTATCAACTACAAAGAGCAAGACTTCGTGAAAGAAGTACTGGGGGCTACTGACAAGCGGGGGGTTGATGTGATTTTGGATATGGTTGGCGGCGATTATGTGGAGCGAAACTGGAAAGCTGCCGCTGTAGAGGGGCGCATTTGCCAGATAGCGGCCCTTACAGGTGTCAGCGAGAGTGTGAATATCAACCGCTTGATGATGAAGCGGCTTACTCATACCGGTTCAACTTTGCGTGCGCGTTCCAATGCTTTTAAGGCACAAATCTGCGCGGAGTTGAAGGAGCAAGTGTGGCCACTGTTTGCCGAGGGGCGCCTACGTACAGTGGTGGATAGCGTCTATTCCCTTGCATCGGCGGAGCAGGCGCATCGACGGATGGAAAGTTCGGCTCATATCGGCAAGATACTCTTAAAAGCTTAGTGGTATGCTGCAAGGTGCCCTGTGGGAATTACGGGAAATGCCGCAGTGAGGCGGAAGGGGTTTGCTTTCCGGCAACTCTCGGCCTATATTGTCGTCAATTCCCCGAAATTCAAAGGAATCTGGCTTCACCCTCTTAACTGACCGGTGGGGCATACAGGAGGGTTATATACTATGGCCAATGCGCCTCTTATGCCAAAGGCAACCGCTGTCTGGCTCGTAGACAATACAGCACTGGGCTTTGATCAGATTGCTGCGTTTTGTAAACTTCACCCGCTTGAGGTGAAGGCTATTGCCGATGGCGAATTCGCTCAGGGCATTAAAGGCCTTGATCCGATTGTGGCTGGCCAGCTGACGCGTGATGAGATCGAAAAAGCGCAGAACGAGCCGACTTACCGGATGAAGGTGCATCAGTCCAAAGTGAAAGTGCCTGAAACCAAGCGGAAGGGGCCGCGCTACACGCCTGTATCGCGTCGGCAAGACCGCCCGAACGCGATTTTGTGGTTGGTTGTCAACCATCCAGAGCTGCTTGATGCGCAGATTATCCGTCTGGTTGGCACTACCAAGCCGACGATTGAAGCGATCCGTACACGCACGCACTGGAATTCCTCTAATCTGGAAGCAATGGATCCGGTGACGCTTGGTCTCTGCTCGCAGATTGAGCTGGACATCGAAGTTGAAAAGGCTGCTAAAAATGCGCCGCCTCGCCCTGAAGGGCAGGAGCTGGAAGGCCTGCTTCCGGTGGAAGAGACAACGTCTGAAGAGGCGATTGCGGCAGCATTTGCGCAACCTGCGCCCAAGACCAATGAAGAGGAAGAGATTGACGCTGATGCGGTCTTTGCTAACTTCTCCAGCCTTGGTGAAGATGGCGAAGACGAGCGTTAGGCGCTTTTCTGAACCCTCTGATTATGTAAAAGCCGGGCAAGTGCCCGGCTTTTTCTATAGCTATCAGCGCTGTGTGAGCTTAAGCTCGATGCGGCGGTTCTTGGCAAGATCGCTAGGGCTGTTGCCTGTAGCGCGCGGCTGGTACTCGCCAAAGCCTGCTGCTACGAGGCGGTTTGGCTCCACCCCTTTGCTAATCAGATAGCGAACCACGGAGATGGCACGACCTGCAGAAAGCTCCCAGTTGTTGCGAAAGCGCCCATTGCCGGAAAGAGGCCGGTCATCTGTGTGCCCGTCAACGCGCAATACCCAGTTGATGCCTTCGGGTATTTGTTGTTCCAACTCCAGAACAGCGTCGGCAAGTATATCGAGCTGGGCGCGCCCTTGCGGATTGATCTCATCATCACCGGAGGAGAACAAGACCTCCGACTGGAAGACGAACCGGTCG
Source organism: Polycladidibacter hongkongensis (assembly GCF_001561995.1). Classification (GTDB taxonomy): domain Bacteria; phylum Pseudomonadota; class Alphaproteobacteria; order Rhizobiales; family Stappiaceae; genus Pseudovibrio; species Pseudovibrio hongkongensis. The sequence goes on from NZ_LLWC01000017.1 coordinate 177,981, forward strand.
CCAACCACTTCAATATCAGCGCGCTTTGAGAGAATTTCTCGCAGGCGGCCAAAGAAGTCGGAGCGATAGCGTGAGAGCTCCTGTACGCGCTGCGCGAGGGCTATATTGAGGCGTTTGCCCAGATCTGCAATCTTGGTCTGGCTTTCTCTGTCTCGCTTCTCTGAAGCGTCCAGAGCGGCCTCCAGAGTGGCGATCTGCCGACGCAAGGCGGAAATCTGCTGATTGAGCAACTCTACCTGCGCAAGCGCGCGCGATGAAATGGACTTTTCGCTTTCCAGCGCGTTGCGCAGGCTGGAAATCCGTCCGTCGGCGCTGTCCAACTCTCCGCCGCTGGCACTCAGTAAACCTTGCAAGCGGTTCTTTTCTTCGTTGGCGTCATCCAGATTGAGTTGCAAAGAAGCGATGGTGGCTTCAAGGCTGCCCACATTGGCTTTTTGCAGGGCGAGCAGCTCTGTCAGTTCGGCGATTTGCTGATTCAGCCGGTTAAGCACTGTGTCGCGTCCGGTGAGCTGCTGTGAAAGGAAAAACTGTGCGATCATAAAGATCGACAAGAGGAAGATAAAGACAAGCAGCAGAGCGGACATGGCATCCACAAAGCCGGGCCAATAATCTTCCGAGCCTCGTTCAGCGCGTTTGCTTCTTACCGCCATGCTTAGCCTTTCTCGCGCTCAAGCTGGTCGTTCAAAGTTTTTAGCAGGCGTTCGACACGGCGCTGTTGCATGGATTGAGATTCAGCCCACTCGCGCATCATTTTTTGCTCGGAGCGCACGTGCTGGACAAGGGCCTGTATACCTTCAGCGAGATTGGCCATAGCGGCGCCGGAGGTGCCGTTGGTACCACCTTCGACAGCGCGGCTGATCTTTTCTAGCGAGTGACGGATATCTGCGCCTGCGTTGCCGATGCCGCCCTCTTCCGGATCGATGTCGGTGAGGGTGGAGAGCCAATCTTCGAGCTCTTGGTAGAAGCGGTTTTGTGCCTGACCGGCCTGCAGATCCAGAAAGCCGAGAACAAGCGAACCGGTAAGGCCAAGCAAGGATGAGGAAAATGCGATGCCAAGGCCGCTCATTTGAGCGGTGATGCCGCCAACAAGGTCCTCAAAGATAACGGTGGCATCGGAGCTGGAAGCGTTTAACGTTTGCACCGTAGTTGCTACCGCGCTAACGGTTTGCATCAAGCCCCAGAACGTGCCGACCAGCCCGAGGAACACAAGCAAGCGGGTAAGATAGCGGGAGATTTCGCGGGATTCGTCCAGACGCATGCCGATAGAATCGAGCATGGAGCGCATGGCGGTTGGAGAAAGCGACATATCGCCTGCTTTGTTGCCCAGCAGAGTCGCCATTGGAGCAAGCAAAACGGGAGGGCGACGCACTTCTAGGCGTGGATCGCCGATGCGAAAGCCGTTTACCCAGCTAACTTCCGGGAAAATGCGCAGTGTCTGGCGAAAGCTAAGCAATATACCAAGCGCAGCAACGGCGAAGATGAGGCCATTTAGCGCCGGGTTGGCCATGAACGCAGTTGAGAGCGGTCCAACCAGCAAGAAGGCGATAAAGCCTGCAATGATGAGGAAAATGATCATGCGCCACAGGTAAACCTGCGGGCTCGAAAGGCTGTAGGGATCGTATTCGCGTGCCATAGTCCAGAGCGCATCACTTTTTTATTAAGGATGGTTCTTGATAGCGCGATTTCTGCGGCTTTGAAAACCGGAAATCGCGCTGCTCTGGTATATTTGTCGTTTCACTGCGTTGATTTACGCAGGGAAATCTTAGGCACAGGCCTTGGCGAGGAGCTCGTGAAGTTGCAAGTGGGTAAACTCGTTGCCTGCAACAACCGACTTGGTTTCAAACATTTTCTGCTTGCCGTTTGCATCAGAAACATAGCCACCTGCTTCGCGAATCAAAAGCAGGCCAGCTGCCATATCCCATGGGTTCAGGCCATTTTCCCAAAATGCATCAAGGCGACCGGATGCCACCCATGCCAGATCCAGTGCTGCGGCGCCGCAGCGACGAATACCAGCGACTTCGCCCATGACATGGCGGATTTCTTTTAGGGCGCGGCCATGATCGCCCACGCCGATAAACGGAATGCCGGTGCCGATGAGGCAGTCTGGCAGATCCTTACGCGCGGCAACGCGCAGGCGGCGGTCATTACAGAATGCGCCAGAGCCGCGCTCTGCGGTGTAGAGTTCATCCATGATCGGGTTGTAGATCACTGCCGCAACGATTTGCCCCTGACGCTCCAGCGCGATAGAGACTGCGAACATGGGAATACCATGAAGGAAGTTTGTTGTGCCATCTAGCGGATCAATGATCCAGCGATGCTGGCCGTCCTTACTCTCGATCTCGCCGCCTTCTTCCATCAGCAGGCCGAATTTCGGGCGGGCCCGCTGCAGTTCCTCGCGCAGGATCTGCTCTGCTTTGGTATCTGCCTGCGAGACGAAATCGCCCGGGCCTTTACGGGATACCTGCAGATTTTCAACCTCACCGAAATCACGGGCGAGAGAGCGGCCAGCTTTGGTGGCTGCTTGCACCATGACGTTAAGAAGGGCGGTACGCGCCATTTTTCTTGATCCTTTAATCGGAAGAGGCAGGGGGGCTGCCTCATCCTGTTTAATTGTTGCTCTTAGGATTCCGCGCGGCGGACGTATTCGACGGTTTCAGTGTCGACAATGATTTTTTCACCGGTGGTGATGAATGGCGGAACCATGCAGCGCACACCGTTTTCCAGCTTGGCCGGTTTGTAGGAGGACGACTGAGTCTGACCTTTTACAACAGCGTCAGCCTCGACGATTTCAAGGGTGACGTGCTGTGGCAGAGAGATGCCGATTGGTTTTTCTTCGTGCAGCTCAACTGTAACCATCATGCCGTCTTGCAGGAACGCAGCGCGCTCGCCGACAAATTCCTTTTGCAGCTCAAGCTGCTCGTAGGTGTCGGTATCCATGAAGACCAGCATGTCGCCTTCTTCGTAAAGGAACTGGAAGTCTTTCTGCTCAAGGCGAACACGCTCGACGCTTTCGGTGGCGCGGAAGCGTTCGTTCAGTTTGCGGCCATCCAGCAGGTTTTTCATTTCTACCTGCGCAAATGCTCCGCCTTTGCCCGGCTTCACGTGCTGGACTTTTACAACTGCCCAGAGGGTGTCTTGGTGCAGCAGGACGTTGCCTGGCTTAATTTCGTTGCCGTTGAGTTTCATAGAGCTACCAATCAATCGAGTTGGGATAAGCGGAAAACGCCATCGATGTCAGATCTGGTTTTCCGTATAAATTCCTTTGGGCCGCCTGTGCAACATAAAACAGGCTTAGTTGCAAGCAAAAAGCAGCCTTGCCAAGATATAGAGGGCAGATGCCCCCGTTATCTCCAAGAGGATATGTGATGGTTAGTTTGTGAAAGAGATGCGCGGCAGCATAAGGCGCTGCGCCAGTTCCTTTGCTCGATCTAACACATCTTCCTGTTGCTCAAGAGACAGCGAAGAAGCCAGCTCTTCCAGCTCGCTATCCTTGATACCAAGCGCGGAGGCGTGCGATTGCCATGCCAGCGCTTCGACAAGATCAATTGGCCTGCCACGCCCATTGGCGTAAAGGCGGGCAAGGCGATTCATAGCAATCGGATTTCCAGCTTCTGCCGCGCGCTGGAACCAGTCTGCCGCTTCACTTTCATTGGGAACAACGCCTTCGCCCTTAAACAGCAGCGTGCCGTAATGAACTTGGGCGCTGATGTGTTCGCGCCGCGCTGCGCGGCCCATCCAGAACGCACCGCGCAACTGTGCTTGTAATGGGTCGAATTCAGGAATTTCTGATGTGTCCTGCGATTGTGCGAGGTAGGAGAGGGCGAGTTGGTACATAGCTTCGACTTCACCGGCTTCTGCTGCCCGCTCTAGCAAATCCTGTGACTTCTTTAAATTTTGAGGAACCGCATCCCCCTCTGCATACAGCAGTGCAAGATTGAACAAGGCCTCTGGTAGCTCTACCTTTGCCGCCTGCTCAAGATAGGTAACAGCAACTTGTTTTTCAGCTGTGCTTGGCTCCCCCTGTAGAAGCAGAACGCCGAGACGCAGCGCAGCTTTGTTATCGCCAGACTTTGCGGCCAGTTCGTACCATAGTTTGGCTTTTGCCTTATCCTTGGCAACACCGCGGCCGCTTTCATAAATGACGCCGATAAGCGTTTGCGCTTCTCGATCGCCATTTTGAGCAAACTTGGTGGCCAGTGCCAGTGCTGTCAGGTACCAGCCGCGCTGGAAGGCGCCGTATGCGAGATCGGCATTTTCAGGCAAGTCTGGTGTGCGCTTGTAAACCGGAAGCTGCTCCAGCGGGGAGACCAGCAGGTGCTTCGGCTGTGCAGTTTGCGGCGTTTGCTGTGCGGGGATCGCCTTGGGCGTCGGGATCACATTTTTCGGCTGCGGCACGATTGCCTCGTTTGGAGAGGCCGCGCTTGCAGGCACAGCTAATGCAAAAGCAAGAGCCACGTACGGGACAAGCAAACAATGTTTACGTTGAAGCACCATTCTCAACCTCTTTCGCCTTAGTCTTCTGCTTCAGCGAGGGTGCAGGTTTGCAAAGTGGCGTTGGCAGCGGCGACAGCGGCATTTGGTCCCTCTGGATGATTCCAGACGGCTTCACGCAGTGCGACAAACTCCGCACCGGTTTCTGCTGCGGTCGCAACGGATGCAAGCGAGGTTCCGGCGAGCACGACGCATGGTGTTTCGAAGACTTCTGCCCACCAGTTGCCAAAATCGATTGATTTGCGGTGCGGTTCTTCGCTTTGCTCCAGCTGTAGCAGGCCAAAGAAAATGTAATCAATGCCCATGGAGGCGACCACCATAGCGTCATGACGGGTTTTTACGCCGCCAAAGCCAAGGATTTTGTCCTCATCGAAGTTTTCTAGCTGCTCTTCAAGCACGGCCTGATCGCTGGAAATGTGCAGACCATCAGCGCCGGAGCGACCGGTGATTTGCGTGTCATTCTCAATGAGCGCCGCGGCGCCTGCAGCCTGAATCATCGGGACGAGCTGCTTTGCCGCGGCTTGCAGCGTTGCTTCGGGAGCGCCGGGCATGGAGATCAGCACGCTGGCGACATCGCCGCCGCTAAGCGCTTGTTGCAGCTGCGGGGTGAATGTCTCTAGGTCGAACTGGGCAGGGGTTACCAGAAATAGGCGCGGATGCACGGTAGATTGCTCCTTGTTGCAGCAGCTCAGGTTGTATGTGTCTCCCTGCTACCCTTCGTGGATGGCGGGAGTATGGCCTGTTGTCTTAAATGAAGTTTCCTAACGAAAAAAGAGGGGCGTAGTGCCCCTCTCCGGTTTTTATGGGTTTCGCTGTGGGTGGTTGCGCGAGTGGCGGTGCAACCCTATGCTTTTTCCAGTGCCACAACGCCCGGCAGTTCTTTGCCTTCCAGCCATTCAAGGAACGCACCGCCAGCAGTGGAGATGTAGGAGAAATCTTCGCTTGCCTTGGCATGGTTCAGCGCTGCAACGGTGTCACCGCCACCAGCAACTGTTTTCAGCTTGCCTTCCTTGGTGCGCGCTGCTGCGTGCTGGGCAGCTGCAACGGTTGCCTTGTCGAATGGCGCGATTTCGAAAGCACCAAGCGGACCGTTCCATACAAGCGTTTTAGCGGCATCGATTTTGGCTTTAACAACTTCGATAGAAGCGGCGCCAACATCGAGCATCATCGCGTCTGCTGGGATAGCGTCGAGTGCAACTGTTTCGTTCTTGGTGTTTGCTGCAAATTCCCATGCAACAACAGCATCCGCTGGCAGAACGATTTCACAGCCTGCTTTGTCAGCAGCGGCCATGATGCGTTTTGCTGTGTCGGCAAGATCGTGCTCGCACAGGGATTTGCCAACATTTACGCCTTTGGCAGCGAGGAAGGTGTTAGCCATGCCGCCGCCGATAACCAGAATGTCCACTTTGGAAACGAGATTTTCCAGCAGGTCAATTTTAGAGGAAACTTTCGCACCGCCAACAACAGCCAGAACCGGCCGCTCTGGAGTTGACAAAGCGGAGCCGAGAGCTTCCAACTCGGCTTGCATGGTACGGCCAGCAAATGCGGGCAGAAGCTTGGCAAGACCTTCGGTTGAACCATGGGCGCGGTGTGCTGCGGAGAATGCGTCGTTGACAAAGATGTCGCCGTTGGCAGCCAGTTCTTTGGCAAACTCAGCGTTGTTCTTTTCTTCGCCAGCATAGTAGCGGGTGTTTTCCAGCAGAAGCACATCGCCTTCGGCCATGGCGTCAACAGCAGCTTTTGCGCTTTCGCCAATGCAGTCGTCTGCAAAAGCGACGGGCTTGCCGAGCAGCTCAGCAACAGCTGGTGCTACGGGTGCGAGGCTCATTTCAGGTACTTTTGCGCCTTTAGGACGGCCAAAGTGAGCAAGCAGAATAACTTTACCGCCAGCTGCGGAGATTTCTTTAATGGTCGGCAGTACGCGCTCGATACGGGTGGCGTCGGTAACTTTACCGTCCTTCATTGGGACGTTCAGATCTACACGGGTAAGGACGCGTTTGCCTTTGAGATCGGCATCATTGAGGGTTTTGAAAGACATGGTTTTCTCCGGAAAAACAAAGGTGCGCGTAGGGCGCACTATGCCGAATGGGTGGCAGCGTCACGCGGGCTGTTTTGGGGGAAGCCCGGCGCATGCCTGGTATATAAGTGAAAAAGGGCCGCTCTGGGCGGCCCTTAGTCAGATTAGATGAGCTTTGCCATCGCAACAGCGGTGTCCGCCATGCGGTTGGAGAAGCCCCACTCGTTGTCGTACCAAGTCAGGATGCGGACCATGCGGCCTTCCATGACTTTGGTCTGATCCATGTGGAAAATGGAAGAGTGTGGGTCGTGGTTGAAGTCGGTGGAGACGTTAGGCACTTCAGTGTAGCCCAGAACGCCTTTCAGCTCACCATCAGCTGCTGCTTTGATAGCCGCATTGACTTCTTCAATGGTGGTGTCTTTTTTCGCTTCGAATACCAGATCCACAACGGAAACGTTCGGGGTTGGTACGCGGATAGCAACGCCGTCCAGTTTACCAGCCAACTCAGGCAGAACCAGACCAACAGCTTTTGCAGCACCGGTAGAAGTCGGGATCATGGAAAGAGCAGCAGCGCGGGCGCGGTACATGTCTTTGTGCATGGTATCCAGAGTAGGCTGATCACCAGTGTAGGAGTGAATGGTGGTCATGAAGCCTTTTTCGATGCCAACAGCTTTATTAAGCACCTGAGCTACCGGAGATAGGCAGTTGGTGGTGCAAGATGCGTTGGAAACAACCAGATCTTCAGAAGTCAGGGTGTCGTGGTTAACGCCGTAAACGATTGTCTTGTCAGCGCCTGCTGCAGGAGCGGAAACAAGAACGCGCTTTGCGCCAGCTTCCAGATGCAGGGCAGCTTTTTCTTTTGCAGTGAAGATGCCGGTGCATTCCATTGCAATGTCGATGCCCATTTCACCCCAAGGCAGATCTTTTGGATCGCGAATTGCGGTTACTTTGATTGGGCCGCGGCCAACATCGATGGTGTCGCCGTCTACGGTTACTTTGGCCGGGAACTTTCCGTGCACAGAATCAAACTGTAGCAGGTGTGCGTTGGTTTCAACCGGACCGAGGTCGTTGATGGCTACTACTTCGATGTCTGTACGACCAGATTCAATAATACCGCGCAGAACGTTACGTCCAATGCGACCAAAGCCATTAATGGCTACCTTTACTGCCATGTGTAACCTCTTTCGGTGTCGCGCCGCTGGTTCTCAGGGCGCTTTCAGGTTCAGGTTATGCCGGCACTGTCGGCCAGCCGTCCTAAAAATCGTGCGCCGTGCCGGGAGGTGGTTGGCGCACGAAACTTAAATTAGCCCTCAGCGATGGAGCCGAGGCGCTCTTCAACTTTAGCAACCACATTTTCTGCGGTGATGCCGAAGTGCTCGTACAACTCTTTGTAGGGAGCGGAGGCGCCAAAGCCGTCCATGCCTACGAAAATTCCATCAGGGCCGATAAAGCGATCCCAGCCTTGGCGGATGCCTGCCTCGATCGCAACCTTGACAGCACTAGCACCAATAATTGACGCTTTGTATGCGTCAGATTGTTGCTCGAACAATTCAACGCAAGGGACAGAGACCACACGGGCAAAAATTCCGCGACCTTCCAGCTGTTTCTGTGCCGCTACGGCAATTTCAACTTCAGAGCCCGTTGCGAACAGGGTAACCTGTGGCTCTTGTTCGCTGTCTGAGATGACATAAGCCCCTTTGGCACAAAGGTTTTCTTTTTCGAATACCGGGCGTAGAGAAGGCAGGTTCTGACGCGTGAGAGCAAGAATGCTTGGGGTCTGCTTTTTCTCGATTGCGAGCTGCCAACATTCCAGAGTTTCTGTGATATCCGCAGGGCGGAAGAAATTCACATTAGGAATGGCACGTAGGGCCGCATAGTGTTCCACAGGCTGGTGGGTTGGACCATCTTCGCCAAGACCAATCGAATCGTGGGTCATGACGTGGATGACGCGTTGCTTCATCAGCGCTGCGAGGCGAATGGACGGGCGGCAGTAGTCAGAGAATACCAAGAAGCCGCCAGAATAAGGGATCATGCCGCCGTGCAGGGCCATACCGTTCATGGCGGCGGCCATGCCGTGTTCGCGGATGCCCCAGTGAATGTAGCGACCAGAGAAGTCGTCCGGGGTGATCGGCAGGGTCTGCTCGGTTTTGGTGTTGTTGGAGCCGGTCAGATCGGCAGAGCCACCGATGGTCTCCGGCAGAACAGCGTTGATTACACCCAGTACAGCCTCAGAGGCTTTGCGAGTTGCGATGGTTGGCTGAGTTTCGGCAAGTTCTTGCTTGTAGGCAAGAATTGCATCTTCAAAGCCCGCAGGAAGATCGCCGCGGTTGCGTCGCTCGAATTCGGCGCGCTGATCTGCGTCGCTGGCGGCAAAGCTTGCTTCCCAGTCCTTGCGCGCTTGGGCAGAGCGAAGACCGGCAATGCGCCAAGCGTCCAGAACATCGGAGGGGACGTCGAAGGCTTCGTCTTCCCAGCCCAGTGCAGCACGGGTTGCGGCGATTTCTTCTGCCCCCAGCGGCGCGCCATGTGCCTTGCTGGTACCAGCGCGGTTTGGCGAACCAAAACCAATGGTGGTTTTAGCGGCAATCATGGTTGGCTTGTCTGCTTTGTGGGCAGCTTCAAACGCGGCTTCGAGGGCTTCTGGATCGTGACCATCTACTTCGATCGTGTTCCAGCCCGAAGCCTTGAAGCGGGCAACTTGATCGGTGCTGTCAGCCACTGAAACTTTGCCATCAATGGTAATGCCATTGTTGTCCCAGATCAGGATAAGCTTATTCAGCTTCAGGTGACCTGCAAGTGATATGGCTTCTTGCGAGATACCTTCCATCAAGCAGCCGTCGCCAGCAAGTACGTAGGTGTGGTGGTCCACAAGGCCTGTGCCGAAGCGGTTTGCCTGAATGCGCTCTGCGATCGCCATGCCAAGTGCGTTGCCAAGACCTTGACCGAGCGGGCCGGTGGTTGTCTCGATGCCCGCGCCATGGCCGAACTCAGGGTGGCCGCAGGTGAGCGCGCCCATCTGGCGGAAGTTTTTCAGCTCTTCGATGGTGAAATCTTCATAACCCAGCAGGTAGAGCAATGAGTAAAGCAGCATAGAGCCGTGACCTGCGGACAGGACGAAACGGTCGCGGTCGGCCCAGTTTGGCGCTTTTGGATCAAACTTCAAAAACTTGGTGAAAAGGACAGTGGCAATGTCGGCGGCGCCCATTGGCAGGCCAGGATGGCCAGACTTTGCTTGTTCAACAGCATCAATCGAAAGGAAACGAATGGCATTGGCCATTCTCTGGTGTTTCTCGAGATCGGTCATTTTTGTCCCGTTGCTCGTCCGGCAGGGTGGCCGGTGAAAAGGTCATATTCCATTATTCAGCTGCGCACCAGCACGCGCCTCTACCCCTAAGCGCGAAGAGTTGCCTGCGAGCAGTTAAACAATCTAGGAAAGGAGACATATCAGGTTGAGAGGTTGAGTCAATCAATCCCAAGCTGTCTCGCCGGTGTTTATTGCTCAATAATCGCTAGAGGAAAGCGACGTGCCAGCGAACTAGTAAATCAGAAATTTATAAAAAATGGTGATCTTGTGGAATGAAATTGCAAATATTTCCAGTGAGTGAAAGAAGTTTTCGCCTAGTGCCGGTGACGAGAAAGGTATCTTGGAACACTTGCTAGAATGTCGCAGGGCGTGCGACTACTTAATCCGCGATATAGTGTGCATAAGATCTGGACTTGAGGGGATTGGTATAGCGGGTCAAACCGTTTTTGCCTAGATCGATTTGCAAGGCAGATCATTGCAGGGTTTGAAACCAAACGCAGATGACCCTAAACTAGCCAAAATTAAGAATAAACTATAAAAAATTCGGGAGCTGGGTGCGCACATAACATGATGCAAGAACTGACGGAAAATCGGCAGGGTGTAAACAAAGCGTTGGAGCGGCTGACAAGTTCGATCGACGCTGTACAACGGTGCGCACGTGATCGATTGTCCAAAGACAAGTCTTTAGAAGGTTTGGAAGAAGACATCTTGCGTTTGGGAGAGGATCGATCCGAGCTAGCGGCGAAGCTGGATCGTGCCGAGGCACGCTGCGACTCGCTTGTAGAGGTTAATCGTGATGTGTCGCGCAGGCTGGTCAATGCAATGGAGACGATCCGCAGCGTTCTTGACGGGCAGGGGCAGGGCTAGATGGCGCAAGTCACCGTAACGATAAATGGCCGCACCTATCGCATGGCCTGTGATGATGGTGAAGAAAACCGGTTACACGGGCTTGCTGGGCGATTTGACGAGAGCATCGATAGCCTTCGTAGTAGCTTTGGAGAGATAGGCGATCTGCGTCTTACCGTGATGGCTGGTATTGTTGCGACAGACCAACTGGCGGAAGCCGAAAAGAAGATTTCGCAACTGCAAGAAGCGCAAGAAGCTCTAGAAGCGCGGATGGCGACACTGCAACAGGCCTATGCACAAAGCGATGCTGCGCTTGCTGAAAAGCTGGATGCTGCCAGTGCGCAGCTGGTTCAGCTGGCAAACGATATTGCAAATGGTCAGGCTGCTGTAACTGGCGATGAGCTGGATCGTAGCAGCTAGAGGCGATTGCCGCGCTGTAACTTCAGGAAACGTGCTGGAACATATGTGTGCTTTTGCAGGCGCACTTCACTGCCTGAGTCTATTGCTGCGCTTTGGGGAAGTGCATTTATTATCGCGCGAAAGCGCTTGTCTGGCTAGAGGGGTAAGTTAACGCGACGCGGGTGTTCAACCGGTTGTCCAGTCATGTTTTTTTGGCGCTAAGCAGTTGTTGAGCGCATAACGTTTTTTCTGGCAATTCTGCCGCGGCAAGCCTATAGGAATAGGAGCGTTGCTGCGTGGTTTGTCAGGAGCAAACTATCCCCGGGGCCTTACGCATTTCCTCGGGAGCTGTCCCTGGACCGGCTCGTGGGCTGGACTAAACGGCGCCCACCTACATTGTAGGTTCTCCGGGATGCACATGTCTCCAACGGCCATCGTGGCGCGCACTTTCCTTTATACCTTATTGGCTGCACTTCCGTTGCTTGCTTGTTTTGCCTTTGCTGGTCTGCTAGGGAAAACGCAGGATTTAAGCCAGACGGGGGCGACTATCTCCAGAACCGATCAGGAAACAGATGGCGCGCATATGCTTGTGATGCAGAAGCGTGAGTTGCGCTTGATGGCGCTTGGCTGTCGGGCCAGTTTGCCGCTTGATATGCGTCTAGCTGCGGCGATGGGCATTGCGGATCATGCTGCAATTGCACCTGCGCTGGGTGGAGTTTGCGTAGCCGGGTACTGGCCAATTCACGAAGAAGCCGATCCCCGCCCTTTGATGGACGCGCTGCGTGTGGGCGGGGCAGAGTTGTGCCTGCCTGCGGTTGTTGGCGAGGATTTGGAGTTTCGTCGCTTACATCCAGACAGCGAGCTTGTTGCAGCTGGGTTTGGTACAAAAGCGCCAAAAGATGGCGTGGTTTTGCCGGATGTGCTGTTGGTGCCATTGGCGGCCTTCGATGGTGAAGGGGGCAGGATAGGTTATGGGCGCGGGTTCTACGACCGGGCGCTGGCTAGCCTCTCAAAAGAGAAACAGGTGTTTACCATTGGAGTGGCTTTTGCCTGCCAACGTGTGGGCAACGTGCCCATGGAAGCACATGATCGTTATTTAGATGCCATGGTGACAGAAGACGGCTTCGAGGTGTATAGCGAGGCCTTCAAACGATTTCTCCAGCAAAGGACTTAGGGAATGCGGCTGCTGTTTTTAGGGGATCTGGTCGGGCGTGCGGGCCGGACAATCGTGATCGAGCGGCTACCGGAGCTGGTTGAGCGCAACAGGCTCGATTTTGTTGTTGTCAATGGCGAGAATGCCGCTGCCGGTTTCGGGATAACCGAGCAGATCCTGCAGGATGTGCTGGATGCTGGGGCGGACGTGGTCACGACGGGAAACCATGTGTGGGACCAACGGGATACGCTGGTATATATTGAGCGACAGGATCGTTTGTTGCGACCTGCCAATTACCCAGTGGGATCTCCCGGGCGGGGCGCGCACCTTTTCCGCGCACGTAATGGCGCTAATGTGCTGGTGGCGAACGTGATGGGCCGGGTCTACATGGATGCGTTGGATGACCCGTTTGCGGCGATCGACCGCATTTTGGATGAGTGTCCGCTGGGCCAAGTTGCTGACGCGATTATCATTGATATGCACGCAGAGGCGACTTCGGAGAAGCAGGCCATGGGTCATTTTTGCGATGGTAGAGCTTCGCTGGTGGTGGGAACGCATACGCATACGCCAACAGCGGATCATCAAATACTGGATGGCGGTACAGCTTACCTTTCCGATGCCGGTATGTGCGGAGACTATAACTCAGTGCTTGGTATGGAAAAGGACGAGCCGGTCAGTCGGTTTATGCGTAAGATACCGGGTGGACGCTTTACGCCGTCTATGGGGCCGGCGACGCTTTGCGGGGTTGCCGTGGAGACGGACGACGCGACAGGGCTTGCAACCGCGGTATCGCCTGTGCGCCTTGGGGGGCGGCTTGAGCAGGTGATGCCCAGCTTCTGGGGCAGCTAGGCAACCGAAAGGAAATGTTCGGGCCTGCTGCGACATAGAGGGGAAGGCGCTGCTCCCCCTTTATTTTAGTCTGTAAGGCCTTTATAAGCGGCGGCGCAAAAGAATTCCCATCGAAACGCAAGTGTCCGGCTCCGTAAGGAGGGGCGGGCTGGTGATTTGAAGGGCGAAACTCAAACGACATCACGACTAGCCGGGAAGACCTATGGCAGGACATTCAAAATTTAAAAACATCATGCACCGCAAAGGCCGTCAGGATGCTGTACGGTCCAAGCTGTTTTCACGTTTGTCTAAAGAGATTACAGTTGCGGCGAAAATGGGCGATCCAGACCCGGATAAAAACCCGCGCCTGCGTTTGGCTGTGCAGAATGCCAAAGGCCAATCCATGCCTAAAGATAACATCGCGCGGGCGATTGCAAAGTCGCAAGGCGGTGAAGGCGCTGACTACACCGAGATCCGTTATGAGGGATATGGCCCCGGCGGTACCGCCATCATTGTTGAAGTGTTGACGGACAACAAAAACCGCTCTGCAGCGAATGTCCGGTCCTATTTCACCAAGTATGGTGGCTCTATGGGGGAAACTGGCTCGGTGTCCTTCATGTTCGACCGGGTCGGCGAGTTGGTTTACAAGCCAGAGGCTGGCGATGCCGATGCCGTCATGGAAGCTGGTATCGAAGCTGGTGCGGATGATGTGGAAAGCGATGAAGAAGGCCACACCATTATCTGCGCGTTTGAAGACCTTTCCGAAGTTTCCAAAGCACTGGAAGGTGCGCTGGGCGAAGCTGATTCTGTAAAAACCATCTGGAAGCCGCAGAATCTGGTGGAAGTGAACGAAGAAAAGGCCGGGACCATCATGAAGCTGATGGATGCGCTGGAAGATGATGATGACGTACAGAATGTCTACTCTAACTTCGACATCTCCGAGGACGTGCTTGCCAAGCTTGGCTAGGCGGGCGTGCAGGAATGCAACACTTGCGGACGCAAAATATAAAGGGCAGCTTCGGGCTGCCCTTTATATTTTGCAGGTACTTCGGTGTTAATCGTTATTTTCCAAGTGGTGTAATGGCAGGGGGCCGTTGGCCTTTACGGTGCGGATGGCGAAGTTGGAGCGGACATCTTCGACACCATCAAGCGACATCAAAAAGTCTGTCAGGAAGTGGTCGTAGATGTCTAGGCTGGGCACCACAACCTCGGCCAGAATATCTGATTGCCCGGAAACCAGATGGCATGAAACCACTTCTGGTTGGCTAAGAAGACGCTCGAGAATCCCATCAGCCTTGGCGCGGCTTTGCTTGTTCATGCGCATTTCGACAAAGACGGTCATGCCAAGTCCGACGCTGCGTCGGTTTACCGAAGCTTGATAACCGTCGATTACTCCAGCCTCTTCAAGATTTTTTACCCGCCGCAGGCAAGGTGAGGGGGAAAGTGCGACTTTTGTAGCGAGCTCGACATTAGTCAAGCGGCCATCTTGCTGCAGGTTTTTCAAGATCTCGAAGTCGATCGAGTCGAGGGAAGTCTTTGGCATGAATTCGCTGTTTCTCGGTTGTTATAGGTGTTTTATTGCGAATGCTGCCTTGATTAGTAGATCATTGATGCTAAGGCAATAGCTAATTGCCGTAGAGACGTGTGTAGAAATGCCGCTATTGTGCATCTAGAGGTCGAATATCGGCAGGGATGTGAGCGCCGCTGCCAAAATGAGTAAATACGCTATGCGCCGATAGAAAACTCCAGAGGCTTTGGAAAAAGCCCAGCTGCCCACCTTTAGCGCGAGCGCGTAAACTGGGGCGGCGACTAGAGCCAAGGCAAAGATTTTGAGGCTAAACAAGCCGTACCACCAAAACGCGCTGTAGGAGAACAGGCTACTAAATGCGAAGAAAGTAATAAGGTTGGCCCGTATAATCATGGCTGGCTGAGGGCCAGACATCCAAAAGGAGACAACGGGCGGGCCGGACATTTGTGCAAGGCCGCCTAAAACGCCTGCGGTCATGCCGACACCAAGGGATGGCAATGCGGTCGGCTCGCCTTTGAAGCGCCAGCCAGAGGCAATGAGTGCCAGCAGAGCAAGCACGATAAGTGAAAGGCACCAGCGCACCACCACTTGGTCAAGGTGAGCGAGCAAGTAAACCCCGAGAAAAACCGTGAGACCAGCTCCAATAATGGCAGGAGCAACGGAACGGCGCTGGCATTTGCCGATGGCGCCGGGCACCATGGGCAAGGTTACAAGGGAATCCAGCAATAGAAACGTAGGGGCGACGATTTTGGGATCAACTTGCGTGGCTGCAAGTGGCATCATAATCATACCGGCACCAAACCCGGCAAACCCGCGGGTCAATCCAGCAACGGTCAAGGCGAACGCAAGAAAAATCCAGCCGGACTGTTCCAGCGCTGGTAAGCTGTCGATTATCATAGAGAGGCCTTGAGATTGCCGAATTGGTAAGTGGTTTCCCTAAAATCATAGGGCTTTCTGTCTTTAGTGGGTGGGAGTGGTAGCGTCAAACGGAATCTTTTGTTACCGCTTTGTTCTATGAGCTTAACGATTCGAATACTTGGGATTGATCCCGGTTTGCGGCGCACCGGTTGGGGCGCCATTGATGTAAGCGGTAATCGCATGCAGTTTGTTGGCAGCGGGACGGTGACTTCCGATGCTGATCTTGATCTTGCCAGCAGGTTGAAGCAGCTCCACGATGGCCTGCAGGATGTTGTGGCACAGGTTCGACCACAAGAGACGGCGGTGGAAAACACTTTTGTCAACAAAGATGCCGGGGCGACCCTTAAGCTGGGACAAGCGCGGGGTATAGCGCTGCTTGTTCCTTCCTTGCATGGTTTGCCTGTGGCGGAATATGCGCCTAACCTTGTGAAAAAGACTGTGGTGGGCACAGGGCATGCTGACAAGGAACAGATCCGCATGATGGTCAAGGTTTTGTTGCCTAGAGCGCATTTTAATTCTGACGATGCGGCGGATGCTTTGGCTATTGCCATTTGCCATGCGCAACATCGCGGCGCGCCGGAGCACGCCTTAAAGCAAGCGCCCAGCAAGAAACGAGTAACGACCGGAGGGAGCGCGATATGATTGGCAAGCTAAAGGGTATCGTTGATAGCTATCAAGATGATTATGTGCTGCTTGATGTTCACGGCGTGTGTTATCAGGTTTATTGCCCTTCACGGGTGTTACAGCAGCTGCCAAGAGTTGGCGAAGCCACATCGGTGGCTATCGAAACTGTGGTTCGCGAGGATATGATCCGCCTTTATGGATTTGCTAATGACGGAGAACGTGAGTGGTTCCGCCTGCTCACCACTGTGCAGGGGGTTGGTGCAAAGGTGGCGTTGGCAATCCTCGGGATTATGGGTGCAGCAGATGTGGCTAATGCGATTGCACTGGGTGACAAGACCAGCATTATGCGGGCACCGGGTGTAGGCAAAAAGGTTGCCGAACGTATCCTGAGTGAACTAAAGGACAAAGCGCCCGGATTTGCCAGCGTGGATGCTGGCAGTATTGAAGTGGCGCAAGCAGCCCTAGCACCACTGGGTGCTGGCGCGATTGGCGATGCGGTTTCGGCACTTACCAACCTTGGCTATCAAAATGCGCAGGCGGCAGCAGCCGTTGCGGCGGCAGTAAAGACAGCAGGCGAAGATGCACCAGCGGAGAAACTTATCCGGCTTGGTCTTAAGGAATTGGCGCAATGAGCGATGAGGCAGACCGCCTTGTATCCCCGCAAATCATAGGGGACGAAATTGATAGTGGCATGCGGCCACAAAGCCTTGATGAGTTTACGGGCCAGAAGCTGGCGCGCGAGAATCTCAAGGTGTTCATTGGCGCAGCGAAGGCTCGCGGCGAGGCGCTGGATCACGTGTTGTTCGTGGGGCCTCCCGGCCTTGGCAAGACCACTCTGGCGCAGATCATGGCGCGCGAACTTGGCGTAAACTTCCGAGCGACATCGGGGCCAGTGATTGCCAAAGCGGGTGATTTGGCGGCGCTGCTGACCAATCTGGAAGATCGTGACGTCCTATTTATTGATGAGATTCACCGGCTTAATCCCGCAGTTGAGGAAGTGCTTTATCCGGCAATGGAGGATTTCCAGCTTGATTTGATTATCGGCGAGGGGCCAGCGGCGCGCTCCGTGAAGATTGATCTTGCTAAATTTACATTGGTGGCGGCGACTACACGTCTTGGGCTGCTCACGACGCCGCTACGCGATCGTTTCGGGATTCCTGTGCGGCTGGAGTTTTATACGCCGGAAGAGCTGGAGTTGATTGTTAAGCGCGGGGCGCGGTTGCTGGGAATAGGTATGAGT
Source organism: Polycladidibacter hongkongensis (assembly GCF_001561995.1). Lineage (GTDB taxonomy): Bacteria > Pseudomonadota > Alphaproteobacteria > Rhizobiales > Stappiaceae > Pseudovibrio > Pseudovibrio hongkongensis. The sequence goes on from NZ_LLWC01000017.1 coordinate 195,329, forward strand.
GATGACGGGGCCCGTGAGATCGCGCGCCGCTCTCGTGGTACGCCACGCATTGCCGGGCGTTTGCTGCGCCGTGTGCGCGACTTTGCCATCGTGGCCGGAGATCAGCAGATTGACACTGGGCTAGCAGACCGTGCTTTGCAGCAGCTTGAAGTAGACCGTGCTGGTTTTGACGCACTTGACCGGCGCTACATGAACCAGATTGCTCGTAACTTTGGTGGCGGGCCAGTGGGAATCGAGACAATAGCTGCCGCGTTATCGGAACCACGTGATGCTATTGAAGAGATTGTAGAGCCCTATTTGATCCAGAATGGTTATTTGCAGCGGACGCCGCGCGGGCGGGTGTTAACGCGCGCGGCTTTCAACCACCTCGGGCTTGCCGTGCCTGAAGCGGGCGGGGCTCCGCAAATGACACTGTTTCAGGAGCCAGAAGAATGAGCACCGCTGAGAGGCGTTGGCCAGATTTGGCGGGCCGGTTTGAAGAGAGAACGCACATTTTGCCGGTACGCGTTTACTACGAGGACACAGACTTCTCCGGTATTGTCTATCATGCCAATTATCTGAAATTTATCGAGCGGGGCCGCAGCGACTTTTTGCGGCTAAAGGGCCTGCATCATCATGAAATGGAAGCGGGAAAGCATGGTCCGCCACTGGTGTTTGCAGTGCGAAAAATGGAAATCGAGTTTCTCAAGTCCGCGCGGATCGATGATGCACTTGTGATTCACACTAGGCTCAATGCTGTGCGCGGTGCGCGAATCAATATGCAACAATCTGTGTGGCGCGGTGAAGAAAAGCTGTTTGAGGCCGAGGTCATGATCGCGGTTATTACGCCAGAAGGCTGGCCCGTTCGACTGCCTGCGGCACTCGCCGAGGCGCTTAATGCTTGACGTGCAATACCCAAAAACTGCAGATTTCAGGGGCTAGAAGCCCCTTTTTTTATCCGCGTGCCCGATGGCACTTCCCCTCATGCGCACTGGTTTAATCTACTTATGTTAAAGCTTCAGTAACCTTAACAGGCTCTTTTTAGGGATTGCTGGAATTGGTCGGACAGTCGAAGTTTTGCCAAATTCAGCGGGCAAGAAGTGAAAGATTTTGTTTTGCAGATACTTGTCGAAGCACCTTGGTGGGGGCCGGCGGGTTGAGACGTCGAAGGGTCGACACCTATGAATTCTGACAGTGTTGTTGAAGGCGCTCTGCAGGGGGCAGCCTCTGACATGTCTTACCTCTCTTTGTTTCTTGAGGCGGATATTGTCGTCAAGCTAGTCATGTTGGGGTTGCTGGCAGCTTCCATCTGGAGCTGGGCGATTATCATCGACAAGGTGTTGCTTTACGCGCGCACCAAGAAGCAAATGGAACGGTTTGAGAATGTGTTCTGGTCTGGCCAGTCGCTGGACGAGCTCTATAAGTCGCTCGGCTCGCGTGCGAATGATGGCATGGCCGCGCTGTTTGTGGCCGCGATGCGCGAATGGAAGCGTTCGCTAGAAACTCCGAAGCCGGCGATCGCAAGTTTGCAGCAGCGCATTGACCGGGTTATGGATTTGACGATTTCCCGCGAGGCGGAGCGACTGGAAAAGCGGTTGTTGTTTTTGGCGACGATCGGCTCGGCTGCGCCGTTTGTGGGCCTGTTTGGCACAGTCTGGGGCATTATGAATGCCTTTACCTCCATTGCTGCTTCGAAGAATACCAGCCTGGCTGTGGTGGCGCCGGGTATTGCCGAGGCGCTGTTTGCGACGGCGCTTGGGCTGATTGCGGCTATTCCGGCGGTTATTGCTTACAACAAGCTGCAATCAGATGCAGGTAAACTGAGTGCGCGCATGGAAGGGTTTGCCGATGAGTTCTCGGCAATTCTATCACGGCGCATTGACGAGCGGGTGTAAGCGATGGGCATGGGCACAGCTGGAGGTTCTGGTGCAGGGCGTTCGCGCCGCGGAAGGCGGCGGCATGCGCATGCACCCATGAGCGAGATCAACGTGACACCGATGGTGGATGTGATGCTAGTGTTGCTCATCATCTTTATGGTGGCGGCACCGTTGTTGACCGTGGGTGTGCCTATTGACCTGCCAAAAACCCGCGCCAACCAGCTGGAAGGGGACACGGAGCCCATAGCGATTTCAGTGCGCGATGATGGCACGGTCTATATTCAGGATACCCAGATCCCTGTCGAAGAGCTGGAAGCAAAGTTGAAGGCAATTGCGAGAAACGGTTACGACGAACGGATTTTTGTGCGCGGCGACAAGAGCACCGATTATGGCGAGGTTATGAAGGTCATGGGCCGGATTAACGCAGCTGGCTATAAGCGTATTGGCCTTGTCACGCTTGAGGAGCAAGGCGGCTCGTAACCATGCGCTCCTCTTTGATTGCCTCAACCGTCTTACATGGGACCTTGCTGGTTGCAGGGCTTATTGCGCTGCCTGACGTGGAGCGAATGAGCGCTGAGCCGGTGGAAAGCTTGCCTGTGGAGTTGCTGAGTATCGAAGAGCTCACGATAATTCAACAGGGTTCTAAGCGGGCAAAGCAGTTGGCTGAAGCCTCTGTCGCACCGACAACAAAACCAAAACCGGTGGAGGATCCAAAAGGCGAGACAGAGGTGAAGAGCGAGGCACCCGTGGCCGAAAAACCAGCGCCGCGTCAAACCCAAAGCGCAGCAGAGCCTGCGCCGCAAAGCGAGCCTGAACCATCTGTTGATCCGCAGGCGCCGAAGCAGGCGGAGGCCGAGCCTCAAGAGGTCGCGGAACCGGCACCTGAGGCTGAAAAGCCGAAACTTGCAGACAAGCTGGTAAAGGTGATGCCGATAAGCAAGCCGCGTGTGCGGCCTCGACCTGAGCCTGAAAAGAAGACAAAGCGCGATTTTGATCCGAACAAGATTGCTGCTTTGTTGAATAAAACAACACCTGCAGGCGGGGGCGTTGCACAGGATGATAAGCCAGCGGCGCTTGGAACGGCGAACGGGCGCACTAATGTCAAGTTGTCGGTTTCCGAACTGGATGCGCTACGCAGCCAGGTTGCGCGCTGTTGGAATCCACCCACAGGTGCGCAAGGTGCCGAAACGTTGAAGGTGCGGTTGCAATTCAATCTCTCGCGTGAGGGGGAGGTGACCGGCGCTCCGCAAGTGTTGAACTCTGTGTCACACCGGGCCTTCCCCGCCGCTGCCCAAAGCGCTGTGCGGGCGGTGTATCGTTGCGGTCCCTATCAGCTACCAGTCGCGAAGTATGACGCATGGCAGACTGTCATTATTAATTTCGATCCCCAGCAGATGCTGGGTTACTAAGACTTGAAGGAGAGCGTGTAGATGCTCGTTGCCCGACGCAAAATGCTCCTGTTGTTGGCAGGGATGAAAATACGCAGGCAGCTGTTTTCAGCATTTGCTGCGATGCTTGGCGTTTTTATGGCCATGCCATCTGCGCATGCACTGATCGAGATCAATATTACCGAGGGCAATGTAGAGCCAATGCCGATTGCGTTGCCCGCATTCGCAGCGCAAGGCACAGCGCCGGATATGGCTAGCAAAGTGAGCGCCGTGGTGGAAGCTGATTTGCGTCGCTCTGGCTTACTAGCGCCATTAGATCCAGCGTCGTTTATTCAGCAAGGCATGTCGGCAAGCAGCATGCCGCGCTTTGGCGATTGGCGTACAATTGGCGCACAGGCATTGGTTAGCGGCTCTTTGGTGGCGCAACCCAATGGGCAGATCAAGGCCGAGTTTCGTTTGTGGGATGTGTTCGCCGGGCAGCAATTGGTGGGGCAGCAATTTGTTACCAGCCCTGAAAACTGGCGGCGTTTGGCGCATATCATCGCTGATACGATTTATGAGAGACTGACCGGCGAGCGTGGTTATTTTGACACGCGCATTGTCTTTATCGATGAAAGCGGACCAAAAGATAAGCGGCGCAAGCGTTTGGCCATTATGGATCAAGACGGGGCGAATGTCCGCTATCTGACCGACGGAGCAGATCTCGTGCTTACACCGCGGTTTTCACCAGTGCGCCAAGAAGTGACCTACATGTCGTATGTGGGTGGCAATCCGCAGGTTTACTTGTTTAATATCGAAAGCGGGCAGCGTGAAGTTCTTGGCAATTTCCCGGGTATGACCTTTGCGCCGCGTTTTTCGCCGGATGGACAAAAGGTCATTATGAGCTTGCAGCAGGGCAGCAATGCTAATCTGTTTGTAATGGATCTGCGCTCGCGCCGGACAACGCGGCTTACCAACACGCCTGCAATTGATACCAGCCCGTCGTTTTCGCCAGATGGTCAACGTGTGGTTTTTGAAAGTGATCGGGGGGGATCGCAGCAGCTTTATGTGATGAACGCCAACGGCAGCAATGCGCAGCGGATCAGCTTTGGGCCGGGGCGCTATTCGACACCTGTTTGGTCGCCGCGCGGTGATTTGATCGCTTTTACAAAAGTGCATCAGGGCCGGTTTATGATCGGGGTTATGCGACCTGATGGCAAAGGCGAGAGAATTCTCACAGAAGGTTATCACAATGAAGGGCCGGCTTGGTCGCCAAATGGGCGCGTGCTTGTGTTCTTCCGCGATACACCGGGTGCGAGCGGTGGGCCGCAAGTGTGGACTGTGGATTTAACGGGATATAACGAACAGCGGGTGGATACGCCGAATTTTGCTTCGGACCCTGCCTGGTCACCGACACTGGACTAAAAGAACAATAACTGCGGTGCGCCTTCTGAATGCATTGGTCATTCTGTTGTCGCCGCTGGGATAATACAAGGAACGCTGTGGTTTTCTTTTGGCCGGATGTGTTAGGCTGTGGCCATGGCGATGTGAACGGGCGCAAAAGCTCAGGAGCTGCAAGGATGCAAGGTAAAATGTTTGGTTTTGAGGGAGTGAAGCGCGCAGCTGTCGTGGGTGCGCTGTGTGTATTGATGGCAGCTTGTGCGCAGACGCGGCCAGAGCTGGCTGGCGGGGCGAACAACATTGCCGCAGGTACAACACAAGACTTTAGCGTGAACGTTGGGGATCGTATTTACTTCCTGAACGATCAAACCAGCTTGAGTGCCGATGCACAAGCGGTGCTGAATAAGCAGGCGCAGTGGCTTAAGGCCTTTCCAAGCTACAAAGTAACTATTGAAGGGCATGCGGATGAACGCGGGACCCGTCAATACAACATCGCTCTTGGGGCTCGCCGTGCAGCGGCAACCAAGGACTATCTGGTGGCGCGCGGTGTGAGTGCGCAGCGCATCAATACGATTTCCTATGGTAAAGAGCGCCCTGTTGCCGTTTGTAATGCTGAAACCTGCTGGAGCCAGAATCGTCGCGCTGTGACGGTGTTAACATCAACTGGCAGCTAATTTTGTGTCGGCGGGTGGGGCGAGATCCTGTCCGTTGACAGAAAACCGGGTTCTAGGCTCTTCCGGTTTTACGAAGAGAAAGCGCCGCGCAACCTTTGTGCTTCATTCAGGTTGTAAGTGGCCTTAGGAGTTTTGGAATGGCGAATATGATCGGCAAATCCATTGGTGTTGCGGGAATTGTTGCTTGCTTGGTTGTTGGTACCAGCAGTGCGCAAGCGCAGTTGTTTGGAAACAATGAAGATAAGACTGCACAAAACACCGCTCGTCTCGTACAGCTGGAAGATCAAGTGCGCACTTTAACCGGGCAGGTAGAAGAGTTGACTTACCAGCTGCGCATGCTGGAGGATAAGCTTCGGCGCGCGCAGGAGGATAACGAATATCGTATCCAGCAATTGGAAAATAGCAATGGTATTGCCAGCGGCGCTGTGCCATTGCCGCAAAGTGGCGCTGCGCCTGCGAAGCAAGGGCAGACACCGGCAAGTGCAGCAGCCGCGCAAGACACAGCGCAGGGCACTGGCGGCGGCCCGCTGGATCTCTCCTCGCTTGGAGCGCCGGGAGCGTTAGATACAACCAAGACAAGCGGCGAGGGTACGATCCTTGTTGGTGATGTCACAAACTCAACTCCTGTTGCCGGAGCTGCGGAGTTTGCAGGCAAGTCGTTCATGGGCGATGTGAATACGCTGCTTACGGGGGATGCGCAGGCGGACTATAACGTCATCTATGGTTTGTTGGTGGATGGCAACTATACGGCAGCTGCAAAAGGCTTTGATATTTACATTGGTATGTATCCAGACTTTGAGCTTGCTCCCAGTGCGCAGCATTGGCTTGGAGAAAGCTATCTGGCGCAGCGCGACTACAAACGTGCGGCAGAAGCCTTCCTGACCAGTTTTCGCGATTATCCAGAGAGTGAGTTAGCGCCGGAAAGCCTGTTAAAGCTGGGTGTTTCCCTTGTGGGGCTTGGTAGTAACGATACAGCCTGCGCCACATTTTCTGAAGTTATCGAGGTGTTTCCCTACGCAAATCCCAGCGTTTTGGAACAGGCGAAAACCGAACAAAAGAAACTTTCCTGCAAATAGTGGATGGGTGTGATTAGCTCTAAACGCTTAGTTCAGGAAGAAATCGATGCCCTGCTTGCGCCTGCCGTTGATGCAGGGCGAGTGGGGCTAGCTGTTTCTGGCGGGATTGACTCGATGGCAATGCTGTTGTGCTTTTGGCAATGGAGCAAGGCCTGCGGAGTAGGGTTGCGCGTTTTTACAGTTGACCACGGTTTGCGGGCCGAGGCCACACAGGAAGCGCAGTTTGTTGCAGACAAGTGTGCGGAGCTTGGCTTGCAGCATCAGATTTTACGATGGCAGGGGCAAAAGCCAAAGGCTAATATTCAAGGTGAGGCAAGGGCGGCGCGTTACGCGTTGCTGGAGGTTGCTGCCAGGGAAAGCGGTTGTGCGTATTTGTGTTTGGCGCATCACCGGCAAGATCAGGCCGAAACGTTTCTGTCGCGCTTGGCGCGGGGGAGCGGAGTTGAGGGGCTTGCCGCAATGCGGGTCGTCTCTAGACATGGCACCGGCGAGGTCCCGCTGTTTCGTCCATTTCTCCATGTCGCTCGCGAGCGTTTGAAAGCGACACTACAGGCATATGGCTGGGAGTTTGTACAGGATCCTAGTAACGAGAACCGGCAGTATGAGCGCGTCCGCCTGCGGCAAAGCCTTGGCGATCTTGCACAGCTTGGTTTGAGCGAGGCGCGCCTTGATAAGACAGCGCGGGCGATAGGACGAGCCGCAGATGCGCTTGCATTTTACCGACAAAAAGCGGAGCGAGAGCTGTGTCAATGGCATGCGGCTGGGTTTGTTCAGCTTGATTGCGCTGGGTTGAAGGAGCTTCCTAAGGAAATTGCCTTGCGCCTTCTAGCGTCGCTTCTAAGGCGGGTTGGTGGGGCTAGGTATACACCGCGACTTGTGCAAGTGGAGCGCTTGTTGCTTGCGCTGTGCGATACCCGCGCCTTTTCCGGTTGTGCTTTGGCAGGGGTTGAGTTGCGTCCCTTCACTGATCAGACTGAGAGTCGTGTGTTGTTGTGCCGTGAAATTGGCCGGTGTGGCATTAACCCGCTACAGTTGGCAGAGGGAGAGAGCGGGGTGTTTGATCGTCGCTTTCGAATCACGGCTCGAGTACCGCTTCGGGTGGATGCTTTCTGTTTATCCGATTTCTCTGCGCTTGGTGTTCCTGCGCCACGAGAGCTTGGCTTGCCATGGCCCAAACAGGCCTTTAATGGGGCACCACTGCTGGTTTTGGCAGATGGATCGCGCTATTTGCCTTGGTATGGGGCGCAAGGCGTTGTGCTTCACAACGGGGGGCGACGTGACACGTCCACTTGGCCCGCTGACATTCGCCCGGTTGATGTGGAGCGAGATTTGCGCTCTTCCGGCGATTAGAGTTTACCTGTGGCAAACTTTGCTGTCGTAAAATCGACAGCTCGCCAGTTTGTTGCTTGCGACACCTTGGCATATGCAGATTGGCTGCCTATGTTAAGGCGCAGAAAAGTTAATAACCGTCACGACCACCGCGCGAACGCGGTGAAGGGATCGAAATGAACACAAATTTCCGTAACTTCGCCCTCTGGGTGATTATCGGTCTTCTCCTTATCGCTCTGTTCAATATGTTCCAAAGCCCGACAGCGCGAAATGCTAGCAATGAAATTGCATTTTCGGAGTTTTTGACCAAGGTTGAGCAAAGCGACGTTCGCGAAGTTACAATCCAAGATCAGAATATCACCGGTGACTACACCTCTGGCGGTTCATTTGCGACTTATGCGCCGCGCGGAGCTCAATATGTCGAGTTGCTGCGTGCCAAAAACGTGCAGATTAATGCCAAGCCACCATCTGAGAATTTCTCGTTGATTGGAGCTTTGATTTCTTGGTTCCCGATGCTGCTGATTCTCGGCATCTGGATCTTCGTGATGCGCCAGATGCAGGGCGGTGGCGGCAAGGCGATGGGTTTTGGCAAGTCCAAGGCCAAATTGCTGACCGAGACAGCGGGGCGCGTCACTTTTGAAGATGTCGCCGGTATTGATGAAGCGAAGGAAGATCTGCAGGAAATTGTCGAGTTTTTGCAAGATCCGCAGAAGTTCCAGCGCCTTGGTGGCCGTATTCCACGCGGAGTTCTGCTTGTTGGCCCTCCAGGTACGGGTAAAACCCTGACCGCGCGGGCGGTGGCTGGTGAGGCTAATGTTCCGTTCTTCACCATCTCCGGCTCTGACTTTGTCGAGATGTTTGTGGGTGTTGGTGCTTCTCGTGTGCGTGACATGTTCGAGCAAGCGAAGAAGAATGCGCCTTGCATTATCTTTATTGACGAGATTGATGCTGTTGGTCGCCACCGCGGCGCCGGTCTTGGCGGCGGCAATGACGAGCGTGAGCAGACCCTTAACCAGCTCCTGGTGGAGATGGATGGCTTTGAGGCTAATGAGGGCGTGATTATCATTGCCGCGACGAACCGGCCAGACGTGCTGGATCCAGCGTTGCTGCGCCCGGGCCGTTTTGACCGACAGATCGTCGTTCCTAATCCTGACATTATCGGCCGGGAGAAAATTCTCAAGGTACACATGCGCAAGGTACCTTTGGCACCGGATGTTGATGTGCATACTCTTGCGCGTGGTACACCGGGCTTCTCCGGTGCGGACTTGATGAACCTTGTTAACGAGGCAGCTCTGCTGGCAGCGCGTCGCAACAAACGGCTTGTGACCATGAGCGAGTTTGAAGATGCTAAGGACAAGGTGATGATGGGTGCGGAGCGCCGCACACTGGTGATGAGCGAGGAAGAGAAAAAACTGACCGCTTACCACGAGGCCGGGCACGCGCTGGTGGCGTTGCATATGCCTGCGAGTGATCCTATTCACAAGGCGACAATTATCCCGCGTGGGCGCGCGCTCGGGATGGTGATGCGGCTACCTGAGAAGGATCAGGTTTCGTTGACCCGCGCTAAATGCCGCGCTGATTTGGCCGTTGCCATGGGTGGCCGTGTAGCGGAAGAAATGATCTTCGGCTATGAAAAGGTGACCACGGGGGCCGGTGGTGACATCCAGATGGCGACGAAGCTCGCACGAGCTATGGCGACGCAATACGGTATGTCTGATGCGCTGGGGCCTCTGCTTTATGGCGAGAATCAGGAGGAAGTGTTCCTCGGGCACTCTGTTGCGAAAAACCAGAGCGTTTCGGAAGATACGCAAAAGTTGGTGGATGCCGAGGTAAAACGCTTTGTTACCGAAGGACTTGAGAAGGCTGAGCAGATCCTGAAGGATCATGAGGATCAGCTGCATACAATCGCCCAAGGATTGCTTGAATACGAGACCTTAAGCGGTGATGAAATCGAGAACCTTCTCAAGGGTGAAGAACCAAGCCGTGATACTGGCGGTGATAGCAAGGCGCCGAGCAAGTCTGCCGTGCCAACCGCCGGTGCTAACAGCGCTACAAATGGTGCTAGTGACGGGACCTCTAGCGAAGGCAACAAGGCAAGCGAGTCTTCGGCATCGTCTGGAGATGCGCCAAGCACACCTGCGCCAGATGCATAAACATAGCTTTGAGATTAAAAATGAGCCTCGCCCCTGCGGCGGGGCTTTTTCTTTTTGGCTTTACGATTATGCATGGCGCATTGCGCTTGTGTAACACTGTGCCGCACAAATTGATGGGATGGATTGGCGGGTCTTAAGGAATTTTTCAGGAGCTTGTTTATAGTCCCTAACAAAATTGGATGGCAGCAAGCCAGTGAACTCAGAGTTTTTATGAGGGTGTTTATGACACGGAAGTATTTTGGAACCGATGGCATGCGCGGTACGGCCAACAGCTGGCCGATTACGCCGGAGATCGCGCTGAAACTGGGGATGGCCGCAGGCATCGTTTTCCGCCGTGGCAAGCATCAGCATCGTGTTGTTATTGGTAAGGACACTCGGCTTTCCGGTTACATGATTGAAAATGCGCTGGTGGCTGGGTTTACGGCTGTTGGCGTAGATGCATTTGTGCTTGGCCCCATGCCAACGCCAGGTGTGGCAATGCTAACGCAATCCTTGCGCGCTGATTTGGGGGTGATGGTCTCTGCTTCTCATAACCCTTTTGAAGACAATGGTATCAAGTTCTTTGGTCCTGATGGCTATAAGCTATCGGATGATGTTGAGTTGGAAATTGAGAGTCTTCTTGAGAAAGATCTAACCGAGCAACTTGCTGCGCCGGGAGATTTGGGGCGGGCAAAGCGCATTGAAGGCATGCGTGATCGCTATATGGAGTTTGCCAAGCGGACTATGCCGCGTGGGGTCTCGCTCGAGGGCATGCGGGTAGTCATCGATTGTGCGAACGGGGCGGCCTATAAAGTTGCGCCAGATGTACTTTGGGAACTTGGTGCGGAAGTGTTCACAATTGGTGTTGAGCCTAACGGCTATAATATCAACCGTGAGTGCGGCTCCACAGCGCCATTGGCACTAAGCGAGAAGGTGCGAGAGCTGCGGGCTGATATCGGCATAGCGCTGGACGGGGATGCGGACCGGGTCATCATCGTTGATGAAAACGGTAAGGTTGTCGACGGCGACCAGCTGATGGCGATTATCGCAAAGTCTTGGCATGAGGACGGTCGGCTGACAGGGAAGGGCATTGCGGCGACAGTCATGTCTAACCTTGGTCTTGAGCGCTTCCTTAACGGGTTAGGGCTGGAGCTGGCCCGTACCAAGGTTGGCGATCGCTATGTGGTGGAGCGTATGCGGGAAAGCGGATTTAATATCGGCGGTGAACAATCCGGACATATTGTGCTTTCTGACTTTGCGACAACCGGAGATGGGTTGGTGGCCGCACTTCAGATTCTCGCATGTGTTAAGCGCATGAAACAGCCGGTATCCAAGGTTTGCCAATGCTTTGAGCCCGTGCCGCAAATACTTCAGAATGTGCGATATGGTGTTGGTAAGCCGCTTGAAAATGAAACTGTTAAGCAGGCTATTGCAGAGGGCGAGGCTGCGCTATCCGGTATCGGCCGCTTGGTCATTCGTGCGAGCGGCACAGAGCCGCTCATCCGCGTCATGGGCGAGGCAGATGATAAGGATAAGCTGATTAGCGTCATTGAGAAGATTGTCGCCGCGGTAAAAGCAGCGGCAAGCTAGGCGCAGATTGACTGCTCGGTTTTTAAGAAGGGGTGGCATCGCCACTCCTTTTTCATTTCAGAGCACATTCACACAAACAAGGTTAATTTACTTGGTTAATAACTAGGTAATATTGACTTGCTATTAACTACGATAATGTGAGCCCATGACGGGCGTATTCTATGGATTTCCACATGTCGTTGTTGTCGCGCTCTCTCGGTTTTTTGGTGTTGCTTGCTGCTTTTCCCGCGGCTGCAGAGGATTTGCCAGAGCCACAAATTCAACATGATCCGATTTTGCCTATGATGGCGGAGCCGGGCGGTTGGTATTTACGGCTTGATGCGGCCTATCCTGCAGCCAATGGCGTGGATGGCGGTGCTGCCTTTCAAAACAATCAATTAGATCGCAATGCTGTAGTCGGCGCCGGTGTTGGCTATCGGTTTGATGAGATGTTAAGGGTTGATCTGAGTGCTGACTACCTGTTGGCGCGCCGTGCGCAAGGTACGTTGGCAGCGGCCCCCACGCAGGAAAGCGCTAGGATTTCCGGGCTTACATTTTTGGCGAATGCGTATGTAGACCTGCCGAATAGTAGCGCTCTTACCCCTTATTTCGGCGCGGGCATTGGTTCCTCCTATCTGATTACCGGGGATGTGGCCGCAACAGCGGCAGATGGGAGCGTGGCGCGGCATGGTGGCGCTCGGAAATGGTCGCTTGCTTGGGCAATGATGGCTGGCGTTGGACTGGAAATATCTCCGCAGTTAAGTCTTGATGCCGGTTACCGCTATATCAAATACGGGGCGGCACACAGCGCAGCGTATTATTCAGGTGGCAACATGGTGCGCACCCAATTTGATGGTCTTGATGCCCATGAGATTCGGTTTGGCATGCGCTACCAGTTTGATTCTGGAGTGATGCGTGCGCCGGGGGCTGTTCTGCCCGATTTTTAGTGGGTAGTTTGTCAGCGGTCTGGTTGGAAAAGCTAGAAACGTCCTTTTCAAAATTTTTTAGTTGACCTCATCTCAGCTTTGCCATAGACCAACCAGTGGGACACCCCTCCCCAACGAGGGGCGCCTATCTGAGAGGGTAGCTACATGGCTAATATTGAAACACCGGCAACCAAGCCGGCGAATCCGAATTTTTCTTCGGGTCCTTGTGCGAAACGTCCAGGCTGGAAACCAGCTGTACTGGAAGACGCACCACTAGGTCGTTCTCACCGTGCGAAAATTGGCAAGGCCAAACTTGCGCAGGCGATTGAGCTGACCCGCGAAGTTCTCGAAGTTCCTTCCGACTACAAAATCGGTATTGTTCCAGCATCTGATACAGGCGCTGTTGAAATGGCGCTCTGGTCTTTGCTTGGCGCGCGCCCTGTCGATATGCTGGCATGGGAAAGCTTTGGCGCTGGCTGGGTCACTGATGTGGTGAAGCAGTTGAAGCTTGCAGATGCTCGCAAGCTGGAAGCTGGTTATGGCGAGTTGCCTGATCTGTCGCAGGTCAACTTCGATCATGATGTTGTATTTACTTGGAATGGCACGACTTCTGGCGTTCGTGTGCCGAATGCAGATTGGATTCCGGCGGATCGCAAAGGGCTGACAATTTGCGACGCAACCTCTGCGGCGTTTGCGCAGGATCTGGATTTCACCAAGTTGGATGTGGTGACTTTCTCTTGGCAAAAAGTGCTGGGCGGTGAAGCTGCGCACGGTGTGCTTATTTTGTCGCCGCGGGCTGTTGAGCGCCTTGAAAGCTACACGCCTGCATGGCCACTGCCGAAGATTTTCCGCCTAACCAAGGGCGGTAAGTTGATTGACGGTATCTTTACCGGTGCAACGATCAACACGCCTTCCATGCTTTGTGTTGAAGATTACCTTGATGCACTTGGCTGGGCAAAAGGCCTTGGTGGGCTGCCGGCATTGATCGGCCGTGCGGATGCCAATTCCGGTGCAATTGCTGATTGGGCCGAGAAAACTGCTTGGGTTGACTTCTTGGCAACCGATAAAGCGACGCGCTCCAATACTTCAGTTTGTCTCAAGATTGTTGATCCCGAAATTCAGCAGTTGGATGAGGCTGCACAAGCCGCTTTTGCAAAGGCGATGGTGAGTGCTCTGGACAAAGAAGGCGTTGCTTATGACATCGGCGCCTATCGCGATGCTCCATCTGGTTTGCGGATCTGGGCAGGCGCTACCGTCGAGTTGGCGAATGTTGAAGCTTTGCTGCCGTGGCTTGATTGGGCATTTGCTCAGGAAAAAGCCAAGCTTGCTAGCGCTTAAGAGCTGATGCCGTTTGCGGGGCGAGGGTGCCCCGCGCCTTTGGAATACCAAAATTCCCAATATATGCTGCCACCGGCCGCGCCAATGTGCGACCGGTCCCCTAGACTATGCCTGCAATTCAAGGATGAGACCCGTGGCACCTAAAGTTCTAATTTCCGACAAGCTATCCGAACGCGCCGTACAGATTTTTAAAGATCGTGGCTGCGATGTAGATTTCCTGCCTGACGTAGGTAAGGATAAAGATAAACTCGCCGAGATTATTGGTCAGTACGATGGCTTGGCTATCCGCTCTGCGACCAAAGCGACGGAGAAAATCATTGAGGCAGCGACCAATCTGAAGGTTATTGGGCGTGCTGGTATTGGCGTTGACAACGTCGATATTCCTGCCGCGACTGCCAAGGGTATCATTGTCATGAATACCCCGTTTGGTAACGCTATCACCACAGCAGAGCATGCTATTGCGATGATGTTTGCTGTTGCCCGTCAGGTTCCTGCTGCTGATGCTTCTACCCAAGCTGGTAAGTGGGAGAAATCCAAATTCATGGGTACGGAGATCACCTCCAAGACCCTTGGCTTGGTTGGCTGCGGTAACATTGGCTCTATCGTTGCCGAGCGCGCAATTGGCCTAAAAATGAAAGTGGTGGCGTTTGATCCATTCCTTTCACCAGAACGTGCTGTTCAGCTGGGCGTAGAAAAAGTTGAGCTGGACGAGTTGTTCAAGCGCGCTGACTTTATCACACTACACACTCCGTTGACCGACAAGACCCGCAACATCATCGATGCTGATGCAATTGCCACTATGAAAGACGGCATTTACATCATCAACTGTGCGCGTGGTGGGCTTGTTGATGAGGTTGCCCTGCGTGCGGCGCTGGATAGCGGTAAAGTCGGTGGTGCGGCGTTTGATGTTTTCACCGAAGAGCCAGCAAAAGAAAACGTGCTGTTTGGTGCGCCGAACTTGGTGTGTACACCGCACCTTGGTGCGTCCACTTCCGAGGCGCAGGAAAACGTTGCGCTGCAGGTGGCTGAGCAGATGTCTGACTACCTGTTGAATGGCGCTGTAACCAACGCCTTAAACATGCCGTCCATTTCTGCTGAAGAAGCGCCGCGTCTGGCACCGTTTGTCAAACTGGCTGAGCAGCTGGGTTCTTTCGCAGGTCAGGCAACTGAAACAGCTATCAAAGGCATTCGCATCGAGTATGAAGGCGATGTTGCCGAGATGAATGTGAAAGCGATGACAGCAGCAGCCGTAACCGGTGTTTTGAAGCCGCTGTTGCAGACCATCAACATGGTTTCTGCACCTGCCATGGCGAAAGAGCGCGGCATTCAGATTGAAGATGTGCGCCGTGAGCGGCAGGGGGCCTATGAAAACTACATTCGTCTGACTGTTGTTACCGAGCGTCAGGAGCGCTCTGTTGCTGGAACCGTGTTTGCCGATGGTAAGCCGCGTGTTATCCAGATCAAAGGCATTAACATGGAAGCCGAGCTGGGCGAGAACATGTTGTATGTGACCAACGAAGATAAGCCCGGCTTTATCGGCCAGTTGGGCATGATCCTTGGTAATGCCGGTGTAAACATCGCTACTTTCAATCTTGGCCGTAAGACTGCCGGTGATGAGGCGATCTGTTTGGTGGAAGTTGATGGCGAAGTTAGCGAGGCAGTGACCGAGCAGATCGAAGCCATTTCGCAGGTGAAGCAAGCCAAACTGCTGCATTTTGCAGGCTAAGGGCTTTCAAGATAAAGTTTGAGACAAGGGCGGCCGTTGGCTGCCCTTTTTTTATGCGCGGTTTCGGCCCAGTTTGATTCTTCCTGAAATTAGCAACAGGGCTGTGAAGATGAGTGCGCCGCCAATCCAGTGATTGACTTGAAGTTTTTCGCCAAGGAAAACATATCCAAGTAAGATTGCAGATAGTGGCACGATAAGCGTGACCAGAGAGGCATTGGTGCTGCCCGCATCGCGGATTAGCTTGAAGTAAATGAGATAGCAAGCAGCGGTGCACACGAGGGCAAGAGCGCCTACAGCCACCCAAACACCAGAAGAAACGGAAGCCAATTCGACGAGCGCGATGGACTGGCCGGGGTTCCAGCTGATGAATAGCACCGGGATAAGCAATACTGATGCTCCAGTTAGTTGTCCCGCCGCAAGTGTGTAAGTGGAGTACCCCTGCATGCGCTTGGCTAACATGAATGCGAAGGCGTAGGACAGGGCGGCGGTAAGGCAAAGGACTTGCGGCAGGAATACACCGGCTTCGCCAGCGAATGCGTCTTGCCCGACGAGAACTGCAACGCCTCCTAAGCCTAGAATGGCCGCCACGACTTTAGCGACCGATAGGCGCTCATCACTTGTGGCAATTTGTGCGAGGAGCATTGTGAATATCGGCGTGAAGGCATTTAGCACAGCGGCGAGGCCGGAAGGAATGTACTGCTGACTCCAGAAAAGCAATGAAAAGGGGAGGACGTTGTTGATGAGGCCCAAGAGTAGAAAGATCGGGATATCCCGATAGGTTAATCGTACTGCGATTCCGGCGACTGCGGCGTATGCCCAAAGGGCGATGGAGGCAATAAAGACACGAAGAAACACCAGCGGCAGGGCAGGGATTTGCGAGACAGCTATTTTTGCCGAGAAAAAGGCCCCTCCCCATAAGCAGCCAAGCAGCAGCAAGAGGAACCAGCTGAGCAGCGACATTTGATTTGACGTAGTTGCGGATGCTGAGGCCTGACTCATTGATTTGGGCACTTTCAAAATACTTAAAAACAATCTTAGTTATCCTGTTAAAGAAATTTGAGCGATTACACCACCCATTTTCTGCTTGATGAAAAAACATCGCTTTTAGTTGCAGAAAACACCCTGAAAATTAGCGAGAAATGTGAGGAAGTGACTCGTCAGGCGAGCGGCTTCTCTATATAAGGTCATCGGATAAGCTCTTAATGGCGAGCGGGCTGCGACTTTTCTCAGTAAGTGGAAAACGTCTCGCGCCATCCATTCGAGCTGGCGGGCAGAAACGCCAGTGATCCTAAAGCATTGAATGCGCCGCAGGAGGGCGAAGTTTCATGGCCAACGTTGTCGTTGTGGGTTCACAATGGGGTGATGAGGGGAAAGGCAAAATTGTCGACTGGCTTTCCGAACAAGCGGATGTGGTTATCCGCTATCAAGGTGGCCATAATGCCGGGCATACTCTCGTTATCGATGGTGTGAGCTACAAGTTGGCACTTCTGCCTTCCGGTTTGGTGCGTGGTAAGCTCTCTGTTATTGGTAATGGTGTGGTTATTGATCCCCATGCGCTGGTTGCAGAAATCGAGCGTCTGGGTGCGCAAGGGGTGAAAGTTACTCCTGATGTGTTGCGCATTGCTGATAATGCAACTTTGATCCTCTCGTTACACCGAGAGCTGGATGCACTACGAGAAAACGCAAGTGCAGAAGGCACCAAGATTGGTACCACTAAACGTGGTATTGGCCCTGCTTATGAAGATAAGGTTGGGCGCCGGGCTATTCGCGTTATGGATCTGGCCAATATGAGCACCTTGCCTGCCAAAATTGATCGTCTGCTGACGCATCATAATGCCCTGCTACGCGGTCTTGGGCTGGCCGAAATCTCCTCTGAGACCATTTTTGAAGAGCTCTCCAGCGTTGCCGATAAAATTCTGCCATTCATGGACAAGAGCTGGTACCTGCTGGATCAGGCACGCCGTGAGGGTAAACGCTTGTTGTTTGAAGGCGCACAAGGGGCGCTGCTGGATAACGATCATGGCACCTATCCGTTTGTAACATCCTCAAATACAGTGGCTGGGCAGGCGACAACCGGTAGTGGTCTTGGCCCGAATTCTATCGATTACGTGCTCGGCATTACCAAGGCTTATACCACGCGCGTTGGTGAAGGGCCTTTCCCAACAGAGCAGCAAAACGAAGTTGGCGAATTCCTTGGCGAGCGCGGCCATGAATTTGGGACCAATACCGGCCGTCGTCGCCGTTGTGGCTGGTTTGATGCCGTAATTGTGCGCCAAACTGTGTGTACCTCTGGTATCACTGGGATTGCCCTGACAAAGCTTGACGTATTAGATGGGTTGGACGAGATTAAAATTTGTGTCGGCTATGAGCTAGACGGGGAGCGGATCGACTACCTTCCAGCTTCGCAAGGGGCGCAGGCTCGGGTGGTTCCGATCTATGAATCCATGCCTGGCTGGAAAGAAACCACACAAGGTGCGCGCTCTTGGGCAGAGCTGCCTGCACAGGCGATTAAATATGTGCGCCGGGTAGAAGAGCTAATCGGCGCGCCGGTGGCTGTGCTTTCCACAAGCCCAGAGCGTGATGACACAATTTTGGTGCAAAATCCGTTTCAGGATTAAACAGGAATGCCTGGAGGCTTGTGAGAGTAAATGGCGGACTATTATTCCGTTCTAAAAAAGACCATTGCAGGTCTTCAGGAAAACAACGGTTCAGCCCGGCGCGCGGTGTATTCTCGTGCGCGGGCGGCAATAGTAAATCAGCTTAAGAATTTTGAACCACCTTTGGCGCCTGCGCAAATAACCGCTGAGCAGCTGAAGCTGGAAGAGTGTATTCGTAAAGTTGAAGCTGAGGCAGCGCGCGAAACATTAGGGCTAAGCGCCAAGCCAAGTCCAGCTAGTGAATTCAGCGCCGACTCTGTCCTGCAGCGAGAACCGACTGCTGTTGCGAACAGTGAGAGCGAGTTGGGAGCTGCGCAAAGCTCGCCTTCGGCATCTGAGCCTGAGGAGACCGCGGCAGCTGAGGAAGAAATCGTTCCGCAGCGAGCATCAGCGCTGCAAGGTGATTCTACAGAGAGCGCAAGTGAAACTGGTGGCTCTTTGTTCAAGCGCGCATTTAAAGCCGCCGGTGCGCTTTCCGCGCAAACATCTCCTGATAAAACTGACATTACACAGTCCCCGGTGGGGGATACAGTCTCCGCACCTCTCGAAGAGCCCAAGGCAGCAGATACTGCGAAGAAGCGGGGGCAGGCATGGGCGTCTTTCGTGAAAAAGGAAGAAGCTTGGGAGCCGGGAAAACCGCGTCGTGCTAAAGGAGATGAGGCATCGAAACAAGGTGCGAATGGTGAGGAGCAGGCAGGGAGCGAGGCCGCAGCTGGTGTTCCCTATCTTTCTGAAGGACTGCAGCCGAGTCGCACTCCGCGCCTTATTGGCTTGGTTTTGGTTGCGCTTGTGTTGCTTGTCGGCGGCTACGGTCTATTCTCGTTAGAGAAGGATGATTGGGCCGCGATGTTTGGCAATGGAAGTAACCATCCAGTTGCAACGGAAAGCGCCGGTACGCCACCATCATCTGTCCAGTCGACACCTCCTGCCGCCCCGCGGAAGAAGCGCGAAGATCGCTTGTTGCAAGATGACAGTGCGAGGGTTGCGCCCGATGCTACGGCCGTGAAGACGACAAGAATATCTGCCTTGCCAAATGCTGGTGGTAGTACAGCTGCTACAGGTAGTGTGCCACCGGCTCAAGCGCTGCAGGATTCCCAGCCGAAAGGGATAGAGGGGTATCGTACCCAGCTTTTTGAAGGTGCGTTGCAAGATGGTGGACGCGGACGCATTCTTGAAGGGCATGTTGTTTGGAGCCTAGAAGAAGTTTCAGGCAAAGACCCTGTCATCAAAGCCCGTGTTGATGTGCCTGGTAACAGGCTTAAAGCCAGCTTTACGATCAGCATCAATCGTGATGACAATCTACCTGCTAGCCATGTCGTGGAGATAGAATTCGACGTGCCGCAAGATTTTTCCGGTGAAGGTATTCAAGATGTTGCCATGTTGCTTGCGCGTAGTGGTGAAGAAGAAAATGCGAAGATGCTACGCGGGGCTTCCGCACCAGTTTCTAACAACCTGTTTTGGTTAGCGCTTTCTGATTTAGAAAGTGAAAAGCAGGATAACCTCTCCTTGCTTAAGTCAAGAGAATTTCTAGAGTTGCCGATGGTTTACCGGAGTGGTCAAAGGGCGCTTTTGAGTATGCAGAAGGGCGAGCGCGGACAACAGGTGTTTGCTAAAGCGATGCAGGCCTGGAATTAGACTGGTTCTGTGCTTGATACATTTCCACTGCTAAGCATTTTTGCTTGCCTTTCGTGAATGTTCGCGGCAAGGTAAGCGCGTTTTCCGAGGGGTGCTCTTGATTGAGCTGAGATGGCGCTATGCCGGACCCTTTGAACCTGATCCGGGTCATGCCGGCGAAGGGACGGATTGCGATAGCTTTTGGGCGCATGCTCTGAGCGTTTACTCGCTTTTTCTCTCCCATTGTCTCTGGTAGCCCGCTCTTTGGCTGGAGTGGTTGCATGTATAATACTGTGAAAAGGCTTATTCATGGCGGCATGGGACTGGGTGCCTTTGTCGGCGTTTGGGCCTTTTGCGTTTGGGCTTTTGCCCTACCACAGTATTTGCTACCGGCACCGCAGGCGGTGTTACACAAGCTTTTGTCGCAGTGGGATTTTCTGCTGGGGCACGCACTTATCACCGCCGGTGAGACTGTCCTAGGGTTTTTAGCCGGGGCACTTGCAGGCATTATTGTTGCGTTGTTGCTTGCGATTTCACCTCTAGCGCGTCGGTTGCTGTTGCCTGCTGTGACGATCACTCAAGCTCTTCCTGTATTTGCGATTGCGCCGTTGTTGGTGTTGTGGTTTGGCTTTGGGCTTGGCTCAAAGATCATCATGGCGGTTTTGGTGATATTCTTTTCGATCACTTCAACGTTTTATGATGGCCTGCGGCGAACAGAGCCAGCTCTTCTGGATTTGGGCAGACTGCATGGCTTGTCGAGATTGCAAATTCTTCGCCACCTGCGCATTCCATACGCGCTGCCTTCGCTAGCCTCTGGGCTGCGCATTGCAGCGGTGTTTGCACCAATTGGGGCTGTGATTGGCGAATGGGTGGGAGCAAAGGGCGGATTAGCATTTATTATGCTGCAATCAAATGCACGCATGCAGACTGATACGATGTTTGCCGCGCTTGCGTTGCTTGCGACCATGGTTTTGCTAGTCAGAGCAATAGTTGATTGGCTGTGTAAACTGCTCGTGCCATGGCAAGCGGAAAACTAATTTTCTTTGTTCTAGCTAACGAGATACATGATGAAAAAAAAACTTGCAGGAATAGCGTTTGCCGCTGCCCTAATAAGTGTTGGTAGTGCGCACGCCGCAGAAAAACTAACAGTTCTGTTGGATTGGTTTGCAAACCCAGATCACGCCCCTCTGGTTGTCGCACAGCAAAAAGGGATGTTTGCCGCGCATGGGCTGGAGGTTGAACTGATTGAACCTGCCGATCCGGCGATGCCACCAAAGCTGGTAGCCGCTGGACAGGGGGATATCGCGATTAACTACCAGCCTTCCTTCCATGCACAGATTGATGAAGGTATGCCGTTGGTACGCATTGGCACGTTGGTTTCAACGCCGCTTAACACATTGACAGTGCTTGCGGATGGGCCAGTGCAAAACCTAGGTGACCTAAAGGGGAAGCGGGTCGGATACTCTGTTTCGGGATTTGAAGATGCGATGCTCGGGGCAATGCTGAAGAAAGCAGGCCTAACGCTGGATGATATCGAGCTGATTAATGTGAATTTCTCGCTTTCGCCGAGTTTGTTGGCCGGTCAGGTTGATGCCGTTATCGGCGGATATCGTAACTTCGAATTGAACCAGATGAAGATTGAAGGGGTGAAGGGGAAAGCCTTTTATCCTGAAGAGAATGGTGTTCCTGTTTATGATGAGCTGATCTATGTTGCGCACAAAGATCGGGTGAATGATGAGCGCTTGGCAAGCTTTATGGCGGCAATTGAAGATGCAACAGTTTACTTGCTGAACCACCCGCAGGAGAGTTGGCAGGCGTTTATCGCGGCGTATCCAAGCCTTGATGACGAGCTTAACCGGTTGGCATGGGCGGATACTTTGCCGCGTTTTGCCTCTCGCCCAGCAGCGCTGGATAGAGGGCGTTATGAGCGGTTTTCAGCGTTTTTGCTGGCGAACAAGCTGATTAAGAACACCGCTGATGTATCAACTTACGCAGTGGAGCTGCGCTAAAACATGCATGTGTGGCGATGCGTAAAGCATCGCTTCACTATTCAGCTGCTTCTGCCTGTGTGAATTCTGTAAGAGCAATGTGCTCTGTAACATGTTGCTCAAAGGCGTCGTAAATCCCCTGCCAATCAAGGCGGGCCTTTCTGCGACAGATCTCGATTAATTCTAGTGCAACTTGCCAATCGCGAGTGCTAACAGCGCTGGTCAGTTTCGCATGATGCTTTTTGAGGATTAGGAACTCCTCTGAGAAGGCGGTGGAGGCATCACCAAGCAGGGCATGGGCCTTTTTGCAGGTGAAAGCAAGATGCATCGGTAGGGGGATGACCTCTAACACAGCAAATTCCTGCAGATCCATAGCGGTATGGTGACAGATCAGCAATGGCCAGCCAGCTTGACTTGTATGGTTGATCAGCTCTTCAGAGTCCTCAACGCAGTTTCCTAATGCGGCGTAGCGAAAATCCTTAGCACCGCCGATATTGCCAATCTTCGCCTTGCCGCTACATACTGCGATTTTCAAAGGCATTTCCAGCGCATTGTAGCCCTTTTGTATGAGCTCGAGCCTGTTCTTTTCATGAATAGCATCCATGGCAGAGAGCATCGCAGTCGCAGTTTTGCTCGCGTGCGCAGTGTAACCAGGCTGATAGACCGGTGCGTTCCAAAAGGCTGAAATTTGCCCACGGCCCCGCCGATTGATTGTCCCCTTTTGCGCAAGTACTTGCTCTGACTGGGCTTCCAGAAAACCACGGGAAAGCTCGATCAACTCTTCGGTATTGAGCTTGTCATAGAGGTTTCTAAACCCATCAAGCTTGGCGTGCAGAAACGAGATGCGCCGTTCCATGCCTTCAAGTCGAACTTGCTCCGGCTCGTTTAACAGATCAGGCAGAGCTCGTTCGCCTAATAGCTTTCGAAAGCCGATGGCGAGGAGTAATTGATCTTGTCGGAGTGTGACAGCGTAGGTGCTAATCCATAGGGTTGCGCTGGCTAGGGCAACGCCCGCGGGGTAGAGAGGATCAATGATAATCCCTTGTATGCGGAACTGATAGGCGGCTAACGCAATAAAAGATGCAATTGCCACAGAGCCAATCGTGTAGGCTGCGTGGATGCCATAAGCTGATGCAGCAATGAGAAAAATTGCAGACAGCGCAAGCGTTGCCATAAATTCCAAGCGCCCCGTCCATAGAGGGCGAGCGAGAGTTGTGCCTTGCTTGATCTGATCAATGGCGCGGGAATGGGCTGCACTGTTTCGTTCTTTTGTGCCTATGGTGACTATTCTTCCCTCTAAAAGGTGCGCGATCTGAGTGCGTGATAGGGCGCGCAAATCCTTTGCGTAGAGCACGTTAGCGCTGTCGAACACGCTTTGCCGCAGAATAATCTCTCCACGGGAGGACTGGCGCTTAGGTACAAACTTGTGGTTTGGATAGGCAAGCTCTAGCGCTGCTGCTGCAGGGGATAGATAGTTATTTGTAGCCATACTGACATCATATTGGTACAGCCAGTCTGAGTTTACCGGTCCAAAGCCCGAGGCAGGGCGGAAGGCAACTGCTGTGGACGCTTCGCGTAGGGGCAGAAATGGTGGAACGACCTGAGTGTTAATTGCTAGGCCATTTTGTATTATCGGGTGGGCCACGAGCACCACTGACTTGTTGCGGATGGCCTTTGCGAGGATCGCGTCATGATCAGGCAGGCTGGAGAGCGGGCTGGGATAGTTTTTAAGATCTGCAAGATACTCTGGCACATGTGCGCGAGGTGACGTTGGGTCAATTTTTCCAAAGTCGAGATCAATGAGAATGGCTGCCGGGTGTGCTGCTCCGACTTTTTTGATCAGACGTGCGAGTTTGGAACGAGGCCAGTCGAGTGCATTGTAGGGGCGTTTCCGCTCATCTAGCAAAATCGTTTTGCTTTGAACTTCGGCAGGTCTTGTCTGGAATACGTAGTTGAAGGCGGCCAGCGAAGTGTCTGCGAAATTTTGGGTAACTTGCGGGTTCGTCAGGCGAAGTAACGCGGCGATGACCAGAAAAATAACGGCGATCACACTGGCAAGTGTGCGCCGGCGCTGAAGTACGCGCGCGGACTCTGACATGATGCCCCCCAAAGCAGCTTATCCGGCGTTGTCGTTTTTGTTCGCCGGTTTTAATCGAAGTTTAGGGGTCTTGTGGTTGATCGACAACTCATATCATTAGGCTTGGCGCTAGTTGCCCCCGTTGTTCTGCGGGGGCAAGGCAACATAAGCGTAATTAACCAACTGAAGTGGCTTGAGTTTTATCTTGTTCTTGTAGGTTGTCGTGAATGGCTTTTTGAATTTTCTCGAATGCACGAACCTCGATTTGGCGCACACGTTCACGGCTTACGCCAAACTCTCCAGAAAGCTCTTCTAGTGTGCTTGGCTCTTCGGAGAGGCGGCGTGCTTCGAATATGCGTCGTTCGCGGTCATTGAGGCACTCCATTGCGCTTTGCAACATGGAGCGACGTTCATCAAACTCTTCTTTCTCGGCAAGCCTATGTTCATGTGATTCAGAATCATCCACCAGCCAGTCTTGCCATTGTCCGGATTCACCTTCGCTTGAGCGGATTGGCGCGTTGAGAGAGGCATCCCCTCCGAGGCGGCGGTTCATGGAGACCACATCGGTTTCTGTGACGCCTAGATCGGTAGCAATTTTCTTGATCTGATCTGGCTTGAGATCACCGTCATCAAGGGCTTGGATACGGCTTTTCATCCGGCGCAGGTTAAAGAACAAACGCTTTTGGTTTGCTGTTGTGCCCATTTTTACAAGGGACCAGGTGCGCAGGATGTATTCCTGAATAGCCGCCTTGATCCACCACATAGCGTAGGTGGCAAGGCGGAAGCCCTTGTCTGGCTCGAAGCGCTTAACCGCTTGCATAAGGCCAACGTTGCCCTCTGAGATTACTTCGCCCATGGGAAGGCCGTAACCGCGATAGCCCATGGCAATTTTTGCCACCAGACGCAGGTGCGAATTCACTAGTTTTTCTGCTGATTCAGCTTCGTCATGCTCTTTGAAGCGCTTGGCGAGCATGTACTCTTCCTGCGGTTGGAGCATGGGAAATTTGCGGATCTCGTCCAGATAGCGTGAGAGGCCACCTTCGCCGGATCCTAAAACTGGTAAATTGCGGGCCATGTGCAGCACCCCTTAGGAAAACACTGGTTTACTTCTGCATTGCAGCAAGTTGGAAAAGAGCAAGGCACCTGAGCGCAGCGTGCCAGCGCCTGATATGGGCGCTCTCGTAGCAAGTTTCCAGAGTTTACCCAGAAAAAAGACCTAAATTTGGCGAAAACCCAGTAACAGCTGCGTGAAGTCTTGTGGCGGTTCTGCCTCAAAACGCTTCAACTCGCCCGTGAGGGGGTGTTCAAATGCAAGCAAGCCAGCATGCAGCGCTTGACGAGTGAAGCCTTTGACACGAGAGCGGAGCGGCTCTTCCAGCTTCATGTATTTGTTCTTGAAATGCGCGCCGTACTCTTGATCTCCCAGCAAGGGGTAACCGAGGTGGGACATATGCACTCTGATCTGGTGCGTGCGGCCTGTTTCGAGGCGGCATTCAATGAGCGAGGCGACAGGGTCCCGTGCTTCATCGCCGAAGCGTTCCAGCGTTTGCCAGTGGGTAATTGCATGGCGGCCGCCGGATTGGACTACGGCAATTTTCTGCCGGTTTGCGGTGGAACGGGCGAGATTTGCATCGACTGTTCCCTGTAGTGTGGGCGGCGCGCCCCAAGCGAGGGCTTTATAGGCGCGTTCAAGAGGGCCCGTGCGGCCATGATCTGCGAATTGGGCGGCAAGGCCTTGGTGGGCAGCGTCGTTCTTCGCCACGACGAGCAAGCCAGTGGTGTCTTTATCCAACCGATGAACAATGCCGGGGCGCTTAACACCGCCGATCCCAGAGAGTTCGTTGCCGCAATGATAGAGCAGCGCATTGACGAGCGTGCCGTTTGGATTGCCCGCGCCGGGGTGTACGACAAGGCCAGCGGGTTTGTTAATGACAATCAGATCCTTGTCTTCATAGGCTATATCCAAAGGAATGCACTCGGGCTCAGGTGCGGCAGGTTCAGGTTCTGGGATGATGATTGTAATCTCATCATCTGCGTTGACCCTGTGTTTGGGCTCCAGTATCTTCCGCCCGCTGATAGTGACTTGGCCAGCGCGGATTAGGGCTTGCAAACGGCTGCGGCTCAGGTCATCACAGGCGCGCGCGAGAAAGGCATCCAAGCGAGAGCCTGTTTCTTCAGCGTCGACGATCACAGTTTCGGGTTCGCCCGAGGCGTTCTCAAAAAGCTGCGGGGCCACTGCTTCGCTTGGTGGAGTTTTCTTTCCCATGAATAATCCTATCGATGACAACCATGCCGAAGGCGACGAGCCACTAGATCCCGCGGCGATGCAGTTGCAGCAAAAACTGCGCAAACTCCTCGTCGGCTCAACTGTCATTATGGGCCTTGGCTTTCTAGCGGTGTTTGCGGCCATCTTTTACAAGCTTAGTTCAGGGAAAAATAGTAGTGAATTACAAATAGCGGCAAATGTGGCTTTGCCGGCCGGAGCTCGTGTTACGAGTATCGACGTTTATGAAGGTGCTATTGTGCTGCTAACCGAGGAAAGCGGCGTGCAAGCTCTTGTGTATATCGACCCGGTGACGGGGAAAACTCTAGCAAAAACAGAGTTTTTGAGCCGTTAAGTGGAAAAACTGTAGTTTCTTTTGGGCTAGGGGGTTGCCAACCCAAAAGAATGCCATTAAACACCCGCTCATCGCAAACGCGAAGCTAGAGCGCCCATCGTCTAGCGGTTAGGACGCCGCCCTTTCACGGCGGAAACAGGGGTTCGATTCCCCTTGGGCGTACCATTAGCTTTTATCGTTTGCCAATAGCTGGTTACCAGCTGTTGAGTGTGCGCCCATCGTCTAGCGGTTAGGACGCCGCCCTTTCACGGCGGAAACAGGGGTTCGATTCCCCTTGGGCGTACCATTCAACCAATACACCCTTCTTAAAATAGAATATTGGACTAAAGCGCGATCTGTAAGTTTGCGTAGTGTGTCTGTTTTAAACTTGCTTGGCTGGCTTGAGAGTTGGCGCTGCTGTTTAGAACCAGCGCCCACCCAGACCCGCGCCAAGATGTGCATCTTCCTTTGAGGTCACGGCGTCATTCCACAATTTTTCTTGGTTTGCCGGTGTGCTGGGCTGACGGGCGCTTTGGCACATAGCCGCGTTTAGCGCCTTCAATTCATCAATGGCGTCGATGACGAGAGGTTGCGCTTGATCTTGCGCTGTAGGCGCAGAAGACTGCTGCCTTGGCTTGGTTTGGCCCGGATTGCGCGACGTTAGTCGGACATGCATTTTGTACTGCTCCCCAAAACTCACATTTCTTAGGCAACCTTTCGCGGCTGCTGCGGCCCAATATGCTTTCTAGCTTTGTCGTGTGTGTGTACTATGACACATTAATAGAATATTCCGTGCGGTTTGGTCTGCCCTACCAAAAAGCGTGGATTAATGTGTCCATATCCATCAAGACGCAACGTAAAGAAAGTAGCCTATTTATTTTACGGCCTATATTTATAATGGCAACATATCAATACAACTTTCCTTTTGGGCCATGGTAGTATTACGTGCCTACATTCCGCTGCGCCAGATGGAATATGCTGACTTTACTGGGGGATAAATGCTGGTAGCGCGCCACAGCTCGATATTGGAAATTGCTCGCGCAAGCGGGCGAGTTGAGGTTGATGATCTCGCCGCACGATTTGAAGTTAGTCCGCAGACAATTCGCAAAGATTTGAATGAGTTGTGTGAGCAAGGGTTGTTGACGCGTGTTCACGGCGGTGCGCTGTTGGCTTTTGGTGTGGAAAACCTTGGGTACCGGGCACGCCAAGCAATGGCTGGGGCCGCGAAACAAGAAATCGGTAAGGCTGCTGCGGCACTCATCCCGGATGGTGCGTCACTTTTTGTAAACATTGGCACCACAACAGAAGCTGTGGCCCAATCGCTGAACCGCCATCGCGGCTTGATGGTTGTTACCAACAATTTAAATGTTGCTAGTGTGATGAGCCCGAACGGCGAGAATGAAGTGGTGATTAGTGGCGGGGTGGTGCGCCCAGCCGATAGCGGTATTGTCGGGGAAGCCGCTGTGGACTTTGTTAATCAGTTCAAGGTCGATTTTGCGATTGTGGGAGTTTCGGCACTTGATGAGGAGGGGTGGCTGCTCGATTTTGATTATCGTGAGGTCAAGGTTGCACAGGCAATTCTGCGCAATGCCCGTCACGTGATTCTTGTAGCGGATCAGAGCAAGTTGGATCGTTCAGCGCCAGTGCGCATCGCCAACATGAGCAAGATTGATAGTTTCGTTACAGATCGCGTTGAAAGTGCGGATTTGCGATCGGTGCTAGAGGCAAACGACGTACGCCTTGTGGAAACGCAGCCTGATGGCACGGCTGAACAAGATGGCTAGGCAGATTTCGAGCGGCGTTGATGCTGCTCTTTGATCTTGTGAGCAAGGGAAGTTACATCTGCTTCGGTTTGTTCTGCGCTTTGCAGCATGGCCTTGTAGGCTTTTTGCAGTGAGGGGTTTTCTTCCATTGCTTTCGCTGTGATTTCTGCTGCGACGTCTTTTAGTTGTTCGCGCTCTACCTTATCGTTGCTCTGTGTTAAGAGGCGCTCTGTTTGGCTGATCGTCATTTGGGATTGTTTTTCGTTTCCTGAAGCGGCTTTGGGCTCTGCCTTTGAAGCGCCGAGCTGTTGCAGTGAGGCTTCTATGCCAGCGTAGTGCGCCGCCCCATGTTCATCGCTCTTGGGTATTATGGTTGTTTTTTTGTCGGCGGCGGTTTTTGCCTCCGCTTGCTTATTTTTCTGCTCAACTGACTCCGGTTTTCGCTGCAGTTCCTGTACCTGTTTTTTCAAAGATACAGCCAGTTTTGCCAGAGGATTGCTGCGTATTTCCTGCGTGGTCAGTGGGGGGGATGCTAGCGCAGTATTCTCTCTTACCGAGACTTGATTTGCATTCGGCGTGTCTAGCACTGGTTCGTGCTTCGTGTGTTCCCGCTCGGCTTCAGGCTCTACTGTGTTTGGTTTTTCCGGGGGCGAGACGTGTTGTTCTACCGGTTGTTGCAGAGTAGTTGGTATTGCTATTTCCGGAGTGGCTGCTCGCGACTTGTTGCCAAGGATGGAGAGGCTCGTTTTCTTATCATTGCGCTGCGCAGCTTTTTCCAGACTGGCCGATTTTGCTGCAAGCTCTAGTTCGGTAATACGGGCCACAGCGCGGCCTAACTGGGCGCGCTCCAGTGCAAGTTCGTCTTTTGCGGAGTGCAGTTCTGCCTCTAGGCGGTTTTTTTCGATAGCGGCGCGGGCGCGCACGATATCTCGTGCCATTTGCGCCTTGGCATAGGTCAGCGGGTTGGCTGCTTCTACGGCCTTGCGAGTTAGCCGGACGGCTCTGGCCCAAATAAAGGGCAGGGCCGCCAGACTGCATAGGCAGGCAGTTAAAAAACCTAATCCGAAGTATAACGCGCTTTCTATCACTATCTCAGCTCAATTTCGTCTTAAAGTCCCTCGGTAGCGGTGCAGCTTCGCGACTGCAAGCGGATTTGCACGCTACCATGGCAACTCTTAATAAACGACACTGCGCTGTTATATCAGAATGGGTTCCACGTTGGCTCCCTAGTAAATTTCAAATATCCCATATTGACACCAAGCCGTGCGCCCATTCCTGTTCGGACGGGGACCACCTGTACATTATTGTTGGCCAGCAGCTGCATGCCGAAGCCGCCTACAAGATATGCTGAGCCCTTAATGCCGACATAGCGACGGTACATGGCATCGATTGTTGGCAGGTTATACACCAGCATCATCACGCGGTTGCCATCGCCGCCAAAGTCCCACCCAAGTGAGGGGCCTTGCCAGAAGACAACATGGTTGCCAGCATTGCGGGTGTAGAGCATACCTTCACCGTATGTTGCCCCCGCTACAAAAGCAGCAGAGCCTTCTTCGCCAAGTATGTAGCCGTTTGGTGCGCCATTTTTTGAAAACGCATTTTCAATGACTTGTGCAAGGCCGGAAGAAAGGCTGCCAAAAAACTGGTGCCCAGCCTGAACAATCTCGTTCTTATGATAGGTGGAGCCTGTGGTGCCTTGTGCCTGGGCGCTTTGAAATGCTGTGAGGCTACCAATTGTAATTGCCAGAGCGGCGACGCTTTTCGCCACAAAACTCGCTAAATTCCGCATGGGTTTCTCCCTAGATGCTGCGGGACCTTAGGTATTTTGATCCAATTTCTCTTAGTAATGCGCGGTATGTGTTAAGTCTTTGCTAAGGTTACCAAGCCCAGACTTACCTGAATATGGAATGAACCGGTGAAACTGCGAATGCCGCGATACTTGCGAGAAAATTTGACCAAAGCCGGGCGCCTGTGTCGGATGCTCACAGGTTTTGTGTTGTTTTGGTTTTTGGCGTGTTTGCACATTCAGCCAGTTCTTGCCGAAAGCGTTGGGGAGAGGGCATGGGCCTCGACGATCGGGGTGGCGCTGGGCGGTGTTGATCCTGTTGCCTATTTCACGAATAGGCAAGTATTATCAGGTAGCCGGAAGCATCGGTTGATATGGCGCAACAAGACTTGGCTGTTTGTGAATGAGGGAAACAAGCGGGCTTTTCAAAAAGCGCCGCAAGCCTATGCGCCTGTTCTGGGGGGCTGTGATGTGTATCGCTTGGCTCAGGGAGTTTACACAAAAGGGTTACCTGCCATCTATGCGCTTTATAACGGGCGCCTTTTGCTTTTCCATGCAAGGGCCAACCGCTACCTGTTTTTGTCTGCTCCAGAGTATTTCTTAAAAGAGGCGCTGCGGCAGGAGGCAACAAACTGCGGGGAAGGATAGAACCGCTATCTTGGTTTGTTGGGTGAGGTGTGTTCCTCTGGCCTAACTGATGCGAATCACTCCTTTTTAATGTGTTGGAGGCTTTCTATGTCTGCTTATGCCGATTTATCTGCTCTAGATCTTGCCGCGCTTATTACAAGCCGTGTTTGCCATGACATCATCAGCCCTGTGGGCGCGATTACAAATGGTCTTGAGGTGCTGGATGAAGAGGGCAACGAAGACATGGCAGAGTTTGCAATGGATTTGATTCGCAAATCTGCAAGACAGGCTAGCAACAAGCTGCAGTTTGCGCGGTTAGCTTTCGGCGCGGCGGGTTCAGCTGGTTCTCAGATTGACCTAGGTGATGCACAGCAAGTTGCTCTTGGGCTGATGGAAAGCGAAAAAGCCACGCTTCACTGGGAGTTGCCACGACTGCTCATGGTGAAAAATCGCGTAAAGGTTGTATTGAATTTGGTCTTGATTGCCAACCAATGTGTGCCACGCGGTGGCGACATTCGGCTGAATCTGGAAGGCGACGCGGAAAACGGCGCGTTTGTTTTGCATGTGAGCGGACGCAACGCGCGTATTCCTCCTGTGATCGAGGCTGTTTTTGCCGGAGAGTTGCCCGAGCAGGTAGATGCCCACTCTATCCAGCCCATGTACACACGAATGCTGGCTGATGAAGATAAAATCCAGCTTGACGCAAGCTTCAGTGGGGATGACGTGGTATTGCGGGCTAGGTATGTAAATTGAATATTTTACCCCCTGAAAATTGGCTAATGCTTCAACCTGTGTTAACAATTGGGGGGAATGCTACCTGTACTGCGTGTGGTTTTCGGGCCAAGATTTTTGCTTCTCGGGCGTGCACCTTTATAAATGAGTGAGTATATGCGATGGACGAGCTACTTAGTGAGTTCCTGACAGAGACCAACGAAAGTCTTGATGTCGTAGATGTGGAATTGGTGAAGTTTGAGCAAGAGCCAAACAACGCTACAATTCTGAACAATATTTTCCGCTTGGTGCACACCATTAAAGGGACCTGCGGGTTCCTTGGGTTGCCGCGACTGGAAGCTTTGGCCCACGCCTCCGAAACGCTTATGGGTAAGTTTCGTGATGGCGCCACCGTCACGCCTGCTGCTGTAACGCTCGTGCTTAACTCGATTGATCGCATTAAGGAGATCCTGAGTGAGCTTGAAGCAGCCAATGGCACAGAACCTGCCGGTGAAGACCGTGACCTGATCGACCAACTAGAGGCCATGTCTGAGGGGGTTGAGTTTGCTCCAGCAGGCAGCGCGTGTGACACACTGCAGGCTTTGGAACGCCCGTTGCGTCCCGGCGAGGTATCGCTGGATGAGCTGGAGCGTGCTTTCCAAGAGGCGGAGGTGGAAGAAGTTGTTCCGCTGACTTTGGTGGAAGACACGCCAGCACCTGCTGAAACTGCCGCCCCTAGCTTTACAAAAGCAGAGGAAAAAGGCGAAGAGGTGCAGAACCCTTCAAATGCTGGAAGCGGTAAGAGCGTCTCCAACCAGTCTATTCGTGTTGCTGTTGATACGCTTGAAGACCTGATGACGATGGTTTCCGAGCTGGTGCTTACCCGTAACCAGCTGCTGGAGATCGCGCGTCGGCATGAAGACAGCGAGTTCAAGGTGCCGTTGCAGCGCCTTTCCAATGTGACTGCGGAACTGCAAGAAGGGGTGATGAAAACCCGCATGCAGCCAATTGGCAATGCATGGCAAAAACTACCGCGTATTGTTCGCGATCTGCAACAGGATCTGGACAAGCACATCGACTTGGTGATGCAAGGCGCGGACACCGAGTTGGACCGTCAGGTGCTTGAGCTCATCAAGGACCCGCTTACCCACATGATCCGCAATTCGGCGGACCACGGGCTTGAAACCACGCAAGAGCGTATCGCTGCGGGTAAACCCGAAAAGGGAACGATTACCCTTTCTGCCTACCACGAAGGTGGGCATATCCTCATCGAAGTGGCTGATGACGGACAGGGCCTCAATCTGGAGCGGATTAAAGGCAAGGCATTGAAAAACGGTTTGGCCACAGAGGCTGAACTGGAGAAGATGACCGAGCACCAGATACAAAAGTTTATCTTTGCTGCTGGCTTCTCAACTGCTGCCAATGTCACCAGTGTGTCAGGTCGTGGCGTTGGCATGGATGTGGTGCGAACCAATGTGGAGCAGATCGGCGGGACAATCGACCTGCGCTCTACTGCCGGCAAAGGCACAACCTTCATTATCAAAATTCCACTGACGCTAGCGATTGTTTCCTCTTTGATTGTCGAGGTGGCGGGTGATCGCTATGCAATCCCGCAGCTTTCGGTTATGGAACTCGTTCGCGTCCAGAGCAATTCCGAACATCGCATTGAGCGCATCAAAGATAGGCCAGTGCTTCGCTTGCGTAACAAGTTGCTGCCATTGGCGCATATGTCCGAGTTGCTTGGTTTTGGCGACAGTGATGCAGATTTGGATGCGGAGGCAGATAACGGCTTTATCGTTGTCATGCAGGTGGGCAGCCAGACATACGGTGTTGTTGTTGACGGTGTCTTCCATACGGAAGAAATTGTTGTGAAGCCGATGTCGATGATGTTGCGTAATCTAAACATGTTCTCTGGCAATACCATTTTGGGTGACGGTTCGGTTATCATGATTATTGATCCGAACGGTGTTGCTGCGGCTATGGCCGGTGCAGGCGGTGCCGATCTTGCTAATCATGCCGATGATATAGCCGAAGAGGCGGCTGCCACTGTTTCGGAGTCTGATCGCTCAGTCTCGCTGCTGCTGTTCAAAGCGGGCTCGTCTGAGCCGAAAGCTGTCCCTCTGTCGCTAGTCACGCGACTTGAAGAATTTGATGTGGCAACCATCGAACGTTCAAATGGCCGTGATCTTGTTCAGTATCGCGGTGGTTTGATGCCGCTCGTTTATGTAAATGAAGAAGCGGGTCACCGGGATGAAGGCTCGCAGCCGATGCTGGTGTTCTCGGATTCTGGTCGCTCGATGGGACTGGTCGTTGACGAGATTGTCGATATTGTTGATGATCGTTTGAATGTCGAGGTTGTTTCAGAGTGTCCAGGCGTGCTTGGCTCTGCAATCATCAAAGGTAAGGCAACAGAGGTTCTAGATCTTGGCCACTACCTGCCATTGGCGTTTGATGACTGGTTTATGCGCAAGCAGATTGATGCGGTTGATACCAGCCGCAAAGTCCTATTCCTCGATGATAGCTCATTCTTCCGCAACATGCTGACACCGGTTCTGCGTGCTGCTGGCTACGACGTAACGGTTTGTGCGACTGCCTCTGAGGCCTTTGAAGTGATGTCCAGCGGCGAAGTGTTTGGTGCGGTCATTACCGATATCGAAATGCCTGATGTGAATGGCTACGACTTCTGCGAGACTATTCGCCGGGATTCGCGCCATCATGATGTGCCGGTAATAGCGCTCTCGGCTGTGGTGACACCAGCTTCGATTGAAAAGGGGCGTCAGGCTGGATTTGATGACTATGTCGCCAAGTTTGATCGTCCCGGTTTGATATCAGCACTGAAAGATGCGCTAACCGGAGAAATGGGTGTAGCAGCATGAGTAACTCAAACTTTACAGCAGATGCGACTGAGCTCGTAAGCGCAGGATCTGAATACATTCAATATGTTACCGTTCGCATTGGCGGACAATTGTTTGGGCTGCCGATCTCGCAGGTGCATGATGTATTTGTACCAGAGAAGGTGACAAAGGTTCCGCTAGCACCAGTGGAAGTTGAGGGAGTTCTCAATCTTCGTGGTCGGATCGTTACTGCGATTAATATGCGTAAGAAGCTTGGCCTTGTTGATGAGGACAAGGTCGAGGATATGATGGCCGTTGGTATCGAGTACAAAGGCGAATCCTACGGGCTCGTAATTGACAGTGTTGGCGAGGTGCTTAACCTCTCCGCGCATGAGCACGAAGCCAATCCATCTAATCTTGACCCTCGTTGGGCAATGGTATCTGGTGGCATTCACCGTCTCTCCGGAGAGTTGATGGTAATATTGGATATCGACCGGCTGTTGACTTCACTCATCGAACCCAAAGCGGCATAACAATAAAAAGCCATAGGTGATTATATGAAGCATTGTCTGGTGGTTGATGACTCCAGAGTCATTCGCAAGGTAGCCCGACGCATTCTTGAGGACCTCGGTTTCTCCATTGGAGAGGCCGAGGACGGATTGAAGGCGCTGGAAGCATGCCGCGAGCGTATGCCAGATGCGGTGCTGCTCGATTGGAACATGCCTGTGATGGATGGCATGGAGTTCTTGCACGCGCTTCGGGAAGAGGCAGCTGACAAGATGCCTACGGTGGTGTTCTGCACAACAGAAAATGATATGGCTCATATCACTCAAGCAATTCAAGCGGGTGCTGATGAGTATATTATGAAACCGTTTGATAAAGAGATTGTAGAAGCAAAACTACAAGAAGTCGGCCTCATCTAGCGGCGTTTCAGGGTGGGCAGACATTATGAGTTTCTCGGTTTATACGAGGGGGGCAGGTGCCGCGGCGGGCGCTGATGCTAATCCCATTAAAGTAATGATAGTGGATGACTCTGTGGTCATCCGTGGTTTATTCAGCCGGTGGATCGATGAAGATCCCGAGCTGGAAGTTGTTGCCACGTATCGCAATGGTCAACTTGCTGTTGATAATCTGGAGCGTGTTGCGCCAGATGTCGTCGTGCTTGACATCGAAATGCCGGTTATGGATGGTCTAACGGCTTTGCCATTAATGCTGCAAAAGTTGCCGCATACCACCATCGTTATGGCATCAACGCTGACAAAACGAAACGCCTCAGTAAGTCTTAAAGCTCTTTCCTTGGGTGCAACTGACTATGTTGCCAAACCTGAGACAAATAGCAATGTCAGCGGAAATGACGAGTTTCGTGAAGAGCTGCTGGCAAAGCTGAAAGGGTTGGGGCGGATACCAAAACGGCGGGCAGAAAAGCGACGTAGTCTGGGTATGCGTCCTATGCGGGCCGAGACTTCCGCGGGCCAGCAGAGCGCATCTGCCTCAAGCGCTGCGGCTAGATTTGACCCGCGCGCAGCGCTGCAACGGGCAAAACAGCGCGCAGAGACGGAGGCTCCGGCTTATCGCACGCGTGGTTATGGCAGTGTTGTACCCAAAATCCTTTGTATTGGTAGCTCTACAGGAGGCCCGCAGGCGCTGTTGCGGATGTTGGGAGATGCGAAGGGACAGCTAGCGCGCGTTCCGACTGTGATTACGCAACATATGCCTCGCACGTTTACCACTATTCTTGCTGAGCACTTGCAAAAAGCAATTGGTCGTCCCGCGAAGGAGGCCGAGGATGGGGAATTACTGCGAAACGGTACGATATATGTTGCCCCGGGTGGCTTGCATTTGCGTGTTCTATCTAAGAACGGGGTTGCAGTTGCCGAGCTTGGCGAGGATGAGCCGATTAATTTCTGTCGTCCTTCTGTGGAACCGATGTTTGAGACAGTTGCAGATGTTTATGGGGCGGCGGCACTCGCCGTTATGCTGACCGGAATGGGTGCAGATGGCGCCGCCGGAGTGGAAAAGTTGGGCGCCGCTGGCGCGAGTATTATTGCACAGGATGAGTTGTCCAGTGTGGTCTGGGGTATGCCGGGGGCGGCTGCCCGTACAGGTATGTGTAGCGAGATTCTGTCACTTGACCAGATTGGGCCTAAGTGCGCACGCCTATTGGAAGGAGCGCTGCGGTGATAACAACCGAGTTTGATTTTTTACGGGATTTTCTCAAGCAGCGCTCCGGGCTTGTTCTTTCTAACGAGAAACAATACCTAGTCGAGAGCAGATTGATCCCTGTAACACGTCGGCACAACCTTGCCTCGCTCAGTGCGTTGGTTCAAGCTATTCGCAAACCGGGCTCTACTGCCTTGCAGGAAGAGGTAGTGGAAGCGATGACGACCAATGAGTCGTTCTTCTTTCGCGATAAGACACCTTTTGATCATTTTAAGGGACTGATGCTGCCGAATCTCATGGAGGCTCGGGCCAGCCGGCGCAAAATGCGTATTTGGTGTGCGGCAGCGTCGACAGGGCAGGAGCCTTATTCGCTTGCGATGGTGCTTAAGGAAATGCGCGCGAAAGTTGGCTCTTTTGGCTTTGAGATCTTGGGTACGGATATCTCCAATGAGGTGTTGGACAAGGCAAAGGCTGGCACTTACAGCCAGTTTGAAGTTCAACGCGGGCTACCTATTCAGATGTTGGTCAAGTATTTCGCGCAGGAAGGCGAGTTATGGCAGATCTCCTCCGAGATTCGCAGTATGGTGCAATGGCGTAAACTGAATTTATTGCAGAGCTTTTCGCAGCTGGGCGAGTTCGACATCATCTTCTGTCGCAATGTGTTGATCTACTTTGATCAAGAGACAAAGAAAGACGTGCTGCATCGTATCGCTAAGCAAATGCCGAAGGACGGTTATTTAGTGTTGGGCGCTGCGGAGACTGTGGTTGGCTTGACGGATGCGTTCGAGCCGGTGCCCGAGCATCGTGGGTTGTACCGACCGAAACAGCAAAGTGCTGATGCAGCCACTGTGCGCAAGCTGGGCAGTGCATTTCCCAAGCTTAGTGCGCTGACATCGCCTTAATTGTATTGTTAAAAACAATAATGTTCCATTCACTGCGATGGTGACCAAGACGAAAAACCCGCCTCTCAGCAA
The DNA here is from genome assembly GCF_001561995.1 of Polycladidibacter hongkongensis. Lineage (GTDB taxonomy): Bacteria > Pseudomonadota > Alphaproteobacteria > Rhizobiales > Stappiaceae > Pseudovibrio > Pseudovibrio hongkongensis. Next base: position 232,511 of record NZ_LLWC01000017.1, read on the forward strand.
GGCGGGTTTTTTTAATCCATTGCATGTGCGCTTGATTAAGCAGCTTTTTCTTCGGGCTCGCGCAGTACATAACCGCGGCCCCATACAGTCTCGATGTAGTTTTTGCCTGCAGTAGCAGCTGCCAGTTTTTTACGTAGCTTACAAATAAATACATCGATGATTTTTAGCTCTGGCTCGTCCATGCCGCCGTATAGGTGGTTGAGGAACATTTCCTTGGTCAAGGTGGTGCCTTTGCGCAAGGAGAGCAGCTCGAGCATTTGATACTCTTTACCGGTGAGATGTACGCGCTGGCCTGCAACTTCAACGGTTTTTGTATCTAGATTTACATTAAGATCGCCAGTGACGATAACAGACTGGGCATGCCCTTTAGAACGACGCACCACTGCATGAATGCGTGCAATGAGTTCGTCCTTATGGAATGGCTTGGTCATATAATCGTCAGCACCAACGCCAAGCCCGCGCACTTTGTCTTCAATTCCTGCTAAGCCGGACAAAATCATTATTGGTGTGCCGATTTTCGCCACGCGTAGCGAGCGCAGCACCTCGTAGCCGGACATATCCGGCAAGTTCAGATCCAGAATGATAATGTCGTAGTCATAGAGTTTACCTAGATCAATGCCTTCTTCGCCCAAATCGGTGGTGTAGACATTGAAATTCTCAGACTTGAGCATCAGCTCGATGCTTTGTGCCGTTGCACTATCGTCTTCAATCAACAATACCCGCATTTTAATCCCCTCGTGTTGCCTTTCCCGGCCGTCGCGCCGGCCAATACGCGAACCGTTGCGAAGGAATGCTCCTAACCAAACTTTCTCTGATGAGAATATGGTTAACAGATGTCGAATCGCTCAAGCAAGCGTTTTGAAAAGCAGCCAAACAGTCTTCTGGGTACAAACTTTGAAAACTCTTTCCCGTTTTCGACTTGCACCTAGAATCACTCGGGTTCACTTGGCTTGTTCTGCTGACCAGGTGGCCCAAAGGTAGATGCCTGCGCCCCTTGCGAAGCACTAGCTGCTAAAACTTTCCCCAATAACATTAAGCAGAAGCGTAAACGATAGGTTACTATCTGGAAAAAAGATTAATAGGGAATCAGTTTTGGACTCGTTACTGGCAGAGGTTGAGGCCTGTCTTCCTATCGAAATTTACGGGCGCGTAGAGGCGGTTAAGGGGCTCTTGATCGAGGTTGCCGGACCCGTGCATGAAATGAGTGTCGGTTCTCGCCTCCTAATAGAAATTAGGGAGGGAATTGCAGGGGTTCAAGCGGAAGTTGTCGGTTTTCGCGAGGGCCGGGCTTTATGTATGCCGTTCGGTCGAATCGAGGGAATTCGCCTTGGTGCCAAAGCGCGATTGGAAGCACGCGAAAGTGTGGTGCATCCGAGCAATGCGTGGTTGGGCCGAATTGTTAATGCCCTTGGGGAACCAATCGACGGCAAAGGGCCTCTGCCATATGGATCAAGGCCGAGAATGTTGCGCGATGTGCCACCAAGTGCCGCAGAAAGGGCTCGTGTTGGCGGGCCCCTCGACCTAGGCGTGCGCTCTCTTAACTCTTTCGTTACCTGTTGTCAGGGGCAGCGCCTTGGTATTTTTGCCGGGTCTGGCGTGGGTAAGTCGGTACTTATGTCTATGCTTGCACGCAATGCGGCAGCAGAAGTTTCTGTGATAGGATTGATCGGCGAACGCGGCCGCGAAGTTCAAGAATTTATTGAGGACGATCTTGGACCCGAAGGGTTGGCCCGTTCTGTTGTCGTGGTGGCGACATCGGATGAAAGCGTGTTGATGCGGCGACAAGCTGCGTATTTGACGATGACAGTGGCGGAGCACTTTCGTGACCAAGGACAGCAGGTGCTGTGTATGATGGACTCTGTTACCCGGTTTGCCATGGCGCAGCGAGAAATCGGGCTTTCGGTTGGTGAGCCACCAACATCGAAAGGGTATACGCCCACTGTATTCACCGAGCTGCCAAAACTGCTGGAGCGTGCTGGGCCAGGCAAAGTTGGCAGCGGGGCGATTACAGCGCTGTTTACCGTATTGGTGGAGGGCGACAACCATAATGAGCCGGTGGCAGATGCGGTGCGCGGTATTCTAGATGGACACGTGGTTATGGAGCGCGAGATTGCCGAGCGTGGCCGTTATCCGGCGGTCAATGTGTTGAAGTCAGTGAGCCGCACAATGCCGCGCTGTGTGCCTGAGGTGTACTTGCCCGTGCTGCGAGAAGCCAAGCGCTTGATGTCAACCTATGCGGATATGGAGGAGTTGATTCGTCTAGGTGCTTATAAAAAGGGCACTGATGCGGATGTTGATGCGGCAATAGCGCTAAATTCCGGATTTGAGCTTTTTTTAGGGCAGCAGAAGCAGGATAAAACCAGTTTAGAAGACGGATATGCGCAACTCGCCAACCTTTTGGAAATGACTCTCCCGTAATCTCCTCCCCCAGAATAAGGAGTTTACCATGAAGAATCGCAGTGGCCTTCTTAAATTGAAGAAGTTTGCCGTTGATGAAAAGCGCCGTCAGGTGAATCAGATCGAGGCAATGCTCGCTGATTTTGATCGTATGGCACAGGAGCTGGAGAATCAGATTCAGGCAGAGCAACGCAGGGTTGGCATTGATGACGTGACGCATTTTGCCTACCCAACATTTGCGCGTGCGGCTGCCCAGCGGCGGGACAATATAAAAACCTCGGTTGGCGAGCTGAACGATCAGCTTAACCGTGCGCAGGATGCTTTGACCGAAGCTATCGCCGATTTAAAAAAAGTCGAGATGATGGAGGAGCGCGAACAGGCGCGGATGCGCCAAGCCGTTGAAGCTGCCGAGCAAAGCCAGCTTGATGAAGTCGCCGGACGACTATCTGATCATTAATAGGTGCAAGATGCCAACTGCTTGGGTAGTTTTGGGCAGCTGAAACCTTCTGTTGTGTTTATGCTTTGATATTGTGTTGCAGCATTGCCTTGAACGGGTGATAGGGTAGTCAGATACCACCCGTTTTGAGGATACTTGCACGTGCCACTTGTTTTAGGTCTGTTTTTTCCAGTTGCTGTGTTTTGTTTTGCCTTGGGTTTGGTGTTGCCTTTGGTGCAGCTGGAAAAACTCTACTTCTTTACTGAGACACCTTCTCTTATTCAGATTGCATTCGGGCTGATGCGTGGGGGAGATATTCTCCTAGGGGGCGCCGTCTTTGTCTTTTCCGTTCTATTTCCAGCGCTTAAACTGTTGGTTCTGGGTGTTGCCTGTGTTCAAGGTGGTGCTTCGCGGTGGGTTCGCTATGTCTCTGTATTGGGTAAATGGTCTATGATGGATGTGATGCTGGTGGCATTGGTGGTATTTGCCGCAAAAACCAGTGGCCTTGCTTTTGCCAGTGTACAGACGGGGCTTGTGGCTTATGCGGGAGCTGCTTTGTTGAGCGCTCTTTGTGCCGCGTTGTGTCAACGTTTGGCTTGAATCGCGGCCGGTCCTCGCGAATTCAAGGATGGGGAAAGAGCCGCAAACCTGTTAGGAACAGATTTGGATGGACCGGGTTTGTTCCATTGCTATTTTAGGGTTGATGTTATGTGTTACCGGGTGGTGCTTCAGTCAGGCTTGAGAGTTGCCTTGTGTTGTGTGATTGCCTTTGCGTTTTGGGTGATGCCAGCTGATGCTTTTGCTGAAGGACAGCGAGCGAGCCAAGCACAGCCGCCAGAGGTGCAGGGTGCTGAGAGTGAACAGGCGCGTGATGCTCTTATAAAGGTACTAGAAGACCCGAAAAAACGCGCTGTTCTGATTGATTTATTGAAAGCAGACCAATCGAACAGTGATGCCGCGCCACAAGAAGAAACAGGCAATGAGGCAGGTGCGTCTGCCGTAGCGTTACCGATACCCGGTGCGAGCTCACTCGTGTCGGAAAAGTCACCTGCATCGCGTAAGTCTAAGTCTGAAGATGACAAAGCAGAGGCCGAAGGCACGCTCTCCTCTCAAATTGGGCAAAAAGTAGAGATGGTGGTTCGCCGCGGCGTGGCTATGTCCAAATTGGTTATAACTGATTTTGAGGGATACACGCGGTTGCTGAGGGATGTGCAACAGGCAAACTATGATCGCTTGTGGCAGGCCCTGACCATTGTCCTTTCAGTGATTGTCGTTGGTTATTCTATCCTGTTCCTTATGCGTCGAATTTTCCGGCATATTCTCGTCAAGATCTTGAATTGGGGCGAAGAACGCGGCGGTTTAGCGCGCGCTACACTCCTGCTTACTGGTGTTGTTTTGGATGCTATCGGCGTTTTGAGTGCTGCGGCTGGTGCGTCAATATTCGTTGTAGCCATGAGTTTTGGCGAGTTAACGCCTAACTCATCTTCGATCTTAGACATGTCTTTGAGTGCGTTTTTCGTGGTCGAAGTCTCTCGGGTTGGACTAAGATTTCTATTTGCGCCGCATAGGCCCAAGTTGAGGCTTGTGCCGCTTTCAGATTGGGAAGCGCGGTATTGGCAGAAGCACCTGATGGTCGCTATCGGTCTGTTTGGTTTTGGGGTCCAACTGGTTGCGCCGTTGTTGCAGCGTTCCTTTAGCTGGAGTTTCGGTAACTCGGTTCGAGCTACGTTTGCGTTGATGGCGGTGGTCTACATCACCGCGATTATTTTTGGCTCCCGGCATCGCGTGCGAGAGGAGTTGCGCTCCTATGCGGATCTATCAATCCAATCAGCCTTTGCCAAAACGCTGGTAAAGGGGCTCGCGGCAATCTGGCATTGGTTTGCATTTATCTACGTTTTGTCGATGTACTCGATCTGGATTAACTCACCATCCACAGCCCTTGAGTTCATTGCATTTGCAAGTGCGAAGAGTATTTTAATTATCGCGTTTTGTGCGGCGCTGGTGATCAGTATGAACCATATTGTCGAGGATGGGATCACGCTTTCAGATGATGTCAATCGGCAGTTGCCGTCACTACAAGGGCATATAAATACGGTTGTACCTAGCGTGTTCGCGTTAGCGCGACTTGTGTTGGTCATTGGCGCCATTATCGGCTTTTTCGAGGTTTGGGGTCTTGGCGGTTTCTGGGGATGGGCCACAGTGGGGGATGGACGCGCTCTTGCCGCTCAAATGCTCTCTGCCTTTTTAATAACTGTTGTCGGCTTTATCGTGTGGCTCGTTGCCATGAGCTGGATTGATCTGCGTGTCGGTGAAGGGCGCGGCACTAGTGTAAGCGCGCGCAAGCGAACGCTTTATAAGCTATTTGGCAGTGCGCTGACGATAGTGCTCGTGGTGATGGTTGGATTGATTGTGCTTTCTGAGCTGGGCGTTCAAATTGCGCCGCTGATCGCCGGTGCGGGTGTTTTAGGTCTTGCAATCTCATTCGGTTCACAGAAATTGGTGCAGGATGTGATAACCGGAGCTTTCATTCAACTTGAAAACGCGATGAACGAGGGGGATTTCGTCACCGTGGCAGGTGTGGGCGGAACGGTGGAGCGGTTGACCCTGCGATCTGTGCGACTACGAGACCTGAATGGTACGAGTCATATTATCCCATTCTCTTCCGTTGATAGTGTTGCGAACTCAATGAAGGATTATGCCTATCATGTGGCAGTTATTGGAGTGAGCTATGACACGAAAGTGGAAGACGCCAAAGCGGCCATGCATGAGGCCTTTGATCGATTGAGCAAGGCGCCAGAAGGGGCGGTCATCATCGGTGAGCTCGAGATGCAGGGGGTGATCAACTTTGGGCCATCGTCGGTTGATTTGCGTGCCCGGATTAAAACTGTGCCGGGGAGTCAGTGGGCAATTGGACGTGCCTTTAATGAGCGGGTTAAAGAGGTCTTCGATGAGCGACAAATCGAAATTCCATTCCCTCAGGTTACGTACCACATTGGTAGCAGTTCGGAGATTGATGAACCAAAGACAAAGCTTGCGCAGAGCGTAACCAAAGGAAGTTCGCCTGTTTCACCCCGCGGTGTGGAACGCAAGGGAGAAAGCGGAACAGCCATGGCTGATGACGATGGTGACGGTGAAGCGACCTAGATTTTGTTTCCCAGCCTGCAAAGCAGCGTTTGGAAGGGGGGCCAAGTTTGGCTCCCCCTTTTTGTTTGCAGTATGGTCTTCGTCGCAAGCCGGGTGACTTTCGCAATCGCAATATGTTTCATTGACTTTCATTTTAGTGCGATATATTGCGTAAGTGCGCGCAAGCGAAAGCTCTCGGGTTGGTTGTCTGAAAGGCGAGCTCTATGTCTAAGCTCTATGATATTTTTGTTATTGGTGGTGGGATCAATGGTTGCGGTATTGCCCGCGATGCCGCTGGTCGGGGGGCGAGCGTTTATCTGGCCGAGCAAGGTGACTTCGCCAGCGCTACGTCTTCGGCATCGACGAAGCTGATCCATGGGGGGCTGCGTTACTTAGAGTACTATGAGTTTCGTTTGGTTCGTGAAGCGCTGATTGAACGAGAAGTCTTATTGAACGCCGCGCCGCATATTGCTTGGCCATTGCGTTTTGTTTTGCCGCATCACAAGGATTTGCGACCTGCTTGGCTCATTCGCTTGGGGCTTTTCCTTTATGATCACCTTGGTGGACGCAAGCTTTTACCAGGGACCCGTAGTGTTCGGCTTGATACTGGTGCATTGAAGCAAGGCTTGCGACCTTTGTTTAAAAAGGGGTTCGAATACTCAGATTGCTGGGTCGATGATGCGCGGCTTGTGGTGCTAAACGCGCGAGATGCAGCAGCGCGGGGAGCAAACTTGCAACGAAACTGCAGGGTTATAGATGCGAGCCGGTCTCATGGCGAGTGGCTTGTGACCGTGCAGCATGTTGATAGCGATGTGGAAGAAAAGGTGCGCGCGCGGGCGATCGTTAATGCGGCGGGCCCTTGGGCAGCGTCGCTCATGCAAAAGGGGCTAGGCTCTGCGAGCGCGGGGGATGTACGCCTCGTTAAGGGCTCGCACATTATCGTACCGAGCCTCTTTGACCATGACCGTTGCTTTATTTTTCAAAACGCAGACGGGCGGATAGTTTTCGCTATTCCCTATGAAGGTCAGTTCACGCTTATCGGAACCACTGATGTAGATTACAAGGGGGATCCGGGAGCGGTGAAGATTAGTGAAAGCGAGATTGAGTACTTATGCCGTGCTGTTTCACAGTACTTTGAAACCGAGGTCCGTCCTGAAGATGTTGTGCATACCTATTCGGGGGTTCGTCCGCTATACGATGACGGGGCCAGTGATGCAAAAGCTGCAACTCGCGATTATGTACTAGAGCTTGACACCGGATCTGGGCAAGCGCCTCTGCTCAATATCTTTGGGGGAAAAATTACTACATATCGGCGTCTTGCGGAATCTGCGCTTGAGAAGCTTAAGGATGTTTTACCTGCTGGGCAACGCCCGTGGACCGCTGCCACCTCTCTTCCAGGAGGGCGCTTTTCGCCGTGCGCGGTGGCAAGTGAAACTGAAAAGCTTAGAAGCCAATATGGGTTTCTGACTGAAGAATTTGCGGTACGCCTTATGCGATCCTATGGTCTGGATTCCTATGAAATACTAGGTGCGGCTCGCTCGGTTAGCGACTTGGGGGTCGAGTTTGGCAAGACTTTGTATGAGAAGGAGGTTGAGTGGCTCATCGAAAATGAATGGGTGCGCTGTGCAGATGACTTGCTTTGGCGGCGCAGTAAGCTGGGCTTGCATTTAAGCGCAGAGGCGCAGCAGCAACTGAAGGCCTATTTGGATGAGCGCTTTGGCGTATCCAATCCCTCTACATTTTGTGTTAGGGACTAAAGCGGGACAGGAGGGGGACAATGAGCGGTTGGATACTCGCGATTGATCAAGGGACGACATCGACCCGAGCAATTGTTTTTAATGATGAGTTTACTTGTATTGGTCAGGGGCAAAAGGAAATTCCGCAGCATTTTCCGCACCCAGGCTGGGTTGAGCATGACCCGGAGGTCCTGTTTCAAAGCGTGCTTGATACATGCCGCGAGGCGATTGTAAAAAGTGGCCGCGCCGCAGGCGACATCAGCGCTATTGGTATAACCAACCAGCGCGAAACTACAGTGGTTTGGAATAGAAAGACCGGAAAGCCGGTTTACAATGCCATTGTCTGGCAGGATCGCCGCACGAGCGATGCCTGTGCACAGCTAAAAGCGCAAGGCTTGGAGCCGACCTTTTCTGCGAAGACCGGTTTGCTCTTGGATCCGTATTTTTCAGGCACAAAAATTAGCTGGATTTTGGAGAATGTCGACGGGGCCCGGGCGCAGGCCGAAGCTGGGGAATTACTTTTTGGCACGGTTGATAGCTGGATTATATGGCGCCTAACCGGTGGTCTGGCGCATGTAACTGATGCGACCAATGCCTCCCGCACACTAATCTACAACATTGCCGAGAACGAGTGGGATGAAGAACTCTTAGAAATCCTGCGGATACCCCATTCGATGCTGCCGCAAGTAAAAGACTGCGCATCCGAGTTTGGTTTTGTCGATGCGCAGCATTTTGGCGCGCCCTTGCCTATATTGGGCGTAGCTGGCGATCAGCAGGCTGCCACTGTCGGGCAGGCATGCTTTAAGCCTGGCATGGTGAAGTCTACGTATGGCACCGGCTGCTTTGCGCTGCAAAACACTGGCGCAGAGTTGGTCAAATCCGAAAACCGTCTGCTTTCGACAATTGCGTATCGGTTAAATGGCGAGACAACCTACGCCCTTGAAGGCTCGATTTTTATGGCCGGTGCCGCTGTGCAGTGGCTGCGAGATGGGCTGGGTATTATTGAAAGCGCGCCACAGGCTGAGGAATTGGCTAAGCAGGCCGACCCAGAGGCGAGCGTTTATATGGTGCCTGCATTTGTTGGTTTGGGTGCACCCTATTGGGACCCAGAGGCCCAAGGCGCAATTTTCGGGTTAACACGTTCTAGTGGTCCTGCTGAGATCGCCAAGGCAACTTTGGAAAGCGTTGGCTATCAAACTTTTGATCTTATGCGCTCAAAGGCCTCTGATAGTGGCTACCACTTTTCGAGTTATAGCGTACTGCGTGTAGATGGCGGGATGACAGCATCGGACTGGACGATGCAGTTCTTGGCAGACATTCTCGGGGCGAGCGTTGACCGCCCACAAGTTTTGGAAACAACGGCTCTCGGTGCGGCTTGGCTTGCTGGTAGTTTTGCAGGCGTGTGGCCGGACATGGCCGAGTTTTCTCGTCGCTGGCGTTTGCAGCAGCGCTTTGAGCCCCAAATGAATGAAGTAGAACGCCGGCAAAAGCTTGCGGGCTGGGAGAAAGCAGTCGAGCGAACGCGTAGCTAGTTATGAAAACTCGTAGAGTTGTTTGTGAGGCTGCCCATCTGAGCGGCGTTCTTTTTAAAAATTCCTGCTTGTTCATATTAATTTCTGGTTAACTTTTGGGGTATTTTGGGGGTGGGAGCTGGCTCTGATTGGCCTGTTTTTGGGGTTTTTGGGTGTTTTGTTTGGGTGTTAGTGATATACGCGGGGTTGTTTTGAATTAGGGCATTAAAGTTTTCGCA
>NZ_LLWC01000010.1 GCF_001561995.1 Polycladidibacter hongkongensis
GCCGCTTTTCCGTCATCATCAATTGTTTTAGATATTCTGTTCTTATAGGTGCCAGCTGCAGCTGGCAGCCCCTGCCTGTTTTTATAGTCTTTATGCCGGTTCTCCAGCGCCTCGGCCTGCGCCTCCACCTGCGCCGTTTGCGGGGAGCAGGGCGGGCTCGGGCACTTGGTTATCGGCCCAGGCGACAATATCAGCACTTTCCGTGATGGGCGCCGCGTCGCCGCCAGACAGCAAAACAGGCACGATTCCGGCCGAGTATACCACCAGCCCCCCCCTTGCGGTCGGAGTAAGGCACGACGGGATCTAGCGCATACCCGATCCCCTTCGCCTCGAGCGCCACGCGAACCTTCCGCACGAAGGGCGACACCGGATAGCCGACGCGTGTGATCGCCATCCCATCACCCTTTCTTGACGTCGCTTGCAAAGCGGGCGGCGTTTTCGGCAGCAATAGCCCTGTCATCGGCCTTGGCGTCCCAAAATTACGTTTGCGCCTTGGGGATGGTCAGGGCCTTTTGCACCGCAGGGCGGGCGTCGATGCGGTCGAACCACGTCTTGAGATGCGGCAGGTCGTCGACCTCTACCTTCGCCCAGACATAGGCGCGTGCCCATGGATACGTCGCCATATCCGCGATCGAGTAGTCTCCGACAAGGAAGTCGCGTCCCTCAAGCCGGATGTTGAGCACCTCCATGAGACGACGGCTCTCATCCACGTATCGCTTGATCGAGAACGGCTCCTCATGGCCGTTTGGCGCGGCGATGCGTTGGAAATACATCGCTTGCCCCATAATGAGTCCGACATGGCCAACCTGGAAAAACAATCGTTGCAGCGTCTCGGAGCGTTCGACCAGATCGTCCGACAGGAACCTTCCGTATTTCTCGGCCAGATGCCACAGGATCGCGCCGCGGTTTAGAGATGGATGTCAGGCTGCGACATGGGAGGCCTCGGCGAAAACGGTTTCGAGGTGGGCGTCGAATCGAGCCAGATCAGGAGGGACATGCCGTGGAGGAACGAGTTGAAGAAGATGATCACCGAACGGCTGCGCCAGTTGGAAGTGCAAGGCCTGATGACTCGTGAAGTCATGGATACCGCGCCGGTCTCAGTGCAGTACCAGATCACCGAATTGGGCTGCACGGCGCTCGGGTTCCTCGACGAACTCAGGAAATGGAGCGAAAACCTGCCCAAGCATATCTCCGATGTTTAAACTGCCGTGTCTGAAATCCGACCCGATTCCGGCCATTCATCCGGTACTGGAATACGCCGCAATGGGGGATCTGGCGGAGGACTACGAGCGGACCAAGGAGGACCTCGGGGTTCTCTGGATGGGTGTTGTTGCAATGGCCTTCGCCCACTATCCGCGATTTTACGAGACGCTCTGGTCGGCCCTGAAGCCACTTGTCGGCTCGGATGCTTTCACCCGCGCGTGCCACGACCTGCGCGATCAGGCCGAACGGGAGGCGGTCGCACTTTCGCCGCCGTCAATCCTGAGACAGCTCGACGAAATAGGCTACGATCAGCATGAATTCGAGCAGATCCAAGCCCGCAATGAGATCTTCTCGGCCGGAAACATGCCATATCTTCTCATGGCGTCTCTCGCGCGCTTGGTCCTAGAGGGTGTTGAATGGCCCGTTGGTGCCGTCGCCCGCTGGCAGAGTTACTTCGCCCCTGCCTGAGCCGACCTGAAACGTGCCGTGGTAAGCGATGACTACGAGCGTCACGTTGCCCGAGTCCACGACAGGACCGTCGTAATGGCCGCGGGTCTTCCGAACCCCACTGGGCTTTCGAGCGACGCGCTTCGCGAGGCTGCCGCGGCAGATTACACCTGCGAAGAAGTCTTGGCCGTCGTCCGCCTGTTCTATTGGCTGCTGCCCGGACTTGCACTCAACGTTGCCTTTTTAAGGGAGCAACTCATCGATCACCGTGTTCTCGAACAGAACTAGCGCTGAGGATAACCGCAAAAAACAAATAAAACTCTATATTTTCAAAGTCCTTTATGTTGGAGAAGGTTCGACATCAGGTCCGTTCCCACCGCCACTATCCTATTGATAGTAAACAAAGATAGCCCGCTTTCAAGTGGGCTTTTTTGTTGTTTGATAAAGAACAAACCATGGCAGGTTTGGGTGATTTTACAACTCTATTGGGGATTCTTGTCAGAAAGTGCCAACAGATTACCAACAGGTATTCTTTGTTTGGTCCGCTTGATCTCACCGCTTCTTGGCGATCATTCCACACCCATAAGACCATGCTAAGGCAGCAAACCTGACGAAAACTTTAGATCATTGCCATTGTTTTGCGCGGTTTATATCGCACAATTTTTCATGAAATGTGGTTCTGAGCTTGACGATTTTAAACCTGAGTAGAAGCGCAATGCTGTGCGCTTTATCACCTCCAGGGAGAAGTTTAGTGCGCCTTCGCACTTTAGGTGCAGGCGGCTACCGAATGAGCAGCTGCTACAGCTCAACGGAGAAATGATCGCTCACCCATCCGACACCACCTGCAATTCATTCTTAATTGAATTTGACTTTTCGCAAACTAAGGCGTTTAAGCTGCGGCATAGTCGGCATAAATCATAAAAGGGAAGTGCCCCATGGCTGACATGCACACGATGACACCTCGCGTTTGGTACACAGGCTTTTTTCAGGCCGGGTTTAAGTGCTTCTTTTTTAGCGCCGCTGTTTGGGCGGTTTTGGCCATGTTGCTTTGGATCCCGCTGGTTTCCGGCCATATCAGCCTGCCACTTGCTATGGATGCGGTGTCGTGGCATGCGCATGCTTTCTTGTTTGGCTATCTTTATGCGGTGCTTGCCGGTTTTCTACTCACAGCCATGCCAAACTGGACCGGGCGCCCTGCCCTGCATGGCCTTCCCCTTGCGGGGCTGTTTGCGCTGTGGCTTTGCGGCCGTCTAGGGTTTTTGCTCTCGCAGTACATAAGTCTTTGGCAACTGGCAGCACTTGAGCTTTCCATGCCACTTGCTCTGCTCGCCTTCTGTTTGCACGAGGTAATCAAGGCGCGCAACTGGCGTAATCTGGTGGTTGCCGGGTTGATAGCGCTGCTGTTGTTGGCGGACGCCATGTATCTTGCGAACTTGTTTGCCGATGAGTACGCCGCACAAGGAGTGGGTCAGCGGCTCGGGATTGCCGCCATGCTGCTCATGGTGGGGCTGATTGGCGGACGCATTATTCCCGCGTTTACCCGCAACTGGCTGACAAAACGCGGTGCAGGCAAGTTACCGACAGCGCCAATGCAAGGCTATGACAAGCTCAGCCTGCTTGTGTTGTTACTCAGTTTGATCTTGTGGGTAGCTGATGGATCTCAGAGCCTGGTTGCCGTCGGCCTGCTGCTTTCGAGCGTCCTACATTTGGGTCGGCTCTCGCGCTGGTGCGGCTTACAAACCCTTGCAGAGCCTTTACTGTTTGTGTTGCATGTGAGCTATTGCTTTTTGCCCTTAGGACTGGCTGCCATGGGGGTGAGTTTGCTGCTGCCTGATTTGATTGATGCCGTTGCCGCGCAGCACTTGGCCATGAGCGGCGTGATGGGTATGATTACGCTGGCGGTGATGAGCCGGGCCACACTCGGCCACAGCGGCGGAGCCCTTGTGGCAAGCAAGGGAACTGTCGCACTTTATCTGTCCATGTTCGCCAGCGTAACCTTACGGTTTGTTGCTGGATACTTTCCGGAGCATGCGCTGAGGTTCTACGAGATCTCTGCCGTATTCTGGCTTGCAGCATTCTTTGGATTTTTGCTTGTTTATGGTGGCCGCCTGCTAAAGTCTTCTGGTTCGAGCTAGACCTCGCGCTAGCCATCTAACGTGAACTTTTTGCTGTATCCGTGTTTGTTTTCCACCTCGAACACGCAGATTGCCGGGCTGGGGCGCCGCGCAATCAACGTGATATTGGCGCCCAATGCGGGGACAATGTAGGCTTGATCATTGGCGCTAAAGGGCGCAACTTTTAATGAGTTGGCAGCGACCTGATACTGGTGGCGCTCTCCATTGATTTGGCAGGTCATAAAGCGGCGAAGTGTGATTTCACCATCACCGGCATTGCGCACCACAAACGAGAGTTGCCCCTCCTGCCCACTGCGACGCAGGTTTGAAAAACTCGCGCGAATTTCCTGTTTTTTCTCCAGTTCATGCAGGGTTGTGGAGAGTTCAAAATAGCCTGCGTAAAGCGCCAGCCCCCCGACTAGAATACCTATCAAGCCGCTGAACACTGAGAACAGGCCCGCATATGGGGCAACCAGACGCTGGCCCCGTCCCTGCCAATGATTGCAATTGGTACAAAAACGCTGACCTTCATGCGCAAAGGGCTCCTTGCAGGCCCAACAGTTCTTTTCGTTCATGACGTCCTGCCCGTTTGCCCCCGCTCTTGCTTACTGGCATTTACACTGAGGATTTCAAGTCCTAACAACAACTGCGACCTAAGCAACAGCAGCGGGCGATTTAAACTCGATGCGATTGCCATCAGGATCAAAAACAGCGGCAATCGTCCCCCATTCAAACACATGGGTCAGCGGCGATAACCCCCGGGATTTCAAGGTGTCGCAGATTTCAGCGAGATCGTCCGTGTTGAGCCGAAGGACATAATGCTGACGAGCGGATTGGGGTGTTTCAGAGGGGCGGAACTCGAGCATCAAATAGGCGCCGCCAAACTGATAACTGGCCAACTCCTGCGTGCGCTCAATGCAGGTCATGCCCAGCACATCCTCGTAGAAACCGCAGCAGCGCTCCAGATTCTGTGTAAAGAGGATAATCCCTGTGGTTGCATTTGCCAACACGTCTTCATCCTCCTTTTGCGTTGCATTCTGCGGAGGATGATAGCGCAACACGCCCGCACCTGCCGCGTGTCCAATAGGTGTAGAGCCAATTTACCTGTGCCCTTGACCCATCGGGGTTTGCGCAAAACCCTTAAGGTTTGTCCAAGTGATTTCACCGGTTTTTAAGCGGCTCCAATGCAGCTTACCCTGAGGCATTACGTGCGTTTGTCAGAGGGAGGACAGCAAAATGCAAACCGGAGGTTGCCCAGTGAGCGGAGCCGCGGCGAAACACGCCGCGGGTGGCGGGATGACCAACCAGAAATGGTGGCCCGAGCAGTTAAACTTAAGCATTTTGCATCAGCATAATCCGGCGGGAAACCCTATGGGCGCGCAGTTCGATTATGCCGCGGCGTTTCAGCACCTTGATCTGGAGGCTGTAAAGCAGGATCTGATCGCCCTGATGAGCGACAGTCAAGACTGGTGGCCAGCAGATTATGGCCATTACGGTCCGTTTTTTATTCGCATGGCTTGGCACAGCGCGGGGACGTATCGCACCGCAGATGGTCGCGGCGGCGCTCGCAGCGGGGCTCAACGATTTGCACCGCTGAACTCGTGGCCCGACAATGTCAATCTAGACAAGGCCCGGCGATTGCTGTGGCCAGTGAAGCGCAAATATGGTGCGGCATTGTCATGGGCCGATCTGTTTATTCTGGCGGGCAACTGCGCGCTTCAATCCATGGGGCTTAAGCCTTTTGGCTTCGGCGGGGGGCGTGCTGATACCTACGAACCTCAGCAGGACATTTACTGGGGGTCGGAATCCGTCTGGCTTGAGGATGGCCGCTATTCTGGCGACCGTGAGCTGGAAGGTCCGCTTGCGGCGGTGCAGATGGGGCTTATCTACGTCAATCCGGAGGGGCCGAACGGCGTTCCCGATCCGCTTGCTTCCGCCCGTGATATTCGCGAGACATTCGCTCGCATGGCCATGGATGATGAGGAGACCGTGGCACTCACCGCTGGCGGGCACACATTTGGCAAATGCCACGGGGCGGGAGATGCGGCACTGGTGGGGCGAGAGCCAGAAGCCGCGCCACTTGAGGCGATGGGCTTTGGGTGGGCCTCGAGCTATAAAAGCGGCCATGGGGTTGATACGATCAGCTCGGGGATTGAAGGGGCGTGGACGCCGCAACCGACCCAATGGGATATGGGGTATTTTGACATGCTGTTCGGCTACGAATGGGAGCTGAGCAAAAGCCCCGCCGGTGCGTATCAATGGGTACCGATTGGGGTGAAACCAGCCGATTTGGCACCGCAAGTGGATGGCTCGGGACAGCGTGTCACCACAATTATGACCACAGCTGATATGGCTATGCGCATGGATCCTGAGTATGAACGGATCTCAAGGCGCTATCATCAGGATCCAGAGGAGTTTGCTGATCGCTTTTCGCGGGCATGGTTTAAGTTAACCCATAGGGATATGGGGCCGCGCTGCCTGTATCTGGGGACAGACGTGCCCGATGAGGATTTGATCTGGCAAGACCCCCTACCCACAACCCCTGCTCCGGCGCCTGAGGCCAGCGCGCTTGCAGGCCTCAGGCAGGACATTCTAGCGTGCGGCTGTAGCCTTACAGAGCTTGTCGAGACGGCATGGGCGTCGGCCTCCACCTTCCGCGGATCGGATTTGCGCGGCGGGGCCAATGGCGCACGCGTGCGCCTTTCACCGCAGAACAACTGGCGCGTGAACCGACCCGCACAGTTAGGGGTGGTACTTGATAAGCTGGAGCGCTTGCAAAACGCCTTCAATAAACTGAACACTGACTGTCATCTTTCACTTGCCGATATGGTTGTGTTTGCCGGCGGTGTAGCGGTGGAAGCTGCCAGTGATGAGGCAATCACTATTGCGTTTACGCCCGGCCGCGTCGATGCCACGCAAGCACAAACGGACATCCACTCCTTTGATATGCTGCAACCGCAAAGCGACGGTTTTCGCAATTATCACGAGGATGGCCTTGCGGTTGCGGCGGAACATATGCTTATCGACAGGGCGCAACTCTTGTGTCTGAGCGCACCAGAGATGGTGGTGCTTGTGGCTGGTTTGCGTTCACTTGGCATCACCCGCGAGGGCACCCGCCTCGGGCTTCTCAGCACACAAACCGGCCAACTGAGCAATGAGGTGCTGTGTAAGCTGCTCGATACACGGCTGGTGTGGCATGAAAGGACGGCGCAATCAGGCATGTTCTCCGCACAAGACCCAGAAAATCCCGCGGTACGTCATGAAGCTTCTCGGGTGGATCTTGCCCTCGCTTCAAACTCGCAGTTGCGCGCCATATGCGAGGTCTATGCCGCAGATGATGGCAACGACAAGTTCCTGAGAGACTTTGGAAAGGCCTGGGAAAAAGTGATGAATTTGGATCGCTTTGATTTACACCGTCCGCAGTAAGGGCAAGGGTAAACCAGTCTGCGTGCCTCATCGCAGATGAGGCCAAAGACAGGACAAAGACCGGCGCGCTCCATGCGCCGGCCCGCTTATCTTCCTAGGTACGCGCTTTGGTGTTTACATTGCAGCTTGATAGATCCCGACAACCTCTTCAAACAGCGGCTGCTTTGGATTTGTTAGACCGCACGCGTCCATCATGGCATTCTTGGCAAGCGTTGGCAGGTCATCCTCTTTCACATCCAGCTCCCGAAGGCCTGCTGGTATACCTACATCTTGGGATAGTTGACGAATGGCGACCAAGGCAGCCTCGGCGCCCTCGCCAGCGCTCATATGCACCACATCAACGCCCATGGCTGCGGCCACATCTTTTAGACGTTTTGGACAGACCGCGGCGTTGAAGCGTTCCACATGCGGCAGTAATATGGCATTGCACACACCATGGGGCAGATCATAGAAGCCACCCAGTTGGTGTGCCATGGCATGCACATAACCAAGTGAGGCATTATTGAACGCCATGCCAGCCATGAACTGCGCGTAGGCCATTTGTTCGCGCGCATGAATGTTTTTGCCATCGCGCACTGCTGCGCGCAAATGTCTGGAAATCAACTCAATCGCCTTAATGGCCACAGCGTCAGTAATCGGCGTTGCCGCGGTGGAGACATAAGCCTCAATTGCATGGGTCAGCGCGTCCATGCCGGTTGCCGCGGTGAGCGCTGGCGGTTTGGCCAACATTAACTCGGGGTCGTTGACTGAAAGCACTGGGGTGGTGTTCTTGTCGACAATTGCCATTTTAATATGGCGGCTCTCATCGGTGATGATGCAAAACCGGGTCATCTCTGAGGCGGTTCCGGCGGTCGTGTTAATAGCAACCAGCGGCAATTGCGGTTTTGCCGATTGGTCAACGCCCTCATAATCGGCAATCGAACCCCCATTGGTGGCCACCAGTGCGATGCCCTTGGCACAATCGATGGGAGACCCACCGCCCAAAGCAATAACAAAATCACAGTCGTGCTGCTTTAGCAGCGCGACACCCGCCTCAACATTGGCAATGGTCGGGTTGGGCTGCACTCCGGAGAACACATAGGTGGCGATGCCGCTGTCTGCAAATAGCGCGGCGACCGCATCGACAACGCCCATTTTCTTAAGCACTGGACCGCAAACAATTAGGCCGCTTTTGTGGCCGAGGCCTTTGGTATGGGTGACAGCCTCCTTCAGGCATCCCGCGCCCATCATATTGACACTTGGAATAAAGAAACAGCTGGTCATCTCAAACTCCTGGATCGCAGAAAAGGATTTTGCATGCCTCGCAGCCTCCCGCCTTTCAAGAGACATGCGATGGATGTGAAACACCTGAGCGGTGATATTTCAAAGCCTACTCCTGCTTCTGCTGCTATGGTTTGATTCACCGCAAAGAACGAATTTTCTTTTATCTGGCGAAAATTATTGAATTTCATTCCAAACAGATCGCAACTGTAAAAAGTTGCGCCAATAAAACCAAAAGATTAGAAATTTCTAAACTCCCTTAGATAAGGTATCGAATTTTTGGTGAAATACTCGTCAAAAGCATAGATTTAATCGTTTGCAGGAGAATAATTTCTTGCATACCCTAATAGACTATATGTCGTTTGAAATAGTCATTTTTGTCTTTTGAGCATCGTGATTAAGGTTGTCACTGCGACATTGATCCTGCTCTTATTCTAGGGGGAGAATTATCATGGTAAAGAGTGCTTTTATTGGCGGTGCATTAGCTTTTTCTTTGCTCAGCACATCAGCTCTTGCGGCCAATTTGCATCCGGAGACAGGGGAAAAATTGGCCGATGAGCAGGTGTTTACCTATCGCATTTTGGACGAGCATTCCTCGCTTGATCCGCAGATCGTGGAGGATGTGACAGGTTCAGAACTGATGCGGGATTTGTTCGAGGGGCTTTATAATCAGGATAATGACGGCAATCTGGAGCCGGGTGTGGCCACCCATCACGACTTAAGCGAGGACAAAACCGTCTATACCTTCCACTTGCGTCCCGAGGCACGGTGGTCTGATGGCAAACCTGTCACGGCCCATGACTTTGTGTTTGCGTGGCAAAGGGCGGCAGATCCCAAAACAGCCTCACCCTATGCATGGTTTGTCGAGTTGATGTCGCTTAAAAACGCCAAGAAAATCGTTGCAGGTGACATGTCACCAAGTGATCTTGGCGTTAAAGCGCTGGATGACCACCGCTTTGAAGTTACCCTTTCTGCGCCGCTTCCCTATTTCCCGCTGATGACGACCCATGCGACGACATTCCCGAGCCCCCAATGGGCCATTGAGGCCCATGGCGATGCGTGGACCAAGCCGGAGAATATGGTTTCCAACGGTGCCTATGTGCTGGCCGAGCATGTTCCCAGCGAACGTTCTGTGCGCGTCCGTAACGCAAACTACTGGAATAATGAGGAGACAATCATCGAGAAAGTGGTGACGCTGGTCATTAATGACGAAAACGCGGCGTTGACGCGCTATCTTGCAGGCGAACTCGATCGAACAGAAATTCCCTCGGGCCAATATCCTTCCTATAAGAAGTCACACCCAGAAGAAGCTGTGTCATTCCCGAGGCTCTGCAGCTATTACTATTGGTTCAATCACTCAGATAGTGGACCAGAGGCGTTTAATGACAAGCGTGTGCGCCAAGCATTATCCTTTGCGCTTGATCGCAACGTCATTACTGATCGCATCATGCAAGGCGGTCAATTCCCAGCTTACACATTCACTCCTGCGGTGACTGCAGGATTTGAAGTGCCTGAAGTGCCATTTGGACAGATGAGCCAAAAAGAGCGGGATGCAAAGGCCAAGGATCTGTTGGCCGAGGCCGGTTATGGCGCGGAAAATCCGCTTGAGTTTACTATTGTTTACAATACCTCTGAAGGTCATAAGAAGATCGCCATTGCCGCTTCACAGATGTGGAAGCAGAAGCTCGGGGCCAAGGTAACGCTGGAAAATCTTGAATGGAAAACGTTCCTAACGCGCAAACGCGCCCAGCAGTTTGACGTTTCCCGCAATGGTTGGTGTGGTGATTACAACGAGGCCTCCACTTTCCTCGATCTGATGCATAGCCAATCCAGCTACAATGATGGCAAATACGTCAATGAGGAGGTGGACAAGCTACTGAGTGAGGCCAAAACCGCTGAAAATCCGCAGGCTAACTACACCCGTATTGAAGAAATCATCGCGGATGAGATGCCAATCATCCCGATTTATCACTACACGAATGTCTATATGTTGCGCGCCAATTTAAAAAATTGGCCGATCAACAATGCAGAGCAAAACTGGTATTCGCGTAATCTCTACAAGACCGCAGAATAACCATGCAAAACCTGTCACTCTGCCCGCTTTGCGGGTGGGGTGGCTGCTTTCCTAGACTCCCCTTTCGCTTTGGCTCAAATGCCAGCGTTGGCGTGGCTTTTTTTTGATCTTGTCAGGTTTGGACAGTTTGCATGCTCTTTTACATTATAAGGCGCCTCGCGATCGCCTTGCCGACGTTGACGCTGCTTATCGTGTTTTCCTTTTTACTGATGCACATGGCGCCGGGCGGGCCGTTTACGGCGGAGCGCGAATTGCCGCCACAGGTGCTGGCCAATATCGAGGCGAAGTACGGCCTTGATCAGCCGATATATATGCAAATGCTGGAATACATATATGGGCTTGTGGCGCATTTTGATTTCGGTCCGTCGTTTCAATACAAAGACCGCGCAGTCAACGAGATTATTGCCACAGGATTTCCGGTGACGCTGACTTACGGGACGCTGTCCTTTATTGTCGCGGTGCTGTTGGGCGGGCTGCTTGGCATCACCGCTGCGATCCACCGAAACAGCTGGCTTGACTACTTTGCTGTTGGCCTTTCGATCGGGGCGCAGGTCCTGCCAAATTTTGTCATGGGTCCAATTCTGGTGCTGATTTTTGTTTTGTGGCTCAACCTGTTGCCCGGCGGTGGCTGGAACGGGGGGCAGTGGCAAAATCTGGTGCTGCCGGTCATTGCACTATCGACAAGTTATATGGCGTCGATCACCCGCCTCACCCGTTCTTCCATGCTAGAGGTGCTGCACTCCGATTTTATCCGCACAGCGCGCGCCAAAGGCCTGCCTAAACGGGTGATAATCTTTAAGCACGCGCTCAAACCCGCCCTATTGCCATTATTTTCCTATTTGGGACCGATCTTTGTGTCCATGATTACCGGCTCGGTGGTGATCGATTACTACTTCAGCACCGGTGGTATTGGCATCGCCTTTGTGAACTCCGCGCTAAATCGCGACTACGCGGTGATGATGGGCGTCACGATCTTGATGGGTGGATTGACCATCCTGTTTAACCTGCTGGTTGATCTTGCTTATGCATGGATTGACCCAAAGATCCGATATTAGGAGGGCGGGATGTCAGTTCATCTTGATAGATCAAAGATTACAGAAGATCCCGGCCATCATACCGCCGCCGGGCGGGCGGCGGAGGCTGTGGCCGGGCGTTCGCTCTACGCTGATGCGCGCGCGCGGTTTTTTGCCAACAAGGCGGCGATGGTTTCCGTGATTGTACTCCTTGCAGTGCTTGCCTTTGCGTTGTTTGGCAGTGTATTGGCCGTTTGGGACAACGAGACAATCGATTGGGATTTGATCGGCGTAACCGCAGAGCATGGCGCGCCGTCACTGGCTAACGGGCATTATTTCGGTGTTGATGAATTGGGGCGGGATTTGTTTGCCCGTACCGTGCAAGGGACCACAGTGTCACTCATGGTCGGCGTGGTTGGCGCGGCGATTGCCGTTATCGTCGGCACCATTTACGGGGCGATCTCCGGCTATGCGGGGGGGCGGATCGACAATCTGTTGATGCGCATCGTCGATATCCTGCAAGCTATTCCCTATATGTTTGTATTGATCCTGCTGCTGGTTGTGTTTGGACGTTCCATCGCCATGCTGTTTGTGGGCATCGGGCTGATATCATGGTTGGATATGGCGCGTATCGTGCGCGGGCAAACATTATCTTTAAAGAACAAAGAGTTTATCGAGGCTGCCAAGACAACCGGCGTGCCGGGGCTAATTATCGTTTTTCGCCACATCGTCCCAAACTTAATCGGCATAACAATGGTTTACGCAACTTTGTTAATTCCGAATATGATCTTGGCGGAGAGCTTTATATCCTTCTTGGGTCTGGGTGTGCAGGAGCCCAACACCAGTTGGGGGGCGCTCATCAGTGAGGGTGCTTCGACTTTGCAATACGGAATGTATTGGCAGCTTGGTTTCCCGCTGTTTTTCTTTGTGGTGACGCTGTTCAGCTTCTTTTTTATCGGCGATGGTCTGCGCGATGCGCTGGACCCGAAAGAACGTTAGGAGAGACGCATGAGCTTGTTGCAAGTCTCTAATCTTGCCGTGCATTACGACCTGCCAGATGGGCGCGTACATGCGGTGAAAGACCTGTCCTTTGTGCTAAGCGAAGGTGAAACACTGGCGATCGTTGGCGAAAGCGGCTCCGGTAAAAGCCAAAGTGCCTTTGCCATAATGGGCCTTTTGCCGGAAAACGCCAAGGTGAGCGGCACCGTGACCTATGAGGGGCACGAGCTGTTGGGCATGAAGGAAGAGCAGATAGCGCGGTTGCGATCGCGCGAGATTGCCATGATTTTCCAAGATCCCATGACCAGCCTTAACCCTTATTTGCGCATAGGAACGCAAATGGCGGAGGTGCTGCACTATCACCCGCCGCAGGGCAAGCGGTTGTCGCGCCGACAGATCCGCGATCAGGTGATCGCCATGCTGGAAGCCGTGCATATCAAGGATGCGGCACAGCGGTTCAACCACTATCCCCACCAGTTTTCCGGAGGGATGCGCCAACGGGTGATGATTGCCATGGCGTTGCTGTGCCGGCCCAAGCTGCTGATCGCTGATGAACCCACCACGGCGTTAGATGTAACCGTTCAGGCCCGCATTATGGATTTGCTACTGGAACTGCAACAAAACATGGGCATGGCGGTGGTGTTTATTACTCACAATCTTGGCGTGGTGGCTGGTAGCTGCGCCCGTACCTTGGTGATGCGCCATGGCGAAATGGTGGAGACCGCGGCGACTGAGCAGCTGTTTGCCAAACCACAGCACCCCTATACGCAAAAGCTTCTTGCCGCGGTGCCGCGGCTTGACCAGTCGGCCATTCGGCTTGAGGAGGTGTCGTCATGAGCACACCATTGCTTGAACTGCGCGATATTGAGGTGCGCTTTCGTCATAGTGTCGCCGGTGCGGCGCCATGGGCGCCCGCGGCCGTGCTCAAGGCCGTTGACGGGATTTCGCTACAGCTTGGCGCTGGTGAAACCCTTGGGATTGTAGGGGAAAGTGGCTCTGGCAAGTCAACCCTGTTGCGGGCGGTGACGCGCATGCAACCGCTGCACAGCGGGCAGGTGTTTTGGCAGGGACGCGATATCCACCTCCTGTCGCCCCGCGATATGCAAAAGCTGCGCGCCAAAATGCAAATGGTGTTTCAAGATCCCCTTGCCTCACTCAATCCACGGCTCACCGCTGGCCAGATCATCGCAGAACCTGCCCGGACGCATTGGCCGCGCGGGCGGCGCGGGGATATCCGCCGCAAGGTGGCGGAGCTGCTGGAGCGGGTCGGGTTGTCGGCCACGATGATCAACCGATATCCCCACGAGTTTTCCGGGGGGCAATGCCAGCGCATTGGCATCGCAAGGGCGCTGATCAGCGAGCCGGATTTGTTGCTCTGCGATGAACCGGTGTCCGCACTGGATGTTTCGGTGCAGGCGCAAGTGGTTAACTTGCTGATGGACCTGCAGAAAGAACGGGGCATTGCCATGTTGTTCGTGGCGCATGATTTGGCAGTGGTTCGCCATATCAGCCAGCGTATACTTGTCATGAACCACGGGAAAATGGTGGAGTGTGGCAGCAGCGCGCAAGTGATCGACACGCCGCAACATGCTTACACCAAAGAGTTGATTGCCTCGGTGCCGATTCCCGATCCGGTTGCAGAAAAAGCGCGGCTGGCAGCACATCGTAAGCTGGCAGCACACAATGCCGCCTAAGCCTTTAATGGAAAATACTGGTGGCCGCCGAAAATGGTGGCCACCTAGCTTCGCGCCGGGAAGCTGAAACTCGTTACACCGGTTTGCCAAGTATGGTGAGGACTTGTTCGGCGCTATAGGCAGCGCTGAAACCCATGGTGCGGCGCAGCTGGGCAACCTCGGCTATGCGCTGGGCATTATCGCGCGCGCGTTCGCCATCGCCGTTCCACAGGCTGTTTTCAAAGCCTATGCGCCCATGTCCGCCAACAGCCATCGTGGCGGCGATACTTGCCGTCTCCATCGTGCCGAAAGCGCAGGTCATGAATGCAGGCGCATCGGCCTGAACACTGCGCTGATGCAAAAAGCCCACCAGATCAGCTGGGTCACTTTGTTGATCCTTGGCATAGCGCCCCAGCACATAAAGATGGGAGCCATAGTTGGCGGGCAGTTGGCCGGTCGCCTGCAAGTGTTGCAGGCGGGCGAAGTCTTCAGGGGCATAAAGGATATGCTGCAAGGCAATACCCGCCTCCTTGGCGAAGGCATAAAAGCGCTTGCCGACGTCCGCATCACCGCCTTCTGGCAGCATTTCACGCAGGGCGACAGACACAGCGCGCGGCATAACAGCTTGCACCAATTCCGCTTGCTGCTGCGGGGTATAGCGGCCCACGGCCTCGGTGGTGATCTGCACTACCAAGTCTTTTTGCTGCTGCGAAAGCTCTTGTAAAAGCTCGCCATAAAGTCCGGCATCCAACACATGTTCGCCATTTGCGTCGCGCACGTGGGCGTGCAGCGCATCCGCTCCTGCTGCTCGCACCTGCGCGGCGCATTCGACAGTCTCGGCAATGCTAACCGGCAGCGCGGCGTGATCCGCCTTGCCCCGACGAGCGCCGTTGGGGGCACTCATGAGAATGCGCGGTAAACTCTCAGACATCGGTGTTAATCCCCGCTTGTTGCAAGGCAGCGATGAGCGCCATGTCGAGCTTGTCTACGATCTCTGTTACTTGCTCCTCTTCGATGATAAAAGGTGGTGCAAGCAGCACGTGATCGCCGTGCTTGCCATCAAGCGTTCCGCCCATGGGGTAGCACATCAGCCCCGCCGCCATGGCCTGCTTTTTCACAAGTGCATTGAGTTTTAGCGCAGGGTTAAATGGCTTTTTGCAGCTGCGATCCTCAACCAATTCAAGGCCAATAAACAGACCGCGCCCGCGGATGTCGCCGACAAATGGATGTTGGCCAAATCGTTTATCCAACGCACTGCGCAGCTTTTCACCCATGATACTTATATGTTGCAAGCGTTCCGGTGTGCTGATTTGTTGCAGGACGGCAAGTGCGGCTGCGGCGGCTGTCGGATGCCCGATATAGGTATGACCGTGCTGAAAGAAGCCGCTGCCGTTCTTGATAGTCTCGTAGATTTTACCCGATGCCAACATAGCTCCAATTGGCTGGTAACCGGCACCTAGACCTTTGGCAATGCAAAGAATATCCGGTGAGATTCCATCGGCCTCGCATGCGAAAAGGTGGCCGGTGCGGCCCATGCCGCACATGACTTCATCAAGAATAAGCAGCACGCCGTACTTATTGCAGATCTCGCGGATTCTTTTGTAGTAGCCAGCTTCAGCAGGAACGGCACCCATAGTTGCGCCGACGACGGGCTCAGCGATGAAGGCGGCCACATTTTCAGCGCCAAGGCGCAGGATTTCGTCCTCCAATGACTGTGCCGCGCGCAAGGCGTAGGCCTCGATGCTTTCCTCTTCGCGTTGATGGCGGTAGGCGTAGCACGGTTCGATGTGTGACATCTCGATGAGCAACGGCTCGAATGGTTCCCGGCGCCACATGTTCCCGCCAGCGGAGAGCGCGCCAAGGGTGTTGCCATGGTAGCTTTGTAGGCGGGCTATAATGTGCTTGCGGCTGGGCTCGCCTCGCTCCACATGATACTGGCGGGCAAGTTTTAGTGCGGCTTCCGTGGCTTCGCTGCCACCAGAGACAAGGTATACACGCTCCAGACCTTCCGGAGCCTTTTCGATTAGCGCGGCGGCAAGATCTTCTGCGGGCTGGGAGGTAAAGAAGCCGGTATGAGCGAAAGCGATCGCATTCATTTGCGTTTGCATGGCAGTCAGCACCGCCTCGTTTGAATGCCCAAGGCAGGATACGGCGGCGCCGCCACAGGCATCTAGGTAGCGTTTGCCTTCGCTATCGATGATGTAGCAGCCCTCACCTTTAACGGCGGTTGGGAGGTTGGCTGCGCAGTGGCGGGGAAATACGTTGCTCATCGGCTTGATCCGAACTGGTTTGTAAGGTAGTTGGCGCGACCTTTCGTCGCCCATCTTTGATGCTCTAGCCATATTCTTGGCAAAAGAACAGATGATATTTCATAGGTTCTAGCTTTTTCTAGTGCTAAAGTAGGGCACGCTCACTTGCCGGGAACCGCAGTTTATCAACGGGATTGGCAGGGGCACTGGCTTGCTCTGTCAGCTTGCATTGCCCATTATAGATTTGTAGTTTTTTCGCTTTCAAAGCGAAGGCTGCGACTCTTTTTCGCTGGTAATGCATACAGTGTTCCAGCCGATGCAAATACTCATAAAAACGGATGGTTGTGGCATGAGCAAAAAGATCCTGATTTTGAATGGACCAAACCTCAATTTGCTAGGCATGCGCCAGCCGGAGGTTTACGGTGACACCTCGCTTGCCGAACTGGACGAGCATTGCCGTGTGCATGGGGCTACACTGGGCTTTGAGGTGGATTGCCGCCAGTCTAATTGCGAGGGAACGCTGATTGACTGGCTGCACGAGATGCGCGGCACGAAAAACGGCATTGTGTTAAATGCTGGCGCCTACTCGCATACTTCCGTGGCGATCATGGATGCCATTGCCTCGGTTGAGCGTCCCCTTATCGAGGTGCACCTTTCCAATATCCATGCGCGGGAGCGGTTTCGGCACCATTCCTACATTTCCAAGGTAGCAACAGGCACGATCTGCGGGCTGGGCACCACAGGCTATATGCTCGCGATTGATGCGCTTGCGGATATTCTGGACCAAGAAGGGTAAGACAGGCTCAGGCTAATCGAAGCTGCGCTGTGCGCGCAGCTTCTTGTTTTGTCCGTGCTTTTTCTTGGTATCTAAGCGGCGGCGCTGCGATGCCTTAGTTGGTTTTGTTGCTCGGCGGGTTTTGGGCACGAAAAGCGCCTCGCGCAGCATAGCAAGCAGCCGTTCCAGTGCGTCTTGCCGATTGCGCTCTTGGGTGCGAAAGCGATCTGCGAACAGGACCACCTCGCCGCCTTTGGTGAGGCGGGAGCCTGCGATCTTCACCAGTTTGGTTTTGGCGTGTTCCGGTAGGCTGGTATTTCGTTCCAAGGCGAAGCGTAGTTGCACTGCACTTGATACCTTATTGACATTCTGGCCACCCGGGCCCGTGGCGCGCACGAAATCTTCGCGCAAATCCTCTTTTGGCAGGTACACAGCGCCTTGCACGTGAATGTGTTTTGGTAATTCCATTGCCCGCCTCCCTGACTAACCTGCATAATGAAAATGATGGATTGGCGCTTGCAGCAGAGTGCTGACACCCTTAAGAAACACGAGACATTTAAAAGCACGGGCACCTTCACAACGCAAGGGTTTGCTTGAGATTTTTCGCTGTTCCCGACATTCACCTGAGAGACACGCATGAGCCAGATCGCCCCCAAGCCAAGCAAGGATATTACAGAACTGCTAAGAATTATGGAGGCGCTGCGTACCCCTGTTACCGGCTGTCCGTGGGATCTAGAGCAAGACTTTGCTTCGATCGTACCCTACACCATCGAAGAGGCCTACGAGGTGGCCGAGGCGATCCGCATTGGTGACAAGGTTGAGCTGAAGGAGGAGCTGGGCGACTTGTTGCTGCAAGTGGTTTATCATGCGCAAATGGCACAAGAGGAAGGTTCCTTTGATTTTGGCGATGTGGTTGAGGCGATCACTCGCAAAATGATTGGCCGGCACCCGCATGTGTTTGGCAGTGCGGAGGAACGCACGCGGGGCTTGGAGAAAGGCGCTTGGGACCGGATAAAATCCGCTGAAAAAGCCCAGAAGGCCGCCGAGCGGCTGGCGCTTGGCATTCCTGCACCTGAGAAGCAGTTTCTTGATGATGTTCCGGCAAGTTTTCCGGCGCTGCTGGAAGCTGAGAAGCTGCAAAGGCAGGCAGCACGGGTTGGCTTTGACTGGGGTGCCGCGGCGCCTGTTTTGGCGAAGATAAAAGAGGAAATTAGCGAGCTGGAGGCAGAGCTGCATGCTGGGGAGATCGCGCGTGAAGCGATGGAGGACGAGCTTGGCGACGTGTTGTTTGCAGTGGCCAACCTCGCCCGACATCTGGACATTTTACCCGAGGCGGCGCTGAAGCGCACCAATGATAAGTTCCGCCGTCGCTTTGCGCATATAGAAGCAGGTGCGCAGCAGGAGGGACGCCCTCTTGATGACCTTAGCCTTGAGGAAATGGAAGCCTACTGGCAAGCGGCAAAAGCCTTTGACCCCAAACGGCAAGCGCATAAACGATAATCGACCGACGGAGCATTGCTCGTTTGTTGCGAAATTTGCGTCAGAACCTACTTAGATTAAGTAAGTCCGACGCAAAATTAACGTTTTGTTAATATCCGGCGTCAGTGATGGTTTTTAGCTCGGGGCACGCTTCGCTAATGCCTTCCTCGCACGCATCCTGCAAATAGGTTTTCGCCGCCTTATAGTTTTGTTTCGCACCGACCCCATTGGCATACATTATGCCAACAACACGCATTGCTGTCGGTTCGCCATTGTCTGCCGCTGTTTTAAGCAAGCGGAATGCCGCCTTATGATCCGGCTCTATGCCAGCACCATTGATCAGCATCATACCCGCGTTTAGGCGGGCCATATCATCCCCCTTATCGGCACCCTCCATAAAGTAGGTGAAGGCTTTCTTCATATCCTTTTTGACACCCAGACCGTTCTCGTAAAGAACACCAAGACCATTGGGTGCGCTAGAATCCCCTTGTTTATAGGCCTTAAGCATCAGCTCCCTCGCCTTGGCATAGTCGCGCTTAACGCCCTTGCCGTCTTGGTACATATTGGCAAGGTTGAACTGTGCAGGGGCAAAGCCCTTATCTGCCGCGCGCGAAAGCCACTTGATAGACTTCTCGTAGTCAACTGCGACGCCATCGCCAACAGCATAGCGGTGCCCCAGATTGTTTTGCGCGATCAGATCACCCTTTTGCGCTTTAAGAATGAGCCCCAGAACAGCCGGCTTTAGCTTTGGCGCTGCGTAGAGGGGGGCATTCAAAGCAAAGAGCGTGAAGATCAATGCAAAAACTGCTGTAAATCTCATTATATTTCCACATTTGTTTAAATAAATGTTGATTTAGAAAGTATACAGCGAGAAGCCTATCGCAAAGATGAAAGATTTGGCGGCGTGAGTTTTAATTTCATATAAAAAACAAGCCCCGCTCAAAGCTTGAGCGAGGCTGAATAATTCTAGTTGTACTGAAATTTAAATTGGCGAGTAGCCGCCAATGTCTGGCGCATCCTCGTCATTCGCCGATCGGGTGGATGAGCTGAGCGTTTCCCCCTCGATAAAAAACTTACCAAAGCGCTGACGCACCGGTTCGCGCAGGCTATCAGGAACGCGCACTTGCATGGTGATGCCTTCCTCGCCATCAAGACGTTCGAGTACCTCGCAATGCTGATAAAGCCAGGCCAACTCGGCGCCGGCTTCAAGCGGCAACAACAAGCGCACAGCATCCAGCTTTTCTGCAAGGCGGGTTTCGATGCGTTCAAGCAGCGCCTCAAGCCCCTCACCGCTCATTGCAGAAAGGGCAATTGGCCCTTCATCTGGGCGGTTATCACCAAGCAGCTTTTCACGGTAGCCGTCTTCCAGCCGGTCAATCTTGTTCCAAACCTCGATCACCCGATCACTTTCAGAGACCTTTAGGCCAAGCAGCTGCAAGGTGTCATCAACATCCGCAGCTTGTGCCTTGGTGTCTTCATGAGAGATGTCGCGCACATGCAGGATAATGTCGGCCCCGATCACCTCTTCAAGCGTTGCACGGAATGCAGCCACCAGATTGTGTGGCAGATCAGAGACAAAGCCCACCGTATCGGAGAGGATGACCTCGCGGCCATGGGGCAGTTTTAGCCGCCGCAATGTGGGGTCGAGAGTGGCGAACAAGAGATCCTTGGCAAAGACTTCGGAATTTGTCAGCCGGTTAAACAATGTGGATTTGCCCGCATTTGTATAGCCTACAAACGCGATGACCGGATGGGGGACCTTCTTGCGTTGCTTGCGATGCAACGCGCGGGTGCGCTGCACCTGCTCCAACATGCCACGCACGCGAGATATGCGATCTTGAATGATGCGGCGGTCCGCCTCGATCTGGGTTTCACCGGGACCGCCGACAAATCCAAGCCCGCCACGCTGACGCTCAAGGTGCGTCCATGAGCGAACCAGACGGCTTTTCTGCCACGTCAGGTGCGCAAGTTCCACTTGCAAGCGGCCTTCGCGGGTTTGTGCCCGTTCACCGAAGATTTCCAGAATAAGGCCGGTGCGATCGATAACCTTACACTTCCAGTCACGCTCCAAGTTGCGTTGCTGGATGGGGGTCAGTGCATGATCAACCACCACAAGCTCGATGTCCTCGCCCTCCACACGAGCGGCAATTTCCTCCACTTTACCAGAGCCGAACAGGGTGCCGGGCTTGATGGTGTTGAGGCGGACAAGTTGTGAGCCGATGATATCAAGCTCGATGGCAGCAGCAAGGCCAATGGCCTCTTCCATGCGCGCATTGTCGCTCCGCTCAGCGGCAAATGCCCGCTCACCGCCAGTGTTGGCGCGGGACAAAGCTCTTGCCGAGATTATTGGAACTATGACAAGGGACCGGGTTCCCCGGGTCACCTCAATTTCACCGGCCTCAAGATTGGCGTCGAGTTCGTCTTTCTTGAGACCAGTGGATTTTTCGTCTTGGGGCTTCAATCAGCTTCCTGTTTTTTCTGTTTCTTGTTCTTGTGGCTCAAACAGCTGCACCGGGCCATTTGGCATAATAGTGGAAATTGCATGTTTATAAACCAGTTGGGAGTGGCCATCGCGGCGCAGCAACACGCAGAAATTGTCAAACCAAGTCACGACGCCTTGCAGCTTGACCCCATTAATGAGGAAAATCGTGAGTGGAATCTTGTTTTTGCGCAGGTGGTTTAAAAATGTATCTTGAAGATTTTGAGCGCGGTCAGCCATAACTGTTTTTTTCCTGTTTTCGTGGACGCGGCCGCGGCATCCAACCGTGTTTGATTAAGTGTTGTCTTACAATTGGCAGCACCGTTTGCGAGAGCAGGCACTGCAACTACTTGGGAAGCGACAAAACAATTCTCAAACTGCATTCTACCGATCCCTTACAATCGAGCAACCTACAGTTTAGTTCGTTCTGCCCTTTCATGAAATTCTTTTCGCAATTCTCTAGATAAATGACCTGGACGCCCATCCCCAATTAGCACTTTGTCTATTTCAACTACTGGCATAACCAAGGCGGACGCGCTGGTGACAAATGCCTCGACTGCCTCTTGCGCCTCGCGAATTGAAAATGACCGTTCCTCAACGATAATCTGACGTTTCTGGGCAACTTGCAAGACACCTTCACGGGTGATCCCGCGCAAAATGCCGCAGTCTGCCTGCCGTGTGACCAAGCGATTGTCCTTGGTCAGGATCCAGGCATTTGTTGAGCCACCTTCGGTTACCATACCGGAATTATCCACAAACCATGCTTCGGTAGCCCCGGCTTCACGGGCGGCTTGCTTAGCCAGTACGTTGGGAAGAAGACCTACAGTCTTGATATCTACGCGTTCCCAACGATTCTCCGGCACCGAAATGACCTTGATACCGTTATCAGCTTTTGCTTCAAGTGTGCGCGGGTCTATGCGCTTTGCGGTGACGACGATCGAGGCGCGCACCGGCTTGCTTGGGAAATAGTGCTCGCGCGCGGCTACACCGCGACTGATCTGTATGTACACAAGCCCATTACGTACTCGGTTCAAGTTTGCCACTTCACGCAGGATGCGGATGAGCGGCATACGCGCCATTGGGGCGGTGATGCGTAACTCATGTAGGGACCGGTCCAAACGATCCAAGTGCGGGCCCATATCAATAATGTAACCCTCTTTGATCTCGCAGACCTCGTAGATCGCATCGGCGAACTGGTAGCCTCGATCCTCAATGTGGACAGCAGCCCTTGCGTGCGGCACATACTGGCCATTTACATAGGCTATGCGGCTCATAGACATCTCCTTAGAAGTGATGTTAGGGCACTTTATCTGGTGCCTCTTTGTTTTCGTTTGTAGCTTTGAATTGCTATCAGAAGAACTCTAGCGAAACACGGAACAGGCGGCCGATTTGCTGCACGTCCTTGGCAAGGGCAAAGACAACAACCCGGTCATTGAGTTGAAAGACATCGTCGCCTTTTGGCGTGATCGCTTCGCCGCGCCGATAGATAGCCCCGACGCGCACTCCATCAGCAATCTCGACCTCGCGCAGCGTGCGCCCAAGCAGCGGAGATGTTTCCAAAATTTCCGCCTCAAAAATTTCCGCCATGCCGTTTTGCAGCGTATGGACCTGCCGAATACGACCGCGGCGCAGTTGCTGCAAGACTTTGGATACCGTGACCTGACGCGGGTTTACAAAACTATCTATGCCCAGTGAACGGGCAAAGCCGGGATAGCTGGCATTGTTCAGCAGCGTCAAATTCCGTTGACACCCAAGCTGTTTAGCCATCACCGACGACAGAATATTAACCTCGTCATCATTGGTCAGTGCCACCATGATATCCGTGTCGGAGACGTCCGCCTCGCGCAAAATTCCTTGATCCAGCGCGTTGCCGTTCAGCACCACTGTGCCGGTAAGCTCTTCGGCGATCTTCATCGCCCGATCACGCTTCTGCTCGACGATCACAACATTGGAACGACTGCCTTGTTGCTCCAAGCGGCGGGCCACATATAGGCCAATGTTGCCACCACCGGCGATGAGAATGCGGCGAGCCTCTGGTTCTTCATGACCGAAAATACCGAGGGTACGCTTAACCTGACCGCGTTTGGCGCAGATATAGGCAAGATCCCCTTCCCTCAATGTGTCGGCACTGCGAGGCACCAGCATTACGCCTTCTCGCAGCACACCGACAACAACGGCTGACAGATCGGGAAACAACTCAGTAAGCTGGCGCAAAGGCGTGTTCAGCACCGGGCAATTTTCATCACAGTGAATGCCGACGAGCACCACTTCATCATCGGCAAAGCGGATGGTTTCCATAGCGCCAGGCAAAGAAAGGCGGCGCAAAATCATTTCGCCAACCTCGATCTCGGGCGAAATCACCACATCGATCGGAATACCCTCTTTGGAATAAAGGTGTTTGACCGATTCAGACAGGTAGCTTTGCGCGCGTACCCTTGCGATTTTTGTCGGGGTTTGGAACAGCTGGTGGGCGATCTGGCAGGCGATCATGTTGATTTCGTCATGCAAGGTGACCGCGATAATCATATCCGCCGTATCGCACCCCGCATCACGCAGTACATCGGGGTGGGCCCCGTGGCCGACAAAGCCGCGAACGTCCAGTTGGTCCTGAATTTGCTTGATCAGTTCCGCCGAGGTGTCAAGCACGGAAACATCGTGCTGTTCGGCGGCGAGTTGCTCGGCAATGCCATAGCCCACTTTACCTGCGCCGCAGATGACAACTTTCATCGGTTCGATCCTTTTTCTTTGGCGCTTGACATCATAGTCAAGCCACCCTTGCTCTCGGATTTCTTAGTGCTGCCTGCTTAGTTCAGGCCCAGTGATTTCAGCTTACGGTGCAGCGCCGAACGCTCCATACCTACGAATTCCGCTGTACGGGAGATATTGCCACCAAAGCGCTTAACCTGCGCTTTCAGGTATTCACGCTCGAATTGCTCGCGCGCTTCGCGCAGCGGCAGGCTCATGAGCTCTTCGCCGCCACCTGCACCGGGCATATTGGGAATTGTGGACGCAACTTCTGCGGGCAACAGATCAGCCGTGATCACAGCCTCCTGATCTCCTCTGGTGAGGATCATCAAGCGTTCCACATTGTTGCGCAACTGGCGCAGATTGCCCGGCCAATCATGGGTTTGCAGGATCGCCATGGCGTCTTCCCCGATGCGGCGCATTGGCAGGCCGGAGGCGGTGGAGATTTGCTGCATGAAGTAGTGGATAAGCTGCGGAATATCCTCACGCCGTTCCTCCAAGGCCGGTACTCGGATCGGCACCACGCCGAGGCGGTGGTACAGATCCTCGCGCAGATTGCCAAGCGCGACCTCCTGCTCCAGATTGCGGGCAGAGGAGGAGAGAATGCGCACATCCACCTTCACTCTTGTGCCGCCGCCCACGCGATTAAACGCCTGATCCACCAGCACCCGCAGGATTTTGTTCTGGGTTTCGCGAGGCATATCGGCGATTTCATCGAGATAAAGCGTGCCGCCGTGAGCTTCTTCCAACGCCCCGATTTTGCGCGGCTCCTTTTCGTTACCCTCAATACCAAAGAGCGCCTCTTCCATGCGCTCGGGGGTGATGGTGGCCGCCGAGAGCACCACAAAGGGCGACTTGGCGCGCGGGGAATTATCGTGAATTGTCCGTGCCACCAACTCCTTACCAGAGCCGGAGGGACCGGTGATCAACACGCGCGAGTTTGTCAGGCAGATGCGTTCCAGCGATAGGCGTAGCTGGTTCATGGCGCTTGAGGAGCCCACCAGTTGTTCCGCATCGGCAGAGCGCTGCTTGAGGTCCTTGATTTCCCTTTTCAGAGACGAGGATTCCAGCGCCCGATCCACCACCAGAACCAGCTTGTCGGCGTTGAATGGCTTTTCGATGTATTCGTAGGCGCCCTTTTTGATCGCGGCGACGGCGGTTTCAATATTGCCGTGGCCAGAGATAATCACCACTGGTACGTCTGGGTTTTGTTCGCGGATTATCTCCAACAATTCCAGACCATCCAGCTTGGAGCCTTGCAGCCAGATATCCAACACCACCAACGATGGGCGGCGATCGGCGATGGCGGCCAGTGCGGTGTCGCTGTCCCCCGCCATACGGGTGTCGTAGCCCTCGTCCTCCAAGATGCCGGAGATCAATTCGCGGATGTCGGCTTCATCATCAATTACCAGAATATCACTTGCCACGTTCAAGTCCCTCATCGTTTGCAGAGGCATTTTCTTCAATAGGAGCGCGTGTATCACGCAGGATCAGGCGAACCAATGCACCGTGGCCGCCTTCGGCAACGGCCGGGCTATCGAGCAGCTCGATACCGCCGCCATGATCCTCCATTATCTTGCGCACAATGGCCAGACCAAGGCCTGTGCCCTTCTCTCGCGTTGTCATGTAAGGTTCCAGCAGGCGCTGACGGTTTTCCTTGGGCAGGCCTACGCCGCTGTCAATCACATCAAGCTGGATATTGGCGCCGTAGCGATGCAGGTTGACCTGAATGGTCCCCTCACCGCCGCCATTGGCTGCCAGATAGGCTTCCACTGCTTCACCTGCGTTTTTAATGGTGTTGCCAAGCGCCTGCCCCACAAGGCGGCTGTCGTACAGCACTTCAACCGGCTCATCAGGCAGGTTGCAACTGATTTTCACCGCTTCGGAGGTGACAGCGCGCATAAAGGCAACTTCCTTTACTGTGTCTCGCAGGTCGCCCTGTTCTTTGCGCGGCTTGGGCATGCGGGCAAACGAGGAAAACTCGTCAACCATGCGGCCAATGTCGCCCACTTGACGGACGATGGTGTCGACGCAGCGGTCAAAGACTTCCTTGTCGTCCGCATCGATGCGCTTGCCATAGCGGCGGCGAATACGCTCGGCAGAAAGCTGAATTGGGGTCAATGGATTCTTGATTTCATGTGCGATCCGCCGGGCAACGTCAGCCCATGCGGAGTTGCGCTGTGCTGCCACCAGATCTGTGATATCATCCAGCGTGACCACAAAGCCGTGCTCGGTTCTGTTCGCCTCTTCGGTGGTCACACGCACATTGATGGTGCGTTCACGCCCGCGCCGCTGCAGGGTTACCTGCCCTTCACTGCCGTCCAAAGCACCTTGCTGGAGTGCCTTTTTCACAAGTTCACTGAGTTCGGGGATGGCATGATAGATGCTCTGTCCATGGAGCACCTCTGCTGAGCTTCCAAGCATTTCGGTCGCATACCGGTTTACTAGCGAAATTTCGCCATCGTCATCAAGGCCGATAACACCGGAAGATACGCCAGACAAAACTGCCTCGGTAAAGCGGCGGCGGCGGTCGATCTGGTCGTTGGCGGCCAGCAGTGCGTCACGTTGGCCGCGCAGCTGGCCGGTCATGTTGTTGAAGGTTTGACCAAGATTACCGAGATCACCACTGGCTTTGTCGACCTCAACCTCCACATAATAATTTCCCTTTGAGACTTGATCAGCTGCGCCAATGAGGTTTCGAATGGGGCGCACCAACTGGTTGGCAAAGCCAAAGCCACCCCACATGGCAGAAAGCAGCAGCACAAGGGCAACACCTACATAGACAATGGCAAAAGCGAGCTGTACGCCAACGCGGCGGCGCTCCAACTCGGCATATTCGCTTACCCCTGCTTCTGCAAGTCGCTGGTACTCCACGACGCGCGGATCCAGCGCGCGCGAAACGTAGAGATACAATTCGTCAAAATCGGTCAGTTTGGTTACGCCGCCAACAAGGTTGGACACCCCCGGCGCGATGAGGACTGCTGTGCCCTCCTCCGCTTGGCGCATGGCAATTTCCGGTGGGAGCAGCGGCTCCACATCCGGATCGCGCAGCACACGCATAACCACCGTGCCATCACGCTTGAGTATATATGCCCCTAAGAAACCGCGGATCCATGTCTGTGTCTCGAAGAAACGGTCAAAGCGGGTTGGGTCGTAATAGTAGGAATTGCGGTTGGAATTGACATCTTTGGCCATGGCAATCAGGCCGGAGCGCAGGATATTGCCGTGCTCTTGCACATAGGCAGCGGCGACGGATTGCGCATTGGAGATAATCTGGCGGGTGCGCTTTTCAAACCAGCGATCAAGGCCCTGATCAAGGGTAATGGTGGCGGCAACCGCAACCAAAATGGCAGGTACCGCTGCAACAATGGAGAACAGCGCCACAATCCGCACATGCAGGCGAGCTGCTGCGCGCCCCTTACGGCGGGCTTTTAAAAGCTTATGAAACTCCCAGAGGATCAGACCCAGAAGAAGAAGCACAAAGCCGGAGTTGATAGCCAGCGCCGTGTAGACAACGTCTTGTGTGGGCTGAATGGGAGAGAGCCCCATCAAAATAACAAAGGAGACAACGATAGAGACCAGTGACAGCAGCACCACAAGAAAACCAAGGACACGGGAGCGGTGGTTTTGCAGAGCTGCCAGAAGGCCACGCGGGCCTGCTGGCGCAGCTTTACCGGTTTTTGAAATCATCTGGTTGGTCCAAATCAACAAAGCACTTGGTGTGAAGCGTTGCAGTCTTAGCACACCTTGTTGCAATCATGCCACAAACAATTTTAGGAGGTTTTGCAACTGCGGAAAACCGAGAAAACCCATAGACTAGGGTTTTATAGAGCAAAACCCAGCCACACCGCACAAGGTGACGCCGGGTTCCTATGGGTTTATGGCGAGAAGGGAAGCCCTGTTAGCGCGAAGAACGGAACACGGGGATTTCCAGATCGCGGATTTTCTTGCGCAAGGTGTTGCGATTTAGGCCAAGCAGCTCAGCCGCTTTGATCTGGTTGCCACGGGTGGCCGCTAGGCTTGCACTGATAAGGGGTAGTTCGACCTCTCGCAGAATGCGGTGATACAGGCCGGGGGGCGGTAGATCATCACCAAACTCTGAAAAGTAAGAGGACAAGTTGTGCTCCATCGCCTCGCTGATGCTTGGGATTTCTCCCGTTCCGTTCCCCTCGCTAGCGGCAACGGCCTGATCTGCGGCGGGCTGGGACAGCTCCATTTCTATTAGATTTGCGGTAATGACTTCTTGCGGATAAAGCGCGGTAAGGCGGCGCACCATGTTTTCCAGCTCGCGCACGTTGCCACTCCAGCGATAACGCCGCAGGCGATCAAGAGCCGCTGGTTCGATTTGCTTGGCAGGCAAGCCTTCCTTTTCGGCCTGCGCGAAAAAGTGCCGCACCAGATCCGGAATATCCTCTGTGCGTTCGCGCAGCGGCGGCAAGCGAATGGGCACCACGTTAAGGCGGAAGTACAAATCTTCGCGGAACAAGCCCTGATTGATGGCCTGACGCAGATCCTTGTGAGTTGCGGCGATGATGCGCACATCGGTTTTGATGGGATTGCGGCCGCCCACAGTTGTGTATTCCCCCTGCTGCAACACCCGTAGCAGACGGGTTTGGGCCTCCATGGGCATGTCGCCGATCTCGTCCAAGAACAACGTGCCACCATCGGCCTGTTCAAAACGGCCGGACATGCGCGCCTGTGCGCCTGTAAAAGCCCCTTTTTCGTGGCCGAACAACTCAGACTCGATAAGATCACGAGGGATTGCGGCCATATTCACGGCGACGAAGGGTCCGTTGCGCCGTTTGCCAAAGTCATGCAGCGCTCTTGCCACCAGCTCTTTGCCGGTGCCGCTTTCCCCGTTGATCATCACTGTGAGATCGGTCTGCATCAACCGGGCAAGAATGCGGTAAACCTCTTGCATGGCAGGTGAGCGGCCAACGAGGGGGATGTTGTCCGCGCCTTCTTGTGCACCGGTGATTTGCCGCGCCTGCTTTTCAGAAACGGCGCGGCCGGCGATGCCAACCACCTCTTTTAGGTCAAACGGTTTTGGCAGGTATTCATAGGCGCCAAGCTCCGACGCTTTGATGGCGGTCATGAAGGTGTTTTGCGCGCTCATCACCACGATTGGAAGATCGGGGCGCAGATTGCGAATGCGGGGGATGACATCAAAGGCATTTTCATCGGGCATGATCACATCGGTGATCACCAGATCCCCTTCGCCTGAAGAGACCCAGCGCCACAGAGTAGCGGCGTTGGACGTGAGGCGCACGGTAAATCCAGCGCGGGAGAGCGCCTGATTGAGAACGGTGCGGATGGCGGCATCATCATCGGCAATAAGTATGGTTCCATTAGGCATCATCAACACCCTTTTGCTCTAGGGCCTCACTGCGGGGGGAGGCAGGCATCAAAACACGGAAAGTGGTGGCGTTTGGCGTGCTGTCGCACTCAATCACGCCGCCATGGTCGCCAACAATTTTGGCGACCAGCGCAAGACCAAGGCCCGAGCCATTGGTCTTGGTGGTAATAAAAGGTTCAAACAAATGCGGCAGCAGATCATCGGGTACCCCCGGACCATTGTCGCAGATACAAAACTCCAGCGGCAGCGTGACACGCTCTTGAGCACCGGGTACGGAAAGGCGAACTCCGGGCCGGAAGGCGGTCGTCAAGGTGATTTGTGGCGCGGCGTGCCCCTCCAGTGCCTCGGCTGCATTCTTCACCAGATTGAGAAACACCTGAATGAGCTGGTCGCGATTGGCGTAGACTGGCGGCAGGGAGGGGTCGTATTGCTCTTTGATCTTGATATGGCGGGCAAAGCCGTTTTCCGCCAGCCGTTTTACATGATCCAGCACACCGTGAATATTAACTGGGTCGCGGTCTATGGGGCGCTCGTCGGAAAACACTTCCATGCGATCGACGAGCTTCACGATGCGGTCAGTTTCCTCCATAATAAGGCGGGTTAGCGCGCGATCTTCATCGCTAGCCTCTGTTTCTAAAAGTTGTGCAGCACCGCGTATGCCGGAAAGCGGATTTTTGATCTCGTGGGCCAACATGGCAGCAAGGCCAGTGACGGTGCGCGCAGCCCCGCGTGAGGTGAGTTGTTTATCCAGTTTTTCCGCAATGGAGCGCTCTTGAAACAGCAGCACGACGGCGTCGGGGCGCTCACTCATGGGCGATGCGTGTACATCCACGAGCTTTTCCTGACCGATGCGCGGGGAGGAAATATCAATTTTGTATTCGTTTACCGCGCCGCCGCGCTGGCGCACCTGTTCCAGCAAGGAAAGCAGCGGGCTACCAAAGGGTACAAACCACGACAAGACATGTCGCCGCATGACCTGAAAGCTGGCTTGGAAGAAGTTCTCCGCAGCGCTGTTGGCAGCAATAATATGATTATCAGCGCCGATGACAATCACCGGGTGGGGCAAAGAATCCAGCACCAGTTGCCCCTCTCCACTTGCGTTGATTGTCATCGATCTTGCTCCTTTATTTAAATAAACGAATTGCTTGCGTTAATCGGCGGCGCCATCACCTTGAAACCACTCGCGGATGGTTGTGGTGACAACCTTCGGCTCCAGCGAGGTTTGCAGTTTGCGCATAAACCCATCGGGCGCATGTTGCAGGGTACCACTTGCCTCCAGATACCAGCCAATGTGCTTGCGCGCCGCTTTCAGGCCAACATCTAAGCCGTAATGGGCCAGCATGGCCTCGTAGTGCTCGCAGATCAGCTCGCCGAGCTGCGCCCCCTTGGGCGCAGCAAGTTTTTCACCTGTTGCCAGATAGTGGGCGATGTGGCCGGGTAACCAAGGGCGGCCATAAGCCCCGCGTCCGACCATCACCAGATCAGCCCCAGAGGCGGCGATCATGGCATCTGCATCGCCAAAATCGGTCAAATCACCATTGGCGACCAAAGGCACAGTGACCACGTCACGCACGGCCTTGATGGCCTGCCAGTCCGCTTTGCCTTTGTAGAACTGGCTACGGGTCCGGCCATGTACGGTAATCATCTGCACTCCGGCAGCCTCGGCGCGCTGCGCAAGCTCCGGGGCATTGATCGAGGTTTCATCCCAGCCAAGACGCATTTTTAGGGTAACCGGCACACTCACAGCGCCAATTGTTGCCTCGATCAAGGTCAGGGCGTGATCCAGATCTTTCATGAGTGCGGAGCCGGAATAGCCGGAGGTCACCTTTTTAGCCGGACAGCCCATATTGATATCGATCACATCCGCGCCAGCGCTTTGGGCAATCCTTGCGCCCTCTGCCATCCACTGGGCGTCCTTACCGGCAAGCTGGATGACATGTGGTTTGATGCCCTCACCTTCTGCGCGCATCAGGCTTTCAGGGTGGCCCGTCACCAAAGCGTCGCTGGCAACCATCTCGCTGACCACCAGCCCGGCGCCGAAACGCAGCGCCAAACGACGAAACGGCAGGTCCGTCACCCCGGACATGGGGGCGAGAATAACTTTATTGCGCAGCGGCACGGGGCCGATTGATAACATCTTCTGGGTCACTCGCGATATATCTGCCTTAAACTTAGGCATAAAATTTCTTGCCTATATACTAGTCATTATACCAGCGCCCGCAAGCAAATATTGCGGGAAAAGCACGGCATTTGCTTGTGAGACCGTGTCGGATAAGATTACAACAGCGCTGAACCTCCATCTTTGGCCAGTAAAAGAGTGAGCGATGCACGCCCCCCCTATTGACCCAGCCCCTTACACTGACGTTGCGGTTTTGGTTGTTGCCGCAGGGCGCGGGGAGCGCTTGGTAGACCCGGCGAACCGCGGCCCCAAGCAATACAAAGATCTTGGGGGAAAACCAGTTTTACATCATACGCTGGCAGCGCTGGCAAAGGCCCTACCCGGCGCTACGCTGACACCAGTGATTCACGGCGACGACACAGCGCTTTACGCCTCAGCAATAGCAGAGTTAGAATTACCGGCACTGCGCACGCCAGTTGTCGGCGGTGCGACACGCCAACAATCTGTCTTGAATGGTTTGCGGGCCCTACAAAACAGAAGCACGCCACGCCTTGTCCTTATTCATGATGGGGTACGCCCGTTTGTTGACGCCGCCGTTTGCAAGGCGGTGCTGAAAGCACTTAATGACGGCGCTCAGGCGGCATTACCGGCGATTGCAATCAGCGATAGCCTGAAGCGCGCCGGGCCAGACCATCACGTACAGGAAAGCGTTGCGCGTGATGGGCTCTTTGCCGCACAAACGCCGCAAGGCTTTTCTTTTGCGGCGATTTTGCGCGCCCATGAGCGGGCCGCCGAGGCGCAGCGCTTCGATTTTACCGATGATACCGCGCTCATCGAGTGGAACGGAGGTATGGTTCGGCTGGTAGAGGGATCAGCGGAGAATGTCAAAATTACGCAATACGCAGATCTGGAGCGCGCCCGAATGAAAGTTGAGAGAGAAACACTTCTCGCCCAGGCGGATGTGCGGGTGGGCACCGGCTATGACGTGCATGCCTTTGAAGACGGCGACCATGCGATGCTGTGCGGCGTGAAAGTGCCCCACACGCAAACGCTCAAAGGGCATTCTGATGCGGATGTTGGTTTGCATGCGCTTACCGATGCCATTTTTGCCGCTTTAGCGGACGGGGATATTGGCAGTCATTTCCCGCCCTCTGATCCGCAGTGGAGGGGCGCTGCCTCCGACCAGTTCCTGCGCTATGCTACCGACAAGGTGCGCGCACGGGGCGGACGCATCGCCCATCTGGATGTTACCCTGATCTGCGAGGCCCCTAAAGTTGGCCCGCACCGCGAAGCCATGCGCCAAAGCATCGCCAAGATTTGCGATGTGCCCCTTGGCAGAGTTGCCGTGAAGGCGACCACTTCCGAGCGCCTTGGCTTTACCGGCAGAGAAGAAGGTATTGCTGCCATGGCAAGCGCAACGCTGCGGCTGCCCTTTGAAGACGAACTACGCTGAACGCCTTGGAGGCCACTATGTTTTCACAGGAATTGACTGACCGCGCTTCGGCTTTACTTGACATCTACAAGGCACGGGGCTGGCACCTTGCGACAGCGGAGAGTTGCACTGGCGGAGCTCTTTGCGGCCTTTTGACCGATATTTCCGGCTCCTCTGCCGTGGTTGAGCGTGGCTTTGTCACTTACACCAATCAATCAAAGGCAGAAATGCTGGGCGTGCCGGAGTGGCTGTTAGCAAGTTACGGCGCTGTAAGTGCCCCTGTTGCAATGGCGATGGCCCGCGGGGCACTCGCGCATGCGCCGGTAGAAGCTGCCTTGTCCATAACAGGTATCGCCGGACCCGGTGGAGGCAGCACAATCAAACCGGTTGGCACAGTACATCTTTGCGCAGCAACAACCAGCGGCCTCTTGTTTTCAAAGCGTATTTGCAACACAAATCTAGACCGCAACGGAGTGCGCGAAGCAGCGATCTTCACTGCGCTGGAGATGTTGCGGACTATAGGGCATACATAAGGCTAGCTCCTCCCACAAAACTCTGATAGTTCTAGATAAAGTTGCAAACACGCGCCGTAAAATCTTTTGCGCGAGAGCCTATTGGGGGGAGCAATGAATGCCATCAGCCTTGCCGCTTTGCTTCTGCTTTTGCCCGGCTCTGTTGCTGCGCAAGATTTTTATCTGGTTGCACGGGATCGAAATGGTGGTTTTTTTGAGGGGCACCAGCTGCAAAGCCACGCAAAAATCGGCTTCCGTTATGTACAGTTCTGCGGCAAAAGCTACTATGTGCGACCTCGCTCGGTCGTCTGGGCAAAAGATCTGGATATAAAAGGCTATCACACCGCAGTGGAACGCAATAGCGCGGATGGCTGGATCGAAGTCTGCGCGTTTCCAAATCGCCAAGTCACATTGCGGCAAGTCGGCATTAAAACCACCCTGCAGGAAGCCATCGAAGGACCGAAGCAAAGCCAGACGATGGCGCGCCGCTTTGACCAAATTCGCGAAACATTCAATAAACGTAATGAGGAAACTGGCTTGCTTAGCCTGTTCCGCAAAGAAAAGCCGTTACGAGGCTTACTTCCACCGGCTGAAAGCGCCGAGTAGCTGCCTTAAGAGGTACCCATTGCAGGTTTGTATATTAGGTTTGCACGCGCTTCAAATGCCTCGGAGAACTTAGCAAAAGCGCGATCAAACATGGCGCCCATCATCGCCCCCAAGGTGCGGCTTTTAAAC
The DNA here is from genome assembly GCF_001561995.1 of Polycladidibacter hongkongensis. Lineage (GTDB taxonomy): Bacteria > Pseudomonadota > Alphaproteobacteria > Rhizobiales > Stappiaceae > Pseudovibrio > Pseudovibrio hongkongensis. The sequence continues at coordinate 34,091 of NZ_LLWC01000010.1, forward strand.
TCGTAGTTTATGTAGAAGTGCACGTCACACGCTTTTTCACCAACCTCAATAAATTGCCAGTGGTTTTCTAAGTGTTTAAATGGACCATCCAGATATTCTACCAGTATCTTACTGCTTTCTGGATCTAGCAGAACGCGGCTGGAGAACGTCTCCTTGAATACTTTATAGGCTGCGGTCATATCTGCAACCAGCACCTCACGACCGTCGGTTAAGGGCTTTCGCCCCCGCACCACCAGCGCCTGACACAACGGTACGAAGTGCGGATAATTCTCCACATCAGCCACAAGACGAAACATATCTTGCGCGTTATGAGCGACGCGGCGGGTGTTCTCAAAGGACGGCATTTAATTCCCTGCACTTTCAATTATCCGCTGGTTTTAGTGCGCAAGCCTTTATATGTCCAGTCGTTGATGACACTTGGTTGCAGTCTGGCAAGCGCGTAACATAAATCTGTACAACCCGTGGCAAAAACAGCGCCGCTCGCCCCTAAATTACCTCAGGTTAGATATTGCGTATATTTTCAGTTCTTTACAAAGTGCCGTAGGGCACAATTGGATTTTCCTGTAGCAACTAATCAACCCTACGTTAGTTACTATAAGGAATTACCACTGTGAAAACACTCGCTATTGCCGCGGCGCTCTCCATTGCCGCAACCAGTGCTGTCTTGGCGAATGAAGGCTCTACTGCCGCTGAAAAATGGCAGGGCTCCTACGTTGGTGTAAAAGCCGACTACAACAATATGACCACCAAATTGCCAGAGGTTGTGAGAGACGAAGGCACCCTAAAGGGAACGAAAAGCTACTTTAGCGGTAGCCTTTACGCCGGTTATAACCACGTCTTCAACGACTACTTGGTGACAGGCCTGGAAACCACATTTTCCGTCAACAACACCTCAGCCAAAAAGGCTATGAAAGGCGATAATGTAGACTTTGGCGTACAAAACCGCTTTGGCGGTGATGTTGGGCTGCGTGTTGGTGTTGCCGTTGGCGACTTTATGCCATTTGCCAAAGCAAGCTTTGGTATGGAGCGCGTAAATGTGCGCCAGAACTATTTTAAACTGGATAAGACCTATAATAAGTTCTACTACGGCGTTGGCGGTGGTGTTGAGTGGAAAGTGACAGATAATGTCTCTATTCGCGGCGAATACCAGTATAAGAAATACAACAAGGGATCGTATCATCTAAACCGCGACATAGTTAACAAGACCGTGAAGGATGATACCGGTCAGCACACCTACGGTGTCGGCGTCGCCTACCATTTCTAATGGGGTGATTGCAAAACAAGAAAGGCCGGGGCATTTGCTCCGGCCTTTTATATTCAGTATGCCAATAGATTAGGCGACCTGCCCCATTTTGGCCGCACGGGCCTTTTTCAGATCATTGAAATCGTCTCCCGCGTGATGCGAGGAGCGCGTGAGCGGGCTCGAGGACACTTTGAGGAAGCCTTTGGTATAGGCGATACGCTCATAGGCCTTGAACTCTTCCGGTGTAGGGAAGTTCATCACGGGATGGTGTTTCTTGGTTGGCTGTAGATACTGACCAATGGTTAGGAAATCCACATCAGCTGTGCGTAAGTCATCCATCAACTGCAGGACTTCGTTACGCTCCTCACCCAAGCCAACCATGATACCCGACTTAGTGAACATGTCCGGGTCGATTTCCTTCACCTGCTGCAACAGGCGGATTGAGTGGAAGTAACGCGCACCCGGACGCACCTTCAGGTAATTGGATGGCACGGTTTCCATATTGTGGTTGAACACATCCGGCTTGGCCTTAACGACAATCTCAAGCGCGCCCTCTTTCCGCAGGAAATCTGGGGTTAGTACCTCAATGGTGGTACTTGGTGATTTTTCGCGGATCGCCTTGATGACATTGGCAAAGTGGGTGGCGCCGCCATCCTCAAGATCATCACGATCCACGGAGGTTATCACGACGTGCTCCAAGCCCATGGCGGCTACGGCCTCTGCAATGCCGCCGGGTTCATTTTGATCAACTGGCCCGGGCATCCCGGTGCGTACATTACAAAAAGCGCAGGCACGGGTACAGGTATCTCCAAGGATCATAAAGCTGGCGTGTTTCTTCGACCAGCATTCCCCGATGTTGGGGCAGCCCGCCTCTTCACAAACGGTAACCAGATTGTTCTGGCGAACCACTTCGTGGGTTTCTTTGTAAACCGGCGAAGTTGGTGCCTTAACGCGGATCCATTTCGGCTTGCGGGCCACTTGCTGATCCGGACGATGGGCTTTTTCGGGATGGCGCGGACGTGCCTTCTCCGCAATTGGCTCCGCCGCAGGTGGCGGCGTGGCCGGGGCAGCGGCTGCGGCTGCACTCACAAGATCTTTTGGGCGATTGAGTGTGTTTACGATTGTAACCATTTGGTCCACATGGAGCTTTGTATCGATAAATCAAGTTTCGGGCGCTGCCCGGTGCTTGCCTGCGACACTTTATGTTTTGCCAAGCAGTATGGCAGTTGCATCCAAAAAGCAAATACAACAGCGATATTGCCCAAAAAGGATAGGGTACAGCCCGCAGGCTGCACCCCTATTTGCCTACATGTTCAGTGCACGGTCATAGGCATCGAGCACGCTTTCCTTCATCATTTCAGAAAGAGTTGGATGCGGGAAGACCGTGTGCATGAGCTCTTCCTCGGTGGTCTCAAGACCCATCGCAACCACAAAGCCCTGAATAAGCTCGGTTACTTCAGCGCCAACCATATGGGCACCCAAAAGCTGACCAGTTTTCTTGTCGAAAATGGTTTTGACAAGACCCTCCGGCTCACCAAGCGCAATTGCCTTGCCATTGCCCATGAACGGGAAGCGACCTACGCGGATTTCATAGCCCGCATCTTTCGCTTTTTGTTCAGTGAGGCCAACAGAAGCTACCTGCGGGTTACAGTAGGTGCAGCCCGGGATTTGCTCTTTTTTCATTGGATGGGCATCAAGACCGGCAATTTTTTCAACACAGATCACGCCTTCATGCTCGGCTTTGTGCGCCAACATTGGCGGCCCCGCCACATCACCAATGGCGTAGATGCCCGGTACATTGGTGCGGCCAAAGCCATCAATGACAACGCAGCCACGGTCAGTTTTCACGCCAACATTTTCAAGCCCGATGTTTTCGATATTGCCGACAACACCCACAGCAGAAATCAGCTTTTCCGCTTCCAGCTGCTGGGTTTTGCCGTCTTTGGTTTCAACAGCAGCGGTAACTTTACCGCCGCCCTTCACCACCTTGGAGACTTTTGCCTCGGTAATGAATTTGATGCCCTGCTTTTCCATCTGCTTTTTAGCAATAGCGGAGATTTCGACATCTTCCACTGGCATGATGTTCTTCATCATTTCGATGACGGTCACATCAACACCCATGGTGTTGTAGAAGGACGCAAACTCAATACCAATGGCGCCGGACCCCATGACGATCAGGGATTTTGGCATTTTTTCCGGAACCATGGCTTCAAAGTAGGTCCAGATGTTTTCTTTATCTGGCTCAATGCCCGGAATAACGCGCGGCTTGGCGCCGGTGGCAATGATAATGTGCTTGGCAGAATAGGTGCCATGCCCTTTGGTGCCCTTTGGCGCCGGGTGCTGCGGCTGGTAGGCTGCGCGTGACGGAGCACCAACAGAGATCTCGCCCGGCTTGGTGATTTTCGCTTCACCCCAGATAATGTCGACCTTGTTCTTCTTCATCAAGAAGCCAATGCCGCCATTGAGCTGGCCAGACACACCGCGGGAGCGTTTCACCACGGCTGCGGCATCAAAGCTGATATTTTCCGCAGACAGGCCGTAGTTCTTTGCGTGCGCCATATTATGGTAGACTTCGGCAGAGCGCAGCAGAGCCTTTGTCGGGATACAGCCCCAGTTGAGGCAGATGCCGCCCATGTGCTCGCGCTCGACAATCGCGGTTTTCAGGCCCAGCTGGGAAGCGCGAATGGCGGTGACATAACCGCCCGGGCCAGAGCCGATAATGATGACGTCGTAATTGGTGCCACTCATCATGCTATCCTCAAATACGGTGGGCAGGCTCTTTGCAGGCGCCACCGGTGTTGTTCAAGGTGCCGGGAGAAACGGGCGCTCAACCGGCTTGGTTCTATGCAAAACAGGGGGCGCGGGCCCCCTGCTCTTGTCTGGATTAGACCAGCATGGACATCGGGTTTTCGATGTAGCCTTTAAAGGCCTGCAGCAGCTCTGCGCCCAATGCACCGTCTACCGCGCGGTGATCTGTTGATATGGTCACAGACATCACGGTGGCAGGCACAATCTCGCCCTCGGCATTCACAACCGGCTGCTTGACGCCAGCGCCAACGGCCAGAATGGTTGCATGCGGGGGGTTCACAATGGCAGAGAAGTTCTTCACGCCGAACATGCCAAGGTTGGAAACCGCAGTGGTGCCGCCTTGGAACTCTTGCGGTGCCAGTTTGCGCTCACGCGCCCGCTTGGCCAAGTCCTTCATCTCGATGGAGATGGTGGAGAGGGTCTTTTCCTCTGCGCGGCGCACGATTGGCGTAATCAAGCCACCATCGATGGAAACCGCAACACCCACATCCGCATGTTTGTGCAACAGCATACCGCCATCTGTCCAAGACGCGTTGGCCGCCGGTACCGCTTTCAGCGCCAAGGCATGGGCTTTGATGACCATGTCATTGACCGAGAGCTTGTAGGCTGGCTTGCCGTCTTTATCCACTGGTGCGGATTTGTTGAGCTGCGCGCGCAGGGCGAGCAAAGCATCGAGCTGGCACTCTACAGTGAGGTAGAAATGCGGCACTGTTTGCTTGGATTCGGTCAGGCGCTTGGCGATGACCTTGCGCATGCCATCATGGGGCACAAGCTCATAGGAGCCTTCGTCAAACAGCTTGAGGATCGCTTCGTCAGACTGACCAGCAGGGGCAACCGCCTTTGGTGCTTCCGCAGCTTCTGGTGCCTGCGCAGCAGGAGCAGCGGCAGGCTTGCCAGTGCCAGCTGCAAGCGCAGCCTCAACATCTCGCTTGACAACACGGCCTTTAGGGCCGGAGCCGGAAATCAGCGCCACATCCAAACCGTTTTGCTTGGCAATACGGCGGGCCAAAGGAGAGGAGAACACGCGCTCACCAGTTGCTGCCGGAGTTGCCGCAGCAGGCGCTGCTGCTGGCGTTGCAGCAGGAGCTTCTGCGACTGGTGCGGGTGCAGCCGCTGCCGCAGGTGCCGGCGCACTGCCCACATTGTCTGCAGCAGATGCGTCTTCGCCATCTTCCAGAAGCACGGCGATCAGCTCGTTCACTTTTACGCCCTGCGTCCCTTCAGCAACGAGGATCTTGCCAACAACACCCTCGTCGATGCTTTCAACTTCCATGGTTGCTTTATCGGTTTCGATTTCAGCAATCACATCACCGGCAGAAACCGTATCGCCCTCTTTCACCAGCCACTTGGCAAGGTTGCCCTCTTCCATGGTTGGGGAAAGCGCTGGCATCAAAATTTGAATAGCCATTGATTTCTCTTCCTTGCCTTAAGCGGTGTAGGTCACGGCTTTCACCGCGTCGATGACTTCGCCAACATTTGGCAGCGCCAGCTTTTCAAGGTTGGCAGCGTATGGCATTGGCACGTCTTTACCGGTAATCCGCAGAATAGGCGCATCAAGGTAATCGAAGGCATCGCGCTGCACCTGGAAGGCGATTTCAGAAGACACCGAACAGATCGGGAAAGCTTCTTCAACGGTTACCAAACGTCCGGTTTTGCGAACCGATTTAAGGATCGTTTCCATATCAAGCGGGCGAATGGTGCGCAGATCAATCAGCTCAACAGAAATGCCCTGGGCTGCCAACTCATCGGCTGCCTTGGTGGCGTAGGTCATACCGATGCTCCAAGAAACCATGGTTACATCGGTGCCCTCACGCACAACTTTCGCCTTGCCAATCGGCACGATGTAGTCGTCCATAACCGGCACGTCGAAGCTTTGGCCGTAGAGAATCTCGTTCTCAAGGAAGATAACCGGGTTATCATCGCGGATCGCGGCTTTCAGCAGGCCTTTTGCATCGGCTGCGGAGTAAGGCTGAACAACCTTCAGGCCCGGAATGGAGGCGTACCATGCAGCATAGTCTTGCGAGTGCTGCGCACCCACACGCGCTGCTGCACCGTTTGCCCCACGGAACACCATCGGCGCACCCATCTGGCCGCCAGACATGTAAAGGGTTTTGGCTGCGGAGTTGATGATATGGTCAATTGCCTGCATGGCAAAGTTGAAGGTCATATATTCAACAATCGGGCGCAGACCTGCCATCGCCGCCCCAACGCCAAGGCCGGTAAAGCCGTGCTCGGTGATCGGGGTGTCAATCACACGCTTGTCGCCGAATTCGTCTAAAAGGCCCTGCGAGATCTTGTAGGCGCCTTGGTACTGGGCCACTTCCTCACCCATGAGGAACACGGTCTCGTCGCGGCGCATTTCTTCGGCCATAGCATCACGCAGTGCTTCACGCACGGTGGTCTGGCGCATCTCGGTGCCCGCCGGAATTTCCGGATCAGCCAACTTGACAACTTCAACCGGCGCTTTAGGGGCAGCAGGTGCCGTTGGTGCGGCTTCTGCGGTCACTGGCGCTTCAGCAGCTGGTGCTGCGACTGGGGCACTGCCAGCGCTATCTGCGGCAGAGGCGTCTTCGCCTTCTTCCAGCAGAACTGCAATCGGGGTGTTGACCTTTACTTCCTCGGTGCCTTCGGCAATGAGGATTTTGCCAAGAATGCCCTCGTCAACCGCTTCCACTTCCATGGTCGCTTTATCGGTTTCGATTTCTGCAATCACGTCGCCGGCAGAGACGGCATCGCCTTCTTGCTTGACCCACTTGGAAAGGTTGCCCTCTTCCATGGTTGGCGAAAGAGCCGGCATCAAAATCTGGATAGCCATGAGTTACCTGTCCCCGCCTTATAGAATGATATCTGTGTAGAGCTCGGAAGCATCCGGCTCTGGATCGGTTTGGGCAAACTCGGCGGAAGCTGCCACAACAGCGCGAACCTCTTTATCGATGGCTTTGAGGTCTTCCTCAGAGGCCCAGCTCTGCTCCAGCAGGCGGGCGCGAACCTGTTCGATCGGATCATGCTCGGAGCGCATTTTCTGCACTTCATCTTTAGAGCGGTACTTGGCCGGGTCGGACATGGAGTGGCCACGGTAGCGGTAGGTAATCATCTCTAGGATGTAAGGACCGTTGCCTTCACGGCACCACTTCATGGCGTAGTCGGTCGCAGCCTTAACCGCGCGCACGTCCATGCCATCAACCTGAACGCCCGGGATGCCGAAGGAGGCACCGCGCTGAGACAAATCGGTGGTGGAAGAGGCGCGCTCGATAGAGGTGCCCATGCCATACTTGTTGTTTTCAATCACGTAGATCACAGGCAAATCCCAGAGCTTTGCCATGTTGAAGCTCTCGTAAACCTGACCTTGGTTTGCGGCGCCATCGCCAAAGAAGGCCATGGAGACTTTGCCGTTTTCTTTATAACGGTTGGCGAAGGCAAGCCCGGTTCCCAGCGCCACCTGTGCGCCAACGATACCATGACCACCGTAAAACTCTTTTTCTTTAGAGAACATGTGCATGGAACCGCCCTTACCTTTGGACAGCCCGCCCTGACGGCCAGTGAGTTCGGCCATCACGCCGTTAGGATCCATGCCACATGCCAGCATATGGCCGTGGTCGCGATAGGAGGTGATCATCTGATCGCCCTGCTCTTTCGCCATTTCCATACCAACAACAACGGCTTCCTGACCGATGTAGAGGTGGCAGAAGCCGCCGATCAGGCCCATGCCGTAGAGCTGCCCAGCTTTTTCTTCAAAGCGGCGGATCATTAGCATTTCGCGGTAGGCTTTGAGTTCTTCCTCTTTGGTGAACTCGACGGTCTTCGGTACGTTCTTCAACGCGCCTGCTGCCTTGGACGGTCCCTTGGAGCGACCACCAGAAGACTTAGATTGTGTTCCAGCCATATGCTCTCGTCTCTTTTGACGTTATACTCAAGGCCTGACACTACTCTGTGCGACAATAGATGCCAAGCCGCGCAAAACTACGAAGTTAATCAGATAACTAATTGTATTTATTAATATATTGAATTTAACCTATTTTCAGTTAATTTGTATAATTTAACACATATCAAGTTAATTTAAGATGATATTTTGCTTTTCGACCTCCGCATAGAAAACGATTTTGGCAGATTCTACCGCACCACTGCATTAGGTCGATCTAATTTAATCAGCCCACAAGCTTGGAGGTTTACTACTGGGCTTGTAGGCGAGAGGGCTCTACCGGATCAAGCGGCGGCGATGGTCAGGGTCAATAAAACGTCAATATTCTTGCCAGTTCTGCTGATAATACAAGTGGCAGAGGCGGTGTCTGTTGCCTTCTGTCGCTTGCTTTTTTGGCGAGCCGACGCTTGTCTTGCTGCATTTAGTTGCATTGGCAGTGCTTTACAACACTACGTTTGATTCGTGCGCAAAGAGCGCATTAAAGTGCTGCGCACTTGTTGGCTCATCACGTTTAAACCGGCGCCACGTGTGCCCTATTCCGGTTTAATAAAATTGGGAGGTCCGGCGGCGACAGTTAAGTGCAACCATGCCTGCCGGACTTGAATTTATCTTGCCTAGAGGGGCAAACGGGCGACGACTAGGTCACGGTTGATCGATTGGTCAACGCGGTGGGCGTAGCCGGCAAAGGGTGCCTCTGTCAGTACTTGCAGCCCTGCCTGTGTGCACAGTTCAGCTGCCCTATCCGTTTTCAATGTAAAGGCATTAAAAGAGATCACCAGCGAGGCACCGGGCTTCATTGCGCGTACCCAGCCTGGCAAGGCTTCGGCAAGCAGCTCATCGGGTCGGCGCGTGATCGTGCCTTTAGCCGGTGTTGCTTTTGCTGCGGTCTTGCTGCCATGCTGAACGCCATAGGGCAGATCCGAGACGATCATATCACAGCTTTGTTTGCGCAGCAGCCGATCACAATTGCGGGTATCACTGGCAAAGACCTGCAGCTTCTGGCGCGCATCGGCGACAAAGTCATCACGGGTTGCTGCGGTTTCGATAAGGAAACCATCCGCCAACTTACGCCCTCTCTCATCTGAGCGTTTCTCTTTCTTAATGCGATGCTTAAAACGTCCGGTTTTTAAGTAGCGGATTAAATAGGCCTGCATATCGGTGAGCCATTTGTCGTTGATCTCAACGCCAACGACATTGTCTCCGCGGATCAGACCTTCAAGCAAGGTTGTGCCCTTGCCGCACATGGGGTCGAGCAGTGTTTTTTGTGCGCCTTCACTCAGACATGCGCTTTTGGCAAGGTTGACCATGAGCCGGGTAAACTGCTCGTTGGTTTTACCTGAATAGCGAAGAATCTGGTTCATGCCTTCAGGGAAGGTGCCGATCTGAGGCAAGGCAACCGGGCGCAGCAAGTCTTGCTCGATCACTTGAAACAGGCCAAGGCAGGACGAAGAGCACGCGATGGCCGCAAGCGTCTGGGCCATTGCCTCGCCTTCCAATGAAAACCGTAGCGTAGTTGGAATGCCCGCTTGTGCAACGATTTCCATGCCCTGCGGGGCTTGGCCCGCAGCTTGCAATAGGGCAGTCAGCTCCAGCTGGGAAATGGCAAGGGCGGTTTCAAAGTAAATTCGATTGTGTCCGGGATGGACAAGAAGCGCATAGCGGGGCACGGGCTAATCCTAGTGATGTGTTTGCCGCGCTGTTTAACGCAAAGCACGGCCCCTGCCTATCAAAAAGGTGGTCCAGAAAAAAGTGACCAACAAAACAACATCAGGTGCGCGCCTTGTCCGGCTATGTCAAGGCGCTGTTCGGCACGTCTTGCGTCATGAATAGGCGCCGCTTGAATAGTGAAGCTCGTAGCTATGGCTATATAGCTCTAGAATGTTTCCGAATGGATCCTCCATGTAGATCATGCGGTAGGGTTTTTCCCCCGGATAGTAATAGCGCGGCTCTGGCATGCGTTTTTTGCCGCCGGCTTCGACGATCCGTTCCACCAAATCTTCCAGATTGGGGTCTTGAATACAAAAGTGAAAGATGCCGCTCTTCCAATATTCAAAATTGTCTTCGCGGTCTTGTTGATTGGCAAACTGGAACAGTTCCACGCCGATCCGATCGCCGGTGGAGAGATGTGCAATATGAAAATGCCCCCAGCCTGTGCCGAAAACATCCTTGCACATTTGACCGATGGCACTGTCATCCTCGACGACCTTTGTCGCTGGCATTATGACGTACCAACCTAGAACCTTGTGGTAGAACTCTACCGCGGCGGCGACATCGCGCACGGAAATGCCAATATGGGAAAAGCTGCGAGGATAGGGCGTGATCATGCAAAAGCTCCAAAGCACAGGTTGCGGTGGAACCAAGATAGCGGCAGTGTGCTACAGGGCGATTAATGTGTGCCTATAGTTTTTAAGGTGTCGTTTTGGCGGCTTGTTCACGATGGATGATGATGGCCACTTCATTGGGGTGCGCCAGATTAAGCGATGCGCGTGCACGCTCGTCCACCAAGTCAGGGTCGAGGCTATCTGGTGAGAGCAGCTGCACGCGACGCTGCAACGTGACCCGTTCCGCATGCAAGCGATCTCTTTCCAACTCCAGGCGCATGATTTCTTTTTCAATCTGCGCCTTGCCTACCAGACCGAATTGCCCGTTGAGGGCCTGAAAGCCAAAATAGACAATCGAAGCCAACGTCAATGTCGGTCCGATAAAGGTTTTGATAAAAGAGGTTTGCCGCCGTTGGCGGGTGCGGGCGCTACTCAAAACAAACAATCACCTTTGCACTGCGTAGAGCCATTTTGCATCTACTTCAGTTTCCTTGGAAGCGCACTATCGCCGATTTTGCTTAATAGTGTGTTTCCGCATCTTGATTAGTTCGAGTTACCCGTGCCGCACTGCTGCTTTTCCCCGCTGAACACTCGACATAAAGAGAAGAAGCAATATGTCGAATCTTGTTGACATATTACTATATAATCGTACTTTAGCGATCAATAACAAAAAGGAGGCACCAATGCCCGCACCCTTGATCGCCTTTTTCGAGATGTTCGCATTTCTGTTTGTCGAGCTGACGCTGCTCTTTCTTGCGATCAGCTTTGTCGTCGCGCTGTTGCAGCACTATATCCCGCCTGAGAAAATAGAGCGGCTGCTCTCCTCCAAATACAAGCACGGCTATGTGATCGCTGCGTTATTGGGGGCCATCACTCCGTTTTGCTCTTGCTCGACCATTCCCTTTCTTAAGGGATTGATGCGCGCCAAGGCCGGATTTGGTACCATCTTGGTATTTTTGTTCGCCTCGCCGTTGTTGAACCCGATTATCATCGGCCTATTTGCCGTGACCTTTGGCTGGAAGATCGCGCTCTACTATTTCTGCGTGGCTATGGTTGTATCAGTTCTTGCCGGTTTCACCCTCGAAAAGCTGGGGTTTGAACGTTATGTCCGCAGCGAGAGCGCCACAGCAAAAACAAACTGCGGCGGGGCGAGTTGCTCCGGTTCGGCTCATGAGCCGCAATCCAGTTGTTGCGGCGCGCCAGCACCAGTAGCCGAAAAGGAGGCCCCCGCCTCTTCATCGTGCTGCGAGACTGCCAAGCCTGTTCAAAGCAAGGCAACAACCTGCTGTGGTTCGGCAACATCCACCAAGGCCGCCAACGGATCAGAGCGGCTGCACGTTGTGCGCGAGGCATGGCAGCAGAGTTGGAAGGATTTCAAGCAGGTATTGCCTTATCTGGCGCTTGGCATATCCATTGGCTCGCTGATCTATGGTTTCCTGCCTGCCGATTTTATCGCCCGGTACGCCGGAGCGGACAATCCTGCAGCCATTCCCATTGCTGCGGTGATTGGTGTGCCGCTGTACATCCGCGCCGAAGCTGTCATTCCTATTAGCAGTGCCTTGATGGCCAAAGGTATGGGACTTGGCGCTGTTATGGCTCTGATTATCGGTAGTGCCGGGGCGAGCCTCACAGAAGTGATCCTGCTGCGTTCGATCTTTAAATCGCGGTTAATCCTCGCTTTCCTACTAGTGATTTTCACCATGGCGGTTGGCGCGGGTTACCTGCTCGACTTCTTTATGTAACGTGCGATAGCGGGTCGGCTTTGCGCCAGCCCGCTATTTGTTTTGGAACGGGTTAAGCCGCCTCTGCCATCTTCGCAAGTTTTAGCAATATGGCGGCAGTGCCTTTCAAGCGTTCTTCCGCCGTTGGCCAATCGCGGGTAAGCACAATCTTTTGATCCGGGCGCACCTTGGCGAGGATGGTTTGCTCGGCGATGTAGGCCATCAGCCCTGCCGGATTGGAAAAGGTGTTGTCGCGGAATGCGACTACCGCGCCCTTCGGGCCAGCGTCGATCTTCTCCACATTGGCTTTGCGGCAAAGTGACTTAATGTAGACGATCTTGAGAAGGTGCGTCACTTCCTGCGGCAGCGGCCCGAAGCGATCGATCAGCTCCGCGCCAAAGGCATCAATCTCGGCGGCGGCATCCAGATCAGCCAAGCGGCGGTAGAGCTCCAAGCGTAGCTGTAGATCTGGCACATAGCCTTCAGGGATCAGTACCGGCGTTCCCACAGTAATCTGCGGCGACCACTGCTCCTCAATCTCCTCATCCCCGCCTGCTTTCAGCTGCGCCACAGCTTCCTCCAGCATTTGCTGGTAAAGCTCATAGCCAACTTCCTTGATGTGGCCGGACTGCTCCTCCCCAAGCAGATTGCCCGCGCCGCGAATATCCAGATCATGGCTGGCAAGCTGGAAGCCGGCCCCCAAATTTTCAAGAGATTGCAACACCTTCAAGCGGCGCTGTGCCGTGGGTGTCAGGGTTTTATTCGCCGGGGTGGTAAACAGCGCATAGGCGCGGGTTTTTGAGCGGCCAACCCGGCCACGGATCTGGTAGAGCTGGGCAAGGCCGAACATCTCGGCACGGTGCACCACCAACGTGTTGGCATTGGGGATATCAAGCCCGGATTCCACAATGGTGGTGGCCAACAGCACATCATATTTGCCCTCGTAAAAGGCGTTCATGATGTCGTCCAGCTCGCCTGCGGGCATTTGCCCATGCGCGGCAACCACCTTGACCTCAGGCACCTGCTCTTCCAAAAAGCGTTTGACTTCGGCCAGATCGGCAAGGCGGGGGCAAACGTAAAAGCTCTGGCCGCCACGATAATGCTCGCGCAGCAGAGTTTCGCGCACCACCATGGCATCAAAGGGCGAAATAAATGTACGAACGGCAAGCCGGTCCACTGGCGCTGTGGTGATCAGCGAAAGCTCCCGCACGCCGGTGAGCGCCAATTGCAAGGTTCGCGGGATTGGTGTTGCCGACAGTGTGAGCACATGCACATCGCTTTTCAGCTCTTTAAGGCGCTCTTTGTGCTTCACGCCGAAATGCTGCTCCTCATCGATAATCAGCAGTCCAAGATCGCGAAAGCCGATGGTTTTGCCAAGCAGCGCGTGGGTGCCCACAACAATATCAACCGAACCATCTTTCAAGCCCTGCTTGGTTTGCGAAAGCTCCTTGCCACTGACAAGGCGGGAGGCTTGACGGATGTTTACAGGCAGGCCCTGAAACCGCTCGGCAAAGGTGCGGTAATGCTGGCGGGCAAGCAGCGTTGTGGGGACAACCACCGCCACCTGACGGCCACTCATAGCGGCGAGGAAGGCAGCCCGCAAGGCAACCTCGGTTTTACCAAAACCCACATCACCGCAAACAAGCCGGTCCATCGGCTGGCCCGACGCCAGATCTGCAAACACTGCATCAATGGCGGTGAGCTGATCCTCTGTTTCATCATAGGCAAAGCGGGCGGAGAATTCGTCGTAAACCCCATCGGGCACTGTGACCGCCGGAGCGGTGCGCAGGGCGCGTGCCGCAGCGGTTTTTATCAACCCGTCGGCGATCTCCAAGATGCGTTTCTTCATCTTGGCTTTGCGCGCCTGCCATGCCCCGCCGCCCAATTTGTCGAGCTGGGCCTCTTGGTCTGCAGAGCCGTAGCGGGTGAGCAGCTCGATATTCTCTACCGGCAAGTACAGCTTGTCGGATCCGGCATATTGTAGCTCAAGGCAGTCATGGGGCGCCCCCATGGCCTCGATTGATTTCAGGCCGATAAAACGGCCAATGCCGTGCTCCACATGGACGACCAGATCGCCGGGCGACAGGCTGGAGGCTTCGGTGAGAACGTTTTTGCCTTTGGAGGATTTGCGGCGCTGACGCACCAAGCGATCACCGAGAATATCCTGCTCGCCAATGAAGGCGGTGCCTTCTACCTCGAAGCCATGCTCCAGCCCCAATAGCACAAGCGTGGTGAGGTGCGCTGGCACCTGCGCAAGTTCAAGCGCATTGCCTGCAAAGCCGGTCTGTTCCAAGCCGTGATCGGCCAGCACCTGCGCCAAGCGATCGCGTGAACCTTCCGACCAGCAGCAAATAACCGCTCGCTTTTCTTGCTTGCGTAGATCTGCCACATGCGCGGCCAAGGCATCAAAAATATTGATGGTGCCTGCGGACCGTTCGGCGGCAAAGTTGCGGCCAACCCGTCCACCCAAATCCGCCTCCTGCTGGCCCGAGCCCGGCGGTACTGCGAAGGGTGAGATGCGGGCGCAGGCGCGGTCTGCAAGCCGGTCGCGCCACTCGTTTGGCGTGAGATACTGCGCCGATGGTTTCACCGGTTTGTAAGGCACGCCAGAACTGATGGCCTTGCTGGTGAGCGCTTCCTCGCGTGATTTGAAGTGATCTTGCACTTGCGAAATACGTTCGCTGGCGGCGTCGTCTACCTGCGGATCAAGCAGTAAGGGCGCCTCGCCAATAAACTCGAACAACGTCTCCAGATCATCATGGAACAGCGGCAGCCAATGCTCCATGCCCGCATAGCGGCGCCCCTCAGAGATGGATTGATACAGCACATCATCGCGATCCGTCGCGCCAAAGGTGGTGACGTAGTTGCGGCGAAAGCGGGAGATGCTGTCCTCATCCAGCGTTACCTCGCTCATAGGCAGCAAGGTGAGCCCTTTTTTCTGTGCAAGGGTGCGCTGGTTATCGCGGTCAAAGGTACGTACGGACTCAAGGGTATCGCCGAAGAAATCAAGACGAACAGGTTCATTGGCGCCGGGGGCAAACAGGTCAACAATACCACCGCGGACAGCGTACTCGCCGGTTTCGCGCACCGTCGGTGTGCGGGCAAAGCCGTTTATCTCCAGCCAATTGATGATCCTCTTGAGATCGCGACGATTGCCGGGCACAAGGTTTATGGAATTGGCTTTAACCCACGCGCGCGACGGCAACTTTTGTGTTGCCGCGTTCACCGTGGTCAACAACACCCATTTGCGCTCGTTGTTCAGGCCTTTGGCAAGGCGGCGCAAAGTGGCGAGACGGCGGGCGACAATCGCCGGATTTGGCGATACACGATCGTAAGGTAGGCAATCCCATCCTGGCAGCTGAATGACCTTCACTTGCGGCGCGAAGAAGCTGAGCCCCTCGGCAATCGCTGCCATGCGCGCCGCATCACGGACGACATAACAACAGGCTAGCCCTCCGTCCTTCACATCATCCACAAGCTTGGCAATGGCAAGTGCCTCGGCTCCATCTGGTACGGAGGCGATTGTCAGATTGGCGTGTTGGCGCAGCAGAGGATCAAACACGGGGGAACGCATCCTTGATTTTTGCTCGTTTTGTTGTGGTCGAAGGATTGAACGCTTGCCTTAAACGTCCAGCGTGGAGCGGTAAAACGCCAGAATTTCCTTAAACAACGGGGAATTGTGCTCTTCCGGCACCGGCTTTGAACCGATGAACCATGCATATAGATCCTGATCCTGCAGGCTCATGAAAGCCTCGAACCGGTCCAGCTCCGTCGCTGTCATCTTATCAAGATGTGCGCGGGCGTAGCGCCCCATAAGCAGGTCCATTTCTTTCATTCCGCGGTGCTCACACCGGTAAATCATGCGTTTACGACGGGTTTGCAGCTCTTCGTTCACGTTTTGGCCCATGCGCCTTGCTCCTGAAAACCATGCGCTCACAGCACTGGGCGTGCCCTTGCCTTGCGCACCTATACAAATGTTCTGGCCCATATACCTGTTCATGCGGCTTGTGTCAGTGTTTTATCTGCTGAGACTTGCACAATTTGCGCGAGTGTGCCAAATCTCTTGGGGAATGTTCTTGTTTCAGTCCAACCGATTGCCACAATCACTGCCATGCGCCCTACCCGCCTTGATAGTCTTTTTATGCCGGTGTCGGCTCTGCCGGGAATCGGCCCGAAAATCGCCAAGTTGCTTTCCGGTCTCCTGACCGGAACGCAGGAGCGCGAGGCGCGGGTGGTGGACTTGTTGATGCATGCGCCTTCTTCGGTGATCGACCGGCGGTTGCGACCCGGCATCGCCCGTGCACCTGATGGCGCCATTGTCACGTTGGAATTGGTGATTGATGAACACCGGCCGCCGCCGCGCAACTCCCGTGCGCCCTATAAGATCCTTGCCCATGACGAGAGCGGTATTATCGAGCTGGTGTTTTTCCGCGCCCGCGGTGACTTTCTTGCGCGCACCCTCCCCCTTGGGGAGATGCGGCTAGTTTCTGGCAAGGTGGAGTGGTTCAACGAGCGGGCACAAATGGTGCATCCCGATTATGTGGTCTCGCCCGAAGATGCGCAAGGCCTGCCGGCTGTCGAGCCGGTGTATCCACTAACAGCCGGACTGTCGCCCAAAACCTTGCGCAAAGCGATGAAGGCAGCGCTCAAGCTGCTGCCCACCTTACCCGAATGGCAGGACGGCGCGTTTGTTCAGCAGCAGAGGTTTGCCAGCTTTACAGAGGCGCTACACGCGCTGCACTACCCGGAAACGGCAGAAGACGGGGCGCTAGAGGGAAAGGCCCGACAACGGCTCGCCTATGATGAATTTCTGGCCAACCAATTGGCGCTGGCATTGGTCCGCGCCTCTATCCGCGACCATGGCGGTATCTCCCGGCCCGGCACAGGTGATCTGCGACAGAAGATTCTCGCTGCCCTGCCCTTTGAGCTGACAGAAGCGCAAAATACCGCGCTTGACGAAATCGGCGCCGACCTTGCCAGCGACAAGAAGATGCTTCGCCTGTTGCAAGGGGATGTGGGCGCGGGCAAAACCATTGTGGCGCTGATGGCCATGGCACAAGTTGCCGAATCTGGCGGGCAAAGCGCACTTATGGCGCCCACAGACATTCTCGCGCGGCAGCACTACGCCTCCATGCTGCCGCTTTGCGAAGCAGCTGGCCTGCGTATTGCCGTACTCTCTGGCAAAGACACCGCCAAGACAAAACGGGAGATAGGCGCTGCACTGGCAAGCGGCGAGATTGATGTGATTGTTGGCACCCATGCCCTGTTTCAAAGCACAGTGGAATTCGCCCTCCTTGGGCTAGTGGTGGTGGATGAGCAGCATCGATTTGGGGTGCATCAACGGCTCGCCCTTTCGCAAAAGGGCCAAGGGGTAGATGTGCTGGTGATGACAGCAACGCCGATCCCGCGCACGCTGGTACTCTCTTACTTTGGCGATATGGATGTCTCGCGATTGCTGGGTAAACCCGCCGGCCGACAACCGATTAAAACCGTCAGTGTCTCGCTTGACAGGATTGGCGAGATTGTCGGGCGGATTAAAGCTGCGGTGGCGCAGGGGCAAAAAGTCTATTGGGTGTGCCCGCTGGTCGAGGAATCTGAAAAGATCGACTTGGCAGCAGCTGAGGAACGCTTTGGCGATTTGGTTCACTCGCTGGGGCCGGTAGTGTCGCTGGTACATGGGCGCCAAAGCGCTGATGAGAAACAATCCGCGATGACCGACTTTAAAGAAGGTCGCACCAGAGTGCTGGTGGCCACCACGGTTATCGAGGTGGGCGTTGATGTGCCCGATGCAACGATTATCGTTATCGAGCATGCAGAGCGCTTTGGCCTTGCCCAGTTACACCAGTTGCGTGGGCGGGTTGGCCGCGGCGACGGCGCCTCCTCTTGTGTGTTGTTGTATAAAGGGCCATTGTCTGAAAGCGGGGCCGCACGGCTAAATATTCTGCGCCAAACCAATGATGGTTTCCTCATTGCAGAAGAAGATTTGCGGCTGCGCGGCGAAGGCGAGCTGCTCGGCACGCGGCAGTCTGGTACGCCCGGGTTCCGGCTGGCATCGCTTGAGGCGCATGGAGATTTGATGGCCGCAGCGCGCGATGATGCCCGCCTTGTGCTGGCAAATGCTGAAGCGCAAAGCGGCGGCGCGCAGCTTAGCGGCCCGCGCGGTGAAGCGCTGCGCCTGTTGCTTTATCTATTTGGCCGCGACGCAGCTATTCAGCTTTTGCGCGCAGGCTAACATGAACACGCCTTGCAATCGATCCTTGGTCTCCCAGGTCAACAAATGACTGCGGGCTGAAACATATACAATGCGAGCGGGCACTTGCCCCCCCCCATCACAAAGACCCCAGAAAGCTCCTAGTTTAAACTGGGGAGTTCACAAAGGGTGGTGTTTCTCTAGGGGTTACTCGGCATCAACGCTCTGGCTTTCGAGCGCCTTTGCTTTCCTTTCAACGCCCAATTTCTTTGGGTATTCAGGGTTTACGAGCCCTGCTGAAATAACAAGCTTTGCGGCATCTTCAACGCCCATCTCAAGTTCTATTATCTGAGATTTCGGCACAAACAGGAGGAAACCAGAGGTCGGGTTTGGTGTTGTAGGCAAAAACACAGAGGCCATTTCTTCGCCCGTGTGCAGTTTGGCCGCTACCTCGCCCTTGGTGTTGGTTGCAAGGAACACTATCGCCCAGAGTCCTCTGCGCGGGTATTCGATCAGACCCGCCTTGGTGAAGGTTTGCCCTTTTTCGTTTAGTACCGTCTCAAATATCTGCTTCAAGGCGGAATAAACATTGCGCACCAGCGGCATTCTGGCGACGAACGCTTCGCCAATGCCCAACAGACTGCGCCCGGCAATGTTGGCTGTCAAAAATCCGATTAGCGTTACTGCCAGTAGCGCAACAATGAGACCAACACCTGGAACTTCCATATGGACGTAGGTGTCGGGATTGTACATTTCCGGTAGAAATGGCTTGACCCATCCATCGACAAGCTGAATTAAAGTCCAGCTCAGATATACAGTGATGCCGATGGGCCCGGTAATGACAAGACCGGTAAAAAAGTAGTTGCGCAGCCGTGTCATCGGCCCACGTTTTTGCGGTGCGACCAATGGTATAGGCGCCTCTTCACGTTTTTCAGGATCAGACATTACATATTCCAGTAAAAAGCGGGTTCCAGTATAAAGGGGAGTGACCCACAAGTCGCAATAGCAGGATTCGATGTCTATTAGTTAGTGGATCACCAAAAAATCGCAAGCGCTTGAGGGCGTATTTTTCGTTGATTTGTCGTAGGCCGACAACAGGCAGTAAGAACAATGCGCCGACATTTTTATAGCATTTTGGGTTTTCTATTGGTGGGTATCGGACTTGTTGGTGCCGTGCTGCCCCTTCTGCCCACCACAATTTTTTTCATCGCGGCGGCGGGCTGTTTTGCAAAATCAAACGAGAAATTCGAGCGCTGGATTTTGCAGCATAAAACCTTTGGGAAACATGTTCGGCTCTGGCGACAGCACCGGGCAATTTCGCGCCGATCAAAGCAGGTTGCCTGCAGTGGCATGGCGATGGGTTATGTGCTGTTCTGGTTTTCTGCGTCACCGGGCCCGTTACTGGCGATTGTTGTGGCCTGTGTGCTGCTCTTATGTGCCTACTATGTCAGCAGCCGTCCGAATGAACACAGCGCCAATCTATCCGAACTATAGAATTGAAGTTCCATATACAAGAAACGATGGATGTGCATTGTAGCATATGTCCAAATGATTTCTTAATGGAGACTTGTATGAATATTGTAAAAAGCCTTTACGCCTTCCTTTTTGTCATCGCGGCGCTTCCTGCATCCGCACTTGAAGTGGGTACTTCAAGCTTTAAGTTCCTCTCTGATCTTGCCATTGCCGGCTATGAACCATTTGCGGTGAACGCAACTGCAAAAGCGAGTTTTGGCATGAAGCGCGGCGAAAACATGTATCTATGCTTTATTGCGGACACAGATAGGAACGCTAACATACGAAAAAATGTTTTGTACCTTGCTCTTGGCGACAACAATGCTTCGCGCGAGCAGCCAAATATACCGGTTGTTTGCGTGTTGGCACAATAGATGAGTGAGTACGCCGCAGTGCGCGGCTTCGCGCGCTGTGGTGTTCTGCTCTGGCGTTGGGTTTTACTTTGACGCACTTTTTATTTCGGAGCGCTTCAAGTAAGCGGTTTCGCGACAAGCGCATAAACATATGCTGGCACGATAGAACCATTTTCTAATGCCACATTCACAAGCTTGCGCTCGTAGTCTTCACCTTCATAGGCATCGATTTCGGCCCAGAATGGCGATAGGTTGCTGGAGGTAAGCAGCATTCCTTGCACAACCTCCCCACTCTCGCCGGGAATAACACCCGGATAGCCCTCGCCATTTGACCAGCCACGATCATAATAGGTGCCACGCATCTGAGCCTTTTGCCAAGTGCCGCCGACTTGTTCCAAAAGACGGCCCATGGATGCGCCGGGAGCAAGCGATCCGTAGACAAACAAGTTCTCAGACATATGGCCGCGTTACCCCTTTTAATATTTTTCAGGCGATGACTTTAGGACAGCCTAGCTCTCATGGAAAACCTATCTGAGGTCAAGCCCTGCGAACTGAAAGCTCACAGGGTGCGCAGCATTCACAACACCGCGCAACATGCGAAAGGCAATGCGCTACTCCACAGTTACGGATTTTGCCAGATTTCGGGGCTGGTCGACATCAGTGCCCATGAAGACAGCTGTATGATAGGACAGCAGCTGGAGCGGGATCGCGTAGGCTATGGGGCTGACAAGCTCTCCCATGGACGGCATCGAGATCACTTCTCCCTGTTCCAAGCCAGAAGCCGCAGCACCCGCCTCGTCTGTAAGCAACAAAATGCGCCCACCGCGCGCGGCGACCTCCTGCATGTTCGACACAGTCTTGTCGTAGATGCCATCATGCGGTGCGACGACAATAACTGGCATATCCTCATCGATGAGTGCGATCGGCCCGTGCTTTAGCTCACCGGCAGCGTAACCTTCCGCATGGATATAAGAAATCTCTTTTAGCTTTATCGCGCCCTCCAGCGCCAAGGGGTAGTTGGTGCCGCGGCCAAGATAAAGCGCATTTTTCGCCTTAGACATGGCCTGCGCCAGTTTCTCGATTGCGGCTTCACTCTTCAGCGCTTGCAAACACAAGGTTGGCGCTTCGATAAGCTGGGCGACCAGCTTCTGTTCCTCTTCTTGGCTCAGTACGCCGCGCTGACGCCCGGCATGGATGGCGAGCGCTGCAAGAACGGTAAGCTGGCAGGTGAATGCCTTGGTGGAAGCAACACCGATCTCTGGACCTGCGATGGTTGGAAACACCACATTCGCTTCGCGGGCAATGGTGGATTCTGGCACGTTGACAACCGCGCCGATTTGCATGCCTTCTTGCTTGCAGTAGCGCAGCGAGGCCAGCGTGTCCGCTGTTTCCCCGGATTGGGAAACGAAAAGCGCCAGATCACCTGCCTTTAGTGGCATTTCACGGTAGCGGAATTCGGAGGCGATATCGATATCAACGGGCAGCCTTGCGTATTTTTCGAACCAGTATTTTGCTGTCAGGCCTGCATAATAGGCTGTGCCGCATGCACAAATGACAAGCCGGTCGATCGCGGCAAAGTCAAAGGATGTGCCTTCTGGAAGCTTTGTGGATTTGCTGGCAAAATCCACATAGGCGGTCAGCGAATGACCAATGACCTCGGGCTGCTCGTGGATTTCCTTGGCCATAAAGTGGCGATAATTGCCTTTGTCCATCATTGAGGCCGAGACCATGGACGTTTGCACTGCACGCGCAACCTGCTGGCCAGCGGCATTATAGATCTGCGCGCCTGCCCGCGTCAGCACGGCATAATCCCCTTCTTCAAGGTAGCAGACCTTGTCGGTAAAGGGAGACAACGCGATTGCATCGGAACCGAGGAACATTTCCCCCTCGCCATAGCCCACTGCCAGTGGCGAGCCGCGCCGGGCACCAATCAATAGATTGTCTTCCCCTTCAAACAGGATTGCCAGCGAGAACGCGCCTTTGAGACGGGCAAGAACGCTTTCCACCGCCGCTTGTGGCGTTTTTCCGGCTGCGCGCTCGGCCGCAATCAAGTGCACCACCACTTCGGTATCAGTATCACTGCTCAATTGCGCACCGGCAGCCAACACCTCAGCGCGCAACTCAAGATAGTTTTCGATAATGCCGTTGTGAACCAAGGCAACGCCATCAGCCATGTGCGGATGGGCGTTTTCCACGGACGGGGCGCCATGGGTGGCCCAACGGGTGTGGCCAATGCCGCTTTTGCCAGCACATGGGTCACCTTCAAGCACAGCTTGAAGATTACGCAGTTTTCCTTTTGCGCGCAGGCGCTTGAGCTGCCCGGTCTCCAAAGTGGCGATACCGGCTGAATCATAGCCGCGATATTCCAAACGTTTGAGCGCATCGACCAGCAATGGGGCGACGAGGGTTTGCCCAAGAATACCAATAATTCCGCACATAGGAAGCTCCAACTAAAATAAAGCGCGTCGGCTCGCGCCATAAGACCAATTTTGTTTTTTGTTAGTGCAGGTCTTTGCACAAAGCTAATCAATCAATCTTGCGGTTTCTTACAGAAGCAACAAAGCGCCATATCAGGCGCCTTGTTCATGCTTTGCTATAGAGTCCGCTTTCCGTGTTATTATTTTGTTTTTGCGCGCTTTTTTGCCTCAAGCCTTGCGCGAATGCGCGGGGCGGCCCCCTCTTTGTTCTCTTGCTGCGGGCGGGCGATTGCCAAAGCATCCTGTGGAACATTGCGGGTTAGCGTAGAGCCAGCTGCGGAGGTTACGCCATCACCGATGCTTAACGGCGCTACCAAAATCGAGTTAGAGCCGATAAAGCAATTCTCGCCTATCTGGGTTTTGTGTTTCAGATAGCCATCATAGTTGCAGGTGATTGTGCCGGCACCAATATTGGTCTTACTGCCAATACTCGCATCACCGATATACGAGAGGTGATTGACTTTGGCTCCTTGTGCAATCTCGGCGTTCTTGATCTCGACAAAATTACCGATGCGCGCACCTTCTCCGATGTTTGCGCCGGGACGCAGGCGTGCATAAGGGCCGATGGTCGCCTGCGCAGCGACGTTGCAGTGTTCTAGATGTGAGAATGCACGGATCGAAGCGCCGCTGGCCACCTCTACGGCAGGACCAAACACCACATTCGGCTCTACTAGGACATCCGGGGCGAGCTGCGTATCATATGAGAAATAGACCGTCTCTGGCGCTTGCAAGGTGACGCCACCAAGCATGGCTGCAGTTCGTTTGCGCGTTTGGAAGACAGCTTCACAGGCGGCAAGCTGTGCGCGGTTATTGATGCCCTGCACCTCCTCTTCCGGTGCTGTGGCGACGACAACGGATAGCCCAAGATTGACCGCGTGCTCTACCGCGTCTGTGAGGTAAAACTCTTCATTGGCGTTGTCATTGGTGATCATGGCCAGCAGTTTTTGCAAGTGCTCTGCCTTAAAGGCCATGATTCCCGCATTACAGAGGGTGACTTGGCGCTCTGCTTCACTGGCGTCCTTGTGCTCACGAATGGCAACCAGCTCATCGCCTTGCATAAGAAGGCGGCCATAGCCGGTTGGGTCTTTTGCCTCAAACCCCAGTACGGCAAGCGCTGCGCCTTGACTCAGCTTTTCCCGCAGCAAAGCAAAGCTCTGTGCCTGCACCAAGGGCGTATCGCCAAAAACAACAAGGACATCGCCCTGAAACCCGCTAAACGCAGGCTCTGCCGCGCGTAAAGCATCGGCGGTGCCTTGCCGGTTGACCTGCACATAGGTAGAGGCTGCATGATCCATCTGGGCAACCACAGCCTCAAGCTGCGGCATATCCGGGCCCACAACAACTGCTGTTCTATCTGCCCCTGCCGCATTGACCGCCTGCATAACATGACCAACAAGTGGTAAGCCGCCAATTTCGTGGAGTACTTTTGGCAGCTCGGATTTCATTCGAGTGCCAAGCCCGGCGGCTAATACAACAGCGAGGCAATGCGGTTTTTGCGCCATGATCAGGTCTTTCTAAATCTTATGCTGAGGGAGCTCACGAGTCAGCTGGAGCCTTGATGATCTTCTTAGCAAATATTGGTCTACATACCAGTGTTTGCAGTGCATTCCTAATTGCCTGAGAGGCCGTACTCTCACTTTTTTCACTGTATTATCTCGGTAAATCTAGCAGCAGGCGGCTTTCTGCGCGCTCCTTCTGGTTTACCACCGATTAAAAACAGGATACCAATAGGCCGTTAACCATACCTAGAGATTCTTGAGATGATACAGTTTCTAAGAGGCTCTCGGTTGGCAGTGTGGATTTGGCATCGCTCGTTATCCTGAGTGCAGCTGACTTGTTGTCAGGATAAAGAGGCTGGTGGATTGAGTATTCGTTGGAAAGCAGTCACAAGCGTGATTTCGGATAGGTTTGTCACCCTTCTGCGCGGTCTTCAAGACTTCGCCAAGCACCAACCGGTTGTTGCCGGATGGGGAGCTGGAGCGGCTTGTTGCGGTTTGACTTGCTTGCTGATCATTGCGTATTCAAGTTCAACTCAGACACAGCCTCTTGAACGCGCCCCTCGTGCGGCTGCGGTGGTTACCCTGCCTGCTGCCGGAGACGTTCACATCACAGGCGGCGTCGCCCCCACGGACGATTTCATACCCGAGACAACAGCGGCGCGCGCGGCAAGCATCGGGTTAACACATGCGGCGCCAGCAGGCGCAGTACCTTCCGGGGCAGAGCAGTTTTCAGCTGAAGTTGAAGCGCTGCGGTTTGCCTTGGTGAACCTTCGGCTTGAGATCGAGCAGTTGCAACAGCAAAACCAGCAGCTCTCCTCACAATTGCAAGATAAAACAAGGCAGCCGGCGGAAAGCGGCGCGCTTTCACAATCGAGCCAACGCGGACAGAGCCTCAGCCCCACACCACCGGCACAAGTGGATGAAGGGAGCGGCGTCGGTCGCGCAGCAAAAAGCAGCATGACGAACAGCAATTTGCTGACGCTGGCAAGCTTTAAACCCGCTGCCTCAAGCAGTCAGGTTGCTCTTGGAGCCACAAAAATCAAGCGGACGCGCTTCGCGCTTGATCTCGGGACCTTTACAAATCTCAAGGCTCTGCAACTGCACTGGAACAAGCTACAGCAGCTGCATGCAGAAATGCTTAGCGATCTAGCATTGGATGCTCGCCCATTAGGCGCCTTTGAAGGCAGTCCCGGCTATCGGCTGGTGGCAGGGCCACTTTACAACGCGGCAGATGCTGCATTGCTGTGCGCGACGCTTGGCAAAAGCGGTGAGGATTGCAAGCCAACAGCTTTTTGACTTGGTGGTACACTTCATTTTATCCACTCCACATCATTTCAATATTACTCAATTATATGGCTCTTTCTTTTTAGAGGCACACGTACGGCAACATATTGCCTCTATTGCACTTTTCAGGGTTTATCCTGATTATACAACGATCTTGAAGTTGATTATTCCACAGTAGTCGCATCAAGCCATTGCAACGTATGCTGCTGCTACTAAATCAGATAGAAAGCTTAGTCTAATGATCGCCGCACAATCGCCATTCTTGCGAACCTTGCCAATTTTGCTCGTTATGCCTTTGTTTATGAGCAGCAACCTCGTCGTTGGTCGCGCTGCGGTTGAGGCCACCGGCCCGTTTGCTCTTGCCTTTTTTCGCTGGCTGTTTGCCCTAATCATTCTCGCACCATTTATCATCGGCGACTTGAAACGCGATTGGGCGCTGTTGCTACGAAATTGGGGGGAACTGCTTTTCCTCGGATTTTTGGCAATGTGGATTTGTGGGGCACTGGTTTATGTGGGCCTTGCCCGCACCACGGCAACCAACGCAACATTGATCTATTCCAGCGCGCCGGTGGCCATTTTGTTTCTCGATTGGCTGATAAACAGACGTGCTATCAAGCTGCGTGAAGGGATTGGCATTGTTGCAGCGCTATTGGGTGTAACCATCATCGTTGCAAAAGGTGAGTTAGGGGCTTTGCTGCAACTACGTTTGGGGGGCGGCGATGCGCTTATCGTTTTGGCAACAGTTTGTTGGGCTCTTTATTCCATTCGCCTTAAAGGCAGCGAGCTGGGTAGCGCAGCCACCACATCCGTTTTTTTTGCTGTGGCTTCATTTGGCGTTGTCTTGCTGGCCCCATTTATGCTTTATGAGGCATTCGTCCCAACAAGTGCGATGCACGTGCCCTTGCCATCTTCGCCAAGTGTTTGGATTTCAATCAGTGCGCTGGCGTTGTTTGCCTCTGTGTTGGCATTTTTAAGCTACCAGTACGGAATTAAACAGGTTGGAGCGTCAGTTGCGGGATTGTTTATGTACCTCATGCCACCTTATGGCGTTGGCATGTCACTTATATTTCTTGAGGAGCAAGCGCACGCCTATCACCTTGCAGGTTTTGCCGGGGTGATGATAGGGCTGCTGCTTGCCACGTTACCAGCACGTTTTTTTAGGCACTAAGCAAGCCCAAACTACCCCACCTGAGATAGCGCCGGGAACCATTCAAGTAACTGAAAAGACAGCCATTGAATGGCTCCCGTCAAAAAGGCAATTCCCGTAAGCACGAGGACGCCGCCCATAACCTTCTCAACGGTTTCCAAATGACGGCGAAAACGGACCATAAAGCCAAGAAATGCGCGCGCGAACAGTGCTGCAAGCAGGAACGGCAGGCCAATACCCAATGAATATGCGGAAAGCAGTATTGCCCCCTGCCCTACAGTCTCTTTCGCCCCGGCAACAAACAGCACCGATGACAAGACCGGCCCGATGCAGGGCGTCCACCCAAAGCCGAACGCCAGCCCCATGGCGTAGGCACCCAGCAAATTGCCACGGCTGGAGACTTGCAGGCGCGCTTCGCGGTAGAACAAACCAATGCGGAAGACACCAAGAAAATGCAGCCCCATTACGATTATGAACACCCCAGCGACCTTCGCCAGAACATCAGAATAGGCAAGCAGGCTTTGACCGATAACAGAGGCCGTGGCGCCTAGAGACACAAAGACCGTTGAAAAGCCCAGAACAAATACAAGTGCTGCCATAAACACCTTGGCACTGGTGCCGGCACTGCGCGTATCGGCCTGCATGTCTTCCGCAGAAAGGCCCGCAACATAACCAAGGTAAGGTGGGACAAGTGGTAAGACACAAGGGGAAATAAAAGATAACACCCCGCCTAAAAAGGCTCCAAATAGACTGACTTGCTCAAGCATAATTGTTTTTTCGCATCCTCTTGCAAGGCACCGCGATGCCTCTAGCTTGAAAGCTCTATAACAAAAAAGACACGGGCTTCACAGAGAAAAGCAACAGAGCAGCAAGCGCGTGAATACGCTTTACACTCACATCTTTGCGAACGCGCAATGACCATGGCTCGCTGGAAACTAAGGGGAACAGTTGCTAGCGGGTACAAACAATGCTGAAACAATGAAAAAGGCCCGACTAGATGCCGGGCCTTCGTTCTTGCGGTTAGGTTTCTTCGCGAACCACCATGACCGATTGCTTCGCATGCCGGACTACTCGGGCAGCGTTCGGCCCGAGTAGATAGTCCTTAAGCTCGGGCCGGTGCGAGGACAATACGATCAGATCGCACGCAAGCTTATCTGCTGCGTTAATGATCTCCTCGTAAATCGTCCCGTGAGCCACATGCCCCTGCACATCCATACCTTCTTCGGGTAACTCAGCATCAAGCAGTTCTTCCAGTGCCTGCCGGGTACGTTCAAGAGCCTTTGCTTCAAACTCCTTCCCAAAGTACCCGCCAACCAGCGCCTTACCAAAACTTGGGACGACTGCCACGATGTGCAGCTGCGCCTCGTAGTTTTTTGCCATATCAAGCGCGACAGGCAACGCCCGCTTGCACACGGTTTCCTCATTTAAATCAAGAGGAAGTAGGATCTTTTTGAACATATCTGTTCCCGTTCCTTTGCTTAGAAGGCTGGCTGCGTTTGCCGCCGACGCTGAACCATAATGACCAACGCCAACAACAGTAGTGCAGGAATATAGAACAATTCCCGAGCCATACGCTGAGCCTTCACCTCAGTACGCGCAAGTGTCACAGGGGTATCCCCGTAAAAATCGAAGACCTGTAACTCTTCCGCATGCTGTGTACCTGGGAATGGCTCTTCAAACACCATCACACCGTCTTCCTCAAAGACAGACAGGCCTGCGGCTGCAAGGCGCGCCTCCGCATCCCCTTCAGCCACGGTAAGTGGCAGTGTCCACGTGATTGTTTTGTCCGGATTATCAAAATCCGGTCCCTGCAAGCGAAGACGAACCTCTTCTTCTTTTGGCGCTTCACTCAGCATCTGCATAGTTGCTGTCCCTGTTGCCTGATGGAATGGCGGCTCCACCATGTCGAGCCAGAAGCCCGGACGGAACAGAGTGAATGCAATTAACAGCAGCGTGAGAGACTCCCACATTTTGGAGCGGGCAAAGAAGTAGCCCTGCGTTGCAGCGGCAAACAGCATCATCGCGACAACAGCCACAGCAAAGACGAAAATCGCGTGATTGAAAGTCACATCAATCAGCAACAGGTCTGTGTTGAAAATGAACAGGAACGGCAACAGGGCTGTACGGATGGAGTAAATGAAGCCCTGCACACCTGTTTTGATCGGATCGCCACGGCTGATCGCAGCGGCGGCGAAGGCCGCAAGCCCGACCGGCGGTGTGACATCAGCCAAAATGCCAAAGTAGAACACAAAGAAGTGCACTGCGATAATTGGCACAACAAAACCGTTCTGCGCCCCCAGATCGACGATGACCTGCGCCATAAGGGAAGACACCACAAGGTAGTTTGCAGTGGTTGGCAAGCCCATGCCTAGGATTAGACTCATTATGGCGACCAGCACCAGCATAAGCAACAGATTGCCGCCCGACAGGTATTCTACCAACTCACCAATCATCTGGTGTGCGCCGGTGATCGATACGGTGCCAACAATCACCCCAGCTGCCGCGGTTGCAACAGCAATACCGATCATATTGCGTGCGCCACCAATCATTCCCTCAACGAAGTCATTGAAACCACGCTTGAACGTGCCGGCGATGTCCTGTGCGCGGAAAAAAGCTTTAAGCGGATGCTGGGTCAGAACGATGAAGATCATCGCCATCGTTGCATAGAAGGCAGAAAGCGAAGGCGAGAAACGCTCCAACAAGATACACCAGATCAACACCACGATCGGCAGGATGAAGTAGTAGCCGGTTTTGCCCACATCAGAGGCGAGCGGCAATTCTTTAATCGGCGCGTTTGGATCGTCAACTTCCAGATCTGGCATCTTGGATGCGATGCGGACGAGGAAGACATAAATCACCGCAAATATTGCCATCACCACCGGGAAGGTTAGGCCCGGGATGTTCGCCTTAAAGAAGCCAAGGACGTAGTAAACTGCCATACCAAGCAGTGAGATGCCGATAAAGCCGGTGAGCACGCCAATGAGTCGCTGCATCAGAGTGACCCGCGCAGGTGGCTTGGGCAGACCCTTGAGGTTCATTTTCAACGCTTCCAAATGCACAATGTACACCAGAGCGATGTAAGAAATGACGGCAGGGACAAATGCATGCTTCACCACCTCGTGATAGCCGACACCCGTAAACTCGGCAATGAGGAACGCCGCTGCGCCCATTACCGGGGGCATCAACTGGCCATTAACCGAAGAGGCAACCTCAACAGCGCCGGACTTTTCCGCGGGAAAACCCGTCCGCTTCATAAGTGGGATGGTGAAAGTGCCGGTGGTGACCACATTGGCGATGGAGGAGCCGGAGTAAAGGCCGCTCATGGCCGAGGCGACAACCGCGGCTTTTGCTGGTCCACCACGCAAGTGACCAAGCAGCGCGAAAGCGGATTTGATGAAATAGTTCCCTGCCCCGGCCTTCTCCAAGAGAGAACCGAACAGCACGAACAAGAAGATCATCGAGGCGGAGACGCCGACAGCGACACCGAACACGCCTTCCAGCTGCATCCAGTAGTGCCACATTGCCTTACCAAAAGAGGCACCGCGCCACTGGATAGCTTCTGGCAGGAATGGCTGATTGCCAAAGAACGCGTAGAGCAGGAAAACACCTGCAACAATAACCAGTGGCAGGCCAAGGGTGCGATAGACCGAGATCGCCAGAACGATCAGACCGACGCTGGATATGACCAGATCGACATCCGTTGGCAGCCCCGCGCGCTCGGCAATCGCTTCGCGCATAACCACCAGATAAAGGCAGGAGACCGCAGCAGCTGCGATCAGCAACCAGTCATACCACGGCAAGCGATAGCGCGGACTATTTGCAAACAAAGGATAAGCGAATCCGGCCAATACCATACCAAAAGCTAGGTGTATGAAACGGACTTCGGAGTTATTAAAGATCAGCTTTAGACCGGTAACATCATGCAGCCAGAACGGCACGCTGGATGCCACATATAGTTGAAACAATGACCAAGAAAACGCAATTGCGGCAACCAGTGTTCCTAGTGAACCTGATAGATTTCGCGCGCCGGTGTCGGTCTGCGCGACCAGTTCGGTGGCATCCACCTGCGCCTTGTGCTTCTCTGCACTCATCGCCCACCCCTAAGTTTCGCCCCCAAGTCGAGGCATGATTACTATTTTGATTATTTGATGGCGAAAACCCGCAAAAAACCGAGGGTTTTTGCGGGCCTTCCTTAGACAGATGTCAGCTACGCTAGCAAATAGCGAGCCATTTCAATTACATCCAGCCTTTTTCTTTGTAGTACTTCACAGCACCTGGGTGCAGAGGAGCGGTCAAGGAATCCTTGATCATTTCTTCTGGCTTCAGGTTTGCGAAGGCAGGGTGCAGCTTTTTGAAGTCGTCGAAGTTTTCGAATACGGACTTAACAACGGTGTAAACAACATCATCGGAAACCTTATCGGAAGTGACGATGGTTGCGCCAACGCCAAAGGTGTTGATGTCTTTGTCGTTGTTGTACATGCCAGCAGGGATGGTCGCCTTACGGTAGAAGGAGTACTTGTCCAACAGTGCGTCGATTGCAGGACCTTCTACGTTAACCAGCTGTGCGTCACAGGTGGATACGGTTTCCTGGGTTGCAGCGGATGGGTGACCAACGAGCCAGTAGTAGGCATCGATTTTGCCATCACACAGAGCAGCACCAGCTTCTGCAGATTTCAACTCGGTTGCCAGAGCGAGATCGTCAGTTTTAACGATGCCCTCTTTTTCCAGCAGCTGCCATGTGGCGTACTGACCGGAACCTGGGTTGCCGATGTTGACTTTTTTACCTTTGAGATCGGTGTAGTTGCTGATGCCAGCATCTTTGCCAGCAAGCATTGTTACCGGCTCTGGGTGTACGGAAAATACTGCACGAACACCTTCAAAAGGCTTGCCATCCCACTGAGCACGGCCTTCGTATGCATTAGCCTGAACGTCAGACTGGGCAACGCCGAATTCCAGCTCACCAGCCTGAATAGTGTTGATGTTGTATACAGAACCACCGGTAGACTCTACAGAGCAACGAATACCGTGGTCTTTGCGGGTTTTGTTAACCAGACGACAGATAGCGCCACCGGTTGGGTAGTAAACGCCGGTGACGCCACCGGTACCAATTGAAACGAATGTCTGCTCAGCCAGCGCAGTGGACGCGCCGGAAATAGCCAATGCTGCACCGAGTGCAATGCTTGTAATTCTCATTAGGATCCTCCAGTTTGCGAGACCCTTTACGGGTCTTTATATTTCAGGGGCTTTGAAGTGTTGGTACAAAGCCGCCACTTGGCATCACGTGTGACACCACTCCCCCTCTGCTTGGCACTTACCTCTAGTATACAGCAGCGTACATCCCAAGAAATGACAGTGCTGCGCATGAGCGTCCCAAGCGCAAGGTTACCTACCCAACAGCCTAAGGGCCCGGTAGTGAAAAAAACTGATATACACAACTTCTTTCGTAAATTCCCGTAGATAGGGTAAACCCACCCCTAAAAGCGGGAGCGTTAGAAGTGTTATTTCAGTATATTCCTATATCAGAATATTCTTTCTCTCTAGGAGCAGCTCTAAACTTTTACGTGTTTCCCGATAGCTGCACCAGAGCCTCCAGATTGCTGCACAGATAATGAATACCTATCTGCCGCAGGGTAAAAATTAGAAATGCAACATCCATTCCTGAAAAGCCATGTCGCACCATTCCTCGATGGGCAGAATGCTTGAAACAGACAAGGCGTTACACCATCCACCGCATTGAATTTATCTTGGCAGTTTTTGCAGTTTCAGTGCACCCCCTGTTTCCCACAGGCTTGCGATATTTACCGAGTGCTCGCTAAGGTTTCACACAGTGAATTTGGAAAATTTGCGATTGGGTCAACTTTTAGCTTGCGCAACTCATCTCAACCGACTAAACACCCTCTCAACGACGCGGATCGCGGGAGGTTAAAGTTCAAAAAGAGTTAATCTTGAAGGACTTATACCAAATGTGAACGTGGCGAGAGCCCGTAGCTCAGCTGGTAGAGCAACTGACTTTTAATCAGTAGGTCCACGGTTCGAACCCGTGCGGGCTCACCATTTACCTCATGGTATATGAAGAGGTTGTGCAAAGCTCCCTATTGGGGAGCTTTTTGCATTTTTATCGGCACAAGCTTAGAGCTCTTGCGCGTTGAAGACCCTAATGCTTGCCCCTAGTCATCTCAAACTCGCTCCCTATCTTGCATTGCAAGAATCGCAGATGTGATTTTATTCTTAAAATCTTAGGGCAAGTGTTGCCTTGAGCCCTTGATCGATGAAGCCTGAGGCAAATCGGCCATCGTAGAGCACACTCAATGTCGAGTTTTCCCCCAATTCTGCCGATATCCCCATATTGAGCAGAAAGGTGTCTTTAGAAACCGGTACACCGGACACAGAAAACGCGTCCCCTGTTGCAAAGGCATGCCGAGCCGTGGGAGTTATTGTGCTGAAGGTATGTTGCCAAGCGGCTTGTGCAAAAAGATCCGCGGTGGCGTTTCCAAAGTTTACCTCTGTCGTCGCGCGTAGCCCAATGCTGGTAAAGGTGTTGTCCATACCTTGCTGCACCGCTGTCAATGCCGCTGTTCCACCGACCTCTGAATAGGCGCCACTGGTTAGGTGGAGGTAAGTCAAATTGGCAAAAGGCTCCAGACTGCTGACGCCAAAGTCAAAACGATAGCCTGCCTCACCAAAAAGCTGAGCGGTTTGCGCCGTATAGGACCCTGACAAGGTCTCAGCAAGGCCGGTAAAGGTAACGGAACGGGTTTTGTCGATATCATGCCATGTATAGCTCGCTCCGGCGCGCAGCCCTACCGGGCCTAGCTCTGTTGCGCCATAGGCACCAAGATGCAGCGCCCCCAGCGACGCAAAGGATGATCTACCATCAATATCCATATTAGAATTGCTGTAGCCGCCAAACATACCGATGCGGGAACTTTCCGCGATGCTAACGTCCCCTCCTAAAAGGAAACCGGCGGTTTTACGGTCCATTCCGGCTGCATTGTGACTGTGCTCCCAGCTTCCGAAGGCACCAAAGCCCTGCCCCCAAAACGTTAAGCTGTCGCTGACGTGCTTCGTCGCTTGTTGCTGATCACTATCGGCATCTGCATCCAGTACAGTGCGCATTCGGTTGAGTACCGCCTCGCGGGTAAAATGGCTATCTTCAATCAGAGCGGTTTTCATTGAGGCGTGGGCTTCGCCTGAAAGCTGGTCAAGAGCAGTCGGGGCTGCCGCGTTGGAAAGATTTTGAGTAGCAGCGAATAGGCTTCCGCTGCCGGTTGAGTAAACGCCCTCCCCCGTCGCACATTGGTTAGCGCTCATACCATCCAAACAGAACGTGCTCGATACCGATTTGGAACCTAGATAAACACTGTTGGCATCATAAGAGAGCTCAAAGTCAAGAAAGGCGAAGTCATCCGTCGGGGTTGATCCATCAAATGTACCGGAGACGCCCCCAGCAGCACTGATAATCGTATAAACTGTGCCGGCGGTATAGGTTGACCCGTTATCGGTTTCATTCTCCGGCTTAACGTGCACCGTACCACCATTGATCGTCGCCGCACCGCTGGCGGCAAGCAGGTCGTTGTTGGTGCCCGCCACATCGCCGCCATCGTTCAACTCAACCTCATAGGTTGACCCACTATTGAAAACAAGAGAAGCCGCGTTCAATGTCCCGATGGAGTTTCCAGGCGTTACCACAGCACCTGAATTCAACGCGGCAGCCCTGACAGCACCTGAACCTCCAAGGCTGCCGCCATGGACTGTGACATCACCAATGGAGCCATTAACAAGCAGCTTACCCGCTGTCAGGGTTGTGCCACCTGAATAGCTATTGTTGCCGTTGAGAATAAGTGTGCCCAAATCGGTTTTATTCAGAGAGCCTGCTCCTCTTATGTCAGAGGCGATGGTCGCAGAGAAGTCCGCTCCAGCATTTGATCCTTCACCAACACGGACCGAGGTCGCACCGTTGAGGTTAAGATCGCCACCTGTGACTTGATAGCCATCTGCGGCAAACTGTAGGCCAGATGAAACCGAGATCCCGACGCTATCCACGGTGACAGTCCCACCAGTGCCTTGAAAAACAAGAGAGCTGTTAGGATCATAGGCAAGATCTGTGAAGCTGGCGGAATTGGTCCAGTTCTGGCTTGTCGTATTCCATGTGCCTGTGCCGCCATGTACGGTGCCGTCGGCGGCCGAGGTGCCGTTCCAAAACAATAAATCCTGCTCCGAGGCCAAGAGCGACACCGTACCGGGCGTTGCAGTGGTGCTCAGGGCATAGTCATAACCAAGCGGGGAAAGCCCGAGTGTGAGGCCATTATCTGTCAGGGTGCCGCCATAGGTGATTAATGAATATACGCCTGCACCAAACGCTCCAGCGTCGGTAACATCAATTGTACCATCCAACGTCAGGTCGCCGCCAACGGTGATCAGGTCGCTATCTACTCCCGAAGTGCCATCGGGCGCGCCAAGGCCAAAAGCGAGCTTCGTGCTTTCGCCCAACACGAGATTGCCGCCGATCGTTAAACTGCCGGTTCCCTTCTGGCCTGGAGAGAGCGTACCATCTGTCGCCTCGACATTGCCGACAGTGCCCGTGCCCCCCAGCGCGCCACCCGTCAATTTGATCTGCCCAGGCAACTCGCCATTGACGATCAACGCACCGCCAGTGATATTCGTCGTGCCAGCAAATCTTTGGCTATAGCCAAAGAATGTACCCACACCGCCGGTCCAGATCGTTGTGCCTGCCAAATGATTGATTGTGTGGTTAGATCCCGCAGAGGCTAATACCGATCCGATGTCGACATCAAAAATATAAGCATCATCCGTGTGATTGAAATTCAGCTCGCTCTTGGCATACCGAAAATAGATGCTTGGAATATCCAGTATGCCCGGGGCCTGCGCAGCTTCATCTTTCGCGGCACCGATATTGAGGGAAAAACGGCTATACTTGCCCATTCCAACAGCGTCACCAAACCTGATCCAATAGGGTGCGGAAAAAGTACCGCCATTCGCAACGGTGAGTACGCTCGTTCCATATCGGAAATCTAGTTGGCTTAAAGTTGATAGTATAGACCCTTTACCCGAAACAAGAATACGACCTCCTTCTGCAGGTGTTGGCGTGCTATGGAAATAATGACCAAGAGCTATATCGCGGTTTACAGTCACGTGCGCGCCGTCAAGCACGTTAAGCTCACCGCGGGCAATCCCGCTATCGATAGAACTGCGGTAGCCAAGATTCAAATCGCCGACAATAGTTTTATCTTCTTTTACGCCTTCGTCGTCTTCGCCTGAGATTGTAAGTGTTCCAACTCCCCCATAGCCTAAGTACAAATAACTACCACCAAAAGAGCCGCGTTTTTTACCGGTAAAGACAACATCTGCCTGACTAATCTGGGGCGTTGCCGTTAGTGCGCCTGCAATGACTAGTATGGCAAGCCTATGCGAAACTAAGGCTGATGTGTTTTTGTATGCAAAGATCAAGCGTCGCATCTGCGTTTATCCCTGAAGAGTAAAAAAATCGGAAAAGCAAAACCAAAGTGGGATCAGACAGCAGTCCAAGTCCGTCGTGTTTGCTGGCGGCGCAACTGCGCAATTAATGGCGGATGCGGAAAAGTAGGATTGAGGTCACAACCAGTTGAGGGTCGACATGGATCTGGCTTTTGCGAGGCACCTAGGCCCCTGTCACCGGATCGGAAAGAGAGGCTCGCTATGGGCATCGCCAGAACAGACCGGCTGACGGCTGCCAAGTTTAAGGCCAGAAAAGCGTTCACAGGAAAACGCAACGCTGGAAACGGCCTTTCTCTCTTTCGAAAAGCCTGCAAACCAAAATCATTTTGGAACATTCAATTCCTCAATCTACACATATTCTAAGTGAGTGCTGGTCAGCCCAAAGCAAAATGCACTCCTCAACGAGGCGTTGGTTGAGCGGCAATAAGCTCCTGAACCTAAAGCATCGAGCCGTGGAGAATTGGGATAGTTTGCGTTGAGGAGAACGCTTCCGTTCTCAGACGCTTCTTCATCACCAACATACAAAACGCAGATGCAAGCGGGCGCACCGCGCCATACAGCGAATAGCGCCCGGACTTCATGCCACCTATCAAATAGGCAGTCTCTGGCTGGCTCGAAGTTGTTTTGTTTGCATGTATGAAGCCCCCCTCAAAGCAACGCTGCTACAGATTACGCTTCCTAGCCAATCGCCAGAGCGCACTTGAATACCTGTGGCAGCAGTCAACATGCCGACACCTGATATTTTATTGGTTAGTTTTACCGAGGAATTGTACGTAGACAGTCGCGTAAAGAATGCTAAGAATTTAGCAATTTCAACATTTACTTATATTAGTGCAGCTGGCGGAGCTGCTTACACATCAAAAAGAAATATGCTCGGCTCTCGCTGCGTCAATCCAATCCGACAGCGCTTGCTTGTCAGGAATAGCGATTGCGCCGTATTTCAAGACGATTAGTCCATTTTTTTCCAGCTGTTTGAGCGCTTTACCCATGGAAACACGTGAGGTGCCTACAGCGACCGCCAACTCCGACTGGTTCCAGTTAAGCAACCCCGGCACTTCTGAGGCTTCGAGCATATTTTGCAAAAACACTGCTGTATAAGCAGGCAAGGGTAGCAAGCGGAGATCGTCCAACATGTTCAGCGCTACATTTAAACGGCTCAATGTTGCTGGCAAAATCGCCTGGGCGATTTCGGGGCAACTGTCCATTAGCGCGAGTATATCTGCTTTGTGAACATAACCAATTGTCGTTTTGCCAACTGCAACTGCATTTTGCGAGCGTTTGCGATCAGTTAGAACACCCATGATGCCAATGAAGTGCCCCTCACCAAGTACGGCGAGAATCGTTTCTCTGCCGCTTGGGCTAAAGCGCCCCATTTTAACCGCCCCTGAGCGCACAATGAGCAGGCGATCCCCATCATCGCCGGGTGAGAAGATCGTACGGCCATCTTGATAGGTGTGACGATGCTCAGCAGCAGCAAAAGCCGCTTTGCTCTTTGGGCTGAGCAAGTCAAGGAACTTGAGGCTGCCGTGATCCAGTAATCCTGCCATGACCAAGGTTCCTTAAAGTGCGTTGGAGGTGTGCGCAGTCACCTTTCCTGCACATCGCCTTTGATGTCAACACACCAATCTGTTCATTGCAGCGGTTCACTTGTCACCGCAGCTCACGCGGTTCCAGCATGGAATTGTATTGACCTAACCCCTTACGCGTTGGCTGGTAAACATCCAAACCGTTACCACCCTCTGCTGTTACCGAGGCCTCAAGGCGCCCTCACCAATCCTACTAGGGTTGCTAGAGCTTAAATCTTCGATACCAATATCAGAGTACGGGATTGGATGCGGATCCACTGCCTTACATTCTTAATAGCTACGATTGAAGTGGGTTAGGCCGGAGCTATACTGCCGAGCACGCACCGAAAAGGTGTGAGTTGCCAGCTATGTAAATTGCCCATACCCACTATGAGTGC
The DNA here is from genome assembly GCF_001561995.1 of Polycladidibacter hongkongensis. Taxonomy (GTDB): domain Bacteria; phylum Pseudomonadota; class Alphaproteobacteria; order Rhizobiales; family Stappiaceae; genus Pseudovibrio; species Pseudovibrio hongkongensis. The sequence continues at coordinate 72,023 of NZ_LLWC01000010.1, forward strand.
GAAACACTGCGCAGGAATTGGTCCACCTCTCCTGTGAGGCTTGCTGTCACTTTAGTGAGCTTTTGGGAAGAGCTGTTAACCGCACCGGCTTCATTGGAGGTTTGCTCGATGGCGGTTGTCGCTGCTGCCGAGCTTTGCAGAGCGTTTTGTGATTGGGCAAAGGCAGCTTGCGCCGCGCCGGCGATATCGCTGGTTGCCGCCTGCTGCTCGCCAACGCCTTCACCGATTGCAATGGTGAGCTGGCTGACCTCTAGTACCGCATTGCTAATTGTGGAAATTGCCTCAACGGTTCCGGTGGTTGAGCGCTGCACCTCGGCGATATGATCGGTAATCTCTTCTGTTGCTGCTGCGGTTTGTCCGGCGAGCGACTTAACCTCGGTGGCGACGACCGCAAATCCACGCCCCATCTCGCCGGCCCGCGCGGCTTCAATGGTGGCATTGAGCGCAAGAAGGTTGGTTTTTTCAGCAATGTCGCGAATAAGATTGAGGACCTCGCCGATTTTCTCCGCCGCTAGCGAAAGATCCGCAACCTTTACATCTGTTTGCGCCGCGGTCTCAACCGTTGCGCTCACCAACTCATTTGCCCGCCTTGATTGACTGCTGATTGAACTGATCGCGACTGACAATTGTTCGGCAGCGCTGGCGACACGCTGAACGTTGTCGCAGGCATTGTTGGCCGCTTCACCGGCATTGCCAGCCTCTCGCTTGGCGCTGTCTGCCAAGTGGTGCAAGCTTTCCGCTGAGCTTTGCATTCCTGAGGATTGGTTGGACAACTCTGCCATTTCTTGGGCAACTGCACTGCGGAAAGCATCAATTGCGGCTTGCTTGCGCGCCTGTGTTTCTTGCTCTTGCTGGCGCTGCTCGTTGGTTTGCGCTTCAAGCTGCCGCTTGGTGATGGCGTTTTCACGAAAGACAACAACTGATTGCTGCATTTGGCCAATCTCGTCGCCGCGTGCGCGCAGCACAAGCGGCTCTCCCAATTCACCGCGGGCCAAAGCGTTCATGCGCCCGGAAAGAGCAACCAATGGGCGGGCGACGCTTTTTGCCGTCCAAAGGGAGGCCAGCACGCCGACAATGCCAAATACGGACAAAACGGTAAGGGCGATGATGTCCGCCGCTTTGGCCTGCTCGATTTTGTCGTGCAGAACTCTCTTGCTTTCGTTTTGTGTGGTGCGTGCGATGGCGGCGATCGAACTGTTCAATGCCGCGTTGCGACGCGACATCTTCTCTTTGGTTGGTATGGCCGGTGCCGGAGCGAGCCCTAAAAGAATGGCTGTGTCGTTGTGCCAAGCGGTGTACGAGGCTTGCGCGGCCTTGATCGCTTTGGTCATGCTTTCATCAAGTGACAGTTCGAGCGTCTGATGTAAGCGCCCGCCAAGGTTTGTCTCTACTTGGGAGAACAAGCGCTTGTATTCCTGCTGCGTGGTAAACTGGGTCATGTCCAAAGCACGGGCAACCAACTGCTCGGCAGAGTGCAGCTCGTTAACCAGAGCAAACGCGTTACGCTGCGCGGCCAAAGCACGCAAGGCAATCTCTTCCATCTGTTGGCGCTTTTGCGCTTCTTGCCACACGAGCGCACTGATGAGCGCCACAGCCAAGGCAAGTAACACCACAACGGGTGCAAGAATTTTACTGGTGATGTTCATTGGAGCCTCAGTTTGGCAAAGTCGGCATAGGGGTTTGTGTTTGCTCGGCTGTTAACGAGAGCATGAAGGCTTTAAGATCCTCCAGCTCTTCGTTGTTTAACTCCAGAGGATGAACGTGTTCAGAACGAGAGGGGCGCTCCATGCCGCCGGAATTGTAATGCGCCATCACGGCGTCCAAGTCTGGCAGGCTGCCGTCATGCATGAACGGGGCACGATAGCTGAGGTTACGAAGGCCGGGGGTTTTAAAGGCAAATTGCATCTTGGAGTTATCAGGCTCCAATGCACCGCGCCCAAGATCATCACCGAACAATCCAACATCATGGAATTTGTTGTCTGTGAAGTTCCAGCCTGTGTGACACTTATCGCATTTTGCCTTGCCGTTAAACAGTTTAAACCCGCGAATGGCAGACTGCGAAATGGCGCGGTCCTGCCCCTCGACCCAGCGATCAAATGGCGCCCAACCGCTTACGACGGTGCGCTCATAGGTGGCGATCGCTGTGAGAATTGTGGACTTGGTGATACCCTTAGTCGGGAACGCGGCTGCAAACCACTCAGCATATTCCGGGATTTCCTCCAGAATGCCGATGATGTCCTCAAACTTGCCGTTCATTTCCACTGGTGCAGTAATAGGCCCTTCTGCCTGCTCCTCCAGTGTCGCAGCGCGCCCATCCCAGAACATCGTAGTCACCCAAGCCGCGTTCAGCACTGTGGGAGCTTGTCGCTTCAAGGCAACATTGGCACTGCCGACGGCGGTTTCTACGGGCACCTCATAGCCAAACGAGGGGTTGTGGCAACTGACGCAATTCATGTTCTTTGCACCTGACAGGCGCGGATCGAAGAACAACATCTTACCCAGTGTGGCGCGCTGGGGGGTGTATACTGCATTGCTGGGAAATGGAATTTCCAACGGACGCTTATATAGTTCCTTAAGCGCTGCGAGGTCTTGTGCCTGCGCATTCGAAATATTTGATGAAACTAAAATACAGATCAGCAACACAACTTGACCTGTTATATGGGCAAAGACCGAAGGCACAGGGATACTCCGAATAAGAAGCTGGGCACCCCTGTTTTACTAACTAGGGGTAATTGCCTATTTCTATCCTCTACCTATAGTTATGTGTCTATATAATTTTATGGTGCATGAATATTAATTCCCATGTTTTTAGTATAATAAGCATGCGATATGAATGTAACCTACCAAACATGCTTTACACTTAAGACTAACCTAAAGAACGATGCGGGCTGCGCCCGCATCGTTCTTTAGGGCATGTTAAAGCGACATCTGCCAGAAATCGGCCTCTAGCTTTGTCGCATTGGCAAAAATTTGCGCATAGCGATCAAAGCCCTGCTGCGAACCATAACGATTATAAAGATCATCAAGCTCTTCAATGGCCGCCTCGGCCAATTGTTGATACTCTTCCCCTGCATATTCAGAGATCCAGACCTTGTAGGGGTTATCTTCTGCAAGGCCGCTTGCACTGGCTGCAAGACGCGCGCCAATCTCCGCATAACCAATAACACATGGCGCCAGAGCGATTTTCAGCTCCAGGAGGTTGCCGCGCATACCAGTATCCAACACGTAGCGAGTGTAAGCCAGTGTTTGCGATGCCTCTGGCGTTGCCTCCATTTGCTCAAGCGATAGGCCCCATTGCGCGCACAGCTTGGTATGCAGATCCATCTCCACATCTAGAATTCCTTGCACCGAGGCAAGGGCTTTGCGCATATCGGATAGGTTTTCGCCCTTGTAAATGGCAAGAGCGTAAGCGCGGGCAAACTCGATAAGAAACAGGTAATCCTGTACCAGATAGTTTTTGAAGGCTGGCAATGGCAAAGAACCGTCACCCATGCCCTCGGTAAATGCATGGTGAGTGTAGGCGTGCCAATCCTCTGTGCATGCCTGTTTTAGTTTTTCAAAAAAACGCAAGATATTCCTCCTCGGCAGAAAAACTGCACCTGAAAACATGAAAGGGGAGAGCAAGCGCCCTCCCCGATTACAACATCAATGACTATTTAAGCTTCCTGCGGGGTGTCGCCCTCAGGGGCCCCTTTAAGAAAGTTTTCGAGATCTGCGCGGCCAAGCTCTACGCTTTCGCCGCAGCCACATGCCGAAAGTTCATTTGGGTTCTTGAAGGTAAAACCGGAGCGAAACTTGGTGGTTTCAAAGCCGATTTCTGTACCCAAAAGATAGAGCATGGCCGAAGGATCAATATAGACACGTACGCCATGAGCTTCGACCATATCGTCTCCGGGCTTTTCCTCGCTGGCCAGCTCCATGGCATATTCCATACCTGCGCACCCACCTTTCTTGATAGAGATACGCAGGCCAAGCGCTGGCTCCTCCTGAGCAGCAAGCAACGCGGCAATGTAGTCCGCTGCTTCTTGCGTCACAGACACAGGGGCAAAACGTGATGTCATTTCCTGTCTCCTTGTTTAAAGCCGCCCGCCCTAGAAAAAGTTAAGCGCAACGCGCGCCTCGTCCGACATGCGCGATGTATCCCATGGCGGATCAAACACCATTTCAACTTCCACATGACCAACGCCTTGCACCGAACCGATGGCGTTTTGCACCCAGATCGGCATTTCCCCGGCCACCGGGCAACCAGGCGCGGTTAGCGTCATGTCAACTTTAACGGTGCGGTCATCTTCGATATCAACCTTATAAATGAGACCAAGCTCATAAATATCTACCGGAATTTCGGGGTCATAAACGGTTTTCAGGGCCGCAATGATATCAGATGTGAGCTGTTCCAGCTCTTCCTGCGGGATTGCAGAGCTCTGGTTAATCTGCGTCTCTGCGATCTCCTCACCGGAGAATTCGCTACGGTTTACATTCTCGCTCATAGGACTATCCAAACATCTTGCGGGCTTTTTCGAGAGCCGCTACGAGAGCGTCTACTTCTTCCACGCAGTTGTACATGGCAAAGCTGGCACGGCAGGTGCTGGTAACACCAAAGCGCTGCAACAGAGGCTGGGCACAGTGGGTGCCTGCCCGCACAGCAACGCCCTCGCGATCAATAATCATCGAAACATCGTGGGCGTGGATGCCCTCCATCTCGAAGGAGAAGATTGCCCCCTTGCCTTTGGCAGTGCCAATAAGGCGCAGGCCATCCATATCCCCAAGGCGGGTTTGCGCATAATCACGCAGGGCCGCTTCATGCACCGCGATATTATCACGGCCCAGCTGCATGACAAACTCCAGCGCCGCTCCAAGGCCAATGGCCTGCACGATTGGCGGAGTGCCCGCCTCAAAGCGATGCGGGATATCGGCATAGGTCACACCATCCAGTGTTACATCCTTGATCATCTCGCCGCCGCCGTTAAACGGGCGCAATTCCTCTAGAGCCGCCGCTTTGCCATAAAGCACGCCAATACCGGAGGGACCATAAAGCTTGTGCCCGGTAAAGACGTAGTAATCAGCATCAATAGCCTGCACATCGACGGGCATATGTACCGCACCTTGCGAACCATCAATCAGCACCTTCGCCCCGACCGCATGCGCCTTGCGCGTTACCTCTGCAACCGGCACCACAGTGCCTGTCACGTTGGACATCTGCGTCATGGCAACCAGCTTGGTACGCGGGCTAAGCAGCTTTTCAAACTCTTCCAACAAGAAAGAGCCATCCTCGGCCACCGGCGCCCACTTTATCACCGCGCCCTTGCGCTCGCGCAGAAAGTGCCACGGAACAATGTTGGAGTGGTGCTCCAAAATGGAAATGATGATTTCATCGCCCGGTTCGATCTGCTCTTCCAGCCCGTAGGAGACCAAATTAATGGCCTCTGTTGTCGAGCGGGTAAAGACGATCTGCTCCGCACTTGGCGCTCCAAGAAACTTGCGCACACTCTCCCGCGCGCCCTCGAACTTGTCGGTGGTGGCGTTGGAGAGATAATGCAAGCCGCGGTGCACATTGGCGTATTCGCCGCTATACGCCGCGTTCACCGCATCAATTACCGCTTGCGGCTTTTGCGCCGACGCGCCGCTATCCAGAAACACCAGCGGTTTGCCGTGGACCTGCCGCGACAGGATGGGAAACTCCTTGCGCACGGCCGCCACATCAAAAGACTGGCTTTGAGGCTGCACCTCTGTAGCAGGCAGGGTCATGGCGTACTCCTTCTAGGTGCTAAACGTGCAACCAGTTGCTGATACGGCTGGTAAGCAAGGGGCCAACGCGCTCGTCATCCAGCTCGTCAATGACTTCGCCAAGGAAAGCAAGAATAAGAATCTTGCGCGCTTCCTTTTCCGGAATACCGCGGGCTCGCAGGTAGAACAGCAAGTCTTCGTCGATCTCGCCCGTGGTCGAGCCGTGGGCACACTGCACGTCATCGGCGAAAATCTCCAGCTCCGGTTTCACATTAACCTCGGCGCTTTCCGAGAGCAGTAAAGACTGCACCATCATCTGGCCATCGGTTTTCTGCGCATCCGGCTTCACAAGAATTTGCCCCTGAAATACAGAGCGCGCCTTGTCATCGACAATCGCCTTGAAGTATTCGCGGGAATTGCATTCCGGCACCTTGTGATCAACGCTCAGCGTGATATCCGCGTGGCTGTCGCCCTTAAGCAGCGAAACCCCGCGCAGTGCAGCGTTAGAGCCCTCACCGTTGAAGGCAACGGCAAACTGGCTGCGAGACAACCCGCTGCCCGCGTCTAGCAGGAACTGGCTCAGCTCAGCACCCTTGCCAAGATTTGCCGTAGCAGAGGCCAGATGGGTCGCGCTTTCCGCTTCCTCTTGCAACTTGACCCAAGTAAGCTTGGCATTATCGCCCACCTCAAGTGTGGTCAGTGTATTGCGCAGGTAAGCGCCGCTGTCGCCCTGATAGCTCTCCAGCACCAAAACATCAGCACCGGCCTCGACCACCAGATCAATGCGCGAGAAGCTGGCGCCCTCACCCTTGGCCACATGCACGATTTCCAGCGCTTTTTCAAGCTTTTCGCCACCAGCAACCGTGATGGTTGCCCCGCCTTGGACAAACGCCGTGTTCAGATCAACCAGTGCATCAGCACGCGGGAAGGCAGCCGCGCCATGGGCTTGCACCTCCGCCTTTTCTGCCCCCATCTCTTCTGCCCATGCAGATACGCTGATCTTGCCCGCCAGCGCCTCAACATTTGACAGGGCGGCATCAAACCGGCCATTGACAAAAACAAGACGGCCTTGTGTCTCCACCTCGCCCACAGCGCCAGGGGCTACAATCTCAGCCTTTGCAGAAAGCGCGAAGGCGCTGCGCAGCTTGGCCTTCAAATCAGTGTAGTGGTATTCTTCAATGCGGCGGTGCGGCAGGCCGGTTGCTTCAAAGCGAGCCATGGCGGCGCGGCGCGCCTCACCAAGGCCGTCGCTTTGCTTACCGTGAGTGGCGGCAAACGCCTCCTCAAACCCTGTTTCTGCGGCACTCAGCACCCGCTGGTTTTGTGCGGTCATAGAGTTCACTCCCCTTACCAGCGTGCCCTACGCTTCTTCACCTACATAATCGGCATAGCCGTTTGCTTCCAGTTCAAGTGCCAGCTCTTTGCCGCCGGTCTTGACAATTTTACCTTTGGAAAGCACATGCACCACATCAGGAACAATGTGATCCAGCAAGCGCTGGTAGTGGGTAATAACAATCATGCCCCGCTCAGGAGAGCGCAGCTTGTTAACGCCTTCGGAGACTATGCGAAGCGCATCGATATCAAGGCCACTGTCGGTCTCATCAAGAATACAAAGGGTTGGCTCCAGCAGAGCCATCTGCAGGATTTCGGCACGCTTCTTCTCACCACCGGAGAAGCCCACATTGAGCGGACGGCGTAGCATTTCAGGGGTGACCTTCAGATCAGCGGCTTTCTCGCGCACCAGCTTCATAAAGTCCGGGGTGGAGAGCTCTTCCTCACCGCGAGCCGCACGCTGCGCATTCAAAGCGGTTTTCAAGAAGGTCATGGTGGCAACACCTGGAATCTCGATCGGGTATTGGAACGCAAGGAACATCCCCGCCGCCGCGCGCTCGTCCGCGCCCAGCTCCAGCATATCTTCGCCGTTATAGGTGATCGAGCCTTCAGTGATCTCGTAGTCTTCCTTGCCCGCAAGAATGTAGGAGAGCGTAGATTTACCAGAACCATTGGGGCCCATGATGGCGTGAATTTCACCCGGCTTCACGGTTAGATCGATACCGCGCAGGATTTTGTTGCCTTCCACTTCGGCGTGCAGATTTTTGATCTCAAGCATGAGATGTCGTCCTTAAATTCGTGTCTTGCGCCAGCTCTGTTAGCTGGCCGCTTGGTGCTGTTTCCTAGCTCAAAGGGTGGAGAATTAGCCCACAGAGCCTTCCAGCGAGATATTGATCAGTTTTTGCGCTTCTACCGCGAATTCCATTGGCAATTGCTGAATGACATCACGCACAAAGCCATTGACGATAAGGGCGACGGCCGCTTCTTCGTCCAACCCGCGTGCTTGGCAATAGAACATTTGATCATCCGAAATCTTCGAGGTTGTCGCCTCGTGCTCGAAAACGGCCGTGGCGTTCTTGCTCTCGATATAAGGCACGGTGTGAGCGCCGCATTTGTCGCCGATCAACAAACTGTCACACTGGGTGAAGTTACGGGCATTTTTCGCCTTGCGATGCGCCGAGACCTGACCGCGGTAGGTGTTTTGCGACACACCAGCGGAAATGCCTTTGGAGATGATACGTGAGGAGGTGTTCTTGCCAAGGTGGATCATCTTGGTACCGCTGTCCACCTGCTGGTGGCCATTGGAAATGGCGATGGAGTAGAACTCGCCCACGGAATTGTCTCCGCGCAAGATGCAGCTTGGGTATTTCCATGTGATCGCCGAGCCGGTTTCAACCTGCGTCCATGCGATTTTGGAATTGGCACCGCGGCAATCGCCGCGCTTGGTGACGAAGTTGTAGATACCGCCTTTGCCTTCGCTGTCACCGGGGAACCAGTTTTGCACGGTGGAGTATTTGATCTCCGCGTCCTCGTGGGCCACCAGTTCCACCACAGCGGCGTGTAGCTGGTTTTCATCACGCTGCGGCGCGGTACAGCCTTCCAGATAAGACACGTAAGAGCCTTTTTCGGCAATAATCAGCGTCCGCTCGAACTGGCCGGTGTTGCGCTCGTTAATGCGGAAGTAGGTAGACAGCTCCATCGGGCAGCGCACCCCTTCAGGGATGTAAACAAACGATCCGTCAGAAAATACCGCCGAATTCAGCGTGGCATAAAAGTTGTCAGAAACCGGCACAACGGAGCCGAGGTACTTTTGCACCAGCTCTGGGTGCTCGCGGATTGCCTCGGAAATCGGGCAGAAGATCACGCCAGCCTTGGCCAGTTCCTCTTTAAAGGTTGTGGCAACGGAAACACTGTCGAACACCGCATCAACGGCGACACGGTTTTCGGGCGCGATACCGGCAAGAACTTCCTGCTCGGACAGCGGAATACCAAGTTTCTTGTAGGTTTCCAGCAGTTCCGGATCGACCTCATCAAGGCTCTTTGGCCCCTCTTGGGTTTTCGGGGCTGCGTAGTAGTGCAGGTCTTCAAAGTCGATTTTTGGATAATCGACACGGGCCCACTCTGGCTCTTCCATGGTTTTCCAGCGCTGGAATGCATCCAGACGCCAATTCAACATCCACTCCGGCTCATCTTTCTTGGCGGAGATGAAGCGGATAATGTCTTCGTTCAGCCCTTTGGGCGCCAGTTCGGATTCAATATCGGTAACAAAACCGTATTTATATTGATCCACGTCGATCGATTTCACCTGATCGATCGTCTCCTGCACTGCAGCCATTTTGTTTTCTCCATTGGCGATTGGCTCGCCGCGATGGGGCTTGGCGCCCCGCTACTCCCGCAAAGCTCTTCGCCATTGTGGGAAATTCGGTTGAAACTGGGCGGCTTGCGCTAGCTGGCTGCCCGGGCCCTATCCTTTTTTTGAAGCCTTGCGGCGATACGCAGAAACTCGCGCTTGAACTTTTGCATCTCGTCTGCGCTGGTGTTCCATCCCATTGATATACGTAGGGCACCGCGCGCCAGATCTTCTTCGCAGCCCATGGCAAGCAACACATGGGACGCACCAACCTTGCCTGATGAACAGGCGGACCCTGACGACACCGCAATACCTGCAAGATCAAAGGCAATCAAGGCTGTTTCGGCGACCACGCCGGGTACGGTCAGACATGTTGTGCCGGGCAAGCGCGGCGCATCTGCGCCAAAGACCACCAAATCGGGCTGTTCAAGGCGCAATTCCTGCTCCAGTTGATCACGTAGCGCCTGAGTTTCCAAACTTGGGATTTCTGCCAGAGCCGCCCGCGCGGCAGCGGCAAATGCGGCAATGCCTGCGGTGTTATGCGTGCCGGCGCGGCGCCAGCTCTCCTGCCCGCCGCCGGTGAGCAGCGGTGCGGGGCGCAGATCGCCCTTACCCATAATAAGGGCGCCCACCCCTTGCGGGCCGCCAATTTTATGGGAGGAGACCGCCATGCTGTGCGACGCAATCATAGGCTGTGACAAGGCAATACGTCCGGCGGCCTGCACCGCATCCACATGCAGCAGATGGCCGGCATCTTCCACGATGACGCCAATTTCCTGCAGCGGCTGCAAAACGCCGGTTTCGCTGTTTGCGGCCATAACAGCGACAAGTGCGGTCTCGCCTTCAGGCAAAGCGCCAAGTTTTTCGCGCAGTATCTCAAGGTTTAGCAGGCCATTTGCATCGACCGGCAACTGCTCCACCTGCTCGGCGGAAAAACGACCACCAGCCAGCACAGAAGGGTGCTCAACGGCGCTAACAAACAGTTTGGAAAGGGTAAACGGCTGACCGTTTCTAAGCCAGATTGGCGACAGCGCGGTGACATTCGCCTCGGTGCCGCCGCTGGTAAAGGCAACATTTGCAGGCAGCGCATCAACGAGCGCCGCAATATCTTTGCGTGCGGCCTCTATAACGCCGCTGGCTTTGCGACCAAAGGCGTGAATAGAGGACGCATTGCCCTCGCACTCGAGTGCTTCAAGCAAGACCGTACGTGCCTGCGGACGCAGTGGGGCGCTGGCATTATAATCTAGATATGTTGTTTTTGCGCCGATGGTCATGGTGTAACACTGAAACTTGCGGTTATTTTTTGCCCTAATCCTTCACCAGTTGAAATGCAAACCTTGCTATTTTCCACTGTAGTGACGATAAGGAGCACTTGAAATTCGAGAATCGCCTGTCCAAATAGCGTGGCATCGGCATAAAAACCGCCGTCTTTGCCCGATTTGGAGCAAGCTGTTTCGAATAATTCTAAACTGGGTTTTATAAAACTTGCTATGCGCAGTCAAGTTTGATTCTACGCATACTAGGTATTTCCCCTAGGCATAGCCAGGAAATATCACAGATAGAAAAGGATTGCGATCGCTTATGCCTGAGGTGATCTTTAACGGCCCGGCGGGCCGACTGGAAGGCCGCTTCCATCCTGCCAAAAAGCGTAATGCACCGATTGCGCTGCTGCTGCACCTGCACCCGCAATTTGGCGGCACGATGAACAACCAGATCATCTACCAGATGTATTATATGTTTGCGCAGCGTGGATTTGCGGTGCTTCGCTTCAACTTCCGCGGTGTGGGCCGCTCGCAAGGGCAGTTTGACCATGGGCAAGGCGAGCTGTCGGATGCAGCAGCTGCACTTGACTGGGTACAATCCATTCATCCCGATGCACGCTCTTGCTGGATCGCCGGATTTTCCTTTGGCGCATGGATCGGCATGCAGCTGTTGATGCGCCGGCCTGAAGTGGAGGGCTTCATCTCCATTGCGCCACCTGCAAACCTGCATGACTTTTCCTTCCTCGCCCCCTGCCCGTCTTCGGGCCTGATTATTCACGGGGATCAAGACAAAGTTGTCCCGCAAAAGGATGTGCAGGCACTGGTGGACAAGCTGAAAACCCAAAAGGGCATCGTTATCGATCATGAAGTGATGCCAGGTGCCAACCACTTCTTTGAAAACAACGTGGATGGCCTGATCGACAATTGCGCCGGTTATCTGGACAAGCGTCTTGGGATGCTGCCGCCAAGCGAGTAGTCGACGGTGTGATAAATGCATTAAAAAAGCCCGGCGTAGTTGCCGGGCTTTTTGTTTTGCTGAGTTTTTTAACCTAGTCGGTCGGAGACCATGCCTCATAATCTCCGGTGACTTGCGGGCGCTGGCCATCTGCCAAGAGCGAGCCTTTCGGGCGGTAGGCCATATCAGTGCCGGTATAATTGGGCTGGAATGGCTTTTCCCACTCGTAGTGTGCGGGGTTTCCGGCAGCGGGCACTTCATCAGTGCGATGGTGCATCCAGCCGTGCCAGCCAGCAGGAATAAGCGAGGCCTCGGTTAAATCTTTGTAGATCACCCAGCGGCGCTTGCCACCTTTTTCCTGATAGTAGACATTGCCAAACTGGTCTTCGCCGACCTTCTCGCCCTTGCGCCATGTGAAAAAACGCGTACCGAGAGTCTGGCTGTTCCACCATGTAAAAAGTTGCAGAACAAAGTTTTTCATCGGGACCGCTCCTTCGCCCTATCGCTTAATCGGTAATTGGGCGGGAATATGGCGACATCGCGCCGCAGTGTCCAGCCCTTTTCTATGAAATTGTGCGGATTGCTGCCGCACACTACCCTTTAACCGCCTAGCGCTTTTTCGTTTTCAAGCTGCGCCGTAGTTCAAACGCCGCTTCAAGTGGAGTGCGAGGCGCATCCTTAGTGTCCTTGTTATAGCCGCGGGTGTAGCCGTAGGGCCGTTGAGATTTACCAACCAGAACTTCCGCTTTTGCGGGCTGAGCCTCAAATTCTGTCGTTTTAGTTACTTTAGTTGGATGCTGGATCTGCGAGGCTTTTGAATCGGGATAAGCGGGAGAGTTTGCGCGCTCTTTGGGGGAACTGGCGCGATCAGCTATCTCGTCAAGACGGCGACGCGACTCGCTACTCATCAGCTCGGCCTTTTTTATCGCATTGTATTTGGATTCATTTTGCTGCAAGCGTCGCTCGATGCCCTCCAGCACTAGCGAGCCGGTTGCATTCATCACCATTTCACGGCGATCCAAGCAGACCCAATCCAAACATTTTTTTAGCGCTACAGCAGAAATCGGTTTTACCAGCAGATGGTGCGCCCCTGCCCGCATTGCCTTAGTGACATTCTCGCGTGTGCCATGAGCGGTCACAAATACCACGGGCACATAGCAAAGCGGAGCCATCTTAGTGGTTCGAATTGCATGGATCATGTCAAGCCCGCTCAAAGGAGACATCTCCCAATCGGACAGAATTAAATCCGGCGCTTCGCTCATCATAGCAGTGATTGCAGGTTCTGGGCCATCGAACACCCGCACCCGTTTCACACCGAGCGAATTTAGCAATGTGCGCATGATGGACTGGACGGCGCGCGAGTCTTCAACGACAACCACATCCAGTTCACTGACCTGTTTCCCAAGGGCAACGTGATTCACGGTACTACGCTCTCCTGCCCGCTCGACAAAGGCTTTGCGACTCAGCACTTGTTGCGATCATGGAACCAAAGTTTGGCCACGCTCGCACCAGACACGGGGGATCTGTTTTTCTTGTTTTCGTAAGCTGAGTTCATATGTTCTACCACTTTCACGGGAAAAGCCCTAGGGGAGACTTACTAAGCGTCGACGAGATACACACAGGTTTATCAAAAAAAAGCATATCATCCCTGCTTTTCACAGGAACCCAGAGGCAGGAAATCAATTAATCCCGCTCAGGCAAGATGTGGCGCAAAAACCGTGCCATTGGCGCAATTCCGGCAATATCGTGGCAGCAGCAGCGCTCACCCCTTCAATTTGTGGGGTGCCGAGCGCTTCAGACCCACTACATTTGGTGGGGTTTCGGTATTCACAGAACCAATTTGTAGCAGTTCATGCGCTTGACGGGCACCTGCGATTCACACTAGTTTGAGCTCGTTCGCGGCGCATTGCGCTTGGCAAGCAGACTGCTTCCACTCTCGTCACGTAACAAACCCATATTTGTAATGCGTATGTCCGTACTTTGCACCATGCATTGTTGCGGCAGCGCTTTTTTTTCGGCCTTATGGTCCTATATATGGTGTTGCAAGAGTGCAGATATACCAAATCTTGATGGTTTGGTGCTATTGTGATGAAGTTGAAGCCATGCAATAGACGACGCGATCCTCGTGTAAACATTCAGGTTCTGGCGCTGCGGCGGCGCCGGTTCCCCTATGCTGTTTGCGCAGGTTATTCTTCTATGGGGCCCGGCCCCACCCAGATGCGAAGGGGGCATTGACGATGAAATTCGAACGGCGTTACACCAGCGAGGGGCAATCCCCCTACGCAGACATCGAGTTTAACCGCCGGACCAGCGAGATTCGCAATCCGGATGGCTCTGTTGTGTTTCGTCTTGAGGATTTTGCGGCCCCAAAGCAGTTTTCCCAAGTTGCCTCTGATATTCTGGCACAAAAGTACTTCCGCAAGGCGGGCGTCCCTGCCAAACTAAAGCCGGTAGAAGAAAACAGCGTTCCCAGCTGGCTCTGGCGCTCGGTTCCAGATGATGCAGCCTTAGCTGACATGGATGAAAGCGAACGCTTCGGCTCCGAGGATGACTCGCGCCAAGTTTTTGATCGTCTGGCTGGCACTTGGACCTACTGGGGCTGGAAAGGTGGCTATTTTGACGGCGAGGAAGACGCCAGAGCTTTCTTTGACGAACTTCGCTACATGTTGGCGACACAAAAAGTTGCGCCTAACTCACCACAATGGTTCAACACCGGTCTCAACTGGGCCTATGGCATCGACGGCCCCGGTCAGGGGCATTATTATGTCGATTTTGAAAGCGGTGAACTGGTGCGCTCTGCCACCGCCTACACCCACCCGCAGCCACATGCCTGCTTTATTCAGTCGGTCGATGATGATCTGGTAAACGACAACGGCATTATGGACTTGTGGGTGCGCGAAGCCCGTCTGTTCAAGTACGGTTCGGGTACGGGCACCAACTTTTCTTCTTTGCGCGCCTCGGGCGAGCGTTTGGCGGGCGGCGGCAAATCCTCCGGCCTGATGAGCTTCTTGAAAATTGGTGACCGGGCAGCCGGTGCGATTAAATCCGGCGGCACCACCCGCCGCGCTGCTAAAATGGTGGTGGTTGATATCGACCATCCGGACGTTGAAGAATTTGTCACTTGGAAAGTGACCGAGGAGCAAAAGGTTGCGGCGCTGGTGACCGGCTCGAAGATTTGCCAGAAGCATTTGCAGGCGGTGATGAAGGCCTGTGTCAATTGCGAAGGCTCTGGTGATGATTGCTTCGATCCCACGAAAAACCCGGCGCTCAAGCGCGAAATGCGCACGGCGAAAAAGGCTCTTATTCCCGACAATTACATCCAGCGCGTTGTGCAGTTTGCCCGTCAAGGATACAAGAGCATCGAGTTCCCCGTCTATAATACTGATTGGGATTCTGAGGCTTACATTACTGTCGCCGGCCAAAACTCTAACAACTCCGTTCGTGTCACCGATGGCTTCTTGGAAGCAGTCAGCAATGACAGTGACTGGGATTTGATTGCCCGCACCACTGGGAAAACGGCAAAAACCGTCAAGGCCCGCGATTTGTGGGAGCAGATCGGGTATGCCGCGTGGGCCTCTGCCGATCCGGGCTTGCAGTATCACACCACCATCAACGATTGGCACACCTGCCCGGAAGGGGGCGAAATCCGCGCCTCCAACCCTTGTTCGGAATACATGTTCCTTGATGATACGGCGTGTAATCTTGCTTCCCTTAATCTGTTGCAGTTCCGCAATGACGACAAGAGCTTCGATTTCGAGCGCTTCGAGCACGCCACTCGCCTATGGACGGTGGTGCTGGAAATCTCGGTGCTGATGGCGCAGTTCCCTTCCAAGCAGATCGCACAGCGCTCCTACGATTACCGCACCTTGGGCCTTGGCTATGCCAATATTGGAGGCTTACTGATGACCTCTGGTATCTCCTATGATAGCGACGAGGGTCGCGCCCTTTGTGGTGCCATTACCGCAATTATGACCGGTGTTTGCTATGCCACATCGGCTGAGATGGCCGGCGAGCTTGGCCCCTTCCCGCTATATGAGGAAAACGCAGCGCATATGCTGCGGGTGATCCGCAATCACCGCCGCGCTGCTCGCAGTGAACGCGAGGGCTATGAAGCCCTCTCTACCCTGCCGGTTGCCTTGGATGCTGACAATTGCCCAGAGCCCATTCTCGTTGAACGGGCGCGTACTGCATGGGATGCCGCGCTCAGCCTTGGTGAACAACATGGCTATCGCAATGCGCAGGTAAGCGTGATTGCGCCAACTGGCACCATCGGGCTGGTGATGGACTGCGACACCACCGGCATCGAGCCTGATTTTGCGCTGGTGAAATTCAAAAAGCTGGCGGGCGGCGGTTACTTCAAAATCATCAACCGCGCCGTACCTGAAGCCTTGGAAAAGCTTGGCTATAGCGCTAGTGAGATTGCGGAGATCGAGGCTTATGCGGTGGGTCACGGCTCGCTAGATCAGGCTCCGGCGATCAATCCCGGCTCTTTGCGGGCGAAAGGCTTGGATGATGAGGCCTTCGCTAAACTGAAAGCCAGCTTGGGCTCTGCTTTTGATATCAAGTTTGTGTTCAACCGCTGGACCCTTGGCGATGCGCTGCTTACCGAGAAGCTCGGTGTTTCTGCCGAACAGCTGGAAGATATGGAGTTTAACCTGCTGGCCCATCTGGGCTTTAGCAAAGGTGAGATCGAGGCTGCCAACACCCATGTTTGCGGTGCGATGACACTGGAAGGCGCACCACACTTAAAAGAAGAACACTATCCGGTGTTTGACTGCGCCAACCCGTGTGGCCGCCTTGGCAAGCGGTATCTGTCTGTTGACAGCCACATCCGCATGATGGCGGCAGCTCAGCCGTTTATCTCCGGTGCGATATCCAAAACTATCAATATGCCGAATGATGCCAGCACCGAAGATTGTAAAGACGCTTATATGCTGTCTTGGAAACTCGGCCTGAAAGCTAATGCGCTTTACCGTGATGGCTCCAAACTCTCGCAGCCATTGAATGCACAGCTGCTTGAAGATGAAGACGATGGCGAGCTGGATAGCGCTGCCGAGACGCTGGCCGCGCAGCCACAGGCCGCGCGTGCGGAAGCTGTAGCGGAGCGCATTGTGGAACGGGTGGTGGAGCGCGCAATTCGCACTCGCGAAAAACTGCCTAACCGGCGCAAAGGCTACACGCAAAAAGCATCTGTTGGTGGCCACAAGGTGTATCTGACCACCGGCGAATATCAGGATGGCCGCATCGGCGAAATTTTCATTGATATGCACAAGGAAGGCGCGGCTTTCCGTTCGTTGATGAACAACTTTGCCATCGCCATTTCCCTTGGCCTGCAATATGGCGTGCCACTGGAAGAGTATGTGGATGCCTTCACATTCACCCGCTTTGAGCCAGCTGGCATGGTTATGGGCAATGATGCCATCAAGAACGCCACGTCCATTCTTGATTACATCTTCCGCGAGCTAGCTGTTTCCTATCTTGGACGCCATGATCTTGCGCATGTTCCTCCAGAGGCACTTGGTAACACCACGTCAACTTCCCCCGCGCGCGCTCCAGCTGAGGATGGTTCCAACGAGGGGCCGGCAATGGTGTCGCACGGCTTGGTGCGCGGCCAAACCGAGCGCTTCCGAGTGGTTGCAGATAATGAGGTCTCGCTGGTGGCTGGCGAGGTTCGTGCTCAGGCAGGTAGTCATTCAGCCGCTGCCCCACAAGACACAGTGGTACAAATGGGCAGCGCCGAAGTTGTAGCCAAACAATCTGTGTCGACCCAGGTCGCACAGGCAAGGATGAAGGGCTATGAGGGTGAGAGCTGCTCGGAGTGCGGCAACTTCACCATGGTGCGCAATGGCACCTGCCTAAAATGCGACACCTGCGGCTCCACCAGCGGCTGCAGCTAAGCCCACTCCTCGCCCCAAGAGCAGCGCCACTGCAAGGGCGCGCTCTTCAGGGGCGCTCGTCAGGGGCGCTAATAATGAAAAGCCCCGGGGCTTTGGCCCGGGGTTTTGCCGTTTCACTGTCACCTACTTTTTGCTGCCAGATTTTACGGGCGTTTTTTAGCGCGCGGCGTTGCCAAGCGGCTTTTTGTTTTCCAGCCTTATTCCAATGAGTTATACTGGACACTGCACCTGATTTCAGCACAAGCCGCAATCCCTTGTTTTAAAAAATCTTGCGAGTCGATGCCGTTTGGTATACAACCGCATACAACAAACAAGACCTGCAATGTTTGAATGTATTGCGTTGCAGGTCAAACAGCTGCATACAACACAAAATCGCCAGGTAAATCATGAGCTTATATACAGACTACCTAGAAGAAATCGAAACCCGCAAGGCAGATGGCCTGCACCCGAAACCAATTGAAGATGGGGCGTTGGTTGGTGAACTGATTGCGCAGATTAAAGATACGGGCAATGAGCACCGCGAAAGCTCGCTAAACTTTTTTATCTACAACACCCTGCCCGGCACCACCAGCGCTGCAGGCGTGAAGGCGCAGTTCCTTAAAGAGATCATTTTGGGTCAAGCTAACCTAAGCGAAATCACCGCTGATTTTGCTTTAGAATTGCTTTCACACATGAAGGGTGGTCCATCTGTTGAGGTTCTACTTGATCTGGCGCTTGGAGATGATGCCGCGATTGCTGCCAAGGCTGCTGACGTATTGAAGACGCAAGTGTTCTTGTACGATGCTGACACGGATCGTCTTGCTGCGGCGTTTAAAGCAGGCAACGCAGTTGCCAAAGACATTTTGGAAAGTTACGCAAAAGCCGAGTTCTTCACCAAGCTTCCAGACGTAGAAGAAGAGATTAAGGTTGTTACCTTCATCGCTGGTGAAGGTGATATCTCTACCGACCTGCTTTCTCCGGGCAATCAGGCGCATTCCCGCTCTGACCGCGAGCTACACGGCAAGTGCATGATTTCGCCTGAAGCACAAGCAGAAATTCAGGAGCTGCAAAAAGCAAACCCAGATGCCCGCGTGATGCTGATTGCAGAAAAAGGCACCATGGGTGTTGGCTCTTCGCGCATGTCCGGCGTGAACAACGTTGCCCTTTGGGCCGGCAAACAGGCCAGCCCCTACGTTCCTTTTGTCAATATTGCACCGGTTGTTGCAGGCACCAACGGCATTTCGCCAATCTTCCTGACAACTGTTGGTGTGACCGGCGGTATCGGCCTTGATCTGAAAAACTGGGTCAAGAAGCTGGATGCAGAGGGCAATCCGGTGCTGGACGAGAATGGCGATCCTGAGCTGGAACAAGCCTACTCCGTTGAAACCGGCAAGATTTTGACCATCAACACCAAGACTAAAAAGCTGTATGACGGTGACACAGAGCTTGTTGATGTCGCCTCTGCTTTCACTCCTCAAAAAGTTGAGTTCATGAAAGCTGGCGGCTCCTATGCTGTGGTGTTTGGCAAGAAGCTGCAGACATTTGCCTCTGAAACTCTGGGCATTGAGCTGAAATCCGCTTTTGCGCCTTCCAAAGAGATCTCCATTGATGGTCAGGGCTTGACCGCTGTCGAGAAGATCTTCAACCGCAACGCAGTTGGCACCACGCCGGGTGCAACGCTGCACGCCGGCTCTGATGTGCGCGTTAAGGTCAACATTGTCGGTTCGCAGGACACCACTGGCCTAATGACCTCGCAAGAGCTGGAGTCCATGGCGGCTACTGTCATCTCTCCAACTGTTGATGGCGCTTACCAGTCTGGCTGTCACACCGCATCTGTTTGGGATTTGAAGGCGCAGGCCAACATTCCGAAACTGATGAAGTTTATGAACAAGTTCGGTCTGATCACCGCGCGTGATCCAAAAGGCGTCTATCACGCCATGACCGACGTGATCCACAAGGTGCTTAACGACATCACTGTGGATGATTGGGACATCATCATCGGCGGTGACAGTCACACCCGCATGTCAAAAGGTGTGGCCTTTGGTGCTGATTCCGGCACCGTTGCGCTGGCACTGGCCACTGGCGAAGCCACCATGCCAATTCCAGAGTCCGTCAAGGTGACCTTTAAAGGCACCATGAAAGACCATATGGATTTCCGCGATGTGGTGCACGCAACCCAGGCGCAAATGCTGCAGCAGCACGGTGATAACGTCTTCCAAGGCCGAATCATCGAAGTGCATATCGGCACCCTGCTGGCCGACCAAGCCTTTACCTTCACCGACTGGACGGCAGAAATGAAGGCCAAGGCCTCCATCTGTATTTCCAATGATGATGCGCTTATCGGTTCCCTGCTGCTGGCCAAAAGCCGCATCCAGATCATGATCGACAAAGGCATGGACAATGACGCCAAGGTGCTGGCTGGCCTGATCGCCAAAGCCGACAGGCGCATTGCTGAAATCAAATCTGGCGAGAAATCCGCCCTCACCCCGGATGATAATGCCAAGTACTTCGCCGAGGTTGTGGTGGATCTGGATCAGATTGATGAACCGATGATCGCCGATCCGGATGTCAACAATGACGACGTGTCCAAGCGGTACACCCACGATACCATCCGTCCGGTTTCCTACTATGGCGGCGACAAGAAGGTTGATCTGGGCTTTGTTGGCTCTTGCATGGTGCACAAAGGCGACATGAAAATTGTGGCCCAAATGCTGAAAAATCTGGAAGAGCAAACCGACAAGGTGGAGTTCAAGGCCCCGCTCGTCGTTGCAGCGCCAACCTACAACATCATTGACGAGCTGAAGGAAGAAGGCGACTGGAGCATCTTGCAGAAGTACTCCGGCTTCGAATTCGACGATGCTGCCCCGAAAAACACCGCGCGCACCGAATACGAGAACATTCTCTATCTGGAGCGTCCGGGATGTAACCTATGCATGGGCAACCAAGAGAAAGCCGCGAAGGGTGACACAGTGCTTGCCACTTCAACGCGTCTGTTTAAAGGCCGCGTCGTGGAGGATTCCGCGCAGAAAAAAGGCGAGTCACTGCTCGCATCCACACCTGTTGTGGTGCTCTCGGCCATCCTTGGGCGCACACCAACTCTTGAAGAGTACAAGGCTGCGGTGAAGGGCATTGACCTGACCAAGTTTGCCCCGCCATTGCAAAAGCCGCTGGATAGCCGCTCGGTGCATTTCTAGGGGCAGAGGCTCCTTACACTTCTAAGCGCGCGCTGACGTTGGTTAGCGCGTTCTTCTCTCATTGAGCCACTGTCATGAGCCGGGAAGCCTCTTCCCGGCTTTTTATTGAGCTTACAATGCCGAACGCGAATGCACCCACAAAAGACAAGGTGCAGGCGCAGCAATTCACTTGGTAAAGATCGCAAGGGTTGTTGAATTGAAGGCAGGCGACAACACGAGCTTAACGCGCTAAAAGCAAAAAAGCCCCATAATGGGGCCTTTGAACCTCATTTTTACACCATGAGGAAAGTGGTGAGCCCGCACGGGTTCGAACCGTGGACCTACTGATTAAAAGTCAGTTGCTCTACCAGCTGAGCTACGGGCTCTTCTCTTTCAAGAGAAGAGGCGCTGTATTGCAGCGCCTGTGAGAGGTCTTCTAAGGATTTCACGGGGGGGATGCAACTAGTTTTTTGTATTTTCCACACAGCTGCTTTTTCTCTAGCGTTTTTACTGCTCTACGGGGCGTTAACCCTGCCGTTCAGCGCGCAAAGCCGCGTCTGACAGGCAGGGGAAAAAAGTAAATTTCTGTCCTGTGACAGAAATTTTCCGCTTAGCTGCCTAACTGGCGAAAATGAGGGCGCAGCCAATAACCACAAGACAAGCGCCGGCCCAAGCTCCCAGCGCAGGAATTTCTTTGGTTCGCCACCATAGCAGCGGCAGCAGAATAGCCGGTGTGGTTGCCGAAAGCGTCGAGACGATCCCCACTTCCCCACCGCGCAAGGCAAACAACAACAGGGTCATGCCAACGCCCATGCCCAGAAATGCTGAGAATGCAGATTGGGCGATCGTTTTGCCAGAAAGGGGCGAGGCAAAGCTGAATTGCTTATGTGGCAATTGCAAAAGTGCGGTCAGGCTTAGCGCCGCAATGGAGCAGCGCACCAGCGCGACGGCAACGGGGTCTGCCCCTGCCTGCATTACTGGGCGAATAAAGATGGAGCCAACCGACTGGCTCAGCGCCGCAACAAGACCGAGCAGAACGCCAAGCCAAAGCGCGCCCTTAACGTTTTCCCAGTGGTGCAGCTGTGTTTTACGCTTGCCAAATGCAATTGCCAGCAGCACCCCGGCAAACGTCAAGGAAACTCCAAGCACTTGGATCAGCGCCAGTTCTTCGCCCAGAAAGAGCCAGCCAAGCAATACGGAAGCTGGAGCATTTAGGGAAAACAGGATTGCGGTGCGGCGCGGCCCCATTCGGTTCAGCGTGAGAAACAGCGCGGTATCTCCAAGGAAAATACCAATAAAGCCGGAGATGAACAATGCCGGGGCTTGTGCCACGTCCAATGTCGACCACGTACCGGTGAGCATCACATAAAGGAAAAACATGGCGGAGACGCACCACATACGCACACAGTTAAAACCTATGGCGCCGAGCGCAGCCGAAGGAGCTGAAGAGACAAGCCCGCCGAAGGCCCAGCACGTGGCAGCCAATAGCGCTGCTATTTCATAAATATAGGTTTGGGAAAGAATGCTCATAAAGACCAGAAAGATTCGCAGGTAGACAGAAACTGCACCTTATGCACTCCAGAGAAATATGGAAAGCAAATGCTGTCAGGGCGCGGTGGGTTTCACAAACAGCTCTGTGGGGTCGGTCGTGCGGCGAAAACGATCTAGGTAGAGGGTTGCATCCAGATCTTTGCGATCAAAATCGCGGTAATGGCCAAATTTGAAGTACTGGCGCACACCATCTTTCGCCACATTGCCGATTGCTCCGCTAACCCGAGCGATAAAGACACCGTTGGCCCAAATCTCGATGAGGCCACTGCCATCCGTGCCCCCGCGAATACGGTAGACCATATCGACCCAGCCTTTCGCCGGGTTTGGTAGGTCTGGTGTATCGGATAGCTCAATTTTAACCGCTTCGGTGGCAGCAAAACTCTGCGGTTCGGTCAAAAACGGAAACTTGTTGGTGTCTTGCTTGGCGATTGCCTCTTTTAGCTCATTCAAAGTGAGACCTGGTGTGAGCGCTTCGTCTGAGTTGCGTTTATTGTCATCACGGCGGCGAAAGCCATGCTGATCAAGCAATAAAAGCTGTTTAAGCTCATTGACGAACTGTTTGAAGTCTCGCTGGTAATCGCCGCTGGCTTTCGCAACCAGCAAACGCGTGTCATTGTGCTGAACCGTGATATGAAAGACACCATTATCAAAGCGCTGCGCAAGAAACGGACTGCCGCCGGATTGCTCCTTCCACTGCCCGATTACCCAACGGGTGCTGCCTGCCGGGCGCGTATTTGAGTGTATGCGGAAGGAAAAAGCATAATAAACTTCCTCGCCAAAACGGCACCATTTATGGCGGTTTTCCCAAAGCTCGTGCTTGAGGTTGCCTTCAACGTCCAGCTCATCGCCACCACTAACAGTTATGGCCAATGCGCGCGTGCCTTCGCGGACCACTTTGTCCTCGGTATGGTACGCCGTTTGCCCTTGCAATCTGGGTTTGTCCCAGACCTCGTAGTTTGGAAAACTCGTGAAATCATCGCGCAGTGGGGTACAGTTTGGAGGTATGGGAGACTTGGCCAGGCTTGGCGCGGTTTGCGAAAGTGCCGCGCCGCTGATAGGGAAAACCACGCAGAGCATCAACACCGCGCCTTGCAGAGCGCGCTGGGCAGAGTTTTTTATTGTCCGCCGTGCAATCCTTGCTTGCCGTGCGAAATCAAAGCACAATGTTATTTTGCAGCGCAACGTGATCCTCCAAAAAGGCATTGCACTGGTTATAGTCGGGAAGCTTGCGAAAAGGCTTAGGATAATCCGCCGGATTTTAGCGGTTCTGGCAGCTTAAAGGCTCTCGCTTTGGCCATAGATGAGCGCTTCCAACTCTTCAATGCTCGCGCCCAAGGCAGAGCGGGCAAGCGACTGGGGAAACCCTGCCCTTGCCAAAGACTGAAGGTCCTTGAGGCGTTGCTCTTGCGGGCTGAGGCCACGTTTGGCTTGTAAGCGGAAGGCGCCTAGGCGGCGTTTGCGCATATAGATAGCAATGGCTTTGTGCTCGTTATAACCCTGTTCAGCTTCAGCGGTTGCCTGCGTGACGCTATCTACGCCTTTGCTTGAAAGCAACGCCCCGACTTTACGCCGTGATTGACCTTTGCGCTCGCCAGAACGCAGCTTTAGGCGGCTGTAGCTTTCATCATCGAGCAAGCCAAGCTCAGCGCAGCTGGCGATTGCTTCAGGGATAAGATGAAAATAGTCCTCTGCGAGAACGTCGTTCTCGGCGGCTCTTCGGCGTATTTTGCGGGTCAGCACCCGTTCTAGATTACGACGCGAAGAAGCATAACGCTCTAAGTAGAACAGCGCGGCGCGAAACAGATAGTCACTCGTTATTTTTCGCGCCACGCTGCTCTTTCTTACACTCTAAATTGCCAACTACGTGACGGTTTAGCCAACGAAGGCGCGCTCTACGACAAATTCGAGCGGCTTATTGTTTGCCCCCTCGCGCAGACCGGCCTTTTCGAGCAGGTCTTTGGTGTCGTTGATCATCTGCATGGAACCACAAATCATGCCGCGGTCTACTTCCGGGTTCAGAGGCTCAACCCCAAGGTGCTTGAAGAGCTCGCCGCTTTCGATCAGATCGGTAATCCGACCTTGGCGGGGGTAGTCTTCACGCGTTACAGAATTAAACAAACGCAGTTTTCCAGCTGCAATTTCGCCAATGAGCGGGTCATCTTTGATCTGCGCCACAAGGTCTTCACCATATTGCAACTCCGCAACCTCGCGGCACGTGTGCGTGAGGATGACGTCATCAAACTTTTCGTAGGTCTCCGGATCACGAATGATCGAGGCGAACGGGGCGATGCCGGTGCCGGTGGAGAACATGTAAAGCCGTTTGCCGGGCAGCAAGGCGTCATGCACCAATGTGCCGGTTGGTTTCTTCTTCATCAGCACCGTGTCGCCAACTTCGATCTTTTGCAGATGCTGGGTAAGCGGCCCATCCGGTACTTTGATAGAGAAGAACTCGATTTCTTCGTCCCATGAGGGACTTGCAATGGAGTAAGCGCGGTAAAGCGGCTTACCGTTGATCATCAAGCCGATCATGACGAATTCGCCAGAGCGGAACCGGAAGCTCGATGGGCGGGTGATGCGAAAACGGAAAAGACGGTCAGTATAGTGCTGAACCTCAGTTACCTTTTCGGCAAAAACATTTGCAGGGATGGCGTCGGCCACTTCCTCGCCTTTCATAGGGACATTCATAGATTGCAACTCCAACGTCGCGACATGGTTTGATGTTGGAACAGGTTTTAACGCAAGCGACAAAAATTGCCAGACCCTGCACTTATGTGCATCTAAGGGTTTGGGGAAATTCATTCTAAGCCTAAGACAACTATTAGAAAAGCTCGGAATGAAACTGGCTAACGGGCCGTTTTTTTAGAAAAGCTCGATATTTAAGTGTTTTCTTTGATAGCTACGACAATAGGTCGCAGCCCCAGCTTTTAGAGTGGTTTGGCACCGCAAGCGCCCTCACCTTTCGCGTAGATCGCAGCTCTTTTGCTTCGATGCAGGGATATAGATGGGAGAAAGATTGGTTTTTGAATTACCCGCCACTTGAGCCGAATAGCGAAATGTTATCCTCCTAAGTAGTTATGGAATTATTATGAATTATTTGAAACTATGCACTTGCACGATCTCATCATTGCAGCAAATGACTGGAGGGGGATAAAGCGCGCGACGCAGCTGGCGCCATGGCGTGCCAATGCTGTGCATGTCGATGTAAATTTGCGGAGAATGGTGTTAGGCGGCGCCCTGCTCTGCGTCTTTGTTACCGGCAGATTCCGGGGCGTATTTCTCGTCGAGATGCTTAATCGGATTCATGATCCCGGTCTCAATATCGCGCGCATACTGGATGAATTCAGAGGCAGGTATAGGCCGGGAGAACACATAGCCCTGCGCCGAGGTTACACCTAAGTTACGCAGGTAGAGGATCTGATTGTAGTTCTCAACACCTTCAGCGATGATTCCCATGCCAAGGTTGTCACCTAACTCGACGATAATGTCGACGATCCCGGCTGTATTGTCATCGGAGCCCATAGGATCGATAAACATCTTATCGATTTTCAAAATGTCCATGCCCAGCTTTTGCAGGTAAGCCAAGCCACCATGGCCGGTACCCACATCATCCAGTGCAACACGGATATTACGTGCTTGGAATGACGCTATGAGCTTGCGCGCCAGGTCGATGTCTTCGAGTGGTTGCCGCTCAGTCACCTCAAGCACAACCTGCGAAAGCTCTATTTTGCTTGGTTCAAACACCTCAAGCACATCTTTCAGGATTTTATCATCCTTAAAGTGACCAGCAAACAGGTTGATGGAGAGCTTAAGATCCGGATTGGAGCTGTATAAATCGGCAACTTCTGAAGCAACAAGGCGCATCATACGCCGGGTCATCTCGAAAATATGGCCGGATGCTTCTGCATAGGTCATGAATTGGCCAGGTGGCACCATGGAACCATCGGCCTGACGCCAGCGCATCAGTACTTCGCAGCCTTTTAGTTCGCCCGAAAAAATGTCGATTACCGGCTGATAATAGGGAATAAACTCGTCATTCTTAATCGCTTTGACAAATTCGTCTTCCGCCTCACTGGCGGGGCGCCAAGCGAACCAGATGCCAATTCCAACCATGACGATCGCGCCGATGGCACAGGCGATGGCGGCAACGACCTTAAGCTCTGCCACCAGCGCATTTACGGCATTTCTTGAGGTGGTTACAGTTACAGAGAGCGGATAAAAACCAGAATCCAGTTGCTCGATCAGCGTATCGCTCATGTTTCGCGTGCTTTGCGAGGGCAAAGGCACACTGGCACCTTTTGAGATCTGTAACCTCCCCTTTTCCACCCATAATTCTTGTCCAGATAGAGCAAGTTCGATGCGGCTGTCTTTGGCCAAGTAATGAGCGCCAGCACCCAGCTCCATAACTGCCGGGCTAAGCTGGACAAAAAGGCGACGGTCATCGGACAAGCGCCAACTCACAAGTGCGCTACGCACGCCCTGATCAATCTGCGGAGCTAGGGAAATGGCGATACGCGGAGACACGGTCTCCAGTTTTGGCAGGATCGGCACTCCTATCAACGGGCGCTCGGGTACCAAGCACATGGGGAAACCTTGCGCATCTGCGACGCCGATCTGCACATATTTGCCATTTGCCACCAGCATTTTGCCGAATTGTCGGCGACTATCCATAGCACAGGAGGAAATTCCCCGATTGGCCAAGTGCCGTAGCAGGGCGACTGCATCATTCAAGACGGTTTCTGCACGGGAAATATACTGCTGTGTGGTGGCTTGCAAATCAGAGCGGGCACGATGCTCGGCAAAGTTGTTCAAAACGACATTGGCTGTGACCAAAGGGCCCAGTGCCATTATCAAAGCGACACATACCGCTTTTAGAAACAACGCATAACGATGAGACAACGTAATAACCTGAGTGCTTTGATGTGCTTATTTTTGAGACAGAGTGACACAGCTGCGTGGCGGCGTCCACGTAAACTATTGATAGTATACTAATTCGTCGCAGGCAAACCCTGCTCGCCTCATCTTGTCAAGTTATTCAAGTCATACTATTGAAGTAAGAAGTGAACAGGGAGTGTATGAAAT
This sequence comes from Polycladidibacter hongkongensis, assembly GCF_001561995.1. Taxonomy (GTDB): domain Bacteria; phylum Pseudomonadota; class Alphaproteobacteria; order Rhizobiales; family Stappiaceae; genus Pseudovibrio; species Pseudovibrio hongkongensis. The sequence continues at coordinate 99,325 of NZ_LLWC01000010.1, forward strand.
TGAAAGCACTATTTATCGGGCAAACTTACATCGATGTCACTTTTCTGGCCGACAGCATGCCAACGGGCGACGACAAAACCATTGCAAACGATTACGCCGTTAGCTTTGGTGGCAACGCGGTGACAGCGGCTTTTGCCTGTGCCAAGTTGGGTATCGCCCCTGATTTGCTTTGCACCATGGCGGATGACTGGCTGGCGCGGATGTTCCGTGATATGGCAGCCAAGTACTCTATTCCAATCCATAGCCGTAAGGTGGCGGAAAGCTCGCTTTCCTTTATTATGCCTAAAGATGGCAAGCGTGCGATTGTGCGCTGTCGTGACAACAACTTCCTGCATCCGTTCCCCTCGCTTAACCTTGATGGATGTCAGGCATTGCATATCGATGGCCACATTCCAGATGCAGCCTTGCATTATGCCAAAGCTTGCCGTGAAGCTGGTATCATGACCTCGCTTGATGGCGGCGCTGTGCGTGAGAACACCGAAGAAGTTCTTAACTACATCGACGTCGCTGTGGTCTCTGACCTGTTCTGCGAGCAGCTCGGCCTTGGCGAAGAGGGAACCTTGCAGTATTTGCGCGACAAAGGCGTAAAAGTGGGCGCAATCACCAAGGGTGAGTATGGTGTCTTGTGGTACGATAATTTCGGCCCAACCCGCCACCTGCCAGCGCTCAACATTCCAAAGGAAAAAGTTCTGGACACCAACGGTGCCGGTGACACGTTCCACGGTGCATATGTCTACGCTTATCTGGCGAATCCAGCTGGCGACTGGGAAGACCATTTTAAGCTGGCGCGCGCTGCTTCTGCACATGCGATTCAGCATCTGGGCAACGAATCTTCGCTTCCGGATCAGGATGACATTCGCATTGCACAAGCTGCGTACTCTGAATCCACGTTGAAGCCAGAGGGCTTCTAAGGGCAAGAGTGAATAACGCATTTGAAGCTCCCCATTTCTGGGGAGCTTTTCTTTTTAGTCATGTTATGGGCAAATTCACAAAGGCATACTACCTTGGGTAAAGAAGCGCGTTCTGCGCTACCTACCCACGTTTTACCCCTCTATTCATTGGTGAGGATATGATTCAATTTAAGACTGTTGCACTGTGGACTGCAGGTGCCCTTTTTCTTGGCGTTGCCAGCCCTGCACTTGCGGGAGCAGAAAAAGACGCTGTGCTGCGTTTCAACGCCTATCTGGAGGCTTCCGGCTTTGACAAGGTGCAAGTCGGCTCAGTTGAAGAGCGCGGCGATGCTGTTGTTTTGCGGGACTACTCATTTCATTTTGGCGATGAATTCAAGATCGATCACGAGACCACCAAAGTTGACCTAACTGTATCTTTTGATGAGCTTGTTCTTTCGGGTTATTCGGAAAATGCCGAAGGCTACCGTTTTGCAAAACTTGAAGCCCCGCAGCAAAAAATTGTGATGGTGCTGGATGATGGTAAAGGCGAAGATGATTTTCGCTATGAACTCATCAGCAAAAACACTGTTATCGATGCGCTGCACATCCCAACCGCTCCGGAGCTTGCAGACAAAACAAAGCAGCCGGTAAGCCGCTATGTGCCACTGGTTTTGCAATTGCTTGAAGTTGGTTATGACAAAGCCAGTGCTGGCCCGCTCTCTACGCTTAACTTTGAAGATGGCGTAAGGACCAGCTGGAGTGAAGTTAGCTCCACGCTTGCGAAAAATTCCAGAGGCGGTGTCACCGAATTTGTTGAGTATGGTGCGGGCAAAGGCGTTACGTTTATCAGCCCTGAAGATACGCAGGGCGCATTTGCAATAGACGCGGATTTGGAGGCACGTATCGAGCAAGGACCAAGCTCGCTTACGGGGCTGGATCTGCGACCTTTGCGAGCTTATTTGACGGGAACACAAAGCCCGAGTGGGCTTTTGTTGAACTCTAGCGAAGCTGGCGCAGTCACTATCGAAGTCATCGCTAGAGCTAAAGGCGCTGAAGGCGACGCTGAAAAACAAATCGCCGACTTTTCGATTGGCGAGCAGTCGGTATCAGGTGTGCGCCTACAAGGCGGCAATGCGGCCAACCTACTTGCCTTGCTCGATAAGTTGGTGTTGGAAAACGAGGAAACCGCTTTGCAGGGCGTCGATCCTACGGCGATCGCAAGCGAACAGGCAGACTTTACCGTTGATAAACTGCAGATCAACGATATCTCGGTGAAAGTGCATGAAGGCTTGTCGGGGCTGGATGCAACCGTGCCGGAGATCAACGCTCGCCTTGGCGGATTTGAGATGAATGCACTGACGAACACGGGGCTTGGTGACATCCAGCTCAACGAGTTCTATGTGGCTGCGACACCGCAAAGCCCTGAGGTGGAAATGGGCGCTTTTGCGCTTCAGGATATTGTCTGGCCTTCGCTGACCAAACTCATCGCCACGATGGAAGACGACAGTTTGAGCGAAGACGAAAAGCAACGCAAGCTGATGCCGCAGGTCGGTGTCCTACGGCTTGTGGACCTTCTGGTGGACTATTCCGGCGGCACCGCACCGCTGGTTACGCTGGAGAGCATGGAAAGCAAAGCAGCAAATTATCAAGAGGCCATTCCGACACAGCTTAGCACCGCGCTGAAGAACCTGTCAGTCAACATGCCGATGCTCGGCATAGCCAGCTATGACACGCCGTTTGGTTCGGTTTCGCTGGATACGGAAACCTTCCAGCACAATCTGGATGTGAGCTGGGACGTTGCTGCCGGGCAGATTACATTGACCAATCTTGATTTTGAGATTGCCGATGGTTTGTTTGCGGAAGTATCATTCACCCTCGGGTCGGTTCCTGCCGAGTTGCTGGTTGATCCTGATGGGGCCGGTGACAAGCTGATGCTTGCGACTTTTGACGGCGGTTATTTGCGACTCAAAGATGCGCCTATGCTGCGTGAGATGCTGGAGAACGGTGCCAAGGATCGTGGTGTAAGCTTTGAAGCTTATGTTGATGAGGTTGCCGCCGGGCTGAGCGCTTCTATGGGGCCGCTTGGGCAAACGCAGTTTGGCAAGGATGTGGTTGCCGCGCTTACGGATTTTGCGCAGGTTCCAGACCAGTTCGAACTGAAGTTCTCTCCAGCGCAGCCGCTGCCTTTGATCCAGCTGGCAACCACCGCAATGGTTGCTCCAGATCAATTGCAGAGCGTGACAGGCGGCTCGGTCGCTGTGGGGCAGTAGGCACTTCAACAGCTTGGCGGGTGAATGGTTCTTTTGCCTGCCTAGCTAATGCCCCGCGCGATTTTATCGGCGTGGGGGCTTTGCCCCCATCGCTCGTGACAAAGTCAAAGAAAAGGCGGAATCAAATGATCCCGCCTTTTTCTTTGTCCGCTTGCTCGCAGGATCCGGTCACGTGTCACTGGTGAACTGTAGCTCACACAGACGACGATAGGTGCCATCGGCTTGATAGAGCTGTTGATGGGTACCCGTTTCAACCACCCTGCCCTTGTCCATTACGATGATTTGCGCCGCATCGCGTACTGTCGAGAGGCGATGGGCAATAACCAATGTGGTGCGACCCTGCATCAGATTGGCAAGCGCGGCTTGCACATGCGCTTCGGACGCGGCATCTAATGCAGATGTTGCTTCATCGAGGAGCAGGATTGGCGCATTGGCAAGCATGGCTCTGGCAATAGCGATCCGCTGGCGCTGACCACCCGAGAGCCGCCCGCCGCCTTCACCCACGAGCGTATCATAGCCCTGCGGCAGCTCCTCAATGAACTGATGGGCATGTGCCTGTTTGGCCGCATTAATGATTGCCTCGCGGTCGGCATCGGGATTTGAAAGTGCAATGTTTTGCGCGATTGAGCGGTCAAACAAATAGGTATCTTGGGTCACGATGGCGATTTGTTTTCGCAGCGAGGCCGTGTCGTGCTTGGCAACATCCTGTCCATCAATGGTGATGGTACCACTGCTGATCTCGTAGAAGCGCTCCAGAAGGGAGAACAAGGTCGACTTGCCGGCGCCTGATGCCCCGACAAGGGCTGTCATCTCGCCTTGCTTGGCGTGCAGGCTTAGGCCGTTCAATGCCGGTTTATCGGCATAGGCGAAGGACACATGATCAAAGCGAATATCACCGCCCTTGACCTTTAGCGGTGGTAAGTTGGTGGCTTCGTCGCTCGGCTCTTTTGTATCGAGCAATTCGTACATCAAACGCACGCCAACCAACTGGGTGTTCAAGTTTACCTGCAGGCGTGCCAAGCGTTTGATTGGGTCGTAGGCAAGCAACAAGGCGGTAATGAACGAGAAAAACGAGCCGGGATCCTGATCCAGATTGATGACAGAATAGCCGCCGTAGAGAATGATGAGTGCAATGGCAACACCGCCGAGGCTTTCCATCAGCGGCGAGGTTCGCGCCGTGAGGCGGGCGATGTTGTTGGCATGGCCCTCAACCTCAGAAATTGCCGTACGCATCTGGTCGGACATGTGCTTTTCGTAGGAGAAGGCTTTAATAATGCGAATGCCCTGCGCCATTTCCTTGACTTGCGACAAGATCTTGGTTTGCGAGACAAATTGCGATTTTGCGATGCGTTTGACGCGGCGCACCAGTTGCGCCACTGCGAAAACTGCCGGCGGCATGATAAAAAACGCAAAGAAACTCAGCATTGGGCTTTGATAGATCATTACAGAGACAAGACCAATGATGGTCATGATATCGCGCCCGAGGGTAAGAATAACCAAATCCATCACCGCGCGAGCCGCGCTGGTATTCTGGCCAAAACGGGTGGCTAGATCCCCAAAGCTTGTGCGGTCAAAGTAATCAATCCCAAGGCGCAAGACCTTGTCGAACATACGCTTTTGCAGCTTGGCCACAATGGCATTGCCCACGCGGGACAAGATGACCATTTGCCCGTAGGTTGCCAGTCCCTTGATCGTAAAAATCGCAAGGACACTTGCTGAGATGATATAGACCATCTGTGCATCCTTGGCGATAAACACCTCGTTGATGATATCCTTCATGATCTTGGCACTGGCCGCACTGGCGCCCGCAGCACATGCCATGAGCAAGAACGCCAGGGCATATTGGACGCGATAATTGGCGAAGTTTTCTTTTAACAATCGCACGATGAGCGAGAGCGCCGCATCCGGGTCGGACAGGAAACGCTTCTTCAAGAATTTAAGCACGTGAAGTCCTTGACTAACGAGGCATGTGAGCAACCTTGCGCCGTGGATAGCAACGCAAGATCAACGCAAAACAGGCGGCCATGCACCATGACCGCCTGTTTAATTGCTTTAATGTGTTTGCGCAACTTGGCGATACCTTGTCAGCATGCGCATTGTGCAGCTACAGCGGGTAAACCCAAGCCTTATGCTTCGGGCAGGTTCAAGCGGACATGCAGATCGCGCAGTTGTGCCGGGAAGACATCGCTTGGCGCACCCATGAGGAGATCCTGTGCCTGCTGGTTCATCGGGAACAAGGTCACTTCGCGCAGGTTTTTCGCGCCAACGAGCAGCATTACGATACGATCCACACCAGCTGCCATGCCGCCGTGCGGTGGTGCGCCATATTCAAATGCGCGCAGCATGCCGCCGAATTTCTCTTCCAGCGTTTCCATTTCGTAGCCTGCAATCTCAAAGGCTTTTTTCATGACCTCTGGAGAGTGGTTACGGATCGCACCGGAACCGATTTCAAAGCCGTTACAAACCACATCATACTGGTAGGCATTCAGCTCCAGCGGGTCTTTGGTATTCAGGCCTTCCAGACCACCTTCAGGCATGGAGAACGGGTTGTGGCAGAAGTCGACCTTCTTTTCTTCCTCGTCCCATTCAAACATCGGGAAGTCGACAATCCAGCAAAGCTCGAAAGCGTCTTCGTTGATGAGGTTCAGCTCTTCACCAACGCGGGTGCGGGCTTTACCGGCAAAGTCGGCGAATTTCTTCGGATCGCCTGCGGCAAAGAAGACCGCATCGCCCTGCTCCAGCCCCAGCTGGATACGCAATGCCTCGGTGCGCTCAGCGCCGATATTTTTAGCAACAGGGCCAGCGCCAACTGTAGCGCCTTCTTCTTCACGGAAGAAGATGTAGCCCATGCCCGGCTGGCCTTCGCTCTGCGCCCAAGAGTTCATGCGATCACAGAACGCACGTGAACCACCCTTTGGAGCCGGTATTGCCCAGACTTCAACTTTCGGGTCGCTCTCGATCATGCGGGCGAAGACTTTAAAGCCGGAACCGGCGAAATGCTCGGTTACAGCCTGCATTTCAATCGGGTTACGCAGATCCGGCTTGTCGGAGCCGTATTTGCGGATGGCGTCAGCATAGGCGATGCGCGGGAATTCTTTGGTGACAGCTTTGCCTTCTGCGAACTCTTCGAATACGCCGCGAATAACCGGCTCCATGGTCTCCAGCACGTCTTCTTGGGTGACGAAGCTCATTTCCACGTCGAGCTGGTAGAATTCGCCCGGCAGGCGATCAGCACGTGGGTCTTCATCACGGAAGCAAGGGGCGATCTGAAAATAGCGATCAAAACCGGACATCATCAGCAACTGCTTGAATTGCTGTGGCGCCTGCGGCAATGCATAGAATTTACCAGGATGGATACGCGATGGCACCAAAAAGTCACGGGCACCTTCTGGGGAAGATGCGGTCAGGATCGGGGTCTGGAATTCATTAAACCCGATGGTGTTCATGCGCTGGCGCATGGAGTTAATGATCTTAGTGCGCTTTACCAGGTTGTTGTGCAGCGTCTCGCGGCGCAGATCCAGGAAGCGGTATTTAAGGCGGATATCCTCAGGATATTCCGGCTCGCCAAAAATCGGCAGCGGCAGTTCTTTGGAAGAACCCAGCACTTCCAGATCGCGGATAAAAACCTCGATGTCGCCGGTATCAAGGTTTTCGTTTTTGGTTTCAGCAGAGCGCGGCTTTACTTCGCCATCAATGCGCAAGCACCATTCGGCGCGCACGGTTTCAGCGAGTTTAAACGCCGGGGAATCAGGGTCAACCACACATTGGGTCATGCCATAGTGATCCCGCAGGTCGATAAAGAGCAAACCGCCATGATCGCGTACACGATGTACCCAACCGGACAGGCGTGCTGTTTCACCTTCATTTGTTGCCCGCAATTCTCCGCAGGTGTGGCTCCGATAGCGATGCATAGCGTCCTCAGCCTTGGTAGTGTCAAAAAGCAATTGTTCTGTTGTCATGTGGCGCCTCGTCACCGGTTGCAAACGCGCCGAAAAAGGCGGTGCACCCCAAGTAAAAAAGGCGAACTTGCTGCAAAAGCCATGGGCAGCGCGCATTGTCAAGCAAGCATGCTCTTGTGCGCGCAATAAACCGCAGGCTTTGCAGGCAATTCCTGTTAACAGGCAGCCTTTTGCCAGTTTCGCTGCGTTGTGGCAAGGGTGTTCCCCAAGTTGTTCAGCGCGGCACAAGCTGGCGCCTGCCGCCGCGCGCGGCCATGCCTCTTCCTCTTGTCGCGGCGCTCAAGCGCGCGCTTTGAGAAAGCCGCATGATGATAAGGTTCCGGGGCAAAAGCTGTTATCTGCATTCAAATGCACCGCACACACTAATCAACGCGTGCCTATTTGGTGGTTTTGCCGCAAGGAAAGCGGCGTTTTTTGCAAGACAACTGGCGCTGGCTGGGCTATAGCTTTGCCACCATGAAGATGATTGAAACAACTGAAGCGTTGGCGCACGCCTGTGCGCGGCTGGCGCAACACGACTATGTCACCGTCGACACCGAGTTCCTGCGGGAAACCACTTTTTGGCCCAAGCTCTGCGTTATCCAGATCGCTTCGCGCGAGGATGCGGTGCTGGTGGATGCGCTCGCGGAGGGGCTCTCGCTGGAGCCGTTCTTTGAGCTGATGCGCAACCCCGCTGTGTTGAAAGTTTTCCATGCGGCTAGGCAGGATATCGAGATTGTCTATCATTTGGGCGGATTTGTCCCAGCGCCCTTGTTCGACTCGCAAGTGGCAGCCATGGTGTGTGGCTTTGGCGATTCTGTTTCCTATGATCAATTGGTCAGCAAGGTAACCGGACAACGCTTGGACAAAAGTTCGCGTTTTACGGATTGGTCGCGTCGCCCACTTTCCGACAAGCAGCTCAGTTATGCGCTGGCCGACGTGACGCATTTGCGTGATGTCTACGAGTTCCTGCGGGAACAGTTGGCGCAGAAGCAGCGCACACACTGGGTTGAGGACGAGATGAACACGCTGCGCTCGGAAGACACTTACCGGGCGGACCCAGAAAAAGCATGGCAACGGATGAAATTGCGGGTACGCAAGCCGATCGAGCTGGCGGTACTGCAGCAGGTCAGCGCTTGGCGAGAACGAGAGGCGCAAGAGCGCAACACACCGCGCAGCCGGGTGCTGAAGGACGATGCCATTTACGAGATCAGCATGCAGCAACCAACGAGCGCACAAGCTCTGGGGCATTTGCGCACGATCCCGCGTGGTTTTGAGCGTTCGAAAGCGGCAGAAGGCATTCTTGCAGCGGTGAATAGCGCACTGCAAATTCCCAAGGAAGATTTGCCCGTCGTTCCCAAAGGGCGCCCTGCCCCAGATGGCGCGGGGGCAGCGGTGGATCTGCTCAAGGTGCTGCTAAAGCTGACAAGCGAGACTACAGGTGTTGCAGCCAAACTCATTGCGACCGTTGATGATCTGGAGAAGATTGCAGCGGATGATGAGGCGGACGTGGCTGCGCTACAAGGCTGGCGCCGCGAGTTGTTTGGCGAAACGGCATTGAAGCTGAAACGCGGCGAGGTTTCGCTGGCGTTCGATGGGAAGAAGGTGGTTGTCTGCAACCAAGGTGAGCCAGTGGAGCGCGCGCCGCGCAGAGGCCGCAGCCGCCGCCCTAATAAAGAGCTTGGTTAGCGTACCTTCCCCCAAAAAGATAAATGGAAACCCGGCAACTCGGCCGGGTTTTTTATTGCAATCGTTTCTGGAATGGGCGCCCTAGTCCTCGATCCGCAATTCAACAGTACGTGAGAACAGTTTTCCAAGTTGATTGAGGCGTTTGCGCAAGCGCTCACCGTCGATTGCTGCGACGTCCTCTGGCAAGTGCAGGATGATTGCGCTGGATGAAACCTCAAGCCTTGTACGCGGCAACATGCCGGAGATCGACGCGCTGATTAGGCTGGCAAGCCGCATAACAGCGCCGAGCGCACGGGCCAGTTGCATCAACCGCGGACTGCACAAGCTGCGAATCTTTGGAGAGACCGCATCATCTATCAAGCCCTCATGGCGATAGAACACCGTTAAAGCGAGATAGGCGCGCCCGGCGTGATCAACACCGACGAACCCCATGTTGGAAATGACATTCAGCGATTGTTTGCCGCGATAATCAGGGTGGGCTCGCCAGCCGATGTCGGCAAGGTTGCAGGCGGCGAGACGGAGACGCTCTTCCTGCGGGTTCTCAACAATCCCCAAGTCAGAGAGTGCTTTACCGCTCCACTGCGCCAGCTCATCAGAATAAGCGGGGCAGCGAGCCCGTAGCAGGCCAAGCTCACGCGAAGCGGTGAGGAGCGGGTCTTTTTGCTGGCGCTGCGGAGAAAGAATGGAGTAGAGCAACCCCTCGCGCACACCGAGCGATGAGAACACCACCTGGTCCACTTTGGAGCGATGGATAACCTCGCGCATAACCACAGCACCGTAGGGCAGCAACGAACGGCGGGCCTTGGAAACAACGCCGATTTTGGGTTGGTCGGTTATCTCGCCGCGGGCAACACGCTCGCAAAACTCCAGCGCGACCTCTGCCGGGATCGTGTATTCATGCATGACGTGGAGCGGGTAACGCTCTTGAAACAGGTGTAGACGGCCAAGCGAACGCCATGTGCCGCCAATGGCGTAGAACTTGCGCCCTTCAGCGCCGGTTAGCCAATCTGCCGTGGCAAGGGAATCAGAGGCAATGTGCATTGCTTCTTGCAGGTTACGCCTTGAAGCCTCCTGCAGGCGAATGCCGCCAAGGGGGAAAGTGTGCCCCTCGCCCAGCTGGGCGTTCTTAAGATCAACCAGCTCCAATGAGCCGCCGCCAAGGTCGCCCACCAAGCCATCGGGTTGCCAAAATCCGGAGATGACCCCCATTGCCGAGTAGTAGGCCTCGTCCGCACCGGAGAGGATTTTTACCTGTTCGCGGCAAATCTCCTCAACGTGGGCAATAAATTCCGGCCCGTTTTCCGCTTCGCGAGCGGCGGCGGTGGCGAGAATAGCAATTTTGCCAACCCCGATATGATCGCAGATGGCGCGAAAGCGGTGTAACGCGGCAAGTGCGCGCTTTACATTTTCATCGCACAAACGGCCGGTTTCGGCCAAACCTCGCCCAAGGCCTGCGAGAACTTTCTCGTTGAACAGCGCGGTTGGAGCGCGCGCCTCGCGCTCGTACACCACAAGGCGTACGGAGTTGGAACCAATATCGATGACTGCAAAAGCCCCGTCCGCGGTGAAGCGTCCACGGGGCTCGTTACCACTTAGTAAGTCAGGCACTATCCGAGCGATCCACAAAAAGTGTCGGGCTGTCTATCTGCAACGCGTCGCCGCGGCCGGAGAGCGATGGGTTTGTCATGAAATACTGATGCACGTTGAAGGGATCCTCGTCCGGTGCTGCGATTATTCTTTCATGCGAGCCATCTGGGAGCAGACGCCAGCTCTGTTGGTTGTCTTCCAAGTTTGCGACCATTATCTGATCCAAGATCTGCGCGTGCACAGAGGGTGTCTCGACAGGCACCAGCGTTTCAACACGACGATCCAGATTTCTTGGCATCAAATCGGCAGAGGAGATATAGACTTTTGCCTCTGGTGAGGGCAAGCCCTGACCATTGCCAAAGCAGTAAATGCGGCTGTGTTCGAGAAAACGGCCCACAATTGATTTCACGCGAATGTTGTCGGACAGCCCCGGCACACCAGGGCGCAAACAACAAATCCCGCGCACCACCAGATCAATCTGCACACCGGTTTGCGAGGCGCGGTAGAGAGCATCAATGATTCCCGGATCAACGAGCGAGTTCATCTTCAACCAGATCTGCGCCGGCCGCCCTGCTTTGGCATGGGCGATTTCTTCCTCGGTGCATTTCAGGATGCGCTTGCGCAGTGACGTGGGTGATATGGATAGCTTTTCCAGCTCTCCGGGCTCAGCATAACCCGTTATATAATTAAAGATTTTGGTGGCATCACGGGCGTAGGCTGGATCAGCGGTGAAGTAGGAAAGGTCGGTGTAGATTTTGGCTGTAATGGGGTGGTAGTTGCCGGTGCCAAAGTGGCAGTAAGTGCGCAGGCCCTTTTGCTCGCGGCGCACAACCATCGACACTTTGGCGTGGGTTTTTAGTTCCATGAAGCCAAAGACCACCTGCACCCCTGCCCGTTCCAGATCGCGGGCCCAACGGATGTTGGCCTCTTCGTCGAACCGTGCCTTAAGCTCGACCAGCGCGGTGACGGATTTACCAGCCTCGGCAGCTTCGGCCAGTGCGGTGACAATGGGCGAGTTGTTGGAGGTGCGGTACAGGGTCTGCTTGATGGCGACCACGTCCGGATCTTGCGCGGCTTGGCGCAGGAACTGCACCACAACATCAAAGCTCTCATAGGGATGGTGAACAAGAATGTCTTTTTGCTGGATGGCAGCAAAGCAGTCGCCGGAATGCTCTCGCACGCGCTCTGGATAGCGCGGGGCATAGCGGCTGAACTTCAGCTCTGGCCGGTCCAGCCCGACGGCTTGGGAAAGATCATTCAGGGCGAGCAGGCCATTAACGAGAAATATTTCATCCTCTTCCACTTCCAATTCACCGGCGACCAACTCGCGCAGAAGCTCCGGTGTTTCCTGTTCGATTTCCAAGCGGATAACCTGACCACGGCGGCGGCGCTTCAGCGCGGTTTCAAATTCGCGCACCAGATCTTCCGCTTCCTCCTCGATCTCAAGGTCTGAATCGCGCAGTACCCGGAACGCCCCCGAGCCTCGCACTTTATAGCCGGGAAACAAGCGGCCAATAAACATAGATACGATGACTTCGATCGGGATAAAGCGGGTGTTGTTTCTGTCGCTGCCCTTTGGACGTGGCAACACCACAAACCGGCCAATCTGGCTGGGCAGGCGCAGCAGTGCAGTCAGACCGGGACCGCCGGACGCAGGCACCATATCGAGAATCAGCGAGAAGCCGAAATTCGGAATAAACGGAAACGGATGCGCCGGATCGATGGCAAGTGGGGTAAGCACCGGGAAAATATGATTGAGGAAATAGCCTTCCAGCCATTCACGCTCAGCAGCGCTCAGCTCATCAAGTGAGGTGATGGCGATACCAACTTCGGTCAGCTCGCCGCGTAACTGGCGAAAGATGGCTTGTTGCTCGGTTTGCAAGCGGCTTACTGCAAGGGAGATTTTCTCCAGCTGCTCTGCGGGGGTTAAGCCATCTGCGGAAAGTTTGCTCACATTGGCGCGGTGCTGGGCGCGCAGGCCAGCCACGCGGACCATGAAAAACTCGTCGAGGTTATTGGCGGAGATCGACAAGAAGCGCAGACGTTCGAGCAGGGGGTGGGCCGGGTTCATAGATTCTTCCAGAACCCTCCGATTGAACTGCAACCAAGACAACTCGCGATTGACGAAACGTTCGGGTTTGCTCATGAGGGCCGCGCCCTGCCGGCGAATAGCGTCCAGTTCGTCGGCCGCTTCACTGGAGTTGTCTGCTATCACGTCATTCATCGGCGCCCTCTCCTTAAAGGTTCAGCTCCAAAATCCTTTTTAGAAATATCTGATTGGAGTTAATAGATGTAGTCGTCCCTTGTTGTTTCACAACCATAACACACTGAGAATTATTCACCCAAGTTTTCTAATAGGCGAGCGGCCATGACGCGGGAAATCTTGGTGCCGTTGGCCAGAGCCTGTCTGTCCAGCGCTTCCACCACATTTTGTACCGCGCTGAGTGAGCGTTCGATGCGCACCACGAGAAAGTCGATCAAGGTTGGATCGACCACCACCTGCCGGTCAGCAAACAGCTTGGTCATTACAAGGCGAAGCAGCATATCGTCCGGCTCCTGCACCTCTACAGGGGTTGCAGCGCGAAAACGGGAGACAAGGTCGGGCACTTGCAGCTCAAAGCTTGCGGGCGGCGTGCGGGTGGTCATCAGCATGAAGCTGCCAATCTGGCGCACCGCGTTAAACAGATGAAACACCGCACGCTCGTCAAACCCATGGTGCAGGTCCTCGATTGCTACCGGGCCATTTGCCACCAATTCCGCAACTTTGGCCTCGGTAAGATCTTTTGCCTTGCAGATTGCAGCGCCGGAGCGCTCGTGCCATGCATTGACAAGGTGGGTTTTGCCCGCGCCTTGCGGGCCGGTTAGAACAATGACGGGTGAAGGCCATTCCGGCCATTGGTTGACAAGCAGGAAGGCAGCCTTGTTGGTCTGGCTGACCAGATAATCATCGGCCCCCAGTGCCTCTTCATGGGGCAGCACCAGAGGTAACTGTTGCGGCTGCGCCGGTGAATTCATGCCACACTTCCTGTTGTTCTAATCGCTTTGCCAGCCATAAATGGCCGGGAGTACCCAAATGATCTAGTCGTCATCTTCCGCGTCGAAGTCGCCAGTGCAGTAGATCTGGCTGCCCAAATACTGTTGCAAAGCAAAGCGAGCCAACACACCAACAACGGCAGCGGCGGGGATCGCAATCAGCATTCCGACAAAACCCAGCAGACTGGCAAACGCAAACAGCGCGAACATCAACCAAACCGGATGCAGACCAACGCTTTTGCCCACCAGTTTAGGCTGCAGAACGTTGCCCTCTAGGAACTGCCCCAGCGCGAAAATGGCAAGGACAATGCCGATCATGACCGGATCCGGCCAAAACTGCACAACAGCGACCCCAATGGAGAGGAAGAAGCCAACTAAGGCGCCTACATATGGTATAAAACTAATCAAGCCCGCTACTATACCAATCAATAATCCGAATTTTAGCCCCACAATCAACAGGGTAGCTGCGTAATAAATACTAAGAACAAGGCACATCATCACCTGTCCGCGCACAAATCCGGCAACGGCGGCGTCCATTTCAGACGCGAGCCGGTGAATCGTTGGCCGTTGCTGGCGCGGCAACCAACTGTCGATTTTGGCGGTCATGTTGTCCCAATCGAGCAGCATGTAGAACGCAACCACGGGGGTCACCACCATCAAAGAGGCAATTGAGACCAGTGCCTGTCCCCCATTCCAAATCGAGGTGAGCAACGTTCCGGCCCAGCCGGCAGCTTGTCCCATCAAGTCACCAAGGTTGCCTTTTAAATCGATGCCTTGCACCCCGACTTTATCCAGATGCGGCGAAATGAACTCTATCAAGATGGTTTGCAAGGAGCCGACATAGGTAGGCAGCTCTACAATGAGCGAGCGCAATTGGCTGGACAAAACCGGTATCAACACCAGGAGGGCCGCGACAAAGAGAATCAGGAACAACAGCAGAATGGTTACTGTAGACAGCAGCCGGTTCAGCCCCATTGCCTCCAAGCGGTCGGCAATAGGATCCAGTAGATAAGCCAGTGCCATGCCAGCTACAAAGGGCAGCAAGATGTCGCGAAACAGGAACAGGAACGCGACAAAAACGGCAAATGAAATCAACCAGAAGGAAATACGTCGCTGTAAAGTCATGGGCTCCTACGCAGCTTTTGCAGGTGAATGATCGATTGCCCCGGAGTTTAGCGGAGATAATACGAAGCGCTCTAGCCCCATATTCTCCTGCTTTGGGGGGTGTTTTGCCCTTTATAGCAGCGGCGACGAGCGAAGGAAGTTGCCAATATCAAGAAAGCACGGCGGAGTTGTCTTTTGCACGAGGTAATGGCGAAAAAAAATGCAAGCTCTGAGTATGTTTATAGGTTAAATGTTGTCTTTTGGGTATCTCATCTGATTGTTTTGGTATTGCGCAAGACGAATTCTCTATATCCCAATGAAAACCTTGGTATTTGTGAGCAGTCACGCTTGCTTTTTACAGGGGTTTTGGGTTCTATGCCGACAAATCCGGCGGAACCATTTTGGGCATGCAAGCCGGTTGGCGATCAGCGGACAGGAGTTTCCCCCCTCATGAGCGAGCAAAACCAAAACGGCCTGACCTATGCTGCGGCCGGTGTTGATATTGATGCGGGCAACGCGCTTGTGAAGAACATCAGCCCTTTGGTGAAAGCCACCCGTCGTCCGGGTGCTGACAGCGAGATTGGCGGCTTTGGCGGGCTGTTTGATTTGAAAGGTGCCGGCTTTAAAGACCCTATTCTAGTGGCCGCCAATGACGGCGTTGGCACCAAGCTAAAAATCGCGATCGAAACCGGTGTACACGGCGGCGTGGGCATCGATCTGGTGGCCATGTGCGTCAATGATCTGGTTGTGCAAGGGGCGGAACCGCTGTTCTTCCTCGATTACTACGCCTGCGGTGCGCTGGATGTGGAGGAAGCAACATCCGTTGTTTCTGGCATCGCTGAAGGCTGTCAAATTTCCGGATGTGCACTGATTGGCGGGGAAACCGCCGAGATGCCGGGCATGTATGCCAAGGGTGATTATGATCTGGCCGGTTTTGCCGTTGGCGCGGCAGAACGGGGCGAACTCCTGCCAAGTGCGGCACTGAGCGAAGGGGATGTACTGCTTGGTCTTGCATCCAGCGGCGTGCATTCCAACGGCTTTTCCTTGGTGCGTAAGATTATCGAGCATGCAGGCCTTGGGTTTGACTGCAAAGCGCCGTTTGCAAGCGAGACAACTTTGGGTGCAGCGCTAATGACGCCGACCCGAATTTACGTCAAGCCATTGCTGGCGGCGATCCGCGAAACCGGAGCAGTTAAGGCGCTGGCGCACATCACCGGCGGCGGCCTGCCTGAAAACTTGCCCCGTGTGCTGCCCGAGGGATTGCAAGCGCGGATCGACCTTGCCCAGATCTCTTGCCCGCCAGTGTTTGGCTGGCTGGCTCAAGCAGGCGGTGTCGCGCAAAGCGAAATGCTGCGCACCTTTAACTGCGGTGTTGGCATGGTTGTCGCTGTTCGTGCAGACAAGGTTGCGGAGGTTACCGCGGTACTAGAGGCCAATGGCGAGCTGGTGATGCGCTTGGGAGCGTTGGAGCCCCGCGCAGAAGCGGACAGCGAGCAAGCGGTGTTTGAAGGCACTTTGGATTTGGGGCAAAATGCATGAGTTTGAACCAAAGCCGAAAGAAAGTTGCTGTGCTGATATCCGGACGCGGCAGCAATATGGTTTCGCTGTTGGAAGCTGCGAAGGCCGAAGATTTCCCCGCGCAAATTGTCTGTGTGGGTAGCAATCGGCCCGATGCGGCCGGTCTGCAACGGGCACGAGATGCAGGCATTGCCACGTTCAGCCTTGATCACAAGCGTTACGGCAAGGACAGAGAGGCGTTCGAGCGCGAATTGCACGAAGAGCTGGAAGCTGCCGGTGCCGAATTGGTGGTGTTGGCGGGTTTTATGCGCTTACTCACCCCGTGGTTTGTCAATCGCTGGCACAACAGGCTGATTAACATTCATCCGGCATTATTACCCGCCTTTCCCGGTCTTGATACTCATGCCCGTGCTTTGGAAGCTGGGGTAAAGCTGCACGGCGCCACCGTGCATTTTGTCACCGCGGAAATGGATGTGGGGCCGATTATCGCTCAAGGCTCAGTTGCGGTTCGCGATGATGATGATGCACAAACCCTTGGGGCGCGGGTGCTTCAGGTGGAGCATCAGATATACCCGCAAGCGCTCAGGCTCATTGCCAGCGGTGCCTATAAGATCGATGGCATGCGGGTGCTGGCAAGCGGTTCTTAAGCAGGCGGCGTTACCTTTGTGTTCCGTTTTTTGCCTATGGTAAGCGCGGTATTCATCCGTATATTTACATGGCCCAAGTGGTCAGCCAGAGGTGGTGCATTGCTCAGATGAGTGGTGCCTTTCTTTTTCTACAGCCTAGAGAGGGTCTTGATGAGCTTGGCATGGGTAGCGTTGTTACTTGGCGGTTTGTTTGAAATTGGCTGGCCGCTGGGGCTAAAGAACGGCTACACAGAAGCTGGCATGAACTGGGGCTGGATCGCGTTCTCTGTGGTTTCCATGGGCTTGTCAGGGGCCCTGCTGTTCTACGCGCAAAAGACCATTCCAATGGGCACCGCATATGCGGTGTGGACCGGCATTGGCGCGGCGGGCACGTTTATGCTCGGCGTGGTGCTGTTTGGCGATACGCTGAACGCGATGCGCATGGTGTCGGTACTGCTGATTATAACCGGCGTGATTGGGCTCAAGCTGGCTTAAGCGGTGGTGATTGGAGCTTGGTTGGACTGCTCGTGCGCCTTGCTGCCTACGCTTGCTCTGGTGCTTGCCCCTTAGTCTGTCCTTGTGCCCGTTCTGTTTAGCAGCGGTTCAAGACGCACAGCGATATCATGAAAGGCAGCGCCGCCATAGGGCGCTGTTTGATCCGCACCTGTCAGGGTGTTGATGCCGCGCCCATTGATAAAGTCTGCGTTGGGCCAGAGCCCTTCGCTGACAAGGATACCGGGCTGTTGTTCAGTATCGGCAATTCTGGCGTGCAACTCCACCCGGCCGCGGTGGTTGCTGAGGGCCACAGGGTCACCCTCTTCAATACCAAGCCTCTGCGCATCACGGGCGGGTATAAGCACGCAGGGTCGCCCTTCCTTTTTCCGAGAGCCTTGCGTTTCATTGAATGAGGAATTGAGGAAGGAGCGTGCAGGTGCAGTGACCAGTTTAAACGGAGTGTCGCCGCTTGTCGCTTCATTGACCGGCCAGTGATCTGGCAAGCGCGGCATATGCTGCCAAGGGCCCATGGGGCCGGCGTTGGGGGCCGGTACTTTGCTCCAATCCGGGGCAAAGCGGAACTTCTTGTCCCGGTATCCAAAGCCATCCAGATAGTGTGCGCGGTCAAATTCGGGCTGACAGTCTACAAATCCGTTCTTTTCCAACTCTGTCAGCGGGCCATAGCCAGAGTTTTCTAGCATCCATTCCACATGCTCACGGGCACTCATATGGTGGCCCTTGTGGTCTGTACCGCCAAGGCGCCGGATCAACTCGTTCAGCAGCCAGAGGTTCTCCCGTGCTTCCCCCGGTGCTTGCATAAGCTTCGGGCCGAAATGCAGCGAAGCAGCGCCGCCGGTCTTGTAGATGTCATCGTGCTCGGTAAACATTGTGGCTGGCAGCACGATATCGGCAAAACGCGCGGTTTCGGTGAGGAAGTGCTCATGCACCACGGTAAAGAGGTCCTCGCGCGCTAGCCCTTGCTGCACCAGCGTCTGCTCTGGCGCCACCGAGGCCGGATTGCTGTTTTGCACCAGCAGCGCAGTTACTGGCGGGCCATTATGTAGCGCCGCAGGGTCACCTGTCAGCACACGGCCGATCTGCGACATATCCAGCTGGCGGATGCTGCGGTCTGCTAGTTCTCGCGCTTCTACCCGCGCAGTGTTAAGGCCGTAGATCGCACCGTTGTTGTGAAACGCGCCGCCGCCTTTATATTGATAATGGCCGCCAACCACCGCGATGCATGAAGCGGCGTGCATATTGATGACACCATTACGCTGACGGGTAAAGCCATAGCCGAGGCGAAAGAAAGTGCGTTGGGTTGTACCCACCAGAGCGGCGAACTCTTCAATTTGCTCGACGCTCAAATCTGTGATTTGCGCCGCCCATTCAGGTGTTTTGCTGCTAAGATGCGCCTCCAGCTCTTGTGGGCAATCGGCATATTTGTCCATGTAAGAGCGATCGGCATTGCCATCGCGAAACAGGATATGCATCACTGCGCAGGCCAATGCGCCATCGGTTCCGGGGCGCAGAATTAGCTTCATATCCGCCTGCTGTGCCGTCGGTGTGTCGTAGACATCGATGACCACAATTTTGGCGCCGCGGGTTTTGCGCGCCTTGATGGCGTGGGGCATGACATTGACCTGTGTCGCCACCGGGTTGGTACCCCAGATCACCACGCAATCGGAAAGCGCCATTTCCTTTGGGTCCGGTCCGGCCAGTCTGCCGGTGCCTGCGATATACCCCGTCCATGCCATATTGGTACAGAATGTCTGGTACATGCCGGAGTAACCTTTGGCATGGCGCAAACGGTTGATGCTGTCGCGTTGCACCAGCCCCATGGTACCGGCGAAATAGTAGGGCCAAACAGTTTGCGCACCATAACGCTGCTCGGCAGCGAGGAAACGCTCGGAGATTTCAGCAAGGGCTTCTTCCCAGGAGATGCGCGTAAAGGCGCCGCTCCCCTTGGACCCGTTACGCCTCAAGGGATGGGTCAGCCTGTCCGGATGGTGAAGGCGCTCTGCATAGCGGGCCACCTTTGCGCAGATAACGCCCGCGGTATAGGCGTTATCCTTACGCCCGTAGACACGGCCCAATTCACCTTTTGGGGTGATTTCGACTTCCAGTGCACAGGTGGAGGGGCAATCATGCGGGCAGACTGTGGCACGGCGGGTCCCTTTCTGGCTGCTGGCGGGATGAGCTGGCATGGTACGCCCCTTTTATCTAACCGATTTCAATAGCTGAGCGAGGATGGCTCAAAGCCGCATGCACGGCCGTTCGTTGGCATATCACCGGAGCGGAGGCGGCAGCAAGAGGACAAGTGCCGATCTGTTGGTCCGCGCAGCGAACACCCGCAGGAGCGCAAGGGCGACAGCCTGCCAGCGCGACATAAAAAAGACCAGCCGGAACTATCCGGCTGGCCCGCTTGCTTCTCGCAAAACCTGCAAAAATCAATTAGCCAACGATTTCGGTGCCGGAGAACCAGTAGGCAATCTCTTCAGCAGCTGTTTCTGGTGCATCTGAGCCGTGAACGGAGTTTTCGCCGATGGACAGGGCAAACTCTTTACGGATGGTGCCTTCGGCTGCATCTGCTGGGTTGGTAGCGCCCATGACTTCACGGTTTTTGGCAATGGCGTTTTCGCCTTCCAGAACCTGAACGATGGTTGGACCAGAGGACATGAACTCGGTCAGTTCACCAAAGAACGGACGCTCTTTGTGCACTGCGTAGAAACCCTCTGCTTCGCGCAGAGACATCCATACACGCTTGGATGCGACGACGCGCAGGCCAGCTTCTTCGAGCTTGGCGGTGATAGCGCCAGTGAGGTTACGCTTGGTAGCGTCTGGCTTGATCATGGAAAAGGTGCGTTCAATCGCCATAATTCTTCCTGCCTTCAGGTTGGTTGCTCGTGTTGAAACTGATGTAGTCCATCAGTTTTTTGCCGAGCTTACACATTTACGAATCGAAACTTGTGAGCGGGTCCTCACTTGGCCCCGTTTTGCGCGCCGATATACGTACAGACCCTGAAAAAATGCAAGGGACCAAAGCCGCTAACGACAAGTTTTTCCCGCTATCTTGCCAAAACAAGCTGCATGTACGGCTCTGTTTGGTTTTTACTGCCATGCCAACGCAGTTTGCCCTCCAAGATTAAAGCGAGGAGCGCGCGCATTTGTCTTCCTCGGTTTTCACGGTATTTGACCGGTGTCATAGTGCAGATTTCTAGAAATGCTCTAGGTTCATAGGAAAGACTTTGTCGACACCTGCATCAGAAGAGAGACTTTGCCATGAAAGCTGCCTTCACCATGTTTGCTGCCTATAACAAATGGGCGAACGGTTTGTTGCTAGACGCTTGTGCTGCACTGCCGCGTGATGATTACCACAAGGATCTTGGGGCGCACTTCCAATCGATCCACGGGACGATGGAACATCAGGTTATTGCGGATATGGCGTGGTTGCAGCGCTTCACCGGCGAAGGAGATCCGATCACCTCGCTGGACGAGAGCATTTGCGGTGAGTTTGAGGAGCTACGCGGGCGCCGCGAGCGGCTGGATGAGCGTATCATTTCAGTGGTGGAGCAGATGCGCGAGGCTGATTTGCTGCGCACGCTGATTTACCGCACCATTCGCAAGCCTTTGGTGATGCAGCAACCGCTCGGGGCAGCGCTGTTTCATTTCTTTAATCACCAGACGCACCATCGCGGCCAAGTGCATAGCTTCCTCACCCAGCTGGGACAAACGCCCCCTGCCCTAGATATGATCTATTTCCAACGGGAAAGCGGGCATGGCATGGCGCGCGAAGAGGACCTTACCAAAGCCTAGGGGACGGATCCTCAGAGCATACGGGTTAAGCGATCCCTAAAATTCGCGCGGCGTGCTTGGTTTTGCCGCGCGGCTTGCTTGTTGCGCCGCCGCCGGACTATGATTGCCTGCAGTTGTTGATGTTTTAACTTTTGAGGGCATGATGGACCGTTTGGCCCAACTTCAAGCGGAATTGGTTCGGCCGCCGATGGCAGAGGACGTGGCTGCGGTGGTTCACGCTTACCCGGCACAGGCGCAGAGCCGGTTTTTAGAGATGCGCGCACTGCTGTTTGCTGTTGCAGAGCGGCTGCCGGATCCCGTTGCGCTTGACGAGACGCTCAAATGGGGGGAGCCCGCCTATCGCCCCCGCACGCAGGGCGGCACGCGGCAGAAGGGCACCACGGTGCGCCTGCATTGGAAGCCCAATTATGGCGATAAATTTGGCTTGTTCGTTCCTTGCCAAAGCACTGTGATTGTACAGATGCGGGAGCTTTACGGCGAGCTTTTGGAGCTTGAGGGCAATCGTGCGCTTTGGCTGCCGCTGCAAGGGTCGTTTGTGCAAGATCCGGTTGAGCATTTCTTCTCCCTCGCGCTGCAATACAGGAAGTGATGACGAGAGAGTAATTTAGTTTGTAACAACTTTAACGTGAATATATTCTTCAAGAGTGATATTAAAGCCTAACATTATTACAGGCTTAATTATGCTTAAAACGAACAGTTTTCCTAGAATCTGCTGTGTTTTCATTGCACTGCTGCTGGTCTATTTGACCATCCATTTTACGCTGGCACTCGTTCTGGGCCACTCCCTCTTTGCAGTGCTGGCTTGGACGGTAGATGGCAGCGCTGCTCAGTCCGCTCCCACCATACTTGATGTGCTTAAGGTTTTTGGGGGTGGCATAATTGCAATCGCAACCATCTACGCGTTGTTCAAACGGCTAGACCAGACAAATCAGCAACTTGAACTAACAAGGGAAGGCTTAGAGCGAACTGACAAGCAAATTGCCGGACTTGAAGAACAAATACAGCAGGGCCGCGACGAAAAGGTTTTTAACCAGTTTTCCAACGCCCTTGAATTGATTGACAGCGCTAGTACTTCAAAAAGAATTTCGGGCATATACATTTTGGAAAAGCTCTCAAGTCTTCACCCTGAAGAGTACCTAGAGTTGACGCTTAATGTGATTTGCGCAGCTTTAAGAAAGAATGCCGATATAACCAAATTATCACAGCGCGAACCTGAAGAGGAAGCATACGGTTCCGTGTTAACAAACGCCCTCTCACGGTTGGTTTGCCTCCAGTATTTTCCAGAGGGAGACTTTGTCTTAAATTTACAAAATACAAAATTACGCAATATATATGTGAATGCTTCCAAGCATCACCTGCACTTTGACTTCACCGGATCAGAAGTTGAGTACTCTGATTTCTCTGGGATAAACAATTTGCAAATTTCTGCAAAAAATAAGGTCGTGTTTAAAAAATGCAAGTTTGATCGAACACGTTTTTGCTTTCTTGAAGAACAACATCAACCTCCTGTCGATTTTGTAGAGTGCCTAATCGGTGGCTACCTTTTTGAACCTATGACCGACTGCAGTTTTGAAAGGTGTACTTTATTTGGAACAGTTATTTTAAATCCAGAGTGGCCAATTCAATTTACCAACTGCGATTTTTCTTTCGTGGAGGCATTTTTAGACTCTGACTCGACGCCAAATTACAACAAGAATCCGTTTATCCGTAACCCGCTTACAGCGGATCAGCTTAGAGATCTTGGGATTCAAGAGAATTACAATAACGGCGTCGCCGATCAGATAAGTCTCGATGAATTTAGAGAAAACTTTTGGCTATAGTTGCAAACACAGCCCTTGTTTCACGCGCCCCCTTGCCAATTCGCTGATTTTTGGTCAAACACATGAGCCATGTTACAGATTTCCAGCCTGACCTATCGCATCGCCGGGCGTTTGCTCATCGATAACGCCACAGTCACCCTGCCTGCGGGCGCCAAAACCGGCCTTGTTGGCCGCAATGGTGTTGGCAAGTCCACCCTGTTTCGCCTGTTAACCGGCGATATTTCCGCAGAAAGCGGCGACGTTAGCATTCCGCGCGGCGCAAAGATCGGACAGGTGGCGCAGGAAGCGCCGGGAACCGATGACAGTCTGATTGCGGTGGTGCTTGCAGCCGATACCGAACGCACAGCGCTGCTTAGCGAGGCGGACACCGCCACAGACCCGCACCGCATTGCCGAAATCCACGCAAGGTTGGCCGATATTGACGCCCATTCCGCCGAGGCGCGCGCGGCAACTATTTTGCACGGTCTTGGCTTTGATAGCGAGGCGCAGCAGCGGCCGTGCAAAGACTTTTCCGGTGGCTGGCGCATGCGGGTGGCGTTGGCAGCGCTGCTGTTCTCGCAGCCAGATTTGCTGCTGCTGGATGAACCAACCAACTATCTTGATCTGGAGGGCACGCTGTGGCTTGAGCAGTATATTGCCCGCTATCCGCATCAGGTGGTGATCATCAGTCACGACCGTGATCTGTTGAACAAGGCGGTTGATTCCATCGTGCATCTGGATGGTGGCAAACTCACCTATTACCGCGGCGGCTACGACAGCTTTGACCGGCAGCGGCGCGAAACTCTGACACTGCAGAAAAAAGCGGCTGAAAAGCAGGAGAAGCAGCGCAAACATATGATGGCGTATGTGGACCGGTTCCGCTACAAGGCCAGCAAGGCCAAGCAGGCGCAGTCCCGCCTGAAGATGATCGAGCGCATGCAGCCGGTAATGGTGCTGGATGAAAGCTCCGGCCTGCCCCTCTCCTTCCCGCAACCGGCGGTGAAATTGTCGCCGCCGATTATCAAGCTGGAGAGCGCCAGTGTTGGCTATGGGGACACGAAAATCCTCTCTCGGCTCAACCTGAATATCGATCAGGATGACCGCATCGCCCTGCTTGGGGCCAATGGCAACGGCAAGTCCACGTTTGCCAAGCTACTTGCCGGACGTTTGCCTTTGATGGATGGGGAGAAGACTGTTTCCTCCAAGCTCGCCACCGCCTTTTTTGCCCAGCATCAGCTGGATGATCTCATTCCCCAGGCCAATGCAGTGGACCACGTGCGCCGGTTGATGCCGGAGGCGCCAGAGGCAAAATTAAGGGCGGCGGTTGATCGTTTTGGTCTGCCGACAGATCGCATGCAAACGGCGGCGCAAGATTTGTCGGGGGGCGAAAAAGCAAGGTTGCTGCTTGGGCTTGCTACCATTGCCGGGCCAAACCTGATTATCCTTGATGAACCAACAAACCATCTGGACATTGACAGCCGTCAGGCCCTGATCGAAGCAATTAACGATTATGAGGGAGCTGTTATTCTCATCGCCCACGACCGGCAATTGGTGGAGGCCTGCGCCGATCGTCTGTGGTTGGTGCGAGATGGCACGGTGGCGCCCTTTGAAGGCGATATGGAGGATTACCGCCGCCTGATCTTGCAGGGCAATGCCTGCGCAAAGGATAATGAGGGAAAAAAATCAGGGGCTGATGAAGCGCGCAAGAGTCCATCGCAGCAAGATCGCCGGCGGGAAGCTGCCGAGATGCGGGCAAAGCTGGCACCTTTGAAAAAAGAGCTGGCACGCACCGAAAAAGAGATGGAAAAACTCAACCGCTACATCGGCAAGCTGGATGCCCTGCTGGCAGATCCCGATATTTACGTCAAGGCACCGGATAAAGCCAGCGAGCACGCCATTCGCCGTGCGGGCTATGTGAAGCAGTTGGCAGAGCTGGAGGAAAGCTGGCTTGAGCTTTCCAGTGCTGTGGAAGAGGCTTCGGCCGAGGCTTAACAGACAATATAGCGCGGCCTAGCCGCACGACCTTTAGATGTAAGCCTGCCTCTGGCAGCAGGCGCGATAGCGCTTCGCTGTCCAAAGCAGGCTTGCCGCTTAGCTCCTGCCAAAGTCAGAGATCCGCCTTAATCGCCGGTGGCAGCCACCGGGCTTGCGTGCAACAATTGAGCGCCCACTGCGTCTTGCAACGCTTGGGGCGCTACAGAAAACACCGCGTTTGGCGCACCAGCAGCTGCCCATACAACCGGATACTGCAAGAGCGCGGGGTCCATAAACACCTCTACAGGGCAGTTATGGCCAAGTGGCGCGACACCACCGATAGCAAAACCGGTTTTGGCGCGCACCGCTTTTGGATCAGCGCGCTGCAATTGGCTGCCAATTTGCTGCTGTGCCGCTACAAGATCCGCCTGTCGATCTCCAGCAATCAACAACAGCACAAATGCCTCACCTTCTCCTTTGGCGAAGATAAGCGATTTAACGATCTGCCCGATCTGACACCCGCAAGCAGCAGCCGCTTCTTCGGCGGTGCGTGTGCTTTCCTGCATTTGTACGATCTCGATGGCAAGCCCAGCGGCTTCGGCAGCTGCCTTCACACGCTCCTTGCTTGATTGTTTTGCCATGTTCCCTCCCGATTCACTTAGCGGCGCGACTAATGTTTATAGTCTGATTCTAAAACTCACTATAACTAGCTGTAATTTATAGTTTTATCTAAAAAGACTGGAATTTCTTGGCGGGTCTGGAGTTATTTCAATTGAATCGAGCATGGAAAACCAATCGCTTATTGGTAGGTGTTGAGGCTGGATCTCGCGGCTTAATATGCTGAATCACAAATTTTGGCTAAGGCCTTGGATTGATGCGGTATTTTCCTTGAGGGGTGGAGAAAATTTCCGCTTTTCCTGGGCTTTGGTACCTGCTGCATCACGTGGGTGACGCGGCTGACTTACGAAAGCACCACGGCTTTGGTTTTTCGTTCGCTCGATGAACAGAAAGAAAACAAATTTCCAGTGAATTCTACGCTTTTTACGTGTTGAAACATTAAATATCACCACTTAAAGGCGACATTGCGTGACTAATAAGCTCACTCATTGACACTTATTTTAAATCAACATAGCATTTCAAAGTATATACCAAACATAACAAGCAACAATACATAAGAAAATACGATGAGTAGTAATAATTCTAATTTTTATAATCATTTATACTTATCAAAATTACGTATTTATGTATACAGATGGCTTGCCTCTTTGTTCTCAGCACCGATCAAAACAGGGCTTTTGCTCTCATACTATCAAACGGATGGGCGAACTTTTCTTGCGGATGTAGCGGTCGTCCCGTGCCTGCGCCCCCTTGCTACGCAGCTAAGAGACCTCTCCTCAGCCGAGGACACTCAGGCCACAGCTCTGGATCTGTCTGTTGCCTATTCCAAACTGTTCCTCGGGGTCGACGCTGCCAGTCACGCGATGCCGGTACAGTCCGCCTATTACTCCTTTGAAAACAAAAGCCTTGCGCAGCGACCAATGGCGCAAATGAACAAGATATTACAAGCGCTTGGCCTTTGCCCGCACGCTGATCTGCACGTGCCCGCCGATCACCTTTCTATTGAACTTGCTGTTATGGCCGAGTTTGCCCAGCAATTGCAGGATGAAGATGCATGCCCAGCGCGCCAGGTGTTGCTTGATATGCAAGCTGCGTTTCTCCGTGAGCATCTTCTGGCGTGGGTGACGCATTTTGCGCAGGATGTTCAGCGATTTGATGCGCATGGGTTCTACAGCGTTTTGGCGCAGGCTACACACGCGTGGATTGCGGAAGATATTGAATTTCTTGCGGCGAGTGGCGCAAGACCTAGTGGTTCCTTGGACGGTTTTTTGGAGCCCGCAAAGAGCGAGGGGGGAAAGAACACACCCTTGCATGAGTGAAGGTGTTTCTCCGTTTCATAAAGGGAAATAATCATGGGACTGAAGAACAGTTTTTACAGTTCACGCCGCAGTTTTTTAAAGGGGGCAACAACAGCTGGCGCGTTTGGGGCCTTTGCTCCTGCCCTGCTAAAAGCTGGCACGGCAAAAGCTTCCACGAGCGCCAAAGGTATCGTGAGTGGTTCGCACTGGGGTGCATTTCGGGCCACTGTGGTTGATGGCGAGTGGACACAAATTACCCCTTGGGAGCATGATCCACGCCCAAGCGGTCAGCTGGCCGGTGTCAAAGATGCAGCGCGCTCTACCAGCCGCGTTCAGTACCCGATGGTGCGACGCTCTTACTTAGAAAACGGCCCGGGCGCGGCAACCGAGACCCGCGGCAATGGCGACTTTGTGCGGGTAAGCTGGGATGAAGCGCTTGACTTGATTGCCAAGCAACTCCAGCAAACCAAAGAACAGCATGGCTTGAGTGCGATCTATGCCAACTCTATGGGGTGGAAAAGCGCCGGACGCGTGAACAATGGCCGGAGCTTGCTGGCGCGCTGCCTGAACCTGTGTATTGATGGCGCCTTTGTTAAAAGCCATGG
The DNA here is from genome assembly GCF_001561995.1 of Polycladidibacter hongkongensis. Classification (GTDB taxonomy): domain Bacteria; phylum Pseudomonadota; class Alphaproteobacteria; order Rhizobiales; family Stappiaceae; genus Pseudovibrio; species Pseudovibrio hongkongensis. Next base: position 126,582 of record NZ_LLWC01000010.1, read on the forward strand.
GGACTATTCTACCGGCTGTTCGCAAGTGATTATGCCGCATGTGACAGGCGGGCTTGAAGTTTACTCCGCGCACTCTGCTTGGCCAACCTTGATTGAAAACACCGATACGTTGGTGTTGTTCGGCTCTGATCCGCTAAAGAACAGCCAAGTGGCCTCCGGCATTGCCGATCACAATGCCTATCCTTACTACGAGGCGTTTAAAAAAGCCGGAAAACGGGTGATCAGTATTGATCCGCGGATGACAGAGAGCGCCGACTTCTTCAATGCGGAGTGGATCCCCATTCGCCCGGGAACCGATGTGGCGTTGATGCTTGGTATTGCCCACGAGATTTACAGCAAGGGCAAGCATGACGAGGCGTTTCTTGAGGACTATACTGAAGGTTTTGACAAGTTTCTGCCTTACCTGACAGGTGAGCGTGACGGCACGGCGAAAACACCGGCATGGGCAGCGGAAATCTGCGGTGTTGACGCAGCGAAAATCGTCGAGCTTGCCGATATCTTCACCAGTGGCACCACCATGCTTGCCGGTAGCTGGGCGATGCAGCGTCAGGAGTTTGGCGAGCAGGTGCACTGGATGCTGGTGACCCTTGCCGCGATGATCGGCCAGATTGGCTTGCCGGGGGGCGGTTTCGGCCTCAGCTATCACTATTCTAACCAGGGATCGCCTGCCGCAAACAGTCCGGGCCTGCCGGGCATGTCACCGGGACGTGTTTCGGAGGATGCTGCCGCTGCGCTGAAAGCGGCTGGCACGCGTGCAATACCAATTGCGCGACTGGCCGATATGCTTGAAACCCCTGGGGGTACCTATGACTTTAACGGCACGCAGGGCACCTACCCGGATGTGAAACTGATGTATCTGGTGGGCGTGAACATGTTTAACCAGCATCAGGACCTCAACCGTTTGCGCAAGGCGTGGCAGAAGCTTGATACGGTGATTGTACACGAGCAGTTCTGGACGGCGACCGCACGCTTTGCCGACATCGTGCTACCGATCACCACCACAGCAGAGCGCAATGACATCGACCATGTGGGCGATTACTCCAAAAAAGCCATTCTAGCGATGAAGAAAGTGGTTGAACCATTGTTCGAGGCACGCAGTGACTTTGACGCCTTTGCCGGTATTGCCGAGCGGTTTGGCAAGAAAGAGGAGTTTACCGAGGGCAAGGACGAAATGGCGTGGATCCGTTCGTTCTACGAAGCGGCTAAAAAGCAAGCTGATGCGAAAAAGATCCCGATGCCGGACTTCGATACATTCTGGGAAACCGGGTTTGTACGGTTTGAACCGACTGAGGCTTCCAAGAACTACGTCACCTTTGCAGATTACCGCGAAGATCCGCTGCTTGAGCCATTGGGCACACCTTCTGGCAAGATCGAGATATATTCGCGCAACATCGAAAAGATGGGCTATGACGATTGCCCGGCACATCCTACATGGATGGACCCGCGCGAGCGTCTTGGTGGCAAAGAAGCCGCTTATCCGCTGAACCTTTTGTCCACACACCCGGCAAACCGGTTGCACAGCCAGCTGAACGGCACGTCCTTGCGGGAGGTCTACACTGTTGGCGGGCGCGAACCTTGTTATATCGGTAAGGTTGAGGCTGCGGCGCGCGGCATTGTTGATGGTGATGTTGTGCGCTTGTTCAATGGGCGGGGCGAAGTCTTTGCCGGTGCTGTGGTTACTGACAAGCTCTCGGCAGGTGTCGTGGTGCTTTCTGAAGGGGCTTGGTACAATCCGGTTAATGTTCTGGATGAGAAAACCCCTTGCGCCTATGGCAGTCCGAATGCGCTGACCGCTGATCGCCCCTCATCCAAACTGGCGATGGCAACCACCGCTTTGAGCTGCATGGTTGATATAGAAAAATATGCCGGAGAGGCACCAAAACCTGATGTGTTTGAACAGCCCAGCGCCTCATAAGGCAAGCTAGAACAACAAGACAAATAGAAAAGCCCCCGTTATGTGCGGGGGCTTTTTAGTGGCTGGCCTGTCTCGCTTTTTAGCTATCTAGGAGTGACCACCAACCATATCCTTGGCATTCATTTGCAGGTATTTTTGCAAGAAGCGGCGCTCGGACTTATCAAGCGAAATAAAGCTCGCCATCGCCTTGATGTTGCCTATCCATTGGTTGGCCAAATAGTGGTCAGGTGCGGGTGCCGAGTGGCAGGTGCTACAGGAAGCGGTGTACATTTCCGCGCCGTACGACCAAAGGGCTTTCTCGTCACTGATGAGGTCGGATTTCATCACCCACACATCCAGCTCGACCTGATGCCAGCTGAGGTTGGTTTCCTCGTCATAGTCCGTTGCCAACTGTTTGATGGCGTCTGCCTTTTTTTTGGAGATGGTCGCGGAGAAGATGCGCTTGCCTTTTTGGGCGTAGATAACCTGTTTTACGCCTTCTTGTTGCCAGCCCTCAAGCCGAACCTTGCGCAGATCCCCTGCGATTTCCAGCATGCGAACCGGAGTGCCAGCCAGAATGCGGCCCACTGCCCGGCCTCCACTGCTGGCCTCTTCCTCTTCTAGATACATGCCTTTGGCTGCGATGGTAATGAGCTGCTCGTTCTGCGCATCTTCGGCAAGCGCCTGCTGCTGCAAATCGCTGTACATGCTTTTGTACCCAGCGCTCATATCGGGCAATTGGTGGGCGATGCCTTTATGACACGAGATGCATGTATCGCCTTGTTGCTGCGCTACACGCATTTTCTTTGCCGAAGCTGGCCGTTGTTTATCAAAGTGCATGGCATCGAAAGAGTGACACGTCCGGCATTCGCGCGAGTCTGTTTCTTCCATGTAGGCCCATACGCGTTTTGCAAGCTCCAAACGCTTTGCCTCAAACTTCTCCGGACTATCAATGCTGCCCTTCAACATATGATAGACCTCCTTGGAGGCTTGCACTTTGCGGATGAGCTTTGGAAAAAACTCTTTTGAAACATGGCAATCGGCGCAGCCTGCGCGCACGCCAGATGCGTTCTTGTAGTGAACGCTTTGTTTGTACTCCGGATAGACCTTCTGCTTCATCTCGTGACACATGATGCAGAATTCGGTGTTGTTGGTGTAGTCCATCACGACATTGTATGTGCCAAGCCCAAGTACGCCGAATGACACGCCGATGGTGGCAATCAGTGCAACAGCCCAAATAGAGTTTGATTGGCAAAGTTTTTTTAGTATTCGCATGGGAATACGCCCCCAGTGTTATGCTAGCTGGGGGCTATCATCGCGAAGCAACATGGAGCGCAAAATTCGTTTCACTACGCAAATTAAAGCAATTATCAAGTTATACTGGTTTGATGCACTCATAATTTTAATCTTGGCGGCATAACACCGCCAATAGATAGAAACGTTTATTAGAGGCATTTTAACATAAGCCATATATTTTGCTTTTTATGGGCAAATTTAAGCAATAAAAACAGCTTTGCGGTTGTAAATATTGCTTAGAAACTAGCAACAATTCACCATATCAACGCGCTAGGGCCGTGCGCCTGTCCGATTTGCGCCGCTAGAGATTAAGCAAGCGTATGGCCGCTATAGCAGCGGTGCCGCTTGAAAAGTTCTTGATGTGATTCAACTAAAGCCGATAACCTGCTGTTTTTGCTTAATTATTCTCAGACGGGTCTTGGGTGGGGGTTATTTCAAGTGAACCGATGTTGGTTTTGCAATGGCTTATGCTGGTTTGCTGTTGTGAATTCTTGCTTAGTTGGTTCTGGGTGAGGTTTTGATTCACTTGTTTTCCATAGACCCTTGTTTTGGATGGATTTTTCACTTCTTCAGCTCTAGCAAAATGTGCTGATAGCTGCGCCCATCCGGCCGCTCGACCATCGTCATCTGGCGGTTTTGCTCCACCAGCCCAGCCTGTTTGAAAAGCTGTGTTTCTTTTTCGCTTAAGTACCAAGGCGGGCGTTGCTGCGCTTCATCCGCAGCCGGCTCCTCACAATAACGCGAAAGCACCAGCAGCGTTCCGGCTGGCGTCAGCAAATCGGCAAGATGAGCAATAATTTGCGGCCGCTGCGCACGCTCCAGCGCTTGAAGGGTATAGCACTCATAGACAAGGGCAAAGGCCCCCTGCCAACGCGCCGGCAAGGCAAACAAATCCGCTTCTAGAAACTCGGCGCCGCTACCTGAAAAGCGCTGGCGGGCCCACCCCACTGCGGTTTTCGCTAGATCGAAGCCGGTGGCCTGATAGCCTGCGTCCTGCAACGCCTTCGTATTGTCGCCAAGCCCGCAGCCCACATCAAGCGCCCGCATGCAAGATTTTGCCGGTTTATGGTTTTGCAGCCAGTCTAGGAATTCTGATTTTGGACGCTGTTCTGCCCAAGGGATTTGCGCAGCATCGCCATTCGCTTGCTGATAGACCGCCTCAAACCACGCCTTGCGGGCATCAGCGTCGCCGCCGCGTGCGCCCTTCAGTTGGTCGAGGCGATTTTGCAACGCTGCACGTTCCTCTAGCGTGTTCTTGGCCATTTGTCCGTTAAGCCTTCCGATCCCAGCCACCGTTTTGGGTTTGTGCCCAGTAGGTCAGCTCGTGTTCTGTGTCTTTTAGCGCTTTCCATTGCGCTCTGGCTTCAACCAGCGCCTCTTGGTCGGAGCCATCAAAAATATAGACAACTCTTTGATAGCTTGCAGGGTCTGGCATCGGAGCACGATCCACGACAAATCTAACCATGGCATCATTGGGGTTATCACTCTCATGGGTGAGATAGATGGGCTGAAACTCTGGATGCCCATCTTCCTTGGTGCCATGGGGGAGAAAACCATCTTCTGCATAGGTCCACAAATAGCTGTTCATGGCGTCGCAACGCTCCTTCGAGCCAAACTGAACCGCGACCTGCCAATCCCGCTCCAAGCATTTTTCCAGAAGTTTGGGCAGAACTTTGTCGAGGGGAAACAGCGAGAGCTGGTAGAAGAAAACGTCACTCATGCCTGCCGGGTTCCTTATCGTTACTGCAGCTTCTGTCAGTCATTGTGTGTTACCTTTTGCCACCTGCATAGCGAAACACACCTTCTTGACGGGGGCGCAATTGGCTTGACGGGGCGCAATTGGGCCCAGTGCTTGGCGCAACTCTGCCACGCTGGAATCAACGGGTTCACTGAAGCCTGCTTGTCCCCTAATAACAAGAGTTAGGGAGGCCCTGCGCAGATTTAGCTGTAGATACTTTAAAACCGCGGGATTTTGGCAATGAAGAATCTACCTCTAGATGCTAAGGGAACAAGAGTATTTGCAAGGTTATCGTGCTCGCTGTTTTACCGGTTTTATGGCAAAACCTGTTTAGTGCAAAGCAAACAACCTGTGTGGCATTATTTTTAGAGACCTATTGGTTTTTGCGGATGACTTCGGATTATCGGTGATTGCCTGTTGGCTGAGAATTTGGGCGGAGTTCAGCGTTCTATGGTAAAGCGTAGTGTTTTGTTTGTGGTTTTGGTCTGCGGGCTGATCGGAGTTACAGCGGCTGTTGGGGCAATGCTACCAAAACAGGAAAGCGCCTGTACCCACTACAAGACCTGCTAGTTTTTAGGGCGGTTGGGGCAGGAGTGATACTGGTTTGTAGCCACGCGTGCCATTTGGTATTGTCCGGCCAGATTGCTGGCTTGCCGTCGCACTGAACGAGCAACTCCGAGTGATGAGCTGAGTTGTAGTAACCGGGCTCTTAATAACCGGTTCCAGTCGCGATCTGCTGTTTTTCTGGTGATATTCGCGACCAGTTTTGTAGAGCACAAGCCACCCTGTTGCATTGAGGTAATCTCTTTTTACAAACAAAGGAGTTTGCTATGCATATCAAAAAGAAACGTTGCTGTTTGAAATCCCTTAGTCTTTTGAATAGTTTGGGTGCGATAGCACTTATTGCAGGCGCTAGCTTGTTTGCTATCTCTGGCGGCGCTGCCGCAGACGAAGCCGAGATTTACCGGGGGGATGGATACACTTCCTACTCCTTCCAATATCGCCGTTGGCGAGTTGCCCTTTTGGATGAGGACACCGGCGAAGATATACGGCGTACTTGCACTGCGTGGACCGGCAAAAAAGGCGAACCACGCCTATCCATCTCAATGAGCAATGGCGATGTCGGCCCTCCCCATGTGTATCCGCAACTGAAAGTTAGCGGCAATAAGATCCTAAGGAAAGCTCAGCAAGGGGCCTCCTACACACTCAAGATAGATGCAAACATGCCCTTCTTGGCTGTGGGCAACAAAGAAAATCCGGCGGTTACGCTGCCTTCCAACACACCGCAGACTTCAGGTATTTTAGCGCAAATGCAAGCGGGATATAATCTGAAGGTGTATGCGGATGGGACGCTTATGCGGCGCTTCTCCTTGCTCGGATTTACCAAGGCTTACAATAAGGTAATGCAAGGCTGCGGTTTCTCGACCCAACTGCCATAGCGCGCCTTTGCGCAAGCCGGTCGGCTTGCGCCCTTTAAAAGAAACAGGCCGACAAACCGTTGAGGTTTGTCGGCCTGTTGCCGTTCAGCTCCCCACCTCCGGTAGGGTGGGGAGCTTTGAGCTTTCATTTCGTGCAGGGCTTAGCTTTCAAAGTTGTCTTTGACCAGCTTGTCAAGCAAGCGTACGCCAAAGCCGGAGGCCCACCCTTGTGAAATGGCCGTTTTAGGCGAACCCATTGCCGTGCCCGCGATGTCGATATGTGCCCAAGGGGTTTCGCCGATAAAGCGCTGCAGTAGCTGCGCCGCGGTGGTGGCCCCGGCAAGGCGGGATCCGCCGGTGTTGCGCATGTCCGCATTTGGTGTATCGATCATTTTGTCGTATTCTTTACCCAATGGCAGACGCCAGACTTTCTCGCTAGTATCCGCCCCAGCCTTATCGATTTGCGCGGCCAATTCATCGTCGTTCGAGAACAAACCAGCGTGATGGTTCCCCAAGGCAATCATGCAGGCACCGGTCAGGGTCGCCAGATCGATAATGAATTTTGGTTTGAAACGTTCGTTGGTGTACCAGAGGGCATCGGCGAGCACCAAACGGCCTTCTGCATCGGTGTTGAGAATTTCAATGGTTTGGCCGGACATGGTTGTAACAATATCACCTGGACGCTGTGCGTTGCCATCTGGCATGTTTTCCACCAGACCCAGAATACCTACCACATGAACCGGCGCTTTGCGGGCGGCCAGCGCATGCATCAGGCCGATCACGGCCCCTGCACCGCCCATATCGCCTTTCATTTCATCCATACCTGCACCTGGCTTGATGGAAATACCGCCACTGTCGAAGACCACTCCTTTACCAACGAAGGCAATTGGCGCGTCCTCAGCTTTGCCACCAGCCCATTTCATGATGGCAAGGCGGGAAGGACGAACCGAACCTTGGCCCACGCCGAGCAGCGCCTGCATGCCCAGTTTCTGCATTTGCTCTTCGTCGAGGATTTCCACTTCAACACCAAGCTTGGCAAGGTCCGCTGCTCTTTGCGCAAACTCAACCGGGCCGAGGTCGTTTGGTGGCAAGTTGACCACCTCACGGGCCAAGAGAACACCTTCAGCAACACCTTTGCGCGCTTGCCACAGGGCCCGTGCTGCCGCTTTGTCGGCGCACACGATCTGGAGCGACACAGCGGCGTCGTCGCCCTCTTCGTCGTCCCTCTTAGTTTTATAGGCATCGAACTTGTAGCCACGCAGCAGCGCACCTTCGGCCAAAGCGACGCTCACGGCATCGTCTGTGCTACCAAGAACAGCCGCAGCCTCAACTTTCAGGCTCTGCAACTTGCCACAGATCGCGCCGCCCAGCTCAACCCAGTCTTGGCTGGACATATCGGCAGCTGCGCCGAAACCGGCAAGTAATACGCGGGCATATTCAGAGCCAGCAGGCGCAAGAATGTGTAAGAAGCTCTCTTTCTTTCCCTTGAACTTAGCAGTCGCGATCGCCTTCTCCAGCTGGGCTTTGTCCATAGCGCCTGCCAGTTGCGACAAGTCCATATCCTTTGACAAAAGAACGACAAGGGTTTTTGCGGTTTGTTCGCCAGCGGCGACGAGGGCAATTTCGGGAAGTTTTGCCATGATCCTACTATCTTTCTTTTGGGGTCTGGCCTGCGCGCGACATTTTCTGCGACGCAAGCACATAAAATGAAATCGTTTTCGAATTGCAGCTGGCTTCTCTGCCTTTGCAGCGGCGCGCTGTTTCGAGAGGCCTGACAATGACGCGAGAACAGCAAACTGGCAAGAGAGAGGGGAAAATGTCCCCCGCCAACCCCAAGAAACTTGCGAGTTATCTGAAAAATCCCAGCCTTGTCGCAGTTTGCCGGGCCGTTCCATGGTAATAGATAGAGGAATCAAGAGGATGCACCGGATCCTTTCATTTATTTCTTATTATGCAAATTAACGGAGAGTTCCGCGGCGTGCTAAAAACGATCGAGCGCTACATTTTACGACGGAGCTTTGCAGCATTTGTAATTACAATTGCTGCAATGACCGGCGTGGTGTGGGCGACGCAGGCCCTGCGGCAGCTTGATCTGGTCACATCCAAGGGGCAAACCCTGCTTCAGTTTGCCTATATCACCTCGTTGGCGCTGCCGTTTCTGGTGCTTATCATAGCGCCGTTTGCCATGGTGATCGCGCTCATTATCGTGATGAATGGCATGTCACGGGATAGCGAGCTTATCGTGGTGAATGCCGCAGGTGCCTCCCGGGGGCTGATCCTGCGGCCAATCATGGTATTTAGCTTACTGATGAGCTTGCTTACCGGCTATCTGGCAATTTCGCTGTCGCCCTCTTCGCTGGCGCAACTGCGCGAAGAAATTACCCGTGTGCGTGTTGATCTGGTGGCGAATATTGTGAAGCCGGGGCGTTTTATCAGCATTGAGGATGAGCTGACCTTCCACATCCGCAATCGTTCCGGCGACGGCGTGCTTGAGGGGCTGTTACTTTCTGACCAGCGGGAAGAAAACACCTGGTTTATCTATACTGCGGATACCGGACGCATTATCGAGGTGTCAAACAGAACCTTGCTGGTGATGTTCAATGGCACCATACAACGCCGGACGCTGGATGATGACAATATTTCTATTGTAAGCTTTGAAAGCTATGGTTTTGATCTTTCCAGCATGATCCCCGAGGCGCAGGAGCCCGTGTTTAAATCTAGCGAGCGGCCGACATTTGAACTGCTCGACATTGCCGAGGATGATGCTTATGGGCAAAAGAACCGTGACAGGTTGTTTGTTGAGTTTCATGACCGACTTAGCCTGCCGCTCTATCCTTTGGCTTTCGGGCTCATTATCTTTTTGTTTTTGGGTACAGCACGCACCACCCGCCAAGACGCGGGCATGGCGATATTTGGCGCAATGGCAAGTGCGATTTTGTTGCGCACGCTTGGCTTTGCCTCGACTTTGGTTGTCAGCACATTGCCAGAGGCCTATCCGCTAGTCTATGCGCTGCCTAGTGCTGCGATTTTGCTGTGCGGGTGGATGATTGCGCTTAACAAGCGACCATCCTGGATATACGCTTTGGAAACTCTTGGCATATCTCTCTCGGAGCGGTTGCGCAAGGTGCTGCCCAAGCGCAAGACAGGAGATCTGTCATGAAGCTTGGATGTGGCCGCACCCTTTCTAGTTACATTGCCCTACGGTTTTTACGGTCAATTTTGCTGTTGTTTTTGTTTGCAGCGGTACTGATCTTTCTATTCGACGTACTGGAGCTGGTACGGCGCGGTGGTGATCGCGAGGGGTTTTCTCTTTGGCGTATCACCTTGATTTCATTATTCCGCGTGCCGCTATTGATGGAGCAAGTGATCCCGTTCACGGTGTTGTTCGGCTCCATGTGGGCCTTTGTGAGCCTGAGCCGGTCACTTGAATTGGTTGTTGCGCGCGCGGCGGGGATTTCGGTCTGGCAGTTTTTAACCCCTCCCCTATCTACCGGCTTACTCATCGGGATGCTGAGTGTTGCCGCCTATAACCCGGCTGTGGTCTATCTCAAGTCAGTCTCTGATGCATTTTCTGCTGGCATCTTCGATGTGCAACAGGACTATTTAATGAACTCCTCTGGCGAGGTGTGGTTGCGGCAAGACGGACCAGATGGCGAGTCTGTGGTTTATGGTCGGCAAATCATGTCATCCGGGGCGCGCCTAAACGGTGTGACGATTTTCGCTTTTAATAGAAGCGGTGAATTCACCGAGCGTATCGAGGCGCACAACGCGCAGCTTTCAGACGGGATGTGGCAGCTGAGCAATGTCGCTGTTTTTCAGCAGGACGCCGAACCACAATACTATGGCACCTACACGCTTTCGACCTATCTAAGCGCAACCGAGATCCGTGAAAGCATTGGCTCACCCGAATCAATAAGCTTCTGGAAACTCCCGACATTTATCGAATTATCGCAGCGCGCGGGCCTTCCAGCCTATCGATATGACCTGCATTATCAAAGTTTGCTCGCCAAACCACTGCTTTTATTAGCAATGATATTAATTGCAGCGGCGGTTTCTCTGAGGATTTCGCGGTTTGGTGGTATTGGCGGGCTGATTGTGGGTGGTATTGTTGCCGGGTTCGTGCTTTACGTTGTATCCGAGTTATCAAAGGATTTAGGGGGGGCGGGCCTTGTCCCGACCACAATAGCGGCGTGGGCTCCCGGTGTTTTTGGGGTACTTATGGGTTTTTCATTTCTGTTGAATCAGGAGGACGGCTAGTGTTGTTTACGTCCACCTCTCGACAGCGAAAACGTGTGTGGCCAGCTCTTGCCGGATTGCGAGCGCATGTCTCACCGCTGGCATTGCTATTGGCCTCCGGTTTGATAACCGGCGGCTTGAGCGGTGCCCATGCGCAAATGCCAAGCCCCGATGCAATAACTAATGGCCTGTCTGGCAAGATTGATAGCTCGCAGCCGATGCTGCTTGAAGCGGACAAACTCAGCTACAACATTGATCAGGACATTATTACCGCGCGCGGTAATGTTGAGATCTACTTTGATTCTTACACGCTGGAGGCCAACCGTGTTGTCTACAACAGAAAGACTGCACGTGTATCAGCCCATGGCGCTGTACGGCTAACCGAACCGGGCGGCAATGTGCTTACCGCTGAGGATATGGATCTCAGCGATGATATGAGCGCCGGTTTTATTGCTCACCTGGAATTGAATACGCCGGAATTTACCAAGTTCCTTGCGGAAAAAGCCGAGAGAAAAGCTGATAAAACCACTGTTCTGACCAATGGGGTTTATTCGGTTTACACCAACCCGGCGAAGCCGACTGTCTGGCGGATCAAGGCAACCGAAATTGTCCACCGCGCTAATGACAAGGAAATCGACTTTGACGGGGCAGCCGTGGAATTCTTTGGTTATTCCTTGATGAACCTGCCCAAGTTCACTATCGCCGATCCTTCAGTCAAGCGCGCCTCTGGCTTTCTCACACCCTCGTTTGTTTACAAGAGCCGTATGGGGTATGGCGCGGCAATTCCCTATTTTTGGGCGATTGAACCGAATATGGACCTGACTGCAACGCTCACCCCCCTTTCCAAGCAGGGTGTTTTGGGGCAACTGGAATGGCGCCATCGGCTTGAAAACGGGTTTTATACATTCTCTACTGCGGCTATCAGCCAATCCGATAAGAGCCAATTTGAAGGCTCGTCGGGTGATGTGCGCGGGCGTTTTCTGTTAAACACGACGGGCCAATTCCAGCTGTCGCCGAACTGGTCAACCGGCTGGAATGCCACTTATGGCTCTGATAAGGCGGTGTTGCCAGACTATGGTTTTGCACAGGTTGGCTCCGCCTCCGAGACCTCCGATATCTACCTTACGGGCATCAGCGAGCGGAACCGCTTTGATGCGCGGGTACTTACCTATCAGATTTCGCAGGAAAACTATGCAAGTCCTGCAAACCCAAACAACCCGTCCGCCGATTTTTCTGAGGTAGGCGCTGACCTACAAAGCAAGCAGCCTGTTGTGCATCCAGTGCTGGATCACTCCATTGTATTTGGTCAGAGCTTTGCTGGGGGCGAGCTGAACTATAACGGCAATATCACCAGCTTGACGCGCAACACCACTGATGCCTTTAGCGTAAATGGCACTGACCGGTTCCGCGGTGTGGAGGGGACATTTACCCGTATCAGTGGTGATTTGAACTGGCGGCGCACGTTTATCGACCAGTTTGGACAAGTAATCACACCCTTTGCCTATGCAAAAGGCAGTGTTTATTTTCTCGGGTCTGCAGACAAAAACGTGGAAACGTTGACCGATGATGCTGTGGCGGCGCGGGCCATGCCTGCAGTGGGTATTGAGTATAAGTATCCTTGGTTGGCGCGGTTTAACGGCGGTAATCAGATTATCGAGCCAATTGCGCAGATTATTGCTCGCCCAGATGAACAAAAAATTGGCGAATTGCCAAACGAAGACGCGCAGAGCATTGTGTTTGACGCCTCCACCTTGTTCCGCTGGGACAAATTTTCCGGGTTTGACCGCAATGAGGGCGGCGTTCGTGCCAATTTGGGCCTGCGTTACAAATTGCAGTTTGACCAAGGCTCGTTTATCAGCGCCATGGCCGGACGCTCATTCCAGCTCATTGGCAAAAACTCGTATGCTGTGCCGGATATTCTCGATGCGACTGGTGATTCCGGTTTGGAAACCAGTGGCTCCGACTATGTCGCCAGCTTATACGTGGACACCAACACCGGTTTCCGCCTAGGCGCTAACACACGGCTAGACGGGCGCGATCTGAAATTCCAGCGCGCCGAGGTGAATATGAGTGGCCGCACAGGGCCACTAACCGGAATGCTGGGCTATGCCTATCTGCGCGCACGCCCTGATGCCGGTGTGCCGGATGATCGCGAAGAATTGCTAGGTGCGTTGAACCTGAAACTCTCGGAGAATTGGCGCGCCTTCGGCTCTGCCCGCTACGATCTTATTAACGCGAATGTGGTGCAAGATACATTCGGTCTTGGTTATGACGACGAGGGCTTGTCGCTTTCAGTGTCCTACTCTGAAGACCGTAGCCGCAACAACGGCGAGACAGTGGACCAGATTTTCTACTTCCGCCTTGGCTTGCGCACGCTTGGGGACACTTCGCTGTCCACCTCGACATCTAGCAAGTAGGCATTTATTCAGGGTGGCGCTCAGCCACCCTTCGCATTTATTGGTTGTATCTTTTTAATGCCTTTTATTTGCCTCGCTCTAGGGCTATGGATAATACAAATTTAAATTTGGGTTCAATTCTCTGCAAATTTATGGCAAAGCATAGATAAAGGTGTTTTGGGACACATATTTAGCGGCAACAAGACCCGTCGTTTGTCAGGAGGCTTTTCATGTTTCATCAGCTGCGAGGAGTGGCGCTGGCCTGTGCCATTGCCGTTGGACTAGGCGTTTGCATTGGCAATATGCCTAATGCACAAGCAGCCACACGTATTGTGGTGGTTGTCAATGACAAGCCTATAACCAGCTATGATCTGCAGCAACGCTCCCGTTTGATTGCGTTGACCACACGCGCATCATCGTCGGTTGCGAAGCGCCGGGCCAAAGAAGAGCTGGTTGACGAAGCGCTCAAGACGCAAGAAGCGAACCGCGTCGGTATTACTGTATCCGACAAGCAGGTAGATCAGGCCTACGCGTCAATTGCAGGCCGTCTGAAGCTGTCGCCAAGCCAGTTTTCACAAGCACTGCGGCAGAACGGAGTTAATCCGAGCACCCTGAAGAAGCGTTTGCGCGTGCAGATCTCTTGGCAAGAGGCAATTATGCGCCGTTTCCGCGCCACCGTGCGTATCGAAGAAGCGGATGTAATTGCCGCACTTAAGGACAAGGGCGAGAAGACTGGCGAAGTACTCGAATATGATTTGCAACGCATCGTGTTTGTGGTGCCAAAATCTGCCAGTGCCAAGAAAAAGAAAAGCCGCCAGACTGAAATGCGTAAGCTTCGTGAGCGTTTTACCTCCTGTTCTGAAGGGCTTCGCCTTGCAAATGGCTTGAAAGAAGTGATTGTAAAGCCGATTGGCAAGCGTTTGGCCAACGAGATTTCTCCTGGTAACCGCGAGAAGCTGGAGAAGATGTCTGTTGGTCGTTTGACCGCGCCGCAAAAAACCGATGTGGGCTTTGAGATGGTTGCCTTGTGTGGCAAAGAAAAAGTCAGCTCTGATGCGGTGGCGCGTGAGGCGGCGGAAGGCGAGCTGCGCAACAAAGAGGGACAAATGATGTCCCGTCGTTACCTGCGCGATCTGCGTCGCAACGCAGTCATTGAAGAGCGCTAGGGCGCTCTTTTTCCAACCCGCTTTAAAGACTGAGGCCCTAACATGCTGAATCCTGCCGAACTGGTTGTTGTTACCATGGGGGATCCGGCAGGGATTGGGCCGGAACTGCTGATGCAGGCATGGTGTGAACGCTACAAGCGCAACCTGCCTGCATTTTACTGTCTGGCTGATCCGCTGCATATGCAGGCGCTGGCAGCGCAACTTGAATTGCCTGTCGACTTCCAGATTATCGAGGATGGAGATCTATCGCAGGCGCAGGTGGATCGCTTTAATGTGGTGCCACTTGGCGGCTCTGTTGCTGCCACCTGCGGCAAACCTGACCCTGCCTACGGGCATTTGGTGGTCAAATCGATCGATATGGCCGTGGAGCATCTGCATGAAGGGCGCTGCGGGGCGATGGTGACCAATCCGATTTCCAAGAAGGTGCTTTACGATTGCGGCTTTAAGCAACCGGGTCACACCGAGTATCTTGGGGATCTGAGCGCTTCTGTATTCGGGGTTGAGGCCGAGCCTGTGATGTTGTTGGCAGGACCTGAGCTGATGACTATTCCGCTTACTGTGCATATACCGCTTGCCGATGTTCCATCAGCGCTCACGCAACAAAGGATAGTCCGAGTAGCGCGGGTGGCGCACCGGGATCTGCAAAGCCGATTTGGCATTGCCAGACCGCGGCTTGCCTTTGCCGGTCTCAATCCACATGCAGGCGAAAGCGGTGCAATGGGAGAAGAGGAAATCACGGTGATGGCCCCTGCCCTTGCCCAGCTGCAAAGCGAGGGGATCAACGCGCTTGGCCCCTATCCGGCGGACACCATGTTCCACGGGCGGGCGCGGGCGGGCTATGACGTTGCGTTGGCTGCCTATCACGATCAGGCGTTGATCCCTGTAAAAACCATTGGCTTTGACGAGAGTGTCAATGTAACACTGGGACTACCGTTTATTCGGGTAAGCCCCGACCATGGAACCGCTTTTGATCTTGCCGGGAGTGGCAAGGGCAATCCGGACAGTTTGAGTGCTGCGCTGCGATTGGCTGCGACCATGGCCAAAACCGAGAGTGTTTGATGGCTCAAATTGACGATCTGCCGCCATTGCGGGAGGTTATTGCCGAGCACGGGCTGGATGCCCGCAAATCGCTGGGACAGAATTTTCTCCTTGATCTGAACCTGACCGCCCGCATTGCCCGCAATGCCGGGCCACTTAGCGGTTACAGCGTGTTGGAAGTCGGACCGGGCCCAGGCGGGCTGACCCGTGCCTTGTTGGCGGAGGGAGCTGACAAAGTAGTTGCGATCGAGAAGGACCAACGCTGCCTGCCTGCACTGGCGCAGATCAGCGCACATTATGCCGAGCGCCTGATCGTACATGAAGGCGATGCCCTGAAATTCAATCCGCAGGAACTGGTGAACGGGCCGCTGAAGATCGTCGCCAATCTGCCTTATAATGTGGGCACGCAGCTGTTGCTTGGCTGGCTCACTGTGCCAGATTGGCCGCCCTATTGGACGTCGCTGACTTTGATGTTTCAAAAGGAGGTGGCACAGCGCATCGTGGCACAGCCCGGCGACAAAGCCTATGGACGGCTTGGGGTGCTTGCCAACTGGCGCTGTCACACAGAAATCCTCTTTGACCTTAATCCCAAAGCGTTTACACCGCCGCCCAAGGTTACCTCTGCGGTGGTGCATTTAACCCCGCGTGAAACGCCGCTCCCGTGCCCGCTTAAAGCTCTGGAGCGGGTAACTGCTGCGGCCTTTGGCCAGCGCCGGAAGATGCTGCGCGCCAGCCTGAAGGCTCTTAGCAAAGACGCCGAGGCGCTGATCGTTGAGGCGGGCTTGCAGCCGACAGCGCGGGCGGAAGAGATTGACGTTGCTGGCTTTGTGGAGCTTGCCAAGGTGTTTGAGCGAGCCAATGCGGGCGCATAGTCCTTAATAAGCGATGGGGGCCAGAGGCATGCAGCAAAGTATTGTTCACATCTCGCTGGTGGTGCGCGACTACGACGAAGCACTGGCCTTTTACGTTGGTGTCTTGGGTTTTGAGCTGCTTGAGGACAGTTACCAAGCCGAGCAGGACAAGCGCTGGGTGGTGGTGCGCCCTAGAGGGGCTCAGGAGACGTCCCTTCTGCTCGCCCGCGCCAGCAATGCTCAGCAGGAAGCCTTTATCGGCGATCAAGCGGGCGGCAGGGTATTTTTGTTTTTACGCAGCGATGATTTCTGGCGGGACTACGACGACTTGCGGGCAAAAGGGGTGCGCTTTGTGCGAGAGCCAAAACAGGCCGAATATGGCCTTGTTGCTGTGTTTCTTGATCTTTATGGCACGCGGTGGGATCTTGTGGAATTTACCGACGGGCGCGCGTAACGCCCCCTCCCATCTCAATTGGCGGGAGTTTGTGCCGTAAGAAACAATGGCCTTGCGAAGATCTGGTAGGCTTGCGCGCTGTTGTTTTACGGAGCGCACAAATGAAATATATCCCGATGATTGTCACGATTGGCATGACGATCTTCAAGTTTTTCCTGATCAAAGACTATTTTAGCGTCATACTCGAGTTTAGCGATTTGTGGAGTATTGTCTTCGCTGTGGTGCTGTCACCTGCCCCGATAGCCAGCCAAATCCTTGGTGTTTTGGGCGCTCATGATGTGTGGGGCTGGTCTTGGCTGCTGGCAATTGTGGTTATGGCAATCCCAATCCCCTTCAATATTCCCGCATGGATTCGCCAGTCTAAAGAAGAGGCCGAGGCTGAGCGGAAAAAGGAAGCAGAACAGAAGGATAAGCACCGCCCCTATTAGGGTAAGGGTACAGGGGTCTTACGATGAAACAAAGAAAGGCGCCGCCTTGCAAGCAGGAGCCGCGCCTTTCTTCTAATGTTGTATTTGTGCAGCGCTAGGAAATAAGCGCGGTGAGATCGTCGATCATGCCCTGCATTTGCGGGGCGATACGATCTGCAAAGCGAGCGCGCTTCTGCCGCTCGGCAACGAGGATGGCGTTTAGCTGCGCATAGGCGCGCTCCAGATCTTCATTGACGATGATATAGTCAAAATCCTGCCAGACGCGCATCTCTTCGATTGCGGTCTGCATGCGCCGCTTGATGACCTCGTCGCTGTCTTCGGCGCGTTTTTTCAAGCGCTCGTACATTTCTGCAATGGATGGCGGCAGAATGAACACAGAGACCACATCTGAGCGCATTTTCGCATAGAGCTGGAAGGTGCCTTTGACGTCAATATCAAACAGCACGTCCTTGCCTTCCTCCAGACGCGCTTCCACGTTCTTGCGCGGGGTACCATAGTAATTGTCGTGGACCTGCGCCCATTCCAGCAGTTCACCAGCTTGGATCATTTGCTCAAACTGCGTTTTTTCGCGGAAGTGGTAGTGCACACCGTCTTCCTCGGTGGAACGGCGTGCCCGCGTGGTGGCAGAGACCGACAGCTCCACCTGATCATCCTCGGCCAGTAGACGGGAGGCAATGGTGGATTTGCCAGCGCCAGAGGGGGCGGAGAGCACGAGCATGAGCCCGCGGCGGTTGTCTTGCAGCTGTTGTGCGGTCAGTGTGGTTGACATGCTTGGTATTCCATTGGCTGCGGCGTGATGGGCCGGTGTTTGATCTACTCGATATTCTGGATCTGCTCGCGCAGTTGATCGATAACAGTTTTCAACTCAAGGCCAATGGCGGTGAGTTCAACACTGTTAGATTTAGAGCACAGGGTATTGGCTTCACGGTTAAATTCCTGCGACAGGAAATCCAGGCGGCGGCCAATTGCTCTGTTGCTGGCGAGCATCTCGCGTGCGGCGGCCACATGGGCAAACAGGCGGTCCAGCTCTTCGCGGATATCGGCCTTGGTGGCCAGCAGTGCCAACTCTTGGTGCAGGCGGTGTGGGTCCAGTTTGCTGCCCCCTGCCTCCAAGAGCGCATCCAGCTGGTTTTGCAAGCGAGCCTTTATGGCTTCGGGTTGACGAGACGGCGCTGCCTCAGCAGCCTTTGCAAGACGCTCGATGGTGTCCAGCTGCCCCTCCAGAACGGTGGTGATGGCCGCCCCTTCGGAGCGACGCATGCTAATGAGCCCCTCCAGAGCTGTGCTGAAAGTGTCTTTGATTGCTGCGTGAAGTGCTTGTTTCTCCACTTCGCTTTCTTCCACCTCGGCTGGTTCCAA
Organism: Polycladidibacter hongkongensis; assembly: GCF_001561995.1. Taxonomy (GTDB): domain Bacteria; phylum Pseudomonadota; class Alphaproteobacteria; order Rhizobiales; family Stappiaceae; genus Pseudovibrio; species Pseudovibrio hongkongensis. The sequence goes on from NZ_LLWC01000010.1 coordinate 144,856, forward strand.
AATACCCTTTTGCGCAAGGATGGCGTCTATGGTTGGCTGCGGCGCGTCTGGCAGATAGGCGCGGATTTTAGCAGCAGCTTCCATAATCTGGGCAAGGGCCTTCTCGTTGACAACGAGATTGACCTCGCCCTGATCCTTTTGCATTTGCAAATTCAAGGAGACATTGCCGCGCTTCAACCGTGTTGCCACTTCTTTTCTGAAATCGGCCTCAAGCGCGTCGACGCTTTGGGGCAGGCGCAGGCGCAAATCCAGCCCCTTGCCGTTCACCGAGCGGATCTCCCAGACCCAAGTATAAAGACCGTGTGTGCCCTCGGTGCGGGCAAAGCCGGTCATGCTGGCAAGAGGCATAGGAGCTCCTGTTATTGCTTGTTGTCTTTTTCGGCCTCGGCCGCGCGTTTGGCTTCTGCCTGACGTTTGCGGCGCGCTTTTTCTACCTTGCGCCACTCAGCAACGTTTTTTTGGTGTTGCTTGTAGGTTTTGGCGAAGATGTGCCCTCCAGTGCCATCGGCGACAAAGAACAAGTCATCCGTGTCAGCGGGATTGGCAACGGCCATCAAAGCTGCGCGGCCGGGATTGCCGATGGGCCCGGGGGGCAGAGCGGCGATCTGATAGGTGTTGTAGGGGTTTTTCTTCTTCAGCTCCGAGCGTTTTATCCCCGAGCGATCAGTGGTCCATGCCTTACCGCCGTAAAGTCCATAAAGGATCGTTGGGTCGGATTGCAGTTTCATTCCCTTACGCAGGCGATTGACAAAAACCGCTGCCACTTGCGGGCGCTCGTCGGCTTTGGCGGTTTCTTTTTCTACCACCGAGGCGAGGATCAGCATTTCAAGGGGGGACTTGAGCGGCAAGTCCGGCTGGCGGGCGGCCCAAGCCTCTGCAAGCGCCGTTTGCATGCCCTGTTCCATTTTGCCAATGATATCGGCCCGGCTTTGACCGCGGGAGAACGAGTATGTTTCCGGCAGCAGCGTACCTTCTGCCGGAACTGCATCGAGCTCGCCTGTCAAAACCTTGTTGGCGTTAAGACGAGCGACGATCTGCTCTGACGTCCAGCCCTCAGGCAGCGTGACCATGTAATGCACCGCCTTGCCACTGACAAAGGTGTCGAGGATTTGACGCATGGAGGCGTTGGCCGCCAGCTCAAATTCACCTGCGCGGATGCGGTTATGTTTCTTGTAGGCTCTTGCGCCCAGCTCGAACACCCAAGCATTGCTGATAAGGCCATCATCTTCCAGTTTACGGGCGATATCGCGCAGTCTTGCGCCTTTTTTTACCTCAAAAACCGTTTCGCCTGATTTTACGCTGGCGGCGTCAAATTCCTGTTTGCCCCAGTAAACCAGTCCGCCAAGCGCAAGCACGGCAATAACTGCCATGGTGAATAAAAAATTGATAAAGGCGAGCAGCGGATTGGCGCGGCGCGGCTTTTTTGGCAAGGGCACGGCCTTACGCTTTTGCTGCGGCGCGGCACTGCTGTCATTGGTGTGGTTGTCACTCACCGGCTCATCCTCAAAAAAAAGGGTCAGAAACCGCAGTTTGCGACTTCCAACCCATGTGTTGCAATCGTCAATTACAAAGGTATTAGGCGTCGACTTTTTTCAATACCAGAGACGCGTTGGTCCCACCAAAGCCGAAGCTGTTGGATAGGGCATAGTCGATCTGCATTGGTTTGGACTTGTTCGGCACCAAATCAATGGCGGTTTCCATGGATGGATTGTCCAAGTTGATGGTCGGCGGGGCGACCTGATCGCGAATGGCAAGCGCGGAGAAAATCGCCTCAATGGCGCCAGCTGCCCCCAGCAAGTGCCCGACCGATGATTTGGTTGAGGACATGGTGAGGTTTTTCGCAGCGTCGCCGGCCAGACGCTCAACCGCGCCGAGCTCGATCTCGTCGCCAAGCGGGGTGGAGGTGCCATGAGCGTTGATGTAGTCCACATCGTCCATGGTTATGCCAGCGCGCTTCAGCGCGGCTTGCATGCAGCGGTAGCCGCCATCGCCATCAGATGCTGGAGCGGTGATGTGGTAAGCATCGCCGGACAGGCCGTAGCCAACGACTTCGGCGTAGATCTTCGCGCCGCGGGCTTTGGCGTGTTCATATTCTTCCAGAACAACCACACCAGAGCCTTCACCCATAACAAAGCCATCACGGTCTTTATCGTAGGGACGGGAGGCTTTTTCCGGTTCGTCATTGTAGCCAGTGGACAGGGCTTTACAGGCGTTAAAACCGGCAATACCAATGCGGCAGCAAGAGCTTTCAGTCCCACCTGCGACCATCACATCTGCATCGTCAAGCGCGATTAGGCGGGCAGCATCGCCAATGGCGTGCGCACCAGTGGAACAGGCGGTGACCACAGCATGGTTCGGGCCCTTAAGGCCATGACGGATTGAAACCTGACCACCAGCCAAGTTGATCAAGCGGCCGGGAATAAAGAACGGGCTGACGCGGCGCGGGCCTTTTTGCTCCATCGTAATGGCAGTGTCGGCAATGCCTTGCAGGCCACCAATACCGGAACCGATGAGCACGCCAGCACGGCACTTTTGCTCTTCTGTTTCTGTAGCAAAGCCAGAATCCGCGATCGCCATGTCAGCAGCAGCTATGGCGAAGATGATAAAGTCATCAACCTTACGCTGCTCTTTGACTGGAAGCCAGTCGTCGGGATTGAAGGTGCCATCGGTGCCGTCACCGCGTGGAACCTGACAGGCGATTTTGGTTTGAAGATCGTCAATCTCGAAGCCTTCGATGCGCCCCGCACCGCTTTTGCCTTCAAGAATCTTATTCCAAGAGATTTCCGCGGTGGCTCCCAAAGGGCTCACCATGCCAATACCCGTGATAACGACTCGCCGCATATTCTGCACTCATTTAGAAAAAGAAAAGGCCGCAAGCGCCCGCTTGCAGCTGAAATAGACGGTGAGCCGCACTCGGCTCACCGTATTCGTCACAAGGGGGGATTAGCCCTGCTTGGAACTGATGAACTTAACAGCGTCACCAACAGTCTGGATGGATTCTGCTGCATCGTCAGGGATTTCTACGCCGAATGCTTCTTCGAAAGCCATAACCAGCTCAACGGTGTCCAGGCTGTCTGCGCCCAGATCGTCGATGAAGCTTGCAGCTTCGGTAACTTTATCGGCATCAACACCCAGATGCTCAACGACGATTTTCTTTACCTGCTCTGCAACGTTGCTCATTTTTAGTCCTCAAGTGGTTTTCAAGCTAGTTTATTCAACGGACAATTTATGTCCAGAATTCTTAGGTTCGGCACCGTTTGGCACACTTGGGGCTGTTTGGGAAGCCGAAACTTCGCTCTTCCCTGACCCCGTCCAAAGGAAACCACGGTTGCAGTCCGCCAGAGCAGCGCCGTTTGGCGTAATTCTGAAAAAACTGCAGTTGGCGGGTTGGTAGCACACTTTATCTGCGTTGACTAGCCACCCGCCAGCGGGCTTCCTTTGCACTGTTGCCGCAGTGCCAAACCTTGTTAAATCATGGCCATGCCGCCGTTTACGTGCAAGGTTTGGCCTGTCACATAAGCAGCTTCATCAGATGCCAGATACACAGCAGCAGAGGCAATTTCTGCTGCTTCGCCCAGACGACCTGCCGGAACAGAAGTCAGGATCGATTCGCGCTGTTTGTCATTCAACTCGTCGGTCATCGCGGTGGAGATGAAGCCCGGTGCGATGGTGTTGACGGTGATGCCACGGCTGGCAACTTCGCGCGCCAAAGATTTGGACATGCCGATCATGCCCGCTTTTGCGGCGGAGTAGTTTACCTGGCCTGGGTTGCCGGTGACGCCGACGACGGAAGTAATGCCGATGATGCGGCCGGTACGGCGCTTCATCATGCCTTTAATGGCCGCACGGCAAATGCGGAAAGTGGCGGACAGGTTGACTTCCAGCACCTGATCCCACTCTTCATCTTTCATACGCATGAAGATGTTGTCGCGGGTAATACCGGCATTATTGACCAGAATATCAAGGCCGCCCATGGCCTCTTCCGCTGCCGGGATCAGCTCGTCCACGCTGGCACGGTCTGACAGATTGGCCGCCTTAATGTGGGCGCGCTCGCCAAGCTCGGTTGCCAGTGCCTCCAGCTTTTCGGTGCGGGTGCCGGAAAGAGTAATAACAGCGCCTTGCGCGTGCAGGCTTTTTGCAATTTCAGCACCAATGCCACCGGTTGCGCCGGTTACCAAGGCTTTCTTGCCTTCCAGATTAAACATGCCGCTTATCTCCTCGGCTTCCTTAAACTCAGTAAACGATGTGAGCGCCAGCTTAGCTGGCAGCGTTAACGGCCTCAACGAAGGCGTCAATGTCTTCAGCAGAATTCAGCGCTGCTGTGGCTGCAGATTTTTCAATGCGGCGCACCATGCCGGACAACACCTTGCCAGCACCGACTTCAACCAATGTGCTCGCGCCTGCGCCTACCATATAAGAAACGCTTTCACGCCAGCGCACGGTGCCGGTGACTTGCTCAACAAGGCGTGTGCGGATGTCGTCGGCGCTGGTGATTGGCGCGGCAAGAACGTTGGCCACCAATGGCACGCAAGGATCTTGCATTTGTACGTTTGCCAAGGCCTCGGCCATTTTTTCGGCGGCAGGCTGCATCAGTGTGCAGTGGAATGGCGCGGATACAGGCAACATGACAGCGCGGCGTGCGCCTTTGGCTTTTGCCAATTCACAAGCGCGCTCAACCGCGGCTTTATGGCCGGAGACGACTACCTGTCCGCCGCCATTGTCGTTGGCTGCCTGACAGATCTCGCCTTGAGCTGCCTCTTCCGCCACTTGCATCGCTGCATCAAAGTCCAGCCCCAGCAGCGCCGCCATAGCGCCCTCGCCCACGGGTACGGCTGCTTGCATGGCCTCACCACGGGTACGCAACAGGCGGGCTGTATCAGCGATGGTGAAGGTACCTGCGGCTGCAAGAGCGGAGTATTCACCCAAGGAATGGCCGGCAACAAACTTTGCCGTTGTGGCAAGGTCAAGCCCTTTGGCTTTCAGTACGGCTATGGTTGCCAGCGACACTGCCATAAGCGCTGGTTGTGCGTTCGCAGTCAGGGTCAGCTCTTCCTGCGACCCTTCCCAAATAATTTTGCTCAGGGACTGCCCCAGAGCCTCATCTACTTCCGCAAAGACGGCGCGAGCCTCTGGAAACTGGCTTGCCAGCTCCTGCCCCATACCAACTGTCTGGGAACCTTGCCCAGGGAAAGTAAATGCATAACTCATGGTCACATCTCCAAATTTGCTCGAACCACAGCAGTAGGCGGCGCGCTTGCGCGTTTTGACTGCCTTGGCCGGAGCCGATCACACGCCACCTTAGTGAGAACGACCTTGTAGAGGCTGGCGTGCTTTGCTTACATCAAACTATGGGCAGTACCCATCTAAGTTTAAAGGGTCCTGTGCTCTTTTTTTCACTTGATCCTTGCCCGAAGGGCCATGCATTCAAGCGTTCGTTGCAACAGATTTTTGTACCGGACCCAAGGCCTTAAAATCTTAAAAAACTGTGCAGGACTCTAGGGTTTCCTTGCGTCCGCAGCCTTTGATACTGCCATTCAACTTGCGCGGACAAGAGCCCCTGTTCGGCGCAAAAGTCAAGGCGAAACGGGAAAAAAGGGCGCTTTTGAACAGAACCTCTTGTGTTTTTGGGTTTTCACAGTATAAACGCTCTCGCATTTCCGGTTTCAGGCCGGGGGCTGAAAGGAAGGTGTGTGGCTTTGCTTGCACATAGGAATCGAATGCGGTCTCCGTCTTCCCGTGTTCCCGCTCTTGTTTAAGAAACTTCTCGCCTAGAAGCACTAGCGCACGAAGAGGCTTGGCGCCGAAACCGGAGGATACACAACCAGAAAGGCATTTCACATGGCGCTCTATGAGCACGTGGTTCTGGCTCGTCAGGACATTTCTACCCAGCAGGTAGAAGCTCTTGTTGAACAGTTTAAAACTGTTCTGGAAGAAAACGGTGGCAAGGTCTCCAAGATCGAGCCATGGGGTCTGCGTACGCTGACTTACCGCATCAACAAAAACCGTAAGGCACACTATGTGCTGATCAACATCGACGCTCCTGCTGCTGCAGTTGCTGAGATGGAACGTCAGATGCGCCTCAACGAAGACATTCTGCGCTTCATGACCATCCGTGTTGAAGAACTGGATGAGAACCCATCTGCAATGATGCAGAAAAAAGACCGTGACGACCGTCGTCGTGGTGATCGCCCTCAGGGCGGCCGCGATCGTGGTCCTCGTCGTACCGAAGCTGCAGCGGAGTAATCGAAAATGGCTGAATCTTCTCCAGCACGTCGCCCTTTCTTCCGTCGTCGCAAGACCTGCCCATTCTCTGGCGCAAACGCTCCTGCGATTGACTACAAGGACATCCGTCTTCTGCAGCGCTACATTTCCGAGCGCGGCAAGATCGTTCCTTCCCGTATCACCGCCGTTTCTGCAAAGAAACAGCGTGAGCTGGCAAAAGCAATCAAGCGCGCCCGTTTCTTGGGCCTGCTGCCATTCGTAATCAAGTAAGTTTACGAGTGATGCTTTAAAAAGGCCGGCTTAGCTGGCCTTTTTCCTTCCCTCATATTTGCCCGTTAAATGGCAATGAGTGGAAATCCGGTTGGAGCCCACGGACCTTTTCATCAAAGGCGGCTCCTAACTGCATGTGAGCGCTTAATCGGTGTTCTTTATGCAGGACAGCAACTCCCAGGAGACAAAGACATGAAAGTTATCCTTCTTGAGCGCGTGGCCAAACTGGGCCAGATGGGCGACACTGTAACCGTTCGTGACGGTTATGCCCGTAACTTCCTGCTGCCTCAGGGCAAAGCACTGCGCGCGAACAAAGCCAACCTTGAGCGCTTCGAAAACGAACGCGCCCAGCTGGAAGCACGTAACCTTGAGCGCAAGCAAGAAGCTGCTGCTGTTGGTGAAAAACTGGCTGGCCAGAAGTTCGTAGCGATCCGCGCTGCTGGCGAAACCGGCCAGCTGTACGGTTCTGTTGCTGCACGCGACATTGCAAGCCTTTTGACCGATGGCGGTTTCTCCGTTGCTCGTTCACAGGTTACCCTGCGCGCACCAATCAAAACCATCGGCCTGCATGACGTTGTTATCGCGCTGCACCCAGAGGTTGAGGTTGAGGTTGTTCTGAACGTTGCACGTTCTGAAGACGAAGCTGTTCGCCAGGAAGCTGGTGAAGACCTGACCGGCCGTGAAGAAGACGCCTTCGAGTTTGAAGAAGACGAAGACGAGCTGGAAGAAGGCGAAGAAGCGACCGAGGAAGCAGAAGAAGAAGCTGCTGACGAGGAAGAAGCAGAGTAATTCTACTGTTGCTAGCTTTTTGCTGATCAAATCATTCAGGCGGGCCTCTATCAGGCTCGCCTGTTTTGATTCTATCCTCCCCCTTCTTGTTGGGGGTGGAAATGCAGGATTGCGCCCCACGCGTGATGGTACGCAGGCAAAATATTTTTTGTCGCCCCTGCATCTGGTTGCAGACAGATCCAAGCACTGCCGACCTGCACCCGCCGGTTTCCCCTTGGGCAAATACTCCCTGATTTCTAGGTACCCAGTTTATTAGGGACAACGCTCCCCTTAAAAGGCATTGTTTTTTCTAGCCAATAACGAATCTCTAAGCAGATCAGAAGGGCAAGAGACTCTTGGTATCTCTATGATATATTTCGAGAAAATTCGCCGGACCTGTGATTTCTGGCGCGTTTAACGGGTGGTTAATGTCAATTGGCAACCGTTAATTTTCCCCGCTGATCTAATGTTGTTAAAGAACTGTATTTTGTTGCCCTGTACCCTCTTTCCCTTGCCGGTGCGACGGGGTAACCAAGTTGCCTAGCGGCAAGAGGGGCATTATGACGGGCAAGGTACAAAAACTAGAAACGGCAGCGGAAAACCTACGCGTGGTTCCGCACAATGCCGAAGCAGAACGACAATTGCTCGGGGCGATCCTCGTCAATAACGAAACGTTCTACCGGGTTTCGGAGTTTTTGGAACCACAGCATTTTTTCCTTGAGCCACATAAAGACATCTATGAGAAATGTTCAGCCCTGATCCGCGCTGGCAAGATTGCCTCTCCCATTACGCTGAAGACGTTTTTTGGTAATGACGAAAAGATCGCAGATCTCAGCGCCACGCAGTATTTGCTGCGCTTGGCCGCCGATGCGACCACAATTATCAATGCCGAAGATTACGGCCGTACAATTTACGATCTGGCGGTACGCCGCAACCTGATCACCATTGGCGAAGACATGGTCAATGTTGCATTTGATGCGCCCATTGATATGCCGCCGGACGAGCAAATTGATTCTGCAGAGCGCAGGCTTTACGAACTTGCGGAAAGCGGCAAGAGTGAAGGCGCCTTTGTTGATTTTGGCAGTGCGCTAACGCAAACGATTGAAATGGCTGCGGCGGCCTATCAGCGTGACGGAGCGCTTTCGGGAATATCCTCCGGTCTGCGTGACCTTGACCGGCTCATGGGTGGCTTGCAGCAATCGGATCTGGTGGTGCTCGCCGGGCGCCCGGCGATGGGTAAGACCTCGCTTGCCACCAATATCGCCTATAATATTGCCCAGTCTTTTCAGGCGGAAGAACAGCCGGATGGCACGCTGAAGACCGTGAATGGTGGCGTGGTTGGCTTCTTCTCGCTGGAAATGAGTGCTGAACAGCTGGCAACCCGTATTATTTCCGAGCAGACCGAGATTTCATCCTCCAAGATTCGCCGTGGTGACATTAACGAGGCCGATTTTGAGAAACTGGTCGCAGCCACCCAGCATATGCAGCATGTGCCGCTGCATGTGGACCAGACAGGTGGTATCTCGATCGCCGCCCTCGTGTCCAAAGCGCGGCGTTTGAAGCGGCAAAAAGGGCTGGATTTGCTAATTGTAGACTATATTCAGCTGCTAACCGGCTCCTCCAAGAACCAAGGTAACCGCGTACAAGAGATCACCGAGATCACCACTGGCCTAAAAGCCTTGGCAAAAGAGTTAAATGTTCCGATTATCGCTTTGTCGCAGCTGTCGCGTCAGGTGGAGAACCGCGACGACAAGCGGCCGCAAATGTCAGATTTGCGTGAATCGGGCTCGATCGAACAGGATGCGGACGTTATTCTGTTTGTTTATCGTGAAGAATACTACATGGGTAAGAAGGAGCCGCCGGAAGGGTCGCCAGAGTATGAAACATGGCGGGCGGATATGGAGCGGCTGAAGGGGCGCGCCGAGGTGATTATTGCCAAGCAGCGTCACGGCCCTACCGGCATTGTCGATTTGCAGTTCCAAGGGGAGTTTACCCGTTTCTCTGACCTTGCAGATAATGCGCATATTCCTGATCGAATTATGGAATAGGCATCAATTCGGCAAATTGCGGCTTTATGTGCCGCGTGAACACCGGTAATCTTCCCCAGATTACCGGTTTTGTTTTGGAGTACCCTACCCAGATGTCAGCGGCTCGCCCCCTGCCCCGCCGTAGCACCACGGCCCGCTTGCAAGTTGATCTTGCAGCTGTTGTCGCCAATTGGCGTAAGCTTAAAACCCAGCTGAACCCCGCATGCATCTGCGCTGCGGTCGTCAAGGCCGATGCCTACGGTCTTGGCGCTGCGCGAGTTGTAAATGCTCTTTATGGGGAAGGCGTGGACACGTTTTTCGTCGCATTTGCCGAAGAGGCGGCGCGGTTGCGGCCCATGGCGCCTGACGCGGTTTTCTATGTGCTGAGCGGGTTGGTGCCGGGGGCGGCTGCATTCTACCATGAGCATGCGCTGCGCCCCGTTCTCAACTCGCTTGAGGAATTACTCGAGTGGTCCAGCCACTGCCACGCGGAAGGCAAGCGCCTGCCCGCGGCATTGCATATTGATAGTGGCATGAAGCGGCTTGGAATGAGCGCCGATGAAGTGTTCGCCCTTGATGAACACGGCGAAGCGCTGGAGCACATTGATTTACGGCTGATCATGTCGCATCTGGCCTGTGCAGAAACGCCAGACCATCCCCTCAACGCGCAGCAGCTAGAAAAGTTTACTTCTCTAGCGGACCGGTTTGATAGTGTGCCGCGTTCTTTGGCAAACTCCTCCGGTATTTTCCTTGGCAAGAATTATCAAATGGACATGGTGCGCCCAGGCATTGCGCTATACGGCGGCAATCCGACACCGCAGCATGACAATCCAATGCGCGATTGCTTGCAACTTGAGGCACAGGTCTTGCAAGTGAACGAGCTGAACAAAGGAGAAAGCGCAGGCTACGGCGCCGCGCAAGTGGCCAAGCGGGCAACACGGCTGGCGACCATCAACCTTGGCTATGCCGATGGCTATTTACGGGCCGCAAGCGGTGCTACAGGGCGAAAAAAGCCGGCGATAGTGAGTATCGAAGGGCACAAGGCGCCAGTATTTGGACGCGTTTCAATGGATACTGTGATGATTGATGTGAGCGATGTACCTGCGCACTTGGTCAAGCGGGGGAGCATCGTACAGGTTATCGGGCCGCAAGTGCCGGTGGATAGCACCGCGCATGGCGCGCAGACCATATCCTACGAGATTCTGACAGGCCTTGGCGCACGGTACCAGCGTTCTTATCGCTATACCCACGACGTCTAACACGAAACTCAAGGAGTGCCATCTTGGCAAAACGGGCGATTTCCTATGTCTGTCAGTCTTGCGGGGCGGTGAGCGCCAAATGGCAAGGGCGCTGCGAGAGCTGCGGCGAGTGGAATTCCATTCAGGAAGAGCGTGCAGATAGCGGTGTTGGCGCCGGTCCCGCTTCAACAAAACGGTCTCGCGGGCGCGTGGTGCCGCTGACAAGTTTTGCGGGCGAGACCCGCGAAGCGCCGCGCATTGTTACCGGTGTTGGCGAACTTGACAGGGTGACTGGGGGCGGGTTTGTCAAGGGCTCCGCGCTGCTGGTGGGCGGCGATCCGGGCATTGGCAAATCGACGTTGTTGACACAGGCCAGTGCCGTACTGGCGCAGCAGGGGCATCACACGGTCTATATTTCCGGTGAGGAAGCCGTGGGGCAAGTGCGCCTGCGCGCCGAACGGTTGGGCCTGCGCGAAGCGCCGGTGGCGCTTGCTGCCGAAACCAGTGTCGAGGATATTCTGGCGACACTGGAAGAGGGGCAAAAACCGGCACTGGTGATTCTCGATAGTATCCAGACCTTGTGGACCGATCAGGTGGATTCGCCGCCCGGAACGGTGACACAGGTGCGCGCCTCGGCTCAGGCATTGGTGCGGTTTGCAAAGCGCACCGGCACTACGGTGGTGATCGTTGGCCATGTGACCAAGGACGGACAGATCGCCGGACCGCGGGTAGTGGAGCATATGGTGGACGGCGTGCTCTATTTTGAAGGGGACGGGGCGCACCAGTATCGCATTTTGCGGGCCGTAAAAAACCGCTTTGGCCCCACGGACGAGATCGGCGTCTTTGAAATGTCCGATACGGGGCTGCGCGAGGTGAAAAACCCCTCGGCTTTGTTCCTGGGAGAGCGGAGCGCTACCTCCCCCGGGGCCGCTGTGTTCGCCGGAATTGAGGGAACCCGTCCATTATTGGTGGAAATTCAGGCTCTGGTGGCGCCCTCACCTCTGGGAACGCCGCGCCGCGCGGTCATTGGCTGGGACAATGCCAGACTGTCGATGATACTGGCCGTTCTGGAGGCGCGCTGCGGGGTGCGCTTTGCCCAGCATGATGTGTATCTGAACGTGGCGGGGGGCTTGCGCATAAATGAGCCGGCGGCGGACCTTGCGGTGGCCGCAGCTTTGATCTCCTCGCTTTCTGGGGCTCCCCTGCCGCTTGAAAACGTCTATTTTGGGGAAATCAGCCTTTCTGGCGCAATCCGGCCGGTGGCGCATGCACAAAGCCGGTTAAAAGAAGCGCAGAAGCTGGGCTTTAGTGCTGCGGTGGTACCGGAAGCCAATCTCAAGGATGCCAACGGCACGCCGCAGATGGCGCGCGGACTTGGCGAACTTGCCGAATTGGTGGCCAGTGTGGCCTCCAGTGGACAAACGCTCGCAAATGCTTAAAAAGGCAGCGAGGTTTATCTTTTAAGATTCATTAGGGCTGCGCAGGCAGGGGCTCTTGCCCGCGCGGCGACACACAAAAGAATAGAGGCTGATCATGCCGATCACGCTACTTGACGGGATTTTGCTCGTTATCATGCTGTTGTCCGCCTTCCTTGCCATGGTGCGAGGGTTTGTGCGGGAAGTCCTTTCCATCGCCTCTTGGGTGGCCGCAGCGGTTAGCGCCTATTATTTCTACGGTTCGGTTGAACCTATGGTTGCGCCTTATGTTGGCGAGGGTACTTTGGCGACCATCATCGCCATTGGCGCGGTGTTTGTGCTGACACTCATTGTGGTTAGTTTTATTACTATGTTCCTATCGGATCTTGTGTTAGACAGCCGCATCGGCGCTCTGGACAGGTCTTTAGGCTTTGTTTTTGGAGCGGCCCGCGGCTTTTTGCTGATGGTGGTGGCCCTGTTGTTCTTCAACTGGTTTGTGCCAGAGGAGAAGCAACCTACCTGGATTTTCGAGGCCAAATCGCGGCACCTTCTGGAGAGCACTGGCAACGCGCTGGTGTCCGCCCTGCCCGACGACCCGGAAAAAGCTATCATGGATCAGTTCAAACAAGGCAGCGCACCAAAAAATACAGAGGGACGCGACGAGGAAGCCGGATACTCGGCCGCCGAGCGGCAAGGGATCGGGCAACTGAGCGAGACTGGTGGCCAATAGCCACCTAACATGCACAACTGAAGGAGTACGCCATGAGCGGCGGCGAAAAGCCTATGACCCCCACGCTTGAAGAGATGCTCACGGATTTGAATGGCGACACCCTGCAGGAAGAATGCGGCGTTTTTGGCATACTGGGCCATGAAGATGCGGCGGCGATTACAGCTTTGGGGCTGCATGCGCTACAGCACCGCGGCCAAGAGGCGGCAGGTATTGTCACCTATGATGGCGAGCAGTTTCGCTCCGAGCGGCACCTTGGGCTGGTGGGAGACAGCTTCTCCAACGCAGATACCATTGATGCGTTGAAAGGCGCTTACGCCATTGGTCATGTGCGTTACTCGACCACAGGTGCGCCGGTGCTACGCAATGTGCAGCCATTGTTCGCCGAGCTCGATGGTGGTGGCATCGCCGTCTGTCACAATGGTAACTTCACCAATGCCATGTCTTTGCGCAAACAGCTCATCAAAGACGGGGCGATTTGCCAGTCAACCTCTGATTCTGAGGTGGTGTTGCAGCTGGTGGCCAAGAGCCGCGAAGCGAAGATTGTTGATCGCTTTATCGAGGCCATCTCGCAGATGGAAGGCGCGTATTCGCTGGTCGCACTGACGCGTAAAAAGCTGATTGGTGCGCGTGATCCTTTGGGCATTCGTCCGCTGGTACTCGGCGATTTGAACGGCGCACCGATTTTTGCCTCCGAGACCTGCGCACTTGATATCATTGGCGCCAAGTTCATCCGCGAAGTTGAAAATGGCGAAGTGGTGGTCTGTACCCCTTCAGGCATCGAGAGTTACTTCCCCTTTGGCAAGCGCCCGGCGCGGCCATGTATCTTTGAATACATCTACTTCTCGCGCCCGGACTCTGTCCTTGGCGGTCGCACTGTTTACGATGTGCGCAAGGCCTTCGGGAAGCAATTGGCGCATGAGACCGGTGTGGACGCGGATGTGATTGTACCGGTGCCTGATTCCGGTGTTCCAGCAGCGCTTGGATTTTCGCAGGAAAGTGGCATCCCATTCGAACTTGGCATTATCCGCAATCACTATGTCGGGCGTACCTTTATCGAACCAACCCAGCAGATTCGCACACTTGGCGTAAAGCTCAAGCACTCGGCAAACCGAGCGCAGATTGAGGGCAAACGGGTCGTGCTTGTGGATGATAGTCTGGTGCGCGGCACTACCTCGCTAAAGATCGTGCAGATGATCCGCGAGGCGGGGGCAAAAGAAGTGCATTTCCGCTTGGCATCGCCGCCAATCCGCTACTCCGATTATTATGGCATTGATACGCCGGTGCGCGAAAAGCTGCTGGCCGCCAAATACGATCTTGAGGGCATGCGCAATTACATCGGCGCTGATACGCTTGCCTTCCTCTCGGTTGATGGCATTTACAAAGCAATGGGCTATGATGGGCGGGACAAGGATAATCCGCAGTTCACCGATCATTGCTTTACCGGGGATTACCCGACAGCCCTTACAGATTTGAATGATGACGGGGACAATCGCAGCCGTCCGCGTCTTGTGGAAGTAAGCTAAGTTATGAGCGATAAAGACTTGCAAGGCCGCACAGCGGTTGTGACAGGCGCTTCGCGCGGCATTGGATATTTCGTTGCGCGTGAGTTGGCAGAACGTGGCGCCCACGTGGTGGCGATAGCGCGCACGGTTGGCGGGCTGGAAGAGCTGGACGACGAGATCCGCGGCCTTGGCGGCACAGCAACATTGGTTCCGCTGGATCTTAAAGACTATGATGCGCTGGACAGGCTCGGCGGGGCGCTTTTTGAGCGGCACAAATGCCTCGATATTCTGGTGGGGAATGCCGGTATTTTGGGCCCAATGTCCCCACTGGCGCATATAGATCCGAAGAAGTTCGACGAGGTTATGGCGGTAAACGTAACTGCGAACTGGCGGTTATTACGTTCACTTGATCCGCTGCTGCGCCAATCGGATGCGGGGCGGGCAGTGTTCCTTTCCTCAGGTGCGCCGCATAAGTGCAAGGCGTATTGGGGTCCCTACTCCATGTCAAAAGCCGCGCTGGAGGCGATGGTTCGCACCTATGCCAATGAGACGCTGAAAACGAGTGTACAGGCGATGTTGGTCAATCCGGGGCCCATGCGCACCGGTATGCGTGCGCAGGCAATGCCGGGGGAGGATCCAGAGACACTGCCGCACCCAAGCACTATCGCAGCGGCGATTGCCAAGCTGTGCTTGCCCGGTTCTCAGGCCAACGGGCAGCTCTACGACCATCCATCAGGCGAGATCCGCAGCTTTGCCCAACTCTCCAGCTAGCCCTTGGGCAAGCTGCTAAGAAAAATGAAAAAGCCCCTGTCAAGCAGCGCTTGGCGGGGGCTTTTGCCGTTTGCACAGCCGCTAGCGGCTGTGCTTTTCCATTAGAGGCCAGTTCGTTATGCCTCAGGCAGTGACAGGGTGGCGTCGGCCAACTTCTTGATTTCCTCATAGACGCCGGGGGCGCCCAAAACGATGCGCGGAGGCCGCTGCATGCCTTTTTCAATATCGAAGCTGTCCAGAATATTGCCTGCCTCGGTCGCAATCAGCAGGCCTGCATATGCGTCCCAGCAATTCATGCGGTCCTCAATGTAGCCAATCAGACGGCCGGCAGCTGCATAGGAGAGCATGAGGCCACCTGATGCGTTGCGAAAATAGATACCGCCTGCGTTAAGGAGCTTTTTCATTGCGGCCAGTGATTCATCGATAATACCCTTGGAGGAAAAGCCTGTGCCAAGGCTACCAGAGGCCAAGCTCGTGCTTTTGGAGGCTGAAATCGGTTTGCCATTCAAGTGAGCGCCTTTGCCCTTTTGCGCGCTGAACAACTCGTTATTGCAGGGATCAAAAATGGTGCCGATGACAATTTCGTCCTCTTTGACGCAAGCAATGATAACGCACCACTGGGGAATACCGGTGATAAAATTCTGCGTGCCGTCAATGGGGTCAATGATCCAAGTATAGCCGGTTGTGCCTGTTACGCGGCCATGCTCTTCGCCAACGATACCGTCCTGTGGAAACGCTTTGGCAATGGCATCACGGATAAGGGTTTCGGTGTTGCGATCTGCCTCACTCACCATGTCTTGTTGACCCTTTGCTTCCACATTCAGGCAGTCGAAATTGTGGAAGTATTCAAGCGCGTAGGCGCCGGCCTGCTTAACGGTAGCGCAGGCAAATTCAAAGCGTGCATCGGTCATGGTTTTTCCTATTCTTTTGCGCGAACCACCAAAGTAACGTCGCGGCTGCAATAAGATCGGGAGGATAGGCAGCGGTTGCGGCGTAAAATGTACTTCGGTGGTGCTAAAAACGGTTGGCACAGCGCCCCAAGCTTTACAAGCGGGAAATTACGTAGCGCGGCCATACGTCGTGCGTGTGACGGGCTATGAATAAGGCTCCTGACCAATATACGATCAGGAGCCTTTTTAACTGTACAAAACTAACGCTTTTTCTTGCCAGCGTAGGGGTTGTCCCCTTTGCGGTACGACAGGCGTACCGGCGTGCCTTTGATGTCAAAGCGTTCGCGGATGCCGTTCACAAGATAGCGGGTGTAGCTTTCCGGCAGCTGCTCGGGGCGTGAACAGAACACCACAAAATGCGGTGGCCGGGTTTTTACCTGCGTCATGTAACGCAGGCGCACACGGCGGCCCGAGACAGCAGGCGGCGGATGGTGCACCAGAACACCATCGAGCCAGCGGTTAAGCTGCGAGGTGCCCACACGGCGGTTCCACATGCCATAGGCCCGGAATGCGGCCTGCATCAACCGATCAACGCCCTGCCCGTGTATGCCGGAGAGCGTGACGATTTCCACGCCGCGTAACTGGTTGAGGTACCGTTCCTGACAATCGCGCAGGTGCTCCCACGCCGCATCACGATCTTCGACCAGATCCCACTTGTTCACCGCGATGACGATGGAACGGCCTTCGCGAGCGCATAGCTCGAGGATTTGCAGGTCCTGTTTTTCAAAGGCGCAAGTGGCATCCAAAGTCAGAATGACCACTTCGGCAAATTTGATCGCCCGCAGAGCATCTGCGACAGAGAGCTTTTCAAGCTTTTCCTGCACGCGAGCGCGTTTGCGGATTCCAGCGGTATCAAACACCTTGAGATGATGATCGTTCCACGTCCACTCAACGGAAATGGAATCGCGGGTGATCCCCGCTTCCGGACCTGTCAGCAAGCGCTCTTCGCCGAGCATGGTGTTGATCAACGTGGATTTGCCCGCATTGGGGCGGCCGACGATGGCAACACGCAAAGGACGCTCGGTGGTGCCCACCTGCTCGTCGTCCTCCTCCGGGTCGTCATCATCCACATCCACATCGCTTAGAGCAACGTCTTCGCTGTAGCTTTCCTCTTCCAATTCCTCAACGATCGGCTTGAGGATGTGGTAGAGGTCGGCCATGCCTTCGCCGTGCTCGGCAGAAACAGCCAGTGGCTCGCCGAGGCCAAGCTGAAACGCTTCGTAGAGCCCGCCCTCACCGGCCTTGCCCTCAGCTTTGTTGGCGCACAGGATCACCGGAGTATCCGTGCGGCGCAGCAAATTGGCGAAGGTTTTGTCCAGTGGCATCAAGCCTGCGCGTGCATCGATCAGAAACAGGATCGCGTCGGCCTCTTTGATCGCCTCTTCGGTTTGCGAGCGCATGCGCCCTTCCAGAGAGGAAGCATCGGCCTCTTCTAGTCCAGCCGTATCAACGATCTTGAAACGCAGATCCCCCAGACGTGCATCGCCGGACCTGCGGTCGCGGGTTACACCCGGGGAATCGTCAACAAGCGCAAGGCGCTTGCCTACAAGGCGGTTAAAGAGCGTCGACTTGCCAACATTTGGTCTGCCAATAATGGCGACAGTCGCAGTCACGCGTATTCTCCTTGGGAATTCTTGCAGCGCTATTGCAGCGCTGCAACTTGTCCGTCGCCGGTTAGCACAATTAGGCGGCCTCCTGCAACAATAGGAGTTACAAATACTTTTGTACTAATGTTGCGGGTGGTCTCAAGTGTACCAGTTTTTGCATCGACGGAGGCGAAAACGCCCTTGTTTGAAATAGCCACCAATTTGCCATTGGCAAGAACCGGACCGGCCCAGTTGGTGGAGGCTTTGTCCTTTTGCCCTTTTGGCAGCGCGGCCGTCCACAGCAGCGCGCCTGTCTTCAGGTCCAGCGCACGCATGGTGTCATCAAGACCAACAAGGAAGACGCTGGAGCCTGAGACAACCGGGGTATGGACTGAACCCAAATCCGCCTCCCAAATGCGCTCGCCGGATTTCATGTTAATAGCGATGGTGCGACCAGAAACGGAGGTGGCAACCACCGTGTTGCCCGCGACAACGGGAGAACCGGAAACATCGGAGAGGCCAGAAAGCGCGCGCACACGGAAGGACCGTGCCACGGTCTCAATCCACTTTGGCTCCCCGGATTTGATATCAATGGCAGCAATCTCCCCTGAAGAGAACGGGATAATAGCCGTATTGCCGACGATGGCGGGATTGGACGAGGAAAGCAGCGCCGCAGATTCGCTAATGCCGGCGAAGCTCCACTGCAAGGCACCATCCACCTGCGAATAGGCCTGAACCTCATTGTCCTGATTCACCAGAATCACAACGCCTTTGGATGCGGCAGGTGCGCCACGAACGGGCACATCCAGATCGACCGCCCAGAGCTGATTGCCGGAGCTATCCAGCGCAAAAAGCTGGCGATAAGCCGTGGCAACAAACACCTTGCCGCCATCAAGCGCTGCACCGCCACCTGCGGCCACATCGCTTTCATCAGCGGGGCGGAGTGACCGCGAGAAGACACGGCCGCCACCGGTGTTCAGAGCCAGCAGATCACCGTTTTGCTTGTAGACATAGATGCGGTTGCCATCGGAAACGGGCCGGGCTGCAGCCCGTGGCGGCGCGGAACCGAATCCGGAGACATTCAGCTTGCCCCCGCCCATGGCCTTGCGCCAAACGACAGCACCGGTGACATTCATGGACACGTTGCCGGGGTTGTTAGAGTGTGGACCGGCGGCCTGCACCCAGCTGTTGCCCCCTGATGGCTTGCCAATCTTGGCGGTTTTGGCCGCATTTGCCGCGGTGTTTATGGATGTCTGATAAACAGGCTTTCGCTCGCCTTCCAGATATTCCTCTTTCTCCCCAAACGGGTTGAGGCCGGAAAGCGAAGAACAGCCCGCCAATGCAGAGGCTACCACAGTCATGCAAAGCAATTTTTGCCAGGAAAGACCTTTGGAACGTGTCACGCCATATTTCCCTTAGGTTGCAGGCTCTTTGGACGAGCCAATCAAATCAAGATAGATGCGCGCGCGGCTAGCCACATCGCTTGGCGCGGTCGCATCCTCTTCAATGTCAGTGAGGTATTTGGCAGCACTGGTGAAGTCGCCTGCTTTGTAGTGGGCCACTGCCATCACTTCCAAAGCTGGAAAATACATCGTCGCGCCAGGTTGCAGCTGTGCGCTAAGGCGGTCCTGAAGCTGGATCGGTGTTTCGCTGTCCAGCAGGATATACGCGGCGCGCACGGAGGCCAGAGCGCGGTAGAATGGTGCGTTGCCGCTCTCGCCTGCCAATGCGTCTAGCAGCTCGACGGCTTTGGCTTTATCGCCTTTTGCGGCCAATTCACCTGCTATGCGGAATTTCGACAGCATAGGATAGCCGCCTGCAGCATCCTCTAGTGTTTCCAGCTTGGCAATTGCCTCGTCATGCTGGCCCGCATCGGATGCTTTTACCGCTTCAAGGAAGACCTGCCCTGACGAGGCGGCCTGTGACTTTGCATAGGAGGAGTAGCCTTTATAGCCAGCGGTGCCGACAACGATCAGTGCAGCAGTTGTATAAATGATCGGGGAGAGACGTTTCCACAAACGAGAAAATTGTTCGTTTCTGACGTCTTCATCGACCTCGCGGAAAATATCGGACATGTTACTTCCTGTTGCACGCGTCGTACAAAATTATGGCTAATTGTAAACAAAAGCCGGTTTGCGCGCCACAATACTGCCTCTGTGGCAGCATGGCAAACAGCTTCTGCCCACCCTTCCAATGGTTTAATGGCGCAAATTGGGCAAGGGCAACACAAATGCAACCCAGAGACGACTAATCCCCAGCCTTGCATCAGGCTCTGCTCACTTTATGCCCCCAAGTTGTCTTGGGTGCCGTTTTTTATGCTGCCTGATCACAATGGTAGCCAAAATGGGCCTAAATGACAGGAACACCGATCAGCAGTTGATGCAGGTGCTTAAACATTATCCCGTAAAAGGCAAGGCCACACACCACCGCGAGCGCATCAGCGCGCCATAACGCCGCCTTGCTTTTCTCTGCAACAGAGGTTTGTTTAGCGCTGCGCGCATATGTTAGCAGCGAAACAATCAGCCAGACGAGCGTGCCGCCAAAGATCGCCACTGCGTAGGGTTCGCCATTTACCAAAAGGTGCGCCCCAGCCCAAAGCCCAAGAGAAACAAGGAGAGGGCGTTGCAACAAGTGGTATATCCTCCCTTTGAAAAAGGTGGCAAAGAAGCAAATGGCCGCCAGCATCAGAATTAGAAACGCCAGATGCCGGAGCTGGAAAATCGGTGTGTATAGTGGCATCACATCTTCTTCACGGGCAATGTGAACCCCGTAGATCACGAGGATAAATGCCAGTGTCGACAATAAATGAGCGATGCCAGTAAACATGCCCCTTTGTTTTTTAGCCAGCGTGTTGTTGCGCTTTATCGCAGCGAGGCCGCAGTGTACGGCGATGAGCGCCAGCATGCCAATCACAACATAAGTCATCGAATCCCCCTCATAAGCTGAGGGCGTGCTATGGCGCATTTCATGGGCATTTGCAATTTTGTTGTCGCCTAAGCCTCCATATGGCGCTTTTTATCAGCTAAAGCGGGCTCACCCCAAAAAGCCATTCATGCAATTTCATCGTAAAAGCAAGATACAACAGGCTGCCAGTGATCACGGCTAGGAAATCATTTCTAAGCGCTTTTTTCCCACTGGGGATGCCCGATGCCTGCGGTTGCCGTATTTGGGCAGACACTCTGTCGACAC
This sequence comes from Polycladidibacter hongkongensis, assembly GCF_001561995.1. Lineage (GTDB taxonomy): Bacteria > Pseudomonadota > Alphaproteobacteria > Rhizobiales > Stappiaceae > Pseudovibrio > Pseudovibrio hongkongensis. Next base: position 165,524 of record NZ_LLWC01000010.1, read on the forward strand.
CGCCCCAGACAAGGAATGACGCGAAAAGAAGGACCGCATAGCTTTCCGCATTTGCCAATAGATGCGCGAGCGCCCACAAAATGACAGCCGATATCATGGGATGTACTGCGATACGCTTGATGTTGCCTGGGAGATAGACGGACGCAAGTAAAACGAATGAAACGAGCATTAACAGCCATGCCAGATGGCGCCCCCACAACGGCGTATAATAGAGCTCATTGCCCCCTTGCTCCCGTGCCACTCCAAAACCGTAGATAATCAGGCCGAGACCTGCAATCGCACAAAGGCCGAAGACACCCTCAATAGATTTTTCGCCTTTTGCCGCCTTCAAATCTGCGTAGGGTTTTGAAAACATAGGTACGCTATGAACACCTAAACATAATAGGATTCCCAAAGCCAGCAAATACAAGACTTCACTCCCTTACATATAATAAATACACCATATCTACTTGATGAAAGAATCGCAAGCAAAGACAAATACACGAGTTCTACAACTTGAAAGCACGTTTCACTGAATGTAATAAACATAAAAGCGACTTACCTAGGATTCTTGGGGAGAAGATTTGGAGGGTCGTTATCATAGTGTTTGAAATTGATTGAGGTCGATATGGAAGATAGTGAGCGTCGCCAATCGCAACGAAAACGTACTTTGAAAGAAGGACGCATTGTTTTTGGAGATAACAGCGTTGTCTATGACTGCATTGTCCGCGACTTGTCTGCTATTGGCGCTAAACTCAAAATGGAAAGCACTCAGGGTATTCCGGAGGAGTTTCAACTTTTTTTGGTTCACACTCGGCAAAAAGTTAAAGTTGAAACCAGATGGCGCACAGCCAATGAGCTAGGTGTGGAGTTTATAGGCGAGCCGGAGCAGCTTTCGGGACTTGTTCGCCTTTAACAAACCACAGACAGCACAATTGGCACTATCGCCACGACTGAAAGCTCCCCCCCCCGAGACCAAATCTTGTTGAGCCTGCTCTACGGTTAGCTGGCTGGCGGTCAAACCCTTGGAACATACTGGAAATTCCCGCATACTATGACACGCCAGCGAAGCCACTCAAAAGGGTAAGCACTTGGCAGCGGCGGACGCGAAGCATTCTCCATGATACCAAGAGCCGGTCCGACCGCGAAAACCATTTAAAGGCTTCGAAAGTGTTATTGGCTCTTGCTCCCTTGGTTTTTATGATGTGCAAATATGGCCGCCTCATCCCCACATGAAGCCTCTTTCGCGTTGAGCGGCCAATCTGGTTGCTCAGCAAGGAAGGACGCGATGTGCCGTGCCAAAACCCGGTCGCCGTACGTATGACCCAACATTACCTCTTTCCCAGATGCTTGGTCCCGATTATTAAAGTGAATCGGATCACCAAATATTGTTTGTTCTTCGTGTTCGAAAAGAGCAGACGCATCTAAAGCTGGTTCTATTTTTGAGAAAACCTCTCTTGTGAGTTGCAGGTGCTTATCAGAGGCCATATATGTGACCACACGTTTTTCATAGGGAGTTAGATGTTTACCATTTGGAAATGGCTGTAAAACGAAAGCAACCGGAAGCTGATGCGCTATTGATAACTGCTTTAGGTTTGCCAATGCCTGTTTGTATGCCTTGACATTTGCAAGTTGATCATCTGACTTATTTACGGCTGCACGTTCACGATAAACAAAGTCTTTTGCGCTGTGTAAGTCACTGGCTGAGGGCAACTGTTTCAGTGTTTCTCCAAATAGCCAAGCTGTTAGTTTCACAGTGTGGCTGTAGCTAATTTTGCTTTTTGCAACACTTTCGACAACATCTATGTACATCGCGGTAAGGGGACCGCGATTTGCCAAAGAAAAAAAGGTGCTTGCCGGAACTGAAAAATCGATAAGGTTTGTAAGGTTATAGTGTTCGTTAAAACCTTCCAATACTAACACGGCATCAATCTCCTGCCCCCAAAGCAAAAGAGCTATGCTTTGTTGAGGGTGCTTCCACGCTCCATCAGCAAAATTTATTATTCTTATTTCGTCGTAGCCTTTTGCCTGATAGCATTCATTCAAGTGCTGCTCAAATGCAGCCGGTTCTCGCAGTTGCAAACCGCCAAACTGCTTTGCAACGGATCCGCCAACAATACCTATACGAAATATGCCAGGTTTATCGCGCTCTAAACGACGCCCTGTAAGCCCGAGTTCATTTACCTCAAAGCACCGACCGGAAGTAAATGCAAGATAAGGGTGTAACTTGAAGTTGCTTTCAGGCAACGCACATTTGCCTGTGACGCTGAGATGTACATTAGTTCTCTTCGCGACAATCTCTTTAAATGGGAGATTTACTCCAATCACTTGCAGAATTATAAGTGACCCAGCCTCAAGTATACAAACCAGAATGATCATGGATGCGGCCAAACGCATCAGCTTGTTAATCAAGCTCAAAGTCTCTTTCATAGCGCGTAGCCTTTTGTTGATCTTGCTCAGTTTTAAAGAGGAGACAGTTTCCGATCACCAAACAATCAAGTTCGGTCCCCATAAAACATCTATAGGCGTCAACAGGACTACAAACGATCGGTTCGCCTCTGACATTAAAAGAGGTGTTCACAAGGACAGGACAACCTGTCTTTTCATGGAAGGCACTCAGAAGATCGTGAAACAAGGGATTTGTCTCTTTGTGTACAGTTTGAATGCGCGCGCTGTAATTAACGTGAGTTACCGCTGGAATACTTGAGCGAACTACTTGCAATTTTTCTAGGCCCAAGAGCTGCTTCTCAGCAAAACTAATGTCTCTTCTATGCTTATCAGATACGTTTGCGACCACAAGCATATAGGGGCTGTCACCAGAGACGTCGAACCATTCTTCTGCATAGTCACTTAATACAGCCGGAGCAAATGGCCTAAAGGACTCACGATACTTTACTTTTAGGTTCAGCTGCTTTTGCATAGCGCCGGAACGCGGATCTGCGATGATGCTACGTGCGCCCAGTGCCCGCGGCCCAAACTCCATTGCCCCTTGCATCCAGCCAACCGCGTAACCTGACACAAGTGCATCACTAACCTTATCGCGTAACTCGTCATCGCTACATTCGTGATAGGATGCCCCAAGCGCATCGAGCGATGCTTTCGTGTCTTGCAGTGTGTACGCCGGGCCTAGATAGCTGCCTCTCATCGCATCATTGGGCGGCTTGTTCTCTGTAGCTACATGTCTTGATCGACCAAAGTACAGGTGAAACGCTGCATATGCTGCACCCAGAGCACCGCCTGCATCGCCGGAGGCAGGCTGAATCCAGACATTTTCAAATGAAGTTTCCTTAATCAGGCGTCCATTTGCAACACAGTTAAGGGCAACCCCACCCGCTAGACATAGGTTTCTTGCTCCGGTTTCGGCCTGAAGCGAGGACGCAAGTTTTAGCAATACCTCTTCGCAGACAGCTTGTATCGATGCCGCGATATCCATGTCTCGTTGATGAATTTTTGCCTCGCCACTTCGTGGGGGAGCTCCAAACAAGCGATGGAAACGCTCGTTTGTCATGGTTAGCCCTGTACAATAATCAAAGTAGCTTAGATCAAGATGAAAACTTCCGTCGTCAGCGATACTTATCAAATTATCCTTGATGAGATCGACGTAGACTGGGCGACCATACGGGGCAAGCCCCATGAGCTTGTATTCTCCTGAGTTAACTTTGAAGCCCGCATAGTAGGTAAAAGCGGAATACAACAAGCCGAGCGAATGAGGAAATCGCAATTCTTTTATTGGCTGTAACTGTGTGTTGCTACCGGAGTAAACAGAGGTGGTTGTCCATTCGCCGACCCCATCGGCGGTCAATACCAACGCATCTTCAAAGGGAGAGGGATAAAAAGCACTCGCAGCATGGCTGAGATGGTGTTCAGAAAAGAGTAGCTTTGCATTCCAATCGTGTTTACAAGCAAACGCTTTTTCCAGGTTGGCAGTGATCATCCTTTTTTGGAACAGTTTATCTTTTACCCACACCGGAAGGGACTTTCGAAAGCTCAAGAACCCCTTAGGTGCGAAAGCAAAATAAGTTTCTAACAACCGCTCGAACTTTAAAAATGGCTTATCATAGAACACAACAGCATCAATTTGCTCTGGTTCCAGATTGGCATGACTTAAACACCAGCGAGCCGCATTGCTAGGAAAAGTGGCGTCATGCTTCTTACGGGTAAAGCGCTCTTCTTGAGCGGCCGCACATATCCTCCCATCTTGCAAGAGACACGCGGCGCTATCGTGGTAAAACGCTGAAATTCCAAGAATATTCATAGTTACACCTCAGAAGAGCGTATAAACGAAAGGCGCTACAACAGATCCTTGCGCCAGCACGAGCGCGCCTCCGAACAGAAGAAGAAGGAACACTATCGGGGCCAACCATAGTTTCCGCCGTTCTTTTAAAAAGGAATAGAACTCTGAGATAAAGGACATCAAGCACCTCAAAATTGCCGTTTGAAAAAGTTTTCCGAATAAATTTTATTGATCGGTTCACGCCAGTAAGAGCTTTTGGAGGATACCCCTTTGTTTAGCTGCAACTCATCACGCCCAAACATACGTAGGATCAGGGCAACCGGGGATATCAAGGCGTAAAACAGAAGGCCTAATACAATTGGGGAGATAACCATGCCGATCACCACTCCCAGATGGTACCAGGCTTTGTTCAGTGGCTTTAGGGCAGATGGCCGCCAACAAGCAGATGCGAGAAAGAAAACTGCCAGAAACAAAAATGCCAGAGCGTAATTACTCAAGCTTTGCAAATAGAAATATACGGCCAAACCTGCCGAAATTGCAAAGAAGAGAAGACCGAAATGTCGTTCTGGTGGCAATTCAATTCTAGTAGTTTCTAAGGATGTCTCTATTGGTGACATAAGCAAAACCCACGCTCTACTAAACTAATTGCACTACACTTTTAGTGAGAAAAGCAGTATGCCGCGCCTAGGTAAATCCTTGATCTTTCGCCCCTACAATTTCGGAATTGCCTCGCTTCGCAAACAGGGCAATAAAAAAGCCGACACTTGGCCGGCTTTCTTGTTTTATTATTCCCACTCGATGGTGCCAGGTGGTTTTGACGTCACATCGTAGACAACGCGGTTAATGCCACGTACTTCGTTTATTATTCGAGTTGCCGCTTTGGAGAGAAACTCCATGTCATAGTGGTAAAAATCGGCTGTCATGCCGTCAACCGATGTGACAGCACGAAGGGCGCAGACGAATTCGTAAGTACGGCCATCGCCCATAACGCCAACAGTTTGTACTGGGAGCAGAACAGCGAATGCCTGCCAAATTGCATCGTAAAGCCCCGCCTTGCGGATCTCATCTAGATAAATAGCGTCCGCTTGGCGCAAGATATCCAGTTTTCCGCGCGTGATACCACCTGGACAGCGGATTGCTAATCCAGGACCGGGGAACGGATGACGCCCGATAAAACTATCAGGGAGGCCAAGTTCCTTACCAAGGGCGCGCACTTCGTCCTTAAAGAGCTCGCGTAGCGGCTCAACCAGTTGCATGTTCATGCGTTCTGGCAGGCCGCCTACATTGTGATGCGATTTGATCGTTACAGATGGACCACCTGTGAAGGAGACGCTTTCGATAACATCTGGATACAGTGTGCCTTGTGCAAGGAAGTCTGCACCACCCAGTTTTCTCGCCTCGGCCTCGAAAACCTCGATGAACAGCTTCCCGATGGTTTTGCGCTTTTTCTCTGGATCAGCCTCACCTTCCAACTGACCTATAAACAGATCCGATGCATCCACATGCACCAAAGGAATATTATAGTGATCCTGGAACATTGAAACCACTTGCTCGGTTTCGCCCAAACGCATCAACCCGTGATCAACATAGATACAGGTGAGCTGGTCACCGATTGCCTCATGAATCAACACGGCAGCAACAGAACTGTCGACGCCTCCTGAGAGGCCACAGATTACACGACCTGAACCGACCTGCTTCCGGATCGCTTCGATTGCCTGTTGGCGGTATTCCGCCATTGTCCAGTCACCCGCACACCCGGCAATCTTGTGGGTGAAATTGGAAATAAGCTGCGCACCATCGGGGGTGTGTACAACTTCTGGGTGGAACTGTACGCCATAGAACCTGCGTGTTTCATCCGCGATCGCTGCAAACGGCGCGCCATCGGAAGTGGCTATGACTTGAAAGCCTTCAGGCAAGGCCTCGACACGATCGCCGTGGCTCATCCATACTTGATGATTGCTGCCAGTTTGCCAAATACCGTCAAACAGAAGAGATGGCTTTTTCGCTTCCACGAAAGCTCGGCCAAACTCGCGATGATCGGAACTGGCAACTTTGCCGCCGAGCTGGGCGCACATGGTTTGCTGACCGTAGCAGATGCCGAGTACAGGAATGCCTGATTCAAACACGATCTGGGGGGCACGGGGGCTCCCCATATCTGTAGTGGAAGCCGGACCACCTGAGAGAATAACCGCCTTCGGATTCATCTCCTTGAAGGCTGCCTCTGCAGACTGGAACGGCACGATCTCTGAGTAGACACCAGATTCGCGCACGCGCCGTGCTATGAGCTGGGTTACCTGAGAACCAAAGTCGATTATGAGGATGCGGTCTGTCATGGCGTACCACTACATGCAGACTGAGAAATTTTGAAGATGGCAACTGGTGTTTTTGGTAAAAAAAGTGAGTTCCTCGCAGGTTTTGCGGGCAACTCGCGGCTTGTCACAAAGCTATTGCAGTCTGCTTCACAAGGCGAAAAAAAATGCACTGAATAAAACGTGCCTTGGCCGTTGAATTATGCGGGAAGATCCACTTGTCCTAGCATTTGACCAAAGCGGATGCGCTCGTTCACATCGAGTTTGCGTAGCAACAATACCTCAAGTTGTTCAAGGTCTTCTATCACACGGCCAGCCAATTCGCGCCCGGCTTGAGTTGGAGTGAGGACAACCAGGCGTCGATCGCGATAGTTTTCTTTCTTCTCGACTAGCTGTGCATTTGACAAGCGCTTCACAGCACGGGAAACCGCCACAGAGTCGTAGCCCGTGAGCGGGCCGATTTCCCGTACAGAGACCTGAGCGTGTTCCAACAGGGCGCTGAGCACCATCCAATCAGGCAACGTGAGGTCATAGGCTTCTTGCAAATACTCCGAGACGCGTCGCTCCAGCCGCCGACCGACGCCGATTAAACGTAGGCACAAGTAGTTTTGAGAATCAGCTGTGAGCTCTTCCTCAAACAAGTTCATTTGGTGGTTGCCGACCCAATCGACCATAAGCTTTCAGTTCCGCGCGTGTCTTTTTACAATCTATCGTTAGCGCAGTAAGAGGTTAATTTCCTGCAAAGATAGTTCTTACCCAACGGATTTAGTGGTTTTTTGCCAAGATTTCAATGGCATCTGTCTCATAGTGGGCTTTGACGAAGCCGCCTGTGCCCCCTAATCTCGCAGAAGCTCATGACGATGATTCGGAGATTGCTTATCCACCCGATAGTCATGCGCTGGCGGCGTATCTCCAGTTTAGGGCAAATAAATTGGGGCACGACGCAGGAGAGAGGTTTTTTAGGGGCATGACCGGCATGACGCATAGCAACGAGCATCAAGGCGAAGTCGACAGAGCTTTGCGCCGGGTTGCTGTTTTGGAAAAAGCGGGACGCTTTAAAGAAGCCCTGCCGATCTACAAAGATCTGATTGGCCGTTTCCCAGAGGAAATTGAAGTGCTTTACCAAATGGCGCTGTCCTTAATGCGCGGCGGCGATTTGCGAGAGGCTATCAACACACTGCGCAAAGTGCTGTTTATGAAACCCGAGCATTTGAGCGCGCGTACCAGCATGGGAAATGCGCTCTATCTACTTGGTTACCCGGACCAAGCCGAAGCCGCATTCAGTGCAGTTCTCGAGGTTGCCCCACAAGAGCGCAATGCGCTTTATGGCATGGCTTTGCTCAGTTTCAATCGAGAAGCGTTCAAGACTGCACAATCCTATTGCCAGCGCTTGTTGGATATTGTTCCAAGCAGTGCAGCGGCACACGTATTGATGGCCGACACGCTAGCAGCTTTATCCTCTGTTGACGTTGCAATCGTTCACTATCGTAACGCCTTGCGCAGTGACCCTACTATGCCGGGGGCCCTTTTCGGGCTTGCAAAACTGCTCGTCCAGCGCAAACGCCCACGTGACGCCCGGGCATATCTTGAAAACGCCTATGCACAACAGCCGCATAATCAGGAGATCAAACTCGCACTCGCCCAATGCCTTGTGCACGAAGATCAGGCAGCGGAAGCGGCATCTTTGCTGGAGAGTATCCATGAGTGCGAACCAGACAACCTTGAAGTCCTTCTAGAACTCTCAGCGGCAGAGCGACGGCTTGGGAATAACAATCGTGCTGTTGGTTATGCAGCGCAGGCGTATCGTTTGATGCCGCAAAGCCAAGAAGTTGGCAATCGATTGGGCTCGGCACTTTCCGCAATCGGCGAAAAAGAACTTGCCCGAGAACTGTTAACAGCGATGGCGCAGAAGCGAAATATTAGCCTGAACATCCTGGAAGCGATCCGCGACATTGGCGAGCGGGAGCTGAAAGCAACCGGTGACGACGAAAGCGCACCAGACACGGATGAAACAGGAAGCGCCCAAGACTAGACCGCATTTACAAACAGATGAAGGGCCGCTCATTTATCTCTGTGCTGCAGTGTAGTTCTATCGGGCAGAGCACTGCGGCTATGTCCGCAAAAAATAATGGGAACTGCTTTTGCAGCTCCCGTCATTTTTTGCGGTCGGCAAGCCTGTGCGACTCTTAACGGCAACTTTAATCTGCGCTTAAGAGTGTCGCTGGAGTTTTGCGATAAAGAAGCCGTCGGTATTAGTATGCGCTGGAGTGAGCGTGAGCATACCTGGTGCACTAAAAATCGGGCTCACCTTTGTCTCAGGGAACGCGCGTTCCCACTCAACTTGCATATCCATCGCAGAAAACTCCGCGTGAGTTGAAAGGAAATGAGCCACCTGATGCTGGTTTTCTTCAGGCAACAATGAACATGTGGCGTAAACCAAAGTTCCGCCCGGACGTACATAACGCGCCGCTTCAACCAGAACCTTCTGCTGATCTTGCAAGCGGCCCTGCAGAGCGTTAGGTGTGACGCGCCATTTGGTGTCAGGTCGCCGACGCCAGACCCCCGTCCCTGTGCATGGCGCATCAACCATAACACGGTCCATTCGCCCCTCAAGCTCTTTCAAGTTCCCTGTCTGCGGATCGACCACTTGAATATTGCGTGCGCCTGCGCGGGACATTCTGTCGTATAGAGGCGCAAGCCGCAGTTTGCTCGCGTCATATGCATAAATTTGACCACGATTTCCCATGAGTGCCGCCAGCGCCAAACTCTTGCCGCCGCCACCCGCGCACAAATCAAGCACTTGTTCACCAGGCCTCACGCCTACAAGGGAAGCTGCTACTTGTGAGGCTTCATCTTGCAGTTCAAACCAGCCTTTGCGGAACCCTTCTTCTGCCTGCACATGGGGCGCTTTGCGGGCGCCGGTTACTGGTGCCAGTCGAAGCGCTGTAGCGGTTAGACCGGTGGTTTCGGCCTGCAAATGGGACAAGCGCCCCGAAAGCTTTTCCTGCGATATTTTCAGCAGGTTACAGCGCAGATCGATTGGCGCACGCTGCGCGAGAGCCTGACCAATCGCAACTGCCTCATCTGCGAAATTTTGCTCAAATTTCTCAAAGAGCCATTGCGGCATATCCGCGGCTTCATAGCCGGTACGCTGAGGCGCCTCGACCGTTGCCAGCGCTTCGCGCTCTAATGCGCTCAGGGGCTCTGGAGAATGATGATCTGTGGCCAAAACCGTTTCCAACTGTTCGAACTCGTGCCCCCAGCCGAAGCGGTAGGTGGCAAGAGCCAAAGCGCGTGGAGAGCTATCCCGCATGCGATTGGCATAGGACAGCTTGTGGCGCAGCGCATCAAAAACCAGATTACCGATGGCAACACGATCGCCAGAACCGGCAAAACGGTGTGCATTGCCCCAGTCTTTCAGGGCCTCTTGCACTGGACGGCGGCGCGTCTCTATTTCTTGCAGAACTTCAATTGCGGCTGCCAGCCGACCACCGTCACGCATTTATGTTTCCCAGAATAAGTATGTTTGGCAATGAACTTGGCGGTACACGTCGTTGTGCCGCAGTTCATATCTTTGAGTTGCCTGATGATTACTGCATGTTTGTGCGGATTAAAACCACTTCGCCCAAGTTTTTTGTCGGTATTTGCGAGGGGGAGCGCTCGTTGCACCTCCAAGCACATAAAAAGCGAGGCAGTTGCCTCGCTTTTTTAACGCTCTTTTACAATAGCGATTAGTTAGACATTGCTTGGATAGTTCGGTGACTCGCGCGTGATCGTCACATCATGAGCATGGCTTTCGCGGAAGGACGCAGCCGAGATTTGTACGAAACGTGCACGGTCACGATATTCGGGAATAGTTGGCGCGCCGACATAGCCCATGGAGGCGCGCAGCCCACCTGCAAGCTGATGCAACACTGAAGACAGCGGCCCTTTGTAGGGCACCTGCCCTTCGATACCTTCTGGAACCAGCTTCAACTTATCAGAAACTTCGGCTTGGAAGTAGCGATCGGCAGAACCACGCGCCATTGCACCAACGGACCCCATCCCTCGATAAGATTTGTAGGAGCGCCCCTGATGCAAGTAGACATCGCCCGGACTTTCTTCGGTGCCTGCAAGCAGTGATCCAACCATCGCCGATCCTGCACCGGCAGCAAACGCCTTAGCCATGTCGCCTGAGTATTTTATGCCACCGTCTGCAATGATTGGCAGGCCCAGCTTGGTCGCTTCATCTGCGCATTCCAACACAGCTGTCAGCTGCGGCACGCCAACACCGGCAACAATGCGGGTGGTGCAGATAGACCCCGGCCCGATGCCGACCTTAACAGCGTCCGCGCCCACATCTGCAAGTGCCTTGGTCGCTTCGCGAGTGGCGACGTTACCAGCGACCAGTTCCACCTTCGGGAAAGCCTTGCGGAACACTTCCAGCTGCGAGATCACCCCTTGCGAATGGCCATGGGCCGTGTCGACGACCAGCACATCCACTCCGGCATCAACCAAGGCTTCGGCACGGGTGCGACCTTCATCGCCCACACTGGTGGCGGCGCCAACAAGCAGGCGGCCTTGTGCGTCCTTGGAGGCGTTAGGGTTCAACTTGGCTTTTTCAATATCCTTCACGGTAATCAAGCCAATGCAATTATAGGCCTCATCCACCACAAGCAGTTTTTCGATGCGGTGTTGGTGCAGCAGTTTTTTCGCCTCGGCTTGGGAAATGCTCTCGCGAACCGTGACAAGATCTTCGCGGGTCATCAGCTCGCAAACCAGCTGCTCTTTGCGTGAAGCGAAGCGGACGTCCCTGTTGGTGAGCACGCCGACAAGGCGGCCAGTGGTCACCCCGCCTTTTCCGGCATTTTCCACCACTGGAATGCCAGAGATGTTGTAGGCCTGCATGAGGTTCAAAGCGTCTTGCAAGGTGGCATCGGGGCCAATGACCACCGGGTTTACCACCATGCCGCTTTCAAACTTTTTCACTTGGCGGACTTCTTCCGCCTGCCGCTCGTGATCCAGATTCTTGTGAATGATGCCGAGGCCGCCTGCCTGCGCCATGGCGATTGCCAAACGGGACTCTGTCACCGTGTCCATGGCGGCGGAAAGGATTGGCAGGTTTAGGTGGATGTTACGGGTGATCTGTGAACGCAGATCCACTTGCGCCGGAAGCACCTCGGAGTGTCCGGGCAAAATCAACACATCATCAAAAGTGAGAGCTTGATCGCCGAAAGATGGCGTGAAGAACGTTGCCATTGCCAATTTCCCTTCTAGAAATATAGGCCAGCCTATTCCGTTACTGCTTCATAACGGAGGGAGGAGCAGACTGTCGATTGGTAGAGAAGTTGACGCGGGTCTTTACCACGCGTTTTGCCGATTGGAAAGAGCGCATTTGCGATTATGCCTGATAAAAGCGGGAAGATGCTGCCATGTTGCAAGGCTATCGGTAAATCATGAAGTTTCCTTGGCGATAAACGCGATTATTCTTTCGCAAAGCGATTAAATATCCATGAAAACCGGCATGCAAAACGCATTCTAAAAGTTCGCTTAGAATCACGTGGCAGGTGTTGCAATCGGACTGCGAAACGCGTAGGTCTCCCCTCCCCTTATTGCCATTTTTGTTTCCTCATTGTCGTGGCCAATGCCCACAGGGGCCATCCGCGCCCAGCTTGGAGAGATGTTATGCAAGATTGCCTTGGCCTTGACTTTGGTACAACCAACAGCGTAATCACCCGCCCTTTTGCAGATGGCAGCGCGACACCGATCAGTTATACCCGCGGCGGACCGACCTATGAGAACTTTCGCTCGGCGCTCTCCTACGAAAACCGCGGCGGACGCATGCATAGTGAAGGTGGGCCATTTGCCATTGCACGCTATCTGGAACTGATGGAAGAGAGCCGGTTTATCCAGTCTTTTAAGACCTTTGCAGCAAGCAAGCTGTTTCAGGGCACTTTTATTGGCGGGCGTCCCGTGGGTTTTGAGCAGTTAATGTCCGATTTGATTGGTCATATGCTAGCGGCCGGGGTGGGATTAGAGCACCCCTTACCAAAGCGTGTGGTCGTAGGGCGGCCGGTTGAGTTTGCTGGTGCATCTGTTGATGAGGCCCTTGCCATGCAGCGCTATAGCGATGGGTTGGCGGCACTTGGCTTTGAAGAGGTGCTGTTTGTTTACGAGCCCGTGGCGGCGGCGTTTTTCTATGCGCAACAACTGCAAAGCGATGCATTGGTGCTGGTGGCCGACTTTGGCGGCGGCACCTCCGATTTTTCCTTGATGCACTTTAGCGGGGCTGGCGGCGAATTGCGCGCCACGCCTGTTGCGCAAGGGGGTGTGGGCATCGGCGGGGACACCTTTGACTACCGACTGGTGGAAAACGTGGTGTTGCCGCGCCTTGGGAAGGGGGGGACCTACAAAAACATGGGCAAGGAACTGCCCCTGCCCTCCGGTTATTTTTCCCAGTTTGCTAAGTGGAACCTGCTCTCGGTGTTCCGCTCCTCCGATATGTTCAAGGATATCAAGCGCACCATCCGCTATGCCACCGAGCCGGAAAAGCTGGAAATGCTGGTGGAACTGGTTGAGGAGGAGCAGGGCTATCCGCTGTATCTGGCGGTTTCGGACGTGAAAGCCGCGCTCTCCCAGCAAGAAGAAGCCGATTTTTGCTTTAATCCACTGGGGATGGAGCTGTCCGCCAAGATAACACGGGCGGAGTTTGAACACTGGATTGCGCCGGATATCGCGCGGATCGAACAGGCAATGGATGACACGCTGCTACGTGGCGGCGTCGCCCGCAAAGATGTGGACGTGGTGTTTTTAACCGGGGGTTCCTCGCGAATTCCGGCAATCAAGCAAGCTTTCGCCGGGTACTTTGGTGCAGAACGCGTGGCCTCAGGCGATGAGCTGGTGTCGATTGCCAATGGCTTGGCGATCATCGGGGCGCGAGAGGACGCTGGCAAATTTGCTGTTGATGCGCAGAGGATGCGGCAGTCTGTTTAAGCTGGTTGTTGGCGCAGTTCACGCCGATGGTTGGATATATAGCGCGCAACCACTACCGCGATCACACAGGTCGCCACAAATAGCTGCAGAAAGGCAAGCGCAGTCAGGGCTTCACTATGGGTTTGCCACTGCGCATGGCTTGCGGACCAACTCCCCACACGAAACAGGCAACTGGCGCAAATGACCAGCGGGAAGGTTAGCGCGGAAAGTGCGGGGGTGAAGGCCTGAAACAACAGGCGTGGCAATTGCATAATCAGCCACAGGTTTAGTGCCAGTGCAAGCAGGAGAAGCCCCAGGACAAACCACGCATCAGGCTGGCTGACGCAGTGCAGATAGGCAGCCAGCAGCAGACTGGCCGGGGCGCCCATGAGCCCCAGTGTTGGCCGTAATGGCTCTGGCAGCACAGGCAGCTTTACCAAACGATAGAGCACCAGTGGCAGCACGGCTACAAACAAAATTCCGCCAAATATCAGCAGATAATGCGCAAACTCATTGGCTAGGCTGTGCGATGTCTGATCAAATGGAAAAACCAGCACGGCGACGAGGATACCGACAGGTGGAATGAACCACAGCGGTGTTACCTGTGCCAGTGCGAAAGCTCGCACGCGATAAATGACAAAGAGCGCAAAAAATAGCAGGTGTAGCGCGGTTGCGGCCCACCAGACAATAATGGCGAAAGGCTCGTGAAAACGAAACAGCACGTTGGCGATTATGAGCATGGCCATTGCAAAGGTCGGAAGCACTGCACCGGTTGCGGGATGGCGCAGATCCTCCAGAAACGTCAGCGGCTGCGCTCCGAATTTGAGTGCTAAAGCGAACAGCAGCAAAGCTGCGGTTAATGCGCCGGAGAACTGCATCACACCAGAAAGTCCAAGCGCGGCCTCCCAGACCCAACCAAGCGCAGCAAGCGCCAAGGCCACCCCACTAAGCGGGGTTGGCAAGATCGACAGATGCTGTTTTGCTGGCATAGCGTAATGCCCCATTTCCTGCTGAGCGTTTCTCTCTGCCTAACGCAGAAGGTGACCCTGCACCATGCGTCAAGACGCCTTGCACATTCTTGGCGCGCATGATTGCATTTAGTGAATACGTCTTTTGTGAAAGTTTTCGCCGCTGCCTGTGGCGTTAATCGCGCTGTTCAGGCGTGCCGCGATAGCCTTTGGCCAGAATGAACATTTCCGGGCTGCCCTTACGGCTGGCAGGGGGCTTGATGTGATAAACGGTTTTAAAGTCTTTCTTGAGTTGTTGCAGCAGCTTGTTTTCTGCGCCACCGGCGAACACTTTGGAGAGGAAGTTACCACCCGGGGCAAGGTTTTGCTGGGCAAAATCAATCGCCACTTCAAAAAGGTAGGTGGTGCGCAGGTGGTCCGTTTGGCGGTGGCCTGTGGTGGGCGCTGCCATATCCGACATAACAAGGTCAGGCTTATGGCCGCCCAGTGCTTGCATGAGCAGCTCTGGCGCATCGTCATCAAGAAAGTCTTTTTGCAACAACACAACGCCCGGGATCGGCTCGACCTCGAGGTAATCAATGCCGACAATCAGCGGGTTTTCATCGGTAGAGCCAAGGATTGGTGCGGTGATCTGACACCAACCGCCCGGCGCTGCTCCCAAATCCACGACCCGCATGCCCGGCTTGAGCAACTCGTGCTTCTCGTTGATTTCCAAGAGCTTGTAGGCGGCGCGAGAGCGGTAGCCATCTTCTTTAGAGCGGCGGACATATGGATCATTAAGCTGGCGCTGGAGCCAGAGCGTGGAGGAGTAGGAGCGTTTGCGCGCTGTCTTCACCTTTTGAAACATGCCGCGATCGCCGCGGCCCCGGCCGCTACTATTCTGGCTCATCGCTCTTCCTTTCGTTTTTGCGGACGGCGCTTGCCCGGGGCAGTGCGCCATACTTTGTCTTCCGCCATTAATTCCATCAGGATACCTTCGCGCAATCCTCTATCAGCAACCCGCAAGCGTTCGCAAGGCCAGCGACGGCGGATTGCCTCAAGAATTGCACAGCCAGCCAAGACCAAATCGGCGCGATCGCGGCCGATACAGGGGTTTTCTACCCGTTCTTCATAGGTCATAACCAACAGGCGCTCAATCATGGCCGAAACATCGGCAGTATCCATCCAAGCGCCATCAACACGGCGACGGTCATAGCGTTTCAAGCCAAGATGCACACCGGCCAAAGTGGTCACAGTACCTGATGTGCCCAGCATATGAACATTGCCAGTGGCAATGGCGCGGGCGAGCTGTTCGCCCATTGGAAACTGCTCAAGCCGCTGGCTGACGTCTGCCACCATCGCTTCGAAGCTTGCAGGTGTAACATGGTGGCCGCCGTGGCGCTCTGCCAGATTTACAACTCCCAAGGGAAGTGATGTCCATGTGCGGATAAAGCGGGTTAAGGCGTAGCCCCGCGCGCCTTGCCGATTACGCAAGTCCAGCCAGACAATTTCCGAGGAACCACCGCCGATGTCAAACAACAAGACACCATAGGCTTCCGGGTCCACCAGCGACACGCAACCGGAAACAGCGAGCCGCGCCTCGGTCTCTTGCGAGACGATCTCCAGCTGCAAGCCTGCCTGCTTTTCCACTTGGCGAATGAACTCCTCGCCATTGCCCGCCGCACGGCATGCCTCCGTGGCAATCAGGCGCATGCGCTCGACGCCGCGCTCCACCAGTTTACTATGGCACACCTTGAGCGCCTCAATAGCGCGCTGCATGGCCTCGCTGGAAAGCTCTTTTGAACTGCCGAGCCCTTCGCCCAGACGAACAATGCGCGAATAGGCATCGACCACGCGAAACCCGCGGTGCTCTGGCCTTGCGATGAGCAGACGGCAATTGTTGGTACCAAGATCCAGAGCCGCATAAAGCGTTGAAGGGGCGTGCGCTGAAGACTGCGCGAAGCCAAAGCCGCTACGACGCTCGCCAGAGGGCCCTCGACGGGCCGGATAAGCTGCATCCCATGCGCTGTGTCGTTTATTGCCCGGGCGTGAGTGCTGATAGGCCTTGGGCTTCGACAGGTCGCTTTTTTCTTGCGTGCCCGCACGCTTTTGCAAGGTGGATTGGCGTTTATCAGATGCCACTTTGCCCGAACGGGTGGATTTTACACGCGCGGCATCGTTTGCCGCAGGTGCGCGCTCCTGCAGTTTAACAACACCGGCCTCCTGCGCCACTTCGACCACAGGCGGATTAACAATTTTTTGCGCCAAAGCACGTCGCTCAGCCCGATTGGGTTTTGAGCGCTTTGGCCGCTTTTGCCTCTTGATGCCTTCAGGGAGAGATGATCCTCCCCCCTCGCCAGCACTGAAGCTGGCTTGAGGACGCGGTTGCTCTCCCTTAGGGGCTGAAGCCCCGCTTTGGGAAGCAAGTTGATTGCGACGTCGGCCGCGCCGGTTTGCCTTGCGCTTGCCTTTCACGCCGGGCGCCCCCGCTCCGGCAACAGTGGAGCGATCACCCGTTTTGGTCACATAACGTGCTTTCGTGAGGCCCTGACTTGCAGGACACAGATATCTAAAGTTGTTGGCATTGTAACAGTTTGCGAGCAAACGGCAATCAACGAATACGCTTGCCCCAGCAAAAACTGCTGGTAGCGTTTACAGGACCTCGCTTTTGCCTAGAGAACAAGCCCGAAGGAACAGATTCCAATGGCCATCAACGCCGCACATAGGCCATTCTTGCAGGCACGACATGATCGATCTGTGGGGAACTGCGTGGTTTTGATAGCTTCATGCGCAGGTGAATAACTTTCTTGCAGATAGAACATTGACATCTGCCAGCGATCAAACTAGAAACCGTTTCACCGAAACATCAGAGAGATTGTAAAACTCTCGCCTAACCTATTGGTTCTACTGGGGATTAGTTTAATGGTAGAACAGCGCATAGCCGCAGTTTTGCTGAGATCCCATTGTAAAACTTTCAATAATATCCCCTCATTTCAGCTCTATTTGTAAAACCGGTCGCGTTCATTTTGGCTGTCTTGGCAGCTGTGGATCATCGCGCCAGCGGCGGGCGAGTTTGATCAGCCCCTCCGATAACGCCAACCCGCACATGCCGAGCATAAAGCCGGTGGCGCCCTCCACCCCTGCATCGGCGGGGCCAAGCCAGCGCTCCAGCACAGGGGCCACAACTGGGGTTAGATAGCCCGCCACCAGCGCCCCGACCACCGTTGCACCAATGGTGTTGGCAAGGCTGGCCCGCGGATGCACGATCACCCGAACAAGCCCGCCGCAGATACCGGCAAGCACATGCATCAGTTTAATTC
>NZ_LLWC01000004.1 GCF_001561995.1 Polycladidibacter hongkongensis
GGGCCAATCAAGTTTGGTCGATGGATTTCATGTCAGATCAACTGGAGGATGGCAGGCGGTTCAGAACGCTTAACATACTTGATGATTTCAATCGGGAGGGGCTGGCTATCGAGGTTGACTTTTCGCTGCCCGCGCTTCGGGTTGTGCGGGCATTGAGCCAAGTGATTGAATGGCGAGGCAAACCCAAGACAATACGTGTTGACAATGGCCCAGAAAATATAAGTGAAACGCTGCTCTCATGGGCACGAAAGCAAGGCATTAAGATCTTGCATATCCAGCCGGGCAAGCCCGCTCAAAATGCTTATGTGGAGCGCTACAACAGAACAGTTCGGCAAGAATGGCTGGATCAGAATTGCTTTGAAACAATCGAGCAAGTCCAGGCGCAAGCAACAAGGTGGCTCTGGACATACAACAACAACCGGCCAAACATGGCCATCGGCGGCATCACACCTGCCGACAAACTGAAACTGGCAGCGTAACTCTACGCCAAAACTCCTCCAAAAATGGGGGGAATACCACTTCACCGATGTGCTGAAACGGGAAGACATCAAGATTTCCATGGGTGGTAAAGGGGCTTGGCGGGACAACGTGTTTGTCCAACGCCTCTGGCGGGCCATCAAGTACGACGAAGTCTACCTCAAGGCCTACGCCAGTGTAGGTGAGGCAAGAAAGTCTATCGGGACATACATCGCCTTTTATAACCAAACCCGACCGCATTCATCGCCTGACGGGCAGACCCCGGATCAGGCTCACTACAACCACCAGCCGCGCTTAACTCAAGCTGCGGCGTAGCTGAAGCCGCTCCATCTATAAACCGCGAGCACCTGTCCAAACAAGCGGAACCACCTCACACCCTTCGTTCCAAACAAAAGACGAGCAGTGTGGCCAATTTTTTTAAGGGGCATGCCCCTTAAAAAAATCAAAGCTACGAAAGCGGGGAATCTTCAAACAGCAACTTTGAGGAAAATACATCCAGCACTAACAGATGTGTTCGTAGTATCATCCAAGCGCGCCGCGTAAGCTGATTTTCTCTAGCGGCTGTATGTTTGCGGCAGGCGCGAGTTCTTGAAAGGATAGCACGGCAAGGTCCGCATAGTCGCGTTCAATGACCTTGCGGAAAAAGCGGCGGATATCCATGGGCACCAAAATCACAGGTGCGATACCGTTCTG
Source organism: Polycladidibacter hongkongensis (assembly GCF_001561995.1). Classification (GTDB taxonomy): domain Bacteria; phylum Pseudomonadota; class Alphaproteobacteria; order Rhizobiales; family Stappiaceae; genus Pseudovibrio; species Pseudovibrio hongkongensis. Next base: position 1,171 of record NZ_LLWC01000004.1, read on the forward strand.
CGCCGGGTTTTCTCCAATTGCCGCGCGTAGGACAGAGACCATTTTACGGTGAGTTTCGGGCGAAAGAGCAAGGTATGATGCGCCGCTGGTTTGACGGATTGCGCCGCGAACCTCATCCTCAATATCCTTATCGATCAAGTATGCAGGGATGATCTGCTGACCTGCGGAGTATTTGTGCGTGATGTAGCGGCTGAGTGCCATTCGAATATGCTCCGTCAACATCAACGGATCTTTTTCTTTTTGTCCCCACTCAACAATCGATTGGAGAATAGTACGCATATCACGAATTGAGATGTCTTCGCGTACCAAGCGTTTCAACACATCTGCAAGTGAGATTAGTGGTACTGTTCGATTAACCTCTCTCACCAACTCGTCAAAATTTTCCTCCATATGCTTGAGCAAGAACATGCATTCTTGAATGCCAAGAAATTCCGCAGCATGCTGTTTAAGAACATGAGCAAGGTGCAAAGACAGCATTCCGGTTAGCGTTAGTGTTTGGATACCAGCGCGAGTTGCTTGTTCAAAATGCTTGTTCTGCACCCAATAACTTGGTGTGTTGGGTAGGAAACTATCCCCTTCTTCAAAGGGAATATTAAACATGGCAAGATTTGGAGGGGTTTCACGCGCAATAAAATAGCCTTTACGGCTTGCTCCGCGCGCAACAGGTACCTCGTTTACCAAAATCCGATACTCGCCCTCTGGGAGGCTGTCATTTAATCTGAGCTTAATCCCGGGGAAGGGGACACCAAGATCGAAGTAAAGTGCCCGGCGCACCTTTGCTACTTCTCTATCCAGTTTTTGTGGGTTTAGCGAGGCGCGAACACTGGACGCAATGTCAACAATCAGAGGCACAGTGGGCGTTATTGTTAGGCTTTGCTCAGCTTCTCCATCCGATGCATCCCCTTCATCTGGCAATGTTGGCACATCCGCATCAGGCGATATTGCTGGAGTGAATGCAGTGAGTTGCTTTGCGCTTTTGCTTGCTGTTTCGGCCTTTGTGCGCCGAATTGCGATAAAAGCGATCGAGCCAAAGATGAGTGCCAAAACAAGAAAAATGAATGTCGGAAAGCCTGGAATGAATGCGAAACCAACCATGATAGCGGAGGCTATCATCAGCGCCTTTGGTTCACTATTCAGCTGTTTGGCAATGTCAGAACCAAGGTCTGCGTTATCCTCTGTGGTGACGCGTGTGACAATGAATCCAGAAGTGATTGAGATGAAGAGGGCAGGGATCTGTGATACGAGGCCATCGCCAATGGTAAGGATTGTATAGCGGTCCAAAGCAGCCATTGCGCTCATACCATGTTGCGAGGTGCCGATAATGACCCCCCCGATGATATTGACCGCGATGATGATAAGACCGGCAATAGCATCGCCTTTAACGAACTTCATCGCGCCGTCCATCGCGCCGTAGAGTTGGCTTTCCTTTTCAAGCTTTCCGCGTCGCCGCTTGGCTTCATCCAGTTCAATCTGCCCTGCGCGCATGTCTGAATCGATTGACATCTGCTTGCCGGGCATAGCATCAAGGGAAAAGCGTGCGGAGACTTCCGCAACACGCTCTGAGCCCTTGGTGATTACAAGGAAGTTTACGATGGTCAAGATCAGGAAGATTGTAATCCCCACGACCAAATTGCCTTGGACAACGAAATTCCCGAAGGTATCGATAATATTACCAGCATCTGCCTTTAGCAGAATGAGCCGCGTCGTTGTTATTGATAGTGCGAGACGAAACAGTGTTGTCAGCAGCAATATCGAAGGGAACGCAGAGAGATTGACGACGTCTTTCAGATAGACAGCGGCCATCAGAAGGATCGCCGCAAGCGACAAGTTGATAGCGATCAGCGTGTCTACGAGGATCGTTGGAAGCGGCAGGATCATCATAAAGACGATAGCAATCAGCAGAAACGCGAGAACCACGTCGTTCCGCTGCGACATTTGCTTAAGTATCTTCTGCAATTGCAGTCCCCAATACGGCAGGATCAATAAATCTGCGGAGACTTAGCAACTAGGAGAACGTAGAAGTGTGCCAAAGCACACACCATTTGAAAATGAGAGGCAGAGCGCACAGGAATCCAGCTAAAAAAACAGTAGGCAAGACAGTTATCGCGATAAACGTCAAATCTGTGTCATTTAGAACAGCGCAATATTGCCCTTAGCGTTAACAGAACACATCGCGGGCAATTGTCTATCTATTGTTCACGGTTAAGGTGGGGAAGCCTGCCTTTTGGGTTGGGGTAGTTCTAGGAGTGGCACCATGAAGCAGCTTGTAAACTCGTTGTTTGCAGAAATCGGTGCGCGAATTGGAATTGACCAGCTAACGCTAGACGAGAATGGGCGCTTGTTCCTAGCATTAGAAAACAACCTGATTGTGGCTGTTAAATGGCGAGAGACATCTCAAACACTGCTCTTCAGCTCTCCTGTATATGCTGGGGGAAGCTTACCTGCGGAACGTTTCGCAGAATTGCTCGAGGCCAATTGTCACTTTGCCGATGGTCACGGTATGGCATTTAATATCGAGAGCGAAAAACAGCGTATAAATTTGTCCATGATCGTTGGGGTTGCTGACCGCTGCTCCATTAAACTTATGGAAAAAATTGAGGTGTTTGTAGAAGCAGCTGCGCATTGGAACAGTGCCTTGGGCAAGGCACTCCATGAACGCAGTGAATATGGTTCCGAACCATTTGCCGGAGCGGATACGCCATACCTTATGGGGTTAGGGGACAAATTATGACAAGGATTGGACTTCAGAGCTACGAACAAGCGGCTCGTATTGGTGATAACACTGATACGCTCGCGCTTGATGGCGCTGAAGTGAAGGCCCAAACCAGCAAAGTCACGGTTGGCGGCCAGTTTATTAAATACGTGCACGCCGGCGAAGGCAGTGCTGAACAAAAAAGTTTTGAAGCCGCATTAAAGGCCGAATTTGGCGAAGATGTAGGCTCGATTGCGTTTGGAATGGGTGGGCAAAAAGCAAATGCCGCGAGCTCCCCTTTAACAAAGATGCAAGTGATTAAAAGCATCGAATTCGCGCGTATCCTTTCACGGGAGGGTGTGCCTGAAAGTCAAAACAAAATGCAACTTGATAGTGTAAAACAGCAAAACCGAGAAATTTTTAAGATCATCAGCAGCGAATATGATCCAGATATTGCGACTGCAGTATTCGCTTATCACGCTGAAGGTAAGCTCTCCCATGTTTTTGACCGTGATCCAGATAAGGCGCGATCCATAGCTATCGGATATGCGAAAGAAGAAAGTGAAAAGCGCGTCAACTTTGTTGAAGAAGATCTACAAGGTGAGCTTGCCCGGTTAAGCGAGTCCTCGGAATTGAAAGAAAGTGCCTTACGCGCACGCGTTGAAATCGACTGGGATCAATTCAAGCCAGCGGATAAACAGCGTTTTCTGGAGCGCGTTGAAAACAACTTCCGGCGACAGACGCTGGTAAACGCTCATAACCCGGATCATCGCGACTACCTTGCCGATGTTGATATTGAAAAAGCGGTAATTGGCCAGTTAAAGCTGGTTGCAGCTATTCAGGCGCTTTTCTCGGATGATGCCTTTATCAAGAGTGCTTTTGCAGATGCCGGGCTGACAATTTATTCCCTAGGTGAAACCGATATGGAAGACCTAAAGCACTTTGTAGAAAATGAGCTACATAAAAGCCTTGGCGCGGACGGAACGAAAGGGTTGTTGATCAACTTTGAAAGTAAGAGTAAGAGTCTGCTTCGACAGGCTCTGGCAACCTTGGAAGATTAAACAATAAAAGGCCCGCATTTAGCGGGCTTTTTATTTCACAGATGTATCAGAAAATCTTGTCCGTCATTTATTGGTGAGGGATTTTTACTTTGCTCAGAAATATTAATTCGTAACGCTATTATTTCATCTAAAAATTTACTTAGTTCGCTATAGAGGTTGTTACTCGAGAATCCAGTGGCATTTATCGACTGGATTAGGACAAAAGCACCGTCTTTTTCTACGCAACCAACGCGAAACCCACGCTTGCGCTGTTGAGCTGATGAGTATCGCAGCATATTGAGCTGTAATTTCTTTAAGCTCTCTGCTTGAGCCTCTTCAATTACAGAGGAAAGATGGATGACATTGTTTTCTTCGTCAAACTCCAAAATGACAAGGAAGTCTTGCAGGAGAATTGACCAAGTCTTTGCCTCTTTATATTCAACAATTTCATGGGCATCGAGTAGGGGCCCTGCTTCCATCAAGAGAGAATGGATTTGTGAAAAACGGTTCATCGAATGTCCAGTGATTTCCAAAAAGGGGAGCTAGTCAAGTAACGCGACAGGAGCTCGAACTACCCAGTTTGTGGTTTCGTTGTATAGGACAACAGCAAAGCCTTCGTATTGGCGGATTAGGATACCGAGCTCACCAATAGACAAAAGGCGCGCGCTGTCGCTGATGGATTGGCCTACAAGAAACCTCGTATTTTCCGATGTTTGGATGTATCTTTCGGCCGTGAGATTAGCACCTGCAACGGATAGTTTGGATCTACCCAAATGCCGGGTTAGAAAGCGCAGGAACTGCGGGTTTGTTCTCGCAGCCTTTAAAAAGCGTGATCGCGCTGCGATGCTCTGGCTAACATCGGCCTGCGCGCTCGCCAAGCATTGAGACGCACCTTCTGGGTTTAACGCGGTTTGTAGAACCATTGATTGCACAGGGATTGTCAGATCTTTGAGACTTAACTCTTCACTGCTAGACAGAATATCCAACCAGACAACAGATTGCTCAACTTGCCTGATTGTTAGGGATGGAATAGCGATGCATAGCTTACCCGCCTCAGGTTGTTCTAGTAAAAGCGGTAGAAACTGTTCTTTAACTGTGGTTGGCAGGCTCTCGATTTCATTTGCATCTTGCCACGCGCCCAACAAAACTTTCGCCGAACCTGCGAGCTCTTCACGGCGTGCTTCGGCTTTTGGGGTCGGCGCATTCGGCTGTTGCGTGTCTTTTTTTAAATCTGAAACCGTAGTCTCTTGTTTGGCTTGCCCAGAAGATACTCCATTTGCTGCATAAAGAACTGGTAACTTCAGGTTTGTAAGCTTACTTGCTGCCAACTGCAGAGTGTTCTTGCTGCTGTTTAAAGGCGCGTTCCTATCCGCAGGAGACTGGGTTGGTTGATCAATCAAGGTCTTTTCAGCTGCTTCCACGGCGAGCAGCGTTTTCAGTTGATCGTCGCCACCATCATTTTCCGCAATAAATTCTCGCGCCTCGGTTTCATTCTCGATATTGGTTTGTAAGTCGACAACTTGACCGTTATCTTGCACAAGCTTTACCAAAGAGCGCATCGGAATCGCTGCTGCGAACTGGTTGGAATAGGAGCGTAAAAAGCCAGACCAACGGTCAATATCTTGCGAAGTGATCACACCGCTAACTTCCAGCGTATTTCCATCTAGCCGAAACAGAATGGTATCGTCGACCAAGGCGCGTTTGGCCAGTCTTTGCACCTGCGTAAGATAGTCATCCGCGGTTTTTATCTGAGAGTCGAGAAGTCTTACGCCAGCGATATTGGAGAGTTCATTATTTACTTGTGCGGCGGTTTCTCGATCCAGAACAGTTCCCCAAAGCTTCAATGTTCCATCTTTGTCGAGATCGAAGCTGACATCAACCGCTCGAGATTTGATAGTGGCAGCAATGTCTTGGCGTATGCTTTCAAGAACGCGCACCCGTGTGTGTACAGGTAGGGACACCTGTTCCACGATATCCATGATTGCTCTTCGTTCAACAGGCGTTTCAACAAATCCTGCCAAGTAAGTTTGGCCATCAACTTCCTTTTTTAAGGTAAGATCCTGAGCAAACGGCAGCTGAGATAACCCGGTTTTTAGGTCCTCATAGGTTCCTGCTGGCAGTGCATGTACATCGTTTGATGGTAACACAACCAAACGAAAGCCGAGTAAGCCGAGGAGAAGACATGCTGCGATTGCGCCGCCGGAGACGAATTTTTTTTGCCTAAACTCCCTGCTAGCGAAAGAAAGAGCTTTTGCCCTTTTGGGCGTCCTACCTCCAGAGAGCTTGGGCTCCTCAATCGCAGTTGCGGTGGCCGCGTCGCCGAGGGCGTTACCAACCGTCGTCCATTGAGCATTCTTGGCACCAACTGCAAAGCGCAAAGTGCCAAGTGATATGACATCTAGCGGTTCAACTTCGACCCAGTCTTCGTGCCCGGCTTGAATATCCAATCCACTGGCGGAAGTTGCGCCACCATTTTTGGCCAGGAGAGATACTTTGCCCGCTTCAATTTGGATTTCAAGATGGTGCTGCGCAACACTCAAGTCCATGAGCTGCAAGTCATCATCAATGCCGGAGCCAACAGAGTAGGTGCCCGGACCTAAAGACACCTCGGCACCTGCCTGCTGGCCAGCTAAGACTTTAAAGATCATTTCGTTCATGCGATCGGTGGCCCGAGTACTCTAATGGTTTATTTTGGCAATGTTTGTAGATGTGGTTTATTCAACTACGAGATGTTGCGTGCCGCAGACTTAACAAGGTCAGCATGGGCCTTAACAAGGCTCGTCCGTGTCTGGCCGATCGTCGTGTAGTTGTTGACAAGCAGCTGTAGTGTAAACATTTTCTCGGTTTCGGCGAGGTTGCTATCTTCGTAGGTTTTTTGGATTTGAGTGTTGACAGACTCCATTTGTTTCTGGAGCGCAGTGCTTACCCGAAGCGCGTCAAGGCCAGTCTTATTTTCATAAGCACCCACAGGCGCCGCAACTGACGAAACATTAAGTGATTGGAAAGCTTTCTCAATATTGTAGGCCAATGCTAGGCTCCCGTGTTCGCAAGTTTTTGCAAGATACCCTTAGCCGCGACAGCGCCTGCGGTTAGCTTCTCGCAATTCTGATAGTCTTTAGGAGAAAGAGGTTGCAGCCTTTGCTGGGCGGCAAAACCTTCTAGGTCACTTAAAAGTGCCATAATTTGTGCAGAAAACTGCCCGTCGCCATCCTGACGTAGACGTTCCTCGAGGTCTGTGACAAAAACCTCGGCCTCTGAAGCGGTGTTCTCAGACATTCCAACCCAATCGATAAACTTTTAACGAGTGTTCTTAGTCATCATTGATCAGATTGAGCTGTAGTAGTGTCTTGTTCAGCACAGTGATTGATCTTTCGTGGATTTTTATAATCCCTGCGCGTTCCCACTCCTTGAGGCGCCTGTTGATGTTGCTGCGTGTGCCGCGCGCCATGGCGCCAAGATCACTTTGCGTTACAATCGATCCAGAAATGACCGAATGATCCGCGCCTCCGGGCTCTTTGGGTTGTCCAATCGTTTCCAGCAGGTTCAAGAGCACATGTGCCAATCGACCAGACAAGCTGGGTAGAGACAGGCAGCGTGTTGATTCTATGTACTTGCGATAGTTATTCGCCACAACGAAAGCGAGAGCTTTGCAAAGGTCCACGCTCCGCTCGCTGGACAGGTGAAACGCAGAGCGCCGAATTTTTTGCACAACGACCTCGCCAAGAGCACTGGCGGTATCTGAATACTCAGTATTTTGGAAAACGCCGAGCTCACCAAAAGACTGACCAACAGTAATAATCGAATACAGGAATTGGCTGCCATCCTCCCGGATGTGGCTCAGGCGAATGTGTCCACGCTCAACAATGTAGAGGTAGTCTGCGTCATCCTCTTGAACATAAACGGTTTCACCATTTGAGAAGGTCTGACGAATGGCCACATCCTCTAAGAAGTCGCCTAGTTCTTCGTTCAAGGCCTGAAACAATGCCGATTCTTCACGCCATCGAAGCCGTATCTTTGTTGTGTGGTTCAAGCGTGCTAAATTGCCTGCTTGATGTTTTGCAGCAACGTCAATCATCGTACTTTTCTGCTCGAGTTAAAGTGCGGGTACTTTAGATATGGCAAATAAAACAGCATTTATTGCTGCACGCTTTAATTAATAAAAGCTAATTTAGCCAACCTTTTACTACTTTCACTTAGAGCAGAACCCCCTTGCAACTTTGTGACAGCAATACATATAGACACCGCCCCTTTAGTAGGTGTCAAGGAAAAGAAATCAATTAAACTGATATAATAAATTTCTAAATTTAGTATATGTAACATATGGAATTTGGATAATACATGAGGACTCTAGATTAAATTTGTATCCTAGTAGATTAGATTGGCGTCCGCTGGGGTAAGGATAAGGTTATTGAGAGTTGCCTCATCACCTTTGCTGAGGCCTAGGTGTATTTCCTATGAGAAAATATTTGGAACGTAGCCGAAATTTCGGTATCTATCGATAGGCTGGGTGGAAAACTTTTCAATTGTTGGGGCAATATTCGCAATGGCTCCATTCTGGGCGTGTTGATGTATAAAATTTTAGTTATTATATTTCACAGATTACCACATGCAGCTAATGATAATCTGTGCAAAACAAGAGTGTAGAGATATACTAGAATATTGTCGCAGAAATGATTCTTTTTCTTTAGCATTGCAAAGTCACTTGGACATTATTGCGCTATTGCTTGTTAGTTCATTTTTTTATCAACTGGTCAATCGCCGCCTCCACTTTTGGCAAGGATATTTCTTGCGCGAAAAGTACTGTACTAAAGTACACGTCTCCTTGGGGGGTGAGGCCGACGAATAGGTCACTTTGCAGCTCAGCTACATACGCAGATTGGGAAGCTAATGCAGTAAGGTCGGTTCTTTCCTGCGTTTGGAGAGTTCGAGATCGTGAAATGACCAATGCATCACCATTGCGGGCAGGGGTAAAGCTGATCGTTCCGCTTTCGGAGAAAGAATAGGAAACACTGCCATCTGCTGCAGGTTCGAAGGGAACACCGACCGTATCGGCAAAGGAATGCAGGATAGAGAGAATTGAACTGCTAAACATTATTTACTCTTGTCTTAATTAAGCTGCGGGCGCAGTACGTGAGGGTGTAGACGGGATAGTCGGTGTGCCATCAGAGCTTTCAGCTGTCGCACCAGCTTTATTGGCTTGGAATTCCTCCTCTTCCTGCAAGGCAAGGTGCCCTGACATGTCCGAGAGTGTTGTTTGCTGTTGAACACGCGCCGCATCGCTCGGGAAAACATTGTTCGGCACATCTCTGTGCAGATTAAGGAGGTTGTTGCTGAACAGAACTGCGACGCCAGTTGTGATTGGCATAAGCGGCCGCAACAGCGCTTGAGCATCTTCCGGTGATGAGACCGATTTGCTTAGGAATCCAAAAAAGTTTTCTGCGATATCCATCACCTTTTCTGAAATTCCGAGTGTTGCTTGTCCAAATGGGCGAGCTGTAAGGTAGATGGCGTTTTCGAGCCCTTCTACAACGCTTACTAAGCTTTTTAGTTTTCCTAACTCTTGCAAGTGCGCGTGGAGTTCAATTGGCTCCAAGCCCTCAGCAGGCGTCCGCAGGCCGTTCGATGCCGCTTCTGATTGTACGAGAATAACCTCTCGGATGCTCTCAACCATTTTCTTGGGGGCACCTCCCAAAATGCCTTGGGTATCGTGGTGCGTGTCGACCAGACTACGCAGGGCCTGAAACAGCTTGTCAAAACTCGGGTCCTCCTGAAGCATTCGGCGAAAGCTCTCGCGCATTGTCGCAGGATCCGTTCCAAACTCCTCTGCTTTATCCGTAGCAATCTGCGCAACCGCAAAGCCCGCTTTAATATCCCGACCATCGCGTTCGAGTAGGGCATCTTTGGTTAGGCGCAGTACAGACAGCAGGGCAGGTTCGTCGCCTTTGCGTTCGAAATGTTCAATTGCAATATCGAGCGCTGCAAATTGGTGGGTGATATCACCATCAAATTCTGAAAGAATGTCGAGGAGGTCTTGCTGAGACAGTCCGCCACCGCTTGAACTCTGTCTATTGGCATAATCGCTCATCCGACCAACCAATTCACGCAGTTTGTCCTGTTGCGGCATATCTGGAAGCTTGTCGAGATACTCCGAAATCTTGGTGATGGCTTCTAGATTTGCCCCTTGCCCTTGTCGGACGGAGCGCGTTTCAAGCGATTTTCTATCCAACTTGGAAGAGATGGCTAAACCCATTTCCTCGGCGGCATCCATTAGCTTTGATGGGCTGTTCAGCTGTTGCACTTTGTCGTTGCGACGCTGTCCGCTTGCCTCGGCCAACGCGGGTGCGCCGACAGGCGATGTGGCGTTGTGGGTTGCTACGTTCGAGCGCAAAACTTCAAGTGACATAGATAACCTCCCAAAAGAGCTAGAAGTAGTTGATGTAGTCTTAGGTGGTTTCACTCTGCTGTTTTGTGTCGCTCAACACTTGGTTTTCGAGAAACTTAAGAGAGGAGTAGTTGCCGTCAAGTGTGCCGGACAATACAGCGCGATGGCGGTCTTTGTGCCCTGTAGGCATGGCTTGACAATGGGGTGTTTTGCGATGACGAGCAGGCGAGAAGAGATTGACCTATTGCCATCATATGAGGGTGATCCCGCCGACGCGGCGGCCCTTTCTGAGTATCTTGAGAGCGCATTGCTCACGGCTAACCAATCTTCTGCTGTCATCACAGATGACAAGTGGGAGGAGGCGTTTGAGCAACTTGCGATAAGCCTCAGAGAGCTAATGGATTATCCGATGGTTGCAGAGGATCCTGTTGTGCTTGAACTCATCTCAAGCTTACTCGCCACGCCGGATTTTGAAGAATTTGTGTTGCAATATGACTGCGTTGTTAATCGTTGCTTGGAGCTTCTTCAACAGCAAAAGCAACCAAGAGAAAAGCAGGTGGACGCGCAGTCACTGCAGGTATCTGCGTCAGATCGCACCCGCCTCGTTTTGTAGAGCAGGAGATTAAGAGAAATGTCAAAGGTTGCTTCGAGCTCGACAACGCTTGCCCCCCCAGTTGCGCCGCTTGTGCCAGCTAGCTCTGATGGCACTAGTGCGTCGAAAGATGATAGTGGTAAAGGGGCCAGCCCTGCGCCCGCACCGGTAACCGCTGCGCCAACTGAACCTAAAAAAAATGTCTGGGACGTGTTTCTTTCCGAGCTGTCAGCGGCAGCGCCGGCGAAAGACAAGCCAATGCTCTACATGCCCGGGACATTGGCTCACGATGCGAACAAAGATAAATGGACGACCTATGTAAATAGTGTTCTTGGCGATCCGGCAGCAGCCGTTACGCCTGAGATGTTGCCAGCAAACTTCAATAGCCCAACGCCTGCGGAGTTTGCGGGGTGGCACTCGGCCATTCAACTAAAATACATGCAGGATAAGATCCCGCAGGCTCAGCAGAATTCTGGCAATGCCTATATAGAAAAAAACGGCCAAAAAATTGGAGTAATTCTCTCGGAAGATGGTCGGCGCGTTATTATCGTCGATCAACTGGACAAGAGCCGCATTATGCGCATGTCGCGCGTTGAGCAAGAGCGCTTGGTCAACAACACGCAATTCCTGCAGGTTGCAAGTCGGCTTGGCCTATCCCCCAATGCCGAAGCGCCGACCGTGAATGTAAAGGTTGTGCAGGATACGATTGTCAATGTAGAGCTAAACAAGATAAAGGCTGCCGTTCCAAGCAAAGCCAGCTCAGCGCAACAAAGTCGATTTGCGGAAGACAAAAAAGTCTATGAGAAGCAGTTGCAGATGCTCAATGACGAGATCAGCAACATGCGTATCTATTCGCCAAGAGAGCTGCAGGCTAAGGTGGCGGCGATTAAGAAGCGCTTCGACCGCGCATTCAACGCGATAAACATTCCTGAGCCGAGTAATACAGCACAACTAAACACAGCGTCCAATGTTGTCAGCGCAGATGGAAATGCGTCGATTAAGAAGGCGTACAATGTCTACATCGCGCAAGAGAAGCGGATTCTCGCACTTGCAGAATCCAGCAAGCAAATGCTCAGCTTGGGCGGCATTTCATCAGATGGCTCTGGAAACCCTTTAACAGTGCGCAAGCTTGACGTCCCAACCATTGTGGCCATGCTGCAAAACCAAGCGAGCTTAAAAAAGCAAGCGATTATCGCGATGCGTACGCAGCAGCTGACCCAACTTAATACACTTTCCCAAGCCTACTCGGAAATGCAACGGCTGGTGAATGAGACGCTTAAGCAGTTTGTTGCCACGGGAAAGAAAGCAGAAGAGGAGAAACATAAACTGAAGCTACCAGAGCCAATGTCGACATTTACCAAAACGGTTATTCAAATGTTTAACCAAGATACAGCCGGATTAAACCATCCAGTCGAAGTTGACTACAAGGTTACGCGACCAACCAACAAGATTACAAAGTATACCGAAAAAACGGTGTTAGATTATGATGGGATGCGAACAAAAATCTACGACTATGTTGAGAGGATGCGTCCCCTTGAAAGCTTAGGAGGTATTGTTTTATCGGGATCTGGTACTTCTGTAACGCCCGCAACAACTGGCGCTGTTGTGAAAAGTGAAATTAGTGATGCTGAACTAGCAGCGGCGTCACCAAGCATTACAGTTTCCGCTTATGGCAAGAAATACACAATTCAAACAGCTCACTTTCTAGCTTATAAGAATGTCCCCGACACTAGCATGCCGTTTACAACTAACAACCTAAAAGATTACTCCCGCACACAATGGGAAAAGTTTTCAACGCAGCTTAGTGATGCTGTTACTCAGCTTAATCCGCAGTTGCTGACGAACGATATCAATCAGGATAACCGAGAGCAAAACCGGCTTTACGAGCAGGCGACCAGTACCATTCGCCGTGCGTTTGATTTGAACATGCAAATCGCCCGTAGTTTGGCTTAGGTGTGAGTAGGTCCAGAGGCTAGGAGGCGGTTTGAAATGCGCGTTGCGTCCATCACAATCGGTGTGGATGAGGTTTCCACGTGGCGTATGGAGGAGCGGGTGCGTTTGCCTGAGGGCAAGCGACTTAATCCTGTCTTCTTGCCAGAAGCGAGAGCGCTTGATTCCATACTTCATCGACCAACATTGGCTGAACGTCTGCCAGCGCTGCTGCTGCCGAAGTTTAGCGACACCGATATTCTACAACCGGCAGAACTTAGTGAATTGCGACAGCAAATGCAGCGTGTGTTTTTGACTGCCTCTTATCGTGCGGATGAGGAAAAGCGTAAGAAACTGAAGGCATGTGCTGATCTGTTACGCAACGAAGTGATACTTGATGAAGAGTTGCAAGAGGCGCTTGCAATGCTTTTGCAGGGCTAGGTTTTAAAAATGGCAGTTAGCAAGCGTCAACTCGATTTTTTGTTACTCAATATCTACATCTGGACACAGCACCGAAAATACGACGAAGCACTTACATTGGTTGAGGGATTGCGCGCACTGGAGGTTGCTAGCAAAGACCTTGTGCTTGCGCATGCGACCGTTCTGTTCTTGCAGGAAAACTATGAAGCGGCTCTATCGCATTTGCAGGAGCTAGACAGCATAGATCCCCAGGAACGATTTGGTGATTACGTTCGTTCAAATGAACAAACGATGCGGCATTTCATGCGCGCTCGTTGCCTTTATAGCCTGCAGGATGAAGAACACGCGCGCCGCGCTATAGATATCTATCTTGGGAGCCGGCGGGCAAAACTCGCACGTGCATGATCGCCTTTTTAAATTGTTGTTCTGTTCAGCACAGAGCTGTTTTCCAATCATGACTAGGATGGTCATAAAGGTTGGGAAGCAACAGAAAGAATTAAAAATGTCGATCATTGATATTCCTCCGATGACAGAAAAAGACCTGCAGGCAATTGTGCAGGAAGCAGACCCGATTGTGGTCGGTACGCTCGATGAATTGGGCCTGAAGGATGAGCGTTTCTATCAGTTGATGAAAAAAGGCATTTCTGTTTCTGAAATGCTCGATATTTCTGAGGAAGAGCTCAACGCTGTTTTCGAGATGGGACGTCGTGCGATTTCAGTTGGAAACATTGATCAGGCATTTAGCCTGTTTGTCATGTTGGTGCAAATAGCGCCGTTAGAGCCGAAGTTCACTTATGGGCTGGGTGTTTGTTTCCAGGCGCAAGGGAATATCGCCGTTGCGGCTCGCATGTACCTCTATTTCATTTCTTTGGATGCGACAAACCCGCAAGGTTACTTGCGTTTGGGCGAGTGTCTGCTTGCTGCGGGCGAGTGTAAGGAAGCTGCTGAAGCATTTGAAGGCGCGCTGAACATGATGACTGATCCTGTCAAAGGGTACGATGACCGGGCTTATGCGCAAAGCATGATCGAAGCCTCTCGTCGCCAGATCAGCGCTACAAAAGACATTTAACCTAAGGAATTCTAAGATGGCACAGGGTATTGGCGGGGCAACAACCGCAGGCAGTTTACGCGATGTGTTGCAGGCGAAAATGGCTGAGGTCGCAGAGAGCGATAATGCAGCGCCAGTGGAAAAAGCAAAGCCGGGTGTGCTCGCGGCTGCGGCGGCTACGCCAACGGCAACCGGAGCGGTTTTTGCGCAACATATGGCCCGTTTGGCGAGCAGTATGCAAAGTTTGGATGGCAGCCTAGCCAGTGCGCCAATGGGCGACATTGAGGTGCTGGTTGCCTCAACGCTTGAGAAAATGCAGAAGAGCCAAGAGACCATTGACAAAAACAAGGTGGTTTCAACACAAGCGAAACAGCAAGCAGCCTTGAAGGAAAAGGCAGGTAAGCTAGAAAAAGCAATCGAAAAGCAAGAAGAAGCTGCTGAAAAACAGAAGAATATGAGCATCTGGCAGAAGATTGCGCTGGCGTTCCAGTGGCTCGGTGCCATTCTTTCGATGGTTGCTGGCGCAATTATGGTCGCAACAGGCGTAGGCGCCGCAGCGGGGGGGCTGCTAATTGCAGCCGGTGTTGCGCAGATGATTATGGCCGTTGATGCGACGGTGAAAGAGGCGACAGGAACCGGCATTGCTGGCCACATCGCGCGCGCGTCAGGCGCCTCGGAAGAAGATGTTGCAAAAGCCGATCAGATTTTTGGCTATGTGATGACCGGAATAACGGCTGTTCTGGGTATCGCCGCAGTTTTTGCAGGCCCGGGTGTTGCTGGTGCCATTGGAAGCTCAGTGAAGCAGATTGCATCCACATTTGCGCAAGAGGGGCTCAAGGCTGGGTTAAAGGCCGCTTTGAATGCGCTGAAAAACCTTCCTTCGCTAGCAAAAGAACTCGGTATGAAAGCCATGGAAGAGCTTAGCAAGAATGCGCAGGCTTTTCAGTTGGGCACGCAGTTTGCATCATATGGAGTTGGTGTTGGTTCCGCCATTACTGGCATTGGTTCCTCTGCGACGGCATTTGAGGCGAGCAAGGCTTCTGCCGAGGCGAAAGAAAAACGCGCCGATGCGTCTGATTTGGATGCACTGGTGCAGATGCTTCAGCAAGCAATTGATCAGTTGCTTTCAATCCTCATGCGCTCAGGCGAGCAGATGGCGCAAGCACTTGATACCACTGTCGGTGCAATGAACGACCGCGCGCAAACCCTTGGCCGCACACAATTTGCTGGATAATTTTTAGGAGTAACTATTATGGGACCTGTCTCTGGCGCAACTGCGCAAACACCGACAACACTTGATCAAAGCCTGCTGCCACCAAGCTTTTACAATAAACAGGGCACGCTGGCTGTGCCTGAATCCAAGGCCATTGCGTTCCAAAACAATGTGCAAGAGCGCCTTTCCCAGCTACCAACGGAATCGCGCAGTGCTTTTTTGGATTTGGTTAAGTCTCCAAGCTTTGCCAATACTGTCAGTCTGACAGAGCAGCAACAAGACGAAGTGCTTGATCGTTTGCAAGCCTCCACGGTGTTGGCCGGTGAATTGTCTTCCTATGGATCAGGTGATGACATTGTGCGTGTTATCGCCGAGGCTCTACTGAAATCAGCGCGCACGCAGCATAAGAATGAGCTGGATGCGCGCCTGACTGCACGTGAAGTCATTAAAAACAGCATGCATGCGCAGGCGGAAAAAACGCGGGATTCCGCAGAGCAGACTCGTGCAGGGGCGATTGCTAGTGTCGTTTTGGGAGTAGTTGGCGGAGCCGTTTCCCTCGGCATGTCGATTGGCGGGATGAAAAGCGCCGCTAAGGGCTTGATGGCTTCAAAGAATGCAATGACTTCTGGGAAAATGGAAAGTTTTCAGGCGAAGCTCTCCAACGAGTTCGACAAGATCGGCATGACACCGAAGTTTAATCACAGTATGACATCTGCTGATGCATTTAAGAGTAAAGCTGCCTACCATTCAAGTATGGCGACAACTCAGGGTGCCATTGGCAGTGTTCTTGGTCAATTGGGCTCTACTGGTTCAAACGCAGCAAGTGCCTTGACGCAAGCCAATGCGAAGCTGGACGAAGCAATGTCTCAGGAACTTGCGGCCAATGCAGAAGAAGTGCGCAAAGAGAGTGATGCTGCCGAAGGCATTCAAAAAGCTGTCGATGATATCATTCGCTCGATAGTGCAGTTCTTGAAAGAAGCACGCGAGATTCAAAACGAAAAAATGACCGCGTTTACCCGAACATAGCCTCACCAGGTTAGGCGGGCCTTGAGGCCCGCCGCAAAAACAACACCCTAGCACTGGAGAGCATTGTGTTTGAAAGCGGATTTAAGAAGCTTATTTCCTCGCTTTGGCAAGAGTTGGGCCTTGGGGATCCTGCACCTGTGGAAGGTGGTGCTTTTGAGCTTGAGGTGGACGGTGTTCCTGTGAGGATTAAAGAGGCGCCGGACGGTCGTGGCATCGATGTTGTCACAGCCATTGGCCAGTTGAGTAAAAACGCTGCTGTACGAAACGAACAGGCAAGACGCTTACTCGAGACCAACCTCGCCACACTGCCAATTTACACGGTTGTATGTGAGCTGGTGGAACTGGCGTCGAAGCAAACAAGCGTCCAACTCAAAATATCTAATCGCGGCTTTAATCAGGCCGAACTGAAAGAGCGGATTGAGGATTTGTTTCTAGCGGCGGATGTCTACAGGCCCCTGCTTTTGGCGACAGAAATTCCTGTAGGCTCGCGGCCCGCGCCTTCGCCTCAGCTCGAAGTTGATAACGCTATCGTATTCCAGCTTTAGAAAGAAAAAAATGCAAAACACTTCTCCTACACCGGCAGCTGAGCTGGATGATACGCTCGTCAAATTTGCACAGGAAGGTCTGTTAAAAGAGCTAGGTCTGCACAGCAATGATGTTAAAGCGGGACTGATGCTTGCGAAAAGTCAACTCGACGCAGGCCGTGTGGAGCGTGCGTTGCAAATCTACTGCGGTTTGATCTTGCTCTCACCGCAAGAACCGGAAACTCAGTTGGGCTTGGCAAACTGTGCATTGCAGTCTCAGCAGTATGAACTGACCATGCGGGCCGCGGCGGCAGGAATGGTACTTGCTCCGCAAGATCCGCGCGGCTTTTACTTTTCCGGTGCAGCGGCAATTGCGCTGGGTCATCTTGCCGAGGCAAAAGAAGACCTTGCCGATGCGGTGGAATTGGCAAAAGCGGCCAAGCAGGCCGATATCGCTATGGCGGCGCAAAAGTTACTTTCTGGCCTTTCAGCAGTCTAACAACTGATCGACAAAGCGGGGGGAAGAGCCTAGTGGAAACAGAAGTCAAGCAAAGAGCTGCCGAGTTTGATCAGGCATTGGAAACTGCCTTTGTTGTACTTGGTGGCAGCAATATAGTCAGTGCAAAGCGCTTTCTGGAAATGACTGTTACCGGAGACGGTGCAGGCGCTGCACTAGGCCTTTCCGACAGAATGCAGAGCATTATCTACAAGTTTGCTTATCAAGCCCTGCATCTTGGAAGGCAGGATGAAGCGGCGCAATTGTTTCAAGCGCTTTGCCTTATGAACCCGCAAAACGCAGATCACTGGCTAGGCCTTGCTCTGAGTAGCGAGCAGTGGCCAAATGGCAGTGAACTGGTTGAGGCCGCATTGAGGAAGGCGGCAAAACTAGATCCAGATAATCCTGCAATCTATTTGCGGCTTGCGGAGTACTTTCTATGGCAACGGCGGCCTGCTGACGCGCAGGCGGCGTTGAACCAAAGGTTAAGGCTGCTCAAGCCGGTGCGTGAACCCGCTGAAATTGAGTTCGCAAAACGTCTCGAACTAGCTGCTAAGACACAGCAGCAGGATATATAACAGGGATACAGCTCAATGATTGCAGTATCCGGTTTTTTTCATTTACCGATTGCCGATGCCTCTGTAACAAATTCGGAAAATGACGAGCAGGTCAGTGTCCCGCTTGTAGGGCATATGCCGCCGGCTGAAGTGCAGCTAATTTACAAAGACGAACAAAGACATAGTTCTGTTCTACGGCAGGCTGCGCTTCAATATGGCCGACCTGTTTCTTCATCAGGTTCCGTAATAGCGAACAGCACACCTCTTGCGGGTGAAGCGCATAAGGAAAGCACAGAAACGGCTGGCGCACTCTCTGGAATACAACGGAAGCTGAGAGAACAGGATCGCCTCTATCTCAATACACGGGCCGGATATACGTTACCGCTCGGGCACAGTTGGCAGCAAGGCTTCTCTGGGTTGGGGAGACGTCTCCCTTCTGCACAGCAAAATGTTGCGGGACAACGAGCTGTTCAAGATGTGCTGGCAGACCTGCAGCGCAAACACCTTATGATGCAGCAACTTTACCTACGCTTGCCAAAAGAGAAAAGCGTAGGCACTTACGCAGGATACGGGCAGGCCTTTTTATTATTAAGCACTGCTGTGATGCAAGCTATTCAGTCCGCCGTAACGGATGAAGACTCCTGTCAATAATGAAGCTGCAACTTGGCTTTGGTGCGCCTGTCAAATAGCCGGGTCCGGTCAAACAAGCCTTCAAGCGCAGTCATGCGATCCCTGCGATTTATCAAAAGGGTAGGTAGTTCGGTAATTTCTTTGAATTCCTAAAAAACCATATCAGCAAAAGCTAGAGCGACATATGTCGATCATGACTCTGGAAGGCTGTGCCTAATGACACAACAGCGCTTATGGGAATCCGCTTAACTCTCGTAAAATGAACTTAGGAATATGTCATGGTTGCCATTTCTACAGTCGACTCAAAAACTTCTGGTGTTGCGCTTGATCCTGTTATCGCGCCTTTGCAGCCTGCGGTGCAGAGCAAAGCGAAGTCTGTGTCAGAGCTGCCAAGTGTGAGTGAGCTGCTGTCATCAGGTGTCTCCGCTGCATTTGGTTTGCAAGCCCCTGCAGATGCGGGGAACATTGAAGTTGCTGTAGGGCAGGTCTTGGCCGAGTTTGAAAGCCTCCAAACCCAGCTAAATGAAAACAAAGTGAGCGCGGCAAATGCAAAGGCGCGATCAGCGCGGCAGGCTCTCTTCGCCGAATTGCAGCGCCATACTGATCTGCAAACCAAGGTCAACAAGACGAACGATGGCGTTAGCAAGACCGAAGAGACGTTGAAGGATCAGAAGAAAGATTTGTCTGATCTTAAAACCGAGCTAAAGGATTTGCCGCTGGACCACGACAACGGGAAAGCCAAAAAGGGTGAGAAACCAATTTTGGTTAAGGATCCAGCTGAAGTAAAAAGGTTGACGGATGCAATCGCCGCCAAAGAGAGCGAGATTGAGGATACGGAAGCCACACTTAAGACGAAGAAGGATGCTTTAGAAGCGCAGCAGGCAGAGCTTGATACGAGCTTTAGTGCGCAAACGCTGGTGCGCACCGTATTGTTGTTGATTGCAAGTGAAGTCAATGAGGAAGAGCAAAAGGTTGATGCTGGAGAAGAAAAGCTAAACCAATCTACAAAGATTGGAGAGCAGCTTTTGCAAGCGAAACCCGAGCTTGACGAGCGCCAGCAGGTTCGCCGGGAAGTTCGAGAGATCATCGAGGATAAGGAGCTGAACGCGTATTATGCCGAACGCGGCGTAGATTTGGCGGCTCTTTCGAACTTGGAAGCCCCAGCCTTGCAATCGGCGCTTGCGAACGGTGCTGCCGCTTCAAAACTTATGGATGCCCTGACAAGTGCAATTGGTTTGGGGGTCTCTCAGGCAGGTGATAGTGTCGGCTCTTTTAATGATACCCTTTCGGGTGGGCGCGTGCGCTTGCATCTCGGTAACGGTTAAATAACAACAAAAAAACTCCCGGCTCTGGTGGGTGCGCCTGCCAGAGTGAAATGCGTTAAAACCCGGGATAAAACTTGGTGCGACACCCTGATAATGCTGCGTAGAATAATTTGTATAACCGCTGCCTGCCTGTTTCTAGTGGCGTGCGGCGGGGTTCACAATCAGGCGGACTTTAAGGACCCTGTTGGGGAAGCCTTGCAAGCAAACGGTGATGACACGCTGAGCGTCGTCGCTCGGCTTGCTAGCGAGTCTCGTGGCGAGCACGCCAAACCAATTAATCTTTCTTGGGTTAACGGGGAAGATTCAACGCGAGGACGCCCCGGGACAGCATTTTACCTCAGCAATTCCGAGGCAAAGCAAATCATTGCGGATCTCTCTATAAATGCGGCAAATACAATAGAAATTGGGGTCGCAGGCGGTGAGGCACAAAAGCGTGCAAACGAAGATATTCAGTTTAATTTTAAAGGTGAAACCCTCGAGTACTTCGTAGAACAAACACTTGGCGGCATTTTGCAGGTCAACTATGTAATTGATGAGCCGCTACAAGGGACCGTTACCTTTAAAACCGAGAAACCTATTGAGCGTGATCAGCTGCTTTCCCTTGTGCGTGTTATGCTAGGCCGTAACGGTTACATCCTAAAGTTGATCGACAATATCTTTCATGTTGGTCGCCCGGAAACTATTGCAAAGATTGAAAGCAATGCAGGTTTTGGTGCCGCAGGAGATTTGAAACTCCGCGTGTTACCAATACGATCCGCTACACCTGAGCAGGCCGCTGAAGTGCTAAGGGCCATATTGCCCGCAGGCGCCTCGGCCATGCCGATTGCCGGGACGGACAAAATCGCACTGCGTGCAAGACCTGAAGATATCAGTGCCGCTGAAGAGCTGGTTGGCAATTTGTACAATCGCGGTTCAGACAGCAAAATCGTGTCGATTCTTCGCTTGCAGCAAAGCTCGGCAGTGCAGGTGACTGCCAAGGTCAGCGAGTTTTTCCAAAAACTCTATCCGAATAAGACCAAACTGCCGTTCACCATTGTACCTCTTGAAGAGCAAGAATCTTTGTTGGTTGCAGTGGAAAGCAAGAGTATGCTTGACCGGATCCGCCGCATCGTTAACGAGGTGGACTACAGTTTGACGGATAGCACAAAGCTGCGCGTCATCTCGCTCCAATACCTGCCTGCGCAAGACGTGGCGCAACAGCTTTCTGAAATCACCGGCGGCTCTATCGGCTCTGGCAATGCAAATGTAAAAGAAACCGCTGTAAATGGTGCTGGTGACAAGGGTAAGGGCGATGTGAAAAAGGGTGATGCCGACAAGCTATCCGATCAGCCGTTTAAGTCTGCCAATGTGAATGCTGCGACGACCCCCATAACGTTTGTGGCGGATACACGAAACAATGCCTTGCTTGTAAAGTCGACTTACAAAGACTTTAAGCATGTTCAAGAGGTAGTTCGGGCGCTGGACCGTCCTCTGTCTCAGGTTGTCATTGAGGCGACCATTGCAGAGGTAACGATCAATGAGACGCTCGCCTATGGTGTTCAGTGGTACTTGAGCAAGGGCAGTTTTGCATTGGGGAGCGGTACAGTTGCGACTGATGCTGTTAAAAAAGGTACGGGTGCTTTCTCTCTCAACACAGGCGGGGTAGATGTAGTGCTGCAAGCCCTCGAAAAGGTGACCAATCTCAAGGTTATCTCTTCGCCCTACCTGACTGTGATTGATGGGAAAAAGGCGCGGCTTGTCATTGGTGATCAGGTGCCATTTGCAACGGGCTTCCAAAGCAATACAAGCAATGGCGCAACTACTGTAACCAATAGTGTTGATATCAAAGATACCGGCATTGTGCTGCAGGTTGAGCCGAACATCCGTTCAAACAACTCCGTGCTTATGAAGATTGAGCAGCAGGTGAGCAATGTTGCTGCACAGATTGGCTCCGCTAAGTCTAATTTGACGCCGACTATCTCAACAAGAACCATAAACTCGGAGATTGTGGTGGAAAGCGGCCGCACCATTTTGCTTGGTGGCCTTATTCAGGAGAAGCAAGAGGAATCTGAGTCTGGTGTTCCTGTACTGCGGAAAATCCCGTTGTTTGGCGAGCTGTTTAACGACTCTACTGAAACGAAAGGGACCAGAACAGAGCTTCTGGTTATGATTACGCCGCGGGTGGTTCGCAAGCAGTCTGAATTACAGTCGATAACGGATACTTTGCGCCGCGAGCTGAGCAGCTTCTAGAGAGTTGGCGGCGGCGCCCTTGGCATGCGCCGCTGCAACAACTGCAACCGCATTGAATTTCACTAAAATTGAAGGTGCTGCGCTTTTTGGCACACCTTAGCCGCTGGCAGTGGCATACACCTCAAACAATGGAAGCGACGCTTAAGGCGGGCCGCTTCATTTCAGGGGCAGCAAGGAAACGGGAATGCAGGAGAGCGACTTCTCTGGCGAAATGGTAAGAACACTCGCTGAAATTGGCTTTATCGCGGTGTCCTACGGGCGTTCTGAGCAGGCACAAGCGATTTTTGAAGCATTCTTGGTGATGCGGCCAGAAAGTGAGGCAGGTTTGCTTGGTCTCAGTTTGGTTGCAATGGTCAAAGGCGATGTTGACGAGGCGTTAAAGCTGCTGGAACAGGCGCCGCCGAGTGACACCATCCAAACATACAAGGGACTTGCGCTACTGCGAAAGGGGGAGCGCGAGCAGGCCGAGGAAATTCTGCGCGAAATTTGTGAACACGACAAAGGCAGCGTTTGCGCTGTAATCGCGGCCGATGCTTTGGAAAGTGCCAAGGAATTGGCAAATCCGGTTAGTGCGATGATTACCCGTCGCTAGATTGAGCCTGCTCAAGATCGATTAGTATGTAAGGATAGCAGCCGTGTTGGACCCAACTGTTACTTCTCAGATTGCCTCAGGCCTGCAACAAGGTGGGCAGGGCGCTTCACTTTCTGGTGGCCGTCAAGCTGAATTGGAAGATGCGTTTCGAAGCGCTATGGGCAATGCAGCACAAGCTGCACCGGTTTCTGGGCAGATTGTTGGCGGCGAAGTACGCGTGGACAGCGCAACCGAAGTTGCAAGCGTTAACTCTGCCCACAGTACCGGTTCTGCGCGTATCGTCAATGCAACGCTCGCCAGTGATGACAGCAACTTCGTTATTGATGGTCTTTCCAAGTTACGGGGAGTGTTCTCCAGCAGCACCCAGCGTATTACCGAGCTGGCAGAAAGCGATATGACGAACAAAATGGATCGCCTCGTAAATATGCAAATTGAGGTCGCAAACTACTCCTTGCTCGTGGATGTCAGCTCCAAGATTGCCGGGAAAGCCGTACAAAGCCTCGATACTTTAATGCGATAACAACGACAAATGATAAGAAATCCGATGAACTTCCGCCGTGTGCTTGTCGCAGTATTAATGCTGTTTGCCCTTACCGCCTGTAAGACTGATCTTTATACAAAACTAACAGAACAAGAGGCCAATACGATGCTCTCTTTGTTGCTGGAAAACGGCATTTCTGCATCTAAGGTAAGCGCTGGAGATGGGCTTGTTACACTGCAGGTGGATGAGGCTGACTTGCAGCAGGCGGTAACTGTATTGAATGCCAATGGCTTGCCCAAAAGAACAAGGGACACGCTTGGGAAAGTTTTCCAGAAGTCCGGGATCATCTCTTCCCCATTCGAGGAGAGAATCCGTTTTGTTTATGCCTTGAGTGAGGAAGTTGCAGCAACGATCACCGAGATTGATGGCATCGTTTCTGCGCGTGTTCACATTGTTTTGCCAGAGAAGGCCGAACTGGGTGAGGAGATCAAGCCCTCATCTGCGGCAATTTTCATTAAGCACCGCCCAGAATTCGACATCGAGTTTCTGATCCCGCAAATCAAGCGTCTGGCCAGCAATGCGATTGAAGGGGTTGAGTACGCCAATGTGTCGGTTGCACTTGTGCCTGCGCGTGATCTTGGTCGCCCAAAGGCACAGAACAGCCAGATGGTTAGCGTCATTCCGGGTCTACGTGTTTCGCAAGGGGACAGCGCCGTTTTCTGGCAGCTGATTATCGGCGTCGGCGTGCTTTTGCTTGTGCTCATTGGTGCGGTGATCTTCCTAGTTATCAAAGTGATGGGCGTGCGTGGCAAACAAGCAGAGCAAGCGCAAGGCGAAGAGCCTCTTTCTGAAGAACTAGCATAAGTCATGGTGGGTACCGCGTCAGCACCAGCCTTGACACAAGGCGAAGGGACAAACAGAGCGTGGCAGGCACTTGCCTTGTTCGCGGGGCGGGTATCACGCCCCATGAGCTTTGTGCATGATCACAATTTACAGGCAGGGGAGCTGCCGCTCGAAGCTCTGCACAGCCTGTCCGGTGACCCAGAGTTTGCTGTGCCTCTGCAAAGGCTAATTTCGGCTGAGCTGGGGCTGTCAAAACTACGTCCTGCCCTATTACAAAGCGAAAATGTGGATCCTAGCGAACTTCCCGCGCGACTTGTTTCGATGTTGATTGCAAGCCAACCGCGAGAGGCGTTCGCAGAGCTCTGCAGGTTGAGCGCGATCGCAAGTTTTCAGAAGCGGATTTCGGCTGTGTTGCTCAAGCAACAAAGAGCGCGACTTCTGGCGTTGTTTGGCGAGAATGTATTTGATCTTGCCCTGCGCGAATTGGCGTTTTTCTTTCCGGCGTTGGCAATGGAGGCTGACTGGCAGCAAAGAGCCTTCATGCTGATTTGCGGCGAAGATGAAGATGCAGCATTGCAGGCCCTGAACAAAGTTGGTGCAAGTGCCCTTTTGGGCTTCATACAAAGTGTTGACCCTGCGTTAGTGCCTTTAATTAGTTTGCGTTTTGGGAAAGAGCAAGCTGATGAGCTTCGGGAGCTGGCGGTGCAGTTTGATGCGACACAACAACAGCAGTTTACACAGTTCTTGCTGCGGAGGGTGCCTGAATGGCAAAGCTATATCGCCTAAAGGAAATGGGAGTGCAGCTGGAGGCCGGCGTGCATATTCTCAAAGCTGCAGAACTTACCCCGTTAGAAACGGCGGAGCACATCATCGCGCAAGCGCAAGCCGAGGCGGATAGGATTATCGCTGAGGCAGGGCAAGTGTTTGCAGATCAAAAGCAGCGAGGATATGCAGACGGGCGGCAGTTGGCAGAGCAGGAAGCTGCGCAGCGCATGGTCCAAGAGCATGCGGCGCTAGATCAGCAGTTGCAGGAAATCGAGCATGATATTGTGACTGCGATGGTATCGATGCTGCGTAGAATTCTTGATGAATTTTCGGATGTCGAGAAGCTTCGCCTGATGGCGCGCGCGATGCTGAAAACGCTCCGCGCTGAAAAGCGCGTCAAACTGCATGTCGCACCAGAGTTTTATGCGCAAACAGTCGCAATGGTGGAAGAGATTAGCGCAGGCTTCAAGCAAGTGGAGTTGCTTGAGGTTGTTGAAGATGGTGGGTTGAGTGGCACAAACATTACGCTAGAGGCTGCGGTGGGTCGGGTAGATGGAAATTTACAACTGCGCCTTGAAGAGGTTGATAACGCGTTACGCGCTGCACTAGGTGGTGGTGGCGATGCCGCATCGGCTGTGAGCGAGGCGCGTTATGACTAGTCGGTCACTAGATCGTGGGCATTTACGCGGTTTTGGCAAGGCACTAGTCTCTGCAACGACAGATTACGAGCCCTATCCGCTCACAGGGCGCGTTCGCAAGGTCGTTGGTACACTAGTGCATGCGGTCGTTCCCTCTGTTGAGATCGGCGAGATAGCAGAGCTGTACACCCGTTCCACAGGGCGCACATTGATGGCTGAGGTTGTGGGATTTCACGAAGATGAAGCGCTGCTTTCGCCCATCGGCGAACTGTACGGCATCGGACCTGATACCGAGGTGCGCCCCACAGGCCATGTGCAAACAGTGGCTGTTGGCCCGGAACTGCTTGGGCGGGTGCTTGATGGGATGGGCAACTTTATTGATGGTTCAGATCGGAGTTTCACCGCCCATGCGCAATATCCGGTAAACCAAGATCCACCGGACCCGATGAAACGCCAGATCATTGATAAACCATTGCCAATGGGCGTGCGTGCAATTGATACGCTCCTGACCACGGGTGAGGGGCAACGCATGGGCATCTTTGCGGCGGCTGGTGGCGGTAAGTCGACGCTAATGGCGATGCTGGTGAAAGGGGCTGCTGTTGATGTTACAGTACTGGCCCTCATCGGCGAGCGTGGCCGAGAGGTGCGCGAGTTTATTGAGCATGATCTGGGCCCAGAGGGAATGAAGAAATCCGTTGTTGTGGTTGCGACGTCGGATAAAAGCTCGCTAGAACGCGCCAAAGCGGCATTTGTTGCCACTTCTATTGCCGAGTACTTCCGCGATCAGGGTAAGCGCGTTTTACTGCTGATGGATTCGGTTACCCGCTTTGCCAGAGCGCAGCGCGAAATTGGCCTTGCTGTTGGCGAGCCACCGACCCGTCGTGGCTTCCCACCTTCAGTTTTTGCCACTTTACCTCGTTTGATGGAGCGGGCTGGCATGAATGACAAGGGGTCGATCACCGCGTTTTATACGGTGTTGATGGAAGGCGATGACATGAACGAGCCAGTTGCCGATGAAACGCGCTCTATTCTTGATGGGCATATCGTTTTGTCACGCAAGTTGGGTGCCGCCAACCATTATCCGGCAATTGATGTTCTCGTTTCGAAAAGCCGTGTCATGAATGCAGTTACAACACCGGAGCATCGTGAACTCGCAGGCGAGACCAACAACCTACTGGCGAAATATGATGAAGTCGAACTACTCGTTCAGATTGGTGAGTATCAAAAAGGTGCGGACGCAGAGGCGGACAGAGCGATTGCCAAGAAGAAACCGATTACCGACTTCTTGAAACAGCGCACAGATGAGTTTGATGGCTATGATGAAGCTCTTGAGAAGCTTAAGGTGGCATTGGCTTGATCGCGCAAATCAAGAAACTGCATCTGGTCAAAACCCTGAAAGAGCAAAAGGCCCTGCGGGCACTAAATGACGAGCGCGCAAAGCTGGAACTTGCAGAAAAAGCGCTAAGAGAAAAGCAACAGATTGCACAAAAAGAGCGTGTTCAATTGCCAGAGCGACAGGACGCCCTGTTTCGCGAAGTGTTGCGGCAAATCATTTCCTCTGAAAAACTGGAGGAGGTGAAGGAAAAGGCCCGTCTTTTGGAGGCTGAAGTCAAGCGGCTTGAGGATGCGGCTGAACGTGCTGCCTATGTGGTCGACAAAACCCGGAAAAATGTCGAGGAAGCGCGCGTTGAGTATCAAAAAGCACTCAGGGTGCGCGACAAGTATGGGAAAATCTCCGAGGATTTGATTGCTCAATCGCTGCTGGCCGCAGAGGCAAGCGAGGAGCAAGAGGTTGAAGAGCAGTTTTCCGGGCGAAGGCAAGATACTCTATGAGGATTCCGCAGGCACCACAACAGCCGGACATGCGCCGAGAACAAACCCCCTTGCAAAATAAAGAGCGCCGCAGCGAAGGGCAGGTTTCTTCCAATAAACATGGCAATGCGCGCACATCGCATGGCGGCGACGGCTATGCATTGGATGCGTTTACGCTGGAGATGCAAGCTGCCAAGGTTGGCCGCGCACAAGGAAACGGGGATGCTGGAGGGTTTTCAGGTGAGGGCAGTGAAGAGCAAGGCCAAGGGGAAGGCGACCTGCTGGACTTGGCTGGTGCGCGTTTGCTCGCGGCTACGGATCCCGCAGAGATGCGCGCATCTCCCCTGAGCTCCCCTATCGAGTTGGTGGTGGCCTCTCGACAAGGTGAAGCGCAAGCACGCGTCGATAAAACGATGGCTGCGATCGCGACGCAGATCGAACAAACAATCCGCGCAGAGGTGGCAGCAGATAAGTCTGGCGGGAAAGGGCTTGAACTGTCATTCGAGCAAAGCCGTTTTGGCATCACAGGTTTAACCTTGCTGAGTTCGCCGACAGGCCTGTCGGTTGTGCTGACTTGCGCAGCTGATGAAGTTAATCCGGCGCAACTGCAATCAGCAGCGCAAAGCCTAATTGGCGCGCTTCAAAGCCGATTCCCCGAGAAGAAAATTAGAGTGCTGGAAAAGCAAGCCGCAGAGGGCGAACAACTCGTCACAGCGGTTGATGAGGGCCTTTCCAGCTTGAGTGCTGTGTTTGCGCAGCGCCAGAGTTAACCTGAAGGGTTGGAATGACGGATCTTGGCTATCAAAAGCATGCTGAACCTTTGGCGTTTTGGAATGCGGCGCTCAGTTATGCCGGTTCGGCAATAGCCTTGGATGAGGCGCATAGCTTTGCTTTTGCGCAAGGGGACCGGCCCGCGGCTGATGATTTTACGTTCACCTTGTCTGGACGTGCAGCTGATGGGCAGCAGCACGAGCTTTTGCTTTGCGTGATCGACTATCCCTTTGCTCAGAGCCATAGCGTCGATCTTGATTTTGCCCAATTGAAGCTACTTGACCCAGCATTGCGGGATGCATTGCTGGCAGGTGTACGCAGCAAATGCCTTTCAATGAGTGCAGCGCATCTCAGCAATTTGCAGGTCGCAGATCAGGCAAGGCCGCTACACGAAGTAGAAGCAAACAACCCACAAGAAAAGCTTACATGGCTCAGCGTTCAATTGGCCAGAAATGGCGATGCTCCGATCGCCCTTGCGCTTGGTGGTAGTATTCAAGCGCTCTTGGCACTGCTTCGCAACTACGCACCGGCGGCTCAGCCTGTTTGGCAGGAGTTGCGCCAGCAACTAACAGAAACGCTTTCTATCAGCGCGGCGCGGTTAAGCTTCTTGGCTGCGGAAGTCAGCGCGTTGGCAGCTGGCGATTTGATCGTTTTGGATACACAGCCACTTGGACAACGGGTCGTTCTGGAGGCGAGGCATAGCCGACACCACCTTCTGCGTGTTGAGCAAGGGTGGGGCTGTGAGAAAATAGAAGATGCAGGAACTATGTCTGAAGAGCAACAAGAAGAAAGCGCCGGAGGCGCGGCAGAGCGCATCGATATTGGCAGCTTGCCTGTCACGCTGAGTTTAGAAATCGGGCGTGTCGAGGTGAGCCTTGCGCAGTTGGAAAGCTGGCAGGCTGGTGCGTTGATTGACTTGCCAATTCCAGAGCTAAGTGACAAAACGCCGGTAATCGTCCGCGCCGCAGGCAAGAAAATAGCCAGCGGGAATTTTGTCGAAATTGGTGATCGTCTTGCCCTGCGCATTGCTGAGATCTGCCAATAGGCCCGCCCAAAGTACACTTATAGAGAACCTGTCTCGTAGCCTCCTATGACAACTGATCCTTTTTCCCTGCTTCTCGTCCTTGTGGTGGTTGCGTTGATCCCGTTTATTGCGGTGGTTGCAACGTCATTTATCAAGCTCTCTGTGGTATTGCTTCTCGTGCGTAACGCCTTAGGCGTTCAGCAAATTCCGCCCAATATGGCACTAAATGCGCTCGCAATTATTCTTTCTGGCTACATCATGCTGCCAGTGTTTCTGCAGACCTATGAGATCGTCGAGCAAGGAAACTTCTCACTCTCCAGCGTAGAGGAGATGAAGGAGACATTCATTGCGGCCAAAGGCCCCTTTGAAGAGTTCTTGAAGCGCCATGCCGATGATAAGGAGAAGGTTTTCTTCCTAGAGGCCTCACGTCAGCTTTGGCCTGAGAGTGTGTCCGCCAAGGTAGATGAGAATAGCATTGCGATATTGTTACCGGCCTACACCGTGTCACAATTGCGGGAAGCCTTCGAGATTGGCTTCCTTCTCTATCTGCCTTTTCTCGCCATTGACCTTGTGGTCTCCAATATCCTGCTGGCAATGGGTATGATGATGGTGTCGCCGCTGACAATTTCCTTGCCATTCAAGCTCTTCCTCTTTGTTGCCGTGGATGGGTGGTCACGCCTGATCCTTGGCTTGATAAAGACCTACGTCTAACGGAAGACAGAGGACAGAAGGAACCGCTATGTCACCAGAAGATGCTGTCTATCGTATCTCCGAGGCTATGATCCTTGTGATGATGCTGTCGCTACCACCGATTATTGTTGCTTCGCTTGTTGGTCTGTTGGTTTCGCTGCTGCAAGCGTTGACCCAGATGCAGGAGCAAACCATCCAGTTCGGTATCAAACTGATAGCTGTGACCGTAACCTTGTCTATGATGTCATCTTTTCTTGGAGCCGAAGCTTTCAATTTTACGCAAACTCTGTTTGACGAGTTCCCCAACATGGTGCGTTAGCAAATATGGGTATTCTGCAGGAATTGACGGGAACATATCGGGAGGCGCTGTTGGCGATGTTGCTGACAATGCCACGGATCTATGCGGTTTTTTCAACGGCGCAGTTGCTGAATACCTCGTTAATGTCGCGGATGGCGCGCAACGGCTTGCTCATAATGATTGCAATGCCGTTGTTTCCTATGACCATTCAGCAAGCTGGCGCTCTAGAGCTTGATGGTACAACTTTTGCGATGTATTTCTTGAAGGAGTACGCCATCGGCTTTTTGATTGGCTTTTTGATTTCTTCATTGCTTTGGGCTGTGCAAGCAGCAGGTTCACTAATCGATAACCAACGCGGTGCTGCCGTTGCCTCGAGTGTGGACCCAATGCTTGGCAATGAAAGCTCGCCGATGGGGGATCTGTTTGGCCGCGCCTTTGTGCTCTATCTGTTTTTGACCCCGGGCTTCTTCTTTATTCTTGGGCTGGTCTATCACTCCTATCAAGTATTGCCCATTAGCGCGTTTATTCCGCCGATTTCCGAGCGGTTCCCCGAGTTTATTCTTGGCATCGTTGATAATGCCATGCGGTTGATGTTTGTGCTGGCAGCTCCGCTGGTGGTGTTAATGTTCCTCTCGGAATTCGCACTGGCCATAATCTCGCGCTTTGATCCACAAATACAGGTGTTTGTGCTCGCAATGCCGATTAAAAGTGGCATCGCAGCGATCTTGTTTACCTTCTATCTCACCTTCATGTTGCCTATGGCAGCAGATCATTTGCCCTCGCTGCAAAGCAACATTCTGGAACTCCTACAGATATTTGGTAGCTCCGAGCATATCTTGGAGAAAATAGATGCGGGGAACATGCCGTGAGTGGTGAGTCAGGCGAAAAGACCGAACTCCCCACCCCCAAAAAAGAGCGTGATGCACGTGAGAAAGGGCAGGTGGGCAAGAGTAACGAGGTGACTACCACAATCTCGCTGTTCTCGGTCATCACGTATGTTGTTTTAGCTTGGGATAGCAATTTCAATGGCCTGATCGCTTTGCTTGATCAAATGGCGGAACTTGCAACACGCCCTGCGTTTGGCCCTGCCGCTGCTGAAGGGGTGATGGGTGCATTTCAAGGATTTCTAGACATCATTATTCCAATTATTGGCGTGGCGATTGCCGCTGGCATTTTTGGCAATTTTGTTCAGTTCGGCTTTCTATGGGCCGTGGAAGGGGTGATGCCCAAGCTTAGCAAAATTAACCCAGCAGAGGGTGTTAAGCGTATCTTCGCCATGAAGCAGGTGGTGCAGGTCTTGAAATCAATCTTGAAGATTACCCTGCTAAGCACACTGCTTTACTTTGTCGTGACCAACTCGATCGGCTCCTACATTAACTCGCTGGCATGTGGCCTGCCATGTATGACAAATCTGAGTGCCAACATCATCAAGCTCATACTGGCGATCTCGTTTGTCGCGTTTATTGGTGTGGCCATTATCGACTTTATCTACGAAAAGCATAGCCACACTAAAAGCCTGATGATGTCGAAGGACGAGATAAAACGGGAGCATAAAGAATCTGAAGGCAGTCCGGAGATTAAAGGCGAGCGACGACGCGTTTCCCAAGAGATTTTGATGGGCGACAATGTACAAAAGACTAAAAAGTCGAGTGCAGTGGTGGTCAACCCGACTCACTATGCGGTCGCAATCTTCTATGAGCCGGGCGAAGGATCCCTCCCAACAGTAACGGCTAAAGGGATCGACCTGATGGCATTAAAGATGCGCGCGGCGGCTGAGGAAGCTGGTGTCCCAGTCTTTGCAAATGTACGCCTTGCACGGCTTTTACATGCGGAAACTGATATTGATGAAATGGTGCCGCAGGACCTTTTTGCGGCTGTTGCGGAAATCCTGGTTTGGATAGATCACAATAAAGAGAAACTTTATAATGGCCCGCTGGATCGCGGTGTTATAGACCTTGAGCGTGAAAAGCAAAACTCTCCCACACAGCATTAGCTGACATGGGAGAGGGAAGGCCACCAAAACTGTTAGGCCTCAGTGGTTTCGAGCTTATTGCTGTTTGGTGGGTTGACACTTTGGCCATTAGGAACCGCGTGTGTCGTTGAAGAAATCAGTCCCGCTGCTATGGTATGGGCTGATGCTTCTTTCGTGGGTCCCTTGCCTTCCTTTGCCATTTTTTTGATTTCGCCACTACCATCCGTTTTCAACTCTGCAGCATGATGCTGGATTGTCGATACACGCAAATGCATCTTGTCTCGCTGGTAGGCGATATCATCTTCAGGGTTCAGGCCGTCGTCGTCTTCCGGTTCGCCGTTTGCATTCAGCTTGACACGGGTGCTTTGCAACGCGGCCTCAAGCTGGGCAAAGGTGACACGATTGTCAATGAGTTCAGAATAATTGATGTCTGGAACGAAGCTTTGGGTCACAATTGTGGGGCCTGATATCCATGATTGCATGTTTTGTAAGGCCGTCTGGATCTGGCTTATGCATGCTTGGCCGGTCATTATGAAGTTGTAGTTGTCGAGCCAGCTCATTTTTCTAAATAAAGCTGAAGGGCAAGCTGCGCCCCCGCTTAGAGGGTCACTTGTCTTAAGTGCATGGCGCGTCAGGTGTTTTAGGTTCTCCTCGTCCTTTGCTGCTTTTTTATCTTTCTGACAGGTTTCCCCCACAAGGCTTTCAAGTACTTGCCAGTTTTCCTGGCGCGAACTGGCGGAACGTACCGGCACTGAAGCGATTTGCTGGACACGTGAATCGTGAGTGCCAGCAGGAGGGTAGATCACCTCAAGCTGAGAATGAATGGTACTTGTTGCAAAAGAACTGGCATTATTCGAACTAGGCGTTGCACCAGAGATATGCGATGCCTGCGGAAGCGCCGGGCCCTTAAAATCGATCGGGCACATACATACGGCTCCTTTAATAAATTTGGGCGAGTGGTCGCTTAAACCTGCATAATCGCGATTTGTTCGGCGCTTAGCGCAGGCTCTTTATTCGCATTCGCTGCTGCATTGCTCGGGCCAGACTGGCGAAGAAGCAAGGCCCAATGAACCGAAATATCGGTAAAGACCATCAGGAACTGGGCCGTTCTCTCGGCGTTCCATTCACCGACTACGACATCATTCGTCATCTCGACCGTACCATCTTCCGAGAGTGACATGCGCATACCACCGGTTTGGAAGCTTTGGGAGTTGTAGATCAAGATAAGGTTTGCCATAGCAGAGGCTTCAGCATCGCTGTACTGACAAAGCGGCGCACTAACCCAAATGTGTTGCCGCTCTTCTTCAAACTCGATGAACAGCGGAAACGCGTCCAGCTCTACACGTAGTTTGTTCGCTCCAGATTGGTCCTCAAGAGCCTCAATGTTTAGCAGTGTGCAGGCTTCTTTAATTTTTTTTGCAAGCAACTGGGCATCCTCCAATAAATCAACTTTGGGAGTAAAATGCCGCAGTCGACGGTTTTATGGAGTGCCATATGAAACAGAAAGTTCCATACTATAAAACTGTGTATTCATAGTTGCGGTGCAGCGAACTCTGGATTGGTTTTTGAGTTGGCGTGTTTGCTCTTGGTTTAGAGGGGATGACGATGACACTGGAGGAGTTTGACAGGTATTGTCAAAGTTTGGCGGCCACGACGCATGTTGTACAGTGGGGTGGGGCGTCTGTCTGGAAAGTTGGCGGGAAAATTTTCGCGCTATACTCTCGCCCGAAGCAAGGTGAACCGGACGGCGCTATCAGTTTCAAGTGTTCGCACATGCTCTATGAGGTGCTCGCGGGCGAAGCGGGATATCGGCCTGCGCCCTATCTGGCACGGGCGAAATGGATCCAAGCAATTAATGCAAACGGGTTTGCTGATGAGATTCTCAAAGGGCACATTGACGTTGCTCACCGTGAAATCCTAGCAAAGCTCACCAAAAAACACGCAGGGAGCTTGGTCTCATTGACAGCTACGGCTACTTGAAAGGTCTTGCCTCTACGGTGCCTTTTTGCATGACATAAGCGACAATGTGGGCTACATAAATAACAGGCTGGTTCTCAGCTTCCCGCGCTCCCCCCAATCTGTCCGCAGGATTAATAAAAACTACAAATGGCCTTTTATTGTAACGAGCCATTTGTTTTTTGCGGCTAAAAAACAAGGACACGTAATGTCTGTTCAAATGGCTCCAGAGCACAATGTCAAAGCCGGTATCCTTTGGATGCTGTTTGCAACTTTGATGTTTGTGGCACTTGATACGCTGGTTAAGTATCTTTCGCAGAGTTATCCGGTGCTGCAAGTAGCTTGGGCGCGTTCCTTTTTTACTTTTGCTATCATGGCGTTAATCCTGTTTCGTCGTATCCCGAGCCTGCTACGGCCAAACAATTTTAAAATGACCGGCCTGCGTGCAGGCATTGTTTTTCTTACATCTATTGGCTCGGTTATGGCGCTTTCACTTATTCCAGTTGCAAACATGCATGCTCTGGTTTTGCTCGCACCTATGATTGTGACGGCGCTTTCTGTACCAATTTTGGGGGAGTATGTTGGACCGCGTCGTTGGGCGGCTATTGCGGTGGCTTGTATCGGGGCGCTGTTTATTGTGAAGCCGGGCGCAGACGTGCTGGAGTTGGGTTCGTTGATCGCACTTGCATCTGTTCTTGTGTATTCTGCGGGGCTAATTGTTGCAAGAATTGCCAGCAGATATGACGACCCGACAACTATATTGTTTCATACTGCGCTCTGGGGATCGGTTGCCGGTACGTGCTACCTACCGTTTGTATGGCAACAGCCGGACTTTATCGGATGGCTCCTACATATCGCAGTAGGAGCTCTTTCCGGCATTGGTTTGTTCGCAGTTACAAAGGCATTCAGCAAAGCGCCTGCAGCCATTGTCGCTCCTTTTAACTATGCCTCCTTGCTTTGGGCTATGGTTGCTGGTTTCACTGTGTTTGGCGATTTCCCCGATCAATCGACACTTCTCGGCGCAGCGATTATTATCAGCTGCGGTGCCTATCTCTGGTATCGTGAGGGGGTTGTGCGCCGAAAGGAGAACGCCGCGAAGGCTGTAAAGCATGCGGGTTAACCCTTAAGTTGGCGAGGCGACACCAATCGAGGAAACTCATGTGTATACCTAATCTGGTGGAATTTAAGTCCTTTTAAAGTAATAACAAGTGGCAATTGCTGTAATTATGTGCAAAGGAGGCATAAATTTTCGTATATTAGCGGGTTTACGTAGAAGCCCGCTATTGGGTGGTTGGTCGTTTGGTAGCATGCACAAACTATAATGTGTGCCCAAGAGAATAAAATGACTAAATTCCTACCTAAGACGATGCGTGCGCGCATCTACGCCGCCATAGGGGTCCTATTGGTGACCCTCGTTGGTGCAGTCGCTTTCTCCAGCTATTTGCTGGTCACAACGATGATCTATAACAAGCGGGTGGAGCTGCACTCTATTGTTGCCGCTTCTGAGGCTATCGTTGAAGGCTATTACAAAAAAGCTGCAAGCGGTCGCATGGCGAAAGAAGATGCACAAGCGCGGGCCAAAGAGGCGCTGCGCGCGATACGCTACCAAGACGATGATTATGTTTTTGTCTATGATGATCATTACCGCGGCGTGATGCATCCGACGAACAAGGTAATGGAAGGCCGTGACATTCGCCAGGATCAGGATTCTCAAGGGAAGTACTACCTGCGAGAGATGGTGCGCGATGCAGTCGCGAATGGCGAGACTGATGCCGAATACCATTGGGTTGCTAATGGAACAGATCAGCTCAAGTTTAGTTACGCAAAGTACTTTCCAGAGTGGGGATGGGTGATTGGCACCGGTGTTCTTGCGCAGGAAGCGTATAACGCGATTGAAGAGGTGATGTTTAAGCCGGCCCTGGTTGTCCTGCCAGTTTTAGTGATGGCATTACTGCTTGGCTTTGTCGCCTCGCGCTGGATCGGAGTTACAGTAAACTGGCTGTGCGACAGCATTGAGAAACTCTCCCATAATGACTATGAGTTCGACACAGCGCGTGCTGATCGCTCCGACCAAGTTGGCGAGGTCGCACGGGCGCTGGTTAAATTCCGCGAAGGGGCAATTGCGCAAGCGCGTTTGGAAGAGGAAGCACGCGAAACTTACGAGCGGAATATGTCACGGCAACGGCGGGTTGAGCAGCTTATTGGCGAGTTTCGCGAGACGTCCGATGCTGTGTTGGGACAACTGGGATCCATGTCGACACAAATGACATCTAGTGCAGATGCGTTTAGCTCATTTGCCAGCAATGCCGCTGGAGCTGCAACAGACGCAGTAGCTGGAGCAGAGAAGGCGGCTTCCTCCGTACAAAACGTAGCGGCTGCCTCGGAAGAATTGGCGGCGTCCATCATCGAGATTGGGCGGCAGGTAGAGGCAACAGTTCAAGTTGTGACCAAAACAAAGGTGAATGCGCAGAATTGTAGGGGGAATGCGCTGGCTCTGGCTGAATCAGGACAAGATATTGGCAGGTTCCTCGATTTTATTCGAGATATTGCCGAGAAAACCAAGCTTCTTGCGCTAAATGCGACCATCGAGGCTGCTCGTGCCGGGACACATGGCACAGGATTCGCCGTGGTTGCGAGCGAAGTCAAGGGATTGGCAGAACAAACCGAAAAGGCAGCGGAAGAGTTGGGCAGCCACGTAACATCTTCCAGCGAGACAACCACGGCGAATGCGGAAGCACTGGAGATGATCGCGGCTGAAATCGATGAAGTTGTTGAGTACATGACAGCGATTAGCAGCTCGATTGAACAGCAGCAATCTGCCACCGCTGAAATCAGCCGTAGTTCGCAGGACTCAGCCCATGGCACAGAAACCGCAACAGGGCATATTCAAGGTGTTGCTGCCAGTGCGGAGCAAACAAGTGAAATTGCTGGGCAAATTCTTGATGCAGCTGACGGGCTGGCCAAAGAGCTACAATCGTTGCGCGGGGAAACAGAAAGCTTCTTGGCAGATGTAGCGAAACAGCAAACGAGCGCGAAAACGCAAGAGCAATAAACGTATGAGCCGCCGCAGGTGCCCCTGCTGCGGCTTTACAAATAGGACTGTAACTTAGCGCAGCTGGCGGTGTTGGGTGTTGTGCAAGATAAACTGCAGCATCCAAGCACCGATCAGGTGCCGTTGTAATGGCTTTTGCGGTATCTGTAGTGCCGCATCAACGACCTCGGCAGCAATACCGTTGTCACGGCGGAGCTGTAAAAGCGCCTGATTGTATTCCCTAGAAAACTCTGGATGTCCTTGAAATGTTAAGACACCAAACGCATTTTCGTTTTTCGAGTTGCTAGCAGGCAAGACGAAGCCAGCGTTAGGGCAAAATTGCGAAGTCGCGATCCGCACTGCTTTTTCAGGCAACGTGATGACTTGGTCTTGATGGATGCACTCGATGCGGAAATGGGTGGTCAGTTCGTCCGGCGCGCCTGTGGCATTCAGCAAGGCACGTTCAGCGCAAAATGCGTAGTCATGCTGACCAAGCCCCCAGCCTTTGTCAGAGCGTTCAACACGGCCGCCAAAGGCTTCTGCAAGCAATTGATGCCCAAAGCAGATCCCGATGAGACCAACCCCGCTTCTATAGGCATCGATGGCAAAGCGTTTCAGTTCCTCAATCCAACCATGGTGCTCATAAACGCCGTGGCGGGAGCCAGTAATGATGTAGGCGTGATGCTGCTCCGCATGCTTGGGGAAGCCGTTTTTCGTGACTGGATAACTGACAAATTCAAGCGGTGTTGCGTGATGTTCACTTGCAGCTTGTCGCAGCAGGTCTTCAATCATCGCCGGATAACTGCCAAAATGTTCGCCAAGCGGACTAGGTGGAGTACCGGTCTCCAATATCCCTATAGACAGTGTTGCCCCGCGACTATCTATCATAAGTGCCCCTTACTCGCCTGATATGTGTGCTGTTATGCCGTTAGCAAGCGGAGGAAAGCGGGTCAAGCCAAGCTGATACGATAAGCAAGGGCGAGCAAGCTTGCCTTGCAGATAATCACTCCATATGAAAGACTTCTTCCATCGGCGCCCACCATTCGCTTTTCTGTGCGCTTGGCAAAGACTGCTGCAAAGGATTGCATATAAGCCACCACTCTTGCGTTGCTTTGTCCTCGGCCATTTTCGCGCGATCAGCGGCAAAATCATCGCCCACATATTCCCAGTAGGCAAACAATAGATTTTCCGGCTCACGCAGGTAGATGGAGTAATTGGTAATGTTGCTCTGTCTTAGCCGCTCTTGCACTTGCGGCCAGACATCCGCATGCAGCCGTTTGTATTCGCTAATATTTTCTGGTTTGATACCGATAATCCGGCCCATGCGCTGTATCGCCATATCCTCGCTCCAATGCGAAATGCGCGCCAGCTAGTACAAGCTGGCGCGCTGTTTTATTATCTGCCCATCCAGCCGCCATCGACGGTGAGTATGGTGCCATGCACGTAGGAAGCAGCGTCAGAGGCGAGGAAGACAATCGGTCCGCTGAAATCTTCAGGCTCGCCCCAACGGCCAGCGGGAATGCGCTCTAGAATTGCTTTTGCACGGCTTGGGTCATTCCGCAGGGCCTGCGTGTTGTCCGTTCGGATGTATCCTGGTGCGATGGCGTTTACATTTACGCCCTTACCTGCCCATTCGTTGGCGAGGGCTTTTGTCAGCTGTCCAATGGCACCTTTTGTTGCCGCGTAGCCGGGCACGGTTATGCCACCTTGGAAGGTAAGGAGCGAGGCGGTGAAAATGATCTTGCCAGCACCGCGCGCCACCATTTGCGCGCCAATGTCACGTGACAGCACAAACTGGGCATTGAGGTTAACCTCGACAACCTCATCCCAAATTTCATCTGGGTGTTCAGCTGCGGGGGCTCTGCGAATTGTACCAGCGTTATTTACCAGAATATCAATGCGCGGATGATCGGTTCGTACCTGCGCGCTGAAGCTTTTTACAGCTTCGCGGTCAGAGAAGTCGCAGGCGTAGGCGTAGAAATTGCGACCAAGCGCTTCCACGTCTTTGCCAACAGTGCTGCCGCTGGTTTCCAATGTAGCACTTACGCCGATAATATCCGCGCCAGCTTTTGCCAGCGCAAGGGCCATTGCTTTGCCGATGCCACGTTTACATCCGGTAACGAGCGCGATTTTGCCGGAGAGATCGTAGGTAATCATAGTTCAGTCCCGCTGGTTTTAATGAGGGTTTTCATGGCTTTGGGATTGCCGTTCAGTTTAGCAAAGGCACTGGAGATGTCGTCGAGCGGGCGTGTATCGGTAATTAAGGTATCACACGGGATGCTGCCCTGAGCGATCAAAGAGATCGCCTTGTCATAGTCTTGCGGTTCGTAGACACGCGCGCCGAACATCTCGATTTCGCGCCAGAAGAACTGGAATAAGTCCACCTGCGGTGCTTTTGCATGAATGGCAACCATCACAACGCGAGCGCGGGTTGCTGCGGCATCTGTCATCAGGTCCACTCCGGCTTGTACGCCGGTTACTTCAAACAGGACGTCAGCCCCCTTGCCGCCTGTTGCAGCCATAACAGCTTCAGCTGCGTTGGTCTCGGCAGGGTTAATGGTATTGAAGCCGAGCTCTTTGGCTATTTCCAATCGGTGCGGATTGATTTCGCTAATAGTGACTTTGCCGCCAGCCGCTTTGGCAACAAGTGCAATCAGCATGCCGATCGGGCCACCGCCGATGACCAGCACGTCCTCATGTGGTTTTACCCCGCCGCGCGCTACATCGTGACAGGCCACAGCAAGTGGCTCGATCAAGGCAGCGTGCTGCAAGGACATATCCTCTGGCAGGGCATGCAGTGTAAAGGCGGGAACATTCCACTTTTCTTGGAATGCGCCATCGCTGTCCAGCCCAAGGAACTTCAGATTTTGGCAAATATGGGCGTGACCACGATTACAAGCTGGGCAGCTGCCACATGGCTTTAACGGGCGGACCACAACTTTTTGGCCAATGGCAAATTCGCTTACGCCATCACCAAGTGCGGCGACACGGCCAGACATTTCGTGCCCGATGGTGCGGTTTGTGCCAACACGGCCATCCATATGCCCAAGGTAGACATGCAGATCGGTGCCACAGATGCCGCAATAGGCCACATCAATTTGAACTTCACCGGCAGCGGGCGCGACAGAGTTTGTCTCTTCAACACGGAAGGTTTTATCACCGCAATAGACAGCAGCTTTCATGATAACTCTCCTGGAAATCTTTGCAGGCTGGCTAACGCGCCGCCCGCTTTGCTAATTGGTAGAAATGCGCCGCAGTTCCGGCAAATAACTGGTGGCGGTGTGGTGGAGCTAAGCTTTCAATTAGCTCGCCACTGATTTGCCGCCACTGTTTGTAGGAGCTGGTTTCGTTCAGTACTGGCCAATCACTGCCCCACATGACACGCTCAGGCCCAAACATGCGCAGCACCGCTTCGGATAAATCCTTTAGATCTGTAGCCTGCCAATCAGGCGCAAGCAGCGCAGTAAATCCGGAGAACTTGCAGAAACAATTGGCAAAACTGGCGCACACTTGCATGTCGTGCTGCCACTTCGCTGTGTCACCAGAGGCGAGTGCTGGCTTGGCAGCATGGTCGATCACAACTTGCAGATCAGGATAGCGCGGCAGGATTGCTGCAACTGCGGGTAGATGATGCGACAGGGCCAGCACATCTAGTGTTAAGCCAAGGCGAGAAAGGGAAGCAAGACCCTGAGCAACCTCCTCGCTTGCAAGCCAACCATCGTCTCCTTCGAGTGGCAGTATAGCGCGCACACCCACAAACTTACGGTGTTTACTCAAGGCTTCCAACTGTTTAGGCGCGTCTTTGTTTGCCAGATCCACCCAACCGACAACCGCAGCAACTCGCTGATCATCTGCCGTTAAATTCAGCAGGAACTCGGTTTCCGCTAGTGTATTGGTTGATTGCACCAATACACCCTGAGAGATCTGAGTTTCACTGATGGCGCGGTGATAATCCTCTGGCAAGAAATCCTTGTAGATAATCTCGCGCTTGGAACTGAGCCAGCTATAGTCGCCGCGCTCGAGTTGCCAGAGGTGAAAGTGAGCATCAATTTCTAGCATTATTTTGTAGCCCCTTGAGTCAAACCGGAAACGAGCTTGCGTTGCAGCGGCAGGAACAGCAGCAATGTGGGCAGCGTCGCAACAACGGAACCGGCCATAACCGCACCCCAGTCCACTTGCACATCACCAAAGTACTGGTAGAGGCCAAGAGGAATGGTTTTAAGGCTGTCATCTGTGATGAGCGCAAGCACGAGCAGGTATTCCGACCAGCTTTGCAAGAAACCAAAGGTGGCAGCTGCGACCATGCCCGGCCAGATAATTGGCAGAATGATCTGTGTTACGACGGTGAAGCGCGAGGCACCGTCTACAATGGCCGCTTCATCCAGACTTTTGGGAATGGTCGTTAAATAGCCAATCAACAGATAGATGGTGAAAGGGGTGATGAACGCCGTGTAGCAGAGGATCAGCGCTACTTGGCTGTTCACCATCCCCGAGCGGGCGAACACGATGAAGATTGGATTAACTAGGATAATCCAAGGGAAGAATTGTCCGCCCATAATTGAGCCAAAAACCAACGAGCGACCGCGAAATCGGAAGCGAGACAAGCCATAGGCGGCAAAAAGAGCAATTGTACAGGCAAGAATCGTGGCAGTGATACACACAACCAGTGAGTTGATCACATAAACGAAGTAGCCATTCTCGAAGATCGAGATGTAATTTCGCAGGGTCCAGCCGCTATCGGTGGCAACCAGTGACACACTCAGGTTTTCAAAGGAGCCTTTAAAAACATAAAACGCAGGAGCCAGCAGAAAGACGCCGAACAGAATGAAGGCAAGCAGCATCCCGCCATTTTCAATTGCATTGGCAATCGGGTTGTTTTTCTCAACGCGCATGATTAGCCCACCTTTTCCTGCATTTCATTTAGTCCAAAGAAGCGGAAGTACAGCGCCCCGAATGCGGCCATAACCACAGCCATAGTAACGCCGATCGCTGCTGAGTAGCCGATGCGCAGATCAACGAAGGCTTTGAGATAAACTTCAGTTGCCAAAACATTGGTGAATGTACCCGGGCCCGCACCGGTGGTCAGCCAGACGTAGACAAAGTTGTTAAAGGTCCAGATTACACTCATCAGACCAAGCACGGAGATGGTTGGCATCAGATAAGGCAAGGTGATGTAGCGGAACTGTTGCCAGCGATTGGCACCATCAATCGCGGCGGCTTCATTCAATTCCTCGGGAATTGTTTGCAGTGCGGCGAGCAGGGAAACACCTATGAGGGGGGTGGTGTTCCATACAATGATGGTGATGATCGCTGGCCACACAGTCGCTAGGTTTGCGGTAAATGCTACAGGATCGTCAATCAACCCTGTTGCCAGCAACCAACTGTTGATCGGCCCGTGGGTTGGGTCAAACAACCAACGCCACGCGATGACGGCAACGACAGGGGGGGTCGCCCATGGCACAAGCAGCATCAACCGTGCCAATGTAGTCATGCGGATGTTTTTCAAGAACTGCGAGTTTAGTAACATCGCAAAACCCAGGCCGAGCAACAGTCGGCAAACCACTGAAATTCCCGTCAGCCACAAAACGGTGTTTACAGCGATTGCGAAGAAGCTGTCGCTAGTTAAAAATTCCCAATAGTTAGCGAGGCCAATGAAATCCCCGCCCCGTTTCAGTTTCAACAAGGTGATGTCAGTGAAACTGAGTTCGAGGTTGTAAAGGGTCGGATATAGATAAAAACCGACCAGAATCGCGAAGGTTGGCAACAACATAAAGAATATTGTCAAGCGCTCGCGCAATTTAGGGGATAGCGTCATCTGCCTACCAGTGCTTAGTAAATTTAGTTATGCAGGGTGGGAGGGGGCGCCGGAGTATTGTCTCCGACGACCATGTTTCTTTATTTAGCGAGCATACGCTCGATTTCGGCAATCAGCTTTTCAGCGGATTTTTCAGAGCTTTCTTGGCCAGAAAGGGCTGTGCCGAATGCGCGGGACACAGTGTTCCAGAGCGGGCCAACACCAACGCCACTTTCAGCATAGGCCCCCCAGGTGCGGGTGTTATTTGCCAGCTGTTCTGCGAAGCCCAATTCCTCATGACGATATTCGATCTGAGAAAGCAGGGTCTTTTGCGCTGGGAATTGGTTGGTGTAGTACTTTTCAAAGAGTGGAGCACTCGCCAGATACTGCAGCAGCTTCCAAGAAGCTTCCGGGTGTTTGGTGTTGGAGTTAACCACCAGCGTACGGCCACCCAAATGGGTGCGCGGTGCGTTTGTGCCATGCATCATGACACCACTGTCAAACGGAGCGGTTTTGCCCGGGTTGTTCTTCTCATAGGCAGAGAGCAGTTGACGGTACGTGTTGGTTGGCATCATTGCCATGGCCTGTTTGCCATCAAGCAGCGCTTGCATCAGAGCAGGGTCGTGCGGCTGGTCGATTGAAAGGATGGAACGCGGTGCCAAACCTTCATCAACATAGCCCTTGAAGTAATCCATTGCGCCTGCAAGCTGCTCTTTGCTTACGCCGACTTTGTAACCACCTTTGCCGTCCTGGGTGATGAAGGAAGCGCCATTGGACCACAGGTAGTAGTTAACCGGGAACCAAACTTGCAATGCAGCAGGGAAAGCAAAACCAGTGTTGCCGGTCTTTTCCTTGATGGTCCGGCTTGCTTCTTTCAGCTCATCCCAAGTTTCAGGCTTGTCCATGATGCCAGCCGAATGGAGGACGTCAGTTCGGTAAACCATCGCCCAAGTATCTGCAGACCACGGCACACCGTAGGCTTTGCCGTCATACATTGTGAGATCGGTTGCGATATAGTCGTTAAAGCCATTAGAGAATGCACCGTATTTTGTCAGCTCCTCAACTGGCGTAACGGCTTCGGCTTCGGCCATTTCTTGTGTCCAAACAAACGCGATATGCACAACGTCTGGCCCTTGACCGACGGC
Source organism: Polycladidibacter hongkongensis (assembly GCF_001561995.1). Classification (GTDB taxonomy): domain Bacteria; phylum Pseudomonadota; class Alphaproteobacteria; order Rhizobiales; family Stappiaceae; genus Pseudovibrio; species Pseudovibrio hongkongensis. The sequence continues at coordinate 45,086 of NZ_LLWC01000004.1, forward strand.
TGCTTCACGCAGGAATTGGTCGCGAGAATCTTTCCAAGAAATGGTTTGCAGATCAACTTTTATGCCCGGGTTCTGCTGCTCAAATTCGTCCAGTGCAGCGCGCATTTCCTTGCGTTCGCTGTCGTTAAAGCGGAACGAGATTTTGATGTCGTCAGCAAGAGCGCTGAGCGATGTGCTGGCCAACACAGCGCATGATATCAGTAGTTTCCGTCCAAAATTGCGAGCCATGATAAAAATCCTCCCAATGGCTGTATTAATGAATATCCTCTTTGAGTACGCAGAAGCGGTGCAATGCCTCTGGATCAGGCTCAAACCCGATCCCCGCTCCACTTGGTAGTGGCAATGTCCCGTTTTCGGGTTGCACCACCAGGTCTCCCAGATCTGTGCGAAGAGGGTTTGGGTTGAAGTCAAGTTCAACCCGGCCGTCGCCACCAATGGCGGCCAACGTGTGCAATGAGGCCGCAAGGCCCAAAGCTGTGCCCATGTAGTGTAGGGTACAGCCGCTCCCGTTTTCACGGGCGTATTTGCCGGATTTTACCACGCCTGATATGCCGCCCCATTTAGCAACATCAGGTTGGATAACACCCAGCGAATTGTTGTCGACGTGCTCCTTAAACTTTTCAAAGGACGGGATGTTTTCGCCTGCTGCCAGCGGCACCGACACATCCCGGGCCAGTGAGACCCAAGCTTCCTCACTGGCATCTGCACGAATGGCTTCCTCCACAAAAGCCAAATTGTATTCTTCCAATGCGTTGATTGCATCCCGGGCGCCTTGTCCCTCCCAGTTTTGGTTTGCGTCAACACAAAGCATCATGTTGTGGGCATCTCCCTTGCGAAAACGGGAAAGCACATCCTTATCGCGCTCCAGATCGAAGCCGACTTTGATCTTCACGCCTGTGTGCCCGGCTTTATGCAAGCGCGCGGCAAGCGTATCGACTTCACCTACCCCGGGCGAGCTGGCATAGACATTGACGCGCTGTGTCGCATTAGCTCCTAACAGTCGTGACAGAGAGATTCCCGCGCGGCGAGCGAACAGGTCCGCCATCGCCATATCAAGGCCAGCAAGGCAGTGGTTGAAAGGGCCGGGTTCGCCAGTGTGAATTACCATCCGCGCCAGCTCTATTTCCAATTCTTCGCGCAAGTTCGGCCATTGGATGCGTTCCTTCTTCATGAGGGTTGGTCCAATGGGATCTCGCAGTAGCTCAAGGCGGGCGCGGTTGCCACGTGGGGGGTAGTTGCACCACGCCTCGCCCCAGCCATACGCGCCGTCTTTGGCGGTGAGTTTAATAAGTAGGCCGTTGCGAATTGGCATATCTGCTAGGGAAGAAATCGGCCCGCCATCCACCTGACAAGCAAGTGCAAACAGTTCAATTCGTTCAATTTTTTCTTCCAGCAACATGCCATTCCTCAAACTTAGAATTAGAAATATTTCAGAGATTCGTAACTGATTAATCAGTGATTGTCTAGGGATGTTTTTGTGATTGACAAAAAGTCAATCTTAAGTCAGAACAATTCTAGTAATCGGAAGTGGCATCGAAAATCCAAAGCAAAGGGACGGGAATATGTCTCGAGTGGAAGCCTATCAAAAGTTTAGAGAACGGCTGTTTTCTGGCGAACTGTCGCCGGGGCAGTTTGTGACGCAAAAAGAGTTGGCGCAGCTTGCAGGAGTGCCGGTGGGCGCGGCGCGTGAAGCGATTCAGAAGCTGGAGCATGAATCGCTGCTTAAGGTTCACCCGCAGCGTGGCATTCAGGTCGCGGACATAACCACAAAGTTTATTCGCGAGGCTTTTGGTCTGCGCGCAGTAATTGAAAAAGCGGCTCTACACGAGTTCGCAGCAGGCGAATTCAAGTTTGAAATTGCCATCTTGCTCAAACACACCCGCGAGGTGCTGGAGCAGGCGCAAAATGAACCCACACCGGATTTACTGGACCGTGCGGTCGAGGTGGATTGGGAAATGCACGACAAAATCATCGCTTGCATGAACAACGATCTTCTAAGCGAGACGTATCAGATCAACGCCGCGCGCTTGCGCCTTATTAAAACGAACAACCGTTTGTCTCCAAGCCGGGCAATCTCGGCATTGGAGGAGCATCTTGAAATTCTCGAGTTTTGCGAGGCAGGGGATGCTACGGGGGCAGTAAATGCCCTTGAAAAACACATTAACACGGCGATGAACCGCGCCTTACAAGGAAAATAGGAGCCTGCCAGAGCATGTCGCAGATTGATATTTCGTCCATCGAAAAACGCTACGGAAACCACGAGGTTATCCATGGAATCGATGTAAAGATCGAGGATGGGGAATTTGCGGTGCTCGTTGGCCCCTCCGGCTGCGGTAAATCTACCTTGCTGCGTATGATTGCCGGCCTTGAAGACATCTCCGGCGGAGAAATCTCCATTGGTGGTAAGGTCGTAAATGACCTGCCACCAAAAGAGCGCAACATCGCCATGGTGTTCCAGAACTACGCTCTTTACCCGCATATGACTGTCGCTGAAAACATGGGCTTTAGCTTGAAACTTGCCAAAGCCGACAAGGGCGAAATAGCGGAGAAAGTTAAGGCAGCGGCTGATATTCTCGGCCTTCATGAGCTTTTGGAGCGCTACCCGCGCCAACTATCAGGCGGTCAGCGGCAGCGTGTTGCAATGGGCCGTGCAATTGTGCGCGATCCAAGCGTGTTTTTGTTCGATGAGCCGTTATCTAACCTTGATGCAAAGCTGCGTGTGAAAATGCGCACCGAAATCAAAGCGCTGCATCAAAAGCTCAAAAACACAATTGTTTACGTAACCCATGACCAGATCGAAGCCATGACCATGGCGGATAAAATCATCGTTCTGGAGGGTGGCTTTGTTTCTCAAGTGGGAACACCACTGGAACTCTACGACAATCCGCGTAACACCTTTGTAGCGACGTTTATTGGCTCGCCCTCTATGAATTTGATTGGTGCAAAGGTGATTGACAGCAACTTCGTCGAACTGGAAACCGGTCAGGGTTTTGCTTTTGCCAACGAGCTAGAGGCAGGCAGGGAAATCAAGATCGGCATTCGCCCAGAGCACATGCATCTGGCAGATGAAGCCAGCGACACAACAGTTGCAACGCAAGTCATGGTTGTTGAGCCCACCGGTGCTGAAACCCATGTAATCTGCTCAAACGACGAGCTGGAGATACTGGCCGCTATCCGTGATCGCGTGGATTTGGTGCCCGGACAAAAAATAAATTTGTCAGTGGACGCAGGTCGCTTGCATGTTTTCTGTGCCAAGAGCGGATTGGCTATTGAAGCCAAGACGGGCCAGTAAGTCTTCCACGGCATTTTGGGATAGAAATGGAAATGGAATCGCGCAAGGAGGGAGAGCAGCTCCCTCGCACAAGGCTGCACCGCTCTGGGCTGGAAATTTCTCAGATCTCCTTTGGCTGTAGCTCTATCGGGAACCTCTATCAAGAGATTTCCGAGGAGGCGGCACATGAGGTTCTGCAAGCAGCGTGGGATGCGGGAATACGCTATTTTGATGTCTCACCGTTCTATGGCTTTGGCCTTGCAGAACAGCGCCTCGGGCGTTTTCTGGCCGGAAAAAAGGGGGAGGACTATGTCGTCTCTACCAAGGCCGGCCGTTCCCTCATACCTGTCGATCCTGCAGACGTTCCCAAGTCTTCCTTTGTAAATCCGCTGCCCTACGCACCGGGGTTTGACTACAGTTACGATGGTTTAATGCGCTCGTTTGAAGCGACCAAGCAACGGATGCCGGACAACTCTGTCGATATTCTCTACATACACGACATTGGGGAGCGGATTCACGGGCCTGAAGAGAACGCAAAACACGTGAAGCTGTTCTTGGACGGGGGCTTGCGTGCTGTTGAGGAAATCAAGAAATATGAAGGGCTGAAGTCAGTCGGTCTTGGTGTCAACGAAGTCGAAATTTGCATAGATCTGGCTGAGCGCGCTGATCTTGATCTCTTCTTGTTGGCTGGCCGATATACCCTGTTGGATCGGCGGGCAGAGCCAAAGCTGTTACCGATGTGCCAAGAGCGAAACATGCAGCTTGTTATTGGCGGCGTTTACAACTCTGGGATTCTGGCAACCGGTGCAAAAAACGATGCACATTTTGACTACAAGCCTGCTCCGGATGAGGTTGTGGCCCGAGTCAAAGGTATCGAGGCTGTTTGTAACAAGTATGATGTGCCAATCGCCAGCGCCTCTTTGCAGTTCCCTCGCAACCACCCGGCAGTTGCCTCGGTCTTGATCGGCACTGGCAAGGTCTCCTCGCTGCAGCGCTCGCTACGTGGGTTGGAAGATGCGGTGCCGCCAGCGCTCTGGCAGGAATGCGACGCGATAGCCCGTGCGGACGGCGGCATACAGCTAGGAAAATAAATGGAAAAGCGGCGGCAAATGAATGCCATATGCCGCCGCTCTCTTTTTTGTCTCAGGTTTAAGGGCCTTTAGCCCTTCAGTTGCCCTGCAAGTTCCTCGGCCTTGTCTCCAGCGATGATATGCAGAACCGCATCACCGGCTTTTTGCACTGGAACACCAGAAGCTGCCATCGCGGCCAGATCTGCCTTGGCAATGTCGGCCAGCTCAACGCGTACCCGAGTATGTGCAATAACAGCTGCGCTGACGATATTGCCCGCGCCGCCCAGTTGCGCGCTTAGGCTGGCCGCATCGATGTTTGCTGAAACCGCTTGAGCAGGTGCGGTTGCAGCTTCGTTGGCAGCGTTATCGGCCTGCAACTCAGCATCGGTCGGGATGTGGGCTTCCTCACCTGTACCACCGGAGGAGATGTAGGTTTCCATATCCGTCTTCAGGTTTTCTGAAGCTGGACCAAAGATTGCCTGAATGCCATTGCCGACGCGCACAACGCCGCGAGCGCCAAGAGATTTTAGCTTGTCGTCGCTTACAAGGTCAGGGTTTTTCACACCGATACGCAAACGTGTGATGCAGGCATCCAGATTGTCGATGTTGTTTACACCGCCAAAGGCTTGAACGAGTGCACCGGAGATCCCGGTATCAACCGCCTTGTCGCGGATTAGGGCTTCGTCGTCCTCACGGCCCGGGGTTTTCAGGTTTAGCCAGCTGATCAGCACGCGGAAGACGGTGTAGTAAATTGCGGCATAAGCCAAGCCGAACGGGATAAGCATCCACCCTTTGCTGGACAGCGAGAACAGCAATGTGAAGTCGATAAAACCATGCGAGAAGGTCATGCCATGCTTGACTTCAAAGATGATCATCAGCGCATAGCCGATACCCGCCATCAGAGCGTGTGCCACGTAAAGCACTGGCGCAACAAAGAGGAATGAGAACTCGATAGGCTCGGTAATACCGGTCAGGAACGAGGTCAGCGCTGCGGAGATCATCAAGCCGCCAACAACGGTACGGTTTTGCGGCTTGGCAGAGTGCCAGATCGCAATGGCTGCTGCAGGAAGACCGAACATTTTGAACAGGTAGCCGCCAGCCATGTTACCGGCGGTCGGGTCTCCAACAAGGTATCGTTGGATCTCACCAGTAACAACTTGCCCGGTTGCCGGATCAAGGTAGGAGCCTGCTTCATAGAAGAACGGTACGTTCCAGATGTGGTGCAGACCAAACGGGATTAGCGAACGCTCAATGACACCGTAGATGAAGAAAGCAAGCTCTGGGTTTTCTTTAGCTGCCCAATCTGAGAAGGCCTTGATGCCTGCACCAATCGGTGGCCAAGCAAACGCCAGCACAATACCAACAATCATACAGGCAACTGCTGTAATGATCGGCACGAAGCGCTTACCAGCGAAGAAACCAAGATAGTCAGGAAGCTTGATACGGAAGAAGCGGTTGAACATTGCAGCGGAGATGCCACCTGCAATGATGCCGCCGAACACACCTGTATCAATAGACGTGATGCCCAGAATGGACTTCGTCTCAACACCGGCAGCGTCTGCAACAACGCCCATTGTGGCCAGCATGACACCATAGCCAACAACAGCGGAAAGCGCGGCAACACCATCATTCTTTGTAAAACCGATGGCCACCGCAATGGCAAAGAGCAATGGCAGATTGCCGAAGATGGATCCACCGGCCTGTTCGATTATGTGGTTAAACACTTCCGGGAAAAGTCCGAACCCGGCGGCACCCACGCCGAGGAAGATACCAGCAACCGGCATAACCGCCACTGGAAGCATCAAGGACTTACCGACTTTTTGCAGGGCCGCAAAGGCGCCTGAACCGGATAAGCTCATTTGTTTTCTCCTGACTATAGAAGTCATTTACTGCTTTATTATGGGCGACGGATTGCTACCCCAACACGCCGCCATTGCTTGCCAAAGAGGACTTGGGCAAATCACTTGTATGGTTTGACGAGGGCGAGCACGTCGGCCGTATCCGCGCATTGCAGGGCTTGCCGCGCCAGCTCCTTGCTTTCGCTCATGGAGAGCTCACGCACTTTCTGTTTCACTTCCGGCAGGGAGGGAACGGAGACTGAGAGCTCCTTCACCCCAAGACCGATCAGAACAGGCACCGCTTCGCTCTGGCTGGCGAGACCACCGCAAACACCAACCCATTTTCCGTTTGCGTCAGCTGCCTTTACAGTCATGTCGATCATGCGCAGAATAGCTGGATGCAACGGATTGGCACGCGAGGCCAGCTGCGCATGGCCACGGTCAATCGCCAGCACATATTGCGTGAGGTCGTTGGTCCCAACTGAGAAGAAGTCGACTTCCGCAGCCAGTTTGTCCGCCATCAATGCAGCGGAGGGGACCTCGATCATGATGCCGATTTCGACCGGCTCAATGCCCATTTTCTTCTCTTCTTCCCGCACAAGCGCTTTGACAGCGCGCAACTCATCAAGAGCTGCAATCATCGGGAACATGATGCGGGCACGGCCCTTGTTGGCTTGTGAGAGGATCGCGCGCACTTGGGACCGCAAGATAGAGGGGCGCTCGATGCCAATGCGCACACCGCGTAAACCGAGGAAGGGGTTTTCCTCCTCTGGCAATGGCAGGTAGGGCAGGGGTTTGTCGCCGCCAACATCCAGTGTGCGGATGATAACAGGGCGATCCTTACCCATAACTTCTAGGATGCCGCCAACTTCTTCGCCCTGTTCTTCTTCGCTCGGCGCGTTTAGGCGTTCAAGATAGAGGAACTCCGAACGCAGCAAGCCAACAGCTTCGGCTCCGGCAGCAACCGCTTTTTCAGCGTCAGCTTTGCTGCCAATGTTGGCCGCGATCTCAATACGCACGCCATCAGTTGTGATAGCTGGGTCTTGCGCAGCAGCTTGGAATTGTGCCCGCCGCTCTGCTTCCTTCTCGATTTTTTCTTTAAAGGCAGCGATCTCATCAGCGCTTGGAGCAACACGTATGGTGCCGCGCTTTGCATCCAGTAGCAGCTCTGTTCCATCTTGGTGATCGGCTAAGCCGCGCTCCACATTCACCAAGTAGGGAAGGTTGTTAGAGCGCGCTATAATAGCTGCGTGCGATGCTGAGCCGCCCGCATGTGTGCACAGGCCAACCACTTTTGACAGGTCGAGCATCACGATTTCACTCGGCGTGATGTCTTCCATAAGCAGAATAGAGGGGTCTTGTAGATCACCTTCGCTGCTGGAAAGACCAAGCAACTTGCGAAGCACACGCTCTCCCACATCGCGAACATCGGCTGCGCGACCCGCCAGCAATGGATCATCCATCGCCGCCAGCTTCTCGGCTTGTACTTTGTAGGCATGTTGCCAAGACCATGCAGCAGAACAGCCGCTGGCAATGTCTTTCTGCGCCGCTTCAGTCATGTCAGGATCTTCAAGAAGCTGGCAATGCGCGAAAAACACATCTGCGAGCTCGTCTTGACTGCGTTCTTGCAAACTAGAAATGATGGCGCGAATGTCCTGCCTACTGGTGTAAATCGCTTCAAGCAGCGCAGTGGTCTCTGCTTCTTTATCATCTGCAAGGCGGACAACGGGCGGTAGTTTGTTCTTGCGAGAGGTCAGTTTTCCTATCGCACGACCAGGAGCCGCAGTGTAGCCAAGATAAACACCCTCTTCCGTAGAGCGGGTGGAAATTAACGGCTCTTCTTCGTCAAACGCTTCAGTCGGCGCAGTGGCAGCCGCATTGCTTACATCTTCGCCTAGTCCTAGAAAAATGGCATCGAGTAATTCGGCGAGTGCCGCACCTGCATCAGGTCCGTTGGCCTCGATCACTAGTGAATCACCGAACTTTGTCTTTAGTGCCATAATGCCGGTGACGCTATCTGCTCGAGTGTCGTTGCCATTGGCGCGTAGTGTAATTGCGCTGCTGTATTTGCGAGCAATGGCGACTATGCGCGCCGCAGGCCGGGCATGTAGGCCTACCGGGTTTGGAATGGTGATTTGGGCTGTCTCGGTACTGCTTGGGCCGTCTCCTGCCGTTCCGAGTTGTGTCGGCGCCTTTGCAATGGCACCGATATAGCCAAGCGTACCGGATATATCCTTGATTTCCTGCCCGAAAGGCAAGATCGGGGTGAGGGCCTCGCCACTGGTTACAACGACAGCTGAGAGCAAGCTAATCGCTTTTTCTCCAATAATATCAGCATCAAATGTAAGGAGTGGTGCACCTGCTTTGACAGTGTCGCCCTCTTTCGTAAGCAGCTTAAACCCTTCCCCTCGCAGGGTGACAGTATCAAGCCCGATATGGACAAGCACTTCGTGTGTGCCATCTGATAGCGTCACAGCGTGGTGTGATGGGTGGATCTGCGTTACCTTGCCGGAGATCGGCGCATAAAGAGTGGTGTCGGTCGGGTCTATTGCAACACCATCCCCCATCATTTTTTCAGCGAAAACCGGATCTGGCAGACTGGTGATTGGCTGCAAGACACCCTTTAGTGGTGGATGTATAGCAAACTTAGCAGATGCGGACATCAGCAGGCTTCTCCCGAATATACCTCTACGGAATGTAGGGTAGATAAACTTCCCAAACTATCGAGAAAAGCAGAATAGATAATACGAAAATGTATAATCAACATTCTGAATTCTCTTTGTTGAGTCTCAGTAGCTTTCTGTCAGGTATAAGTCCAAATATATTACGTTGAGTAATTTAGCTTCTTCAAATTTGCATGCTTTGTGGAGTGATGTATTTGCACGTACCGGCAAATGAACTACGCAATAACGACTAGTTATGCTGGTCTTTTGGAGTAAAGTTATCGAATATTGTCAGGCTATTATGTCAAAATACCTAGGTATCGCGCAGCGTGCGACAATTTCACCGCCTGAGGAAAATTTCATTGGGTTGAGTTAGATTAATGGTAGTGCGGTTGTCGTATCGGCTCGAGGAGTGAAACATCGTAGCTCACAATTAGGAAAATTTGAGAGAGTGCCCCCTAAAAAACGCGGTGGAATTACTTGGGAGTTGTCGTCAACTCCTCTCCTCTGCATTCTTTGGAGGAATCAGAATGTTAAAAGGTCGCCTGGATATGCCCGCCAGTTTTAATAGTCAGTCTGATCTTGTCGTTGTTCTAGATAAGGGAATGAGTTTCTCGCCCGCTACCGCCACTTCGATTGACTTGTGCACCTATGACTTGGTGCGAAAAAGCAAATACAACGCCCAAACGACGATTCTTGCCAATTCAGTTGAAGGGCCGTTTTCTGATGTCAATTTGATGTTTTATGATCGCAAAAAGCCTGCACAATTAGCGGTCACGTTGCAGAGTCTGCAGCCAAAACTTATTATTGTACAGCAACGTGTAAAGGCCGCCGCAAAAATTGCTCGAATGTTTCCGCAAACACCAGTGATTGTGCATCGGCACAACTTCGTGCGTGAAAAAAGGAGTTGGCTCAAGAGGTGGAGTGTATCACGTAGGTATCGTCGGCTAGCAGGACTGATCTTTGTGTCAAATCGATGCGAAAAACACTTCATCGAGAATTGGCCAAACCTGAATATCCAAAGCATTGTTGTGCCTAATAGTTTGGAGCTTGACCTTTGGCGACCACAGCGGGCCCGTGACAAATCGTTTTTCTATGCTGGGCGTATGGCACGGGGTAAGGGTGTTCTGCCGCTTGCAAAAGCGATGGTAAAAATTCTGCCGCAACTTCCAGACTGGAAATTTGAGATGTGCGCGGTCACGCGTGGTGAAGATAGCTCACACTATACAGAAGTGCTTAAAACGCTAGAGCCGGTGAGGGCGCAGTGCTTTATAAGTGAAAACCTTCAGCACAGTGAAGTAGTGAGATGTTACGAGCGCGCGGCTGTCGCTGTCGTTCCGTCGATTGAGACTGAAAGCTTTGGTCGAACTGCCTTGGAGGCAATGGCCGGTGGTGCCGCGCTCATTACGACAGGCGTTGGGGGGCTGGGCGAAGTTGCGGGCGAGGCGGCATTATATGTTACTTCAAATGATGAGGAAGCGCTTAAAATTGCCTGTCTCAATCTTGCTGAAGACACGCTTCGTCGTGAGGCCCTAGCAGGTGCGGGTATGAAGCGGTGTAAAGAGCATTATGATTTACAAAGAAGTGTCGATCTTTTTGATAAGTTCGTATTCCGCTATTTAGGTGAAGCCAAGCAAACACCCCAAAGTCAGATTGGTAAATATTTAATGGACGCGAGGTAATTGTCAATGTGGCGCGGGCTAATGGCGCTTGTCTTGCGTCGCGACCTTCCGCAGGATAGCAGTCTTGCTTTGATCCGCAGGATTTTTTCTGACAACTTTCGTGAATTCGCGGTGAAATACGCGATTGCCTTTGGTTTTATGGCCTTGGTGGCAGCAACGACATCACTCAGCGCATGGATTATGCGAGATGTTGTCAATGAAATTTTCGTTGCAAAGGACTTTAGTAAGCTGCTGCAAGTGACCGTTGCGATCCTGGTCATTTTCGCTGTCAAGGGTATAGCCAGCTATGGGCAGGTTGTTACCTTGAGTAAGGTCGGTAACGCAATCGTCGCCAAGAACCAGCGCAAAATGTTTGCTCACATATTGCGGCAGGACTCGGCGTTTTTTAACAGGCATGGCGCGAGCGACTTGATTACACGCATTTCTCATAACGCTCAGGCGGTGCGCGAAGTTATCAATATTATTGTGACCAGTTTTGGCCGTGACTTGCTTTCTTTAATCGGCTTGGTTTCTGTGATGGTTATCCAAGATCCGCTGCTTTCATTGGTTTCGTTGATTATTGCGCCGCCAGCGATTTATGGTGTTGCCTATCTTGTGAAACGCGTTCGTCGATTGGCTCATGCAGAGGTACTCTCGCTGGCGCGCATTGTGCAGGTAATGCAAGAAACTGCCGCCGGAATTCGAATTGTACAAAGCTTTGGTATTGAACCGCAGATGCAGTCTGCCATGAATGGGGCTGTATCTGGCGTAGAACAGCGAGCCAACAAAATGGCTGAGCTTGGTGCAAGGACAAGCCCTCTAATGGAAACGCTTGGTGGCTGCGCTTTTGCACTAGTCATAATGTACAGTGGTTGGCAAACGATTGTTTCTGGAAAAACTCCGGGCGAGTTTATCTCATTTTTAACGGCTTTGCTGTTGGCTTACGAGCCCGCTAAACGATTGAGCAGGCTTCAGGTAACAATTGAAACCGGCCTCATTGGCGGCCGAATGATGTATGAAATCCTCGATAGCCCGCCGAAAATTGTAGATGCGCAGAACGCCTTACCACTCGATATACAGGCAGGCGAGTTGAAGCTTACGAGTATTGAATTCTCTTACATACCTGAGCAGAAGGTGCTTAAGGACCTTTCAGTTATTTGTGAGGGCGGCAAGGTGACGGCTCTCGTGGGTCCATCGGGAGGCGGGAAATCTACGGTTTTTTCGATCGTGCAACGCCTCTACGATTTGCAAGGGGGGGCAGTGTGCATTGATGGGCAAGACATTCGGCATGTGACATTACGCAGTCTGCGGCAAAACATGTCCCTTGTCAGTCAGGACACAGTCCTATTTACCGGAAGTGTGAGAGAGAACATCGGATTTGGTCGTGCTGAGGCTAGCGATGAGGAAATTGAGCAAGCTGCTAGGGATGCTTTGGCGCACGATTTTATTTGCGAACTTCCAAATGGATATAAAACGCTTATCGGTGAAAGTGGACACACGCTGTCAGGCGGACAGAAACAGCGTTTGGCAATCGCGCGGGCGCTATTAAAAAATGCTAAACTGGTTTTACTCGATGAAGCGACATCAGCCTTAGACAATGAAACAGAGGCGAAGCTGCAAGTTGCGATGCGGCGTTTGATGAGCGGGCGAACAACACTTGTTATTGCCCATAGACTTTCAACAATTCGGCATGCTGATAAGATTTGCTTTTTGCGTAATGGAGCGATTATTGAGCAGGGTAGCCATGAAGAGCTGATTGCACAAGAGGGCGCATACGCTGCTCTTGTCAACCTACAGTTTTCCAAGGCAGAGGATGCAGCAAGCAAAAGCTCTGCTACACAAGTAGAAGCGGCCCACTTTGGGTAGTCTACCTTAAGTGATAGAGCATGCTGTATTTTAGACAGTTACGACTTCAACACCTTGTTCTTCAAAGTTTTGTTTCAATTCGGCATCGATATCTGTATCTGTGATGAGAATATTGATTGCGCTGGTATCGAGCACCTTGCTAAATCCTACACGCCCTATTTTGGAGCTATCCACCACGGCGATGATGGTTCTGGCACAGTCCGCCATAACAGCGCTGATAGCGTAACCTGTGTTGAAAGTTGTGATGCCCTTCTGGGGATCAATACCGTCGGCGCCAATGAAAAGAATATCTGCTGACACTCCTTCCAGGCACTGCTCGGCTTTTGGTCCGTGTAAGGATTGCGTCTTGTGGCGGTACGTTCCGCCGCATAAAACGAGCGTGGTATCAGGCGCCTCAGCCAACGCGTCCGCGGCGGGAAGGTTGTTTGTGATAGCGATGATATTTCCAGATCGCGCCAGTTGCAGTGCGATGAGGTGTGTAGTGCTGCCGCTATCTAGAATGACAGAGCTACCGGGAGAGACATAGGCAGTAGCACGCTTGGCAATCCGCTCTTTAGCGCCCGCGTTGATGCCATAACGGCGCTCAATGTTTACTTCGTTTTCCAACGGTCGTAATGGAGAGGTACTGAGCAGCTGCGCCCCACCGTGAAAGCGCTTCAGTTTACCTTCTCGCTCCAGCTTGCGCAGGTCGGTGCGAATTGTAACTTCGGATGTTTCAAACATCTCGACAAGTTCTCTCACTTCGACACGCCCCTTGGCGTGGAGGCGTGTGAGGATTTCGCTACGTCGTTCTGCGGCGCTCATGACCAATCACTTTCGAATTTTCGAAATGTGATTTCCCCTAGCATGAAGAGAAAGGGGAAACCACAGCTACTATGACAAATTCAGGTACTATCCGGCGATCTTGCCGTCAAGATCCCAAAGGTCTTCCCAATCATTTGCTGACTCCCAAAGGAACACCTGACCTTTGATCAGACGACAGTTTTTGTCGATTTTCGAAATAGCTTCCATTTCTGCAGTGGTCAGTGGGTTTTCGGTGATGCAGCGCAGATTTGAAGTGTACTCGTTCTCATGAATTGAGAAAGGAATTGGCACGTGCCCGCGCTGAACAGCCCATTTAATACAAACAACAGCCGGGTGCACACCAAGACGTTTCGCCGCAGCAACGATGACAGGATCCTCGATATCAACAGTATCGTTCTCGGTCATATCGCGATCTGGCCGGGTTGGAGAACCGATCGGGCAGAAGCCAATTGGCTGAACGCCGTTCTTCGTCAAGAAGCTGTAAAGCTCTTGCTGCTGGAAGTGTGGGTGACACTCCATTTCGTTTACAACCGGCTTAATGCGGGCATCGCGTAACAGCAATTCCATTTTCGGGATAGTCATGTTGGACGTGCCGATGGAGCGAACGAGACCCATATCGACAAGCTCTTCCATTTGCGCCCATGTTTCCATGAATTGCTCGTGGCGGTAAGGCACGGCATCTGGGCTGCGGGAATCTACATCACACCCAGGTGCGTGATAGTTAGGGAAAGGCCAATGAGTCAGATAAAGGTCGAGATAGTCGAGTTGCAGGTCATGCAGAGTTTGCTTACAAGCGGCAACGACATTTTTATGTTGGTCGTTCCAAACTTTTGAATCGATGAAGAGCTCGTCGCGGGGGATGACGGTCATCATTTCTTTGAAAATGTTGCCGATCTGTGGTTCGTTTTCATAAACAGCGGCGCAATCGAAAAAGCGGAAGCCTGCAGCTGCGCCCCCAAGAACTGCATTGGCAATATCATCGGCTGTAAAACGGTCAGAGCCGAAAGTGCCCATGCCGATTGCCGGCATGACGACACCATTAGCGAGAGTTTTTGTTGGGATCACGGATTGATCAACGGCGTTTTCGCTAAGTTTGAAACTAGACATTTTGACTTCCTTAAGGGGAGAGGGCTACCTCTATTTTAAAGAGATAGCCCCAGTGGGTTTTTATCTATTAGTAAAGAACAGCCTGAGCTTCTGGGCTGTCGATATTTTCTTTGGTCACAAAGACAACACCGGTATCGATGAACTTCTCTACTTTTTTACCGTCCAAAACAGCCTTGACAGTTTTTACACCTTTGTAGCCCATTGCGAAGGAGGACTGTACAACGATGCCATGCAGAGTGCCGTCACGAACGAATGCCTGCAGATCGGAGTTACCATCAAAGCCAACAGCTGCAACCTTACCGGCGTAACCTTGCTGTTTCAGTGCGCGTGCCATGCCTACTGCGGTTGGTTCATTGGAGCCGAAGATACCCACGAGGTCTTGGTTAGAGGCCAGTACGTCGATGGTCTGGTTCAGCGCGGTTACCATGTCAGCCTGAGAGTAGAATGGGCCGATAACGGTGTTACCTGCTTTTTCGATAGCGCCTTTGAAGCCGCCGTCACGATCGATTGCAGAACCTGCACCCGGGGTGAAGGACATCATGGCGACCTTGCCTTTTTTGCCCATCGCTTCAGCAAGCTTTTCGGCTGCAAGAGCACCAGCTGCGCGGTTGTCTGTTGCCAGGAAGGATTGGTAGTACTTGCCTTCACTGTTCAGGCTAGAGTCAATCAGGATGACCGGAATGCCAGCTTCCCAAGCTTTTTTCACGGAAGGAACCAGCGCGACAGGATCGGAAGGAGCAAGAACGATACCGGCAACACCGCGGTTTACTGCGTTCTGCACCATGTCCACCTGTTTGGCGACTGCGGTTTCCGCTTCAGGGCCTTGGAAGGTGATTTTATAGTCTGGCAGTTCTTTTTGCGCAGCGTCTGCACCGCCGCTTACGTTCTGCCAGAAGTTAGAGTTTGAGGTCTTTACGATGACTGCGATTTCGTTTGACTTCGCAAACACGCCTGGTGCGGTCATTACTGCTGTCAGACCAACCATTGCTGCAATTGCTAGTTTTTTCATAACATCGCCCTCCCTTTTAGGCGCTTTAGTAGTAGACACTTTCTTTGGTTTGGATTTCCGCTGGCTTTGGCGCAGCTGATCGAAGGCAACAGTCGCAATGATGACGCCACCAATGATGATTTGCTGGATAAAGAAGGATGTACCGTTCATGTTCAGGCCATTCCGCAGAACGCCCATGATAAAGGCACCAATAAGTGTGCCGGGAACGGTGCCAACACCACCGGTGAGTGAGGTTCCTCCAACAACCGCACTCGCGATCGCGTCAAGTTCGTACATAACGCCGCCGTTTGGCTGAGCTGTTACTAGGCGGGAAGCCAGAACAACACCAGTCAGACCAGCTAGCGCGCCAGAGGCCATGTAGGCATAAACTTTGACACGATCAGTTTTGATACCCGATAGACGGGCAGCCTCTTCGTTTGAACCGATGGCATAGAGATAACGGCCCACACGAAGCTTGGTCAGCGCGAAGGTGAAAGCCAACGCGAGAACAATCATAAGAATTACAGGATAAGGAATGCCGGGGAACTTGACGATAGGGAAACCGTTTGCCCCAACTTCCACAACACGGAACAATGCACCATTGCCCAGTTCGGAAAAGGATTCCGGCATCCCCGAAACCGGCGCTGCATTGGTGATGTAAAGCGCGATACCACGGGCGATCATCATCATACCAAGCGTGGCGATAAACGGCGGCAGGCGCAGCATAGTGATAAACAAGCCATTGGTTGTACCGCAAAGGCCACCAATGAAGATGCCAAAGAGCATCCCGAGCGGCACCGGAACGCCAGCGTTAACAATCATCGCCGCAGCGACACCGGACAAGGCCACAACAGAGCCGATGGAAAGATCAATACCGCCTGTCAAAATTGGCAGGGTGACCCCGATACCGATGAAGGCAATGGTTGAGGTCTGCAAACCAATGGTCATCAAGTTGTTGACCGTGAAAAAGTATTCGTTGGTAGCGGCAAAATAGATGAACAGGCAGATCAAGCCTGCGAGTGCTGCTAGTTTTTGCAGCATTAGCTTTTGTTTCTCAGACATTTATGCCACCTCCACCTGTGGTGTAAACATGTTTTTCACGCCTGTTGCGTATTGCATTATTTCTTCTTGGTTTGTGCCTGCCCGATCAATGAGGCCGGTGACTTCACCCTCTTTCATCACCAGAACACGATCGGACATACCCAGGACCTCTGGCAGCTCGGAAGAGATCATAATCACGCCAACGCCATTCGCGGCCAGTTCATCAAGCAACTGATAAATGGCGTATTTTGCGCCAACGTCGATGCCACGCGTTGGCTCGTCAAAGATCATGACCTTTGCGTCGCGGAACAGCCATTTGCCGATCACAACCTTCTGTTGGTTGCCGCCGGAGAGGTTGTTCACCAGCTGCTCAACGGTTGGGGTCTTGATTTCCATTTTTTTGATGTAGGTGTTGCTTGCAGCAACTTCGTCACCATGAGAGATCACACCTGCGCCATTCGAGACTTTGTCCATGGAGGCCATGGTTGTGTTCTCGCGGATGGACATTTTTACGGCGACACCATTCAGCTTCCTATCTTCGGAGAGGTAGGCAATACCTGCACTGATCGCGTCAGCCGGACAGTTAATGCAGACATCCTCCCCATGGATAAGGATGCGCCCGGAAGTCGCTGGATCTGCACCAAAGAGTGTCCGCGCCATTTCGGTGCGTTTCGCCCCGACGAGACCGGTAACGCCGAGAATTTCGCCCTTGCGAAGCTCAAAGGAAACCGGATCAAAGACGCCATCGCTACCAAGGTTTTCTACCTTCAATACGATATCATCGGAAATGACAGCGGTTTTCTCGGGGAAGTGATTGTCTAACGAGCGGCCCACCATCTTCGCAATTATCTCATCCATCGAGATCTCTGAGAAGACATGATCAGAGACGTAGGTACCATCGCGGAAGATCGTAATGCGGTCACAGATGCGCTTCAGTTCGTTCATCCGGTGAGAGATGTATACGATACAGACGCCTTTCGCTTTCAGCTTGTCCACTAACTCGAAGAGCTTGTCGATCTCGCGCTCTGTCAAGGCGGAGGTTGGCTCATCCATGATGAGGACTTCAACGTCAAACGACAGAGCCTTGGCGATCTCAACCATCTGCTGCTTAGCAACCGAAAGGGTATTTACGATATCTGTTGGCTTAACATCGATATCGAAAACCTTCAGGAGTTCGGCAGCGTCTGCCTCCATTTTTTTGTGATCAATAATGCCACTCTTGAGTGGTTCGCGAGCAAAGAAAATGTTCTCTGCGACAGACAGGTGGGGAATTAGGTTCAACTCCTGAAAGATCATGGAGATGCCTTGTTCCTGCGCCGCCAGAACACTTTCGAATTTGACAGGCTTGCCTTTGTACACGATTTCGCCTTCATCGGCCTCGTGCACCCCGATGAGGACTTTCATCAGGGTAGATTTACCGGCGCCGTTTTCGCCCATAAGAGCGTGGACTTCGCCTTTTTTGAGAGAGAATTTTACATCTTTCAGCGCCTGAACCCCCGCGAAAGATTTGTAAATTCCCTGCATAGACAACAGAGTGTCTGACATTTTTAGCCTCCCTAAGACTAGGTTTAGTCAGAGTTAATTCAGTCGGTCACGCCTTTCTTCAAAATGATGTTCCCGTATTTGCGCGTTGTCCCGGTCACAACGACAACGCTGGCAGTTTTGGCACGATCGTAGAAGGCGAAGCGGTCTGTGTAGGTAATAGAAACGCCCGCTGGCAGCGCACTTTGGTAATCCTCAGCCAGCCCCTCCGGCAAGCTGTCGCCTTCTACCGGTGCCATCATTACGGCTTTGTCATCCACATACTGGTCCAATTCAAAAAGGGGGAGAATAGCCTGCATGAGGCGCGTGACTTCTAAGCCGTCAGCACGCAATACTTTGTCGTTTACCGAGTAAGCGGGAAAGTGAGCATCGCTCAATACGATCTCATCGCCATGACCCATCTTGTGGATCTCGTAGAGGAGTTCCGGCGAAATGGTCGGGTCAATATTCTTTAACATGGGTGTTAGCCTGCTTGCCGGTTTCGATATTGCGATTTAATCGTTTTTTGTTTCGAATAGTGAATACGCAAAAATACGAGAAAGTCAAACGCGTAAGAAATTTGTCGAAACTTACGTAGCGTTTATAGGCCTGAAATATCTCTCACGACACTTTGTCGCAGGCGGTAAATATGAGGATAACTTTCTCTTAGGTGAGCATGATTCGTGTAAATGGGAATGACTGCGAGTCGATTCGCGATGGGAGGCGCTGAAATCGGCAGAATTCCAACACTAAATGGAGGTGCTCAAATCTTTATTTTGTAAAATAAAATGTGAAAATGGCTGCCTATAACAGAACGCAATATCCGTCTTGAGCTCGCGAGATATCATTGACGGATAGTCGCGAAATACGAGGCACACATGATGAGCCATGTTCTACCTTTCTTGAACGGATCTGAGGCTGGCTTGCATTTCGAATAGCATCACTTTGTGCTTTCGTTTGGCGAAAGCAACTAAGAGTTATTTGCAGTTATTTCATATCGTTAAAGTTGCTTGAAATTTTGATAGATATTGCGTAAAATGACCTTATAGTCATTATAGAGCCCTGAATAGGCGTAGAATTTGTGTTCATTTGGCTCTTGTAAATTATAGGATAGTGCCTATCTAGGCTTCCGGGTTACGTTCATCTGGCTGTCGTGAAAACGGCTATCCTACAAATTATAAAAACACGCCGCTGGAATTGGTCACCATGCTTTACTAAAGGAAATAAGGATTGATCTATGGAACCGAAGCGCGCAGCTAAAGCATTTAAAGAGCTCGGCCATATTGTTCGGCTCGATATTCTACGGCACCTCGTTCGCGCAGGTCGTCGTGGCTGTCCCGTGGGAGAACTCCAGTTGGAGTTAGGGATTCCGAACTCTACTTTGTCGCATCACATACATGCTCTTATGGAAGCTGGTCTTGTGATTCAGCAACGCGAAGGGCGTGTTCTTCGCTGCTTTGCCGATTTTAACGTTGTTGAGGCGCTAGGCTTGTTTCTGGCGCAAGAGTGTGGCGCTGATTTGCCACCAAAGTTTGAAGGTTTGCAGCCAATCTCGACGGTTGCTTAACCCACACTTTCTCCCCCGAAAGGTAAAAAAGGGCCACCCGTATGCGGGTGGCCACGAGGTGTGATGCCGTCTTCCGTGGCCAAGCGGGAAAGAGGCCATGGGAGGAGGTAGTGCTGGGAGACGGCCTCAGATAATGGGGCTGGCTGTTGCCCCACGCTCTTTAGGCGTCACGGCAGCCGAAGCGATAATCTTCGAGCACCTGCGTTACTTTGTCGAGCAAGACACTTGTGGCGGTTACTGGCTTTCCGGCGCTTGCAAGGCGACTTCGTTCAAAGCCGACATATTGGCGCGCAAGACTATCAATGATTACTTGATCACCGAGGTTGTTCATTAGCTTTTCTACTGCTAGTTGAACTTCCGTTTGCGGCCAGTAGTAGCGGATGCGGTCAGAGTTAGAGTAGGCGCGCAATATCTTTTGCTCAGATGCGTTACCTTGATAGTAACGTTGCCACTGAGATGGATCGTCAGTCATGATTCGTTCCATGACAGCGCGGAGTTGCGAACGCTGCTCGGCAGGAATGAGCTCGTCTTCTATGGCCGCGAGAGCAAAGTATCCTTCACGAAGTGCAAAGGTCAGTGCAGGACCGACTTTTAGTATGGCAAAGTGATCGCGGACCAGCTCAAAGAACTTTTCCTTAGGCTGGTAGTCGGTTGAATGGGCTTCAAAAACCATGCCCGCTTGAGATTCTATGAACTTGGCGAGCTCTGCAGCTTTTTCCGGTTCATATGCGATGATGCTGGTGTGGTCAAAATCCACGCCGGGTTGCACAACGACGCCAATAACGCGAGAAAACGCATCCTCCAGCCCGCGTTTTGCAAATGCTGTGCGATGTAGCTCGATTGTCTCCTTCACATCGGGAACTTTGGAAATCTGGATTCCATCAAGTCCATCGGTTTCCCCACCAGGAACCGGAACTTCTGTGCCGATAATGTAAAGTGGCTTGTCGCCATCTGTTGCTGCTTCTTCGCAAGCTTGGCAAAGGTCTGCCGCGCGCTCTGCGACAACTGCCGGGTCGATTGGATCGACTTCGCTTGCAACTGCCATAGATGCATCGAGGTGGATCTTACGAAAGCCAGCTGCAACGTAATCTGCAACAAGTTTACGAGAGAGCTCCATGGCAACGGCCGGGGATTTGTCGCGCCAGCAGTTTGGGCCCAAATGGTCACCGCCCAGACAGATGCGCTCTTTTGGGAAACCAACCTTTTCGGCAATGCTCAAGACAAAGTCGCGGAAGTCAGTTGGCTTCATACCTGTGTAACCACCAAACTGATTGACCTGATTTGACGTCGCTTCAATCAATACTGTTCGGTTTGTTTCAAGATCAAAGCGCAAAGCCGCTTCGATGACCAGTGGGTGGGCGGAGCATACGGAGCAAATGCCGGCAACCTTGCCGCTTTTGTGCAATTCGAGAATGTGTTTCATCTGAACCTCAAAGAGCCTTCGTTTGTTGCTGCTGCAGTTGTTGCAGTGGCGGAAAGGGGAGGAAGTCAAGGCTCAGCCTTGTAATGCGGGGGAGACTCGGCATTGAGCAATTGACATCCAAACGGATAATTACTCGTTAAATGAACACATGACCAACAAAAGCGCAATAGCTCAGGGTCATGTGAGACATTCTGTCATTGTACGGCTGGCAACGCAGACAGGGGCACTGCTACGCTGAAAGGCTTTACCTACAAGTTGTGCAGCAAAATAGATCTTTGATATCAATGTTATAGTAGGAATTCGCTATTACGGCACTAATGAGCAGCCCAGACAAAAACCACGTCAATCACGCTGTGGATTCTGATACATTGATGTGGAGTTGGCAGCTGTCAATTTTCTGAATAGGTCAGCATTGCGCACTTTTAAGGGCCAAAAGTGTGCTCTTTCGTAACAAAACCAAGTGCGTCAATTTGGCATGACCTTACTGATTGGCTGTAGAAGACAAGTTAACCTATTGAAATAGAATCAGAAAAGGAAACGTATGCATTGATGATATTGCAAATGCTTGAAAAAAGAGTAATTGCCCATGTTTGGGGAAGTTGCTAAAAGCAAGTCAGCACCAGCGATCCGTTATCTCAGTTTTCGGAAGCAGGGCCCGAAAATTGGGAGTATGCACTGGCCTTACTTGGGCATGATGCCAGCTGTATGCACATACTACCCACGGCTCGCGGTGCCGTTCTGGAGGAATGACAATATGTCTGCGACTTTAACAATTGATATCGGGACCACGAGCCTAAAGGCAGTGCTCTTCAACGAAGCTTTGGAGGTTTTGGCGGAGGCTAAGCAGGAATATGCCACCACATACCCCCGCTTGGGTTGGGCAGAGCACAATCCGGCTGAGTGGTGCCGAGCTACAAAAATTGTTATTGCCGAATTGCTCCAGAAAACAAAGGTCCGGCCCGCCGAAATCGTCGGCGTTGGCGTCGCTGGCATGTCCAGCTTGATGCTCCCGGTGGATAGCCAAGGTAACCCGCTAATGAACGGGCTTATCTGGCTTGATCGGCGGGCCGTCGACCAGTCAGAGTTTATATCCGCTCATCATGGCGTGGAGCAGTTATCCATCGGTGGCAATCGGTCAGATCCATCAAATTTTGGACCCAAAGCCATGTGGTTGAAGCAACAGCATCCAGATGTCTATGAAGCCGCTGCTTGCCTTATGCACTGCAACAGCTATCTCGTGCAGCAGATGACAGGCACTTTTTCGATGGACCGGACACAATCCGGCCTCTCGCAAATCTGCGATATCGCCACTGGCGAGTATAGCGATGATCTGCTTAAAGCATGCTCTTTGGAGAGATCAAAACTTCCTGACATCTTTGATGCGACCGCTATTGTTGGCAAAGTTGACAAGCGCGGTGCGCAGGCGTTTGGCCTTGCAGAAGGGACGCCCGTAATTGCTGGTGCGATGGATAACGTCGCCGCGACTGTCGGACTTGGCCTTAGTAATGCGGGTGATGCCTATATGGCCGCAGGTACTGTAGTCAATGCAGGCGTGCTGCAGGATCATGCCAAAACAGATGGAACCGGATTGATCTACCATTTTGCCGACAGCAGGCAGTGGCTGATAAATGGTGGTGTCGATTATGGCGGGGCTGGTCTGCTTTGGTTCCGCAATCTGCTCGAAGACGCATCCTATGAAGATCTTTGCTCAGCCGCCGCTGAAACGCCAGCGGCAGAGTTACCTATGCTGTTCCTCCCATACATGGCGGGGCAAAGGGCGCCAAACTGGAACGCTGATCTTTCCGGGGTAATGCTTGGCGTAAGTCCCTCAAGCGAACGCCGACATCTGGCGCGAAGCCTAATGGAAAGCGCAGGTCTGGGCGCGCGCCATGTCTTCAAAAAGCTATGTGATCACATGCCTGCGTTCGTGGCGCTGACTGGCGGTATTACCAATAGCCCGCAGTTTACCCAAATCTTCGCGGATGCATGTGGTGCATCCCTACGAATTCCCCCGCAAGCCGAAACTGGCAATCTTGGTCTTGCTGTCTTGGTTGGTGTTGGCGTGGGTCGTTATGCAAGTGTGGCGGAGGGCATTAAGCATCTCCCTGCACAACGTGTTGTCGCGCCGCATGCGCAAACCAAGACGTATTATGCCGATCTTTTTGACCTTTTCTGTCAAACATATGAAGCGAACTTAAGCACGCTTGCAGGCCTAAGCGCTCTGCGCAAGCGTTACGAGGTAACCCAATGAAAGCCGCAGTACTGCATGCAAACTGCGATTTGCGTAGCGAAGACGTAGAAACCCCAACCCCCGCCGCAGGTGAAGTCCTGATAAAAGTTGCTTATTGTGGTGTGTGTGGATCAGATATCCCCCGATTGATCCACGAAGGGGCGCATTACTATCCTATTATCCTTGGCCACGAGTTTTCTGGCGATATTGTTGGTGTCGGCGAAGGCGTCGCTCAAAGCTGGATTGGGCGCAAAGTGGCATGTGCACCATTAGTTCCAAACTTTGACGATCCACAATCAGCGCAAGGGAACTATTCCCTATCCAAAGGATACAGCTTTATTGGTTCGAGGCAGCAGGGCGGCTTTGCAGAGTTTGTCTGCGTGCCGCTGATCAATGCGGTTCCTCTTTCAGATGATGTGGATCTGCTCGCAGGCTCCTTCTTAGAGCCCGTGACGGTTGGCCTCCATGCGATCAACATAATGGATCTGAAGCTCGGCCGGCCCGTCGCTGTTATTGGTGTTGGGACTATCGGCAATCTCCTCATGCAGGCGCTAAAGAGCCTTGGCGCAGGCCCGATCACCGCATTTGACGTGGATGACGAAAAACTCGGTGCGGCGAAGCGGGCAGGTGCGGATTACACGTGTAACTCACTACAAGATGAGCAGGTAAAACAGGCGCTGAGTAGAACACCCGGTGGCGCTGGATTCCATGCTGTCTTTGAAAATTCTGGGGTACCAGCCGCGGAGATTATGTCGCTGCGTGTTGCCGGGCCTAACGGGCGCGTGATGTTTGTTGGTACGCCGCACGTTCCGCTCACGTTGCAACCAGCCGAGTTTGAGCTCATCAACCGTAAAGAGTTGATGGTTCAAGGGTCTTGGATGAACTATTCCGCACCATTCCCGGGATGGGAGTGGCAGTATGGGTCTAAGTTACTATCCGGCGGCTCGCTAAAGCTGGATGAGCTGGTTGACCGGGTGGTCCCACTATCAGAAGCCTCGTCTATTCCGGGCCTCTTGCAGAAAAAAGGCGAGGTCCGCTCGAAACTGGTGATTGATTGCCGCGCATAGTCGGCGCCAATACGATCAAAGAGATCGGTGCGTAAAGCGCGCCGATGTCTTTTTGTATTGGCATGCGAGAACGAGCGGTTTTTGATCACGAGAGCTTTGATAGACAAGCGGGAAGCAGTTTAGTAAGAAACCTAAGCCTTGCTGGGCTACATGCAAGGCCAACACAGGAAAGAACAAGAGGTCATGATGGCCAGAGCCGCACGCAGTGAACAAAAACTGGAGCAAGCCGCCCGGGCAGCGTGGCTCTATTATGTCGTGGGCGACACCCAAGATCAGGTCGCGGCCAAGTTGAATGTTTCCCGGCAAGCGGCACAGCGCCTTGTGTCGCTGGCAGTCAGCGAAAAGCTGATAAAGTTTCGACTTGATCACCCAATCGCAGCGTGTGTCGAACTAGAGCAACGCCTGCAAGATAAATTTGGGCTGCAATTGTGCGAAATCGTCCCGACAGCGGAGACAGGGGCACACCCGCTTGGAGGCCTTGCTGTTGCTGTTGCCGAGCATTTGGAAGATGCCTTGCAGGCGAGCGAGCCAGCGGTGATTGGCGTATCTACGGGGCGAACATTGCGCGCGGCGGTGGAAGAAGTACCGCATATGGAATGCCCAGACCACAAGATCGTTTCTCTGGTTGGTGCTATGAGCCGCGACGGTCAGGCAAGCCATTTCGAAATTGCTGGACGGCTGGCAGATAAGGCAAAAGCCATGTGTTTTCCAATGCCGGCTCCGGTGGTGACAAGCACGGTAGAAGAGCGCGAAATCATGCAAGCGCAGCGCTTCTACAGAACAATTGAAGAGCTCGCTGCGCAAGCACAAAAGTGTTTTGTTGGCGTCTGCGAAATTTCATGGAACTGCCCTTTACAAAGAGATGGGTTCTTAACCCCTTCTGAAATCATTGAATTGGCCGATAATGGCGCGGTTGGCGAAATTGTTGGCTGGACATTTGATCGCGCGGGTAATCTTCTCGACAATCCCATCAACTCAAGGGTCACGGGCATTCCGTTGGATGTTTTGGCGCAGCGACATACGATAGCAGTGGGCAGTGGTGCGCATAAAATTCAGCCCATTCTAGGGGCTTTGAGGGGTGGTATCGTCTCTGGGCTTATCTCTGATGAGGCGACAGCACGCGCACTAATTGCCGCGAGTTGACCTCAGGCTGCGGCTGGTATTTTTCCTAATCCTCAACGGCTTTTCTCCTCCCATTACTTGAGGAGAAAAATTAGCAGGTTTGCCAAGTTCGCGCTCTGTGCTTTGCTAGAGCCACTGTGTTTCAGGTGGGTAGGCGATTTTGGCTGTGCAAGCGCAAAAAATAGCTGGTCTTTCAGCTTTTATCATCTGCAAAAATGAGGAGGATCGCATCCTTCTCGCGATCAACTCGCTTCGAGAGCTCGTCGAAGAAATCGTAGTGGTTGATTCCGGTTCCACCGATAAAACTGTTGAAGTTGCCCAAAGGCTTGGGGCCAAGGTCTTTTACAATGAGTGGCGTGGTTACGGTCTGCAGAAACGCTTTGCGGAGGAATGTTGCAGCAATGACTGGCTGCTGAACCTTGATGCCGATGAAGAGTTGACGTCGGAGCTTGCCAAGGAAATAAGGGGGCTGTTTCTTGAAGGCCCCAAGAACGACATCTACAAAATTCATATTTTGGACGTTTATCCGCATGAGGACCAGCCCAAACCTTGGGCCTACGGCTATTGGCAGTTTCGCCTTTACAA
The DNA here is from genome assembly GCF_001561995.1 of Polycladidibacter hongkongensis. Classification (GTDB taxonomy): domain Bacteria; phylum Pseudomonadota; class Alphaproteobacteria; order Rhizobiales; family Stappiaceae; genus Pseudovibrio; species Pseudovibrio hongkongensis. Next base: position 70,910 of record NZ_LLWC01000004.1, read on the forward strand.
CAGAAGCTTTGGGCGCTTTTCTGAATCATCGGTTCATGACACGGTGCAGCCTCTTCCCAATGCGAAAATCGCACGTCTTTCAGGTAAGATGAACCACCGCTCTTTCCGCTCCTTGAATTTCTGGAGTGACAAATTCAACCGGTACTCTTCAATGCAAGTTGCTGATATGGTGACGAAAAATAGAAAACTGCCACACTTCAGGCTGGTGATAGAGTTTCCCATCGCGTTTTTGAAGAGCTACATTTTGCGCCGCGGATTTCTTTATGGCTGGTGGGGCCTGGTTATCGCGCATAATTATGCATTTGGGCGTTTTTTACGCATCGCCAAATATTACGAGCACGAGCTGCTAAAGCGATCTTAACGCTGGTTGCCCGCGCTCGTCTCATTTTAGTTGCTTGTCTTGCCCAGTTCGATGCTTCGCAAAGTAGCCGCTTCAATAGCTTGGTCAACTGTTGGCGCGATGCCATCTTGCGGGTGCATCAATACGGAAAGCGCCGCTGCTGTGGTGCCATTGGGTGAAGTTACGTTCTTGCGCAGATGTGCTGCACCTTCTGATGAGCTTTGTGCCAGTTGCCCTGCGCCACTTACCGTCGATGTGGCCAGATTAGCGGCCAAAACTTCTGGAAGGCCCTGTGCAACTCCGGCTGCTGTCATGCATTCGATTAGGTAAAATACATAGGCAGGGCCTGAGCCAGACACAGCTGTTACTGCATCCATTTGCGCTTCATCGGTTAGCCGAACTGTAGAGCCAACGGCCTGTAACAGCGCTTCGGCTAATGCTAGGTGTTCTTCGCCGCAGATGCAATTGCCAATCAGCGCAGTAATGCCTTTACCAATAGCAGCTGGTGTGTTGGGCATAGCCCGAACAATAGGTGTGCGCGTACTAAGCGTATCGGCAAGTACATCCAACGAAATACCCGCCGCGACTGAGACAAATAGAGTTTGACCCTTTGCCAAAGCTTGTACCTGTGGTGTGGCGACGCCCATCATCTGCGGTTTAACCGCCAGAACACAAACAGCAGCAGTTGAGGGCAGTGTTTTGTTGAGATGCAACCCTTGTTGTTGTAGTTCCAAAAGCCAAGAGGAGGGGAACGGATCAACGACAAAGGCGGAAGAGGGCTGCACGCCTGCGTCTAGCCAACCCTTTAGCATCGCAGACCCCATTTTTCCGCAGCCAAGCACCACAAGGCCTTGCTCATTCACTTTGTCTATTTGCGTTGCTTGGGACATTTATCTTGCCTTGTGTTGAATCAGATTTAGGCGAGGGTCATCAAGTTCAAGTGGAAACTTGCGTGGTACCAGCCCGGCTTGAAACCAATTGACAAATGAATAGATCGAAAAGACCGGCAAGCCAGTCAGTTTGCGGATGTCATTGGCATAAGGCACCATATTCGTACATTCAAGCACAATCGCGCCGATGTTGTCGTGCTCGCACACAAGTTCTCTGGCTGCATCCAACAGATCTAGTCGCGCATCTTCAAAGTTGATTGCCTTGTAATCGCCAAGCACCTCTCTCGTGAAGTTACGCAGTCCATCCGTTCCTACGATAACCGTATCCTCAGGAGCCCCAGCCGCTGCTAAATGGGCCTTAGATAGCGTTGCCTTGGAAATGGTGATAACGCCGACCCGTTTGCCTGCCGGTAACAGTTGTTGTACGGCAGGTATCTGCATTAAAGATGACGTGGCAACCGGCACACCAAGTGCCTGTTTTACTTCATCCTGTATGAGTGCGAGAAAGCCGCAGTTGGTGGTTATCCCATCGCAGCCGGTGCGCACCAAGTCTTGCCCAGCTTCTATGAAGGCATCAAGCAACAAGCGTGGATCGTTGCGCACAACCTTGTCAGGAGTTGCACCGCTGACGACACGGTAATGTACCGGAAAATCCCATGTTTGCGCATTGCCAATGTCCCCGTAAATTCTCGGAAAGCGCGTTTCAAGCATAAGTATGCCGATTGAGGCTCCGAATACGGTCTTGCCGCCAAATTCCTTATTCATTTTGTTCCTCTAGACTAATCATCACCCGGTACGTACAGTTGGGAATATGCAATCCGCACCGCCTCGGTCGCTTCTTCAAGTCTGCGTTCAATGTGGTGGCGCATGGTTCGCGAGGCGGTATCTGCATCTCTCGCCAGCATCGCGTTGAGTACAATTCTATGGGCGGAAAGCTGTGCCTTCTCGTGGTTTGAAACCGGACTTTTTCCGCGCAGGCTTTTTAGGTCGATCAAGCGGATATAGCGCATGCGATCATTGATATTGGCCAGAGTGCGTTGCAGCTCTTCATTTTGGGAAAGTGCTGCAACTTTCATATGGTAAGTTTCGTCCATACGCAGCAATTCCAACGGATCCTCGCAGTTATCGTAGTCTGGCTCGGTGGCATCCAGATAGTCTTGCACCGCGCGAATGTCGGCATCCGCAGCACGCTTACAGGCAAGGCGCACTATCTCGGTTTCAACCGCCACGCGAGCCTCGTAAAGATCCATGATCCGAGCAGGGCTGAGAGGACGGCAGAAAAACCCTTTTCCGCTTTGGAAGCGTAGAAAGCCTTCAGCTACAAGCCTGTTTAGTGCTTCTCGCAGGGGAGTTCGGCTCGCGCCAAGCTCTGTGGATAAAGCGCTTTCGTTTATTCGAGCGTCCGGCTTGAACTCAAAATTTGCCGCCATTTTCCGTAGTTTTTCGTAGACTCTGTCCACGTTGCTATCGGTCTTGCTCATCTGGAAATCCGATCTATTTGCTGCGCAATTGGCTTTAAATACCGCTTCTAATCTCTCGTTTTCGCTTGCAACAATACAATCTAATTGACTTGCGCTCAATACTGAATAATCATCTGTATACAGATTGGAGTTCAGCCGAGTCTTCAGCATGGAAAGGTCGCAAGGTGTTCAACACCGTGCAGGTGAGCGAGTGGTACAAAATGTGATTGGCAGCAGGTGCAATGCGGTAGCCATAGGCAATGCGATAAAAGAATAGGGGGTTACGCGCAGTGGCGAGTTAGAAGTACCGCGCGGTACCCCTAGATATTTGCAGATAGTCACACCCGTTTCTCCGCACCCCACATGCCTAGAATGTATAGCCTCGACTAACCAAAAGACAAGCAACGCACCAGTACAGCGCTGGATGGGATAAGAATGATGAATACCGAACAAAAAATTATCGGGATGGACCTTTGGCACTTGCAACTCCCTGTAAACGCCAGACGCGACCATGGAATTGGTTCAGTAGAACATGTTGTTGATGTTGTTGTGTTGCGTTTGACCGCAGAAGGTGGGGAACATGGCTATGGTGAAGCATCCCCATGGTCTGTCTTCACAGGCTCTGCGGAAGCGTCCTTCGCTGCGCTTGATCGCTACATCCGCCCGCTGGTTGTCGGGCGCGAGATTGGTGCTCGCGCTGCGATTATGAAGGATGCGCAAAAAGCAGTTGCCCACTGCACAGAAGCTAAGGCAGCTCTGGAAACCGCTCTACTTGATTTGCAAGGACGCATTGCCGGATTGCCAATTTGGGCTTTGCTGGGAGGCAAATGCCGCGACACGATCCCTCTGTCTTGTTCAATCGCGGATCCAGACTTTGAGCGTGATCTGGCACTAATGGAACGCTTGAAGAATGACGGTGTTCGGGTGATCAAGCTGAAAACTGGCTTCAAAGGTCATGCCTATGATATGATGCGGTTGGAGCGGCTGCGCAAAGATTATCCTGAGTTTGCTATTCGCGTTGATTACAATCAGGGTCTGCACCACGATGATGCGGTCCGCTGCGTGCAAGATGTTGCAAGCTTTAATCCGGATTTTATTGAACAGCCTGTAGCGCACCACCTTCGTCCTCTCATGGCGAAGATAAGAGACTCAATCGATGTACCTCTGCTGGCTGACGAAAGCATCTTTGGCCCCGAAGACATGCAGATGGCAATTAATTTGGGAATTGCGGATGGGGTCTCTGTCAAGATTATGAAAACTGGGGGGTTAACTAGGGCGCAAACGGTCGCACGCATGGCGTCATCTGTCGGAATGAGTGCCTATGGTGGTGACATGTTCGAAGCGGGAATAGCGCATCTTGCCGGAACACACATGATTGCGGCAACGCCGGAGATTTCGTTGGGCTGCGAGTTCTACCAAGCATCCTATTTCCTCGTAGAGGATGTATTGGAAAGCCCGTTTGAGGTGAAAGACGGCCAAGTAATCGTGCCAAAAACACCGGGTCTTGGCGGGCACCCTTCATTGGAAGTGCTTGAGAAATATGCTGTAAACAAAAAGTTTTCGGGGTGAAGATGAGCTCGAAGAAGGTTGTGGTTGTTGGGGCAGGCATCATAGTTGCCTCAACTGCCCTATGGCTTGCCCGCGCCGGGCACCGTGTCACCTTGATTGATCGCGATGAACCGGGAATGGGCGCATCCTATGGCAATGCAGGGGTGCTTGCTGCCTGTTCTGTTGCGCCGGTGACGGCCCCCGGCCTAGCGCTTAAGGGACTAAAACTGCTGCTTGACCCCAATTTTCCTTTGTTTCTTCGCTGGGGGTATCTGCCAAGGCTTGCAGGATGGCTGATGCGATATCTCTCCCATGCAAATGACAGGGATACGCGCAGGATTGCAAAAGGGCTAACACCACTGGTTGCTGATGCGCTAGAGCAGCATAAAGCACTGGTGAAAGGCACAAGGGCAGAGCGTTGGCTGCAGCAGAGCACATATAGCTTTGCCTATAAGGATCGTCAGGCGTTCGAGGCCGACGCCTATACGTGGGAGCTTCGCCGTATTGCCGGCTTTCAGCCTACGCTGATTGAAGGAGATGAGCTGCGCCAGCATGAACCTTCGCTGAGTAAGGACATTGGATTACTGGCGCAACTGCGCGATCATGGCTACATCAGCAACCCTGCCGCTTATACTGCAGATATAATTGAGACATTGCGAGAGCTGGGCGGGAAGTTCGTTCAAGACGATGTGCAGGATTTTGAACTGGCGGCTGGTAAAATCTCCAAGGTGCTTGGCAAGTGCGAAATCTATACTTGCGATGCTGCCGTTGTTTGCTCAGGCGTTTTTTCCAAGTCGCTGATGCACAAGCTAGGCTTGAATGTGCCGCTTGAGGCGGAGCGTGGCTACCACATTGTCTTTAAAGACCCGAGCTGCAAGCCAAATCAACCCATTATGGTTGCCTCTGGCAAGTTTGTTGCAACCCCGATGGAAGAGGGGCTGCGCTGCGCGGGTGTTGTGGAATTTGGCGGCACACAAGCTGGTCCTTCCACGGCGCCGTTAAAGCTGCTGCGCAAGAAGGTCAAAGAAAGCTTTCCTAAATTGTCAGCTTCGAGCGAAGAGGAGTGGCTTGGCTTTCGACCCGCGCCAACAGACAGCTTGCCTCTTATCGGCGAGCTCAAAAATACCGGCATCTACACCGCTTTTGGGCATCACCATATTGGCCTAACGGCTGGCCCGAAAACTGGGCGCCTGGTTGCAGATCTTATCTCCGGCCAGCGCTCCAATAATGATTTAAGACCCTACGATCCAACGAGATTTCAATAAGGGGCAGACTTTTCAGAGGAGAGAAAAATGAAAAAAACAGCTTTACTTACATCGCTTAGCGCAACAGCCATGATCTTGGGCGCAACCGTTGCTTCCGCCGAGACTTGGGATTTGCCAATGGCCTATTCCGGCTCGAACTTCCATTCTGTTACTGGTGCTGAATTCGGCAAATGTGTAACAACCGGGACCGGTGGGGAAATCACTGTTAAGACCCATCCGGGTGGCTCCTTGTTTAAAGGCTCTGAGATCAAGCGTGCCGTACAAACCGGTATGGTGCCAATTGGGGAGCGCCTGCTTTCTGGTCACCAGAACGAAGATGCCTTGTTTGGCATTGATTCTGTTCCATTCCTTGCGACGTCCTATGAAAGTGCAGACAAACTTTGGAACGCCGCAAAGCCGGAGATGGAAAAACTGCTTGCAGAGCAAAACCTGACCTTGCTCTACTCAGTACTATGGCCAGCACAGGGGCTTTACTTCAAAAATGAGGTAAAGACACCTGAAGATATGAAGGGCGTCGCATTCCGTTCTTACAACACAGCTTCTGCTCGTATGACCGAGCTGCTTGGCATGCGCAATGTTTCAATTGAGGCAGCTGAAATTTCGCAGGCATTTGCAATGGGTGTTGCAGAGGGCATGGTCTCTTCCGGCGCAACCGGATATGGCCGTAAAGTATGGGAAACACTAAATTATTTCTATTCTGTAGATGCATGGCTGCCACGTAACTACATGTTGGTGAATTCTGAAGTTTGGGCAGGTGTTTCTGAAAGCAACAAAGCTGTTGTGAAAGCATGTGCTGACTTTGCCGAGTATGCAGGCACTTGGCGCTCGAAAGAATACACCAGCTTTACCCTGCAGGGTCTGCGTGATGGCGGTATGACTGTAGAAGGCCCATCGCCTGAGCTAAAAGCAAAGGTTGATGAAGTCGGTGAAATCATGACTTCTGAATGGCTGGAGCAAGCCGGCGAAAAAGGTAAGGCGATTGTTGATGCCTACCTAGCATCCAAGTAATATCTCAGGTTTGTCGGGGTGATATAGTCACCTCGGCGGCTTTTGTGGGAGGGAATAATGGCGCTACTTCACGCGCTGCGTCGTGGCTTGAATGGTGTCTACATTCTGTCGGGAGTGCTGGCTGCTCTTTGCCTGATTGTCATTTTAGGTTTGATTGTAATGCAAATGCTGGCCCGCTGGACTGGAGAGGTTTTTCCAGGTGCAGCCGAGTATGCTGGATATGCGATGGCCGCATCCAGTTTTTTGGCGTTTGCCAGTGCACTTAATCAGAACTCGCATATTCGCGTGTCCATATTGCATCATATGGTGCATCCAAAAATGCAGCGGATCTTGGAGATTTGGTGTTTTTCAATTGGTGCCGCTACTGCGTGGTACTTTGCCTATTACGCGCAGCGCTTTGTCATGTGGTCTTGGAAATTTAACGAACTTAGCCAAGGTCAGGACAGAACCCCGCTTTGGATACCTCAAGGCCTTATGCTGGTTGGTGTCGTCATATTCGCTATTGCCCTAACGGACCACCTTATCAGGATAGTTTTGCACCCGAAGCACCGCTTGGGGCCTGATATGGATGACGTGCTGAACGGAGAATAACAATGGAAAACATCAGCATTATCATCCTTTTTTTGTTTGTGATGTTCACCCTCTTGGGCACAGGCGTCTGGGTTGGTTTGGCCTTGATGGGTGTTGCGTGGGTTGGCATGGAGCTGTTTACCACACGCCCTGTCGGCGATGTGATGATTACCACTATTTGGTCGGCCTCCTCCTCATGGACACTCACCGCGCTACCGCTGTTTATTTGGATGGGCGAAATCCTCTATCGCACCAGATTGTCGGAGGATATGTTTAAAGGCCTCGCGCCTTGGATGGCGCGCCTTCCCGGCGGCTTGGTACATACTAATATTGTTGGTTGTACAGTGTTTGCTGCTGTGTCCGGTTCTTCAGCGGCGACACTGACGACCGTTGGAAAAATGTCCATTCCAGAGCTTCGCAAACGTAACTACCCCGAAAAGATGATCATCGGCACGCTGGCTGGTGCATCTACGCTCGGTTTGATGATCCCGCCGTCTTTGACACTCATTGTCTACGGCGTAACCATAAACGAGAGCATCTCCAAGCTGTTTTTCGCTGGGATTTTACCAGGTATTATTTTGGCGGGCATGTTTATGGCCTATGTTGCTGTGACATCGCGGGTTTCAATAAGCTGGAACCCGGCGGAGGAGCCGAAGCTCAGTTTCCTGCAAAAGGTTGCGAACACGCGTTTTTTGATGCCGGTTATAGTGTTAATTCTGGTGGTCATCGGCTCGATGCATTTTGGTTTTGCAACTGCAACCGAAGCGGCGGCTTTCGGGGTGATTGGTAGTTTGATCCTTGCAGCAACCCAAGGCTCGTTGAGTTGGAAGAGTTTTACCAGCAGCTTGATGGGCGCGACTTACACCTCTGCAATGATTTCGCTTATTCTTGCTGGTGCTGCGTTTCTGTCGCTATCGATGGGCTTTACCGGGCTGCCACGCGGGCTTGCAGACATTATCGCCTCGCTTGAACTATCAAAATTCGAACTGATATTAGCACTTCTGCTTTTCTACATTATCCTAGGCATGTTTCTTGACGGCATTTCCTCGGTTGTGCTGACTATGGCGGTCGTTGAGCCAATGATCCGGCAAGCGGGAATTGACCTGATCTGGTTCGGCATCTTTATTGTGGTGGTGGTAGAGATGGCGCAGATTACGCCGCCAATCGGCTTTAATCTGTATGTGCTGCAAGGGATGACCAATCACCAGATGGGCTTTATCGCAAGAGCCGCGTTCCCGATGTTTGTCATTATGGTGGTGATGGTATTTGTCTTGATCGCGTTCCCGGAGATAGCGACTTGGTTGCCGGACAATATCCGCAGCCGACCAAGCTAGAGGTTTGAATTGCAGCGCGCGATCCAGTTTCGCGCGCTGTTGTTTGTTCAGGAGAGGTAAACCAAGCGGGCATTTGGGTAAGAGCCAACTACGCGTTTTGCCTCCTGCGGCTGCATGAGACAGCAGCCTGTTGAAAGACCGTCTGCCAGAGCAGCTGAGGAGGCGGAAACGCTGACGAGCCGCTCACCATGTGCTGGCAAGCCACTTTGTGGGTTGAGGATATGGCTTTGCCCATAGCGCGCATCAATACGTGTGCCCTGTAGTCCAGAAGTGGCAATTGCCATATCTATCAGCTCTGCGTTCGCAACAATGTTGCCATTTGCGTTTTGTACGCCCGCGCGCCAAGTGGCCCCGTCCCCCTTTGATCCTAGAGCGTAGATCTCGCCTGTTTCGACCAACGCATGGCGAACACCGTTTTCACGCAGCAGCTTGCTGACCTTGTCCGCGATGAAACCCTGAGCAATGCCATTGAGAGTCATTGCCATGCCTTTGCGGGCAAAGCTGATGCTGCTTGCGTCGTAACGAAGCATGTCAAAGCCGACCAAGGCTTGTGCATCATGGATCTGGTGTTGGCTTGGCCGCTGCTCCCTAACCGAGTGGTTTGCGTAGAGTTGCCAAAGCGCTTGAATTGTTGGGTCAAACAAGCCGCCTGTCGCCTTGTGCACTTGGCTACATAGCTGGAGCAGCTCTAGAAATTCCAGTGGCGGTGCCTCCAAAACACCCTTTGCATTGAGCCGAGAGAGCGAGCTATCTACCCGGTATAAGCTGAAGATGCGCTCGAGCCGCGTGATTTCTTGCTGCGCCATCCTCAGAAATTCGCGGGCCTGGGGATGGTCGATACGCATGTATGCCTCGGCTCCCAATGCAACACCGCGCCAGCTGTTGTCTTGCGTGTTTGACAAAGCCCGCGCGACCCCCGGCAATGCAGCAAATGCGCTAACGCCGGCAAGAATTTTTATAAATCTACGCCGCTTCATAGCTGCTCTCCTTCAAAAAGCATAACCTCGCCAAGCACAGATTGGGCTGGGATCTCCGCCAAGGCCATGACTTTGCCGCCCTTACGTTTTGCGTAAGCTTGTGCGGCGTCCTCGCTGCTGAAGGGTACGATTTCCGGCGCACCCATTCCGCCGCTTTGCTTGGCGCCTACGACAAATTTTGCTGTGCTTGCAAGGGTCCAATTGTCATCTCCCGGTGCATCCCAGCTAGGCGCTTTGCCCATGTCCGACACATAAATGGCGAGGACGTCGCCCGGCCGTTCCTCTGACTTGATAAAGGCGATAGCATCTCGGACCTGAGCAAAGAACAATGGGGCGGGTGCGCCTGCAAGGTGTATCTGTGCTTTGGGGCCGGGGTGTTCCAATACGTTCATTTGGCAATAGAAACTCAAGGCTTCTTCACTCAGGGCAACCGGCGCTGGTGGGCTGGTTGCTTTTTGCGGGCCGCCGCCGCATGCTGCCACTGTTAGAGCTAGTAGAAGTGTCACAAAGAAGTGCCTCATGGCTCTACCCTCCGCATAGCAAAGGCGGCAAGGCCAAGTGCGGCCAGCGGCCATGCTAAAAGCGAAACCATTGGCGCATAACTGCGGGCCAAATCTGCTGAAACGAAACCGGACGCCAACTCAGCTGCCTGCCCTGTTGGCAAGGTTACAAGGCGGAAGGCATCTGCAGGGTTTGCGATAAGCAACCATGGAAAGAAGTCTTGCGTAAAAGCACCGTCAGCTCCCGAAAGCACCAGACCTGCGAGAAGAGCAACATCGTAGAGGACTACAAAAACAAGCCAGATTCCGATCGCGTAACCTGCCGCGGCGCCCGCGCCTTTTGCCCAAGCAGACAGCGCATATCCAAGACCTAAAAATGCTGCGCCAAGCAACAACCCGCCGATGGTCAATTTGAGCACGAGCAGCAGGCTGGCTGTACTCACTGTCCCTAGCGCAAGGCAAACCGCAATCGCGGCGCCATAGCCCAGAACAAGTGCAACGCCTAGTGCAAGAAGGTGCGCAAGCAGCTTGCCGATCACCAAGGAAGTCCGCGGCGCAGGGTAACTTAACACTAGAGCTAGCGTGCCGCGGTCCACCTCCCCCGCAATAGCATCGAAAGAAAGCAGCAGTGCAATTAACGGCACGATGTAAACAGACAGTGTGGCAAGGCTGGCGCTGGCCGCTGTTAGCATATCTACGCCAAGCGCCCCAGTGGCACCTGAGCCGAGCACTGTTAGCGACACGGCAAACAGCACCATCATCGCGACGGTTGCGCGCAACAGGTTATTTCGCCGTGAAATCCGAAACTCGCAGGCCGCAATGGCCAAGATAGAGTTCATAGGATGGCCTCCTTGCTATAGTGGCGGTAAAGATCATCCAGATGTGGCGGGATAATATCCATATCGTGCAGGCTCTCGCCCAAGCTAGTAAGCTCGCTGAGGAGCGCCATTTTCTGGGTGGGGCGGCAGCTTATTTCAAAGCGTTCATCGGATACTTTTAGGGCGGAGAATTTTTCTGTGAGAACGTTATGAATTGAGGTACAGGCGCTGATACGTAGCTTCATTGGTAGGTCTGCTTTGCGACGCAGCACTTCCAGCTTGTCATCGACAACCAGCTTGCCCTTGCGCAGAATTACGATGCGGTCCGTCTTTGCTTCCAGTTCTGTCAGCGCGTGTGATGAGATAAGAACAGCGCTGCCAGCAGCGGCCAGCTCATCAACTATGCCGTAGAAATCCCCGCGAGCGATAGGATCAAGACCGCTCGTTGGTTCGTCCAGAATGGCAAGGCGCGGCTTTGAGAGCAACACCTGAGCCAGACCCAGCTTTTGCCGCATGCCTTTGGAGTAGGTGCCGACCCGGCGCTGACCGGCTTCGCCAAGACCAACGCGATCGAGCAAAGCGCTAATGTTTTCGCGGGTTTTTTTAAGAGTGCCAAACATGCGCAAGACTTCAGCACCGGTCAGGGCAGGGTGGAAGCTGACATTCTCTGGCAGATAGGCTGTGCAGTTGCGCGCATGGGCGCTGCCGGGGCGCGCGCCGTCTACCTCTATTTCACCCGCCGCGAGGGGTAGCAGTCCGAGGCTGGCTTTCATCAAGGTTGTTTTGCCAGCACCGTTATGGCCGATAAGCGCCACCTTCTCGCCAGATCTAACATGGAGAGACAACTGGCTTAAGGTTTCGATTTTTCCGCGGCGCACACAGGCGTCTTTAACGATCAAGCTCATTGGATAGCCTCCATTGCTTTGGGCTCCACGGGGCGAACTAAGGGATGGCGGTCTATCACGCCACCGGGCAACGTCGCAGGAAAAGCGCGCTGAGCCCATCGCACCAACTGCACCGCGGGGCTGCCAAGCAGCAGCTTGGCCGAAGGTTGGGTCCAAAGGATGTGGTCTATGGCGTCGTTCGGGCGGTAAGGAGTGTCTGCAAAGCCATCATTATCCAGATCAAACGCTGCGTGATCTGACCAGTAATTGCCAATGCCCTCGGCGCTCCAGTCTACCCATTTGCTGCCAACATATTTCACCTGCTGCCGATTGCCGATAAAGGCGTTGTCGGAAATGGTGTTCTTTTCAGAACCCGCGGTGAAATGGATACCGATGTCATTTCCTTCAAACCGATTGCCAGAGATGGTGTTCTTATGGGCGTTGTAGATAAAAAGGGCGCGCCCTTTAATGCCAAAAATGTAGTTTCCCATGACCGTACCTGCATTGGCGTAGTTCAACATAATGCCTTGGTCACGATCATTGTAGGACAGGTTGTTCTCTACCCGCACACCCTTGGAGAACATGATGGCGTAACCCAGATGGTTGCCAATGGATACGTTATCTGAGACAACAGAGTCCTGCGTGTACATGTAGTGCACTGCAAAGCGCAGATCGCGGAACGTATTGTGAGTGAACAAGTTGCGCTTGGAGGTGTTGGTAAAGATCCCGTCACGGCCATAGCGCACCTTGTTGTAGGAAACTTCCGCACCGGGAGCGTTCCATACATAGACCCCGTTGCCACGGCTGTTCATACGGTGATCTTGCCGGCCAATTATCGTGTTGCGAAGCACTTTGGCATCCTGCGCGCCGTGCACATCAACCCCGTACAAATTTCCGGTAAGGTGGTTGCCTTCTACTCTCGCACCGCGTGCTTTTTTGGTGAGCTGTATGCCTGAGTCTATTGTTTCGTGTGAATTGCCCGAGCCACTTATCTCGCAGCCGCTCACAGCCGTTTCAGGCGCATCAAGCGTGATGACAGATCCGTTCCCATTGCCTTGAATTTTTGCGCCAGCTTCGCATGCTATTTGCATTGGGCGGTTTAGCACAACAGGCCCGGGGTAAACACCAGCGGCGAGGCGAAGCACCCCGTCGCTCGTGGTTGCGTTTATTTGCTGTTGTAGTGCGCCCACGCCTTCCGTTTGCCCTATTGTCTCTGCGTTTACTGATTGGGCAAACGCAAGGAGACTAAGAGGAAACGCAATGCGAAACAGAAGGCGTGGCAGCATATACTAGGCTCCTTCAGGCTCGACAAACATGCGGCCGCGCATTTCCATGTGCAGTGCATGGCAGAACCACTGACAGTAGAACCAGTGTACGCCCGGACGATCTGCCGTAAAGGTGACAGAGGCGGTTGCTTGCGGTGCCAGCTCCATTGAAATGCCGTAGTTGCCGAGAGTGAAGCCGTGGGTCAGATCGTCGATATCATCAATATTGGTGACATAGACGGTGACTTCGTCGCCTTGCTTCACAGTAAAGGTTTCTAGGCCGAAGGCAGGTGCCATAGAGGTCATATAGACCCGCACCTTGTTTCCGTCTCGAATAACAACACTGTCATTCTCAAGGTCCACGCCATCAGCTCTTGCCTGAGCAACAGCATCGGCAAAGACAGGGTCATCTCGGCGCCATGCATTATCTGGGTTCACAACGTCGCGGCGGACGAGAATACAGTCGTGCGGTTCGGCAAATGTCGGCCCATCATGCACCACCTTCATGTCGTCGCTGGAGATGTCGATCACCTGTTCGTTCTCCGGCTTCAGTGGACCAACATTGATAAAGCGGTCCTTGGAGAATTTGTTGAGGGAGATCAGCCACTCGCCATCTGCTTCTTTGGTTTCACCCATGGTGGAGTGGTTGTGGCCCGGTTGGTAGTGTACGTCCACTTTGGAAACAATCGGGTCAACGTCCTCGCCCGCAAATTTGCGAATGGCTTTGTCGATGTCCCATTTCACCATCTGGCTATCGAGGAACAACGTGGTGTAAGCAAAGCCCTTACCGTCAAACGCTGTGTGGAGAGGACCAAGACCAAGCTCGGGCTCTGCCACAACAACAGAACGCGGATCCACATCACTTTCAAACAGAGCATCAAATTTTGTTACGTCCAAAACCGAGCAGGTTGGCGAGAGCTTACCGTTGACGACAACGTGCTTTTGGTCTGGAACTGTGTTGATGCCATGTGGGCTGTTCGGAATTGGCACGTAGCGGGTGTATTTCTTGTTAGAACCTTTGCGGCCATCAATGACAGGTACGCCGTTGAGCTCTTGATAGTCCCCTTCTTTCACGGCGCGCTCGATTTCGGCGATGTTGAAGACCACCACATGGTCCATCTCTGCCGAAGTCATGTCTGCAAGGGTCATACCCATCTCGGAGTTGTAGCTCGTTGAGAAGGCATACTTACCTTGGTAATCACAATCGCAGTTATCGAGATTGCCCGAGACCATCACCTGCCATGCGATTTCCATTGTATCGCCGTCGATCGCGGTGAAAATGTTTACGTATTGGCTAGGGTCATCGAGGATTTTGCCGTCGTTTACCAGCGGTGCTTCATGCTCGCCATTGGCAAAGACATAGCCGGTGCGAGGGTATTTTTGCGGGCGCAGGCCGTGAATATCATGCGCATTTGGAATTTCGATGATCTTGTCGCATTTCATCACATCGCAGCGTACGCGGGCGACGCGGGTGTTGGCCTTGTCGTTCATAAACAGATAGCGGCCATCATAGGTGCCGTCGGTGAACGACATGTGCGGGTGGTGCAGATCGCCGTTGTCGTAGGTTTTTTTGCCCTGTTTTGCGAGGAACTCTTTTGTTTCCGGCAGCAGGCCCTCAGTGAGGATCTTCAGGCTCTCATTGGTCTGTCCCCAGCCAGTGGCGGAACAGCGGTTAAACACCGGCACGCGCATAAGCTCGCGCATGGAAGGGAAGCCGAGGATGCGCATCTCACCGGTTTGACCAGAGGACCAGAAGCCGTAGTACGGATCCAGTTCACCGGGTGCCAGCTCTACTTTACGTCCGCCAACGGTTGCCGCTTTCGCAGAACCCATTGAGCCAGCCAGGCCGCCAGCGCCGCCCAGCATTGCCAAACCGCCACCAGCAGCGGTTGCTCCGAGCATTTGCCGGCGGCTCAGGCCTTCTTGTTTGGTCTTGTTCATTTTCTCACCCATGTCGTCTCCCCTTCTTTAAGGTCAGGATGTAACGGTAGTTTTTCGAGAAGTGTCAGGCTTTGCCGAAGCGGCAAGATGTGCGCGGCGTTTCATCCTTTTGATGACCACGGGGCATTTCTTGTCGCAGTTGTACAGCACTTGGCAGTGCATACAGTTGACACATTCATTCGGATTGATTTCACCTGTTGGGTGAATGGCTTGCACGGGGCATTCATTGCCGCAGGTCTGGCAGGGGCGGCCACATTCCGGGTAGCGCTTCAACCAGTCGAACATGCGCATTCTGGCAGGGATGGCGAGCGCGCCGCCGAGCGGGCATAGGTAGCGGCAGTAAAACCGGTCGATAAACAGGCCGGGCGCAAGCACGAGCAAAGCAAAGAGTACAAACGGCCAACTGCGATCGAATTTCAGGATGATCGCGGTTTTAAATGGTTCGACCTCCGCCAGTCGTTCTGCCCATGGCATGGAAACCAGCGAGATACCAAAAAGCACAAGGAAAATGATGTATTTCAGCGCCCAAAGGCGTTCATGTAGGCCGAAAGGCAGCTGCCATTGCGGGACCTTGAAAAATCGCGCTGTTTTGTTCAGCAGTTCTTGCAGCGCGCCGAAGGGGCAGAGCCAGCCACAGTAGGCTCCTCGGCCCCAGAAAATCAGAGCCGCTGCCACAGAAAACCACAGGATGAAAGTAAGTGGCTCCATAAGGAAGGCATCCCATGTGAAGCCTGTGGTTAGGCTGCCTGCAAGTGCCATTAGATTGACGACCGAGAGTTGGGCGTTTGCGTACCAACCGAGAAACACGAGGGTAGCACTTAAGAACGCGACACGGAACCAGTAGGTAACGCGGGCGGAGCGAGCCAGATAGTTCTGGAAGAAGAATGCCAGAGTCAGCACGCCGAGCATGAGCAGAACACCGGCAATCTCGACCCGCTTTTGCAACCAAACCCGTTTCCATAGAGCCTGTTTTGCTTGTTGTTCGCTTTGGTCGGCTTGTGCGATTGCTGGGTGACTATCAGTCGCTGCAGGTACAGCCACTGGCTTTGTAAAGTGTTTTGGCAACCGATACCCTAGATCAAAGGTAACAAAACTTTTGTCGATTGCGCCGACGCGTCTTTGCACCAGCAATTGCAGTCGCCATGGTTGGGTTGGGTCAAACTCCGAACCAGCCTTGATCTTGAAAAGGTCCATCTCGGTAAAACTTGGCGCACCCTGGGCGCCAATAACGCCGACGCGCTTGTGTACCTTGTCGCGAAAACGGAAGCTATTGTCGCCTTGAACCAGCTGGATGCGGTCAAATATGCCGCCGCGCACATAGCCAGAGCCTTTAAAAGAATAGCGCCCTCGACCGGCGATCAGAAAAGCGTGTTCGCCGGGCTTTAGCCATTTTTGCATGCTGGCATAGTCGTTCTTGCCAAGCAGAGCCTTGCCAATTGCAGGAATGCTGACGGGAGCGGCCACCATGTCGATAAATCGGTCTGTATCTGGGCCTTTTTCCGGGCGCTTGATCGCCCGTTCATCTCCGCTCTGTTCAAAAGCCTGATTAACCTGCGCGACATCAAGGCTTAAGCGGCGAACCGTGCCATCACCGGTTAGATCGCCCCAATCCGCCTCTGCGGTGGCCTGCGGATCAATCTCGAAGCGTTGCGCCTGTACCGTTTTCTTGAGCCCGCCAAGGCCAAGTGCACGCGCTACCTTGAGGCCAGAGCGGATAATTGAGTCATCGATTACGATGATCGTTACAGTCGCTCCGGAAATGATATCCAGATCGTGGCTTTCCCCCCCCGATGCCGCTTCCTTGACGAGATCAACGCCAACGAAAGACTGGGTGAGCTTTATGATTTTCTCGTTCGGGATCCCGACCAGCACGATAGGCTCTGAATGCTCTACCAGTTCAGCGCCAAGGATTTTCGCATTGTCGTCAATCGCAACCAATGTGTGGATTGGCTTTCCCGAATAGCCGGTTGTGCCAACAAAATCCGACGTGAGCCACGCCCAACCAATGCGCTGGCCTGATTTCATTATTGGGGCGACTGGGATGTCATCTCGCACTTTTCCGTAGGAATCGGCAGTGGCGACCAATTGACTGGCGGGGGTTTTTTGCAAAAAACTCTGTAAAAGCGGACTGGCGGATGCCACGGCCGTTAGGCTTGCCAGCACCAAGCTGAGTAACGCAACGAGCCGAATTAGGCTCTTAATACTGGGTAGTCCGCTACACATTCCCATGGGCTCCTAGGGCAAGCCAAAGATGCGGACAATTAGTGGGTCTAAATTTCTTTTGGTCTTTGATGAAACGCAAACTAATCTCGCAAGAGAACTATCTGTTCAAAAGGATCCAAGAAAAGTCATATATTACAATAGGTTGATTAAATACATTTTTGATGGTTGTTTTTAGACATTTCATCCACATTGGGTCCCTTGCGTGATGTATGTCACGATGCTCGCGGGCGTATCACAAAATGCAACTTGATTTTTATGGCGGACTCACCGTCCTGAGCTACGCGCGTCAAATTAAAAGATGGATAAAGTCCGCCTTTGAAAACGGGTGTTTCCTCACCCAAAAAGTTGGTTGAGCAGCCTCTAGTACAATAGTCTTTCCTACGTAAGTAGACTTGATTAGATCCGCAAAATTGTATCAATCTTTTTAATTATTTTGGCACTCGAGATGCGTCGCTGCGGGATCCTCAAAAAACCTTGCACTGAATTCTATCAGTGAATGTGTACGTATCATCGGGCAGGGACTGCTTGGCAAAAGGGAACAAAGCAGCTGCTGCACTTGCCGCAAATGAAAGGAAGGAAGACAGGAATTCTCGAATGCTGTGCTTACGGCGGGAGGCCGCGGGAATAGCTTTCGTGAGATGACAACTGTTTGAGGCTGGGGGCGCATGCAGCAACCAGTCAGATTTCATCCGGGCTTTATGGGAGGAGACCAATGTCCGATAAACAATCCAATAACGCCTATTGGTCCGCCAATATGCGTATTATATCGATCAGCCTCGTTATTTGGGCGCTGGTCTCGTTCGGGTTTGGCATTTTGCTGCGCCCGATGCTCAGCGGCATTGCTGTTGGTGGCACTGATCTAGGCTTCTGGTTTGCTCAGCAAGGCTCCATTCTCGTCTTTTTGGGGATCATTTTCTATTACGCGTGGCGCATGAACCGTTTGGATCGTGAACACGGTGTGGATGAAGAGTAGGGGCGCTAAAGATCATGGATCAATTTACCATTAACTTGCTGTTTGTGGGTGGCTCATTCGCGCTTTACATCGGCATTGCAATCTGGGCCCGGGCGGGGTCCACCTCTGAGTTTTACGCCGCTGGTCGCGGTGTTCACCCTGTTACCAACGGTATGGCGACTGCGGCGGACTGGATGTCTGCAGCCTCGTTCATTTCCATGGCAGGCCTTATTGCGTTCACCGGCTATGACAACTCGTCGTTCCTCATGGGCTGGACAGGCGGCTACGTGCTGTTGGCGCTGTTGCTTGCGCCTTATCTGCGCAAGTTCGGCAAGTTCACCGTTTCTGAGTTTATCGGTGATCGCTTCTATAGCCAGACGGCGCGCATCGTAGCGGTTGTTTGCTTGATCGTGGCCTCAACCACCTACGTGATTGGCCAGATGACCGGCGTTGGCGTCGCTTTCGGTCGCTTCTTGGAAGTGGATAATACAACCGGCCTGCTAATCGGCGCCTGTGTTGTGTTTGCTTATGCTGTGTTTGGTGGCATGAAGGGCGTAACCTACACGCAGGTTGCCCAGTATGTGGTGCTGATTACCGCTTACACTATTCCGGCCATCTTTATCTCCATGCAGCTGACAGGTAATCCAATTCCGGGCCTTGGCCTGTTTGGCGATCACGTTGCCTCTGGCGAGCCGCTACTGGTAAAACTTGACCAAATCGTGGCTGAGTTGGGCTTTGCGTCTTACACCGAGAATCACCTTGATAAAACAAATATGGTGCTGTTCACGCTGTCCTTGATGATTGGTACTGCGGGTCTGCCACACGTGATTATGCGCTTCTTCACCGTGCCAAAAGTGTCTGATGCGCGTTGGTCCGCTGGCTGGGCGCTGGTGTTCATTGCGCTGCTTTACATCACAGCTCCGGCTGTTGGTGCCATGGCACGCCTCAACATCACTGAAATGATGTGGCCAAACGGTGGCATCAAGGGCGGTGCTGTTGCTGTAGAGCAAATCCAGAACGATCCAAAGTATGACTGGATGGACAACTGGCAGAAAACCGGTCTTCTGGATTGGGAAGACAAGAACGGCGATGGCAAAATCCAGTACTACAACGACAAAAATGCTGAAATGCAGGCTATGGCAGCTGAAAAAGGCTGGAGTGGTAACGAGCTGACCAAGTTCAACCGCGACATCCTCGTGCTGGCAAATCCGGAAATTGCCAATCTGCCGGGTTGGGTGATCGGTCTGGTCGCTGCTGGTGGCTTGGCTGCGGCGCTGTCAACGGCAGCTGGTTTGTTGCTGGCGATTTCTTCTGCGGTAAGTCACGACCTTATTAAGGGTGCGATTAAGCCAACCATTTCGGAAAAAGGCGAGTTGATGTCTGCCCGCGTGGCGATGGCTGTCGCAATTATTGTGGCGACATGGCTGGGCCTTAATCCTCCGGGCTTTGCGGCGCAGACGGTGGCACTGGCCTTTGGTCTTGCTGCGGCTTCCATCTTCCCGGCGCTGATGATGGGTATTTTCTCAACCCGCATCAACAACACCGGTGCGGTTTGGGGCATGCTCGCAGGTCTAACTGTAACGCTGCTGTACATTTTCCTGCACAAAGGTTGGTTCTTCATCCCAGGCACCAACAGCTTCACCGATGCTGACCCGCTGCTTGGCACCATCAAGTCCACCTCGTTTGGTGCAATTGGTGCTATGGTCAACTTTGCTGTTGCTTATGTTGTGGCTGGCATGTCCAAGGAAACTCCACAAGCGATTAAAGACCTTGTTGAGAGCGTGCGCATCCCTCGCGGTGCCGGCGCTGCGCAAGATCACTAATCAAATGAAACGGGTCGGGAATTCTTCGCCCCGTTAATATAAGATAGCTCTGCCCGGCATAACTGGGCAGAGCGCTTTTTCTTTTGTCGGGGAGGGACGGAAATGCCTCTAAGTAATTCGCAGGTCTTGCAGTTTTTAAGCTCCGTTCACCCGTATGATGCACTCGAGCAAGTGAGTGTTTCAGACCTTGCCAAGCGTACTGATTGCCTTTCCTATCAGAGCGGTGAACAAATCTACGCTCTGAATGATGAGCTAGCAGGGCTTTACCTCATCATTGAGGGGGCTGTGGAGGTCTTTGACGAGAACGGAGCGTTGTTGAGCCGCTTGGGGCCGCGCAACTCGTTTGGCGAACGCGGGCTGCTGTTAGATGGCAAAGCGGTCACATCAGCGAAGGCAAGTGCAGCGGTTACGCTTCTGCTCATTCCGGCTGCTGTTTTTGCAGAGCTGGTTCAAAAACATGAACCAATCACCCGCTTTTTTGATCGAACTTACAAGGCTCCGACGAAAGGTAATGACCTTGCCTCTATCACAATTGATGCACTAATGGCGGCTAATCCGTTGGTTTGCTCTGGGCAGGAAACTGTCCGGGTTGCGGCGCAGAAAATGCGTGATGCGCGGGTTTCCTCACTATGCGTCACGGACACGGAAGGCACATTAACAGGCATTCTTACTCTGCGCGATCTCGCTTTTAAAGTTCTAGCCGAAGACTTGAGCACGCAAACGCCAGTCAATGCGATGATGACGGCAAGGCCGCTAACGTTAGGTCCCTCTGCGATCGGCTCGGATGTGCTGCACTTGATGATGGAGCAGCGCATTGGCCATGTGCCAATAGTCGAAGGCGGGCGCTTGCTTGGTATTGTCACGCAAACTGATCTTACACGCTTTCAAGCCGTTAGCTCTGCGGAGTTGGTAAGTCAGATTGCCAAGGCACAAGATGCCGAAGAGATCGCACAGGCAACGGCGCGTATTCCGAATGTGCTCGTGCAACTGGTGGCAGGCGGGAGTAGGCATGAAATCGTTACCCGGCTGATTACCGATATCGCTGACGCCACCACCCGCCGGCTGCTCGCACTCGCGCATGAAAAGTTGGGGCCAGCGCCAGTGCCCTACCTGTGGCTTGCCTGCGGCTCACAAGGGCGGCGCGAGCAAACAGGCGTGAGCGACCAAGACAACTGTCTGTTTTTGCATGATGATGTCAGCAAGGAGCAGCAAGAGGGATACTTCGCCAATTTCGCTGCACTTGTTTGCGACGGGCTTAACACAGCGGGTTATGTCTTTTGCCCCGGCGATATGATGGCAACGAACCCGCGTTGGTGCCAGCCATTGAACATATGGAAAAGCTACTTCGAGGGATGGATCGCCAAACCAGATCCCATGGCACAGATGCTGTCATCGGTAATGTTTGACTTGCGACCTATTGGCGGTGAGGCGGCGCTTTTTGCCGATTTGCAGGCCCACACCCTCAAGGCGGCAAGTGAAAACTCGATTTTCGTTGCGCATATGACGAGCAATTCGCTTAAACATACACCCCCACTTAGCCTGCTACGCGGTCTGGCAACTATTCGTTCTGGTGAACACAAAAATACGCTGGATATGAAGCACAACGGCGTTGTGCCAGTGGTTGATTTGGCGCGCATCTACGCGCTGCAAGGGCAGATTAGCGCGGTAAACACTCGCGCACGGCTAGACGCTGCCCGAGCCAACGGCCAAATGAGCAAATCCGGGGCGGGAGATCTACTAGATGCCTATGATCTCATTGCTGAGAGCCGCTTGCAACATCAGGCTTCGCTTGTGCGCCGTGGTATGGCGCCAGACAACTTTCTAGAGCCTTCTACTCTGTCGGATTTCGAGCGCTCGCACCTGCGCGATGCGTTTGTGGTTGTTAAAACCATGCAATCAGCCGTTGGGCAAGGGCGGGGAATGCTGAGTTAGCGGAATAATCAGGCTTAACTGGTTACAAGGCCAGAGAGCCACTTGGGAGAATACGATGTTTGTAGAGTTGATCGCCACTTTTGTTGCAGGCATTGCAGGCGCTGGCGTGGTGTTATTGCTGAACCATGTGCTCAAAGGGAAGTTGCCCCCCTGGCTGGCGCCCGTTGCTGCGGGGGCAGCAATGTTACTGGCGACGATATCCAGTGAATATGGCTGGTATTCGCGTACCGCTGAAAGCCTTCCCGAAGGCATGGTTGTTGCCCAAACTGTTGAGAGCAAAGCCTTCTATCGCCCTTGGACCTACGTAAAGCCCTATGTAGAGCGCTTTGTTGCTGTCGATGTGGCGACCATGCAGCAGCATCCAGAGCAACCTGAACTGCGTTTGGCGCAGGTTTACTTCTTTGGTCGGCGGTCTCCCATTAACAAAATCCCGGTACTTGTGGATTGTGTACAGGGACGGCGCGCAGCGCTGACAGATAACATATCTTTTCGCGATAATGGCGCAATTTCAGGCGCAGATTGGGTAACACCTGCCGCTGCCGATCCGATGATTGCAAGTATTTGCAAGGCAGGTTGATGCTCAAAGATCTCGGCCTGCGACTGCGGATATTTCTGATTTTTTGCGGCGGCGCTGCTGCTGTTGCCGCGGTGATAATTCTATCCATGTATCTGGGACATTCGCGCTTACAAGAAAGCGGCGGAGTTACTGCATTTGTCCTAGCGGGGTTTCTTTCCTGTCTTGGGCTCTTCGCGATTTCTGCATTTGTCTGGCTGCTGTTTGATGAGAACGTAGCCAAACCAATCCTGCGCCTGTCCGCTGCAATCCGCACCCGCGTGCATGCAGATGTTGATCGGCCAATTGATCTGTCTGAAGCAAAGTATCTGGGGGATCTGGCTCCAGCCGCTAGCGCAGTGGTTGGGCGACTGTCACTTGAAAAAACAGGGAGTTCAGGAGCTCAGGCCCGCGCGATTGAACAGTACGCCCGAGAGCGCGAGCAGCTGGCACAGCTGCTTTCCCAAATTCCCGTTGCCATTGTACTCGTGAGTAAAGCCCACACCATTAGCCTTTATGATGGACAGGCTGCTGATATTCTTGCACAGGTGCACGTGCCGCGCCTTGGGGCATCCATTTTCGACTACTTCGATAAACAAGATTTTTTAGCTGCCCTTAAAGTGCTCACACCGTTTAGGAACGAGGCTCACCCGATTGTGAAGGCCGCTGGCGCTGCACTACATTTTCAACTGCAGATTAAGCGATTACCAGAATCGGACGATTTTCTGGTGCTGATAGATAATGCCTCCGCTGACATAGCGCCAGAAGCGCAAAGACCACTGGTTTTTAATTTTGATATGAGCGAGCAAGCCACTCAAGGGGCTATTTACAATAGTCCATTGGACGAGTTGAGCTTCGTGGTGTTTGATAGTGAAACAACTGGCCTCATGCTTAATAAGGACGATATTGTGCAAATAGGCGCACTGCGCGTTGTCGGGGGGCGAATTGTACAGGGGGAAGCGTTTGACCTGCTGGTTAATCCGGGAAGGCCGATCCCGCCAGCTTCGACGCGAGTACACGGGATCAGGGATGAGGATGTCGTTGGTGCGCCCGATCCGATAAGCGCTGTGGCGCAGTTTCATCGATTTGCCAAAGACGCGGTCATTGTCGCGCACAATGCGAATTTTGATATGGCTTTTGTGCGCCGCTACGCCAAGCGCTCTGGCGAGCGTTGGGACCATCCGGTCCTTGATACAGTGCTCCTCTCGGCTGTCGTTTTCGGAACCAATGAGGTGCATACGCTTGATGCGCTATGTGAGCGCCTCGGCATTAGCATTCCGCTGGAGATGCGCCACACTGCCATTGGTGATGCAAAGGCCACCGCAGAGGCTCTATGCAAGCTCTTGCCGATCTTGAAAGAACGTGGCTTTGATAGCCTTGAAAAGGTTATCAAGCAAACCCGTAAACACGGCCGCTTACTCAAAGATTTAAACTAGGCGAACCATTTGTAAATGGAGGGTCGCAAGGCAACCCTCCACCTGTAGTCTTATGCTTTTACGGCGGCGGAAAGCCCGAGCAAGTCAGCAGAGTTGCGCACGTTGTCGAGGTTCGCCTGAACACGGAAGATTCCGCCTTCGCCTACCTTGTACCCGGCTACGCCCGTACATGCTTTCTGAATCGCTTTTCCGCCCATGGTTTCAGTTGAGAGAGTAAGCAGCTCGTTTTGGGCGGTGGTCCGCTCCCCGTAGATTTTTGGGACGTTTGATTTAATTTCACGCCCTGCATTCATGCTTTCCACTTCCATCAGGCGTGCTTTTACCGCTGCATCCAGATAACCGGTCCGGTCTTTACCAGACATGCAGTTGATCGCAGGAACAGCGCCAATCTCATTGGCTATGAGGTTTACCAGCACAGCAACCCCATAAGCATTGCCAGCAGAGCGCCGCTGCTTTCCGTCAGCAATTGCCTCTGTCAGCTGCTGCCTGTAGCTCATAATGCGCATGCCTTTACCTGTGTCGCCATCTCTGTTTTGCGCGGCTTCAGCCGCCTTGTCCAGTTTTTCAAGCAGAACTTGATTGTGATTATCAGCCCAATTCCATCCGGTCAGTTTATCGCCGATCCGTTTGCCGATCTCTCCGGAGAACATGCCCAGCTTGGCAAAGCCGTTGACCCCCATCGAGAACGGGAGAACGTCCAGCTTGATTTTCACGGCTTGAGGACCATTACCATCACCTAGGTCGACTTGCACTTCCTTGATACCATCTTGCGGATCCGCTGCCCGCTTCCATGCATCTTGTTGACCAACTTCATAAGTCTTCGCCTTCTTGGCAGCTGTCAGCAATGATGTTGAAACAATCGTGAGCTCGAATGGCTCATTTGGGTTGTTTTTCAAGTGTTCCTTGATAGCGTCTGCCTTTGTAGCTGCGGCAGCAGTCACAACCTCTCGCGTACGATTGTCCGCGCCAGCCTTAATCTCCTCTGCAGAACCCTTGAGGCCGAATGGGTGGTTTACACCATGGCGCACAGCGGCGTAGGACGTATGCGCGCCTTTTAGTTCGCTGGTCCACAGGTTGACAGCATGGTTCGCTTCGCCTGTTGAGATAGAGCTAACTCCCGACAATCCGTCGTCCTTGTATGACTTCGCAAGGGCACCAAGTTGCGCTGCTGGAGTAGATGTGGCGGTGAAGCTGATTTCAGTTTTCGCAAGACGCCCGGCACCGAGAGCTTTCTGGCTGTCAACGCTTAAACTCACAGTTTCCGTGGTCACCTGCCAATTCTCAGAGGCTTTATTCAAAGAGGACGTCATCGCCTCTTTCATGCGCCCTTGGAACTCGCTGGCAAACTGTTTGATTTCGCTCTTGCTTGCCGACGGATGGGCGCGCTTGAACGCTTCAACGGCACCATTCTGCAAGTCTTTGTTCAGCCCCTTTGACGCCTTCGCAATGCTCTTGATATCGCTTGGATCCGCTTCGATAACACTTGTCAGCTTTGCCAGTGCATCATATGACTTTGCATCATAAGCTCCAGTAATTTTGTATTTAACTGTTTCTGAGAAGTTGCCTGCCAAATCTTCGATAGCTTGCCTTGCTGCCGGGACCACATGCGTTTCTGCGCGTGCCTGAATATTATCAGAGTTTGTCTTCAGGCTGTCATTGCGGCCCATAAACTCATTGACTTTGCCGGTTACATATTCCGTCAGGCTTTTGGTTGGCGCATCCATGTCAGCTGTCGATTTTTGCGAGAGCTGACTAGACCCCTTGAACAGGCTTTTGAGAAAATCGAGAACGCCACTGCCTTTGCCGCTGCTTTTCGGGGTGTCAATCCTTGAAGAAAGTGCGCTGGTAGAGGACGTGTCGTTGTCTTTACGCTGGCTTGTCGCAACCAGATTTAGCTGTGAGCCGTTAGCTGTGCGGACCTGACCACTTGCACTTGTTGCTGAGGACGGTGTGCCTCGCTCTTTGCCTGCGCTCATAATGTCGTTCATTGGGCGATGCTGAATGGGGGCACCTGAATTTATGCGATTATCAATCATCTTGTTTCCTATTCTTTTTAGCGTTAGCAGCGCTGCGTTGACTCGTTTTTATGAAGAGCAGCATTGCCAAGTTGTGCCCTTTGGCACGCAAGATAAGGATCACGCTCGCTAAGTTGTTCGGTAGGTAATAAAAAGCACTAAGGAGCACCCTGTGTCCGATTTTCAGGCATCAGTAAATCAATTCCTCGAAACGATTGGCATTGACCAAATCTTGGAGGACGATCCAGATAGCGAGCTGCTGATAGACGTCAACGAGAGTTTTTCGATGCTCTTTAGTTTTGAGCAGGAGAAAGAAGAGGCAATACTGCGCGTCGTATTTAATGACACGCCAACCGATGCAAAAGTGCTGACTACCTTGCTGGAAAACAGCAACTCAATCTCTATAGCTGGAAAGACCTTGTCCTTTGGTATTGAAAGCGCGCTTGCCAGCGCGTATGGGGAAATTCGTGTTCCGGAGGGCGAGTTCGAAGTCAGCCACCTTGAAGCGGCCTTTCCCATCTTCCTGCAGATAAGCGAATGGTATGACGAGGTTAAAACAGGTGCAGCACCTGAACTGCTGGCGCAAGATCAGGCTCAGATGTGGTGCTAATCGCTAAGTGGTAGCGAAAGGAACTGCCGCAGGTGATGCCTGCGGCAGTTTTTTACTCGCTTACGCACTGTGGCAAGCCGGTTTCCAAGGATTTTGCAGCAGCATCGGCGAGGCGCTGCGCCTGCAAACCATCATAGATTGAAGGTGAGGGAGGGGTGCCTTCCAAAACGGCTGTGACAAAGTGAACCAACTCGTTGCGATAGGCAGCCTCATAGCGTTCTAGAAAGAAGTGCTGCGCAGGGGCGCGCCCATAGCCTGCCGAGGTTGCCAGCTCTACAGTGTTTTCCAGCTGATTTTCTGCCTTTATCGCGCCCTTCGACCCATGCACCTCAATGCGTTGATCGTAGCCATATGTGGCGCGCCGTGAGTTAGAGATCTGGCAGATTTTACCACTTGCAGTTTTTAGGGTGATCACTGCGGTGTCGATGTCGCCAGCAACGCCGATTTCTGGATCAACCAAGGCAGACCCTGCTGCGAAGACTTCCACGGGCTCTTCTGCGAGCAGAAAACGCGCCATGTCGAAGTCATGGACTGTCATATCTCGGAATAGGCCTCCGGAGCTTTTAATATAGCTCACCGGCGGCGGTGAGGGATCCCGTGAGGTGATTTGGACCAGTTCCACATGCCCAATAGCGCCTAAGCGTATTTGCTTCTCCACCGCTGCAAAGTTCGGATCAAAGCGGCGGTTAAACGCAGTCAAAAAAGGCAGTTCCGCGGCTTCAACAAGCGCAACAAGCTCTTCGATGCGCTTTGCAGACATGTCTACCGGCTTTTCGCAGAAAATAGCTTTACCGGCGTTTGCGGCCTGCTTGATCAAGTCAAAATGGGTGTCTGTTGGCGTACCAATGATCACTGCATCTACATCATCACTCGCCATGATTTGTGAAATGCTGCGCACCTGCGCACCCAGTTCACCAGCCAGTTTTTCCGCAGTTTCAGGGAAAGCATCTGCAACGGCGACCGCCTTTGCATTGCTCAGAGACTTAATTGTGCGGGCATGCACTTGGCCAATTCGCCCGCAGCCCAGAATTGCCAATCTTAGCATGAACTTGCCTCCTGCTTCCTACAGGTCTTCCGCAAATCAGGTGCACCAAACGCCCGCAGCACTTTGCGCGCCGCTTCGAAAACCGGATCATGTGTTTCTTTCAAAATCGAAACACGGTCAAATCGCTCCGCATCCTTCAAGACAGCCTCTCGCAGTGCAGAGCCAAACGCCATCCGCAATTCGGTACCGATATTGAATTTGCAAATGTTTGAGGTTTTTGCCAGTTCGCTGCGCTGTGCGACGGGTACGCCGGAGCCACCGTGAATTACCAGCGGAACGCTGGTAAGCGCTTCGATCGCGCGGATGCGCGGCTCATCCAGTCCGCCCTCCTTATCCTGCTGCAAATGAACATTACCAACGGAAATCGCCATGGCGTCTATTCCGCTTTTGTGAGCAAATTCAGCAGCCTCATTCGGGTCTGTACCGTTGGAGCCTTCGCCGCCAGAATACCCGACAAAGCCAATTTCGCCCTCGCATGACACACCAGCAAGGTGTGCCATTTCGGCGATTGCTGCGGTTTCCTCGATGTTTTGGGCAAGAGACTTTCGAGAACCATCGAACATGACCGAGGTAAACCCACTCTCGATGGCGATGCGGCAGTCCTCATAGGTGTAGCCGTGGTCTAAATGCACCACCACAGGCACACTGACGCTTTCCGCCAAGTTGCGCATCATAGCGCCGAGCACTGGCAGAGGCGTGTGGGCGCGGCAACTGGGCCCCGCCTGTAATATAACCGGCGCACCTTCGGCCTCAGCAGCCATCGCAAATGCACGCATATCTTCCCAGCCAAGGCACACCAGCCCACCGACAGCATAGCCGCCAGCAAGTGCTGGGTCCAAGACGTCTTTTAGTGTCGCCAGCGTCATTTGAACTTGGCCACCATGTCTTTGATGCCGGGAATGGTTTCTACCTGATAGGCGTGGGTCGGCTGGAAATATTGCTTCAAAGAGCGTTGGCTGAGCCCGCCCAAAATAGTGAAGTAATACATCTCGTAGCCCGGCAACACAGCGCAAGGATGATAGCCTTTATCGAGGCAAATCGTGGAACCATCGACAATATGGTAGGCGTCGCCCGGTTCGTTATCGACCCGCTGCAGCATTTGCACGCCAGAGCCCCAGTTCGGGCGAAAACGGAAGTTGTAGGTCTCGTCGTGGCGGGTTTCGTCGGGCAAACGATCCGTATCATGCTTGTGACTCGGGAAACCAGACCAACCACCTTGCCCAACAGTAAACAGCTCACTCACAAGCAGTCGGCCAACTTTGCCATGCTGCTTTTGGCCAAGTATGTGTTTGATTTTGCGATGGGTCTTGGTGTCATCAGAGCCATATTGAACCAGATCGAGTTCATCAGCACGGACATCGAATGGCTCCAGTACCTTGTCGTAGCTCGCGCCTGCGATGAAGGTTTCGGTTTCGTCCGATACGCAGCTAATGGTTACTTTCGCGCCAACGGGAATGTAGACGCCCTCCGGCTCACCATCCCAAACGTCAACTCCGCGGTTGCCGACAGAAGAATAGTGTATGCCTTCCACTTCAATATCAACTGAGCCGGTTGCTGGCACAATGCAGGTTTCGTAGCCCGGGACCTGATAATGGAACGCCTCGCCCTTTTTCAGTTTAACGATGTTGAAATAGTTCAGCGGCACGCAAGCATTATCAGCGTCCACGATCGGCTTGTTTTGGTTGTCATAGGGTGCGATATGCATACTGTTTATCCTTGCGAAAGCATGTCTTCTAATTGGTTTGCGGCGATTGGAGCGCTGGGGCCGGGATGGGTTGCTAAAAACTCATCCAGTTCTGCGGTTGTGGGCATTGCAGGTGCGCAGCCGACCCGCCCAACGACGATTGATGCGCAGGCCGAGCCTCGTAACACTGCCTCTTGCACTGGCAGTCCAGCGGCAAGCGCGGCAATAAAGCCCCCCATAAAGCTGTCGCCGGCGCCGGTGGGCTTAAGTGCGGTTACCGGGTAAATACCGGTTTTGATTTCCTCGCCATTCGCAAATGTTATCGCGCCATGCTCGCCCATCTTATAGACAACAATTGCCGCGCCATTTCTTGCCAGTTCCCGCGCCTTGCTCAGCCCTTTACTGTAATCTCCGGCCATGAAACCGAACTCGACATCATTGCCTATGATAATGTCGCAGAGCGCCGCCGCTCGCGAGTAGGTTTGTGCAGCAATCTGAGCAGAGGGCCAGCTGTACGGGCGGTAATCCACGTCAAAGATCAGCGGCATTCCAGAGGCTTTGGCCAGCTCAAATGCGCGGAAACAGGCACTACGAGAAGGCTCTGCCGCCAGCACTGTTCCTGTGGTGATCAAGGCAGCGTAAGCGCTGAAATCTACCGCATCGATATCCTCAAGGCTCATTTGGAAATCGGCAGCACCGTTGCGGTAGATTACCGATTGGTGATCTTCCACCCGTGTTTCAACTACGGCAAATGTGTTGCGATATTCGCCGCCGATTGTTGTTACGTGCGTGTGATCAATGCCATATTTGCGCAGCTCGTTGATGGAGAAGCGACCAATGGCATCGTCGGCAACGCGTGTAACGAGTGCAGTTTTGCCCCCATGTTTGGTGAGTGCGACCGCTATATTTGCTGAAGACCCGCCAAGACAGCTGAAAAACTGCGTTGCCTCTTCGGTTTTTGTTCCCGGTGGATCAGGATAGATATCCATACCCGCGCGGCCAATGATGAGGAAGTTGTTTTCACTCAGCCTAGCAAGGGAGGTCATTTGCGCCCCTCGGTATTTCCGGCCTTTGCAGCATCCAGGACTTCTGGATAAGGGTAGTTCAGGCCAAGAAGCTGGCGCATATCTGGGCTGGCAGCTTCTATAAATTCGCTCGGCAATGCTGCCGGCATGTCTTCCATGGGCTTTACCCACTTTGGCAAGTACTGGATGAGAATGGCGCTGCGATCATGGTTGGCTTTATTTGGCATCGCGCAGTGCCACGTTACCCCGTAAAACAAGGCAACATCGCCCGGTTCACCGGTCATGCGTTCACACCGTTCAAAGAAGTTGTCCGTAGCTGTTGGGTAGCGCAGCTCCTTTTGGCTCCCGGGCACATAGCCGGTAGCGCCACTGGCCTCGGTGAAGGGATCAAGCAGAATCGAGACCTGCGCGTTCATTGGGAACGAGCCATTCAGGCCAACTGGATGACTTTCTGGCCGGTGAAAATCCCAGTAAGGGTAATCCACATGAGGCTCCTGACCGGGGCCGCCCGGCAGGATGCGGTTTGCAGCGATAGAGCCCATGATAAACTCTGTGCCCAAAAATGAGCGCAGGATGTTCATCAAAACCGGATGTGCGGCCATGCGCGAAAATATTTCGCCTTTGGCAAGCAGATTCCATACGCGGCGTTGTAGGTTCAATGCCCCATCTTCGGCCGCCTGCCCTTGGAAATGAGTGACTTTGTCGCCATCTCCTTCCGAATGCGCCATTACGATTGCACGCGCCTCAGCGATTTCTTCTTTGGAAAACAGGCCCGAAATTCCCACGGCGCCGCCGCCATGCAGAAGCTCTTCAACAATAGCTTCGGGAGTTGCAGTTTCAGCTGTAAAACGACGCATGTTATACCCCTTTGCGTTGTTGAGGGCGGATGGATTCTATCTCTACGTGGGCCTTGTGCACCTTGTCGCTTTTGCTGATGTGTGGTGTGCCCACTTCCCACCAAGTGTGGCCTTCAGTGGTCCAGCCGTTGTAAGGATCGACCTGCATGCAGATGATATGCGTACGGTCACTTTGCTTGGCGCGTTTAAAGGCTTCACCCAGCTCTTGTGGAGTGGCGACTGTTTCTGCAATCGCGCCCATTGCGCGGGCGTGTGCTTCAAAGTCGACCGCAAATGGTTGTGGTACGGTGGGGCAATCGGCAATCAGATTGTTAAAGCTCTCGTTGCCGGTATTGTTTTGGAGTTTGTTGATAACAGCGAACCCGCCGTTATCGAGCACAAGTATGATGAGTTTCTTTTGGCTCAAGACAGAAGAGTAGATATCGGAATTCATTAGTAGATACGAACCATCGCCAACGAAAACGATGGTGTCCGCGTCTGGCTCTCGCTCGCTTTGGGCGATTTTTGCTCCCCAGCCGCCAGCAATTTCATAGCCCATGCAAGAGAAGCCGAATTCAACATCAACGGTGCCAACATCAAGTGTGCGCCAATTGGCCGTGACTTCAGCGGGCAGCCCTCCAGCCGCAGTGACCACGCGGTCGCGCTTATCACAAAGCGCATTTACAACGCCGATGGCCTGCGCGTATGAATTGGGACGGTTCTTATCGGTGCTTACATTGTCGGCAACGTAGGCATCCCATTTGACTCGCTCAGCTTTCGCTAGGTTTGTCCAGTCCGCCGGTGCTGAATAGTCGTTAATGGCGTCGCCTAGGGCACCAAGTGCAAGTTTTGCATCTCCAACAATTGGCAAGGCCATATGCTTGCCCGCGTCATGCCTTGCTGCATTGATCGAGATAAACTGCGCGTCCATCGCAAACGCCGCCCAAGAGCCAGTTGTAAAATCCTGCAGGCGGGTGCCAACAGCGACAATCACATCCGCCTGCTTCGCGATCGCATTTGCACTGTCTGAGCCGGTAACACCTATCGGACCGATATTGAGCGCATGCTCTGCTGTGAGGTTTGCACGGCCAGCGATGGTTTCCACAATGGGGATCTGGTGCGCTTCTGCAAAAGCGGTGAGTTCGTCCACGGCTTGGGAATACTGAACCCCGCCACCTGCAATCAGCATTGGCCGCTCTGCCGTTTTCAGCAAGGCTGCGGCCTGTGCAATCTCGCAAGTATCCGCGGCTTGGCGGCGAATGCGATGGACTTTTTGTTTAAAGAAACTCTCCGGATAGGCATAGGTCCAGCCTTGTACATCCTGCGGCAAGCCAAGAAACGCAGGGCCACAATCCGCAGGGTCCAGCATGGTTGCCAAAGCGGCAGGCAAGGACTGAATAATCTGTGCCGGGTGGCTGATACGATCCCAGTAGCGCACCACTGGCTTGAAGGCATCATTTACACCGAACGTGGGGTCGTTGAAATTTTCCATCTGCTGCAAGACCGGGTCCGGCAAGCGTGTGAGAAAGGTGTCACCGCATAGAAGCAGCATGGGCAGGCGATTTGCATGTGCAAGTGCCGCCGAGGTAACAAGGTTTGAAGTGCCGGGTCCTGCGCTTGCTGTACAGAACATAAAGCGCTGGCGCAGCTTCTGCTTGGCGTAGGCGGCCGCGGCAAAGCCCATGCTCTGCTCGTTTTGACCCCGGTAGAGTGGCAGCTCCTGCTTGTATTCGTAGAGCGCTTCACCAAGACAGGTGACATTGCCATGCCCGAAGATGCCAAAACCACCGCCGCAGA
Organism: Polycladidibacter hongkongensis; assembly: GCF_001561995.1. GTDB lineage: Bacteria > Pseudomonadota > Alphaproteobacteria > Rhizobiales > Stappiaceae > Pseudovibrio > Pseudovibrio hongkongensis. Next base: position 103,641 of record NZ_LLWC01000004.1, read on the forward strand.
GGCGCACTTCCTCGCCATCAATCTCAATAAACTGATTGGCCAAATATCTGACTATTGCCTGAGCTGTTGTTAGCTCGACAGTTTTATCGTTTGCGGACATGTCTTCCTCCCACAACGGTAAACCGTTGCCCCTTACCAGCAAGGGGTCCTCGAATGCGTTGAGCAGCTATCCCTGAAGTCTGCTCATCTGAAAAACCGTGAAGACGTCGATTAGCTATTGACGCCTCGTTGATTCAGAGGATACATAATTTGCAACCGGTTGCAAATAGAAATGGTTGGGAGGCCAAAATTTGCAAAAATTAGGGATAGGAATCGTTGGTGGGGGCTATATGGGCAAAGCGCATGCTGTTGCAATGCGTGCGGTTGCTTCGGTGTTTGATTGCCCCTTGCGTCCTGTGCTTGAGCGCGTCTGTGCTACAACTGTGCAAAGCGCAAGTAACTACAAAAAAGCTTATGGCTTCAACACCATGACAACTGACTGGCGCGTGCTTGTAAATGATCCAAAGGTCGAGGCTATCATCATTGCATCGCCACAAAAAACGCATCGCGAGATCGCTGAGGCCGCCCTTTCCCTAGGGAAGCCGGTGTTCTGCGAGAAGCCGTTGGGGGCTTCTTTGGCAGATGCAGAAGCGTTGGTTGCCTGTGCAAAGCGCACGGGAGCGGTCAATATGGTTGGGTTTAATTACATTCGCACGCCTGCAAGCCAATACGCGCGTAAGCTTATTGAAAGCGGCGCCTTGGGCGAAATCTATTGGTTTCGCGGTGAGCATACAGAAGACTTCCTAGCGGATCCGGCAATCCCTGCCAGCTGGCGCACGCAGGGGCTTGCAAACGGTGTCATGGGTGATTTGGCACCCCATATGGTCAATGCCGCTTTAGCGCTCATGGGGCCAATCGCCGAAGTTTGTGCGCGTCGTAGCACGGTGCACAAAAGCAGACCGCTTGATGGTGGTGAGCAAGAAGTAAGCAACGACGATCAGCTGCAGTTTATGTGCCGGTTTACCAATGGGGCCGATGGGCACCTGTTTTTCAGCCGCGTCGCGACAGGCCGTAAGATGGGCTATGCCTATGAGATAACAGGAACCAAAGGGGCGATACGGTTTGATCAAGAGGATCAAAACGCCCTGTGGCTGTATAAAGCAGAAGGGCCAGAAGTCGAGCGCGGTTTTCGTAAAATCCTGACAGGGCCAGCGCATCCGGATTATGGGGCATTTTGCCAAGGGCCTGGGCATGGCACCGGCTATCAAGATCAGATCATCATAGAAGCGCGCGACTTTTTACAAGCAATTCATAGTGGAATCAGTCTCTGGCCAACATTTGCCGATGGTTTGGAGGTCTCCCAAGTGCTGGCTGCCGCTGAGCAATCTCATGCCAGTGGTCGCTGGCAACCAGTTTTTCCAGAATGAGTGAACGAGGAATAAAATGTCCATCAGAATTGGCAATGCCCCCTGCTCTTGGGGTGTCGAGTTTGCAAATGATCCACGTAATCCAGCTTGGGAAACCGTTCTTCAGCAATGTGCGGCCGCAGGGTACAAAGGCATTGAGCTGGGCCCGGTCGGTTTCATGCCGGAAGACCCGGCGCAGTTGGCGGATGCGCTTGCAAAGCACGACCTTGAGCTAATCGGTGGTGTTGTTTTTCGTGCTTTCCACGATGCAGCGCAGTGGGATGACGTCATGGATGGGGCCGTACGAACCTGTAAAGCGTTGAAAGCCCATGGTGCACAGCATCTTGTTTTAATTGACTCCATTTCCCCTCGTCGTGCGCCGACAGCAGGTCGCGCTGCCGAAGCCGAGCAGATGGATAAGGCCGAGTGGGCGGCATATCGCGATCGCCTCGCGACCATCGCCAAGCTGGGTACGGAAGATTATGGCCTAACTGTCGGGATCCATGCACATGCTGCCGGCTTTATGGACTTTGAACCTGAGTTAGAGCGCCTTTTGGATGAAGTTGACGAGAGTATCTTAAAGATTTGCTTTGATACCGGCCACCATTCTTACGCCGGATTTGATCCGGTAGCATTTATGGAGCGCCACATCGGGCGGATATCCTACATGCACTTTAAAGACATTGATCCAGTCGTAAAAGCGGACGTCATCGCTAAGCGGACCGGTTTTTATGAAGCATGTGGGCAGGGCATTTTCTGTAATCTGGGTCAAGGAGATGTGAACTTCCCCAAAGTTCGTGAGCTGCTTGTAGCTAACGGGTTTAAGGGGTGGTGCACCGTTGAGCAGGATTGTGATCCGACACTTGATGTGAATCCGGTTGATGATGCACTTTCAAACCGTAAATATTTAGAATCTATCGGTTTTTCAAACTGATCGCCTCAGGAGGATTGTGAAATGACGAAATTGAAATGGGGTATGATCGGTGGCGGCGAGGGGTCGCAAATCGGCCCTGCGCACCGCTTAGGTTCGGGCCTAGATGGTTTGTTCGAGTTTACAGCTGGCGCGCTGGATCATCGCCCCGATGCCGGGCGCGAGTATGGCCAGCGTCTGGGACTTGCTAAGGATCGCGCCTACGGTGATTGGCGGGAAATGCTGGCAGGTGAAAGGGCGAGGGAGGATAGGATCGACCTTGTAACCGTAGCGACACCTAATAACACCCACTTTGAAATAACCAAGGTCTTTCTCGAGGCCGGATTTCACGTACTCTGTGAAAAGCCGATGACCATGAGCGTGGAAGAGGGCGAAGAGATCGTCAAAATTGCCGAGAAAACTGGGCAGATTTGCGCCGTGAACTATGGCTACACCGGTTACTCGCTTGTGCGGCATATGAAAGCGATGGTTGCGCGCGGGGATCTTGGTAAGATCCGCTTGGTGAAGGCGGAGTTTGCACATGGTCATCACGCTGATGCGGCGGATGCTGATAACCCGCGTGTTCGCTGGCGGTATGACCCAAAGCAGGCAGGTGTCTCCGCGCAGTTTGCAGATTGCGGTATTCATGCACTGCATATGGCGAGCTTTGTTGTCGGGCAAGAGGTCGAAAAGCTGTCGGCTGATTGTGTTTCCTGCATTGCTAGTCGCGAGCTGGAAGATGATGCAATGGTGAACTTCCGAATGGATGGGGGCGCAGTTGGTCGTTTGTGGACGTCGTCCGTCGCAATCGGTCGCCAGCACGGCCTAACCTTGCAAGTGTTCGGCGAAAAAGGAGGATTGAGATGGGCGCAGGAGCAACCAAATCAACTCCACTACATGCCTCTTGGAGAGCGTTTGCAAATCATCGAGCGTGGTGAGGCTGGCCTATCGCCTGAGGCAGATCGTTCGACCCGTGTAACTATTGGTCATGCTGAGGGTATGCCACTCGCCTTTGCTAACATTTACAAGGACCTTGAGGAAGCGATCCGAGCAAGAAAAGAAGGTCGTAAAATGGATCAAGCCGCAGACCTGTATCCACGGGCCGAAGACGGTTTGCGCTCGATGGCAGCGGTTGAGGCTGTGGCGCACTCGGGCAAGCAGGCAGGCTCTTGGGTTGACGCCCGCCCGCCAATGTTCCGTTAACAAGGCAATATAACTGAGGGAAGGGGCGGCCGTGTGCCGCCTTTTTCCTATTAAATTCTGGGCTTCAAAGTGCCGCGCTCAATCATTTTACACGGAAAAAGGCGGGCCTCTGGATAGCGCTCAGGATCATCAAGCATTCCGGCTATGAGGTCGACCGAAGAATTTATAATTTCTTGTACCGGCTGGTGAATGGTCGACAGATTTATGTTCTCCCAACCCGCCATTTCCATATCATTCAATCCGATGATCCCAACATCGTCGGGGACTCCAAGGCCGTAGTCACGTAGGGCGCTCAGAGCGCCGATCGAGATTACATCATCACCGCAAAAGTAAGCCTCGCAGGGTTCTCCAGCTGCTAGAAGCTCAAGCGTCTTTGCGCGTCCAGCCTCAAAACTATAATCAACACAATAGGATACTTCCGGCGTTATGTTAAAGCGATAGGAGAGCTCACGCTCAAATCCCGCAAGGCGGTCTTGCGTTGATGTCGCTTGGGCTGGGCCTCCTAAAAAACCGATGCGCTTGTAATCACGGGCCACCAGCTCTTCTGCTGCAAGTTGCCCGCATGCTAAATTGTCAATACCAACCACATGTACATGAGGCGCATTTGAGTAGCGCCCAAATGAATGAACCACTGGCATGCGTGCTTCTCGAAAAGCCATGGCAAACTCAGGTGGCAGTGTTGAGGAGGCCACTACAACTCCGTCAACCGAGTATTGTTGCAGCATCCTTACCGAGTTTTGTGGGTCTGTTTCTTCAGAAAGATTTACAAGCAATGGCCGCAATCCGCGCGCCTGCAGGCCCTTGGTGAACAAGTCGAAGACTTGCAGGAAAATCGGGTTGTGAAAGTTATTGGAAACTAGGCCAATCAAACTGGTTCGGCGTGTGGTCAGACTTCTCGCCAAAACGTTTGGACTGTAACCAAGCTCACTGGCTGCCTTTTCAACAAGGTGCCTAGTTTTGGCGGAAACGGACGCGCCCGGGGTGAAGGTTCGAGATACCGCAGATCTTGAAACTCCTGCTTTTTCAGCAACATCTTTAAGCGTAATCGCCATTAATACATCCCGCTAGTCATGCGCCCGTTCTGGTTGATTGGGCTTTGTTTATAGGAGTGCATCTTAAAAAACAAAATTTGTTATTGCAACCGGTTGCAATAATGCGAGACTCGTGCTTAGTTAAAAGTCGTAGTAGTACCTAGGAGGAGGTCTGCTGCAATCTATTTATGTCACCGATGGGGAGGACGAGATGACGTCATTGATGAAAAAATTGGCGCTAGCAACAGCCGTATTTGCTGCGCCATTGGTTGCTGTTAGTGCCGCACAAGCTGAGCGCTATGTGTTGGTGAGCCATGCGCCAGACTCTGACAGCTGGTGGAATACAATCAAGAATGGTCTTGCGCTTGCGGGCAAGCAAATGAATGTAGAGGTCGAGTATCGAAATCCACCTACCGGTGACCTTGCTGATATGGCTCGTATCATTGAGCAAACAGCCGCATCGCAGCCAGATGGAATTATCACGACACTGGCTGACTTCGATGTTCTTTCCGGACCAATTCAGGCGGCTGTGGATCAGGGCATTGATGTCATTATCATGAACTCTGGAACGCCGGAGCAAACCCGCGAAGTTGGCGCGTTGATGTTTGTTGGGCAGCCGGAATATGATGCGGGCCTCGCTGCTGGGATGCGCGCGAAGAAAGATGGTGTGAGCTCATTCCTTTGCGTCAATCATGTAATCTCGAACGCTGTTGTCGCAGAGCGTTGCCGTGGTTTTGCAGATGGTCTGGGCGTGGCTCTTGGCGGGCAGATGATTGATTCAGGGCAGGATCCATCAGAAATCAAAAATAAAGTTCAGGCTTACTTGGAAGCAAACCCGGAAACTGATGCAATTTTGACATTGGGCCCTACTTCAGCTGATCCAACCATTCTGGCTTTGAATGAAAACGGTATGGCCGGAGACATCTATTTTGGAACCTTCGATCTTGGCGATGAGATCGTAAAGGGTATTAAGGCTGGCGTTATCCAATGGGGTATCGATCAACAACCGTTCCTCCAAGCGTATTTGCCAGTCGTCGTATTGACGAACTATCACCGCTTCGGCGTTTTGCCAGGCAATAACATTAACTCCGGACCTGGTTTTATCACCAAGGATGGTTTGGAGCTGGTTGAACGCTACGCAGGTGAATACCGCTAATTGCTGGTGGTGGCAGGTTTCCTGCCACCACTTTGACTAAAGATATGATTGGGGTGGGAGCCCTATCTCCTAGGGAGGACAATATGACAGAGGCAACACAGCCAGCTGTTATTGACGAGCGGGTCAAGGAAATTTCCAGCTTTCGCAAAGCGCTAATTCGTCCGGAATTAGGCGGAATTTGCGGTACTATTCTTGTCTTTATTTTCTTTTTCTTGACAGCAGCAGACAGCGGCATGTTCTCCGCAAAAGGTGTGATGAACTGGTCGGTTGTGTCTGCGCAATTTGCGATCATTGCTGTCGGTGCCTGTTTGCTGATGATTGCAGGTGAATTTGATCTGTCAGTTGGCTCTATGATTGGTTTTGCGGGCATTTCCATCGCGATCTTGTCCGTTCAGCTCGGCTTACCGATGTGGTTCGCGATCATAGCAACCTTTGTGCTTTGTATTGCGCTTGGCGGGTTAAATGGTTGGCTGGTAATAAAGACTGGATTGCCGAGTTTCATTGTTACGCTTGCATTCCTCTACATTCTCCGCGGGTTGACCATTTTTGCGGCCATTTCTACCACGCGTAAAACAATCATTGGTGGCGTTAAGGATGCAGCTGAAGGTGATTGGCTTGCACCGCTGTTCGGTGCAAAAGTGTTCACGGGCTTTTTTCAATGGCTTGCAGACATGGGCTTGATTGATACTTTTACGCGTGGGGTAAAAAAAGGCATGCCGGTCGTTGAGGGCGTTCCCATGCTAATCATCTGGGCAATTGGACTTATTGTTTTTGGCCATATCCTTCTTACACGCACCCGTTTTGGCAACTGGATCTTTGCATCTGGTGGCGACGCAAGAGCAGCGACCTATGTGGGTGTCCCAGTAAACCGCGTGAAAATCGTAATGTTTATGTTCACCGCGTTTTGCGCCACCATTTTCGCCACTTGTCAGGTTATGGAATTCGGCTCCGCAGGTGCTGATAGGGGGCTCCTTAAAGAATTCGAAGCGATTATTTCGGTGGTGATTGGCGGGGCGCTACTCACAGGGGGCTATGGCTCAGTTATCGGTGCTGCACTTGGTGCGTTAATCTTCGGTGTAGTGCAACAAGGCTTGTTCTTTGCAGGCGTCGAGAGCTCTCTGTTCCGCGTCTTCTTGGGGGTAATTCTTCTAATGGCCGTTATCCTAAATACCTATATCCGCCGTATGATTACAGGGGAGAAATAGGATGAGCCAACCGATAATCCAAATGAAGAATATCGAAAAGCACTTCGGTTCAGTCATTGCACTGAATGGTGTCTCCGTTGATATACATGCAGGCGAATGTCACTGCTTGCTTGGAGACAATGGTGCGGGTAAATCTACATTTATCAAGACCATGTCGGGCGTGCACAAGCCGACGCGAGGTGAAATCCTATTCGAGGGTAAGCCACTTAATTTTTCCCGCCCTCGCGACGCTATCGAAGCTGGTATCGCGACGGTATACCAAGATTTGGCGATGATTCCGCTCATGTCTGTCAGCAGGAACTTTTTTATGGGCAATGAACCTATCAAAAAGTTTGGACCTTTTAAGCTGTTTGATCATCATCATGCCAATGAAGTCACGATGGAGGAAATGGAACGCATGGGCATCCACCTCCGTGGTCCGGATCAAGCCGTTGGGACTCTTTCCGGTGGTGAGCGTCAAACCGTGGCCATTGCACGAGCTGTCCATTTTGGTGCCAAGGTACTTATTCTCGATGAGCCGACCTCTGCACTGGGAGTGCGTCAGACCGCGAACGTACTGGCGACTATCGATAAGGTTCGAAAGATGGGTATTGCAGTCGTGTTTATTACCCATAACGTTCGCCATGCGCTTGCTGTTGGCGATCGCTTTACAGTACTCAATCGCGGTAAAACCTTTGGTACAGCGACGAGAGGTGAAGTGACGCCTGAAGAGCTGCAGGACATGATGGCAGGTGGAAAAGAGCTTGCTACTCTGGAAGGCATTCTGCACGGAACAGTTTGATCTCGAATATCAAGTCGTCACCTCTTGAAGTAGTGACGACTTGATACAGGTTTGCCCGTAGCAAACTAGGCCAGCTCAAGCTTTTGCACTTGCTCAATAGAGTTCCGCTGTAGTTGAGCACTAATCCAGCTGTAAGTTTCCTTCAAACCATTTTGTAGAGGGAGGTTAGGAGCCCAGCCCAGCTTTTCCTTTATCAGGCGATTGTCTGAGTTACGACCACGCACACCAAGAGGACCGTCTATATGGTTCTTATCAAGTGATTTGCCAGAGATATCCGCAATGATATCCACGAGTTGATTTATCGAGACCATTTCATCAGAACCAATGTTAACAGGTCCTTCAAAAGAAGGGTGCCGAAGTAGTCGAACAGTGCCTTCTATGCACTCATCAATGTAGAGAAATGAGCGGGTTTGCTCGCCATCGCCCCAGATCTCAATAGCATCCCCAGAGTTCGCCTGTGCCACCTTTCTGCAGATGGCGGCTGGGGCCTTTTCTTTTCCGCCCTGCCAAGTTCCTTCTGGGCCAAAAATGTTATGATAGCGGGCCACTCTACAGCGCATGCCATAGTTACGGTTATATGAAAGGTAAAGGCGCTCGGAGAATAGCTTTTCCCAGCCATATTCACTATCAGGCGCAGCTGGATAGGCGGAGCTCTCTTCGCAGTTTGGGTTGCTTGGATCAAGCTGGTTATGTTCTGGATACATACATGCGGACGAGGAGTAGAAAATGTTGCGAATATTTCGCTTGCGGCATGCTTCAAGTATATTAAGATTGATAGTGGCTGAATTATGCATAATTTCGGCATCATGTTCGCCAGTGAAGATATAGCCGGCGCCGCCCATATCTGCAGCAAGTTGGTAAACTTCGTCAAATCGCTGATCGATTACATCTCGGCAAATCGTTTGATCGCGTAGATCTCCTAAAACAAAATCATCGGCTTGAGTTTCTGCGTGCTCATGGAACTTTACATCCACACCACGTACCCAGTAACCCTCTCGTTTTAGTCGTTTCACCAAATGGCCGCCAATAAAACCGCCCGCTCCGCAAACGAGTGCACTCTTCATGTTGATCCACCTTGTAACCAGCAAAACGTTTTTGTTGCGTTAAGTGTTAGGTGTCTGGAGAGATGCGTTCAACTAGCAGAATTGGGACCAATAAAACCTAGGGATTGGCAGTAATTGATTGGAACAATAAAAGAACAAGACCCCCAGCCAAATTTTGCTGAGGGCCTGGTCACTAGTTAATTTTTTGAAGGAGCTGATCCATTGATGACTTTGCATCACCATAGAACATTCGGGAGTTTTCCTTAAAGAACAGAGGGTTTTCTACCCCGGAGTAACCCGTTCCCTGACCACGCTTGGAGATAAAGACTTGTTTAGCCTTCCAAACTTCCAAGACTGGCATACCTGCAATAGGAGAGTTTGGATCGTCTTGGGCCGATGGGTTCACGATGTCGTTCGCGCCGATAATAATGACAACATCAGTATCAGCAAAATCGTCGTTGATTTCATCCATCTCCAATACGATATCGTAGGGTACTTTTGCCTCTGCCAAAAGGACATTCATATGCCCCGGCAGGCGTCCGGCTACTGGGTGAATAGCGAAACGAACATTTTTTCCTTTTGCGCGCAGTCGCTTTGTCAACTCGGATACCGCCTGCTGCGCTTGTGCCACTGCCATGCCGTAGCCAGGCACGATGACTATGCTTTGCGCATCATCAAGAGATTCTGCAACAAAATCACCATCAGTTGCAACCATCTCGCCTTCGATTTCCATCGCGGGGCCACTGGAGTTGCCAAAGCCACCGAGAATAACAGAAAGGAAGTGTCGGTTCATTGCCTTACACATAATGTAAGACAGGATCGCGCCCGAAGACCCGACAAGCGCACCGGTGACAATCAACAGGTCATTGCCGAGGAGGAAGCCAGTCGCTGCGGCTGCCCAACCAGAATAGGAGTTGAGCATGGATACCACGACCGGCATGTCTGCACCACCAATGGCCATCACCATATGAACACCAATCGCAAACGCGATAAGCGTCATGAGATAGAGGGTCCAAGAGCCAGCGTGGTTCATGTACAGGATCATGAGGGCGATGGACGCGACGACCATAGCGATGTTCAGAAAATGGCGGCCGGGCAGAATCAAAGCCTTACCACCGATTTTGCCAGCAAGCTTGCCATAGGCAATTATCGAGCCGGTAAAGGTGATTGCGCCAATAAAGACGCCCAGAAAAATTTCTGTTTCATGTATTACGCGCTCCGCATCGCTGGCAAAGCTGTGGGTGGTGAGATCAGAGTTAATGCCGATAAAAACGGCAGCCAGACCAACGAAAGAATGCAACGCAGCGACGAGCTGTGGCATTCCGGTCATTTCAACTCGTTGCGCGACGATAGCGCCGATCACGGTACCTGCAATTACCGTAACCAAAATCACAGAAACAACCAGTGGGCTGGAAAGATCTACGCCCGGCCCGAAGACAGTTGCAGCAACTGCAAGCGCCATGCCCACAATACCGAACCAAACGGCGCGCTTCGCGCTTTCCTGGTTAGACAGTCCTCCGAGAGACAAAATGAAAAGAACCGTGGCCGCGATGTAAGCGGCTGTTTGAAGACCGATAGACATAACTTCAACTACTCCGCTCTACGACTTGTTGAACATTTGCAGCATACGCCGGGTGACCATAAAGCCGCCGACGATGTTAATTGTTGCGATTAAGACAGAGATGCCCGCAAGTACTGGCACAATCCAGCTGCCGCTGCCCAACTGCAAAAGTGCCCCCAAGATGATAATCCCGGAAATTGCGTTTGTGACAGCCATCAGCGGCGTGTGCAGCGAATGTGAAACATTCCAAATAACCTGAAACCCGACAAAAACAGCCAATACGAACACGATAAAGTGCTGCATAAACGCTGCAGGGGCATAAAGACCGATCAGACCCATAAGTGCGGCACCAAAAACAAGAAGGCCAACCTGCTGACGCCCTGCCTTGCGCTCCGCTGCAACAGCATCCGCCGCAATTTCTTCCGCCGTTTTCTCGGGTACTTTGGGTTTTTGTGCGGCGATTGCCGCCACTTTAGGCTTAGGTGGAGGGAATGTGATTTCGCCGTTTTTGGTAGCAGTGGCGCCACGAATAACGTCGTCGTCCATGTTGATGTTGATCTGCCCATCTTTTTCTGGCGTCAGATCATCCATCATGTGGCGAACATTTGTGGCAAACAAAGTCGAAGATTGGGTCGCCATCTGGCTTGGGAAGTCTGTGTAGCCGACTACAACAACGCCGTTTTCTGTGGTAATCTTCTCACCACTCACCGTAAGATCACAATTGCCGCCTCGTTCCGCTGCCAAATCGACAACGACAGAGCCCGGCTTCATGGCCTTGACCATGTCCTCAAGCCAGAGTTTCGGCGCGTCGCGGCCGGGGATTAATGCAGTGGTGATTACGATGTCAACGTCTGGCGCTTGTGCTCTGAAGCATTCCAGCTGTTTCTCTCTGAATTCGGGGCTGGATGGGGCTGCATATCCCCCGGTTGCCGCACCATCGCCTTGCTGATCTTCGAAATCGAGCATAAGGAATTCGGCGCCCATGGATTCAATTTGCTCGGCAACCTCCGGGCGCACATCAAAGGCCCGAACAATGGCGCCTAAGGACTGGGCAGTGCCAATCGCGGCAAGCCCGGCAACGCCAGCGCCGATTACCAGTACCTTGGCAGGCGGGACTTTACCAGCAGCTGTAATCTGCCCGGTGAAGAAGCGGCCAAAATTGTTGCCAGCTTCAATAACAGCGCGGTAACCTGCAATGTTGGCCATGGAAGACAGCACGTCCATTTTCTGCGCACGAGAGATGCGCGGAACCATGTCCAGAGCAATTACATTAACTTTTTTGTCGGCAAATTTTTGCAAGAGCTCGCCATTTTGGGCGGGCATGAACAGGCTAACCAGGGTCTGCCCGGCGCGGGCCCGCGCAAGCTCGCTTTCTTGTGGTTCGCGCACCTTGGTGATGATGTCGGCCTGTGCCCAAAGCGCTGCCTGATCGGAGACAACTTCAACGCCAGCCTTTTCATAGTCTTCATCGGAAAAGTTGGCAGCGGCGCCCGCACCGGATTGAATCAAGCACGTATAACCAAGTTTTTGCAGCTGTTTCGCGCTGTCCGGGGTAAGTGCCACACGGCGCTCACCTTGGAGGACCTCTGTTGGTGCCCCTATCTTCATTGTATGAACCTCTCATCTGCCAAGTGCAGGCTAGTTGCCAGTTCCTTTAGTCCCACGGATGGTTGTTGCCACCCTTAAGCTGCCTCTTATGTGCCAAAAACGAAGCGTACAACTCGTGACACAAAGCCGCAGCATGACGTAAGAAAACGCGAATCCTTTAATATCGAGCTAGTCATAACTGGCCGCATTCTTGCACAAACTATCGCAAAAGGCGTCCAAACTGGCCTACGTCTAAAGAATAATATGGCAAGTCTAGGCATGTAGCGTCCAGAGTTGACTTTGTGTTGTTAATTGAAAAATGTTCAACATCAAAAGGTAACAAACATATTGCTTGCATGGAGGGTACGTGGCTTTGCGGAGATATTTGCAATAGTTTCGCTTGAACTATGAGCTTGGTCGAAAACTTCACTTCATCCTTCTCGTAGGGCAGTGGTTTTATTCTACGGCATGCGTTTGCATAAATGTGTATGTGCACACGCAAAAAACTTGAAATAGTTGCTCGCGTCAACTATCTAGGCAGATAATGTTAGAAGGATAGTTGCAGGTTGAGCCAATCAGTTGAAAAAAATGGCCTGAATTGTTGTCCGGCACAACAAGTCTACGACCAGATTGTTTCTCTAGCGTGGCACATGTCTTTGACGCAAGGTCAGGGGAATTGTTGTAGCTTCTCAGAGTTTTGTGCATTGCGTGTCGTTGCAAGCTACCCTGATTGTGCGCAGCAACAAATTGTTAGCGAACTGGCGCTTACCAAAAGTGCAGCTTGCAGAATCGTGCGCCGGTTAGAGGAGCGGGGCCTGCTTCGGATCTCCGCCAGCGCACAGGATGCGCGTGTTCATCGTCTCGCGTTAACGAGTGCAGGGCAAACGTTGTTGGAGAGCCATCACCAAGCAGATTGCGATCGCTTGCGTGGTTTCTTCCAATCATTGCCTGACGACGAGATTCCAAAATTCTCAAAAAAACTCTCACAATTGCTTGCCTGCTTTAGCCCAAAATCTTCCGAGGAAGAAGGACTTCCTATGGCTAAGCTATCAGAAAAAAAGCAGAGCTTTAGCGCTGCTCCGTGTTATACTCCTACAAAAAACGGATAGGTATCATGTCTCTCAAGAGCCATTTGCTTGATACCCTCGATCAAGCTTGCGCACAAAAACTCGTAGAAGGACTGCGGGTTGGTATTGAGAAAGAAGCCCTGCGTGTCACCGCAAATGGGCGTATCTCGCCTTTACTTCACCCTGAAAAACTTGGCAGGGCACTGACGCACCGCTCGATAACAACGGATTTTGCAGAAGCTCAGCTGGAGTTTATCACAGGGGCGAACACTGATACCAGCGCAAGCCTCACCGAGTTGCGGGATTTGCATATCTTTGCGGCAAAAAACATCCCGGAAGGTGAGATTTTTTGGAATGCCAGCATGCCGCCAGCGCTCGCCGGTGAAGATGAAATACAGATTGCCACCTATGGCTCTTGTAATGCGGCAAGGCTGAAAACTTTATATCGTCAAGGGCTTGCATATCGCTACGGCAAAACTATGCAAACGATTTCCGGTATTCACTACAACTTCTCATTCCCGGATGAATACTGGCAAGCCATGCGGGCGCAAAACGTGGAGGATTTGAGCCTGCAGGAGTATCGCTCCGAGGGTTACCTGTCTTTACTTCGCAATTTACAGCGACACGGATGGCTGCTGCTATATTTGTTTGGCGCATCTCCTGCACTTGATGCCAGTTACACAAGAGGCGCGCCACAAGGATTGGAGCAACTGGGTGCCGCAACCCTCTACGGCCCCTACGCCACTTCATTGCGCATGAGCGATCTAGGCTACTCCTCTGTAGTGCAGGGCAAGCTGGATATCCACTTTAATTCCATGCATGACTATCTGTTCGGCTTGCGGGCAGCGCTGGAGACATCCGAGCAAGTCTACGAGGAAATTGGCCTTGGCGAGGATGGGGCACATAAGCAAATAAACACGCATCAGCTGCAGCTGGAAAACGAGCTTTATGGTTCTGTTCGGCCCAAACGGGTAGGACGCAATGGCGAACGGCCAATACGCGCGCTGTGTAACCATGGAGTTGAGTATATCGAGCTTAGATCGCTGGATGTAAACCCGCTTATACCTGTCGGTATCGATGCGGAACAGGTCACTTTCTTGAATGTCTTTCTGACACTGATGGTGTTGCTCGACAGTCCGGCGATATCGGCAGAACAGCAAGCCGTCTTGCAAGATCAGCTCCGTCTGGTTGCTCGCGAAGGACGGCGCCCAAACTTGCAAATGCCAGCGCTAGAAACAAGTTTGAGTAATGCTGCGGGTGAGCTGCTGGAAGCGGCTCTTACGTTGGCAGAAAAAATGGATGGTGCAGAAACCGCCCATTTCTCGCGGGCTGTACTTGCGCAAATGAAGAAGGTTGAGGAACCGGAGCGAACACCCTCAGCACAAGTGCTGGAGCGCGTGCTGATCGCCGGTTCATGGCAGGCGTTCATGCAGGATATGGCGGCCGCACAAACGGCGAATCTTCGCGCTGTAACTTTACCAAGCGAGGTTGAAACGCAGATGCAAGCGCTCGTCTCTGAATCAGTTGCCGCGCACGCTCAGCTTGAATCAGATGAAGAGTTGGAGTTCGAGCAATATCTTGCAGGGCAACGCTATTACCAAAGAGCGCCGGAAGGGCCGTGCTGACTTGGCGTAATTAAGCCGAAGTAGAGCGTTATGGGCGGCTGCAATTGTATGTTTGCCGCCTTTTTACTCTAAAGCTTCTACATTTATTCAGTCGCATAAAAGAGAGGGAGGGCGCTCATAGCATAAGGTGCCCTTTCATATGCCAGAGCGTAGGTATTTGATTGGAGCCAATTATGTCACTTGCACTAAAAAATCCAGAGCTTTTGCAAACAAAAGGCTTCATCAATGGGAATTATTGCGGTGCAGATGCGGCATGTACAGTCACAAATCCATCGACGCATGAAGTCATAGCTGAGGTTGCAGATTGCACGCGAGAAGATGTGAGACAGGCAATCTCCTGCGCTGAGAAAGCGCAGAAGCAATGGCAAAGGCGAACCGCCAAGGACAGGGCCGCTGTGTTAAAGCGGTGGTACGGCTTGCTTTTGGAAAATGCGGATGACCTTGCCATTATCCTCACAGCGGAAATGGGTAAGCCATTGAGCGAGGCCAAGGGCGAGATCCTGTATGGAGCGAGCTTTGTTGAGTGGTTTGCTGAGGAAGCAAAGCGCGTTTACGGCGAGACCATCCCTGCGCATCAGGAAGATAAGCGCATCATGGTTATCAAGCAGCCTGTTGGTGTTGTTGGGGCAATAACGCCATGGAATTTTCCAAATGCTATGATTACCCGTAAAGTTGCGCCGGCACTTGCAGCGGGTTGCGCAATTGTTGTTAAGCCTGCAATGGAAACCCCGCTTTCCGCTCTTGCTCTGGCGCATTTGGCTGAACGGGCCGGTCTCCCCAATGGGCTTCTCAACGTGCTTCCTTCTTCACGGGCAGAGGATGTGGGTGAGGAGCTGTGTACAAACCCTAGTGTACGAAAGATAAGCTTCACTGGCTCGACAAATGTTGGCCGCATCCTCATGCGCCACAGCGCCAATCAGATTAAAAAGTTGTCGCTTGAGCTTGGCGGGAATGCACCTTTTATTGTTTTTGATGATGCTGATCTGGAAAAGGCTGTCGAGGGAGCGATCGCTTCCAAATTTCGCAATGCTGGACAGACATGCGTTTGCTCAAATCGCATATACGTGCAAGAGGGTATTTATGATGCCTTTGCAGAGAAAATGTTGAAAGCCGTTAAGCAATTAAATACCGGTGATGGATTTGCCCCAGCGACCACAATTGGACCGCTTATAAGCGAAGCGGCGCTTGGAAAAGTAGAGGAACACATTGCCGATGCACTGAGTAAAGGCGCATCTTTGCTATGTGGAGGGAAGCGCAGCGATTTGGGCGGGACATTTTTTGAGCCAACTTTGATTGGCAATGCCACTGCGGATATGAAAGTGGCAAAAGAAGAAACTTTTGGCCCTCTAGCACCGTTATTCCGCTTTTCTCAAGAAGATGAAGTGATTGCAGCGGCGAACGACACGGAATATGGGCTTGCTGCATATTTTTATAGCCGTGATTTGGCGCGTGTTTACAGGCTAAGTGAAGCGCTGGACTACGGAATGGTGGGTGTTAACACCGGTATGATTTCAACCGAAGTCGCACCATTTGGTGGCGTAAAGCAGTCTGGTATGGGCCGGGAAGGCTCAAAGTACGGCATTGATGATTATCTAGAGACCAAATACATCTGCACGGCTTTGTCAGGTTATTTGGAATTAGACGCATAAACGCGCTATCACCTTTTTTAAGCGTGCAATTCGGCTGTGTAGTCGTTCCATAAGCTAAAAGCGTCATTGCGCGCATGGCGGAATGAAGCGGCTGAAAGGCGATGGCGTTTAGGAC